>CAWATY010000001.1:0-37124 GCA_963785115.1 uncultured Actinomycetota bacterium
GTGGTCGCTGTTGAAGCCGGCCCGCTCGTACAGCGGCACCGACCGCTCCGAGGGGCTGAGCACCAGCCGGACGAAGTCGTGCGCGTCCGCGTACGACGTCGCGGCATCGACCAGCGCCGTGCCGAGCCCGGCACCCCGGTGGGCAGTCAGCACGAACGCGTTCGCGACATACCCCCACTGCGAGCGCACCCGGCCCGGCGACGGCATCCGGGTGAAGACCAGCATGTTGAGCATGCCCACCGGCGTGCCGTCCACCTCGGCCAGCCAGGTGACCCGCTGGTCGCGTTCCCGCTCCCACCAGGCCTCAAACGCCGCGACGAAGTCGGGGTCGGCGGGCTGCTCGCGCCAGGCGGCCCGCAGCGCGGCCATCGCCGGCACGTCGGAGTCGCCGGCGACCCGGACGACCCCTGCCACGCTCACACCACGGAGAGCGGCAGCAGCTGCTTGCCGGTGGGGCCGACCTGGATCTCGGTGCCCAGGTCGGGGCAGACGCCGCAGTCGTAGCAGGGCGTCCAGCGGCAGTCCTCGACCTCGATGGCGCCCTCCGGGTCGAGGGCGTCCTGCCAGTCCTCCCACAGCCAGTCGCGGTCGAGGCCGGCGTCGAGGTGGTCCCAGGGCAGCACCTCGTCGACGCCGCGCTCGCGCGTCGTGTACCAGTCGAGGTCGACGGGCTCGTCGGCCAGCACCTCGGTGCAGGCCTGCTCCCACCGCTCGTACGAGAAGTGCTCGCTCCAGCCGTCGAAGCGGCCGCCGTCGCGCCACACCGCCTCGATGACGCGGCCGACCCGCCGGTCGCCGCGCGAGAGCAGTCCCTCGATCGTGCCCGGGCGGCCGTCGTGGTAGCGGAAGCCGATCGCGCGGCCGTACCGCTTGTCCGACCGCACCGACTCCCGCAGCCGGGCGAGTCGGGCGTCGGTCGTCTGGTGGTCGAGCTGCGAGGCCCACTGGAACGGCGTGTGCGGCTTGGGCACGAAGCCGCCGATCGACACCGTGCACCGGATGTCGCGACGACCCGACACCTCGCGGCCGGTCTCGATCACCCGCTTGGCCAGCTCGCCGATCTGCATCACGTCGTCGTCGGTCTCTGTCGGCAGACCGCACATGAAGTAGAGCTTGACCTGGCGCCAGCCGTTGGCGTACGCGGTCGTCACCGTCTCGATGAGGTCGTCCTCGGTGACCATCTTGTTGATCACCTTGCGGAGCCGCTCGCTGCCGCCCTCCGGCGCGAACGTCAGCCCGGAGCGCCGGCCGTTGCGGCTGAGCTCGTTGGCCAGGGTGACGTTGAAGGCGTCGACGCGGGTCGAGGGCAGCGACAGCGAGATGTTGGTGCCCTCGTAGCGGTCGGCGAGCCCCTTGGCCACCGCGCCGATCTCGGAGTGGTCGGCGCTGGACAGGCTCAGCAACCCCACCTCGTCGAGCCCGGACCGCTCGATGCCGCGCTGGACCATGTCGCCGATGGCGGTGATGCTGCGCTCGCGCACCGGCCGGGTGATCATGCCCGCCTGGCAGAACCGGCAGCCGCGGGTGCAGCCGCGGAAGATCTCGACCGAGTAGCGCTCGTGCACGGTCTCGGCCAGCGGCACCAGCGGGTTCTTGGGGTACGGCCAGGAGTCGAGATCCATGACCGTGTGCTTGCGCACCCGCCAGGGGACGCCGTCGCGGTTGGGACGCACCGCGAGGACCGCGCCGTCAGCGGTGTAGTCGACGTCGTAGAAGCGCGGCACGTACACCCCGCCCGAGGCGGCCAGTCGCAGCAGGACCCCGTCGCGCCCGCCGGGGCGACCCTCGTCCTTCCACTCGCGCACGACCTCGCTGATGGCGAGCACGACCTCCTCGCCGTCGCCGAGCACCACGGCGTCGACGAAGTCGGCGACCGGCTCGGGGTTGAACGCCGCGTGTCCGCCGACGACCACGACCGGGTGGTCGTCGGTGCGGTCGGCGCTGTGCAGCGGGATCCCCGCCAGGTCGAGGGCGGTGAGCAGGTTGGTGTAGCCGAGCTCGGTGGCGAACGAGACGCCGAGCAGGTCGAACGCGCCCACCGGACGGTGGCCGTCGACGGTGAACTGCGGCACCCCGTGGTCGCGCATCCGGCGCTCCATGTCGGGGAACACCGCGTAGGTGCGCTCGGCGAGCAGCCAGTCACGCTCGTTGAGCACCTCGTAGAGGATCTGCAGGCCCTGGTTGGGCAGCCCGACCTCGTACGCGTCGGGGTACATCAGCGCCCAGCGGACCATCGTCGAGCCGTCGGGGGCCTCCCAGTCCTTGACGACGGAGTTGAGCTCGCCGCCCACGTACTGGATCGGCTTGCTCACCTGGGGCAGCAACGGCTCGAGCTGCGCGAAGACCGACTCGACGGGCATGCGGGAGAGGACTCCGGTTTCGACGGGGGTGTGACGGGACGCGGTCGGTCCAGGGTAACGCCGCGGCCCCGCCTGGCCGGTCCCCGAGGTGTGGGCGCGGCCGGGCGGGGGGATGCTGACGCCCATGGCGGACACGCGCACCGACGACCCGGCGGCCGGCTCCGGCCAGCTCGGCAACGGGCTGAAGCAGCGACACATCACGATGATCTCGATCGCCGGCGTGATCGGTGCGGGCATCTTCATCGGGTCCGGCGAGGCGGTGGCGACTGCCGGTCCGGCCGTGCTGCTGTCGTACCTGCTGGCCGGGACGCTGGTCGTGCTGGTGATGCGGATGCTCGGCGAGATGGCGGTCAGCCAGCCGGACAGCGGGTCGTTCTCGACGTACGCCGAGCGAGCGATCGGGCCGTGGGCGGGCTTCTCGATCGGCTGGCTGTACTGGTGGTTCTGGGTGATCGTCATCCCGGTAGAGGCGACGGCGGCAGCGGTCGTCCTGGCCGAGTGGGTGCCCGATGTGCCGCAGTGGGTCTTCGCGCTGCTGGTCACGGCGCTGCTGACCGGCACCAACCTGGTGAGCGTCGGCAACTACGGCGAGTTCGAGTTCTGGTTCGCGCTGATCAAGGTCGTCGCGATCGTCGGCTTCATCGCGATCGGGCTGCTGGCGATCTTCGGCATGCTGCCGTCGTCGGAGGTCTCGGGGGTGAGCCGGCTGTACGAAGACGGCGGCTTCATGCCCGAGGGGTTCGGCGCCGTGCTGACGGCGATGCTGATCACGATGTTCACCTTCATGGGCACCGAGATCGTGACCATCGCGGCCGCGGAGTCCGCCGACCCGGCCAAGGGCATCCGGCGCGCGGTCAACTCGGTGATCTGGCGGATCAGCCTGTTCTACCTGGGCTCGATGTTCGTGGTCTGCTCGCTGGTGTCGTGGCAGAACCCGAGCCTGCCCAAGGGCTCGTTCCAGGCGGCGCTCGACGTGATGGGACTTAGCGAGCTGTCCTGGTTGCTCGACCTCGTCGTGCTGACCGCGGTGGCGTCCTGCCTCAACTCCGCGCTCTACACCGCCTCGCGGATGGCGTACTCGCTGTCGAAGCGCGGTGAGGCGCCGAAGTCCTGGAGCAAGGTGCGCGCCAACGGTGTCCCGACCTGGGCGATCCTCGCCAGCACGGCCGTCGGCTTCGCCGCGGTCATCGGCAACTACGTGCTGCCGAGCAAGATCTTCGAGTACCTGCTGGCCACCTCCGGCGCGATCGCACTGTTGGTCTACCTGGTGATCGCGGTCTCGCAGCTGCTGATGCGCCGCCAGACCGACGAGTCCGAGCTCGAGCTGAAGATGTGGGCCTACCCGGTGCTGACGTGGATCGTGATCGGGTTCATCACGTTCACCGTGGTCTTCATGGCCTTCCGCGACGGCTTCAAGCTGCTGCTGTGGCTCACCCTGGCGCTGACCGCCGCGATCGCGGCGATCGGTGTCCTGCGGCAGCGCCAGGGCATGCGGGCTTCATCCAGCACCTGACGCCACTCGCCCCGCGAAGTCCGCACTCGCCCCGTCATATGACGCGGGGCGAGTGCGGGTTTCGCAAGCCGACTTGCGAAACCCGGTCAGAAGCGGGAGCGGGAGAGGCGGGACTGGACGACGACACCGTGGCCGGCTCGGCGCTGGGTGCGTAGGTGGATGTTGAGCAGCAGGCCGACGGCGGTGAGCGAGGCGAACATCGAGGTGCCGCCGTACGACACCAGCGGCAGCGGCACGCCGGTGACCGGCATGATGCCGAGACACATTCCGATGTTCTGGAAGGCCTGGAAGCCGAACCAGCAGGCCACGCCGGCGGCGGCCACCCGGCCGAACAGGTCGTCGGCGTTGCGCGCGATCCGCAGTGCTCGCCACAGCAGCAGCGCGAACAGCGCGACCACCACCCCGGCGCCCACCAGGCCGAGCTCCTCGCCCGCCACCGTGAACACGAAGTCGGTGTGCTGCTCGGGCACGAAGCCCGACTGGGTCTGCGTGCCGTCGAACAACCCCTGTCCGGTCGCTCCCCCGTTGCCGATCGCGATCCTGGCCTGGATGGTGTTGTAGCCGGCTCCGCGCGGGTCGAGCGACGGGTCGGTGAACGCCTCGAAGCGCAGCAGCTGGTACGACTCCAGCAGCCCGGTCTGCACCGCGGCGACGACCACGGCCGCCCCGCCACCGGCGAGTACGACGAGCCAGCGCTTCGGGGCACCGGACAGCCCGATCACGCCGAACACCGTCGCGGTGAGCACCATCAAGGTGCCGAGGTCGGGCTGGGCGAGGATGAGCAGGGCGGGCACGGCCGCGATCACGAGCGCCGGCACCACGTCGACGGCGTTGACCCCGCGGCGCAGGTGCGCCTCGGTCCGCTCTGCGAGCACCAGCGCCATCCCCAGCACCACGCCGAACTTGGCCATCTCGGCCGGCTGCAGCGACAGTCCGCCGACCATCAGCCACGAGTGCGACCCGTTGACCGTGGCGCCGACACCGGGCACGAAGATCAGCGCGAGTCCCGCGATCGAGAGCAGGTAGACCACCGGCGCCCAGACCCGCAGCCAGCGGTGGTCGGTCGCTGCCACCACAGCCGCGAGGACCAGGCCGATCGCCGCGTTGATCCCCTGCTTGCGCAGGTAGGCCGCCGGGTCGCCGTGGGTGAGGTCGTCTCGGTGCAGGGTCGCCGACCACACCAGCACCATGCCGATGCCCAACAGCGCCAGCACCGTGCCGACCAGCAGCCAGTCGACCTGCCGCCACCAGCGCAGCGGCCGCCGCGGTGCCACCATCGCCGGCCGCCGGGCGGTACGCGTCGGCAGCGTCGCTACCACCGTTGCCTCCCGTGTCGCCGGCCATGTCGCCGGCCATGTCGCCGGCCATGTCGCCGGCCATGTCTCTGGCCGAGTCGCCGGCCGCGCCGGGACCTGTTTCGGCCGGACCGGTGTGGTGGCGTGCTGCGCTGCTCGCCCGGCGGCTCGATGACGCCGGCGGCGTCCACGGTGGGCAGCGTGATCGGCGGTTGCACGCCGTGGATGAGCGCACGGCCCGGGTGCACCGTCGAGCCGTCGATCCCGTACAGCGCCTCCCAGATGCGGCGCACCCCGTCGCCGGACGCCCCCGACCCGGTACCGCCCTGCTCGATCATCTGAACGACGACGAAGTCCTCGTTGTACGTGGCCAGCCACGAGGTCGTCTGCTTGCCGTAGACCTCGGCGGTGCCGGTCTTGGCACGCAGGTGCACCTGGTCCAGCGGGAAGCCGCCCATCTTCCAGGCGAGGGTGCCGATCCGCGGGGTGCCCTGCAGCGCGTCGTCGATGTAGTCGAGGTAGCGCTGCGGCACCGGGACCCGGCCCCGCGACTCGGGCGGGATGCGGCGCACGACGTCGCCGTCGGGGCTGAGGATCGCCTTGGCCACTCGCGGCTCGTACAGCACGCCGCCATTGACCAGCGTCGCGTAGCCCACCGCCAGCTGCATCGGTGTCAGCGTCGTGTCGCCCTGGCCGATGATGAAGTTCACGGCGTCGCCGGCGCGATAGGCATATCCCTCGACGCAGAACTCGCGGGCGAAGACGTGCAGGTAGTCGCTGCCGGACTCCTCGGCGACCTTGCAGTAGTAGTCCTTGTTGTCCTTCCAGTACTGCAGCTTCCAGCGCCGGTCGGCGATCCGGCCGCTGGCCTCGCCCGGCAGGTCGATGCCGGTGGGCCGTCCGAAGCCGAAGTCCTTGGCGTTGTCGACCAGCACGTCGGGGGCGTTGACGTCGGCCGCGTCGGCGCCCTGTTGCAGCCACTTGGCATAGCCGATCCGGTAGAAGAACGTGTCGCAGGACAGCTGCAGCGCCTCGGCGAAGGTCAGGTAGCCGTGCGCCGCGGACTCGTAGTTCTTGAACGTGCGTCCCCCGACGGTGTAGCTGCTGGAGCACTCCAGCTGGGTCGCGGTCGAGTAGCCGTGCTGCAGCGCGCCGGCGGTGCTGAACGGCTTGAACGTCGACCCCGGCGCGAGCTGGCCCTGGGTGGGCCGGGACAGCAGCGGCTCGCCGGAGCGTTGCGAGTACAGCTGCTCCAGCTGGCGACTGCTGATCCCGCCGACCCACACCTCCGGGTCGTAGGTGGGGAAGCTGGCCATGGCGATCACCCGGCCGTCGTCGGGGTCGAGCACGATGGTGGCGCCCGAGGTCGCCTCGTACGGGCGGCCGGTGACCTCGTCCTGGGTCCGCCGGGCGAGCATGATCGCCTCCCGCAGCTCGCTCTCGACCACCGCCTGCACGCGGGCGTCGATGCTCGTCACCAGCGTGTCGCCCGGCACCGGGTCGCTGCTGTTCTCCAGCCCGAGCACCCGGCCCAGCGAGTCGACCCCGAGGGCCTCGAACCCCGGCACCCCGCGCAGCCACCGGTCGTACTGACGCTCCAGGCCCGAGCGCCCCACCAGCGAGCTCGGGGTGAGCGTGTCGTCGTCGCGGTCCTCCGCCCGCTGGTACTCCTCGCCGGTGACCGGGCTGAGATAACCGAGCAGGTGCGCCGCGTTGACCCCGAACGGCGCGGGGTAGTCCCGCAGGGTCTGCCGCTCGGCGACCACCGCCGGAAAGTCCTCGGTGCGCTCCTGGACGGCCACCGCCACCCGTTCCGGCACGTCCTCGGCGACCGGCACCGGCTGGTAGGGCGACCCGTTCCAGCACCGCGGCGGCGGTGGCGCCGCTGGTTCGCCGCACAGCATCAGCCGGTCGCGGATCTCGCGGTAGCCGACGCCGCTCATGTCCGCGACCCGGTGCAGCAGGTCGCGCCGCCGCTCGGACGAGAGCTCGGCGAGGGCGGTGCGATCGATGCTGAGCACCCACGACTGCCGGCTGGCGGCCAGCGGGCGGCCCATCGCGTCGACGATCAGGCCGCGCTGGGGCTGCACGGACACGTCGCGGACGGCGTTCTCTGCCGCCTGGGCCTGATAGGCGTCGCCGCTGACGACCTGCAGGTACCAGAGCCGGGCGAACAGCGTGGCCATCAGCGACAGGACCAGCACCTGCACGACGACCAGGCGGGTGCGGGACAGGTCCGTCGCCCGCGGCCTGCTGGTCACGGGGCCACCGCCGTGCTCACCAGCGCACCGGGACCGGGTCGAGCCGGCGGAAGGCGAGGACGGCGAGCGGGACCACCAGCGGTGTGACCGCCACGTCGTAGAGCACCGAGACCGGCAGCACCTCCAGCGCCCTCGCCACCGTCACCCCGGGCTCCTGCAGCACCAGCCCGGTCAGCGCATAGAGGGAGGTGGCCGCGAACGACGACACGGCCACGGTCACCACGGTGGCGACCGCCGACTGCCGGGCCTCGCCGCGGGCCAGGCCGGCCAGGAAGCCGGCCACCGCGAGCGCGAGCGCCCAGCGTCCGGCGATCCCGTCGGCAGGCGGTGCCAGGTCGACCGCGAGTCCGGCGAGCAGTCCCAGGACGGTGCCGTACGCCGGACCGCGGACCAGCGCGGCGGCCACGACGAGCAGCAGCGCGAGGTCGGGGACGACGCCGGCGATCGACAGGTGCGTGAACAGGCCGATCTGCAGGGTCACGGTGGCCAGCACGAGGGCGACGACGGCCAGCGGGCGGAGCGCGGTCACGTCACGACCCCCCACCCGGGGCCGGCCGGCTCAGCTCGGGGCGCCGACCGTCGTCGGCGGGTCCGACGACGACGCCGACAAGGTCCAGCGACGACATGTCGGCGAACGGCTCGACCTCGGCCGTCACCGACTGGTCTCCGGCACTGGCGATGACGTCGACGATCTTCCCCACCGGTACGCCGGCCACGTACGGGGCGCCGCCGCGTGAGCCCCAGGTGACGACGGTGTCGCCCTCGTCGGGCACGACCGTCGGGTCGACCAGCTCCATGCTGAGCGCACCGTCGTCACCGAGGTCGCCGCTGCCGCGCAGGAAGCCGAGCTCGGTGGACGAGCCGAGCCGTCCGCCGACCACCGACTCGGCATCGACGGCCAGCAGCACGGTGGCGGTGGAGCGGTCGGCGCGGAGCACCCGGCCGACGAGTCCGCCGGACTCCACCACCGTCATGTCCGCGCCGATCCCGTCATCGGTGCCGGCATCGATGGTCACCGTCCGGGCGAACGCCTGCGCCGGTCCCATCGCGACCACCCGAGCGGGCACCAGGTCGAAGCCACTGCCCTCGGTGACACCGGCCAACGCGTCGTACTGCGCGAGCCGGTTGCGGTCGGCCTCGCCGGTCGCCAGCTCGGACCGCAAGGCGGCGACCTGACGCTCGAGCCGCGCGTTGTCCTCCCGCAGGCCCCCGAGGTCGCCGAGCGCGTCGACGCCGTCGGCCACCGGAGAGGTGACCGACGACAACCCGGACTCCAGCGGTCCGAACACCTCGCCGGCCGCAGACCGCAGCGGCTCGACGGGCGAGTCGTCGCCGGTGCCGGCGTCGAGGGTCATCAAGGTGACCGCGGTCAGCACCGAGAGCACCAGCGCGGTACGCGCCCGCCGCGCCTGGCCACGCCCCGGCCCGATCCCCCGGAGACCGGGGCGGTTCATCGGCGTGGCTCGGAGACGAGCACCTGGTGCAGCGCCTCGAACTCCTCGACGCAGCGGCCGGCACCGACGGCGACCGAGTGCAGCGGGTCCTCGGCCACGTGCACCGGCATCCCGGTCTCGTGCCGCAGCCGCTCGTCGAGACCGCGCAGCAGCGCGCCCCCGCCGGTGATCACCAGCCCGCGGTCCATGATGTCGCCGGCCAGCTCGGGGGGCGTGCGGTCCAACGTGGTCCGGACGGCGTCGACGATGTCGTGCAACGGCTCCTCGAGAGCCTGGCGGACCTCGGCCGACGACACCGGCACGCTGCGCGGCAGGCCGGACACCAGGTCGCGACCGCGGACCTCGGCGTTGGTCTCGTGCGCCAGCGGGAAGGCCGAGCCGAGCGCCACCTTGGTCTCCTCGGCGGTCCGCTCGCCGAGCATGAGTGAGTACTCCTTCTTCATCCAGGTGACGATCGCGGCGTCGAGGTCGTCGCCCGCCGTACGGATCGACAGGCTGGTGACGACTCCACCGAGCGAGATCACGGCCACCTCGGTCGTGCCGCCGCCGATGTCGACGACCATGTTGCCGGTGGCCTCGTGCACGGGCAGCCCCGCACCGATCGCCGCGGCCATCGGTTCCTCGACGATGTAGACCCGGCGGGCGCCCGCCTGGTAGCCCGCCTCCTTGACCGCACGCTGCTCGACGGCGGTGATGCCGGAGGGCACGCAGATGACCAGCCGCGGCTTGGCGAAGTAGCGCCGCCGGTGCACCCGCTGGATGAACAGCCGCAGCATCTGCTCGGTCGACTCGAAGTCGGCGATGACGCCGTCCTTGAGCGGCCGGATCGCGATGATCCCGCCGGGCGTGCGCCCGAGCATCTGCTTGGCCTCGGAGCCGACCGCCAGGATCTCCCTGGTGCTGGCGTCCAGCGCCACGACGGAGGGCTCGTTGAGCAGGACCCCGCGGCCCCGGACGTAGACCAGGGTGTTCGCGGTGCCGAGGTCGACGGCCATGTCGCGGCCGAGGATGCTGTTCGCCACGCGGCCCCACGCCTCGCAATCGTCACAACAGTCGTGTTGCGTCACAGGCTAGGGCGGGGTTCCGGCCCGGAGCGGGTGCGACACGCAGCGTGGTGGGGCGCCCGAATCGAGGCGCACCGCGCCGGCCGGCCTTGCCCTCCCGCGCCTCGGTCCGTAAAGTCCGCTTTGTTCAGAATGAGAACAGCCGTTCGTTCTGCGAACGCGCCAGGAGGTAGCCGCAGTGCCGCACGCCCCGCGCACGGTCCGCGACGCCGTCGTCCAGGTGTGGCGTGACACCGCCATGACCCGGATGTACGCCAACCCGGGGTCCACCGAGGTGCCGCTGCTCGCCGACCTGCCCGACGACATCGAGTTCGTCCTCGGGCTGCACGAGGGCACCGTCGTCGGCCTCGCGACCGGGGCCGCACTCGCCACCGGCGCGCCGCAGCTGGTCGTGCTGCACACCACCGCCGGCCTCGGCAACGCCGTCGGCGCGCTGGCCACGGCCAGGGTCAACCGGGCCCCACTCGTCGTCCTGGTGGGCCAGCAGGACCGCCGACACCTGTCCGCCGAGCCGTTCCTCGCCGGCCGGCTGGCCGGTCTCGCGGGCGACTACCCGGTCTCGGTCGACCAGCCCGTACGCGCCGGCGACGTCCCCTCC
This sequence comes from uncultured Actinomycetota bacterium, assembly GCA_963785115.1. GTDB lineage: Bacteria > Actinomycetota > Actinomycetes > Propionibacteriales > Nocardioidaceae > JACCWP01. The sequence continues at coordinate 10,546 of CAWATY010000001.1, forward strand.
GCGGTCGCCCGTGCCTGGCACCGCGCCCGCCAGGGCCGCGGACCGGCTCTGGTCCTGGTGCCGATGGACGACTGGTCCCAACCCGCCGACGACCTGCCCCTGGTCGCAGCCGATCGGGTGCTCACCGCCGCCGAGGCGAGCGACGGTGCGCTGGCCGAGGTGGCCGCGCTCGTCGAGTCAGCCGCGCGGCCCGTACTGGTGGTCGGGGCCGGTGCCGACGACGCGGAGACCTGGGAGGCGCTGGAGACGGCCGCCGACCGGTGGGACGCGCCGGTGTGGCAGGAGCCGTTCGGCGCGCGGGCGGGCTTCGACCAGTCGCACCCGCGGTTCGCCGGCCACCTGCCGGCCGGCCGGAGCCGGCTGCGGGACGTGCTGGCCGGGCACGACCTGGTGGTGGCCGTCGGCGCACCGGTGCTGCGGCAGTACGGCTACGAGCCGGGACCACTCCTCCCCGACGGGACCCGCGCCGTCGTCCTCACCGACGATCCCGCCGAGGCCGAACGCAGCCGCGCCGACCTCGCCGTCGTGACGCCGCTGCCGAGCGCCCTGCGGCGCGTCGCCATGCGGACCCGGCGTCGCCGCCGCAGCCACGCCCCCGCCGCGTACGTCCGCCCGGTGGTCGAGGCACCGGCGGCCGGGGAGCCACTGCGTGCACGGCACGTGCTCGCCGCCCTCGGCGACCGGCTGCCGCCCGATGTCGTGGTCGTCGAGGAGACGCCCTCCAGCCGCCCCGACCTGCACGCGCTTGTTCCGACCCGTCGCTCCGGCGGCTTCGTCTCGGCGGCGATGGGCGGCCTCGGCTTCGCCCTGCCGGCGGCCACCGGGATGGCGATGGCCGACCCCACCCGCCCCGTCGTCGCCGTCGTCGGCGACGGCTCCTCGCTGTACGCGGTCCAGGCGCTGTGGACCGCCGCCCGGTACCGCGCCGGCGTGGTCTTCATCGTGCTGGGCAACGGTCGCTACGCGGTCATGGACCGGCTCGCCGAGCAGGCGGGGGCCAAGCCGGTGTGGCCGGGGTTCGAGGACGTCGACGTGGTGGGCCTGTCGACAGCCCTGGGCTGTCCCGCCCGCGAGGTCGCCGACCACGTCGGGCTGCTCGCCGCGCTCGACGACCTCGCCACCGACTGGCACCACCGCGACGGACCCCTGCTGTTGTCGGTCCGGGTCGTCCCGGACACCGCCTTCTCCCCCTGACGCCTCCCCCTTGACGCCACCTGACCCGTACCCGTCCCCCGATCGCCCAGACCCCGCGCACCGTCCCTCGACGAGGAGGACCCCATGAGCACCGCGACCACACCGTCCCTGCTGCGAGGACCGGTGCTGCTGGCCTGGCTCGCCGTCGCCCTGGAGGGGTTCGACCTGGTCGTCATCGGGGCGGTGATCCCGACCTGGCTGGAGGAGCACCAGTGGGACATGACCCCCGGAAAGGCCACCTGGCTCACCACGGTGGGACTGATCGGGGTGGCGTTCGGCGCGCTCGCCGTCGGCGCCGCGAGTGACCGCTACGGCCGGCGCCTCACCCTGATCGGCTGCGTCGCGTCGTTCTCGCTGCTCACCCTCGGCTGCGCGGTCGCCCCGGACATCTGGACGTTCGCGGGGTTGCGCTTCCTCGCCGGGCTCGGGCTGGGTGGCTGTCTGCCCACTGCGCTCGCGATGGCCTCGGAGTACGCACCGGCGGGCAGCAGCAGCCGATCGGTCACCCGGATGATGACGGGCTACCACGTCGGCGCGGTGCTGACCGCGCTGCTGGCGATCCCGATCGTGCCCGACCTGGGCTGGCGGTGGCTGTTCGCGGTCGGCGCGGTGCTGGGCCTGGTCGCGGTGCCGGTCTACTGGGCAAAGCTCCCGGAGTCGCCCGCCTGGCTGCGGCTGAACGGCCGGCGGGCCGAGGCCGAGGAGCTCGCCGCGCGTTACGGGGTCGCCCTGCCCACCGACGACGGCAAGCCCACTCGCAGCGAGCCGGTCAGCGTGCTGGTCAAGTCGCTGCTCGGACCGCGTTACCGCCGGGCCAGCATCGCCTTCTGGGTCACGTCGTTCATGGGCCTGCTGCTCGTGTACGGCACGAACACCTGGCTCCCGAAGATCATGCAGAGCGCCGGCTACGAGCTCGGTGCCGCACTGTCGCTGCTGCTGACCTTCAACATCGGGGCGGTGCTGGGACTGCTGCTCGCCGGCCCGATCTCCGACCGGAGGGGCAGCAAGCCGGTGACCCTGCTCTGGTTCACGCTGGCCGCGGTGTTCCTGGCGCTGCTCAGCGTCAAGGTGCCGCAGGTGCTGCTGTACGGGCTGGTCCTGCTGGCCGGAGTGTTCGTGTTCAGCGCGCAGGTGATGGTCTACGCCTACGTCAGCCAGCTGTACCGCCCGGAGGTCCGGGCGACGTCGCTCGGCTTCGCCTCCGGCATCGGCCGGGTCGGCGCGATCGTCGGCCCGGCGATGGGCGGCGCGCTGGTGTCGGCCGGCCTCGACTACCCGTGGGGCTTCTACGCCTTCGCGGCGGTGGCAGGGATCGCCGTCGTCTCGGTCTCGTTCGTGCCGCCCGTCCGGGACCGGGTCGAGGTGCAGACCGACCCGGCGACGGCCACGTCCTGACCGGAGGAGGTCAGCCGAGGTCGGGGAACCACAAGGCGATCTCGCGCTCGGCGGACTCCGGGGAGTCCGAGCCGTGCACGAGGTTCTCCCGGTTGGAGACCGACAGGTCGCCGCGGATGGTGCCGGGCAGTGCCTTGCGCCCGTCGGTCGCCCCGTTGAGGAGGCGTACGACCTCCACGGCCTCGTCTCCCTCGAGCACCATGGCCAGCAGTGGGCCCGAGGTCACGAAGTCGCGCAGCGGCGGGTAGAAGTCGCGGTCGACGTGCTCGGCGTAGTGCCGGTCGGCCTGCGCTTCGTCGATGTGTCGCAGGTCCATCGCCACGACCGTGAGTCCCTTGGCTTCGTACCGGCCGAGCACCTCGCCCATCAGCCCGCGGCGGACCGTGTCGGGCTTGAGCAGGACGAGCGTGCGCTGTGGTGCAGCCATGGCGCCGGACCCTACCGGCGCGCGGCCGCCGCATCGGCGGCGGTACGGACCGCCGCGGCCCACCGCTGCGCCGCACCGGCACCGGCGGCGAAAAACAGTGACGGCTCGGCCAGCTCGAGCTCGAGCAGCAACGGCTCGCCCTCACCCGGCACCAGGTCGACCCGGGCGTAGAGCAGGTCGTCGCGGCGCACGCGCCCGAGCGACTCGAGGGCGTCCAGCACCTGCTCTCCGACGGCGCGTTCGGCGGCCGACGGCTCGCGCGGCGTGATCTCCTCCTCGGCGAACAGCCGGTCTGTGGCGTGCTCGCCGGGGGTGAGCAGCGGGCCCTTGCGGAACCCGTGGCTGAAGCGGCCGGCGACGAAGACCAGCCCGGTCTCGCCAGCGCTGTCGACGCCCGCGACGTAGGGCTGCACCATCACCGTGCGGCCGTCGTCGAGCAGCGCGCGGGCGTGGGCGAGCGCCGCAGCGGGGTCGTCGTGCCGGCGGGTGTCCCGCGAACCGGCGCTGATCGACGGCTTCACCACCACCGGGCCGCCGGGGGGGTCCGGGGGGTCGCCGGGCTCGTACCAGGTGGTGGGCACGATCGGGACCCCGGAGCCGGCCAGCTCGGCGAGGTAGCGCTTGTCGACGTTCCAGGCCAGCAGGTCGGCATTGTTGGCCAGCCGCGGCACCTGCCCCGCCCAGGCGAGGAAGTCGTCGTGCCGGCGGGCGTAGTCCCAGGCCGACCGCACCACCACGAGGTCGGCGGCCGCCCAATCGACCGTTGGGTCGTCCCACACCCCGAAGGCGACGTCGACCCCGGCTGCGCGCAGCGCCTGCACCCCGAGTCGCTCGTCGTCGTCGCCGTCCGGCACCTCGGCGCAGGTCGCCAGCAGCACGCGCGGACCGGACACCCCGCGGACGCTAGCCCCCCTCACGTCTCGCGGCCGACTGAGACGCCGGCGCCCCAGTCCCGACACCCCGCGAATGGCGCAAGAGTGCGCGTCCGGGACCGCCGAGCGGGAACTCTTGCGCCACCCGGCGAACCCACGCGGCTACGGCACCGGCGCCCCGGTCCCCACACCCCGCGAGTGGCGCAGCATGGTTGCCGAATGACCGGACCGGACGACCACCGTGCGCCACTCGGCGATCCCACGGTCAGGTGGGCTCGCGCTCGGCGCGGAGGGCCTCGACCCGGCGGCCGAGCACGAGCGCGAGGACCCAGAGGGCGCCGAAGAGGACACCCACGACGAACATCGCGCCGGTCAGCCGGCCGAGGGCCAACGCCCCGACCTGCACCAGCCAGCCCAGCGCGTACGCCCACGGGTACCGCAGCAGACCGGCGGTCAGCAGGGCGAAGGCGGCCAGTCCGAGACCGGCGGCCAGCGCGGGACCGCGGTCGACCCCCGACACCGTGATCATCACCGGGGCCGACAGCGCGATCACGATCGCCTCGAACGCCAGCACCGAGGCGCACATCGTCCGCACGACCGCGGCCCTCAGCCCGTGACGCCGAGCATGGTGCGCGCCTCGCCGACGGTGATCACCGATCCGGTGACGAGTACGCCGCTGGTGCCGAACGCCTCGCCGTACGACCCGCCCTCCTCGGCCAGCGTGGCCGCGCGGTCGATCGCGTCGTCGAGCCGCGGCTCGACGTGCACCCGGTCGGGGCCGTAGATCCCCTCGGCCACCTCACCGAGCCGGTCGGCACGCAGCGCGCGGGACGTGGAGGCCTGCGTGCACACGACGTCGGCGAAGATCGGCTCGAACGCCGCGAGCAGACCCTCCACGTCCTTGTCCGCCATCACCCCGACCACGCCCACCAGCGGGCTGAACGCGAACGCCTCCTGCATCGCCTCGGCGGTCGCCTCGGCGCCGTGCGGGTTGTGCGCGCCGTCGAGCACGATGGTCGGGCTGCGACGCACGACCTCGAGCCGGCCGGGCGACGTCACCGTCGCCAGCGACTCGCGCACCATCTCGAGGTCGAGGTCGTTGCCGCCGAGGAACGCCTCCACCGCCGCCACCGCGCAGGCGACGTTGTGCGCCTGGTGCGCGCCGTGCAGCGGGACGAACACCTCGTCGTACTCGCGGTTCAGCCCGCGCAGCGTGAGCACCTGCCCTCCGACGCCGGGCGCCCGCGCGGTCACGCCGAACTCCAGACCCTCGCGCGCCACCGTCGCGCCAACCTCGGCCGCCCGGCGCAGCAGCACCTCGGCCGCCTCGACCTCCTGCTGGGCCAGGACCGCCATCGACCCGGCCTTGATGATCCCGGCCTTCTCCGCGGCGATGCTGGCGAGGTCGTCGCCGAGGTACGCCGCGTGGTCGAGCGCGACCGGCGTCACCACGGCCACCTGGCCATCGGCCACGTTGGTGGCGTCCCAGACGCCGCCCATGCCGACCTCGACCACCGCCGCATCGACCGGGGCGTCGGCGAACGCCGCGTACGCCATGCCGGTCAGCACCTCGAAGAACGACATCGGGTGCGAGGCCGACCGGTCGATCACCTCGACGTACGGAGCGACGTCGACCCACGCGCGGACGAACGCCTCCGGGTCGAGGGGCTCGCCGTCGAGGCAGATCCGCTCGGTCATCGACTGCAGGTGCGGGCTGGTATAGCGCCCGGTGCGCAGCCCGCTGCCACGAAGTAGGACGTCGACCATGCGGCTGGTCGACGTCTTGCCGTTGGTGCCGGACAGGTGCAGCACCGCGTAGCCGTGCTGGGGGTCGCCGAGCAGGTCGGTCAGCCCCTTGATGCGGTCGAGCGTGGGGTCGAGCCGGGTCTCGGGCCAGCGCTGCAGCAGGGCGCGCTCGACCTCGGCGTACGACGGTGTGGTCACCGCCCCACTATCCCAGGGCTCGCTGACCCTCGATCCCGTCGCCTCGGGCACCGACGACGGCGCGAGGCCCTAGACTCGGCGGCATGCAGGCACGACGACTGAGCACGCGAGTACCCGGGCGCCTCTGAGCGCCTGCCTCCGCCTGCCTGCCGTCCGTCGCCGTCCGCCACCCCTGGACGCTGCGGCACCCACCCCACGAAGGTGATCCCGTGAGCAGTGACCTGTCCGCCGACCCGCACGCCCGTCCCGCGGCGCACATCCCGCAGCAGCCGGCCCTGGAGGGCCTGGAGTCGAAGTGGGCCCGGATCTGGGCCGACGAGCACACCTACGCGTTCGACCGGACCCGGCCGCGGGCCGAGGTCTACAGCATCGACACCCCGCCGCCCACCGTGTCCGGCAGCCTGCACGTGGGCCACTTGTTCAGCTACACCCACACCGACCTCGTCGCCCGCTTCCAGCGGATGCGGGGCAAGAGCGTTTTCTACCCGATGGGGTGGGACAACAACGGGCTGCCCACCGAGCGCCGGGTGCAGAACTACTTCGGCGTGCGCTGCGACCCGTCGCTGCCGTACGAATCCGACTACTCACCGCCCGACAAGCCCGACCCCAAGCGCCAGCAGCCGATCAGCCGGCGCAACTTCATCGAGCTGTGCGAGCGGCTGATCGACAACGACGTGCAGGTCTTCGAGTCGCTGTGGCGCCAGGTCGGGCTCTCGGTCGACTGGTCGCAGCTGTACACGACCATCGGCGACGTGGCGCTCGCCGTTAGCCAGCGGGCCTTCCTGCGCAACCTGGCCCGCGGGGAGGCCTACCAGTCCGAGGCTCCCACGCTGTGGGACGTCACCGACCAGACCGCGATCGCGCAGGCCGAGCTCGAGGACCGCGAGGTTCCCGGCGCGTTCCACCGGTTGGCGTTCGGCCGCGACGGCGCCGATCCGGTGCGGGTCGAGACCACCCGCCCTGAGCTGGTCGCGTCGTGCGTCGCCCTGGTGGCCCACCCGGACGACGAGCGCTACCAGCCGCTGTTCGGCAGCACTGTCAGCACGCCGGTGTTCGGGGTCGAGGTGCCGGTGCTCGCGCACTCCCTCGCCGAGCCGGACAAGGGTTCGGGCATCGCCATGATCTGCACCTTCGGCGACACCACCGACGTCACCTGGTGGCGTGAGCTCGACCTGCCGACCCGCACCGTGATCAACCGGCAGGGCCGGTTCCAGCAGGAGACTCCCCACTGGTTCACGTCGCCGGAGGCCGACCTCGCGTACCAGCGGCTCGCCGGCAAGACCGTGCACTCGGGCCAGCTGGAGATGGTCGCGATGCTCCGCGAGCACGGCATGCTGGAGGGCGACCCGCGGCCGGTCACGCACTCGGTGAAGTTCTACGAGCGCGGCAGCCGACCGCTGGAGATCGTCTCGACCCGCCAGTGGTACATCACCAATGGCGGCCGCGACGACGTGCTGCGCGAGCGACTGCAGGAACGCGGCCGCGAGATCGCGTGGACGCCCGACTTCATGCGGCACCGCTACGAGAACTGGGTCGGCGGGCTCAACGGCGACTGGCTGATCAGCCGGCAGCGGTTCTTCGGCGTCGCGTTCCCGGTCTGGTACCCGCTGGACGCCGACGGCGAGCGGGTCGACCACGTGCTGCTCCCGCACGAGGACGACCTGCCGGTCGACCCCACGTCGTCGGTGCCCGAGGGCTACACCGAGGCGCAGCGCGACCAGCCGGGTGGGTTCACCGCCGACCCCGACGTGATGGACACCTGGGCAACCTCGTCGCTGTCGCCGCACATCGCCTGCGGCTGGGAGTCCGACCCCGACCTGTTCGCCCGCACGTTCCCGATGGACCTCAACACCCACGCCCACGAGATCATCCGCACCTGGCTGTTCAGCCGGGTGGTGCGCGCGCACCTCGAGAACGCCACCATCCCCTGGGCGCACTCGATGATCTCGGGCTTCGTCGTCGACCCCGACCGCAAGAAGATGGGCAAGTCGAAGGGCAACGCCGTCGTGCCGACGGAGGTCCTCGACCGGTACGGGTCCGACGCGGTGCGCTGGCGGGCGGCGATGGCCCGGCCGGGGCTGGACAGCCCGTTCGACGAGAGCCAGATGAAGGTCGGCCGGCGGCTGGCGATGAAGGTGCTCAACGCCAGCAAGTTCGTGCTCGGGCTGGGGGCGACCTCGACCGACGTCGCGCAGGTGACCCAGGAGCTCGACCAGGCCATGCTCGGCCAGCTGGCCGACGTGGTCGAACGGGCCACCGTGGCGTTCGAGGCCTACGACTACACCGCCGCACTGGAGGTGACGGAGCGCTTCTTCTGGACGTTCTGCGACGACTACCTCGAGCTGGTCAAGGAGCGGGCGTACGGCACCCGCGGCGACGCCGGCGCCGCGTCGGCCCGGGCCGCGCTGGCGACGGCACTGCACGTGCAGCTGCGGCTGCTGGCGCCGTTCCTGCCGTTCGTCACCGCGGAGGTCTGGTCCTGGTGGCAGGACGGTTCGGTGCACCGGGCATCGTGGCCGGAGCCGGGCGAGCTCGGGGCGTCGGCGACCGATCCGCGGTTGCTCGACGTCGCGGGCCAGGCGTTGGCCGGAGTCCGCGGGGCGAAGTCGACGGCCAAGGTGAAGATGCGCACCGAGGTGTCGGCGCTCACCGTGCACGGCCCACCGGACGACCTCGATCTGCTGGGCACCGCGCTGGACGACGTCCGCGCCGCCGGCTCGGTCACCGGCGAGGTCACCCTCGAGCCGACAGCCGACGACTCCGCCCTGCGCACCGAGGCCGTCCTGGCACCGCCGGCCTGACCCCCACCCCCGCTCATCCGACCGTTGCGCCGCGGCACAACGGTCGGATGAGCGTGAGGGTGTGGGTCAGAGGTCGCGCAGGCGGGGCAGCAGGTCGGCGCCGAAGACGTCGAGGAACCGCGGCTGGTCGTCGCCGGGGGCGTGGAACACCAGGTGGTTGAACCCCGCGTCGACGTACGGGCGGACCTGCTCGAGCACCTCGTCGGGATCCGAGGAAACGATCCAGCGGGTAGCCACCTGCTCGATCGGCAGCTCCTCGCCGGCGCGTTGCATCTCGGTCGGGTCGTGCAGCCCGGACTTCTGCTCGGCGGTGAGCGACAACGCCGCCCAGAACCTGGTGTTCTCGAGCGCCCGCTCGCGGTCGTGGTCGTAGGAGAGCTTGATCTCGATCGTTCGGTCGATGCCGGCGGAGTCCTTACCCGCTGCCTCGCGCCCCTCGGCGACGGCGGGTAGCAGCTTGTCGGTGTAGAGGTCCATGCCCTTGCCGCTGGTGCAGATGAAGCCGTCGCCGGCCCGCCCGGCGTACTTGGCCACCACCGGGCCGCCGGCGGCCACGTAGACCGGCACCGGTTCATCGGGCCGGTCGTAGAGGGTCGCGTTCTCGGTGCGGTACCACTCGCCCTCGAATGTCACCCGCTCACCGGCCCAGAGCTCGCGGATGAGCCGCACCGCTTCGCGCATCCGGGCGAAGCGCACCTTGAACTCCGGCCACTCGATGCCGGTGACCGACACCTCGTTGAGCGCCTCGCCGGTCCCGATGCCGAGCACCACCCGGCCCGGGTAGAGGCACCCCATGGTGGCGAAGGCCTGCGCAACGACCGCCGGGTGGTGCCGGAAGGTCGGCGTCAGCACGCTGGTGCCGATGCGTACCCGGTTCGTGCGCTCGCCGACGGCGGTCATCCAAGACAGCGAGAACGGGGCATGCCCTCCCTCGTGCCGCCAGGGCTGGAAGTGATCGCTGACCCAGACGCTGTCCAGGCCGCACTCCTCGGCGCGTACGGCGAACTCCACCAGGTCACGGGGACCGAACTGCTCCGCCGATGCCTTGTAGCCGATGGTCACCGTCACCCGGTCGATCCTAGGTTGCGGGGTCGCGAGACGATCCGGGCATGGCCCCCGCGACCGACACCGACCTCGACGTCGCGCTGCTCGGCGCCACAGGCTTCACCGGCGGGCTGACCGCCGAGCACCTGGCTCGGCACGCGCCGGCCGGCTTGCGCTGGGCCGTGGCGGGACGTGACCCGGCCCGGCTGGACGCGGTACGCGACCGGCTGGCCCGCCTCGGGCCTGCGGGCGCGCACGTTCAGGCAGTGGTGGTCGACGTCGACGACGACCGGTCGCTGCGCGCGCTCGCCGAACGGACCACGGTGCTCGCCACCACGGTCGGGCCGTTCGTGGGTCGCGGCGAGCCGGTGGTGGCCGCCTGCGCCGACACCGGGACCGACTACGCCGACCTGACGGGCGAGTCGGAGTTCGTCGACCGGATGTGGCTCGCCCACCACGAGCGGGCGGTCGCCACCGGCGCCCGGCTGGTGCACGCCTGCGGCTTCGACTCGGTGCCGCACGATCTGGGCGCCTGGTTCACGGTCAACCGGCTGCCGGCCGGCGAGCCGTTGACCGTCGCCGGCTACGTCACCGCGGGCGCCGGCATCTCCGGCGGCACGTACCACTCGGCGGTGCGCGCGTTCTCGCGGATGCGCCATACGTCGGCCGCAGCGGCCGAGCGCCGCCGGCACGAGCCCCGGCCCGCCGGCCGTCGGGTGCATGCGCTGCCGGGGCGCCCGCACCGGGGTCCCGACGGCCGCGGGTGGGCGCTGCCGCTGCCGACGATCGACCCGCGAGTGGTGCGCCGCTCGGCTCGCGCCCTCGACCGGTACGGCCCCGACTTCGGCTACGGCCACTACGCGCTGATGAGCCGGCTGCCGTCGGCGGTCGGCACCGCCGTCGGGCTCAGCGGCATGGTCGCGCTGGCCCAGCTGCCGCCCGGTCGCGACCTGCTGCTGCGGGCGAAGGCGCAGGGTGCGGGGCCGTCGCCGGAGCAACGGGCGCGGTCGTGGTTCCGGGTCCGCTTCGTGGGGACGGGCGGCGGCCGGCGGGTGGTCACCGAGGTACGCGGCGGCGACCCCGGCTACGACGAGACCGCGACGATGCTCGGCCAGTCTGCGCTGTGCCTGGCGCTCGACGAGCTGCCCGACCTGGCCGGTCAGATCACCACCGTGCAGGCCATGGGCGACCGGCTGCGTGAACGGATCGAGGACCACGGCATCGGCTTCCGCGAGGTGTCCTCGACCGGCTGAGCGCGTCGCGTACCGCCACTCGCCCCGTCTCGTCCGCACTCGCCCCGGCTTATAACGGGGGGCGAGTGCGGGTTTCGCAAGTCGGCTTGCGAAACCCGCTGGCGCGGGTGCTGATCAGTGGTAGATCCGTACGTCGGCGACCGTCCACGGCACCGATCGCGGCCCGGTGAGCTCCACCCGCAGGTGCCGCAGCGGGCCGTCGGGCAGCCGGATGGTGGTGAGCTGGCCGCTGCCCCGTCCCTGCGCGACGAGGTCCGTCCACTGCTCGCCGTCGTCGCTCACCAGCAGCCGCCAGTGCCCCGGGTACGCGCCGGTGTCGACCCCGGTGTCGAGCACCAGCCGGTCGGCCTGGCGGCGCCGCCCGAGGTCGAGGGTCAGAGCGTCGCCGACCCGCTGCGGACCGTCGGTCGTCCACCAGGTCGTGGCGTCGTCGTCGGTCGCGGCGCGCGGGCCCTGCACCGCCCGCGCCCGCAGCAGCTGGCGCCCGTCATCCATGCGCTCGACGGCCGAGGCCGGCCAGGTGATCGTGGCCAGCGCGCCGCCGGGCAGCGTGTAGTCGAACGACCAGCGGCCCTGAGCCACCGCGATCTCGCGCGGCTCGTCGTTCTCGTTGTGCAGCACCAGCGCGACCGACCCGTCGGGGGTGCGGAACGCGGTGTCCATGACCTCGCCGTTCCAGCCGGTGGTGCCGAAGGACGTGCTCGCGATCCGCATCGAGCCCGGGGGCACGAACCGGGCCAGGTGGCCGAGGGTGAAGTACTCGGCGTTGCGCCGGACCTGGCCGGCGTCGGTGACCGTGACGACGCCGCTGCAGGTGCCGCAGCCGCCGTGGTGCGGTCCGCCGTCGGGGTCGAGCGCGAGGTTCCAGTTGACGACGGTGCTGCCCCAGTTGCGGGTCACGCCGAGCACCAGGTTGCGGGTGTGCCAGCGCAGCGTGTCGTTGAACACCTGGGCCGGCGGGTCCTCGGCGCCGTGCGAGCCGGAGCACTCGGTGAACCAGATCGGCACGTCCGCGAACCGGTGGTGCAGCCGCGACTGGCGTGCCGGGTCACCGCTGTAGCAGTGGTAGGCCACCCCGTCGACCCAACGCGAGGCGATGCTGTCCAGCACCTCGCTGGGGTACTCCAGCTCCGGGTCCTCCCCCGGCGGGGTCTCGTCGACGTCGCCGGGATGGACCGTCCAGTTGTGGTCGTAGGCGAGGATCTCGGTGTCCAACCCGGCCCGCTGCAGCGCCGGGCCGACAAACCTGGCCAGCCGCACCTGATCGGCCACCGGCATCGCCATGCCGGGGTAGCCGTCTGGGGTGCGGTTCTGCGGCTCGTTCTGCAGCGTCAGCGCATCGACGGGCACCCCCTCGCGGGCGTACGCCCGGACGAAGCGCACCAGGTAGCGGGCGTACGTCGCGTAGACCCGCGGCCGGTCGATCAGCCGGCCCCCCACCAGCGAGTCGTTGGTCTTGAGCCACGCGGGCGGGCTCCACGGGCTGGCCACGATCGTGAGGTCGGGATTCAGCGCGAGGGCGCGACGCAGCAGCGGCAGGATGGCGGCCCGGTCGTGGGCGATGCTGAACTCCGACAGGTCCCAGTCCGTGCGCCCCGCCGGCACGTCGTCGTAGGTGTAGTGCGGCCCCTTCACGAAGTCGGACGCACCGATCGGCTGGCGCAGCAGCGACAGTCCGTTGCCCTGCGCGGGGTCGAAAAGGTCGCGCATGGTGGCCACGCGGGTCGCGCGGTCGAGCCCGCGGAGCAGCCGGGCCGACGAGTCGGTGATCGAGGCCCCGAAGCCCACCATGCGCTGGTACGTCCGCGACGGGTCGACGGTCACCGTGACGGCGTCGGAGCCGCCGCGCTCGAACGGGACCGCCCCCTGGTCGTCGAGCAGCTCGGCCCGGTCGGGGGTGGTCAGCCAGACCCGGGCCGTGGGTGCAGCGGCAGCGCTGGTGTCGGTGGGACGGGCCTCATCGGCGGCGGACGGGCCGGCCGCGGGAGCAGGTGCGGCGGACAGGCCGCCGATCAGCAACGCGCAGCTCAGCGCGGCTCCCGCATGTCTCCACACTCGCGTGGCCCCTCGTTCGGCTGCGCACAACCCTGGACGGACGAAGCGGACAGGTCAATTCGAAGCGGGCATCGCGCGCACCCGCTCGCGGAGCCCGGCGAACAGCAGCCCGACGGTCACGGCGTCGACGAGCCCGCCGAACACGGCCACCAGCGGGGCCAACCGCCCCCGACGCATCCGCAGCCGCAGCTGCAGCCGGGTGCCGCCGTCGACCGGATCCAGCACCAGCGCCCAGGACAACGCGAGCACGCCGGGTCGGGGCGTCTCGTCCGTCGGCCAGCGCCACCGGTCGCCGCGGTCGCGCAGCGACAGCCAGACCAGTGCCCGATCCGGCTCGACCAGCTCGGCACGGAACTCGGGCTCACCCGGCCCCCAGTCGGGCACCCGGTCACCGACCTCGACGGTGCCGAGCCGGGGGTCGAGGTGGCGCAACCCGCGGCCGCCACGCGGGAGCAGCCGCTCGAGGGTGGACGGGAAGTACCAGCCGCCCCGGCCCTTGCCGAGCTGGACCAGCCACGGCCAGATGCCAGCGGGAGGCGCGGGCAGCGTGGTGGCGCGGTCCATGACCACGCATCGGCCTGCGACCAGGTCGTCGCCCGGCAGCCGCCGGGACCGCTCCTCGGCGGTAGGCCTCAGGAGGCCTTCTCGCGGCGCTCGCGCTTCGGGGGTTCGCGAGGAACGAGGGTGGGGTTGACGTTGTTGAGGACGACCTTGTCGGTCACGACCACCTTGGCGACGTCGTCGCGGCTCGGCACCTCGTACATCACGTTGAGGAGGACCTCCTCGATGATGGCGCGCAGCCCACGGGCGCCGGTGCCGCGCAGCATGGCCTGGTGGGCCATCGCGGAGATCGCCTCGTCGGTGAACTCGAGCTCGACGTTGTCCAGCTCGAACAGCTTGCGGTACTGCTTGACCAGCGCGTTGCGCGGCTCGGAGAGGATGCGCACCAGCGCCTCCTCGTCGAGGTTCTCGACCGAGGCGATCACCGGCAGCCGGCCGATGAACTCGGGGATCAGGCCGAACTTCAGCAGGTCCTCGGGCATCACCTGGGCGAACGCCGCGTCGCCGGACGTGTCCTTCTCGACGGTGAGCTCGGCGTTGAAGCCGAGGCTGCGCTTGCCGCTGCGCTGCTCGATGATCTGCTCGAGCCCCGCGAACGCGCCCCCGACCACGAACAAGATGTTGGTGGTGTCGATCTGGATGAACTCCTGGTGCGGGTGCTTGCGCCCACCCTGAGGCGGCACGCTGGCGGTCGTGCCCTCGAGGATCTTGAGCAGCGCCTGCTGCACGCCCTCGCCGGAGACGTCGCGGGTGATCGACGGGTTCTCGCTCTTGCGAGCGATCTTGTCGACCTCGTCGATGTAGATGATGCCGGTCTCGGCCTTCTTGACGTCGTAGTCGGCGGCCTGGATCAGCTTGAGCAGGATGTTCTCGACGTCCTCACCGACGTAGCCCGCCTCGGTGAGCGCGGTGGCGTCGGCGATCGCGAACGGCACGTTGAGCATCCGGGCGAGGGTCTGCGCGAGGTAGGTCTTGCCGCAGCCGGTCGGCCCGATCACCAAGATGTTGGACTTGGCCAGCTCGACCGACTCGTCCTTGCTGTGCTTGCCGCCGGCGACCCCGGCCTGCACCCGCTTGTAGTGGTTGTAGACCGCAACCGCCAGCGCCTTCTTGGCGTTGTCCTGGCCGATGACGTAGGCGTTGAGGAACTCGAAGATCTCCGCCGGCTTGGGCAGCTGCTCGAGGCTGACCTCGGTGCCGTCAGACAGCTCTTCTTCGATGATCTCGTTGCAGAGGTCGATGCACTCGTCACAGATGTAGACCCCAGGGCCTGCAATGAGCTTCTTGACCTGCTTCTGGCTCTTGCCGCAGAAGGAGCACTTCAGCAGGTCGCCACCGTCACCGATGCGTGCCACGCAGGGCTCCTTCCTCGGTCGGCACCGTCGGGCACCGCCAGGTCACGACCGTACCCCGTCCCACCCCCAGCCGCGGGGCGAAGCACGGCGTGGCGTTGTACGCCGGGGGCGAACACGCGGCCGAGCCCGGGGTCGGGCTCGGGCCTTCCCGGCCGCACTCAGGTGAGCGCCGGGGCGGACTCCAGCACGTTGTCGATCAGGCCGTACTCCATGGCCTGCTGGGCGGTGAGGATCTTGTCGCGCTCGATGTCGCGGCTGACCTCTTCGATCGGCTTGCCGGTCTGGTCGGCGATCATCTGCTCCAGCAGGGTCCGCATCCGCAGGATCTCGTTGGCCTGGATCTCGATGTCGGAGGCCTGGCCGTACGAGCCCTCGGTGTAGGGCTGGTGGATGAGGATCCGGCTGTTCGGCAGCGCCAGCCGCTTGCCCTTGGTCCCGGCGGCCAGCAGCACCGCCGCCGCCGACGCGGCCTGCCCGAGGCAGACCGTCTGCACCTCGGGCTTGATGTAGCGGATGGTGTCGTAGATCGCGGTGAGCGCGGTGAACGAGCCACCCGGGGAGTTGATGTAGATGCTGATGTCACGGTCGGTGTCCATCGACGACAGGCACAGCAGCTGTGCCATGACCGCGTTGGCGACGTCGTCGGAGATGGGCGTGCCGAGGAAGATGATGCGGTCCTCGAACAGCTTCGCGTACGGGTCGATCCGTCGGAAGCCGTAGGAGGTGCGCTCTTCCCACTGCGGGATGTAGTAGTTCATGGGCGAGCGCCTCTCAGTGCGCGGGCCGGCCGTGCTCGGCGACTTCGCCGGCACTGGCGACCACGTGGTCGATGAAGCCGTACTCGAGCGCCTGCTCGGCGGTGAACCAGCGGTCGCGGTCGGCGTCGGCCTCGATCTGGTCCACCGTCTGGCCGGTGTGAGTGCTGATCAGGCCGAACATCTGCCGCTTGATGTGCAGCGACTGCTCGGCCTGGATCTTGATGTCGCTCGCGGTGCCCCCGAGTCCGCCCGACGGCTGGTGCATCATGATCCGCGCGTGCGGCAGCGCGTAGCGCTTGTCGGCCGCGCCGGCGCAGAGCAGGAACTGGCCCATCGAGGCCGCCAGCCCCATCGCCACGGTGGCGACGTCGTTGGAGATGAACTGCATGGTGTCGTAGATCGCCATGCCCGAGTCGACCGAGCCGCCCGGCGAGTTGATGTACAAGAAGATGTCGGCGTTGGGGTCTTCGGCGTTGAGCAGCAGCATCTGGGCACAGATCGCGTTGGCGTTGGCGTCGCGCACCTCGGAGCCGAGGAACACGATCCGCTCCTTGAGCAGCCGCTGGTAGATGTGGTCGTCGAGGCCCTGCTGGCCGTCCTGCGCGGCCGCCCGGGGCGAGCCGTCTGCGTCGAAGGGGTTCACGTCCTCGACCCTAGCGGCGAGAACGTACGGACCCAGGGGCCTGGGGCCGCTGTTCGCTGACGGCGCACTCGGCGGCCTCGGTGGTAGGCGATCAGTCGCCGTCGATCAGTCGCCGTCGATCAGTCACCGGCACCCAGGACCGCGAGCAGCGCCCGGGCGTACGCGCGCTCGGGATCGGAGTCGGCGTGCCGGGCAACGCCTGCCGGAGTGCGTACCTCGACGACCGCCCCGGGCGGCACCGCCTCGAGTCGGACGAATGCCTCACCGAGCCGCTCGCGCAGCTGGGTCTCCCGCGGCAGCCAGACCACCTCGCGCTGCTCGATGCTGTCCAGCGCCCACTCGACGGTGCCGTTGAAGCCGATGATCTTGCCGGTCGGGAAGTCGTGGACCTCGACGGTCATGTCGCTCACCACGAAGACGTCCTCGTCCATGTCGCGGTCGGGGACGACGAACCTGTCGCCGGGCTCGGGCTCCCAGGTGAGGCCGGCGTCGCGGAGCCGGTGGGCGAGGTCGAGCGTGATCACGCCACCAGTGTGCAGGCCGCCCACGGTCCGGACGATCCGGCCGGGTGGTTGCCCCGGGGCCCGAGATGTCGCATCGTTCCGGCCAGTGAGCACTCCCCGGTTGCGCCCCGCCGTCCGCGCCCTGGTGGTCGATCCCGCCGACCGGGTCCTGCTGGTGCGCTTCGACTTCCCCGACCGGCAGCTGTGGACGGCGCCGGGCGGAGGTGTCGACCCGGGCGAAACCCCGCTGCAGGCGCTGCGCCGCGAGCTGGTGGAGGAGGTCGGGCTGGTGCTGCCCGACGACGCCGACCCGCCGCACGTGTGGCACCGCCCGGTCGTGGGCGAGGGGATCGCCCGCGGCTGGGACGGCCAGACCGACGACTTCTACCTGGTCCGCAGCGAGGCGTTCGAGCCGCACGGCACGTTCACCGACGCCCAGCTGCGGGCCGAGGGCCTCGGCGGGATGCGCTGGTGGGAGCGGGACGAGCTCACCGCGGGCGAGACCACCTTCGCCCCGCTCGACCTCCCGGTCCGGCTGGCCTCCCTGCTCCGCGACGACCCGCCCCCCACCCCGCTGCTGGTCGGCTGGTGAGTGGGACGGATGTCGTGCCCGTACGGGGGTGACAGGCCCCGCAATCGCACGACATCGGTGACGGGTGGGACGGCTGTCGTGCCCGTACGGGGGTGATGGCCCCCGTAATGGCACGACATCGGGGTTGAGTTTGGGGGGGTCAGCCGGTGGCGAGGGCGGGTGGGTCGCCGAACCAGTCGACCAGCCAGCCGGCGATCCGGGGGTGGTTGAGCAGCGCGAAGTGGTCGGTGCTCGGCAGGTACTCGGTCTCGGCCACGTCGACGACCGGGTCGCCCCGCAGCCCGCGGCCCACCGCGCTCGGGTAGCGCACGAACCAGTCGCCGAGCAGCCGGCTCATGGGGTGTGAACGGGTGGGACCCACCGTGGCGGCGATGAAGTGGTAGCGGGCGCCGGGCAGTGGGGCGGCGGCGATCCGGCTGCGGCCCCAGCGGGCCGTGAGGTCGTGACCGTGCCACTCGTCCCGGCTGATGTAGCCGTGCCGCAGGTCGACGATCCCGGGCGAGCGCACGTCGAGGATGCGGCCGAACGGCGCCGCCTGCGGTGCCAGCGCGAGCGCCCTGGCCCCCACGTGCACGGCCTTCTCCAGCGACGCTCCGAGGTGCGGGGTGCCCAGGCACACCACCCGGCGCACCCGCCCGACCCACTCCCGCTGCGCACCCATCGCCTGTGCGGTGGCCGATCGCACCACCAGTCCGCCCATCGAGTGGCCGACGAACGCGAGATCGGTCACCGGCACCGGCCAGCTGTCCACCAGCCGGTCGATCAGGTCCAGCAGGTGCGCACCGTTGTCCGAGACGTGCAGGCCGGTGTTGTACCGCAGCGTGAGCGGGGTCCAGTCGGTCCGGTCGCGCAGCCGGTCGGCGTACGTGCCCCCGCCGCTGGCGGCGCGCAGCCGCCACGACTCGTCGTTCTCCCCGAGCCCGTGCACGAACAGCACCAGCCGTCCGGTACACCCGTCGTCGGGGGCGTCCTCGACGCGTATGTCGCGGCCGTCGCGGCGCAGTGACATCTCGATCGCCGCGCGGTCACCCGCCGCCGCGAGCTCGGCGCCGACCAGCCCGTTGACGGCCGAGACCACCTGGCGACCGGTCGGGGTCGCCTCCGTCGGTGCCCCCACGCCGCGCTCGGCCAGCCCACGCAGCCCCGCGCTGCCGGCCCGCGCCGCGAGCGACAGGGTGCCGTAGACGGCGTCGGTGACCCGGTCGTGCACCTGGCGTGGCACCCGGCCGAGCCCGCGCAGCGCGCCGAAGGCGCGGTCGCTGACCGCCCGGTGGACGTCGCGGGTGGTGCCGAGCACGAGCCGGTCGGCGTAGTCGACGGCCAGCGCGGCCGAGTCGGTCAGCCGGGGCTCGGGTCGGGGAGTCATCGCCCCCATCCTGAGGCTTGAGCGCCCACCCGGTCACCCGGTCGTGAGCACCGCCACGTCACGCCTTCTCGGCGTCCTCGGCGTCCTCGGCGTCCTCGGCGTCGGCCTCCTCGGTGTACATATCCGCGACCGGCGACAGTGCGGTGGCCTGGTCGGTGCCCACTTCGGCGGCTGCCGCCTCGTCGGCGTACGTGCCGTCGGGCTGCAACCGGGCCAGCTCGACGGTGTTGCCGGAGGCATCGGTCACGGTCGCGTGCTCCACCACGTGCGCCAGCGCCTTGCCGCGGACGACCTCGCTCACCAGCTCGGGCACGTGGTTGTGCTCCATCGCGTGCTTGACGTACTCCTCCGGCTGCTGCCCGGACTGCTGCGCGCGGCGCACCATGTGCTGGGTCAGCTCGGCCTCGCTGACGCCCAGCTGCTCGGCCTGCGCGATGTCGTCGAGCACGAACTGCGCCGTGATGGCGTCGCGCACCCGGCGGTCGAGGTCGGCCTCGAACTCCTCGGCGGTCTGGCTCTCCGACTCGAGGTAGGCCTCCATCGTCATGCCCGCGTAGGTCAGCTGCTGGGTGATCTGCTGGCGGCGGCCCTGCAGCTCCTCGGCCACGACGGCGTCGGGCAGCGGCACCTCGACCTTCGCCAGCAGCGTCTCCAGCACCGCGTCCCGCGCGGCGCTCGCCTGCTCGAGCCGCTTCGCCCGGGTCAGTCGCTCACGCAGGTCGGCGCGCAGCTCGTCGACGGTGTCGAACTCGCTGGCCGTCTGGGCGAACTCGTCGTCGAGCTCGGGAAGCTCCTGCTCCTTGACCGCCTGGACGGTCACGGCGATGTCCGCCTCCTTGCCCGCCTGGTCGCCGCCCATCAGCTCGCTGCGGAAGGTGGCCGTCTCGCCCGCGGACAGCCCGACGAGCGTCTCGTCGAGTCCGTCGATCATGGTGTTCTTGCCGATCTGGTACGTCTGGGCCTCGAGCTGGCCGCCCTCGACCGGCTCGCCGTCGTTGCTGGCGGCGAGGTCGATGACCACGAAGTCGCCGTCGGCAGCCGGCCGCTCCACGTCGTTGAGCGTGCCGAAGCGCTCCCGCAGACCCTGCAGCTGCTCGTCGACGTCGTCGTCGGACACCTCGAGGTCGTCGACGCTCGCCGACAGCCCGGTGTAGTCGGGCAGCGTGATCTCGGGGCGTACGTCGACCTCGGCGGTGAACTCCAGCACCTCGCCGTCGGAGAAGTTGGTCACGTCCACCTCGGGCTGGCTCAGCGGCTGCAGGTCGTTGTCCTGCAGCGCCTGCACGTAGACCTTCGGCAGCACGTCGTTGACGGCCTGGTCGAGCACCGCGCCGCGGCCGACCCGCTGGTCGACCACGATCGGAGGCACCTTGCCCTTGCGGAAGCCGGGCACCTGGATCTGCTTGCCGATCTCCTGGTAGGCCGCATCGAGGCTCGGCTTGAGCTCCTCGAACGGGACCTCGACGGTCAGCTTGACCCGGGTCGGGCTCAGGGTCTCGGTGGCGCTCTTCACGACGGGGATGCTCCTCGGTACGGGTGGGGTGGCGGCGGTCGGGGCGACAGGACTCGAACCTGCGATCTCCTGCTCCCAAAGCAGGCGCGCTAGCCACTACGCCACGCCCCGCAACGTCCGCGGAGTCTAGTGGACCTTGGCGCACAGCCCGAATCGTCCGACCGGCGACCCTGTCGGCGCCCGCGCGTACGGTCCGGGCGTGAGCACCGCATCGAGGCACCTGAGCACGATCGCCGCCTACGTCGAGGCCGTGGAGGCCCGCGACTGGGCCGCGTTCGCCGCCCTGCTGCACCCCGACGTCGACTACGAGATCGCCCAGACCAGGGAGCGCGTCCGCGGGCGGGACCGGTTCATCCGGTTCAACACCGACTACCCGGGCGACTGGCACCTGTCCCTGGCGGAGTCCTACGCCGACGAGCGCGGCGGCGTCGCCCGGCTCGACTGGCGGGTGTCAGGCGAGGACGACGGCACGGCGATCGTCTTCTTCGCCTTCGACGACGACGGTGCGATCACCCGCGTCACCGACTGGTGGCCCGAGCCCTACGAGCCCCCGTCCGGGCGCCAGCACCTGGTCGAGCGCTACTGAGCCCGGGGCTGAGCGCCTACCCGCCCTCGTCCTCGTAGCCCTTCGGTGGCGGATACCCGTTGCCCTGGCCGTACCAGTCGAGCCAGACGTCGTCGGCGATGTCGTCACCTGCCGCCACCAGGTCGGAGGTCGTGGTCAGGCCCACCGCCGCCCAGCTCGACCACCGCGACCAGTGCCCACCGCCAGCAGCACCGCCACCCGCACCGCCACCAGCACCGCCGCAGGCCGCGCTCGTCCCCGTTGCTCCACCCGGTCAGTGTGCGAGCTCGTGCGGATCAGGACCGCAGGAAGGTCACCACCGCGAGCACCCGCCGGTGGTCGTCGGGGGTGTCCAGCAGGCCGAGCTTGGTGAAGATGTTGCGCACGTGCCCCTCGATCGACTTGATCGACAACGACATCGCCTGCGAGATCGCCACGTTGGACCGTCCTTCAGCCATCAGCGACAGCACCTCGCGCTCGCGGTCGGTGAGGTCGTCCAGCGGGCTGGCGTCCCGGGCCCGGCCGACCAGGCGGGACACGACATCGGGATCGATCACGGACCCTCCTTCGCCGACCCGGCGCACCGCGTCGGTGAACTCCTGCAGGTTGGCGACCCGGTCCTTGAGCAGGTAGCCCAACCGCGAGGCGCCGGCCGACACCAGCTCGACCGCGAAGTCGGTCTCGACGTACTGCGACAGCAACAGCACCCCCACCTCCGGGTGCCGGGCCCGGATCTTGTGTGCGGCCCGCAACCCCTCGTCGGTGAACGTCGGGGGCATCCGGATGTCGGTCACGCACACGTCGGGCGGGTCGTACGCGACCGCGGCGAGCAGCTCCTCGGCATCGCCCGCCTGCGCGGTGATGGTGAAGCCCGACTCCTTGAGCAGCCGGGCCACGCCCTCGCGCAGCAGCACCGAGTCGTCGCAGACCGCGACCCGCATCGCACCCTTGCCCGAGGTGGCGGCCAGCCGGCCGATCGGGTCGTCGCGCCCCTTCACCCGCACGACCGGCACGGCGTCGCGCATGCCCTTGAGCCGGGTCTGGCCCCGATCCTCGAACGCGATGCCGTCGAGCGGGCCGGCCAGATGCGTCGTCATCTGGCTGGCGAGGATCTCGCCGGGCGCGGCCAGGCTGCACAGCCGGGCGGCCAGGTTGAGGGCTCCGCCGCGGTAGCCGCCCTCGACCGGCACCGCCTCACCGACGTCGAGGCCGATCCCCACCAGCAGCGGCATGTCCGCGTCGCGCACGGTCTCGGTGACGAACCGCTCCTGCAGCGACACCGCAGCCGCGATCGCGTCCCGCGCGGACCCGAAGACGGTGAGCGCCTCGTCGCCGCGCAGCTCGACCAGCTCGCCCCCGGAACCGGTCACGACCTCGCGGGTGATCGCGGCGAAGCCCGCCGCCAGCTTGGCCGCCGCCTCGTCGCCGTACGTCTGGGTGTACGAGGTGTACCCACGGACGTCGGCGATCATGAACGTCCGGATCGCGTTTCCGCTCATCGGGCCAGCTCCAGCTCTGGGGTACGCACCGCAACCAGCGGCACGCGACAGGTGATCCGGGTACCACGTCCGGGCGGACTCTCCACGTCGACCGTCCCGTCCACGACCGCCAACCGGTCGACGAGGCCGCGCAGACCCGACCCACGAGTCGGGTCCGCCCCACCCAACCCGTCGTCGGCCACGACCACCGAGACGCCCTCGGTCTCGCGCCGGACCGTGACCACCGCGGCGGATGCGGCCGCGTACTTGGCCACGTTCGTGAGCGCCTCGGCAACCGCGAAGTACAGGGTCGCCTCGACCGGTTCCGGCAGCCGCTCGGCGAGATCGGAGCCGACCCGCACCGGCACCGGCGAGCGTTCGGCGAGCGACTCCAGCGCAGGGCCGAGTCCGCGCTCGCTGAGCACTGCGGGATGCAACCCGCTGGCGAGCTCACGCAGCTCGCCGATCGCCTGCTTGAGCTGGCCCCCGGCCTCGGTCACCGCGGGGCCGATCTCGTCGGGGTCGTCACCCAGCCGGGTCGCGGCCAGCCGGAGCAGCAGCGCCACCCCGACGAGGCTCTGCTGCGCACCGTGGTGCAGGTCGCGCTCGAGATTGCGCCGCTCGACGTCCTGCGCGGTCACCAGCCGCTCCCGCGAGCTGCGCAGGTCGTCGATCAGCCGCAGGTTGCGCAGCACCAGGCCGGCCTGCGAGGCCACGTGCTCGAGCAGCGCCTCCTCCGGCGGCGTGACCGGCTCCCCCGCCGGTTTCGTCACCGTCAGCAGGCCGAGCAGCTCCTCGTGATGACGCACCTCGACCTTTCGCTCGACCGGCAACGACGCCGTCTCATCGAGCGGCACCACGGCGTCACGACGGTCCTCATCGGGCCACGGCCACGCCACTTCACGCACCAGCACCGAACCGTTCACCAGCCACACCTCCACGCGAGCGCCGCCGAGGCAGCGGCCGACCATCTGGGCCATCCGGGGCAACAGCTCACCCGTCGGGTACGTCCCCGTCATCCGGCCGGCGAAGTCCGACAACACCTCGTACGGCGTCGCCCGCTCCCCGTAGACCAGCCGGTTCGCCAGCCGTTCGACCTTGGATCGCACCGGCTGGAAGGCCACCGCGACCACCGCGGTCGCGACGACGGACAGCGCCACCGACGGACGGTGCTGTCCCACCAGCGCGCCGATGCCCACGACGATCCCGACATAGACACCCGTGATGAACACCGCGAGCGTCCCGAACACCAGGGCGCGGCTGATGATCCCGTCGATCCCGTACAAGCCGTGCCGGGAGATCGCCACCCCGATGGCCATCGGGATGAGGGCGAAGGAGAACAGCGCGACGTTCTGCAGCGCAAGCACCCAGTCCGGGCTCACCCGCTGCGTGTCGCTCAAGATCTGCGGCAGTGATGCCGCCATCGCGACCAGATAGGTCACCGCCACCCCGGCCCCAGCCGTCGCCAACCACTTCAGCTGGAGCCGCCGCACACCGTGCGCCCCACGGAAGCGCCACACCAGGGATGCGGCGCAGACGATGATGCACACGGGAAGCAGCAGGAAGAGGAACGCCGCTACGTCCAGCACCGGCTTCAGGGTCTCGATGCCGATGGGGTTGTCCAACGTGGGCCGGGCTCCGTCCAGAACCGGGCCGGGATAGAGCGCGATGCCCACGGTCAGCGTGGCGATGACGACGCCGCACAGCCAGGCGAACGGACGCCACCGCGGTGACGGCAGCCGGCCGTCGGGGAACAGCAGGATGAGGTACGTGCCCAGCAGGCCGATGACCGGCACCCAGGAGGCGGCGTCGAGAGCCTGCGCGAGCGGCCCGGCCAGTGACGATTCGGGTCGCACCACGAGCGCGTACCAGGTCCACGCACCCGTGAACGACGCGAACGTTGCTGCGAGCCCCACTGCAATAAGCAGCCACGCGATGCGGTTGCGCGGTTGCTGGCGGATGATCAGCAGCCCCACCACCGAGAAGGCGCCGATGGCCACGTCGAACATCACCTCCCCCGCCGTCCCCGTGCTCCAGTCGCTGGCCGCTGGTGGCGGTTCCATGAGCAGCAACGTCCGGTCGAGCACCGCCGCGGCGACGTAGGCGGCCAGCGCCGCCCACGCCCACCGGAGCAGCGCCTGGTCGGAGAGCCGGGTCATCGCGCCGGCTCCAGCTCGACCGGGCGTTCTGCCACGCGCTCGGCTCGCTCAGTGGCGTGGCCGGACGACACCGGCACGCGACAGGTGATCCGGGTGCCTGCCCCGGGCGGACTGCTGACCTCGACGGTGCCGTCCACGACGGCCAACCGGTCGACGAGGCCGCGCAGCCCGGAGCCCCGGGTCGGGTCGGCGCCGCCCACACCGTCGTCGGTCACGACGACCGCGATCGCCTGGGCGTCTCGGCGCACGCTGACCTCGACCCGGGTCGCCGCCGCGTACTTGGCCACGTTGGTCAACGCCTCGGCGACGGCGTAGTAGAGCGTCGCCTCGACGGTGGCCGGCAGCCGCTCGGCGAGGTCCGAGTCGATGAGTACGGGCACCGGCGAGCGTTCGGCGAGCGAGTCCAGCGCGGGGCCGAGTCCGCGCTCGCTGAGCACTGCGGGGTGGATGCCCCGGGCGAGCTCGCGCAGCTCGCCGATCGCCTGCCTGAGCTGGCTGCCGGCCTCCGTCACCGAGGGGCCGAGCCCGTCGGGGTCGTCGCCCAGCCGGTTGGCCGCCAGCCGGAGCAGCAGCGCCACCCCGACCAGGCTCTGCTGGGCGCCGTGGTGCAGGTCGCGCTCGAGGTTGCGCCGCTCCACCTCCTGGGCCGTCACCAGCCGCTCCCTCGAGCTGCGCAGGTCGTCGATCAGCCGCAGGTTGCGCAGCACCAGCCCGGCCTGCGAGGCCACGTGCTCGAGCAGTGCCTCCTCCGGCGGCGTGACCGGCTCCCCCGCCGGCTTCGTCACCGTGACCAGCCCGAGCAGCTCGTCGTGGTGCCGCACCTCGACCTGCCGGTCGACCGGCAGCGTCGGTGCGTCGTCGAGAGGCACCTCGACGGCGACACCGCCGTCGTCCGGCCACGCCGCCTCGCGGACCAGTCGCGGGCCGTCGGCCAGCCATACCTCCACCTGGGCGCCTCCCAGGCAGCGGCCGACCATCTGCGCCATCCGGGGCAACAGCTCACTGGTCGGGTACGTCCCGGTCATCCGGCCGGCGAAGTCCGACAACACCTCGTACGGGGTCGCCCGCTCCCCGTAGACCAGCCGGTTCGCCCAACGCTGCACGCGCGACCGCACGGGCTGGAAGGCCACCGCGACGACCGCCGTGGCCAGTACCGACAGCGCGACCGACGGCTGTCGCTGGCCCACAGCGGCTCCGATACCCACCACGATGCCCACGTAGACGACGGTGATGAACACGCCGAGCGCCCCGACCATCAGGGCGCGGCTGATGACCGCGTCGATCCCGTACAGGCCGTGCCGGGAGACCGCGACCCCGATCGCGAGCGGGATCAGGCCGAAGGACAGCAGCGACACGTTCTGCAGGATCAGCACCGCTTGGTTGAAGTCCGCTGCGGGCGTCTCCGAGAACGCCGACGGCAACGAGGCCGCCATCGTTGCCAGGAAGGCCACTGCCACGAACGCACCGGCGGTGGCCAGCCATTTCAGCTGCAGCCGCTCGACGCCGCGTGAGCGGCGGAACCGGAGTACCAGCGCGACCGCCGCCGCCACGATGCTCAGCGGCAGCGCCGGCAGCGCGACCACGAGCACGGCGATGATGACCGGCTCCAGCGCCTCGACCGCGAGCGGGTTCTGCGCGACAGGCACCGGCACGTCCTGCACCCGTCCCGGCGCGAGGATGATGGCGAGACTGCCGAGCACGACGACCGCGAGGCCGATCCACGCCAGCACCCGCCATCGCGGTGACGGCAGTCGACCGTCGGGGAACAGCAGGATCAGGTAGATCCCCATCAGCGCCATCGGCGGCAGCCAGCTGGCCGACGAGAGCATCTGTACCTCGAACCCGCCCGGGAGCGAACCGGGATGGCCGATCAGCGCCCACTGGGTGTAGGCGTCCAGCACTCCGGAGTACGCCCAGGCCAGCCCGATCCCCAGCAGCAGCCAACCGATCCGGTTGCGCGGCAGCTGTCGGGTGATGAGCAGTCCCACCAGCGGGAACAGCGAGACCATGGCTACAAAGGACAGCTCGCTGGCCGTGCCGTTGGACCCCCAGTCGCTGTAATCGGTGTCGGCGCTGAACTGCGCGACAGCGCTGAGGACCA
>CAWATY010000002.1:0-43765 GCA_963785115.1 uncultured Actinomycetota bacterium
TGACCGGTTCCCGGCGACTGGGGCTGACTGTGCGTGCCAGTCGTCTGCCGCGGGGTCCCGGCTCGCCGTCGTGGTCGGCCGGTGCGACCGACCCGGCCTGGCCGACTTGACGCCACGAACGACGACGCGGGTCGTGCCCGCCGCTGACGTCGTGGACGGGCAGTGGTCGACCTCGGTGAACCGTGGCGACGGTGTGTACGCACGGGTCGAGGTTCGCCGCGCGGACGACACCCTGATCGGCTTCTCCAACCCGGTCTGGGGCCTGCCGCGAGCGCTCGCGGGCGACATCCCCATCCCCGCAGTGCGCCGCTACGTCGACGTCTGACTCAGGCGTCCCACCGGAAGAAGCGCGCCGCCAGCGCGGTCACCACCACGGCGAAGCCGAGCAGGACCGCCATCGGAAGCAGCACCGCGGACGGACCCTCGCCGCGCACCATGACGTCGAGCATGCCCTCGTTGAGGTAGCGCAGCGGCAGCAGGTTCGAGACCGCCGTGAGCCAGCCGGGAGCGTCGTCCAGCGGGAAGAACGAGCCGGACAGGAACGCCATCGGCAGCACCACGATGTTGGCGATCGCGACCGCGGCCTCCACCGTCCGCGCCACGGCACCGGCAAGCAGACCGAGCGACAGGAAGGCGAGGGTGCCCGCGGTCAGCAGGGGTATCGCCATCCACCACCAGCCAGTGAGCTGCAGGCCGAAGCCGAGCACCCCCACCAGGACGAAGATCGCCGCCTGTCCGAGTGCGATGGCGAGGGAGACCCCGACCCGCGAGGTGACGACGGGCGTCGTCGAGACCGGTGCCAGCCGGAGCCGGCGCAACAGGCCGGTCGTACGCCACTGCACCAGCGACGTCGCGGCCCCGAAGGTCGCGCCGCTGGCGATGGCCCACCCGAGCAGTGACGGGGTGAGGTACTGGACGGTCGACAGGTCCTCGTGTTCCACCTGGTCGGTCTCGAGGATGAAGCGCGGCGGACGACCGGTCGCCCCGACGTTGGCGCTGGACACGATCGCCTGGAAGGTTCCTTGCACGGTGCCGGCAACGACCGGGTCTGCCTGCGAGTAGTACAGCGTGACGGTGTCGCCCTCCTGGACCACGACCGCGTCGGCGTCGCCGGCCTTGATCTCGTCGAGGGCGGCGTCGAGGTCGTCGGAGCGGCTCACGTCGAGGCTGTCGTCGATCACCCGCTGCGCGTCGTCCGGGGCGTCGTCCAGCAGCGCCACGTCGCCCACCTCGATGACCGAGCTCTGCGGGGCATCGGAGTCGGAGAAGATGCTGCCGAAGAGGACCAGGAACATCAGCGGGAACAGGACCGCGAAGAACACCGCCGTGCGGTCCCGCAGGAACCCCTTGGCCATCGCCACCGCGAGGCTGCGGGCGGGCGACTGCGGGCCGCTCATGCCCGGAACTCCCGCCCGGTCAGGGACAAGAAGACGTCCTCCAGCGTTGCGCCGTGGACCTGCAGCCCGGCGAGCTCGTCGTCGGCAGCCAGCCGGGACAGCAGCACCGCGGGCTCCCGGGTGGTGAGCACCAGCGAGCCTGTGTCGGCGCGTACGCCGTCGACACCTGGCAGCCGGCCGGCGGCTTCGGCGTCGAGGTGGCGGGGCACCACGCTGACCCGCAGCGGCGCGTCCAGGCCACGGACCAGCGCGGCCGGCGCATCGAGCTCGAGCACCCGTCCGTGGTCCATGATCGCGACCCGGTCGCAGAGCGCCTCGGCCTCGTCCATGTAGTGCGTCGTGAGCACCACCGTGCGGCCGGAGTCGTTGATGCCCTCCAGCAGGTCCCACAGGTTCCGCCGGGCCTGCGGGTCGAGCGCCGCGGTGGGCTCGTCGAGGAACACGACCTCGGGATCGTGCACCAGCGCGCACGCGATCGTCAGCCGCTGCCGCTGGCCGCCGGACAACCGCTCCACCTGGTCGCCGCCCTTGGCGGAGAGGCCGACCAGCTCGAGCATCTGGTCCACCCGCTCGGACCCGACGCCGTACAACGAGCCGACCGTGGCCAGCTGCTCGCGGGCCGTCAGCCGCTCGAAGAACGCCGAGCCCTGCAGCTGGACACCGATCCGGCGCAGCAGGTCGGTCCGGCGCGGCCACGGGCTCTGACCGAGCAGGCTCACCTCCCCCGCGTCCGGGCGGCGCAGGCCCTCGACCAGCTCGAGCGTGGTCGTCTTGCCGGCACCGTTGGGGCCGAGGATGCCGAAGAACTCCCCCCGGGCGACCGAGAAGCCGACGTCGTCGACGGCGGTGAGATCCCCGTAGCGCTTCGTCAACCCGGTGACCGTGATCGCGCTGTCCACGCCGGGGAGGGTAGCCCGCCGAGGGGGCGCGACTGGGGGCAGGAGTCGTGGCAGCAT
This sequence comes from uncultured Actinomycetota bacterium, assembly GCA_963785115.1. Taxonomy (GTDB): domain Bacteria; phylum Actinomycetota; class Actinomycetes; order Propionibacteriales; family Nocardioidaceae; genus JACCWP01. The sequence continues at coordinate 2,354 of CAWATY010000002.1, forward strand.
GGACCGCACCATGACGGCCATCGGGACGGGCCCGCGGACACGGGCCGACGACTACGAGTTCCAGCGGTTCTCACTCTCACGCACGGAGTCCCGCGGGGCGGTGCGCCGGCTGCTCACCGACCGAGCCGAGTACGGCGGGTGGGAGCTCGACCGGCTGCGACTGCTGCCCGACGGACGACGCCGGGTGACGATGCGCCGGCGGATCATCCGGGTGGCGCGGACCCTCTGAGGCCGACCTCTGAGGCCGCTGCTCCCCCGCCCGTCAGGCGAGGTCGAGCAGTCGGTCCAGGACCCGCGAGCCGAAGGCCAGCGCGTCGACCGGGACCCGCTCGTCGACGCCGTGGAACAGCGCGGTGAAGTCGAGGTCGGCCGGCAGCCGCAGCGGGGTGAACCCGAAGCAGCGGATGCCGAGGCGGTCCCAGGCCTTGGCGTCGGTGCCGCCCGACATCAGGTACGGCACCACCTGCGCGCCCGGGTCCTCCGCGAGCAACGCCGTCGTCATCGCGTCGACGAGGTCGCCGTCGAAGGTCGTCTCCAGCGCCGGGTGGAACGTCTCGGGTTCCACCTCGACGCCGTCGCCGACGATGGCGCGCACCGTGTCGAGGAACTCCTCCTGCTGACCGGGCAGGAACCGCCCGTCGACCCTGGCGGTCGCCACCGCGGGCACCACGTTGACCTTGTAACCCGCCTGCAGCATCGAGGGGTTCGTCGTGTTCCGAATACCGGCGCCCAGCATCCGCGCGGCCGGTCCGAAGGCCGCCAGCACCGCATCGGCGTCGGCGGGGTCGGCCGCGGCGAGCGGGGCCGCCACCTCGAGCAGCCGGCGCATGCTCGGCGTCGGCGCGACGGGCCAGTCGTGCGTGCCGAGGGCGGTGACCGCGCGGGCCAATCGCGTGACGACGTTGTCGGGGTGGCGCATGGACCCGTGGCCGGCCGCGCCGCGCGCGGTGAGCCGCATCCAGCACAACCCCTTCTCCCCGGTCTCCACCAGGTAGAGCCGCTGGTCGCCGACGACTGCCGACCAGCCGCCGACCTCACCGACCGCCTCGGTGCAGTCGGCCAGCAGGTCGGGGTGCTCGTCGACCAGCCAGTGCCCGCCGTAGGTGCTCCCGGCCTCCTCGTCGGCGGTGAACGCCAGGACCACCGGCCGCCGCGGCGGGGCGCCCGCGCGCACCCGGGCCCGCAGCACGGACAGGATCATCGCGTCGAAGTCCTTCATGTCGATGGCGCCGCGGCCGTGCACGTATCCACCCTCGAGCTCGCCGGAGAACGGCGGGAACCGCCAGTCGTCGGCCTGCGCGGGGACCACGTCGAGGTGTCCGTGCAGCAGCAGCGGTGGCAGCGACGGGTCGGCGCCCTCCCACCGGGCCAGCAGGTTCGTCCGGCCGCTGGAGCGTTCCAGCAGGGTGGTCTCGAGACCCACGTCCTCGAGCCGCTCGGCGACGTACTCGGCCGCCTTGCGCTCGCCCGGGCCGGCACCGTCGCCGGCGTTCGTGGTGTCGATCCCGATCAGCTCGCGGCAGAAGTCGACGACCTCCGCGGCCGGGTCGTACGCGGGTGTCTGCTGGTCCGGTGCCATGCGGTCCATCCTGCACCCGCTGCTAGCATTGCGGCCGCTCCGGCGGGCTCGCCGGGACCCTTGTCCGGGTGGCGGAATAGGCAGACGCGCTAGCTTGAGGTGCTAGTGCCCGTAACAGGGCGTGGGGGTTCAAGTCCCCCCTCGGACACCCATCGACGCACGCTTCTATGCAGCAGCTGAGCGCTCCCCTCAGCTGGACACCCGTAGTGCCGCGAGCACGGCCAGGACGCGCCGGTGGTCGTCCTGCACCCCGTGCAGACCGAGCTTGCTGAAGATGCTCGCGATGTGGCTCTCCACCGTCTTCACGCTCACCGTGAGCCGGTCGGCGATGGCCGAGTTGGACCGCCCTTCGGCCATCAGCGCCAGCACCTCGCGCTCGCGGTCGGTCAGGGCGGCCACCGGATCGGCGGCGCCTCGGCGCATCAGGTGACGGACGGTCTCGGGGTCGAGCACCGTGCCGCCGGCGGCGATCGTGCGCAGGGCGTCGGTCAGCGTCACGACGTCGATGACGCGGTCCTTGAGCAGATAGCCGAACCGCTCGGCGTGGTGCTCGAGCAGCTGGGCGGCGAAGTGCGTCTCCACCGCCTGCGACAGCAGCAGGATGCCGAGGTCCGGGAGCTCCTGCCGCAGCTGGATGGCCGCGACGGCGCCCTCGTGAGTGAACGTCGGCGGCATCCGGATGTCGACGATGGCGATGTCCGGCCGGTCGCGGCGAACCGCCTCGATCAGTGCCGGGGCGTCCGCGACCAGCGAGGTGACCTCGACCCCGGACTCGACCAGCAGCCGGGCCAACCCCTCCCGCAGCAGTGCGGAGTCGTCGGCGATGACTACCCGCACGGGAACACCGCCTCGACCCGGGTGCCGCCGCGCTCCGCGGCACCGACGGAGAGCCGGCCGCCCAGCGCGGCCACCCGGTCCGCGAGCCCCTGCAGACCGCCGCCGTGCGGGTCGGCCCCGCCCGCGCCCTGGTCGGCCACGACCACGTGCAGCTCGTCGTCGTGCTGGAACGCGCCGATGTCCACGGTCTCGACGTCGGCGTGCTTGACGACGTTCGCCACGCCCTCGGCGATGACGAACCACGCGGCGGTCTCGATCGTGGTCGGGTAGCGCTGGTCGGTCACCTCGAGGTGCAGCCGCAACGGGATCCGGCCGGCGAGCTCCTCGGCCGCGGCACGCAGGCCCCCACCGGCGAGGGCAGCGGGCTGCAGGCCGTGGGCGAGCGCGCGCAGGTCCTGCACGGTCGTGCCCAGCTCGGCGACCGCCCGGTCGACCTCCGCCCGGAGCACGGTGTCCGCGCCGTTCACCCGGGCGGACTGCAGCTGCAGCGCAATGGCCAGCAGATGTTGCTGTGCGCCGTCGTGCAGGTCGCGCTCCATCCGGCGCCGCTCGTCGAGGTGGGCGGCGGCCAGGCGGGTCCGCGACTCGCTGACCTGCTCGACCTGGCGGGCGAGCTCGGCGCGCAACCCGAGGTTGTCGATCTCCGCCGCCGCGGCGACGGCCACGGCCTCGACCACGCTGGGATCGGTCCGGGCCGGGTCGTAGTGCAGCCGAGCCGCGACCTCGTCTCGGCGCACGATGTCGACACCGTGGACGTCAGGCTCGCCTCGATGGCCGTCCGGGGTGACCCAGCCGTCAGGGGCGCGGAAGAGCAGGTGTGCGCTCGGGTCGCCGAGCGCCCTGCCCAGCAGCCCCTCCACGTCCGGCGTGCCCTCCGCCAGTCCGTCCTTGACCATCACCACGGCGTCGAACCGTCGCCGGTTGAAGCGGCGGTCGATCCGGTTGCGGGCCCACACGTACGCAGGTCGCGCCACGCCGGCGCCGGCCAGCGTGGCCAGCACGGTCGAGAGCTGTGAGCCGGCGCCGATCGGACCGGTACGCGTGATGACCAGGACGACGAGGCCGAACGCGGCCACCACCGCGCCGCTCGACAGGGCATAGGCCGACGAGTCAGTGACCACCCGCTCCACGTCGTACAGCCGGTACCTCGCCACAGACAGTCCGGCGCCGAGCGCGAAGGTGGTCACGCAGACGCCGAGGATCGGACCCGCCACCCAGTCGTAGCCGACGTACGACACCGCGAACGACGCCACGACCGCCGGCCCCAGCGGGAGCGCCCCAGCCACCAGCCACAACAGCTGTTGCCGGACTTCTCCGCTCGCCCGACGGAACGCGGAGAACAACTCGTAGACCGCGGTGAGCAGGCACAGGCCGAGAAGCACCACCATCACGCCGCCGATGACCGTCGCCGGCCCCGACAGTGCGGGCACGGCCCACGGGCTCACGATGCCGGCGAAGGGGTCCGACAAGGGAAGGGAGCGCAGCAGCACGCAGGCCTGGAAGACCACCGCCGAGCCGAGGATCGCGACCGGGAGTTGCCGCAACCGCCGTGGGCCGCCGACGTCGGCGGTGTAGTGCAGGGCCAGTGCCAGGAACACGAACCACGCCACGAAGCTGGAGTCGGCGAACGTGGCCATCAGCGTGGCACCAGGCAGATCGAGGCTCCCCCCGAGAGCCGCGCCGGCGTACTCCTCGGTGAACGCGCTCCAGGCGAGGCTGGTGCCGAGGCCGAGAAACGCCCAGCCGGCGCCGTGCTGCGGGACCCGGACCGTCAACAGCACGCCCACCCCGTACGGGACGAGCGTCGCAACCACGTAGGACGCGGTCACCAGCACGCTTGATCCGCTGACCCCGGAAGGATCGGAGTCGGCGACGGCCATCACCGAGAGCGCCGCGAAGAACAAGGGAACGAGCGGCCAGGTGACCGCCCGCGCCGCCACCTGCCAGCCCCGGCTCACCGAGCCATCGTCGCAGCACCTGGGCCGGTCGTACTCCGTGCAGACCCTGATCCCCAAGACCGGTGCTGGCTCCGTGGTGGGTGGGTCCCCGGCGGCACAGGGTTGCCGAAGAGCCCTTCCGCTCGTCGACCTGGAACGGAGCACCTCATGTCTCGTGTCGGATCTCCTGCCGAATCTCCTGCCGAATCACGTGCCGAGTCACGTGCCGAATCGACGGCCAGCACCCCGGTCCGCATCGCCGCTGCAGCCGCAGTCCTCTTCGCCGTGTCGTTCTTCTGGACCGTGGCCAGCGTGAACGTGCCGCACGAAGCCAGCGAGGCCGCGCTCGGCGACTGGTGGCAGCAGGACGCGAACGTCGCCTCGGGGATGATCTCGATGGGCTTCGCGATCCTCACCGCGCTCCTCTTCGCGGTGGTCGTCCAACCACCTGCTGCTCTTGGTCGGATCCGCCTCCTCGCACCTGACCGCGTTCGCCCGCTCGATGGCGACCGCGTTCACCATCACCCTGCTGGTCTCCGGCGCGCTGCGCGGCGTCATCGGCCACCTGGTGAAGGTCCAGAACGAGCCGCTGCCTGGCCTGGACGTGCTTCGCTACGCCACCGCCGTGAACTACACCGTTCTGGGCGTCGTCGTCATGGGCACCTTCGCGGCCTTCGAGCTGTCGATGGCCGTGCTGGTGCTCCGGACCGGCGTGCTATCCCGGTGGATGGGCTTCGTCGGACTCGGCTGCGGGGTCGTCACTCTCGGCGCCGTGCTCGCGCTGATGGGCGCGTTCACCGTCCCGGTCGCGATCCTGTGGGCCCTGTGCACGGCGGTGGCGGTGTGGCGCCGGCCGGCTCCCGACCATGGTGCGGCCGCCTCGGAGGCGCTCCGGGACGCCCGGCTCGTGCGCTGAGCCCTGGGAACAGCCACCCGGAGGTGTGGGACGTACCGATCAGCCGATCGGCCGATGTTCCGCTGCGCCCGGTCCCTCATACGCTCGGCTCGAGGGGAAGGGGCGCACGATATGGGTGCGGAGGGTCACGAGGACGAGAACGACACCGAGCCCGGCGAGCCCCTCTCCGGGGAGGAGCTCGCCGAAAGGGACCGTGCTGCGGAGGCAGCCGACACGGCGGCGGAAGGCCGGGATGATGAGGCGGTAGCCGACGACCGCGACGCCCGAGGCCGTGATCGGATCGCCGAGAATCGCGATGCCAAGGCCGACAGCCGCGACAGCGCGAGCGGCCTCGAGGACACCCTTCCCGCCCTGTTCGCGGATCGTCGGCGGGCACGTGCCGATCGTGCTGACGCGGCCATGGATCGAGCACACTCGGCGGAGGACCGCGACCGGGCCAGCGACGACCGAGAAGCGTCTCAACGCGACCGCGACCGCGCCACCGGTGACCGCACTGCCCCGCGCGAGGCGATCGACCGGCTGCGAAGGCTCCTGGACGAGGCCGAGGACAACGCCGAGGACCTGGCCGTGATCGGCGACGCCCAGGACCGCATCATGACGATGCGCGGCCTCAGCTCGGTCCAGGCACTCGCCGAGCTCGCAGTTCGGGCGACCCGGGACCAGGACGGACTCGCCGCGGCCGCACGCAGCACCCTGAGCGAAGCCGCCGGCTGAGCACACATCCATCCGTTCTGTCTGGTCGAACGGCCCTTTCGGGCGCCGAGACGCCGCTGCCGGGTCGATCAGCGGCGATCATGGGCTCACGAGCGGTCACGCGCACCGATCTGACAGCGCGCCGAGGGGACGATCCATGGACGGGCAGCACGCCGTCGACTCACCCCTTGCCGACCGTCCTCACCCACTCGTCGACGAGCTCGGCGAGGCTCTCATCGCCACCGACCGACACGGCATCGTGCGCGTCTGGAACACCGCGGCCGAGCAGCTCTTCGGCCATCGCCGCGAACATGCCGTCGGACGAGGGGTCGGCGAGCTCATCTTCCCGGAGTCGGCGCAGGCGTTGGCGAGCGAGACGGAGTCCGTCGTGTTCGCGGGCGGCCGGTGGAGCGGAGAGATGACGCTGCACGACGCCGCGGGAGTGCAGTTCACCGCGTACGCGACGTGCGCGCCCGTGCGTGACTCGAACGGCCAGGTCTGCGGGATCGTGTCCCTGACCCGGGACCTGTCCGCCGAGGTGCGCGCCCGGACGGCGTTGCGCGCGAGCGAGGACCTGTTCCGCCGGGTGTTCGAGGAGAGCCCGCTCGGCAAGCTCGCCATCGGCCCGGACCTGCGCATCCGGCGGGTCAACCCCAGCCTGTGCCGGATGCTCGGTTATCCCGCCGAGGACGTGGTGGGCCACCGCCCGGCCGAGTTCACCCATCCCGACGACGTCGACGCCGACGAGGCCGCCATGAGAGCGGTGCTGCAGGGCACCGCACCGAGCTACACCCGGGACAAGCGCTTCCTCGCGCGTAGCGGCCGGGTCGTCGACGGCCGGGTGACGGGGTCGGGCGTCCGCGGCGACGACGGAGCGGTCCGGTACCTCATCTCCGTCGTCGAGGACGTCACCGAGGTCAAGGCCGCCCGGCGGGCGTTGGAGGACCAGAGTCAGCTGCTGACCCTCGCCATGGGCTCTGCCGGCGTCACCGCCTGGGACGCCAACCTGGTCACCGGGCACATGTCCTGGTCGGCGGACTTCGAAGCGGACTACGGCATGGACCCGCCCGGTGACGTCGCGGCCGCGCGTAGTGCGCTGCGACCCGACGACCGGCACGTCGTCGACGAGACCTGCGGCGACGCCGACGTGGCGCTGGATGCGGTCGTGGGGTTCGTCGACGGGTGGGGCCAACCGCGCTGGGTCAACGCACAGGGCTCCCGGGTCCTGGACGGCAAGGGTCGAGCGGTGGCCATGCGCGGCGTGCTCACCGACGTCACGCCGAGGTACGCCGCCGAGGAGCGCGAGCACGCGGCCGAGCTCTCGTACCGCACCGTGGTCGAGACGGCGGTCGACGCCTTCGTCGGGATGGACGCCGACGGCAGGGTCAACGAGTGGAACCCCGCGGCGGAGCGGTTGCTCGGGTTCGACCGGCAAGACGTGATCGGACAACCGTTGCGCGACCTGATCATCCCGCCGGCGTACCGGGCCGCCCACGACGCCGCGGTGGCCCGGCGCGGCACCGACGTGCCGACCGGCCCGCTGCTGCGCCGCGAGCTGGAGGCGCTCCGCAGCGACGGTTCGCTGGTGCCGATCGAGCTGCAGGTGAGCGCGGTCCGCTCCGGCGACACCCTGTCGTTCGCGGCATTCCTGCGCGACCTCACCCAGCGCAAGGAGTACGAGCGCCGGCTGGCCCGCAGGGCGGTCACCGACCCGTTGACCGGCCTGCCCAACCGCGAGCTGCTGCTGACCCGGCTCACCGAGGCGCTGGCGACTACGGCGGCGACGCCGACGGCTGACGCCGAGTCGGGCACCGCGGTGCTGTTCGTCGACGTGGACCGCTTCAAGGTGGTCAACGACAGCCTCGGCCATGCCGTCGGCGACCGGCTGTTGGTGACGCTGGCCGAGCGACTGCGTACCGCGGTGCGCCCCGACGAGACCCTGGGCCGCTTCGGCGGCGACGAGTTCGTTCTGCTGAGCCCCGACGTCTCGGACCGGGCGGAGGCGGTCGCCGTCGCCCGCCGCCTGCGGGGCGCCCTTGCGGAGCCACTCGACGTCGACGGCCGGCTGCTGGCGGTCGACCTGAGTGTCGGCATCGCGATCTCGGCTCCCGGTGAGGTCGCCCCGGAGGCACTGCTGCGAGACGCGGACGCCGCGATGTACGCGGCCAAGGCGCAGACCGGTGACTCCGTCGTCGTCTTCGACGACACGCTGCGCGGACACGTCGTCGAGCGCCTCGCCCTCGAGCGCGAGCTGCGGGACGCTCTGGACGCCGGTGCGCTCGACGTCCACTACCAGCCCGTGCTGACCCTCGACGGCGAGCTGGTGGGGTTCGAGGCGCTGGCCCGGTGGAAGAGCCCTCTGCGTGGGATGGTCCCGCCCACCACGTTCGTTCCGCTCGCCGAGGAGACCGGGCTCATCGGTCGGCTCGGGGCGTACGTCCTCGACGAGGCCTGCGCCCAGCTCGCGGCGTGGCAGCACGCGATCCCCGGGCTGCAGAACGCGACCATGGCCGTGAACCTCTCGGGACGCCAGCTCGCCGATGCCCAGCTCGTCGAGACCGTCTCCGAGGTCCTGGGGCGACACGGCCTGGCACCAGATCTGCTGTGCCTCGAGATCACCGAGAACGTCCTGGCCGACGAAGGCGAGGCCGGGTCGCTGGAACGCCTCCGCGAGCTCGGGGTGCGGCTGGCCATCGACGACTTCGGCACCGGCTACTCCTCGCTGGTGTCGCTGCGCCGACTGCCGGTGGACGTGCTCAAGCTCGACCGGCTTTTCGTCGACGGTCTCGGCTCGAACGTCAGCGACACCGCGATCGTGAGGTGCGGCATCGACCTCGCGCACGCGCTCGGCATGACGGTGGTGGCCGAGGGCGTGGAGACCGCGCAACAGCTCACCGTGCTGCGCACGCTCGGCTGCGACAACGCGCAGGGCTACTGGTGGTCGCGTCCGATGCCCGCCGAGCAGGTCGGTGCCTGGCTGCGGTCGGACCGCCCCGTGCCCGCTGCGGGCCACTGACTTCTGACAGGCGGCGGGTCAGGTGGTGGCCGCGCCCACGGGCTCGACGGCGGGTGCCGCGCGGTGACGTCGCAGGGCGCGAGTGTTGCCGGTGACCAGGGCGCCGAGCACCGCGGCGGCGGCGCCGAGGGCCGCGCCACCGAACGCATCGATCAGGTAGTGCCACCCGAGATAGACCGTCGACAACACCGTCACCGCGAGGAATGCCCAGAGCAGCCAGCGGATGCGCAGTGACAGGCCGGCGAGGTGGGCGATCAGACAGGCGGTGACGAGGATGCCGACGTGCAGGGACGCGAACGCCGCGATGGTCTGCACGGCAGGGGTCGACGAGGGGTCGATGAGGACGTCGACCCGCTCGGCCCACATGCTCGTCTGGAGGCGCCCCGCGGCGGTGTCCGACAGCTCGCTGAACACACCCGGCTCGTAGTAGATGGGCCCGACGCTGGGCACCGCGTAGTAGGTGGCGACACCGAGCACCCAGTCGATGCCGATCGCCGTCACGTACCAGGAGCCCAGGCGCAGGTCGCGCGACCAGACCAGCGCCGCGGCCAGCGACACCGGCACGAAACCGATCCAGGCGATGTAGACCGCCGACAGGAAGTGCGCGGCGATGTCGGTGCCCAACAGGTCGTGGAGCACCACCGCGGGGTCGTTGCCGAACGTGAGGAACGAGTCGATGTCAGCCAGCTTGTCGTCGGCCAGGCCGGGGTTGACGAAGGGCACGAAGCTCTTCAGGTTCCGGAAGGCGACGTAGGTGAGGTACCAGCTGCCGAGACCGACGACGACCAGGCCGACCTGACGCCGTGGCCAGCGCTCCTTCACCACCCGCCGGAAGGTCGCCGGCACGGAGCGGATGCTCGTCGCGCGGCGCAGGCAGCGTGGGACGACGTCGGTGAGGAACGCGGCGGCGATGACGAGGCCGAGTCGGAGGTAGGTGGGTCCGGCCGCGTCGTCGGGGTCGCGGAGCGGCAGGTCGTAGGCCGCCGCAACGGCAACCGCGACCGCGCACAGGGCAAGGGCGAGCGCGACCGAGAAGCCGTACGCCCTCCACACCATGAGGTCGAAGCGTACCCGGACCCTCTCCCCTCGGGCGGCAGCCCGCGCCACCACCGGAGCCTTCACGACCCGGCCGCGGCGACGACGCCGGCCGTGCGCCAGGCGTCGGCGATCGCGTGATAGCTGGCCACCCGGCGACCTCGGTCGATCGTGGGCGTCACGACGACCACCTCGTCGGCCTCAGCCTCCTGCTGCAGCGCCTGGAGTCGCCGCGCGACGTCGTCCGCCCGGCCGGTGACCATCCGTTCGTCGGATCCCTCGCCGGCGGCCACCTCCCGCTGCAGCCGGAACGCCTCCGATCGGGCCAGCTCGGTCACCTGCTCGGGTCGCACCGGCTCGCGGACGCCGCGGCGCAGGTTCTGCATGGTCAGTGCCCAACCGGCCTCGAACTCGGCGACGTCGGTCGGGTCGTCGGCGGCGAACGCCAGGACCGAGATCGCCGACCACGGCGCGGCGCCGTCGGGTCCCGGATCGAAGTCGCGGCGGTAGCCGCGCAGCACCTCGACCGCCTGTTCCGGACTCATGTGGTGCGCGAAAACGGTCGCCAACCCGTTGACGGCTGCGAACCGGGCGCCGTACCCGCTGGACCCCAGCACGAACAGCTTCGGGCGCTCCTCGACGACGGGCGCGGCCACCAGCGGTGCGTACGGGTGGCCCTCCGGGAAGCCGTCGCCGAGGAACCCGACGAGCTCGGCGACCTGGCCCGGGAACTCGGCCGAGACGTCGGTGCGCTGCCCCCGGCGCAGGACCAGCGCCGTCAGCGGGTCGGTCCCGGGAGCCCGGCCGAGGCCGAGGTCGATCCGTCCCGGGTGCATCGCCACCAGGGTGCGGAAGGTCTCCGCGACCTTGAAGGCCGTGTGGTTCGGCAGCATGATCCCGGCCGCGCCGACCTTGATCCGCGACGTTCGCGCGGCGACGTGGGCGATGAGGATCTCCGGCGCGCTGCAGGCCAGGCTGCGCATGTTGTGGTGCTCGGAGACCCAGTACCGCCGGTAGCCGGCGTCCTCGACCGCTCGGGCGATCCGCACCGCGCCCTCGATGGACTCGTGCGGCTGCTCGCCGTGCTCGATGCCGACGAAGTCCAGGACGGACAACGGCACGGTTTCGGCAATCGGGTCGAGGGGAGGCACCTCGGTGCCAACACGGGGCGCCGTCGGGCTGTTCCGAGCGCCGGACCGCTGCGAGGCTGGGCTCGTGGCAGCAACCTCGGAACCCCTGTCCCCACCCTCGCCCCGCGTGGTCGCCGTGTTCGCCTCACCGGTGGCGACGCACCTGCTCGCGTTCGCCCGCCGGCTCGGTTGGCGCACCGCCCTGGTGGAGCCCGACGGCCTTCGGGTGAGCGAGCAGCTGAGGGCGGAGGCCGATGAGGTGGTCAAAGAGGTGGGCGCGCTCGATCTCGACGACTCCGACGTCGTGGCCACCGACCACGACCGGGACGAGCTCGGACCGGCCCTTCGCGACGCCCTGGCGCAAGGCGCCCGGTGGGTGGGGGTCATGGGCAACCCCCGGCACGAGGGACCGCACGTCGCCGCGCTGCGCGGGCTCGGCGTCGCCGACGCCGACGTGGCGCGGGTGCACCGGCCGATCGGGCTGGACATCGGCTCCCGGCGCCCGCCCGAGATCGCCCTGTCGACGCTGGCCGGTCTGGTCGCGAACCGGGCTGGCCGGTCCGGCGGCTTCCTCGACGTGCGCTGACCGTCGGCGCGACGGTCAGAGGTCGACGGATTCCCCCGCCTCCAGGGGCGCGTACGAAGCGCCGTACCGCCCGGCCACCCGGTCGAGGTGACCGCTCACCAGGTCGCGACCGCGCTGGTTGAGCAGGCCGTCGTGCACCTGGTGCACGTGCCGGGGGCGTACCGCCACCACGTGGTCGAGCACCTCGGAGACCTTTGACCACGGGGCGTGCAGCGGCACCAGGAGCCGCTCCACCGGCACCTCGGGCACGGCGAACGAGTCGCCGGGGTGGTAGACGGCACCGGCGACGAGGTAGCCGACGTTGGCCACCACCGGGATGCTCGGGTGGATCACCGCGTGCTGGCCGCCGAAGGCGCGCACCTCGAGGCCCCCGGCCACGAACTCCTCCCCGGCGGCTACCGCGCTGGCGCGTCCCCGCAGCTCGTCGCGCTGCTCCAGCTGGTCGACGACCGTGGCCGGCGCCCACACCCGGAGGTCGGGATCCGCGTCGGCCGCCGCGGCCAGGGCGTCGACGTCGAGGTGGTCGGGGTGCTCGTGCGTGACGAGTACCGCGTGCACGCCGTCGAGCACCGCGGCAACCTCGCCGTCCGGCGAGAAGCTGCCCGGGTCGACCACCAGCCCGCGGTCGCCGTCGTCGATGCGGACACAGGAGTGCGTGTGCTTGGTCAGCCGCATCCGTCCATCCTGGCTCACTGCGGTGGAACCGTCCGGTCGGCCAGCAGGGCCCGGGCGGCACCGTCGGGGTCGAGGCCCGACAGCACCCGTGCCGAGACGTCCTGCAGCCGCGGGAGGTCGACCGGTTGCAACCGGTCGAACAGCAGCTCGCGCACCGCCGAGACGTGGCCGGGAGCGGCCGCCTCCAGGACCCGGAACCCGTCATCGGTCAGGACGGCGAGGACCACCCGGCGGTCCGTCGGGTGCCGCTGCCGGCGTACCCAGCCCAGCGACTCCAGCCGGCGTACCGCGTGCGACATCCGGCTCTGCGACGCGTTGCTGAACGCCGCGAGGTCGCCCATCCGCATCGTGCGCTCCGGCGCCTCGGACAACCCGGCCAGCAGCATGTAGTAGGCCAACGGCATCCCGGCCTCGCGCTGCATCCGCCGGTCGAGCTCCTCCGCGAGCAGCTGCACGGCGGCCAGCCCGTACAGCCAGGTGCGGTGCTCCTGCCCCGTCAACCATCGCGTCGCCATGCGTACATCCTACGGAATAGTTGAACTCTCAAGGGAGTTCTCCTAGGGTGACGACATCACGAGAGGAAGTCCGACCATGCCTGTGCAGCGCCTGAACCACGCCGTTCTCTACGTCCGCGACGTCGAGGCGAGCGCCGCCTTCTACGGCGACGTGCTCGGCTTCCGGCCGGTGATGCAGATTCCCGGCCAGGCCGTCTTCCTGCAGGCCGAGGGCTCGACCAACGACCACGACCTCGGGCTGTTCCAGCTCGGCCCGCAGGCCGGCCCGTCCGGCGCCGGCCGCACCACCGTCGGCCTCTACCACCTGGCGTGGGAGGTCGACACGCTCGCCGAGCTGGCCCGGCTGCGGGACCGGCTGTCCGCCGCCGGTGCGCTCGGTGGCGCCTCGGACCACGGCACGACCAAGGCGCTCTACGCCCACGACCCCGACGGCATCGAGTTCGAGGTGTCCTGGCTGGTGCCGGCCGACCGGCTGAGCGAGGACGACACGGACGAGCCGCGGATCGCGCCGCTCGACCTGGACGCCGAGATCGCCCGCTACGGGGCCGACACCGCGGGGGGCGTGGGCGTCTCGCACGCCGCACCAGTGGTCTGACACCCCGCGCGCGGTTGACCCGTTGATCGAACGTGTGTTCGACTGACCGCATGCGGTGGCACGGCCAGGCGGTGGATGCTGCCCACGAGGGCGCGCTGCCGGGCATGGAGCGGCTGGCCGGCTTCGTCCGGTCGGTGCAGACCCCTGAGTTCGCGGGCGTGACCTTCCACGAGGTACGCGCCCGGTCGGTGCTCAACGAGGTGCCCGCCGGCTCGGCCGTACCGTTCCGCTGGACGGTCAACCCGTGGCGTGGTTGCACCCATGCCTGTGTCTATTGCTTCGCCAGGGGCAGCCACGAGTGGCTCGACCTCGACACCGGCCGCGGCTTCGACACTCAGATCGTGGTGAAGACCAATGCCGCCGAGGTGCTGCGGCGCGAGCTGGCCCGTCCCGGCTGGGGGCACGAGCACGTGGCGCTCGGCACGAACACCGACCCCTACCAGCGCGCCGAGGGCCGCTACCGGCTGATGCCCGGGATCGTGGCGGCGCTCGCCGAGTCGGGGACCCCGTTCTCGGTGCTGACGAAAGGTCCGATGCTTCGCCGCGACCTGCCGCTGCTGGTGGAGGCGTCGCGGCAGGTACGGGTCGGGCTCGGGGTCTCGATCGCGGTGCTCGACCCGCAGCTGCACGCCTCCCTCGAGCCGGGCACCGCCGACCCGCGGGCCCGGCTCGACCTGGTGCGCGCCGTCGCCGATGCCGGCCTGTCGTGCGGCGTGATGCTCGCCCCGGTGCTGCCGTGGCTCACCGACTCGGTGGAGCACCTCGACGCGCTGCTGTCCCGGATCGCCGCCGCCGGCGCGACGGGTGCCACCGTGCTGCCGCTGCACCTGCGGACGGGCGCCAGGGAGTGGACCTTCGGTTGGCTGGCCCGCGAGCGACCCGACCTCGTCGAGCGCTACCAGGCGCTCTACGGTCGCGGCGCCTACGTCCCGCAGTGGTACGCCAGACGGCTGGCCGGTCGGGTCCGGCCACTGCTGGCAGCGCACGGACTGGACCGCCCTCCGAGCAGCCACCGTGACACCGACGACCATGCCGAGGTGGCCGAGGAGTCCGAGCGGACCGACGCCGCGGCGCCGACACCGCTCCCGCTGTTCGGGTAGGCCTGGCGGTCCGGAAGTCTGGGTCACGCCGCGCAGGCAATGATGGCGCGCACCCGAGTCGAGGAGCCGAAGTGGGCGAGACCTGCAGCCACGTGGTCGTCGGGGCCGGCGCCCTGGGCAGCGCGACGGCGTACTGGCTGGCCCGGCAGGGTGCCGAGCGGGTGGTGGTGGTCGAGCAGTACGAGATCGGCCACTCCCGCGGCGCCTCCGAGGACCACTCGCGGATCATCCGGCACGCCTACCACTCGCCGGTCTACTCGCAGCTGACGCCGGCGGCATACGCGGCCTGGGCCGAGATCGAGGACCAGACCGGACTGCGCCTGGTCACCCGCACCGGCGGGCTCGACCTCGCCATCGCGGGCACGCCCGGAGCCGTCGAGGTCGACGCCTACCGCCGCTCCCTCGACCCGATCGGGGTCGGCTCCGAACTCCTCGACGCCGACCAGGTGCGCGAGCGGTGGCCGCAGTGGCGGGTGCCGGACGACACCGTCGGCCTCTACCAGGAGGACGGCGGCATCCTGGACATCCGCCGGGCCACGGCCGCGCACCTGGCGCTCGCCCGCGAGCTGGGAGTGGACGTACGGCCCGCCACCACGGTGACCGGGCTCGAGCCGACGGCGGGCGGCGTCACGGTCCGCACCGACCGCGGCGACATCGACGCAGGCGCGGTGGTGCTCTGCGCCGCATCGTGGAGCGGATCGCTACTGGCCTCGCTCGGCGTCGACTGGCCGCTCACGCTGTCGGAGGAGCAGGTCAGCTACTTCGCCACCCCGCACCTGCGCGAGTTCGCGCCCGACCGGTTCCCGATCTGGATCTGGCACGGCGAGGCGGTGCACTACGGCTTCCCGGTGTACGGCGAGGTCGCGGTCAAGGTCTCGGAGGACATGCGCGCCAACTACGTCAGCCAGGAGGGCCGGACGCACGCCCCCGACCCCGCCGTGACGGAGTCGTACGTCGCGTTCCTGCGCGAGCGGCTGCCGCGGGCGGTCGGACCGGAGCTGTACAGCAAGACCTGCGTCTACGACCTCACCCCCGACCGCGACTTCGTCGTCGACCTGGTGCCGGGCCACCCGCAGATCGCGGTGGCCATCGGCTGCGGGCACGCGGGCAAGTTCGCCGGTCTGCTCGGCCGGGTGCTCGCCGACCTGTCGCTCGGGGGCAGCACGGCCTACCCCATCGACGCGTTCCGCGCCGACCGCCCGGCGCTGACCGATCCCGACTTCGTGCCGGACCTGTCCATCGGCTGACGCGGCCCACATTCGGCCGACACTGCGGAGCGGTTCCTAGACTGAGCGGGCGATGTCCTCTCCCCCGCCGACGGTGGCCGACCTGCGCGCCCGGCTGCCCCACCTGACCCTCGTCGACGAGCATCGGATCGGGCGGCGGCTGGAGGGCCTGCGCCGGCAGCGGAACCCGGGCAAGCGCACGCGGGCGCTGGAGCGCCTGGCCGGCGATGTCGAGGCCGCCGAGCGGCGGATGGCGCGGCGAGCGGGGTTCGAGCCGCACCTCGACTACCCGGACCAGCTCCCGGTCAGCCAGGCGCACGACGAGATCGTGGCCGCGCTGCGTGACCACCAGGTCGTGGTGCTCGCAGGCGAGACCGGCAGCGGCAAGACCACCCAGCTGCCGAAGATGCTGCTCGAGCTGGGCCGGGGCCGCCGCGGCATGGTGGGCCACACCCAGCCCCGGCGCATCGCCGCGCGCAGCGTCGCCGAGCGGCTCGCCGAGGAGATGGGCACGGAGGTCGGCGCGACCGTCGGCTACGCGGTCCGCTTCACCGATCAGGTGGGCGCCGACTCGATGGTCAAGCTGATGACCGACGGCTTGCTGGTGGCCGAGATCCAGCGCGACCCGTTGCTGCTCGGCTACGACGCGATCGTGGTCGACGAAGCCCACGAGCGCAGCCTCACCATCGACTTCGTCCTCGGCTACCTGCGCCGACTGCTTCCCCGCCGACCCGACCTGCAGGTGGTGGTCACGTCGGCGACCATCGACCCGGATCGGTTCGCCGCGCACTTCGGCGGCGCCCCGGTGCTCGAGGTGTCCGGTCGCACGTACCCGGTCGAGGTGCGCTACCGACCCGACGACGACCCCGACGCCGACCCGGTCCAGGCGCTCTGTGTCGCCGTCGACGAGGTCTGCGCCGAGGGGCCCGGCGACGTGCTCGTCTTCCTGTCCGGCGAGCGCGAGATCCGCGACGCCGCCGACGCGCTCCGCGACCACACCTCGGGCCAGCGCCGGCCGCCGGAGATCCTGCCGCTGTACGGACGGCTGTCGGCGGCCGAGCAGCACAAGGTCTTCGCGCCCCACGGCGAGCGCCGCGTCGTGCTGGCGACCAACGTCGCGGAGACGTCGCTGACGGTGCCCGGCATCCGGTACGTCGTGGACACCGGCAAGGCACGGATCAGCCGCTACAGCCAGCGGCTGAAGGTGCAGCGGCTGCCGATTGAGAAGGTGTCGCAGGCGTCCGCCGACCAGCGCTCCGGCCGGTGTGGGCGCACGGCCGACGGGGTGGCGATCCGGCTCTACTCCGAGGACGACTACGAGAGCCGGCCGCGCTACACCGAGCCCGAGATCCTGCGCACCAACCTGGCCTCGGTGGTGCTGCAGATGGCCGCACTCGGACTCGGCGAGCTCGCCGACTTCCCGTTCGTCGACCCACCCGACTCGCGGGCGATCCGCGACGGCGTGCAGCTGCTGGAGGAGCTGGCCGCCCTCACGCCGCACACCGCGGACGCCAGCACGCCCGCCGAGCGACTGACCGAGGTGGGCAGACGGCTGGCGCGGCTCCCGCTCGACCCGCGGCTCGGGCGGATGGTGCTCGAGGCGGAGCGGCTCGGGTGCCTGCGCGAGGTGGTCGTCATCGCCGCCGCGCTGTCGATCCAGGACCCTCGGGAGCGGCCAGCCGACAAGCAGGCGCATGCCGACCAGATGCACGCCCGGTTCCGCGACCCGAGCTCCGACCTGATGGCGTACCTGCGGCTGTGGCAGTACCTGCGCGCCGAGCAGCAGGCCCGCAGCGGCTCCGCGTTCCGCCGGATGTGCCGGCAGGAGTTCCTGCACTACCTGCGGGTGCGCGAGTGGCAGGACATGGTCGCGCAGCTGCGCCGGGTGCTGGGCGACCTGGGCATCGAGACTTCGAGCCGTCCCGACGACCCCGACGCCGTCCACCAGGCTCTGCTGTCGGGGTTGCTCTCGCACGTCGGCGTCCGCCAGCAGGAGACCCGCGACTACCTCGGCGCCCGCGGCGCCCGGTTCGCCATCTTCCCCGGCTCGGGGCTGTCCCGGTCACGCCCCGAGTGGGTGATGGCCGGCGAGCTCGTCGAGACCTCGCGGCTGTGGGGTCGCGACGTCGCCCGGATCGACCCCGCCTGGATCGAGCCGCTCGCCGAGCACCTGGTCAAGCGCTCGTACGCCGAGCCGCACTGGGAGCGCAAGCGCGGCGGCGCGGTCGCCCTGGAGACGGTGACGCTGTACGGGATCCCCGTCGTCACCGGCCGACGCATGCAGCTCGACCGGGTCGACCCGGCGCTGGCCCGCGAGCTGTTCATCCGGCACGCCCTGGTCGAGGGCGACTGGGACACCCGGGCGACCTTCTTCCACGCCAACCGCCGGCTGCTGGCCGATGTCGCCGACCTCGAGGAGCGGACCCGCCGCCGCGACATCGTGGTCGACGAGGAGACCCTGGTCGACTTCTACGACGCCCGGATCCCCGCCGACGTGGTCTCGGCCAGGCACTTCGAGTCCTGGTGGAAGAAGGCCGGCCGCGAGCAGCCGGACCTGCTGACCTTCGACCGTGGCCTGCTGGTGCGCGACGAGGCCGACGCCGACCCCACGGCGTGGTCCAGCGCCTACCCCGACGAGTGGCGGGTGGGGGACACGACGCTGCCGCTCTCGTACGTCTTCGAGCCGGGCGACGCCCGGGACGGGGTCACCGTCGACGTGCCGCTGTCGCTGCTGCACCACCTGCGGGCCGAGGACTTCGCCTGGCAGGTGCCGGGGCTGCGGCTCGATCTTGTGACCGAGCTGATCCGGTCGCTGCCGAAGCCGCTACGCCGCCAGCTGGTGCCGGCCCCGGATCACGCCGCCCGAGTGGTCGAGACGCTGCAGCCCGGTGAGGCCGGGCTGTTGCCCGCGTTGGCGTACCGACTGCTGCGCGACCCGGGCGTCCAGGTGTCGCCCGACGACTTCGACGTGAGCCGGCTGCCCGCCCACCTGCGGCTGACGTTCCGGGTGGTCGACGACGACGGTCGCGAGGTCGCGATCGGCAAGGACCTCCCCGATCTGCAGCGCCGGTTGCGCGAGCAGCTGCGCGCCACGCTCACCGACGCCGCCGGCGGGCTGGAGCGCACCGGGCTCACCGCCTGGCCTGCGGACCTGCCCGGCGGAGCGCTGCCGCGCGTCGTGTCGACGAGTCGCGCCGGGCACACGGTCACGGGGCATCCGGCCCTGCACGACGACGGCGCCACCGTGTCGGTGCGGGTGTACGAGTCCGAGCAGGCGCAGGCGGTAGCCATGCGCGCCGGGACCGTCCGGCTGCTGCGACTCACGACCGTGTCGCCGGCGGCCGCCGTGGTACGGGGCCTCGACAACCGCACCAAGCTGACGCTGGGCCACAACCCGTACGAGTCGGTGCCGGCCTTGCTCGACGACTGCGCCGACTGCGCCGCCGACCACCTGGTGGCGCAGTCCGGTGGCCCGGCCTGGGATGCAGTGGGGTTCGCCGCGCTGCGCGAGCGGGTGCGCGCCGACCTGGTGCCCGCGACCGAGCAGGTCGTCGGGTTGGTCCAGCGGGTGCTGACCGAGGAGCACGAGGCTCGGACCCGACTCGCAGCGGTCGCCGCACCGTCGCTCGCCGCTGCCCGCGACGACGTCGAGATGCAGCTCGACGAGCTCGTCGGCGCGGGGTTCGTGAGCGCCGCCGGGTGGGACCGGCTGCCCGACCTGGTCCGCTACCTCGCCGGCGTCAGGCAGCGGCTCGACCGGATGGCCGACGACCCGCGACGCGACCTGGCCCGGCTGGACGAGGTCCTGGGGGTCGTCGAGGCGTACGAGAAGGTGCGCGACGCGTTGCCGGAGGGCGCACCGGTCCCGGCCGGCCTGGACGACGCTCGGTGGTTGATCGAGGAGCTGCGACTCGGCCTGTTCGCACCCAGCGTGCGTACCGCCCGACCGGCGTCGGTCAAGCGGGTGCGCCGCGCGCTGGATGCGGTCTGACCGGTTGCGCGACCGCCGGGCGTGCGCTCAGCGGGTGCCGAGCAGGTCGATGACGAAGATCAGCGTCTTGCCGGACAGCCGGTGCCCGCCGCCGGCCGGGCCGTAGGCCAGCTCGGGCGGCACCACCAGCCGCCGACGCCCGCCGACCCGCATGCCCGGGATGCCCTGCTGCCAGCCGGGGATCAGCTGGGCCAGCGGGAAGTCGACCGGCTGGCCGCGGTCCCAGGAGGCGTCGAACTGCTCGCCGGTGTCGAACTCCACACCGACGTAGTGCACCTTCACCGTCGCACCGGGCGCAGCCTCGTCTCCGTCACCGGCGACCACGTCGCTGACCTCGAGCTCGGTCGGCGGCTCGCCACCGGGGAAGTCGACCTCGGGCTTGTCGTCCATCGCAGGGCTCATGTCCCCATCCAACCCCAGCGGTTGCGACTCGGCGGCGGCCGGTCCGGGAACGGCCGTCTCGGTGGTGAGCTCCACCGTGCGCCGCAGCGCGACCTCGCGGATGAACAGCGCCGCGACGAAGGCCATGGCAGCCGAGGCTGCGCCCACCAGGAAGATGTGGCCGGTCGCGTCGCCGTACGACGCCTGGACCACCTGAGCCACCTGCGGCGGCAGCGAGCCGATGTCGAGTGCCGACGCACCGCCGCTGGACAGGGAGTCGGCCGGGATCCCCTGTGCCGCAAGACCGTCGACGGTGAGCTCGCGCACCCGGTTGGCCAGGATCGCGCCTAGCACCGAGACGCCGACCGCGCCGCCGAGGCTGCGGAAGAACGCCACCGAGGCGCTGGACGCGCCGACCTCGGAGACGTCGACGGTGTTCTGGACAGCGAGCACCAGGTTCTGCAGCAGCATTCCCATGCCGAGGCCGACCAGCGCCATGAACACGTTGACGTGCCACAGAGGCGTGATGTGGTCGATGGTGGACAGGCTGAGCATGCCCGCGGTGAGCAGGACCGTGCCGGAGAGCAGGAAGACCTTCCAGCGCCCGGTGCGGGTGATGATCTGCCCCGACCCGGTGGTGCCGATCAGGCTGCCCACCATCAGCGGGATGGAGAGCAGACCGGCGTCGGTCGGGCTGTAGCCGCGCGCCACCTGGAAGTACTGGCCGAGGAAGACCGGCGCCCCGAACATCGCGATCCCGACGCCGATGCTGGCGACGATCGCCAGCGACGTCGTGCGGGTTTGCAGCACCCGCAGCGGGAGCAGCGGCTCGGGGTGCCGCGACTCGACGAGCACGAGGAGCCCGGCGAGCACCAGGGTCGACCCGAGCATCAGCGCCGTCTCCCAGCCCACCCAGGGGAAGCTGGAGCCGGCGAACGACACCCAGATCATCGGCAGCGAGGCGGCGGCCGCGATCAGCAGCGCTCCCCCGCCGTCCAGCCGCACCCGGCGGCGGACGGTCACCAGGTGCAGGTAGCGCTGCAGCAGCAGCAGGCTGGCCACGGCGAGCGGGACGCTGACGTAGAAGCACCAGCGCCAGCCGAGCCACGGGGTGTCGACGATGATGCCGCCGATCAGCGGTCCGCTGACGGTGGCGACCGCCATCACCGCACCCATGTAGCCGCTGTACCGACCCCGGTCCCGCGGCGGGATGATCGAGGCGATGATCGATTGGGCGTTGGCCATCAGGCCGCCGACGCCGATGCCCTGCACGACGCGCGTTGCGATCAGCGTCGGCACGTCCTGCGCCGCACCGGCGATGACCGAACCGATCACGAAGATGACGATCGCGGTCTGGACCAGCAGCTTCTTGCTGTAGAGGTCGGACAGCTTGCCCCACACCGGCGTGCTCACGGTCATCGCGAGCAGCGAAGCCGTGACGATCCAGGTGTACTGCGTCTGGCTGCCCTGCAGGTCGGCGATGATCGTCGGCAGCGCGTTGCTGACGATGGTCGAGCTCAGGATCGCGGTGAAGAGCGCGGCGAGCAGGCCGACCAGCACTTCGAGGATCTCGCGGTGGGTCATCGGGGCGTCGGGGCCCTTCGGCCCGGTGACGCCGGTCGCGTCGGTGCCCTGGGCGACGACGGACGTGGTCACAGCGTTCCTCGGTTCATGGGTGCGGAGCTAGCGACCAATGGTTGCTCTCTGCAACGTTATGGAGGATGGGTGCAGAAGGCAACTTTCGCTGACGAGACGTCGCTCACGCCCCGCGTTCGACGAGGCGCGGCTACTCCAGGTCGGTGTTCAGCCGGTCCAGCAGCCGCACCAGGGTGCGGAGGTCGCCCTCGTCCCACCGGTCGAGAACATCGGCCAGCTTCGCTCGTCGCTCGTCCCGGACCCGCTGCAGGCGGCGCGCTCCCTCGCGGCTGACCCGCACCTCCCGGGCTCGGGCGTCGGTGGGGTCGGCGACCCGCTCGACCAGCCCCAGCGACTCCAGCTGGGCGAGCCCGCGACTGAGCGTGGACTTGTGCAGCCCGAGCCGCCCCGCGAGGTCGGCTGCGCGCACCGCCTTGCCGTCCTCGCCGGTCGTGGCGTCGCGCACGGCCAGCAGCAGGGTGTAGCCGGAGACGTCGATATCGGGGTGGATCCGCGCCGCGTACGCCGAGAGGGCCAGCCGGCCGCGCCGCAGCAGCCGGGCGAGCTCTTGCTCGACCTCGAGCTGCGCGGCGGGCCCGGAGCGGCTGCGCGCTGGCGTCACAGCCGCCATCGTGCCGTACCGGCGTGGCCCGCGGGTGCCGATGCGCGTGTCGGTCCCTAGGGTCGGGTCCATGCCTGACCGACCGGACAGCGACCGCCAGGCCTACGTCGTCGAGACCCTCGAGGACGCGTTCTCGGAGCTGATGGAGAGGTCGCCGGACGCCTTCCGCACGAAGTACCGCAAGATGGCGGCCGACCCGTTCGCCTTCTACCGGGGCAGCGCCTGCCTGTTCTACCGCGACCTCGCCGACGCCGACGACCCGTGGGTCGACGAGCGCACGTCACGGGTCTGGGTGCACGGCGACCTGCACGCGGAGAACTTCGGCACGTACCTGAACTCCGACGGCCGGCTGGTCTTCGACGTCAACGACTTCGACGAGGCCTACCTCGGGCACTACACCTGGGACCTGGTGCGGTTCGTCGCCAGCTTGTCGCTGCTGGGCCGGCGCAAGGCCTTCCCCGAGGACACCGTCCGCGACCTCGCGACGACCTACCTGCGGGCGTACGTCGACCAGGTGCACGCGTACGTCGAGTCGGCCGACGACGACGACTTCGCGCTGCGCCTGGACAACACCGAGGGCCCGGTGCACGAGGTGCTCATCCAGGCGCGGCTCGCCTCGCGCACCGGCCTGCTCGACAAGCTCACCGTGCTGGACGGGGCGGAGCGGTCGTTCCGCAATGCGCCCGGGGTGAAACGTCTGGACGACGACGAGCACAAGCAGGTCCTGGCGGCGTTCGAGGCGTACCTCGACACCATCCCGGAGGACAAGCTGCTCGACCGCGACCTGTTCTACCAGGTGAAGGACGTGGTCGGCCGGGCCGGATTCGGCATCGGTAGCGCTGGTCTGACCGCCTACAACGTGCTGGTCGAGGGCAGCAACCAGGCGTTGGAGAACGACGTGGTTCTGAGCATGAAGCAGGGCAATGTGCCGGCGATCAGCCGCTACGTGCACGACAAGCAGGCGGAGGAGTACTTCGACCACGCAGGCCACCGCACGGTCGTCTCCCAGCGCGCACTGCAGCGGCACACCGACCCGTTCCTCGGCTGGACCGAGCTGCACAACACCGGCTACGTCGTCTCCGAGCTCTCGCCGTACGAGTTCGACCTCGACTGGGACGAGCTGACCGAGCCCGACCAGGTCGAGCCGGTCCTGCGCGATCTCGGCCGGGCGACCGCGAAGGTGCACTGCGCGTCCGACGAGGACAGCGACGAGGACCTCGTCGAGTTCCAGATCGAGGAGGCCGTCGCCGCCGCCCTCGACGGCGACCAGGACGGCTTCGTCACCGACCTGGTCGACCGCGGGTTCGACTACGCCGAGCGCGCACGCGCCGACCACGAGCAGTTCGTCGACGCGTTCCGTGAGGGCCGGGTGGGCGGGATCTCCGCCACCTAGCCGGTCGCTGGCCGGTCTCGGTCAGCCGAAGTTGTCGGGGTCCGGTCCGGTGCGGTTGCCCGCGTCCAGCCCGGTGATGCTCGCCATGTCGGCGTCGGAGAGCTCGACGTCGAAGACGTCGAAGTTCTCCTCGATCCGCGAGGGCGTCACCGACTTGGGGAACACGATGTTGCCCAGCTGCAGGTGCCAGCGGATGATCACCTGCGCGGGCGTCTTGCCCACCCGCTCGGCGATCTCACCGATGGTCGCGTTGTCCAGCTCGGCGCCCTGCGCGATCGGCGCCCACGCCTCGGTGGCGATGCCCATTTGCGCGTGCACCTCACGCAGCTCGGCCTGGCCGAACGTCGGGTGCAGCTCCACCTGGTTCACGGCGGGCAGCACGGTGCACTCGGCCTGCAGCCGGCGAAGGTGGTTGGGCTGGAAGTTCGAGACCCCGATGGCGCGTGCTCGGCCGTCGGCGTACAGCTTCTCCATCATCTGCCAGGACTCGACATACAGGTCCTTGCCCGGCTGCGGCCAGTGGATGAGGTAGAGGTCGACGTAGTCCATCCCGAGCAGCTCGAGGCTCTTCTCGAAGGCGGCCTGGCCGCTCTCCGCACCCTGGTCGGGGTTGCCGAGCTTGGTGGTGACGAACACGTCCTCGCGGGCGAGTCCGGAGTCGCGGATCGCCTGGCCCACGCCCTCCTCGTTGTTGTACAGGGCGGCGGTGTCGATGTGCCGGTAGCCGACGTCGAGAGCCTTGGCCACGACCTCGGCGGTGTCCTCCGGCGGCACCTGGAACACCCCGAAGCCCAGCTGAGGGATCGTCGAGCCGTTGTTCAGGTCGATCGTGGGGACAGAGGTAGTCGTATCGGTCATGCCACCACCGTACGGAGGTCCCGGATAGGTTGCGCGTCGTGGATGTCACGGCGTCGCGGACACGCCCCACCGAGTTCGCGCAGCACCTGTTCGACGGGCTGCCCCGTCGCTACGACCGGCTCGGCCTGCTGCTGTCGTTCGGCCAGGACCGGCGCTGGCGGTCCGCGATGATCGACCCGGTTGCGGCCAGTGGTCCTGACACCGTGCTGGACGTGGCCAGCGGCACCGCCGGCCCTGCCCGGCAGCTGGCGCGTCGCACCCAGGCCCGGATCGTCGGGGTGGACCTGACCGAGCAGATGCTCCGGGTCGGTCAGCAGCGGCTGCTCGCCGACGGGCTCGATCGCCGGGTTCGCCTCGTGGTCGGCCGAGGCGAGCAGTTGCCGGTGGCCGACGCATCGGTCGACGCCCTGACGGTGACCTACCTGCTGCGCTATGTGGCCGACCCGGCGGCCACCGTGCGCGAGCTGGCGCGGGTGGTGCGACCTGGCGGGGTGATGTCGAGCCTGGAGTTCGCGGTGCCCGAGAGCCCGGTCTGGCACCCCGCCTGGGTGTTCTACACCCGGCTGCTACTGCCGCTGCTGGGATTCCTGACCGGCGGCCCGGAGTGGTGGCGGGTCGGCCGGTTCCTCGGCCCGTCGATCACCCAGCACTACCAGCGCTACCCCGTCGGCTGGCACGTGCAGGCGTGGGAGGCGGCGGGACTGGTCGACGTGCAGGTGCGGCGGATGAGCCTCGGCGGCGGCCTGGTGATGTGGGCACGCAAGGCCTCGGCCGGCGATGACTGAGGCCGCCTACTACGCCCGCTCCGGGGGTCGGTTCGCCGACTGGTGGACGCTGCTGCACCCGCCGTACACGGTCTGGCACCTGTCGTACGCGGTGATCGGCAGCTGCCTGGCGCCGACGGTCGACCTGGCCGTCGTCGGTCTCACCGTGCTCGCCTTCCTGCTGGCCATGGGCGTCGGTGCGCACGCGCTCGACGAGCTGCACGGCCGGCCGCTGCGTACCCGCATCACCGACGGCGCGTTGTGGGCGGCCGCGGTCGTCAGCGTGCTGGCGGCGGTGGGGATCGGCGCCTGGATGGCGGTGCAGCAGACCCCCTGGCTGTGGCCCCTGGTGGCATTGGGGCCGGTGCTCGTCGCCGGCTACAACCTGGAGCTCTTCGGCGGCCGGCTGCACACCGACCTCGGCTTCGCGGCGTCCTGGGGCGGCTTCCCGGTGCTGGTCGGCTACGTGGCGCAGGACCCGCCGTGGGACGCCGCAGCGCTCGCCGGCGTGATCGCGGTCGCCGTCGCCGCCACCCTGCTGTCGCTCGCGCAGCGGCGGCTCAGCACGCCCGCCCGGCAGCTGCGCCGGCACTCCCCCGACCTCGACCCGACAGTCAAGGCGCAGGCGCTGGCGCCACTCGAGGCGGCGCTGCGCGCCATGGCCTGGGCGCACCCGCTGCTGGCCGCCGGCCTGCTCGCCACCCGCTGGCCCTGACGTCTCACGAGTGAAAAGGCCCGAAATCGTCGTGAGACGTCAGGATCAGCGGGGCGGGGTGAGGTCGCCGTGCTCGACGCAGCGCGCCCACCAACCCCGCGGCACCACCTGGACGACCATCCGGCGACGACAGTGCACGCACCACCGCGGCGGCTCCAGCTCGGCTCGGCGTACGCACGCGTCGTGCCCACCGTCGGCCAGGGCCCGGCCGCACTGGCCGCACCACGCGGGCTGGACGGGCGCCGCGGTCACAGCGTCCTGCCCAGCTCCTTCACCGGCATCCGAAGGTCCGACAGCAGGGCCAGGTCCTCGTCGGGCTCGCGGCCGAGCGTGGTCAGGTAGTTGCCGACGATCACCGCGTTGATGCCGCCGGTGAGGCCGTCGCGGGTGCCCAGGTCGCCGAGGGTGATCTCGCGGCCGCCGGCGTAGCGCAGGATCGTGCGCGGCATGGCCAGCCGGAACGCCGCGATGGTGCGCAGCGCGTCGGTGCCGTCCATCACCGGCAGGTCGCCGAACGGCGTGCCCGGCCGCGGGTTGAGGAAGTTCAGCGGCACCTCGTCGGGCTCCAGCGCGGCGAGCTGCGCCGCGAGCTCGGCCCGCTGCTCGAGTGTCTCGCCCATGCCGACCAGGCCGCCGCAGCACAGCTCCATCCCGGCCGCGCGGACCATCCGGCAGGTGTCGACCCGCTCCTCCCACGAGTGCGTGGTCACCACGTGCGGGAAGTACGACCGGGCCGCCTCGAGGTTGTGGTTGTAGCGGTGCACACCCAGGGCGGCGAGCTCGTCGACCTGCTCCTGGGTGAGCATGCCCAGCGAGCACGCGACGTTGATGTCGACGGCCGCCCGGATCGCTTCCACGCCCTCCGCCACCTGGCGCATCAGCCGCTCGTCCGGCCCGCGGACCGCGGCCACGATGCAGAACTCGGTGGCCCCCGTCGACGCCGTCTCCCGCGCGGCCTCGACCAGCTCGGGGACGTTCAGCCACACCGCGCGCACCGGCGACTCGAACTGCCCGGACTGGCTGCAGAAGTGGCAGTCCTCGGGGCAGCCGCCGGTCTTGAGCGACACGATGCCCTCGACCTCGACCTCGGGCCCGCACCACGCCATCCGCACCTCGTGCGCGAGGCGCAGCAGGTCGGGAACCCGCTCGTCGGGGAGCCGCAGCACCTCGACCAGCTGGGCCTCGGTGAGCGCCTCGCCCCGCACCAGCACCTGGTCGCGGGCCCGGCTCAGCACGGCGTCGGCGTCGTCATGCCCGGGTCGGCTGCTCGTCGAGGCGACAGTCACGGTCGGCAACCTAGCCGGTGCCGGCTTGTGCCCGCGCGGGGGCGACGCAGACTGGAACCATGACCACCGACCAGTACGCGCCGAGCCCCGAGGGCTGGGTGCGCGACCAGGTGCACGAGTTCGAGAACAGCGACGGCGAGCGCGGCAACACGCTGCGCGGCGTGCCCATCGTCGTGATGACGATGACGGGCGCGCGTACCGGCAAGATCCGCAAGGTGCCGGTGATGCGCGTCGAGCACGAGGGCGAGTACGCGGTCGTCGCCTCCAAGGGCGGAGCACCGGAGCACCCGCGCTGGTACCACAACCTGCAGGCCTCCTCCGAGCTGCAGCTGCAGGACGGCGCCAACCGCACCCAGATGACCGTGCGCGAGCTCGAGGGCGATGAGCGCGCGGTGTGGTGGGAGCGGTCCGTCGCGGTGTGGCCCGACTACGCCGGGTACCAGCAGAAGACCGACCGGCAGATCCCGGTCTTCCTGCTCTCGCCGACCGGCTGACCCGGCGGGTCGACAGCCACCTCCCAACCCTTTGGCCCACCTGACGCGTTACTGGTGACGTGTCCGCAGCAGGCGAGCCGCCGGAGCCGTTCGAGGCGTGGGCGGCCGCGCGCCAGCACGGGCTGCTGCGGGCCGCGTACCTGCTGACCGGCGACCTCGGCCGCGCGGAGGACCTGCTGCAGGAGGCGCTGCTCAAGGTCGCGCTGCGCTGGAGCCGCCTCGGCGGGCAGAACCCCGACGCCTACGTGCGCGTCGTGCTCTACCGCGACCAGATCTCGTGGTGGCGCCGGCGGCGCCCGACCACGATGTCCGATCCGCCCGAACGCGCGCAGGTCGGCGACCCGGATGCGAGCGAGCGGCAGCTGATGGTGCGCGACGCCCTCGGCGGGCTGACCACCAAGCAGCGCGCCGTGCTGGTGCTGCGCTACTACGACGACCTCACCGAGCGGCAGACCGCAGAGGTCCTCGGCGTCAGCGTCGGCACCGTGAAGAGCCAGGCGTCGGCGGCACTCGCCCGGTTGCGCAGCGGCGCACCGGGCCTCGCGGCACTGCTGGGGAGGGAGAGCGGATCATGACCGAGCGCACTCTGCACGACCTGCTGGTCGAGACCGCCGCGGACGTCCCGGCCCCCGACCTCGCGGCCAGCACGTGGGCACGGGCCCGCCGGACCAGGCGTCGGCGCAGGACGGGCGCGGTGGCGCTGGTCGCCGCCGCGGCGGCGGTGATCGTGGTCGGCGTACGCACCGTCGACAACGACGCGGCCCGGCAGGACCCGGCCGACACGCCCAGCGAGCCGGACGCCGTGACGACCACCCCGCCGGAACAGAGCAGCAACCCGCCCGACAGCGCACCGGAGGGCATCGACCCGGCGGTCGTGCAGCCGGCGTGGGCACCGCAGCGCTGGGACTCGCTGCCGTGGGCCGACACCGCGCTGCCGCGCTCACTCGACCCCACCACCGGCTCGGTCGTGAGCACTCCGGCGGCCACCGCGGTGGCAGTCGTGCAGCTGCCCACCGGCCAGGGGTCGACGCTGTACGTCCTCGGAGCGGACGGCGCGTGGCATGAGCTCGAGGGTGTCGACATCGGTCCGGTCGAGGACGCCGGCGGCTACACCGCGTCTGCGCTCGGTGTCACCGGCCTCTCCCCCGACGGCACCCGACTGGCGGTGCCACAACCGCACGAGCTGCTGGTGATCGACCTGAGCGACGTCTCCGTCGACATCTTCGACGTGCCGGGCTTCCCGACCGCGGCCGCGGTGTGGACGCCGGACGGGGACGAGGTGCTGCTGGGGACGGAGGCGCACCCTGACGGCGTGCTGGTGGATGTGACCGACGGGTCCACGACATCGGTGCCGTACCAACCGGACCGCGCCGTGTTCGCCGCAGACGGGACGGCGGTGGAGGCCTGGTCGCGGCCCACCGACCTGCCGCCGTACGAGCTGCGGCGCTACCCACCGGACGGGTCCGATCCGCAGGCGGAGCCGCTGGTCGTCGACCCCGCCCCGTGGCCCGGCGCCGTCGCGACGATCGGTGGAGACGGGGTGATCGTCGCCGCCACCGAGGTGGACAGCTGGGGCATCCCGCGCGGCCCCGAGGAGTGGCCGGGCGTGGTCGTGCTGGACGCGGAGACGGCCGAGCCGCTGGCGATGCTGCCCTGGCGGCTCGACTCCCCGATGAACCGGATGACACCGCTCGGGATGCTGGACGACGACACCGTCCTGGTGCGCTTCGCGGACAAGGTGGTCGCGTGGGACTACGTCAGCGGCGACCTGTCCCGGGTGGGTGAGCTGCCGGAGTCGCAGGTCCTGAGCATCGGCCCCCCGGGCTAGCGTCGGGGCATGACCGGTGCCTGGGACGTGCTCGACTGGCGGCGCCGGGTGACGGCGTTGTACGACGAGGTGAGGGCGGCCGCGCCCGCCGCCGGCCACGCGCTGTGGGTGGCCGGACGGGACGACCTGCTGCGTACGCACCCGGCCTCACCGGTGCCTGCTGAGCGCCGGGCTGCCTACCCGGGCGCCGACGTGGTGCCCTACGACCCGGCGTACCGCTTCGTCGTCGCCGTCGACACCGAGCTGGAGCCGGAGACCCGCGAGGTGGCCACCGGCACCGACGGCGTGGTGCCGCTGAACCGCGCCGGCCGGGTACGGCTGGACGGCGTCGGCAGCCTGGACGTGTGGTGGCTGGGGTCGTACGGCGGCGGGCTGTTCCTGCCGCTGCGGGACGGCTGGGGCGGGTCGTACGGCGGCGGCCGCTACGTGCTCGACACCACCAAGGGCGCCGACCTCGGCGGCACGGTGGACGCGCTGGTCGTCGACCTCAACTTCGCCTACCAGCCGTCCTGCGCGTACGACGAGGCGTGGGCCTGCCCGCTGCCGGGGCCGGGCAACACCGTCGGCGCCGAGGTGCCGGTGGGCGAGCGCTACCGGGCGTGAGGCCGGCTCACCACAGGCCGAGCCACTCGAGCACGGTCAGGACGCCCGGGCCGGCGAACACCGCGAGCAGGATCCAGGCGACCACCTTGTGCGAGCGGCGGGCGCTGCTCAACGACCCGGCCATCGCGACCAGCGAGCCCTCGACGGTGTTGCGGTCGAGACCCATCCGCTGCGCGTCGGCCGGGATGCCCTGCACCGCCCAGGTCGTGGACTGACCGGTCGGCTCGTCGTCCACCGCCGCCACCTCCGTCAGCCCTTGAGCAACATCAGGTAGAGACCGATCAGGACACCGGCGACTACCACCGAGAAGCTCAGGATGCCGACTGCGGTGCCCCCGCGTCGACCCTCCTCCTGTCCGGCGGCCAGCGCCCGGATGCCGAACGCGTACAGCGCGACGAGCCCCACGCCTCCGACCAGGCTGACCAGCACCACCTGCACGAGGGCCCCGACGTCCAGGTACTCATCCATGCGACGCCTCCTTGGGCTTGTTCTTCTTGGACCGGCGGGCGACGACGCTGCCCTGGTGGGTCCATGCCTCGTTGACGTTCTTGTGGTCGACGGGTGAGCGGCGCGAGAGCGCGTACAGGGTGCCGACGGCGATCGCCGCCAGCGCCGAGACGACCGCGAAGCCGGGCAGGCCACCGATGCCCTCGGCCACCGCGGACGCGAAGGCGCCCACCGCGGCAGCGGCCGGCAGCGTGACCAGCCAGGCCACCGCCATCCGCCCGGCCACGCCCCAGCGCACCTCGGACTTCTTGCGGCCGAGGCCCGAGCCGAGGATCGACCCGGTCGAGACGTGCGTTGTCGACAACGGGAAACCGAAATGGGTCGAGGCGAGGATGACCGCGGTCGACGACCCCGCCGCCGCGAAGCCCTGCGGCGGCGTGATGTCCACCAGGCCCTTGCCGAGGGTGCGGATGATGCGCCAGCCGCCGAGGTACGTGCCGAGGCCCATCGCGGCGGCGCACGAGAAGATCACCCAGAACGGCGGGGTGTCGCTGGTCTGCGAGTCGCTGACGATGAGGGCCAGCGTGATGATGCCCATCGTCTTCTGTGCGTCGTTGGTGCCGTGCGCGAGCGACATCAACGACGCGGTGCCGATCTGGCCGGTGCGGTAGCCGCGGCTGCGCAGGTCCTTGGGTGCGCCGGAGTGGATGCGGTACATCGCGACCGAGCCGACGTACGCGACCCCGGCTGCCAGGACCGGCGCGAGCACGGCCGGGATGACGACCTTGGCGATGATGCCGTCGACGAGGATCGCGTCGATGCCACCGGCGACGAGGGCCGCGCCGACCACGCCGCCGATCAGCGCGTGCGACGAGCTCGAGGGCAGCCCGAGCAGCCAGGTGACGAGGTTCCAGCTGATGCCGCCGACGAGCCCGGCGAACACCACCGTCAGCGTCACCGCGTCACTGTCGACGATGCCGTTGGCGATCGTCGCCGCGACCTGGATGCTGAGGAAGGCGCCGACGAAGTTGAGGACGGCGGCCAGAGTGACGGCCATCCGCGGCTTGATCGCGCCGGTCGAGATCGGCGCGGCCATCGAGTTGGCCGTGTCGTGGAAGCCGTTGGTGAAGTCGAATGCCAGCGCGGCGACCACGACGATGGTCAGCATCACGGTGGCGGCGTCCACAGGGGTCCTCTCGCGTGGCCAGGGCGCGAGCGCAGGTGTTCAGGACTGTTCGGTGGTACCTCCGGCGCGCCGACCGGACGGAGGCCCGGTCCGAGCATGGCACGGCGGGTGGCGACACGCGGAGTGGGCCCGGCCCGAGCTCAGCGCTGGCGGGCCTGCCAGGCCTGCTGGAGGACCTCCGGCAGCCACCAGCCCGCCAGGCCGTAGTCGTCGAAGTCGGACACAATCGTGCCGCAGAAGGACATGTCCACGCTGAACGTGCGCCAGGTCGCGGTCGCGTCCTCCATCTGCACGGCCCACACCGGCTGGCTGGGGTCAGCGCCGCAGTCGACCGTGCCGCTCGACCGGGAGTGGTAGGCAATCCGGATCTGCTCGCCCTGGGCCGGGCTGAGCATGGTCGAGCCTTCGAGCGTGACGGCGGGCTCGCCGCGGGTCGGCCCGGCAGACACCGGAGTACCGGCAGAGCATCGTGGTCTCCGGCGGCAGCGGAATGAGCCAGCCACCCGTGTCCCCCGGCGGACCCGTCGGCAGGTCCCGAGGATGGATGGGACACGACGGCGGTGGTGCACCCTTGAAGACCGGCTCGGTCTCAGCTTCGCGCTGCGCTCCCATCCGGGCGAGCACGGCACCGAACACGTCCCGGGCAGTGACCTCGAGCGGGCTGCCCGCCAGCACCGCCTGGGCGCATCCCGACAGGCGCAGGGTCAGCTCACGCACGGTGCCGTCGTCGAAACCGATCTGGAAGAGGAACGGGTCGCCGCCCGCCGGAGGGTCGGGGCAGGGTGCCGGGGTCTCGGCGGAGAGCCAGCCTGCCACCAGGTCGTCGACACCGTCGGTCAGCACCTCACCGGGCACCCGGGTGTCGAACGCGTCGAACACCCAGCCCGAGTGGTTGGCGCACAGCCGGAGCCACTGGGCGTCCGCCTCCGGCAGGTCGGTGCTGAGCTCGTCGTCGGAGCGGCACGCCACATCGTCGGGGACCGTCGCCGAGTCCGAGTCCGAGTCCGAGGCAGAGTCCGAGTCCGAGGCGACCGGCTCCGGCGGAACCGCCGGTGGCGTCACCCCCCTGGGCGAGCACCGGCACGATGATGCCGCCAGCGGCTGCCGCGCACGCCGCCACGGAGGCGACCAGGACCGCCTGGCGCCGACGGCGCCCGCGGCGCTCGGCCGCCGCGGCTCGGCCGGACGCGAGGGGCGGCTCGGGCACGGCGGCGGCCAGCTGCTCGTGCAGGCGGCGGGTCTCGTCGGGGGTCATCGCGGCTCCTCCAGTCGGTCGGCGGCGAGGAGGGGTGACCCGCGCAGGGCCCGCACGGCTCGGGCGTGGTGCTGCTTCACCGTGCCGACCGAGCAGCCCAGCAGCCGCGCGGTCTCGACCTCGGTGCGGTCCTCGTAGTAGCGCAGCACGACAACCGCGCGCTGCCGTGCCGGCAGCCGGGCGAGCGCGGCCAGCACGTCGTGGCGCACGGCCAGGTCGTCACCGGCCGCGGCCGGTCGGTCCGGCAGCCGCGCCGCCGGTTCCTCACCGCGCCACCGGCGGCGCCACCAGGACGCGTACGTGGTGACGAGGATCCGTCGCACGTACGCCTCGAACGAGCCGCCGTCGGCACTCACCCTGCGGTGGTGCGGCCATGCCTTGGCCAGCGCCGTCTGGACGAGGTCCTCGGCCTTTCCGCCGTCGCCGGTGAGGAGCCAGGCAGAGCGCCACAGCGCGTTCCCGCGCGCCGCGACGAACGCCTCGAACTCCTCGTCCGCCGGCACCCGGCCACCACCTCCTACCCGGTCAACCGGTCGAGTCCCTCGGACGGTTGACAGGGGCCGGGAGCGCCCCTCGGCCCCGGGACAGGATGCCCGGGGCCGAGGGACCGCCCGTCGTCAGCGGATGCTGACCAGGTTGGACTCGTCGCCGGTCGTGTCGTCCGTCGGGTCGACCACGGCCACGTACGAGTTGTGCACCTGCGGCTGCGGGTCGGCCACCTCCACGGTCTTCGCACCCTGCCCGTTCAGGCTCGCGGTGCGCACCAGCGTGCGGTTGCCGTTGTCGGCCACCCGGTAGAAGCGAACCGTCGCCGCCGCCGCCTCGTCGGCGGGCGCCGTCCGGACGAACAGCCGGTCCATGCCGTTCTGGCCGGCCAGGTTCTGGCCCTGCAGGGTCGCCGTGATCACCGTGTCCTCGGGCGGCTCGGGAGCCTCGTCGAGCCCGAAGGTGTAGGTGTCGTCACCGAAGGTCAGGCTCTGCATGACCCCGCCGGCGAAGACGCCGGAGCCGAGGCTGAAGCCGACATTGGTCAGCTGGGCGTCCGGGAACGCCGCCCGCCACTGGTCGAGGGTGCCGTGGTTGTCCGACCCCGACCCGCCCTCGTGCGACGGCGCGGCGTCCTTCACGAACTGCTCGGCCCCGTTGTTCGCCCACCAGTCGCCGG
This sequence comes from uncultured Actinomycetota bacterium, assembly GCA_963785115.1. Lineage (GTDB taxonomy): Bacteria > Actinomycetota > Actinomycetes > Propionibacteriales > Nocardioidaceae > JACCWP01. The sequence goes on from CAWATY010000002.1 coordinate 36,817, forward strand.
CGTAGATCTCCTCGCCGACCAGGATCCCGTCGGCGGTCTCGTCGGTGTCGTTCGGGCCGCCGAAGTCGATGATCAGCTGCAGCCCGGGAGCGATGGTTCCGTAGCCCTGGTCCCAGACCATGGACGGCTCGCCCACGTCGGCCAGGTCCTGCGTGTTCGGCGTGTAGCCGGCGACCTTGTCCGTCGACGTCGCGCCCTCGGTCCAGACGTGCAGGCCGTCGTCGTTCCAGGCGTAGTGACCGGTTTCCCTGGTGTCGCCCGGCGCGGTCCGGAACACGAAGCCTTGCTGGTTGCCCGGCGTCACGTCGACCTGGGCGGCGTACGCGACGCTGGCGCCGACGCCGATACCGAGTGCCACGACTCCCGCCATGACGGTGCGTGCGGTGTTGCTCATGGTTACCCCTCAACTGTGGATGTCCAAGGGGGCGACCGCCCCCCGGAGTAGTTGCCGTCGGGAACTGTTGCGCATTCTCGGTGCCGGCGGAGGACGTTTCCGCAGACTCGTCGCCATCCGTGCGCCGATGCCCGTTGCCGTGGGTCCTAGCCTGAGGTCTGAGATGAGCGACCTCGCCGAGTACGACCGGGCGCACCTGTGGCACCCGTACACGTCGATGACGCACCCGGCCACCAGCAGGGTGGTCACCGACGCGCAGGGGGTCCGGCTGCGCCTCGACGACGGCCGCGAGGTGCTGGACGCGATGTCGTCGTGGTGGTGCGCGATCCACGGCTACCGGCACCCCGCGCTCGACGCGGCGGTACGCGACCAGCTCGGCCGGATGGCGCACGTCATGTTCGGCGGTCTGACCCACGAACCGGCGGTGTCGCTGGCCCGCCGGCTGGTCGGGCTGACGCCCGACGGGCTGGAGCACGTGTTCCTCGCCGACTCGGGCTCGGTCGCGGTCGAGGTGGCGCTCAAGATGGCGTTGCAGGCGCAGCGCGGGGCTGGCCGGCCGGAGCGCACCAGGCTGCTCACCGTTCGCGGGGGCTACCACGGCGACACGTTCGGAGCGATGGCCGTGTGCGACCCGGTCGGCGGGATGCACGCGATGTTCACCGGGGTGCTGCCGCAGCACGTCTTCGCCCCGCGACCGCCGGCGCCGGGTGGCGACGTGGCGGCCTGGAGCGACGAGGTCGAGCGGCTGGCTGCGACACACGCCGACGAGCTGGCCGCGGTCGTGGTGGAGCCGGTGCTGCAGGGAGCCGGCGGCATGCACGTGTACGACCCGGAGTGCCTCCGGGTGCTGCGTGACGTGTGTGACGAGCACGGCCTGCTGCTGGTGCTGGACGAGATCGCGACCGGCTTCGGGCGCACCGGCACGATGTTCGCCGCCGAACACGCAGACGTCTCCCCCGACGTGATGTGCGTCGGCAAGGCGCTGACCGGTGGCTACCTGACGCTGTCCGCCGTCCTCACGACCGAGCGGGTCGCCCACGACGTCTCGGCCTCGGAGTCGGGCGTGCTCATGCACGGGCCCACCTACATGGGCAATCCCCTGGCCTGCGCCGTCGCCTGCGCCTCGCTCGACCTGCTCACCGGCGCGGACTGGCGCGCCAGGGTGGCGGAGGTCTCGACCGGGCTCGAGGCCGGGCTGCGGCCGCTGGCCGAGCTGCCGGGAGTTGCGGACGTCCGCGTCCTGGGCGCCGTTGGGGTGGTGCAGCTGGACCGTCCCGTCAACGTCGAGCGGGCGACCGTCGCCGCGCTCGAGGCCGGGGTGTGGTTGCGTCCGTTCCGCGACCTCGTCTACACGATGCCGCCCTACGTCACCGATCCGCCGGACGTGGCCACGATGACCGCGGCGGTCGCCGCCGCCGTACGGGGCGAGGTGGCCTGAGTGGGCGCCTTGGACGACTGGCTGGCCGCTGCCGCGTGGGAGCGCCAGCGCCGCGGGCTGGTGCGCTCGCTGCAGGTGCACGACGACCAGCAACTGCTCGACCTCGCAGGCAACGACTACCTCGGGCTCGCCCGCCACCCGCGGGTCGTGGCGGCCGCGGTCGAGGCGGCCCGCGAGCACGGCGCGGGCGCCGGTGCATCCCGGCTGGTGACAGGGACGCTCGAGGTCCACGACCGGCTCGAGCAGCGCCTCGCGCAGGCGTTGGGGCACGAGTCGGCGCTGGTGCTGTCCACCGGCTACCACGCCAACCTGGCCGCTGTCGCCGTGCTCGGGGACGCGAGGACGCTGATCGTGTCCGACGCGCACGTGCACGCGTCGCTGGTCGACGGGTGCCGGCTGGCGCGGGGCGAGGTACGCGTCGTGCCGCACGGTGACGTCGCCGCGGTGGACGCAGCGCTGGCCACTCGTACGCAGCCGCGCGCGCTGGTCGTGTGCGAGTCGGTCTACTCGGTGCTCGGCGACGCCGCCCCGCTGGCCGAGCTCGCGGCCGTGTGCCGGCGCCGCGACGCCACCCTGCTGGTCGACGAGGCCCACGGGCTGGGGGTCGCGGGCGCCGCCGGGCTGGGCCTGGCCGTCGAGCTCGGACTGCGCGGGCCGGGCGTGGTGGTGACGGCGACACTGTCGAAGTCGCTCGGCAGCCAGGGCGGGGCGGTACTGGCCAGTCGCCCCGTGATCGAGCACCTGGTCAACACCGCTCGCCCCTTCGTCTTCGACACCGGGCTGGCTCCACCGGCCACTGCGGCCGCGCACGCCGCCCTCGAGCTGCTGCTGGATGATCCGGAGCTCGCGACGCGGGTGCGCGCCCGGGCGGCCGAGCTGGCCACCGGGTGCGGCGTGCCGGCGACCGCGGGGGCGATCGTGCCGGTGCCGATGCCCGGACCCGAGGAGGCCGTCGAGGTGCGCCGCCGGGCCCGCGAGGCCGGGGTGCTGGTGGGGGCGTTCCGGCCGCCGTCGGTGCCCGACGGGATGTCCCGGCTGCGGCTCACCGCGAGGGCGACACTCACCGACGCTCAGGTGGCCCGGGCGCTCGAGGTGCTCGACCGGGTGCGCGGCGACGTGCTGCCGCCATGATCCGCTGCACGCTGGTCGCCGGGACCGACACGGGCGTCGGCAAGACGGTGGCGGCGGCGGCTCTGGCGGTGGCCGCCGCGGCCGCCGGTCACCGCACCCTGGTGGTGAAGCCGGTGCAGACGGGGTTGGTCCCGGGCGAGCCCGGCGACGCCGACGAGGTACGGCGGCTGAGCGGCATCGACAGCCACGAGCTGGTCCGGCTGCCGGAGGCGCTGGCGCCGGAGTCAGCGGCGCACCGCTCCGGCGACTCCCTGCCGGCCGTCGACGTACTGGCCGGGCGCACAGCCGGGCTGGTGCGTACCGCCGCCGCCGGCCACGTCCTGGTCGAGGGGTCCGGCGGCGTGGCGGTCCGCCTCGACCCGGCGGGGGGCACCCTGCTCGACCTCGGCCGGGCGCTCGAGTGGCACCTCGACGAATGCACGACAGACGTCGTCCTCGTCGTCCGCCCCGGCCTCGGCACCCTCAACCACACCGAGCTGACGCTCGCCGCGATCGCGCGGGCCGGCCTCGCCGTGCGCGGCCTGGTCATCGGGTGCTGGCCGGCCGAGCCCGGGCCGGCCGATCTCGTCGGCCGCGAGGACCTGCCCCGACTGACCGGGTTGCCGCTCCTCGCGCTGCTGCCCGCGGGTGCCGCGACCGTCCCGGTCGCGGAGTTCCGCGACGAGGCCCCGAAATGGTTCGCCACGGCGCCCTGGGGCGGGCCAGACTCCGGCTCATGACCTCACAGATCCGGACGATCACTGTCGACTGCCACGACCCGGGAACGGTGGCGCGGTTCTGGGAGCAGGTGCTCGACTTCGCGGAGGACCCGGACGACCCCAACCTCCCCGAGCACGTCGAGTGGCTGATCCAGTCCGCCGACCGTGCGACCAAGCTGCTGTTCATCCAGGTGCCGGACCCCGAGCTGCCGGGCAAGCGGATCCACCTCGACCTGGTGCCGATCGACAACACTCGCGCCGAGGAGGTCGCCCGGGTGACAGCCCTCGGCGCCACCCAGGTCGCCGACATGGTCAACCCCGACGGCAGCGGCTGGGTGGTGCTGGCCGACCCCGAGGGCAACCTGTTCTGCGTGCTGCGCAGCGACGCCGAGCGCGAGGCGTCGGCCTGAGAGTCACACCCCGTCCGATCAGGCCAGGCCGGACGGAGTCGCCCAGCCCCGTTCGGCGAACACCCGACGGACCGTCTCGCGGACCTCGGCGCGCTGCAGCACGGCAAGCCGGTGCTCGGGCGTCGCCCCGACCAGGATCGCCGCGAGCTCGGGGTCGGCCAGCAGCCACTCCTGCAGGTCGGCCTGCGGCAGCGCCGCCAGCAGCCGGCCGCCCGGACGCAGCACACCGTGCCGGGAGTCGTACAGGCAGAACGTCGCGGGCCGCTCCCCGTCGTCCAGCACCAGCTGGTGACGCCCGGGATGCAGCAGCCGGCGCTGGTAGTTCGGCTCGGTCGCGTCGAGGGCCGTCAGCTGGTCGGCGTCGAGGTGCGCCGCGACCACCCGGGTGAGGCTGCCCGTCGAGGCGGCCGGTGCCCACGGCACGTAGCCGGGCACACTCACGTGTGCCGAGTGCGCCACCGTCACGCCGGCCAGCGTGCCGGTGACGAACGGCACCACCGTGTCCGCACCCGCGCGGGCGAGCTTGTCCCGCACCACGTCGGGCGAGGCGTTGCTGCCGACGGCGACGACGAGCGTCCGCGCGGCGAGCGGGGTGGCCCGCTCGGCCCGCAGCATCCGATCGAGGTCCGGCCCGCCCGTCCAGGCCCGCAGCCGGTCGCGGACGAGCAGCCCCGCCCGGGCCAACCGCTCGCCGGGATAGTCCAGGGGCTCCACGAACGGCATCCTCGTCCACGCCCGTCCGCGGAGCGGGCCGGTGCCCGCACCCGCTGCCCTCACCCGCCGCCGGCGGTCGCTAACCTGCGCGCGTGGACGAGCTCCCCGGTGGCGGCACCGTGCGCCCCATCACCCGCTGGGGCGAGGCGATCATGCATCGCGTGCTGGAGCCGGTAACGGTGTTCGACGACGGACTGCGGACGCTGGTGGCCGACATGGCCGCGACGATGCACGCGGCAGACGGCGTGGGCCTGGCCGCCAACCAGATCGGCGTCGACCAGGCGGTGTTCGTCTTCGACTGCCCCGACGACGACCACGTACGGCACCGCGGCGTGGTGTGCAACCCGCGGCTGACGCTGCCGGAAGGCAAGGACCGCAACCTCGACGACGCCGACGAGGGGTGCCTGTCCTACCCGGGGGCGTTCGTCTCGTGCCCACGCCCGGACTGGGCCCGGGTCGACGGCCAGGACCACACCGGCGCGCCCGTCACGTACGAGGGCAGCGGGCTGCTCGCCCGGTGTCTGCAGCACGAGACCGATCACCTGTTCGGCACGGTGTTCGGCGACCGGCTGAGCGCCAAGTCGCGCAAGAAGCTCCGGCGTGACCACGAGGAGACCGCCGACGAGTTCCCCGACGACTGGCCCGTCGGCGCGGAGGCCACCACGGGCGGCTCCGAGGACGGTTCCACCTAGCCCGGGCGGGCAGCCCACAGCGCGTACGCCGCCACCGCCGTCGCGGCGGCGACGTTGAGCGAGTCGATGCCGCCTGCCATCGGGATGCGGGCCCGGACATCGGCGGCGTCCTGCCAGCGCCGGCTCAGACCCGGACCCTCGGTCCCCACCAGCAGGGCGGTGCGCGCCGCCGCGGGCACCGTGGACAGGTCGACGGCGTCCGCGCCGGGGGTGAGCGCCACCGTGAGGAACCCCGCCTCGCGCAGCGCGGGGATGGCGTCCCACCAGTCGTCGACGCGGGTCCACGGCAGCGAGAACACCGTGCCCATCGAGACCTTCACCGCCCGCCGGTACAACGGGTCGGCGCACCGCGGCGACAGCAGCGCGGCCTGCGCGCCGAGTGCCGTCGCCGACCGCAGAACGGACCCGACGTTGGTGTGGTCGACGACATCCTCGAGGACGATCAGGCGGTCCGCTCCCGCGAGCACGTCGGCCACCGACGGCAGCGGTTTGCGGTGCATCGAGGCCAGGGCGCCGCGGTGCACGTGGAAGCCGGTGACCTGCTCGGCGACCGCCTCGTCGACGAGGTAGCACGGCGCCTCCACCGCCTCCATCGCGTCGACCACGTCCGCGAGCTCGGCCTGCCAGCGCTCGGTGAGCAGCAGCGAGCGCGGGACGTAACCGGCGGCGAGCGCGCGGCGCAGCACGGTCGAGCCCTCGGCGATGAACAGTCCGTGCTCGGTTTCCAGCAGTCGCCGCAGGGCAACGTCGCGCAGGTCGCGATAGTCGGCGAGCCGCGGGTCGTCAGGGTCGCGCACCCGTTCGGACACCGACCGATGGTAAGGGCGAGCTATCGGCAGCTGTCCTCTGCGCAGGTCTGCAGCACATGCAGCTGGGCGGACAGCTCCGCGACCGTCTCCGCATACGCCGGCTGCTCGGCCAGGTTCGCCGTCTCGTGCGGGTCGACCCTCAGGTCGTACAGCTCGCGCTGCCCGTTGACGAACTCGGTGTACTTGAACCCCTCGGGGGTCCGCAGCGATGCGAAGTCACGACCTGGGTCCGAGTCGTACCAGCCCTCCAGCAGGAGGTCGCGGTCCGGCTTCTCCCCCGCGAGAACCGGACCGAGGTCGACGCCGTCGGAGCCGGGCATCGGTCCCACGCCGAGCCAGGTGGTGATGGTCGACGCGAGGTCGTGCAGGCCGACCAGCTGCCGACGCAGGCCGACCCGTGGCACGTCGGGCCCGGCCATCAGGAGCGGCACCCGGACGCTCGGCTCGTACTGCAGGCCCTTGCCGGCCGGGAACCGGTGCTCTCCGAGCATGTAGCCGTTGTCGCTCACGAAGATGACATCGGTCGTACCGATGAGGCCCTCCTGCCGCAGCGTCCGACGAAGCCGGCCCATGCCCTGGTCGACGCTCTGCAGGGTCTCGTAGCGCGCATCAGCGAGGCGGTCGACGCGCTTGACGAGTGCGGCGGACATCAGCGGGCGCTGG
>CAWATY010000003.1:0-45925 GCA_963785115.1 uncultured Actinomycetota bacterium
TGGAGCTCAGCGCTCGACACCGACAGCTTCGAGGGCTGGGACGAACCGCTCGACCCAGCTGTCGTCGCGGGCGACGACGACGGCTACCGCGACTCGCTGCGACGGCAGCGGCGGGGTCGGGGGTCGACGAGGCGGTGGTCACGGGTCGCGGGCTGCTCCGGGGCGGCCCGGTGGCGGTCGTGGTGGGCGAGTTCGGCTTCCTCGGCGGGTCGATCGGGCGGGCGACCGCCGACCGACTGGTCTCAGCCGTCGAGCGGGCCACGTCCGAACGGCTGCCGCTGCTGGCGGCGCCCGCGTCCGGCGGCACTCGGATGCAGGAGGGGACGCTCGCCTTCGTGCAGATGGTGCGGATCGCGCAGGCGGTGACCACGCACAAGCAGGCGGGCCTGCCCTACTTCGTCTACCTGCGGCACCCCACCACCGGCGGCGTGTTCGCGTCGTGGGGCTCGCTCGGCCACGTGACAGTCGCCCAGCCGGGTGCCCTGATCGGCTTCCTCGGCCCACGTGTCTACGAGGCGCTGTACGGCGAGGAGTTCCCGGACGACGTGCAGCGGGCCGAGAACCTGTACGAGCACGGCATCGTCGACGCCGTGCTCCCGGTCGAGGACCTGGCCGAGATCGCCGACCGCGCGCTGGCCCTCGTCACCGAGCCGGTGCTGCCCGACCCGGCGGCCAGCGCGGCGAACGAGACGGCGACGGCGCCGTACCCGGTGGACGCCTGGGAGGCGGTGCGGCGCTCCCGCGACCCTGACCGGCCAAGCGTGCGGACCTGGCTACGGCTCGCCGCCTCGGACGTGGTGCCGCTCAGCGGCACCGGGCAGGGCGAGCGCGAACCCGGGCTCGTCCTCGCGTTGGCCCGGGTGGGTGGGCTGGCGTGCGTGGTACTCGGGCAGGACAGCGCCGCCCAGTCGGCGCGGGCGCCGCTCGGGCCGGGTGCGCTCCGGGAGGCACGCCGGGGGATGCGGCTGGCCGCCGAGCTGGGACTGCCCCTGGTGTCGGTGGTGGACACCCCCGGTGCCGCGCTGTCCCGGGAGGCCGAAGAGGGCGGTCTGGCCGGCGAGATCGCGCACTGCCTGGCCGATCTTTCCGGGCTCGCCGTGCCGACGCTGGCCGTGCTGCTGGGGCAGGGCAGCGGCGGCGGCGCGCTGGCGCTGTTGCCGGCCGACCGGGTCGTGGCCGCCCAGCACAGCTGGTTGTCGCCGCTGCCGCCCGAGGGGGCGAGCGCGATCGTGCACCACGACACCGACCATGCCGCGGAGCTGGCCGACCGACAGGGCATCGCCGCGGCCAGCCTGCACGCCGCCGGGATCGTCGACGTGGTAGTCGACGAGCGGCCGGACGCCGCGGCCGAGCCCGAGGCGTTCTGCCTGCGGCTGGGCTCGACGGTGGGCTCCGAGCTGCGGGCGCTGCGGGCCCTGGACCCGGCCGAGCGGCTGCGGCGCCGCCCCGACCGGTTCACCCGGCGGGACCGCTGACCGCGGGGCGCTCCCACACCACCTCGAGACCGTCGACCTCGTCCTGCTGCTCACCGACCGGGCGGAAGCCCGCCCGCCGCACCAAGGCGATCGAGGGCGCGTTGTGCGGCGCGATGCTCGCCCGCAGCACCCGCGCACCGTGCCCGGCGGCCCACTGCCACATGGCCGTCGCCGCCTCCGTGGCGTAGCCGCGGCCCCGGTGGTGGGCCACCACCTGGTAGCCGATCTCGACCATCCCGCGCTCGTCCGGCGGCGCGTGGAAGTTGACGTAGCCGACCGCCTCGCCGCGATCCGCTCGGTCCGCGCGGTCCGCTCGGTCCGCTCGGTCCGCGCGGCGCACCATCATCCGCAGCAGCCAGGGCTCCTGGCGAGGGTCGGCGGCGATCTGCTCGGTCCGCAGGGCGGCGATGCCCAGCGAGCCCCCCAGCACGTCGGACGGGTCGTCGAAGCCCAGGTCCGGAGTCGGTCGACCCGCGACGTAGGCGGCGAGCCAGTCCCGGCCCAGCAGCACCAGGTCGAGCCGGGACGCGTGGATGGTGGCGCCGAGCGGCGGCTGTTCGGGCACGGCCCCGTTCGTACCAGGTCGGCAGACCAGGGCCGACGTACCAGGTCGGACCGAACGGCCTCCTGGACGACATGGCCTCCCCCGTTCGGGCAGCGCCACCCGTGGAACCCCTCACGGACCGTAAGCGCTCCCTACTCTCAGTAGATCACCTCGATCGACCCCGAAGGACCTCTGTGGACGACGCCCTCGCACCCGCCCCGCCCCCTCGGGCGAGGCCGAACCCGGCCCCCGCGCTGCCCGCCACCGTGGACGTCATCTGCGGCTGGCCGGTGCGCACCGCCGTGGTGGTCGCGTCGCGTCCGCACCCGCAGGTGGTGCTGACCCTGCGCTCCCTCGGCTTCTCCGCGGTCCGTATCTCGCCACAGGTGGGTCTCGATGCCGGCGACGCGCTGGGGCCGTTCACCTTCCTGCTGCTCGACGCCGAGGCGATGGCAGACCTCGCCGGCGTGGAGATGGCGCGCGCGCTTCGGGCGCTGTGTCCAGGCGCGCAGGTGGTGATGCTCGGTGCCATCTCACCCACTACGGCGTTGCGGGGCGCGGTCACCGGCGTGACGACGACCGTCCAACCCGACGACGGGCCGGGCCTCGCCCGTGTCCTGACCGCCGCGCTGCGGGTGGCGGGGGCGCGCCGCGAGCGCGTGCTCGCGATCGGGGCACACCCGGACGACGTCGAACGCGGCTGCGCCGGTGCACTGCTCGCGCACCGCCAGCGCGGCGACCGGTTGTCGATGCTGACCCTCGGGCGCCGTGCGGCCTCCGGGCACTGCGCGTCGTGGTCCGAGGACGCGCTGGCAACAGCGGAGGCGATCGGGGCGCAGCTGCTGCTGGCCGACGCACCCGGACTCGACGGCGAAGGCGCCCCGGACGCGACCGCCGCCCTGCTGGAGCGCGTCGTGCGCGCCCTCGACCCCACGGTCGTCTACCTGCCCACGGTCCACGACGCCGACCCCGAGCACCGCGCCGTCCATGTGGCGGGCCTGCGCGCCAGTCGTGCGGTGCCCTCGGTGCTCTGCTACGGGTCCGACCAGACGACCCCGCAGTTCCGGCCGACCAAGCTGGTGCCGATCGACGACGTGGTGGCGCGACTGACCGACGTGCTCCGGCTGCGCGGCCGCGACGCCGCGCCCGCGCTGGCCGAGGCGCGCGGGCACGCCCGTGCGCTCGGTGGGCGGGCCCGCCATGCTGAGCCTTTCGAGGTGCTCAGGGACGATGTCGGCACCGGCGTGCCGCCACCGGCGCTCGTCACCGGTAGCGGCCGTGGTCCGCACCGCTCCTTCATGCACCGTGGTCGCCAGGCGGCTTGGCGGCTCGACCCGTGAGCGTCGGCACGCCGACCGGGTACCGGCTGCCCGCGGACACCGGCCTCGCCTCGGTCAGCCGCTTGCTGATGGTGCACGCACGCGACACCCGGCGCGACGAGGCGGCCCGTGCCGTTGGCCGGGTCCTCGCCGAGCTGGTCCGCCGGCGCGGCCACGACGTGCTGGCCGTGCACTCCCGCGGCCAGGTCGCGGGCGACCACCCGGCCCTGCCCGCCGGGCTCCGCAGCGGGCTGCTGGTCCGCGCGGCGGCCTTCGTCGACGCCGTCCAGGACGTGCTGCGCGATCCCTCGGCCACCCCGGTACCGGCGTGGCTGGACCTCCGGGTCGAGCTCCGCTTCGCAGACGACCCCGCCGACGACCCCGCCGACGACCCCGCCGACGACCCCGCCGTCGACCCCGCCGTCGACCGGGCCTGGACCTACGCGCTGCTGGCCACCGAGAGCTTCCGGATGGAAGCCGCCTGGCGCGAGGTCGAGGGCGTCGAGGAGTACCCGGTCGCGTCCACCCACGACCTGCCCGGGAGCTGGACCGGCGACCCGGCCCGGGCAGAGCGACGGGCGGTCTGGGACCGCGTCCTGGCTCCGTACGCGCACGACGTCCCGCTCGCGTGGGTCGCACCCGCCCCCACTCTGCGCGCCGACGTCGAGGAGTCGCTGCGCACACCGGCCAACGACGCCGCGGCTGCCGCCGCCGGTCGGGTGACCGTCCCCCTCGTCCTGCAGCACGCCCGTGAGCTGCTCGGCCCACAGGCGGGCGGCGACCTCCTGGCCCGCGCGATCGGACCGCTGCCCGTGGGCTAGCCGATGGCGACCAAAGCAACCGTTACGGCGTCCCGGACGTCGTACCGGGTGGGCGACCAACGGACCGCCCGTGGGACGATCCGGCAGTTTGGGACGCGCCGGGCACGTCGCCTACGTGGTCCCGACGGTCGTCTCGGCCCACACTGTGGGGTATTGTCCGGCCCTTTCGTCCATGCGGGAGTGACTCGATGCGCATCCTGGTGCTCGGCGGCGACGGCTATCTCGGCTGGCCGACCGCGATGTACCTGTCCGCCCGCGGCCACGAGGTCGCGATCGTCGACAACGGGGTTCGTCGCCAGTACGACCACGAGCTCGGGTCCACCAGCCTGGTGCCGATCGAGTCGCTGCACACCCGGGTACGTGTGTGGGAGGAGCTGACCGACGCGAAGATCGGAGTCTGGGCCGGCGACCTGATGGACGCCGACTTCGTCTACGAGACGATCCGCGCGTTCCGGCCGGAGTCGATCGTGCACTTCGCCGAGCAGCGGGCCGCGCCCTACTCGATGATCGACCGCAAGCACGCGGTCTACACCCAGACCAACAACGTCGTCGGCACGCTCAACGTCATGTTCGCGATCGGCGAGATCGACCGGGACATCCACCTGGTCAAGCTCGGGACGATGGGCGAGTACGGCACGCCGAACATCGACATCGAGGAGGGGTGGCTCGATGTCACCCACAAGGGTCGGACCGACCGGGTGCTGTTCCCGAAACGGCCGGGCTCCTTCTACCACCTGTCCAAGGTGCACGACAGCCACAACCTGGAGTTCGGCTGCCGCATCTGGGGGCTGCGGGTCACCGACCTCAACCAGGGCATCGTCTACGGCCAGGAGACCGAGCAGACCGCGCTCGACCCCCGGCTGGCCACCCGGTTCGACTACGACGCCGTGTTCGGCACCGTGCTCAACCGGTTCGCGATCCAGGCCGTGCTCGGACTGCCGCTGTCGGTCTACGGCGGCGGCACCCAGACCCGGGCCGTCATCGACATCCGCGACACCGCCGAGTGCATCCGGCTCGCGTGCGAGAACCCCGCCGACTCCGGTGAGTTCCGGGTCTTCAACCAGGCCACCGAGTGCTTCTCCCTGAGCGAGATGGCCAAGGTCGTGGCGAATACCTTCCCGGGGACGGTCGACATCGAGCACGTCGACAACCCGCGGGTCGAGCTGGAGAACCACCACTACGCGTTCACGCACACCGCGCTGGAGAGCCTCGGGCTGCAGCCGCACCTGCTCTCGGACACGCTGCTGACCTCGATGTTCGACGTCATCGAGCACCACCGCGACCAGGTCGACCTCGCGGCGCTGCGGCCCACCGTCAACTGGCGCAAGACGCACAGCAGCCTCGGCAACCACCCGTGAGCCCGAGCGTGGACGGCACCGCACGGTCCGCCGGCCGGGTCCTGGTCACCGGCGGCTCGGGCTTCATCGGGCGACACCTGGTGGCCAGGCTCCGCGCCGCCGGCCAGGAGGTCACGGTCGCCGACCTCCGGCCCTTCCCCGACGACGACGTCCCGAGCGTCGTCGGCGACCTGTGCGACCCCTCCGTCCGCGAGGCGTCGATGGCCCCCGGCACGACCGCCGTCGTGCACCTGGCGGCAGAGACGTCGGTGCTCGGCTCGGTGCAACGACCTGAGCACGTGCACCGGACGAACGTCGAGATGACCGCCGCGCTGCTGGAGCTCGCCCGCGTCCGCGGAGTCGGCACGTTCGTCCTCGCCTCCACCAATGCGGTCGTCGGTGACGTGGGGCAGCAGACGATCACCGAGGCGCTGCCGCTGCTCCCGCTGACCCCGTACGGCGCTACTAAGGCTGCGGCCGAGATGCTGCTCTCCGGCTATGCCGGGGCGTACGGCATGCGCTGCCCGTCGGTGCGCCTCACCAACGTCTACGGGCCGGGCATGGCGCACAAGGACAGCTTCGTGCCGCGCCTGCTGCGCGCCGCGGCGACCGGCGGTGGAGTCGAGATCTACGGCGACGGCGAGCAGCGCCGCGACCTGGTGCACGTGCACGACGTGTCCCGGGCGCTCGAGGCCGCAGCCGCGGACTGGCCGAGTGGTCCGGTGATCGTCGGTGGCAGCCGCTCCTACCCGGTCAACGAGATCGCGCAGGCCGCGCGCGACGCCACCGACCGACCGATCCCTGGCAAGCACGTGCCGCCGAAGCCCGGTGAGATGCCGGCCGTCGTGGTGGACATCTCCCGCGCGCGCTCCCGTGGCTTCGAGCCGACCGTTCAGCTGGTCGACGGCATCCGCGAGGCGTGGGCCGACTTCGCCCCCGCGGCCGGACTGAGGGGCTGACCGTGGCCGCCACCACCACCACCATCACCAGCCTCGCCAGCCTCGCCAGCCTCGCCAGCCTCGCCAGCCTCGCCCGTCGACACCTCGCCCTGCTCGTCGTCCTCGCGATCGGCGTGGCCGTCCGCACGGCCGGCTCGGGCCCGCTGCCCTCCTCGACGCCTGAGACGCAGCCGATCGGCTACGACCTGCTGCTGGTGACGCCGGGCCTCGGGTGGACCGACAACCCGCAGACGCTGGTGCTGGTCCAACAGCTCGCGGCTCTGGCGGGCGCGCTCGCCTGCTACGCGCTGCTGGCGCGCTGCGGTGTCTCGACCTGGCTCGCCGCCGCGGCGACACTCCCGGTCCTGCTGGCGCCGGCGGCCCTGGCCGGCGAGCGCCTTCCCGTCCCCGACCCGGTGTTCGCGGCGGTGACGGCGGTGGCCCTGCTGGTGCTGTGCTGGCGCAGCCGGTGGCCGGTGCCGGCGGCGATCCTCGGGGGTGCGTTGCTCGGCGTGGCCGTCACCCTCCGCGGGGTCCACGAGCCGTTGCTGCTGCTGGCCGCGGTGGTCTTCGCGCTGGCCGCTGGCGCCTGGTCGGGGCGGGCGCTCTGGGCGGGCGCCGCGGTGCTGGGCTTCGCGATCCCGGTCGTACCGCTGCTCACCTGGGCGCACAACGAGACCGGCCGCTACGCCGTCGCGTCGTCCGCCGACGCCGGCCACCGTGCCCTGGACGCCTCGCCGTCCGTGTTGCTGTTCGCCGGGCTGGCCCTCGCGGCGGTCGTCGGGCTGCTCGCTGCCGCCGGAGCCAGACGCGCGGCTGCCTCGCCCGCGCGACTCACCTGCCTGGCCCTGGTCCTCGTTCCCGGGGTGGTGCTCGTCGACGGCCTGGGCGCCGGCGCGCCGTCCGCGGTCGACCTGCTGCCGGCCCTGGCGCTGTGGCCCGCAGCCGCCGCGCTGGGCCTCACGGCACTGCTGCGGGGCCGTCGCGGCCAGGCGGCGTCCCTCCCCCAGATCGACGACGTCGACCGGGCAGCGCTGGCGGCGTTCCGCGAGCGGTACGGCGATCCCGTCCTGGCACCCGTCGTGATCGTCATCGCGGCGTACGACGAGGCTGCCGGGATCGGTCCCGTCCTGGCGGCGCTGCCCCGCACCGCCTGCGGCCTGGACGTCGACGTGCTCGTCGTCGACGACGCGAGCACCGACGGCACCGCGGCCGCAGCCGCGCTGGACCAGAGGGCCCGCGTCGTCGCGTGCCCGGTCAACCGCGGTCAGGGCGCCGCCCTGCGACTGGGCTACCGCGTCGCCCGCGACCACGGTGCGACATACATCGTCACCACCGATGCCGACGGGCAGTACGACCCGGGGGAGATCCCCGACCTGCTCGCGCCCGTCGTCGCCGGCAGCGCCGACTTCGTCACCGGGTCGCGCCGGCTCGGACGCCACCACTCGCGCGACCACCTGCGACGCAGCGGCGTCTACGCGTTCGCCTGGGCCGTCAACGCGCTGACCGGTCTGCGGGTCACCGACACCTCGTTCGGGATGCGCGCGATGCGGGCCGAGGTGACGGCCGCCGTCACCCTGAACCAGCCGCAGTACCAGAGCAGCGAGCTGCTGATCGGCGTGCACTCGCACGGCTTCCGGGTCGCCGAGGTGCCCGGCACCATGCACCCGCGGGGCAGCGGAACCACGAAGAAGGGCCACAACCTCGTCTACGGCTGGCGATACGCCCGCGTCGTGGTCGGCACCTGGTGGCGCGAGGGCTGCCCCCGCCCAGTGGTCGGGTCCGCAGCGGACCGGCGCCAGGTTCCGGTTCAGTCCGATCCCGGCACGATGGCGGCGGCCAAGACCGACTGACCGAACGGTGGGGTGATCCGCCGCTCGACGGCCCGGGTGAGGGGCACGACCGTCCGGTCGTACAGCTGCACCAGCCGGGGGCGCGGCGCCGAGACGCCGCCGTGCCGCACGATCAGCCACCAGGCGATGCCGCCGAGCAGGTTGACCGGGCGCACCTCGACGGGGGTCAGGTCTGCGCCCTCGAGGGCGGAGCGCAGGGTGGCCGGCGTGTACCTGCGCACGTGGCCCACTCGGCGGTCGAACTCCCCGTACAACCGCGGGTAGCCGGGCACCCAGATCACGAGCCGACCGCCAGGGACCACCAGCCGCGACAGCGCCCGCAGCGCCGCGCAGTCGTCCTCGATGTGCTCGAGCACGTTGACGGCGACGACCGTGGACACCTGCGCGATGCCCTCGTGCTCGGCGTCGCGCAGGTCCAGCCGGCGCGCCTCGACGTTGCCTCGGTCGGCGAACCGCCGCCGAAGCTGTGCGACCGCGGCCGGGTCGACGTCGGTGACGACGTGCCCGTCGAGACCCTGGAAGAGGTCGGCGAGATCACCCAGACCGGCGCCCACCTCGAGCACCGACGTCCCGCAGTGCCGGGCGATCAGCTCGTGCTGGTATCTCAGGTAGCGCGGCTGGTTCGGGCCGCCGTCCTCCGCCAGACTCCGGCCGGTGGCGCGACTGAACGCACCATCACCGTTGGCGTGGTACAGCTCCCCCGGATCGGTCACGGTCGTCCCCCGGCCTTCCCGGACGTGTCGGCGGCATCGGCCACGCCGAGCCGGTGGAACAAGCGGTCGAGCAGTGCGAACCGCACCAGGAACACCAGGCCGTAGACGCCGAGGAAGACGGCGCCGACAAGCACCACCTGCAGGTCCGGCGACGTCGACGTGGAGGACAGCAGGTGATCGGCTGCCGTCGTCGCGACCACCGCCAGCAGCAGGGTGCCGAGGATGATGGCGACGTAGGGAACGAGCTCGCCGCGCAGGCTGGGCCGGCCTTGGCGTCGCCAGGTCCAGGTGCGGTTCAGCCAGTAGTTCGGCACCGCCCCAGCAAACCAGGCCACCACCGACGCGGTGGCGGGTGAGGTGCCGGCGGGCCCGTACAGCACGAGGAACGTGGCCTCGCTGCAGGCCGTCGCGACCGCCGAGCCCGCCATGTAGCGCAGCATGGTTCCGACGAGCGGTCGCGGTCGACGAGGCACCTCACCTTCGTCGGACACGGGGAGACCAGCCACACCCGGATCGTACGGCCGGGCTCAACCGCGCAGACAGGTGTACACGTCCGTCGCCACCGCACGCTCATAGCCCAGGCCCCTGAGCTGTTCCAGCCGGTCGCCCCAGTCGGTGGGCAGGCACACCGCGTCGACGTCGAGCACTCGCAGGGCGTCCGGCACCGGGGGCGGTCCCGACCAGCGCCGGACGCCGTTGGCGAAGTCGATCAGCGCCAGCCGCTCGGCGTAGTGAAAGCTCGGGTCGTCGCGCAGGTAGTCCATGAAGTAGTCCCGGGGCGCCACCGTCTTGACCCGCGTGGTCATGACGTCGACGGTGATCGCGAGCTCCTGCGGGGCGAGCACCACTGCCCCGTCCGGGAGCTGGTCGACCAGCCGCGTCGCCACCACCATCGTGGCCTCGGGGCGCTGCCAGTGCGGTGGCGCCTCGAGCGTGGTGCCGCTGCTCGCGGACCAGATCGGGGTGCCCACCACCGCCAGCACCGCGACCATCGCCACGGATCCGACCGGGCGCAGCAGCGGCGTGGTGGGCAGTGACCACGACCACGCGCCGACGACGCCGACGAGGGCCCCGACAGTGGCCAGCCAGGAGACGCGCCACAGCGTCGGTCCCAGGCCCACGAGGTCGAAGGCCCACTCGGTCACACCGGGGACGAAGGTGATGCCGGTGGCCAGCACCAGCAGGCCGGTGGTGACCCGGGCAGAGCGCCGCGGAACGAGCAGGGCGCCCGCGAGCACGGCCGCCACCGCCACGACGGCGAGCAGGCCCTCGTGGAAGATGTGATGACCGAACCACCCAGGGTTGAAGCGCTGCAGCTCGCGGCTGCCGAACTGGTCGGCGGAGCGGCCGCCGACCGCCACCGTGACCAGCCCGGCCCCCAGCGGGTAGGCCGCCATCGCGAGGAACCCGTAGGCCGCCCGCAGCGGGGCGCGGAAGGCGAGCGGCGCCGCTCCGGCCACGGCGACCAGCGGCACCAGGAACATCCCCGACGTGCTGAGCCCCACCGCAGCGACCCCGCCCGCGAAAAGCCAGCCGGCTCGCGCCCAGGTCGGTCGGTCCACGTAGCGCAACGCGTAGACCAGCAGCACCGGGATCAGCAGGCAGAGCAGGATCACCTTGCCCTGCCACAGCCGGGTCACGAACAGGTTGCCGGGTGTCGCGGTGGAACCGCCGCCGTCGAGCAGCAGGAACACCAAGGCCAACGACAGGGCCAGCGCCAGCGGCCGGACCCGCCAGGCGTCCAGCAGCCTCCACAGCGCGAGGACCGACAGCAGCGTCGCCACCGGCGGGACCACGATGAACACCACCGAGCCCGCCGACGTGCCCAGCAACCTGGCAATGGTGCCGGCCAGCGGCTCGTACGACGCCATCGGCGGCCAGCTCGACATCGGGTAGACGAGGTCGGAGAAGATCGTGTCCCGCAACGGGTAGGTGCCGTGCTCGGTGACCCACTGCGCGAGGTTGACGTAGTAGAGGTCGTCCGGGCTGGGGCGCCGCGTCACCAGCGAGAACACGGCCAGTCCCACTGCCCACGCGAGGGCCACCACCGCGTTGAGCCGCCGTTCCCCGGAGGGGGTCTGGGTCACGTCGTCACGGTCGTCCCGGCCGGCCCGGTCGCCCCGGCCGAGCCGCATCCCCGCCCAGGCGGTCCCGGCCACGGCCGTCAGCAGCCAGGTCCAGGCCACCCAGCGCCAGGGACTCGTGAGGGCGAGCAGGGCGGTGGCGGCCGCGCCCGCTACCAGGGTGACCACCAGCAGGACGAGCTCGGTCCGGGAGGCCGGCCGGCGGGTGGACTCGTCGGCTGGCTCCTCGCCCGGCTCTGCGGTGGGCTCGGCCGCGTCGGCAGCGGAGCGCCGGTGCAGCGTCCAGGCCGCTGCCGCCGCGGCAGCGAGCACCAGCAGCTCGCCGACGACGGCCCATGTCGTCTCGAGCCGGAGCACGACACAGAAGTGGTAGACGACCGTCCAGGTGGCCAGGACGACCACGGTGGCGTCGAGTACGAGGTCGCGCCACCGTTGCGCGGTCCACCCCCAACGGTCCACGTGGTCAAACGTACGTGAGCGTCCCCCGCCTTTGGCCGCTGCCAGGGCCGGTGCGGCCTGTCAGTTCCTGACGCGCACCGGGACGTGCCGCTCCTGCACCGTGCCGTCACCGAGCTGGCCGCTGAAGTTGTAGCCCCAGCACCACGCCGAGCCGTTCGTCTTCACCCCGCAGCTGTGCTCGCTGCCGCCACCGGCGGTCCGCCAGGTGCCACCACCGCTCACCTGGGCAGGGGAGTTCCGGGGCGAGGTGCCGTTGTCCCCGAGCTGCCCGGCCGCGTTGGCGCCCCAGCACCACAGGCTCTTGTCCTGCTTGATGCCACAGCCGTGCAGGTCTCCGGCGAAGACCGCTGTCCAGCCGGCCCCGACCACCTTGGTGGGTGTCGGGTACTCCGACGTGAGGCCGCCGGAACCGACCTGACCGTCGATGTTGTCGCCCCAGCACCACGCGGTGCGGTTCGCCCGCACACCGCAGCTGTGCTGGTAGCCGACCGCCACCGAGGTCCAGTTGGTCGCCGTGCCGACCCGCACCGGCCTCAACCGGCTGTTGTCGGTGGTGCCGTCGCCGACCTCACCGGAGCCGTTGTAGCCCCAGCACCAGGCCGATCCGTTGGTCTTCAGGCCACAGCTGTGCGCTCCGCCGGCCGACATCGATGACCAGTCACCGGTCCCCTTGACCCGGACCGGGTCGAGCCGGTTGGTACCGGCAGTGTTGTCGCCGGCCTGGCCGTTGCTGTTGTTCCCCCAGCACCAGCCGCTGCCGTCGCTGCGAACCCCGCAGCTGTGGTATTCGCCGAGCGTGACGCTGGTCCAGGTGCTCGAGCCGACCCGGACCGGCTCGCGCTGCTCGACGTTGAAGCCGCCGTTGCCGTCGCCGATCTGTCCGTAGCCGTTCATCCCCCAGCACCACAACGTGTCGTTCGTCCGCAGGCCACAGGAGTGGTAGGTGCCGACCGCGACGGTCTTCCAGTTGGTGGCGCTGCCCACCTGGTTCGGGCGCCGGTGGTCGTCCTCGGTGCCGTCGCCGAGCTGGCCGAACCCGTTGTACCCCCAGCACCACATGGTGCCGTTGGTGCCGACGCCGCAGGTGTGGCTCTCACCTCCGCCGATCGCCTTCCACGCCGCGGGCCCCCTGGCCGCGTCGGACGCACCTCCGGAAGCGGGCGCGCCGGTCGCCGCCGTCGTCGGCAGCCATCCCAGCGCAGCCGCCAGCAGTCCGATCGCAGCCCACCGTGCCGTCGCTCGACTCCCACCCATGGTCGACCGCCTCTCCACGCCGGCCTCAGCGGTCGGCTTGAGCACATGATGACGGCGGCGACACCCGGGCGTCCGCGCAATGGCGGACATGACCGAGCGGCTGGCCCCGTACGGACCACCTGGGGCAACCGGGTGACGCTGCCCGGCGTCCTTCTCAGTGACGAGGGCTCCGGCCCAACGGTCGTAGCCCGGTTGTCCACTTTCCGTCCGGGCGCCGATCAGGGGACCCTCGGTGTGCCCGTCGCCCCCGACCGAGGAGCCCCGTGTCCCGGTTGCCCGTGCGCTTCATGATCCGCAGCGCTGACGCCCCCGGCGGCGTCACGCGCAGCGTGCTGACGCTCGCGGGCGACCTGGCCGAGGACCACGACGTCGAAGTGGTCAGCCTGTTCCGGCGTCGGACGACCCCGGCGCACGCGGTCCCGCCGGGCGTACGCCTCAGCTACCTGCAGGACCACCGCCGCAGCAACCATCCGGTCGGCAACGGCTGGCGACGCCGACTCACTGCGCCGCTGCGGGGGCGGCCCAGTCGGCTGGTGCACCCGGCCGACTCCCTGCACGAGAAGTCCGACGCCTTGACCGACATCGCCCTGGTCCGCGCCCTGCGCTCGATGCGCTCCGGCGTGCTCGTCACCACCCGGCCGAGCCTGCTCGCCGTCGCCGCCCGGTTCGCGCCGCGGGACCTGGTGATCGTCGGTCAGGAGCACATGAATGCCGACACCCGACCGAAGCCGCTCCAGGACCTCGTGCGGACGGCCGCCGACCGGATGGGAGCGCTCGTCGTGCTCACCGAGCGCGACCGGCAGGACTGGCAGCGCCGGTTGGGGCATGCGGGTGCTCCGCCGGTGCACGTCATCCCTAACCCGGTCCCCTGGCCGGTCGGACACGACGGGCGCACCCGCCGCCACCTGGTCGTCGCCGTGGGCCGCTTGGTCCGGCAGAAGGGTTTCGACCGGCTGATCGAGGCCTGGCCCGCGGTCGTGGCGCGGCATCCCGACTGGCGGCTGCACATCTACGGCGACGGAGAGGAACGCGAGGCTCTGCAGTCGCTGATCACCCGGCGCGGCCTGACCGGCCGGGTCGACCTGAAGGGGTGGTCGGACCGGATAGACGAGGTGCTCTCGGACGCGTCGGTGTTCGCCCTCAGCTCCCGGTTCGAGGGTTTGCCGATGGTGATGCTGGAGGCGCTCGGCCGAGGCGTACCGGTGGTCGCCTTCGACTGTCCCCGCGGACCGCGCGACCTGATCACCGACGGCGTCGACGGCCTGCTGGTGGAGGACGGTGACATCGCGGCCTTCTCGGACGCGCTCGGCCGGGTGCTCGACGACGACACCTGGCGGTGGCAGCTGGGGCGGGGAGCACTGGAGACCGCGGCCCGCTACGCACTGCCCACGGTCGGCGACCGGTGGCGCCTGCTGCTGGACGGTCTGGTCAGCGGTGGCTCCGGGCCGGCTTCGTCCTCGCCCAACGCCCTGCCGCCGACGCCGGTGGGTGCCTGAGCGTCCCCGCCCGGCTGGCATCGTGGTCACCATGGACGCACCCGACCCTGACGAGGATGCTCGCCGGCTGGCTCGCCAGGCCGCGTCCGGTGACCCGACCGGTTGGTTCGAGCAGCTGTACGCCTCTGCCGAACGCGGCGAGGCCGGGGTGCCCTGGGACCGCGGCGAGCCCCAGCGGCTGCTGGTCGAGTGGGCCGAGCGCGAGGACGTCCGCGGAGACGGCCGTCGTGCGGTCGTCGTGGGCTGCGGCCTCGGGGACGACGCCGAGTACGTCGCCGAGCGCGGCTTCTCCACCGTGGCGTTCGACGTGTCACCCACCGGAGTCGCCACCGCGCGACGGCGCCACCCCGGTTCGGCCGTCGACTACGTGGTGGCCGACCTGCTGGCGCTCCCGGCCGAGTGGACGGGCGCGTACGACCTGGTCGTGGAGAGCTACACCGTCCAGTCGATGCCGGTCGCGTACCGGGAGGCGTCAGTCTCCGCGGTGACAGGCATGGTCGCCCCCGGTGGCGTACTTCTCGTCATCGCTGCCGCCCGGCACGACCAGGCGACGCCCGACGGCCCGCCGTGGCCGCTCAGCAGCGACGATCTCGATCTCTTCACCCGCGACGGGCTGGACGTGGTCAGGCTCGAGGACATCCGCGACGACGGGGAGACCTGGGCAGGGCGTTGGCGGGTCGAGCTGCGGCGGCCGGCACCCAGCAGCTGACGCGGCTTCCGCCCGGTCAGGCCCGCCGCACCACGTACCAGCCGGAGCGGGCGAATCCGCTGACGGTGTCGCCCGCTTCGAGCATCCCGCCGAGCACCTCCCGCACCGCGTGCCGCCAGGCCAACGCCGCGGGGAGGTCGTCGGCGCGCAGCCGCTCGACGTCGGCCGGAACCGCGACCAGCACCGTCTCGGCGTCCACCGATCCGAGCACCGGGCCGCCCGATGCGTCGCTGGACAGCCCCACCGCCGCCCCGGCCGCCAGCAGTGCCTCGACGTCGGCGTCGTCGGACTGGCCGTGGCAGGCCCGGACGACCGCGTCGTCGAGCAGCCGCCACTCGAGCACCATCCGGTCCGACTCGTCGCCGGCGTTGATCGCGTCGGTCATCGGGCCGTAGAAGGCCGGCAGGTACGCCCGGGGCCGGGCTGCCAGCTTGGTCAGGTTGAGGGCCGCGTTGCGTCGCACCAAGGGGTCGAACGTCCAGCTGATCCGGTCGAGCCCGTGCGCCAGTGCCCACGCCCGCTGATGCACCTTCAGCGCGAAGCCGACGCTGCGGCCCCGGGCGGCGGCGCTCACGCCGGCGATGTGCGAGTGCAGCTCCCAACCGTCCGCGACACCGAAGAAGCCGACGCACGCGCCGAGCATGTCGTCGCCCCGCTCCGCGACGGTCACGTAGTTGCCGGTGTGGGCCAGCGCCCGAAGAACGTGCACGGAAACGGCGGGCTCGTCGCCCTCCTCCCCCCAGATGGCAGTGAGCAGCGCACTCACCTCGCCGAGGGTGGGGACGTCGTCGACCTCGCGCACGACGACGCCTGCGGCCGATGCGGCAGCCGACGCGGCGGCGTCAGCGGCGGTTGCCGCCGCGGCGAGGTCCGGCACGAGCTGCACCATGACCGGCATCGTGCCGTGCGTGCCCGCGCTGCGCTGCCCCTGCCACAGGTGACTGTCGCCGGTTCTCGAGGTTCATACGGCAAGGACGAGGAGCGGGCGCCGCTTCGGGCGGCGTTCGGGCTCAGCTCGAGGGTGGGTGGGGTCGTCCACAGGTTGACTTTCGGCAAGCCTGGTTGGGGAAAGTCCTCGCCACTGTCCGTTCGACGTGCTAGGGTGAACGTATGTTCGAAACAGTCGCCGAGACCTTCGCGGCGGCCACCGGGTGCGACCGGTCGGCACTGACCGCGCTGCTCGGCGACGCCTCGCGCGGGAACGGCACTGACGACACAGATGACACCGCGGTGGTGGACCGGATCGATGCCTTGGAGCGACTGTCGCAGGCGGCGCAGGCGGCAGCAGGTGCGGGAGCTGGCGGCGTTGAAGGCGCTGCGGGTGGCCGAGGACGCCGAGATCGGGCTGTCCGGGGACATGGCCGGCCGGTCGGTGCCGGTCGAGGTCGTCCAAGGCCCTCGGGGTGGCGACGATGACGGCGCGGACCAGGGTGGAGAACGCGGCCACCGCGGTGGAGTCGCATCCGCGGTTGTTGGAGCTGGTCGGCACCGGCCGGGTCTCGATGGCCGGGCTGAACCGGGTGATCGAGACCACCAGGGTGCTGGAACCCGCCCAGCAGCGGCGGGTCGACGAGCTGGTCTGCGCCGAGGCCCGCCGCCGGCGGATGACGCCGGGTGAGCTGGCCAAGGCCGCCGACCGGCGCGTGTTGGAGATCGACCCCGACGCTGCCGCGAAACGGGCCGCCCGCGCCCGCGCGACCCGAGACGTGCGGCTGTCCGACCCGTGGCAGGGCACCGCGACCGTGTGGGCCAGCCTGCGGGCCGAGGAAGCACTGGCGATCTACACCCGCATCGACCGCACCAGCCCGCGGCATGCGCGCCGCCGGCGACCCCCGACCACTGAACACCCTGCGCGCCGACCTGGTCTGCGAACTCCTCCTCGGCAAAGCCGCCGTCACCCCCACCGACAGAGCAGCCCGACCGAGCAGCACGCGACCAACGCAGACAACCTGCCGAGGACACCGCGGCGGTGCCGGACTGGCGGTCGAGCAACGGGCTCGAGCCCTGGGTCGCCAGCAAGCCCCCGGCACCCGCCGCCAGTACCGACGACCCCGCACCCGAGCGAGGGCTGCTGGGACACCTACCCCGACACGCACACGACCCGCTGGCGCTCGACCCCGACACCGATCCCGACCCTGAGTCCGGCGGGCAGCCGCCGTCGCCCGGCGGGTGCCGGTCGACGTCGAGGTGCAGGTGGTGGTGTCGTTGGCGACCTGGCTGGGTCTGGACCGCGAACCCGGCCTGCTCCGCGGCTACGGCGCGATCGACGCCGACACCCTCACCGACATCATCACCACCGCGCAGAGCACCGGGGCGACCACCAGCCTGCGCCGGTTGTTCTGCGACCCGACCGACGGCCGACTGGTCCAGATGGACTCCACCGCAAGGCGGTTCACCGGCACCCTGCGCCAGTTCACCACCTGGCGCGACCACACCGACCGGCTCACCGGCGACACCATCACCGACATCGACCACATCCGAGACCACCACCACCACGGACCCACCGCCGCGCACAACGGCCAAGGCCTGTCCAGGCGCAGCCACACCCTCAAAGACCACCCCAAAGTCCACACCAAAGTCCGACCGGACCGGCCCTGGGGCGACGGCATCGACCACCACCGCCACAACGCCCCCGACATCGACTGGACCCTGCCCAACAACACCACCCACACCAGCCGGCCACCACCGGCCCTCGGCCCCGGTTCCGATCCCACCGACCACCTCGTCGACACCGAATGGCTCACCCTGCTCCGCGACCTCCCGCACGAGACCCCGCCACCCGACCTGGTCGAGACCATCGAGGCGCTCGCGGCCGACCTCGCCCGGCTCAGCTGAGGGCAGCCGCCAGCCACCAGCCCACCGCGGCGGCGCCGAGGCCGGCGCCCAGGCTCAGCGCCACGTTGGCCGTGGCGGCACCGCGGTCACCCTCCTGGGTGAGTCGGAGGTTCTCGTACCCGAACGCGGAGTAGGTGCTCAGCGCCCCGCAGAACCCGGTGCCGAGCAACGCACCGGGCGCCGAGTCCGCTGAGCTCGCCACGCCGGTCAGCACTCCCAGCAGCAGCGACGCCGCCACGTTGACCGCGATCGTGCCGCAGGGCAGCAGGCCGCCGTAACGCGACCGGATCGCTCGGTCGACGAGATACCGCATCGGGGCACCGACCGCAGCGCCCAGGGCGACCAGCAGGGCGGTCACTCTCCCTCGCCCGCTCGCCCGCGGACAGCCCACCGGTCGGTGAGCGCTGCGCCGAGCCAGACCGCGACGGCGCCGGCCGCCACGGTGACCACCAGGTAGCCCGCCGCCAGCGCGGGCGCGTCCTCCACGACGAGCCGATCCACGTCGACGGCAAACGTGGAGAACGTGGTGTAGCCACCGAGGACGCCGACCCCGAGGAACGGCCGGGCCCACCGGTGCGGCGAGTCCAGCGCGGCCAGCACGGCCATCAGCACGCCGATCAGCAGGCAGCCCGACACGTTGACCAGCAGCGTCGACCACGGGAACGCATCGGCACCGTGCGGCAGCAGCACCTCGAGGCCGTACCGACTCTCCGCTCCGATCACCCCGCCGGCGGCGATCGCGGCGAGCACCGCCCACTCCAGTGGATGCGACTCCGTCGGCAGCGACACCTCGAAGCGGGTGTCGGCGTCCACGTCGGGGTCGATCGGGGCAACGCGCCGGGACCGGTTCGCCCGGTCGGCAGGTCGTCGCCGCACGGCGCCTCCTCGAGTGCTGAGGTAGGGACCGTTGGCGCGCCGCCAGCGGCGACTGGTCGCGGTTGTCGGCGAGCCCCTCCGCCGTCCGGACGAGGATAGCCACGAGCCGGCCGCGGCCGCGGCGCCTAGGGTCGGAGGAACGGCAGCATCGCGAAGGGACACGTCATGACCGCACCGTCCGTCACCGGCGCGCAGCACGGTTGGTTCTCGTCCGAGGACTGCCGCCTCGACGACTTCGTCGCGGTGGTCGACGAGGTGACGGTGCTCGCCGACTACCCGTATGCCGCCGACGTGCGCGAGAACGTGCTCGTGTACGACTGCGCGACCCTGACCGCGACCACGGCCGACCCGGCAGTCCGCCGCGAGGTCCAGGCCGAGCTGGCCCGGGCGTTCACCGACGGACCCGGCCTGGTGGTGCTGGCCGGGGCGTTCGCCGACCTCGACGTCGTCGACCGCGCGACCACGGTGTTCCACGACATCATCGCCGAGCAGCGCGCGTCGGGTGCGTCGTCCGGCGACCACTTCGCCAAGCCCGGCGCGAACGACCGGGTGTGGAACGCGCTGGAGAAGCTCGCCCTGCGCGACCCCGACGTCTTCGCCGGCTACTACGCCAACGACGCCGTCGCCCTCGTCTGCACCGCCTGGCTCGGGCCGGCGTACCAGGTCACCAGCCAGGTCAACGTGGTCAACCCCGGCGGCGCTGCCCAGAGCCCGCATCGTGACTACCACCTGGGCTTCATGACCGACGAGAAGGCGGCGCGCTTCCCCGCACACGTGCACCGGCTGTCGCCGGCCCTCACTCTGCAGGGCGCGGTCGCGCACACCGACATGCCGGTCGAGACCGGTCCGACGATGTACCTGCCGTACTCGCAGCGGTACGAGCCCGGCTACCTCGCGTGGCGGCGTCCGGAGTTCGTCGAGTACTTCGAGCAGCACCTCGTCCAGCTGCCACTGGCCAAGGGCGACGCCGCCTTCTTCAACCCCGCCCTGTTCCACGGCGCGGGGCACAACCGGTCGGCCGGCGTGCGCCGGATGGCAAACCTGCTGCAGGTCTCCTCGGCCTTCGGCCGAGCGATGGAGAGCGTCGACCGCGCCGCGGTGTCGCGCGCGCTGTTCCCCGCACTGGTGCGCCGGCGCGCGGCCGGTGTCCCCGACGCGGCGCTGCGCAACGCGATCGCCGCGGCGGCCGAGGGGTACGCCTTCCCGACCGATCTGGACCAGGACCAGCCGGTCGACGGCCTGGCGCCGCAGACCCAGGCCGACCTGCTCTGGCAGGCCGTCGACGAGGGGTGGGACGGCGAGGCGTTCGAGGCCGCGCTGGTGGCGCACACCGGACGTCGCGCGGGCGGCTAGTCGTGCGCACCCTGCACGTTCTGGTCCCAGTCGATGACCGAGCCGGTCACCACACCGCTGCGGGCTGACAGCAGGAACACCACGAAGTCGGCGATCTCGTCGACCTGGCCGAGCTTGCCCATCGGCAGCGAGCGACCCGCCTCCTGCTGCCAGCCGTCGGTGGCGCCGTGCGCCTCGCGCTGCACCGCGTCCTCGCCCTCGGTCTCGGTCCAGCCGATGTCGAGCCCGTTGATCCTGACCCGGTCCCAGCGGTGGGCGTGTGCCGCGTTGCGGGTGAGTCCGGCCAGGCCGGCCTTCGCGGCGACGTACGGGGCCAGGTAGGGCTGCCCGCCGTGCTCGGAGGTCGAGATGATGTTGACGATCGTCCCGGCGGCGCCGCGCCCGACCATGTCGGCGACGGCGGCCTGCATGAGGAAGAACGGGCCGCGCAGGTTGACCGCGACATGCTGGTCGAACAGCTCGGGGGTGGTGTCCAGCAAGGTGCCTCGAGACGTGAGGCCCGCCGCGTTGACGAGGCAGTCGATCCGTCCGTACGCCGCGACGACCTCGGCCACCGACCGCCGGGCCTGCTCCACGTCGGCGACGTCGGCATCGACGTACGTCGCGGTCGCGCCGGCGGCCGTCAGCTCGGCGACGAGTGCCTCACCGGGTTCGCGGCGACGTCCGGACACGGCGACCGTCGCACCCTCGCGGGCCGCCGCGCGGGCGATGCCGGCCCCGACTCCCTGGGTGCCCCCGCTCACCAGCAGCACCCGGTCGGCAAGCAGCGTCACGGGCCGAGCATAGGAGTCGCCAGTCGGACAGGGTCATCGAGGCGACGCGCACTGTCGACCCCTGCAGGCGCTGCAGGACGCGACTAGCGTGCGGGCAATGGCGACGTACGAGGTCAACCCGGCGGCGGTCGCGAAGGCCCGGCAGCTCATCGAGTCGCGCCAGTACGTGCTGGACAGCGACTGGGGCGAGGTGCAGCCCGACGCGGCGGCCCAGAACGCCTACCTCGAGACGCACTCGTGGGACGAGTACGGGCAGTGGCACCTCGGGCTCACCGAAGGAGCAACCGACGAGACGAAGGCCCGTCACGCGTTCGTCTTCGGCGACTTCCGCAGGCTGCACCGCACCGCGCTCATCGCCTCGGTCTACCGAGCCTCGGAGTGGCGGCACAAGGACGTCGAGCTGGCCGCGCACGACCTGCTCCAGCTGCTGGACGAAGCAACCCGCTGATGCGCGTCGTCGTCACCGGAGCGACCGGCAACATCGGGACCGCCGTGCTCCGCGCACTGGGCCGCGAGGCGCCCGAGGACGACGTCGTGGCCACCGCCAGGCGGGTGCCGGCAGCCGGTGGTCCCGAGACAACGCCCCGGACACAGTGGCAGGCCCGTGACCTACGCACGGACGACCTCGACGCCTTGCTCGCCGGCGCCGACGCCGTCGTGCACCTCGCCTGGGCCTTCCACCCGGCGCACGAACCCGAACAGACCTGGCGGACCAACGTCGTCGGCACCCGACGGTTGCTGGAGGCCGCCGGGCGTGCAGGCGTGGGCCACGTCGTCGCCGCCTCCTCGGTGGCTGCGTACTCGCCCCGGCGCGACCTTGACCCGATCGACGAGGGCTGGCCCACCGACGGCACGTCGGCGGCGCCGTACGCACGCGAGAAGGCGTACGGGGAACGGCTGCTGGACGGGTTCGAGGGCGCGAATCCGGAGGTCGTGGTGACCAGGATGCGACCGGCCTTCGTGTTCCAGCAGCCCGCTGCCAGCGAGCAGCGGCGCATCTTCGCCGGACCACTCGTCCCGCCCCGGCTCGCCATGCGGGCCGCCTCGGTGCTGCTGCCGCTGCCCGCGGGGCTGGCCCTGCAGGCCGTGCACGCCGATGACGTGGCCACGGCCGTGGCCAGCGCGGTGCTGCGCCGCGCTGGCGGCGCCTTCAACCTGGCCGGCGACGGCGTGCTCGGCGCCGACGAGCTGCACGAGGTCTTCGGCGGGCGACCGGTGCGGGTACCGGCCGCACTGGCCCGGAGCGTCGTCGCCGCCGGCTTCGCCCTGCGGGCCCTACCGGCGGATCCCCGGCTGCTGGACGCGCTCCTCGCGGTACCGATGCTCGGCACCGACCAGGCCCGCGACCGGCTGGGCTGGCGGCCCGAGCACACCGCGACGGGTGCCTTGCACGCCTTGCGCACGGGACTGCTGGACCGTCGCGGTGCGCCCACCCCACCACTGCACGGGCCCGACGAGCGACCGCCCGACTGAGCCCGGGCACCGTCAGCTGGAGCCGCTCTTCTCCTGCACCTGCTTGATCAGCTCGTGGCAGCGGTGCGCCCGCGCTGAGTCCTGCTCCATGACCTCGCGGAAGAACGACGCCACGTCGTCGAGCCCGGCGTTCTCGGCGTCACGCACGTACTGGCCGTAGTCGTGGCCCGCCTTCAGCGAGTGGTACTGGACGGAGATCAGGTCGAACGACACGTCGTCGAAGCCGGTCTCACCTGTAGCCATGATCGTCCCTTCTCTCGGCAACGGGCCGGCTCTGTACCCACGTCCGTCCCCCCTACACGCAGGTCTTGGCAAGGCGGTTTCGGAGCGGCCCGCCCGGGTACGGGAACGACGTGGGCAAGGAACATCCGGGGGCCGAGCAGTACCTGCCGGCGCGCAAGACACTGCCCCAGCTGCGCAAGGCGGTGCAGGACTGCCGCGGGTGCGACCTCTACCGGGACGCGACCCAGGCGGTGTTCGGCGAGGGTCCCCGTGGCGCCGACCTGGTCCTGGTGGGCGAGCAGCCCGGCGACCGGGAGGACCGAGAGGGCAAGCCGTTCGTCGGCCCCGCCGGGCGGGTCCTCGACAAGGCCCTGGACCAGGCCGGGATCGACCCGGCATCGGTGTTCCGGACGAACGCCGTGAAGCACTTCAGGTTCAAGGACACGCCACGCAAGCGCCGGATGCACGCGACGCCCGACCGCTGGCAGGTCGAGGCGTGCGCACCCTGGCTGCAGGCCGAGCTGCGGCTGCTGGAGCCGCGGGTCCTCGTCCTGCTCGGGGCGACAGCCGCCAAGTCGCTGCTCGGCGCCTCGTTCAAGGTCACGGCGTCTCGCGGCGTCCTGTTGCCGTGGCCCGACTCCCTGGAGCGGAAGGGCGGGTCGAACGGTCAGGTCGTGGCAACGCTGCACCCGTCGGCGGTCCTCCGCTCGCGCGACCGCGACGAGGCACTCGACGGCCTCGTCGCCGACCTGACGGTCGCGCGGGAAGGGCTCGAGGCGTCCTGAGGCCTACGGCTGGAACACGACCTTGACCATGCCGTCCGCCTTCTGCTGGAACGTGGCGTACGCATCCGGCGCCTCGCTCAGCGGGAGGGTGTGGGTGGCGAAGCCCTCGACGTCGAGCGGGTCGTCGCTGCCGGTCACCAGCGGCAGGATGTCCTCGACCCACCGCTTGACGTTCGCCTGGCCCATCCGCAGCTGGATCTGCTTGTCGAACAGCGTCATCATCGGCATCGGGTCGGCCTGGCCGCCGTACACGCCGCTCAGCGAGATCGTCCCGCCGCGGCGTACCGCGTCGATGGCGGTGTAGATCGCGGTCATCCGGTCGACACCGGCCTTGAGCATCATCGGCTTGGACAGGGCCTTCGGCAGCATGCCGACGACCTTCTGCGCGGCGGCGGCGACGGGTGAGCCGTGCGCCTCCATGCCCACCGCGTCGACCACCGAGTCGGCGCCGCGGCCGGCGGTGAGGTCGCGGACGGCGTCGCCGACGTCGTCGACCACCGACAGGTTGATCACCTCGACACCCTGCTTCACGGCGCGGGCCAGCCGCTCCGTCACCAGGTCGACGCCGATGACCCGCACCCCCCGGTTCCGCGCGATCCGCGCGGACATGTCGCCGATGGGCCCGAGACCCAGCACCAGCAGGGTGCCGCCCTCCGGGACGTCGGCGTAGGCCACCGCCTGCCACGCGGTCGGCAGCACGTCGGACAGGAACAGGAAGCGCTGGTCCGGCGGCCCGTCCGGGACCGCGATGTGGGTGAACTGCGCCTGCGGCACCCGGAGGTACTCGGCCTGGCCACCGGGGACCTGCCCGTAGAGCTTGCTGTACCCGAACAGCGCCGCCCCGCAACCGTGCTCACGCACCTGGGTGGTCTCGCACTGGGTGTACAGGCCCCTCTCGCACATCCAGCAGTGGCCGCAGGAGATCTGGAACGGGATGACCACCCGGTCGCCGGCAGACAGCCCGGACACGTCGGCGCCGACCTCCTCGACGACGCCCATCGGCTCGTGACCGAGGACGTCGCCCTCGCCCATGAACGGGCCGAGCGTCTCGTACAGGTGCAGGTCGGAGCCGCAGAGACCGGTCGACGTCACGCGGATGATGGCGTCGGTCGGCTCCTCGATGACAGGGTCCGACACCTCCTCGACGCGGATGTCGCGGGTCCCGTACCAACGGACAGCCTGCATGCGATCTCCTCCAGGTGGCGTGCTCGGCACGGCCCCGTACCCGTCCCCGCCGTTGGCAAACGACGTGGTCCACGAGGCCACCGTCGTTCTGGGGTTGTGTCACCGCCCTGGCCATGCTTACCTTTCCGCCAAGTGGTCAAGAGGTCCGCCACGTCTGCTCTGTCTACCCCGGAGAGGCGTCGGCGTGCGTGACACTCGGACCCACCCATCCCCCGCGACCCCCGAGACGACTGCCGTCGAGTCGCGCGCTGAGCAGACGGCTCGACTGCTCGACCTGGCGGCGGAATCGACCGGCACCGCTCGCGCACAGCTCCTCGACCGGGTGGTCGAGCTGAACCTCGGCGTGGCACGTGCCGTCGCCCAGCGCTTCCGTGGCCGCGGCGAACCGCTAGAGGACCTCGAGCAGG
This sequence comes from uncultured Actinomycetota bacterium, assembly GCA_963785115.1. Classification (GTDB taxonomy): domain Bacteria; phylum Actinomycetota; class Actinomycetes; order Propionibacteriales; family Nocardioidaceae; genus JACCWP01. The sequence continues at coordinate 24,912 of CAWATY010000003.1, forward strand.
TTGCGGCCCTCGGCCTGGTGAAGGCGGTCCGGCTGTTCTCCCCGCAGCGGGGCAAGGACTTCCTCAGCTATGCGGTGCCCACGATCCGCGGCGAGGTGAAGAGGCACTTCCGCGACCACGCCTGGACGGTCCGCCCACCGCGCCGTATCCAGGAGCTGCAACCGCGCATCGCTCGGGCCAGCGAGGAGCTGACGACCCGGCTGAACCGGTCGCCCCGGCCCGACGAGGTGGCCGCCGACCTCGGCGTCTCCACCGACGAAGTCATCGAGGCACTGACTTGCGACGGCTGCTTCCACGCCACGTCTCTTGACGTGCGGCCCACCGGGTCCGCGCCGGACAGCACGACCTCGCTGCACGGTGTCCTCGGCGAGCCCGACGGGGGCTTTGCGCTCACCGAGCTGCGGGCCGCCCTGGCCCCGGCGCTGGTGGCGCTGTCGGACCGGGACCGGCACATCCTGGCCCGGCGCGTCGACGACGGGTGGACCCAGCAGGAGATCGCCGACGAGCTGGGGGTGTCGCAGATGCAGGTCTCCCGCGTCCTCGCCCGCATCAGGGCCCGGCTCGCGCGAGCCACCCAGGACGCGGTCGCCTGAGCGCTGGCGGACGCGTAACGTCTGCGCCGGCGACTACACATGGACACCGATGACCGGCACCCTCCTGAGATGGCCGACACGTTCGCGGCCGTCCACTCCCTGGCGCTCAACACCTCGACGATCGACGACTTCCTCGGCGAGCTGGCCGAGCTCGCGGCGGAGATCGTCGACCCGGCTGCCTCCTGCGGGATCACCGCCTACCGCGACGGCAGGGCCACCACGGTCGCGTACAGCGACAAGCGGGCCACCGAGGTCGACGACAAGCAGTACGACACCGACGAGGGTCCCTGTCTCACGACGCTCCAGACCGGCGAGGTGGTGCTGGTGCCGGACATGGCGACCGAGCAGCGTTGGCCGCGGTACCGCGAGCTCGCGGTGCAGCACGACGTGCGGTCGTCGCTGAGCATCCCGCTGATCGTCCGGAACCGGGTCGAGGGGGCGCTCAACCTCTACGGATACCGGCCACACGCGTTCGACGGCGACCAGCAGCGGCATGCCGAGGTGTTCGCCGCCCAGGCGTCGACCGCCCTCACCCTGATGACCCGGCACGTCCAGCAGGCGAAGGTGAGCCAGCAGCTCGAGCAGGCGTTGCGGTCACGCAGCACCATCGACCACGCCATCGGGATCTTGATGGCCCAGCAGAAGTGCACGTCCGACGAGGCGTACGAGCTGTTGCGGCAGCACTCCCGCAACAACAACCGCAAGCTCCGCGACGTGGCGGCCGACCTGGTCGAACGGACGACGGGCAAGCCACCGGCCGACCCCCCGCCCTTCCGCAGGCCGCCGGTCGAACCGGTCTGATGACGATGGTCACGTCGACCGGGTGATTACCCGGAACGGCCGCTGGGTACCTAGAAGCACCCGCAGGCCATGACGGCGCCACCCACCCGCCGCCTGGCAGCAAGGGGGCGGGCGAGACAAAGGACACCGCGGTGGAGCCAACGGACATGACGCGTCGACTGCTCGACCTGCTGCGCGCCGGAGCCGACGACGACCGCCTGGAGACCTGGCTCGCCAACAAGGCGCGGACCGTCGTCGAGCTGGTCCCCGAGTGCGTCGGCATCACGATCACACTGGTGGACGACCGGCAGACGACCTTCACCTACCTGGCCACACCGGCAGAGGTCGGCGTCATCGACGCCGCCCAGTACCTCGCCGACGGCCCGTGCGAGCAGGCGGTGCTGCAGGGCACCGAGCTGCACGCCGACCTGCTGGGCGAGGAGTCCTGGCACCTGGCCGCGCTCGCGGGCGCGGCGGTCGGGGTTCGCAGCAGCCTGTCGCTCCCGCTCCGCGCGCGCACGCGCATCGCGGGCAGCGTCAACCTGTACGGCGCGGGCGTGTCCACGTTCGCCGGCAACGTGGCCGACCTGGCGCGCATCTTCGGGGCGGTCGCGGAGGACGCCGTCGCCAATGCGGACCTGTCGATGACCGGCGTCGACCGCGCCCGGGACTCGGCGCTCGAGGTGGAGGAGACCGCTCACCTGGACGTCGCCGTCGGCTACGTCGCAGCGCGCCAGCAGACTTCGGTCGACGATGCGCGTCGGCGGCTGCACGAGGCCGCCGACCGGGCCGGCGTTGCGCCCGCAGCCCTGGCGCGGGCGATCGTGGGAGGTCAGGCCGGACGCGACGGCTGAGCGAGCAGCTCGCGGACGTGGCGCGCGATCTCCGCGGCCTCGTCGGTCGGCACGACCAGGACCGCAACCGGACCGTCGCCCTCGATGCGCTGCGGGCCGTCGGTCCCGACCGCCGCACCGTTCGCCTCGGCGTCGAGGGTCAGCCCGAGATGACCCATCGGCTCGATGACCTCCCGCCGCAGGTCGGCGTCGTTCTCGCCGACGCCGGCGGTGAACACCACCGCGTGCAGACCGGGGACCACGGCGAGGTAGCTGCCGATCAGCGTCCGCAGCCGGTAGGCGTAGACGTCCAGTGCCATCCGGGCCGCGCGGTCACCTGCCCGGGCCCGCTGCCGAACCGTGCGCAGGTCGTTGTCGCCGCACATCCCGCGCAGCCCGCTGCCGTGCCAGAGCATCGCGTCCACCTCGTCGACGTCGCCGACGCCCGCGCGGACCAGGTACGCCACCGCGGCGGCGTCGATGTCGCCGCTGCGGCTGCCCATCACCGCGCCGCTGAGCGGCGTCAGGCCCATCGACGTGTCGACACTGCGACCGTCCACGACCGCGGTGACCGAGACGCCGTTGCCGACATGGCACACGATCAGCCGCACCGCGTCAGGCGACACCCCGAGCTCGCCGGCGGCCAGCCGGGTCACGTACGCGACGCTGGTGCCCTGGAACCCCCACTTGCGCAGGCCGTGCCGCTCCGCGAGGTCGGTCGGCACCGCGTAGCTGCGCGCCACCTCCGGCAGCGTGGAGTGGAAGGCCGTGTCGAAGACGGCGACGTGCGGCACCTCGGGGTAGGCGGCTCGCATGGCCCTCAGCCCGGCGAGGTTGGCGGGGTTGTGCAGCGGAGCCAGCACACTGAGCCGGTCGATCTCGGCCTCGACCTCGTCATCGACCAGCACCGGGTCGCTGTAGCGGTCCCCGCCGTGGACCACCCGGTGCCCGACCGCGTCGAGCCGGTCCAGAGACGGTCCGTGCTCGGACACGACCTCCCGCATCAGCGCCAACGCCGCCTGGTGGTCGGTGACCTCGCGGTCGACCACCACCGGATCACGACCGGGCAGCGTGTGCAGCAGCCGGCTGCCTTGCCCCCCGATCCGCTCCACCACGCCAGAGGCCAGTCGTCCGCCGCCTGGCTGCTGATCGTCGCCCGGGCCGAGCACGTCGTACTTGAGCGACGACGAGCCGCTGTTCACCACGAGCACGACCGGACCGGCCGCTCGGCGCGTGTCGTCCACTGCTGACCTCCCAGCGCGAGTCGGCGGCTCAGTCGAGCCAGTCTGAGGCCTTGGACGAACCCAGCCGCTCGAGGTCGGCGTCCGCCTGCTCCATCAGCTGCCGGATCCTGACGTCCTGCTGCGCCTGGAGCCGGCCAAGCTCGAAGCCGGCGTCCCGCGCCGCGGCGCTGGTGCCCAGCGACGGCAGCAGCTCGGCGAGGGTCCGCTGCAGCAGCAGCGCGTCCTGCCGGTCGCCGAGCGTTGCGGACAACGCCTTCGCCCGCTGGCGTAACCGGCGCGCGTCCTTGCCGAGGACGGGCTCGGCGACCTCGCACGCGAATCGCAGCCGCTTGACCGCCTTCCGCACGTCGTGCGCGGCGTCGGCGGACGCGCCCACGAATGCTCCCGGCCACCGTCCGCTCACCCGCTTGTGCGCCCTTTGGACCCCGCGGCGCAGCTCGCGCTTGGCCGAGCGAGCGGCCCGCCCGCGGAACGGTGGTGCCTCGACGAGGTCCGCCAGGTCGTCGAGCAGGGCGAGGTAGTCGTCGGAGTCGAGCAGCTCCGCCACCGTGGCCGCCCGCGTTCGCCGTCGCTCTGCCAGCTCGCGACGCACCCGCCGGACAGCGGTCGGGTCGGCGTGCCAGGGCGACTCCGGGTCCTCGGCGTCGGCCAGCAGGCCGTCCACCACCTGCAGGTCGCGGGACACCGACAGCTCGCGCCCCCACCAACGCAACCCGTCCTCGACCGAGCTCGTCGCACCGGACCGGAACAGCCTGCGGTACGCCGCGAGCGCGCTACGCAGCCGGCGTAACGTGGTCCGCATCCGGTGCACGGCATCGGGCTGGTCGGCGCGCAGTCGCACGTCGTAGCGCAGCAGCCGGCCGTGCACCTCCACCAGATAGGCGTGCAGGACCTCACCGGCGGTGGACTTCTTGGTCAGCGTGGGCGCGGTCGCCGGCACCAGGTCGCCCAGCGCCCGCCGCAGCTTGGAGGGCACGTCGGACTCCACCGCCCCGTGCGCGACCAGCCGCCGCGCCACCTCGTCGAGCAGCTGCAGGTCACCCTCGACCAGCTCCACCTCTATCTCGTGCCAGTCCTCCTCCGCGCCGTCGACGAGCCGGGTGGCCACCACCCGGTCCCGCGCCACCTCGGCCAGCACGGCGCCCGACTCGCCCAGCAGGTGCACCCGCCGGCGCTGGGTCCTGACCTCGGCCACCGGCGTGAGTGGCGCGGTCCGCACCACTCCCCGGACCAGGCGGCGCACCCCGACCGGCACCCGCTCGGTCCGCGTCGGCGGCCGACGAAGCTCGAGCCGGGCGCGTCCCGTCCCGACCTTGACCTGCCACCCGTCGTCGTCGCCACCGTCGCGGCGGCGCATCGTCACACCGGCGTGGACCAGGCGGAGGTCCTCGGTGTCGTGGTACGTCGCTGACAGCGTCAGCTCGTCGACCTCGCGGACCTCGGCCACCGGGCCGACCACGAGGTCGGGCAGCCCAGTCGCTGTGTCCGCAAGGAACGTCCGCTCGACCTCCAGATGCGTCTCCGGTGCCGGCATCCGGCGATCCTGGCACGCGCAGGTGAACGACCCGGCGTCCGGTCTCCCCTGTCGGTCACATGCGCATCCCCCGGTCGGTCGGCGGCCGGCCCAACCGGCCCGCCGACCCCTACGGTGAGAGCACCAGCGGTGTCCGCCACTGGCAGAAGGGCACGTGGTCGTGCGGAACTACCTGTGCCTGCTGGTGGGGGCGACAGCCGGTGTCAGGTGACTGTGCAGGTGGCTACTGCGCCCGCGTCCTCGCGCGGCGGAGCCGGACGGCGTACACCAGGGCGCTGAGCAGGAACGCGGCCACGGTCAGGACGAGCCAGCGCTCGAGGAACGGGTCCTGGGTCTGTCCGGTGGCGGCCTGGTAGCTGCTGGCGCCCTGCTGGATGATCCCGGGGAAGAACAGCAGGAACAACAGCCCGGAGGCGAGCGCCGGGACGCGGACATGGTTCAGCAGTGACACCGCGGGCCGCTCGGCGCCGCGGCGCACGGCGACGACCAGCCCGCGGTCGACGAGCGCGTACAACGGGAACAGCACGAGGTCGTGGACGACAACGGCGCCGAGGAACCAGACCAGGATCGACTGCCACCAGACGTCCTCGTCCCACAGCTCGCCCAGCCCGAGCTGCCAGAGCACGTACGCGCCCACGGCGAGCGCAACCATCACCGCGAGCAGGTGCAGCGGGTGCGCGCCGTAGGCGACGCGGAGGCGGGTGCTGAGGCGTTCCATCTCAGTCCGACCTGAACTCGATCGAGGCGACCCACTTGGTGTTGTGGACCCCGGGAAGCGCCGGGACCACCACCCGGGCCGGGTACCCGTGATCGGACGACAGGGTGCTGCCGTTGACGGAGAGGGCGAGCAACGCGTCGGGGTCGAGGACCTGGTTGGCCTGCAACGTCGCCTGACTGAACGACCCCGAGGTCTCCAGCGACCGGACCAGCGCCGAGGTCGGCTCGGCAACGCCCGCCAGCGCGGCGAGATCGCGCAGCCGCACCCCGGTCCAGTCCTCGGTGGTGGACCAGCCCTCGACGCAGGCGATGGGCAGCCGCACGGTGTGCGCGCTCATCGCCTCCAACCGCTGCCGGTCCAGCGACACGGGCTGCTCGCCGCCGTCGAGCACCAGCCGCCAGTCCGGCCCCGCGGCGGCCGCAGTGATCCCGGCCGCCTCGGCGGTGCGGTTGACCGGGAAGTCGTTGGGGCCGTCGCCGAGCGTCCGGCCGCGGGGCAGCAGCAGCGCCGCACCGCGGGTGACGCCGCCCAGGGTCTGCCCGAGACTGAGAACCGCCACCAGCAGCGAGCCTCCCCCGACCAGGGCCAGCGCGCCCCGTCGGCTGGTCGTCGGCGCGGCGGGATCGGCCGCCACCAGGCCATCCGGGTCCGGGGGCTCAGGTCGGGTGTCTGCCAGCGACGTGCGCAGCTCGGCCAGCAGCGATCGCGAGCGGAGACTCGCGATCATCCGGGGCAGCTTGATGGCCACGTGCGCGACGAACCCCGCGGTGAAGACCCACGCCCCGTAATAGTGGGCGGTGTAGAAGCTGAACCCGAAGACGTAGTCGTACTGGATGTTGAGGACGCCGGTGGCAAGCTCGAACAGGATCCCACCCACCAGCATCAGCAGCGACAGCCGCTCGAGCACCTGGGCGATCGACCGGGCCGGTGGCCAGACGAACAGCCGTGGCACGACCGACCACAGCTTGGCCAGCACGACCGGGATCAGGACGAGCCCCAGACCGACGTGCACCCCCTGCGTGAGCCGGAACAACCACGACGGCCTCGTCGGCCAGTCGAAGAACGGCAGCCGCAGCCACCCCACGTCGGTGGGCCGTGCCTGGCCGAACTGCGGGCCGTAGGCCATGTAGTCGAGCAGGCCGGTGACGATCACCAGCGGCAGGCAGGCCAGCAGCACCGCGCCGAACACCGAGGTGAGCCAGGGCCCCCGCAACGGGCTCCGCCAGCGCTGCAGTCGGTCCGTGCCCGGTGGGGGGTGTTGCTCCAGGGCGCGCCACACCCGGCCCGGGAAGGGGCCGCGCGGGTTTTCGGTCATGGCGTCCCCATCGTGCGCCCGAAAATAGCCGTTGGCACCCGGTACAACCACCGATCTCACTAAGATGGTCACTGCGTGCTATGGAACTAACACGGTTCGCAACCAGATACTCCCCGGGTATCGCAACGCTGCTGAGGTGTCATGTCTACGCAGATGGCCACCGGAGCGCTCCCACGCGCTGACGCGTCGGGGGTCCTGCTGCTGGTGGAGGACGACCCGGACCATGCGTTCCTGGTCCGCCGGCAGCTGCGCGAACAGCTGCCGACGACGTTCGAGGTCGCCCACGTGGCAACCGCACACGATGCGACCCAGCGGATGGCGGCCGGCGACGTCAGGTGCGTCGTGCTCGACCTGTCGCTCCCCGACGCCAGTGGGCTGGACGCGGTACGGCTGGTGCACGCCGCGGACCCGACGGTGGCGATCGTGGTCCTCACCGGGATGGACAGCGACGAGATCGGACTGCAGGCGCTGCAGCTCGGCGCGCAGGACTTCCTGGTCAAGGGCCAGCACGGACCGGACGTGGTGCGCCGCTCGGTGGTCCTCTCCCTCGAGCGTGCGGAGCGGCAGGCGGCCGAGCAGAGCCTGTCCCTGTTCGCCCAGCGGCTGCAGCTCGTGCTCGAGGCGTCCGCCGAGGGCATCTGCATGCTGGACCTCGACGGGGTGATGAGCTTCGCCAACCGGACCGCGGCCGACCTGTTCGGGGTCGGGGCCGACCAGCTGGTCGGCCAGGCGCTGCACGAGTTCCACGTCTGTCCGCCCGAGGGCTGCACGCTGGAGCAGCAGCTGCGCGCAGGAACCCAGACCGACGCCGGGGAGCAGCTGTTCCGCGCACCGGACGGCAACGTCTCCGTGCTTCAGGTCCGGACCCGGCCGCTGTCCGGCACGGAGGGCGGCGGCGGCCTGGCCGCGGCCGCGCCCCACGAGGGCGCCTCGGTGGTCAACCTGACCGACGTCACCTCGCGCCGGCTGGCGCTGGAGGCGCTCGCCGAGCGGGAGGCCCAGCTCGTCGAGGCCCAGCAGCTCGCCCACCTCGGCAGCTGGGAGTGGGTGCCGGACGCCGACGAGATCGTGTGGTCCGACGAGATGTACCGGGTGACCGGCCTCTCCCGTGCCGACGTCCCCGAGGACCACCGCGCGATCGCCGTCTACACCGATCTCGTCCCGCTGGCGGAGCGGGCCAGGCTGCGCCCGTTGTTCGACGCCTGGTCGGCGGACCGGGCGCCGGTCGACGTCGTGCACCAGCTGGTCCGGCCGGACGGGAGCCTGCGCTGGCTGCAGTGCCGCGCCAGCGTCCGCGAGTCTCCCGTGCCGGGGTCGACGGACCGGGCGCTGCGAATCGTCGGAACCGTCCAGGACATCACCGAGCAGAAGGTGGCCGAGGAGGCGTTGGCCCACCAGGCAATGCACGATGCTCTCACCGGACTGCCCAACCGGGCGCTGCTGCTCGACCGGCTGGACCGGATCCTCGCCGACAGCAGGCGCAAGACCGTCGCGGTCGTGTTCATGGACATCGACCGCTTCAAATGGGTCAACGACAGCATGAGCCACATCGCGGGCGACGCCCTGCTGGTGGCGGTCGGCGAGCGACTCGCGGCGGTCCTGCGCCCGACGGACACCCTGGCCCGGACCGGTGGTGACGAGTTCGTGCTCGTGTGCGACCGGCTCGACAACGAGGACCAGGTGCTCCCCGTGCTCGATCGCCTGTCCCAGGCGCTGACCGCTCCCCTCACCATCGAGGGCCGCGAGCTGATCGTCACGATCAGCATGGGTCTCGCCCTGGCGCCTGCCGGCCAGCGGGTCGACTCCGAGTCGCTCATCCGCGACGCCGACATCGCGATGTACCGCGCCAAGGAGAGCGGACGAGCCCGCTACGAGATCTTCGACGAGGGAATGCGCCAGCGAGCCGCCCTCCGGCTCGAGGTGCAGGCCGACCTGCGGCGGGCACTGGGCTCCGGTGAGGTGCTGCCGTGGTACCAGCCGATCGTCGAGCTGGACACCGGCCGGGTCGTGGGGTGCGAGGCCCTGGCGCGCTGGTGCCATCCGCAGAAGGGCCTGATGATGCCGGACAGCTTCATCCCGCAGGCCGAGGAGACCGGCGAGATCGCGATCATCGACGGCGCGGTGCTGGTCGAGGCCTGCCAGCAGGTGGCGGAGTGGAACCGGGCTCGTCCCGACTCCGCCCCGCTGACACTGTCGGTGAACGTGTCGGCCCGCCAGCTCGGCTCGGTCCGCCTGGTCGAGAGCGTCACCGATGCCCTCGATCGGTCGGGGCTGGCGCCCGAGCTGCTCTGCCTCGAGGTGACCGAGAGCGTGGTCATGGAGGACGTCGCCGTCAGCGGCACCGTGCTCGGGCGGCTGCGAGACCTGGGCGTGCGCACCGCCGTCGACGACTTCGGCAAGGGCTACTCCTCGCTGGCGTACCTGCTCAGCCTGCCGGTCGACGTGCTCAAGATCGACCTCTCCTTCGTCCGCGTGCTCGACACCCCCGGTGGACCTGCTGTCGCCATCGTGCAGGCGATCGCCGGGCTCGGCGAAGCCCTCGGCATTCACGTGATCGCCGAGGGCGTGGAGACGCTCGACCAGCAGGACGTGCTGAGCGGTCTGGGCGTCGGCCAGGGTCAGGGCTTCCTGTGGGGCCGCGCGGTGCCGAACGACGAGGCCATCTGGGCGACCTGGCCGGTGGAGGCCGACCAGGTCGCGCGGCTGGCGGGGATTCCTGCCGCTCGGAGCTCGGGTGACCTCCGCACCGGACTGGCGGGCAGCCGATGAGCACGCTCGCCGCCGAGGCGGCCGAGGCGGCGGCGGAACCCACGAACTTCCTGCACGTCACGCAGGTCATCAACCTGGCCGTCATCGCCTTCGCGGTGGTGGTGCTCGCCCGACGCCGCACCACCCAGCCCTCGCCGGCGACGGACTGGGCGCTCGCGATGTTCGCGATCCTCGGGTCGGTGGTCGTCGCCGGCTTCTTCACCGTCGAGGACGACGGATCGCTGCTCCGGCACGGGTACACGGTCGTCCTGGTCTGCGTCCTGCTGCTCGTGCCGTATCTGCTGGTGCGTTTCGCCTACGCCCTCGGCGCCGTCAGCGGACGGGTGCACCAGTTCGCCGTGGTGGCCACCGTGGCGCAGCTGGCGTGCACCGTCGTCTCGCCGCAGTTCCCGGGGCCGGGCGAGCCGCAGTCGGGCTGGTTCACCGCGTACGTCGTCCTGATCCTCGCTGGCTGGACCGTGCAGTCCGTCCTCGCCGCGTACGGGCTCTGGACGGCAGGCAACGGGCAGCCGTCGGTCGTCCGGCTACGGATGCGCACCCTCGCGACGGGCGCCGTGGTCATTGCGCTCGCGCTGATCACCAGCGGCGGAGCCGGTGACGCGAGCACCACGTTGCAGGTCGTCACCACGTTGATCGGCGTGGCCGGCATCTTCCTGCTGGTCCTCGCGTTCGTCGTGCCCGCCTGGCTGCGGGCCGCGTGGCGGGCGGCCGACCTCGAGGAACTGGGCACGACCGAGCGCGTCCTGATGACCGCCGTGACCGCCGAGGAGGTGGCGGACGCCATCGTGCCCGCGCTGGTCCGGCTGTTCGGAGCTCGCGGCGCGGCGGTTCTCGACGGAGACCTCCGCGTCATCGCATCCATGGGCCTGGGGCCGGACGCGAGGTCGCGACTGAGCAACCACCTGGCGGGGGTCGACCAGGGCGAGTGGAGCGTCCTGACCGGCACCGGCTTCGCGAGTCGGCTCACCGCCGGCTGGGTCGTGGTCGAGGCCGGCACCTTCGCGCCGGTGTTCGGCGCGGCAGAGCTCTCATTGCTCGAACGCGTCGCGTCGTTCGCGAGCCTCGCGATCGAGCGCTGTCGGCTGTTCGAGCAGGAGGCGGTCAGCCGCCGCGCCGCAGAGGCGGCCAACGCCGAGCTGCAGACCCTGCTGTACAGCGTGTCCCACGACCTGCGGAACCCGATCCTGTCCGTTCTCGGCTACCTCGACGTCCTGGGCCAGGAGCACGCCGGCCAGCTCCAGGGTGAGGGCGAGCGCTACCTCGAACGCATCTCGGTGAACGCGGTGTACATGCAGAACCTGATCCAGGACCTGCTCGAGCTGTCTCGGATCGGTCGCAGCGAACCGGCCCCGCAGGCGGTGCCGATCGGTGAGCTGACCGAGTCGGTCGCCCAAGAGCTGCGAGTCCTGCACCCCGACTGCGACGTGTCCGTGTCGGGCAGCTTCCCGACCCTGTGGATGAGCGAGCTTCGCGCCCGCCAGCTGCTGACGAACCTGCTCGACAACGCCGCGAAGCACGCGGTGGGCGAGGCCCACGTGACGGTCAGTGCCGAACGCGACGGCACAGCTGGAGCGGGTGGGGCCACGATCCTCATCACTGACAACGGCAGGGGCATCCCGGAGCGCCATCGGCAGAAGGTCTTCGAGGTCTTCGAACGGCTCGAGGCGAACACCGACGTACCCGGAACCGGGATGGGGTTGCCGATCTGCAGACGGATCGTCGAGTCCGTCGGGGGAACCATCGTCCTCGAGGGACCGCCACCCGATACCCGGACAGGCACGACAGTTCGTGTCACACTGCCAGCGTCCGTCGTCCGGACCTGGTCCCCGTCCCAGCGCACAGAGAAGGAGCACGCGTGATGACCCCGCCTACCCCGAAGCCGCGTGTCCTGCTGGCCGAAGATGACATCGACCATGCGTTCTTCACGGCCCGCGCCTTCCAGGACGCGCATGGCCCCGACGTCGACATGCGCACGGTCAGCGACGGCGAGCAGCTGCTGGACTACCTCAATCAGCGGGGCGAGTTCACCGGTGCCGCCCGCCCGCATCTGGTCGTACTCGACCTGCGGATGCCGAAGAAGAGCGGACTCGAGGTGCTCGCCGAGATGCACCAGAACGAGGACCTGCGCAGCATCCCCGTCGTCGTGCTCAGCTCCTCCGACCGCCCCGAGGACGTCTCGGAAAGCTATGCGCGCGGGGCGAACTCCTACGTGACCAAGCCGGCCAGCATGACCGGCTTGCGCACCGGCGTCGGCGAGCTGGCCCGCTACTGGATCGACGTCGCCAGCCTGCCCGAGCCTGCCTGAGGCCTGGTCAGCGGATCGCCGGCAGCCGCTGGTCGCGGTCGAGCACGCGCCGGAACGGGTCGCCGCGCCGCTCGATCCGGTCGAGCACCGTACGGATCGTGAAGCCGTCGGGTCGCAGCATGTCGTCGTCGAGCTCGTCCCACTCGATCGGGACGGAGACGGGCGCGCCGGGCGCAGCGCGGGGGCTGTACGGCGCCACCAGCGTCTTGTTGATCGCGTTCTGGGTGTAGTCGAGGCGGGCCAGGCCGCGGCGCTCGCTGACCTCCCACTTCCAGCTCACCAGGTCGGGAACCACGGCCCCGACCGCCTGCGACAGCTGTTTGACCCAGTCCCTCGTCTCGTCGAATCCGGGGCCGCGGGCGACGGGCACCCAGATCTGGATCCCGCGACGCCCGGTCACCTTGGGCTGGCCCCGTACGCCGATGTGCTCCAGGGCGGTGCGGTGCAGCCGGGCGAGCGTGAGCACCTCGTCCCACGTCGTGGCCGAGCCCGGGTCGAGGTCGATGAGGGCGTAGGTGGGGGCCCGCTGTCGATCGGTCCGCGAGGTCCAGGCGTGCCACTCCAGGGCCCCGAAGTTGGCGGCCCAGACCAGCGCAGCCGGCTCGTCGACCACCAGGTAGGTGCTGGTGTCGCCGGGGCCTGCCTCGGGGTCGTCCCAGCGAGGCACCCACTCGGGAGCGTGTTGCGGCAGCTGCTTGTGCCAGAAGCCCTTCGTTCCCGCGCCGTTGGGGAAGCGGTGCAGGTTGAGCGCGCGGCCCGTGAGATACGGCAGGGCGACCGGGGCGATCCGCGCGGCGTAGGCCAGCAGCTCGCGCTTCGTCACCGGCGGCTCGCCGTCCCGGGCCGGGAACAGCTCCTTGTCCAGGTTGGTGACCCGCAGCGTCCGGCCGTGGACCTCCCAGCTGCCCTTGTCGCCGAGTGCGTCGAGCGCGGCCAGCTCGTCGTCGCTCGGACCGGTGGCCCGCACCGTCACCGCCGCCCGCGCGGCCGGGAGGTCCGAGCGCCACGTCCGCTCCGGGTCGGCAGCAACCTCTTCGTTGGTCCGTCCGCTGACGACCGAGCGGGGATAGTCCTCCGGGTCCCACCCGTCGACCGCGTGCTCGTCTCGCTTGTGCAGGAGCAGCCACTGCTGGTCGTCCCCGTCGCCGCGGCGGACCAGCACCAGCCGACCCCGGAGCTTGTCGCCGAACATGTCTGCGTGCAGCTCGCCGGCGGCGACCGCGGCGGCCGGGTCGGTGGTCGCGTGCGGCTCCCACGTGCCGCGGTCCCACACGATGACGTCTCCGCCGCCGTACTCGCCCGACGGGATGACCCCCTCGAAGTCGATGTACTCGATCGGGTGGTCCTCGACGTGCACCGCCATGTGCCGCGCCGCCGGGTCGAGCGTCGGCCCCTTGGGGACGGCCCAGCTGACCAGGACTCCCCCGACCTCGAACCGCAGGTCGTAGTGCAGCCTGCTGGCCCGGTGCCGCTGCACGACGAACCGCGGCGCCGCGTCGCCGGCACCGGCCGCCGCCCCTGCGGGCTCGGGGGTGCGGGCGAAGTCGCGCTTGCCGCGGTACGGCCGCAGGGGGTCGCCGTCCGCCGACGGTGTCCCCCGGGACTTCTTGGTGGGCACGGCTACCCGGCCGGAGTCGTTCCACGCAGGAACGACCGCAACCAGCGGCCGCTGGCCTTGAGCGTGCGCTGCTGGGTGGTGTAGTCGACGCGGACGACGCCGAACCGACGGCTGTAGCCGTACGCCCACTCGAAGTTGTCGATCAGGCTCCACACGAAGTAGCCGGTGAGCGGGATGCCGCGCTCGACGGCCGTCGCACAGGCGGCCAGGTGCTGCTGCAGGAACCGGGTCCGCTCCGGATCGGCGACCGAGCCGTCCGGCCCCGGGACGTCGGGGTAGGCCGAGCCGTTCTCGGTGACGAGCAGCGGCAGGTCCGGCGCCAACGTGTGCACCTGCTCGAGCACGTCCAGCAACCCCTCGGGACAGACCGGCCAGTCCATGTGGGTCCGCGGTGCACCCGTGTCGACCATCCGCACGTGCTCGCTGCCGGGATAGTTCGACGCCGGTGCCTGTTCGGCCCGCTCAGCCGATCCGGACGCGACCGTGTGCCGGGTGTAGTAGTTGACGCCGAGGAAGTCGAGAGGCGTGGAGATGCGGGCGAGGTCTGCCTCCGGGTTCGCCGCGAACCACTCCTCCTCCCCGAGGTCGGACAGCACGTCCTTCGGGTACTCCCCACGCAGCACGGGCTCGAGGAAGAACCGGTTCTGCAGCCCGTCGATCCGGCGCGCGGCGTCGACGTCGTCGGCACCGCCCGACGCGGCCTGGACAGAGTAGAGGTTCAGGGTCACGCCCACGCTGGCGGCGGGGTCGGCCGCACGCAGGGCGTCGACGGCGAGGCCGTGCCCGAGCAGCAGGTGGTGGGCGGCTCGAGCCGCCTGCGAGCCCAGCTGCCGACCCGGCGCGTGCAGGCCCGAGGCGTACCCGAGGAACGCGGAGCACCAGGGCTCGTTCAACGTGATCCAGTGCGACACCAGGTCGCCGAGCGCCGCTCCCGCCACCCCGGCGTAGTCAGCGAAGTGCTGCGAGGTGTCGCGGTCGAGCCATCCGCCGGCGTCCTCGAGGGGCTGCGGCAGGTCCCAGTGGTAGAGGGTCACGTACGGAGTGATGTCGTGCGCCAGCAGCGACTCGACCAGCCGCCGGTAGAAGTCCACGCCCTGCGGATTGACCGTCCCCGTCCCGGTGGGCAGCAGCCGCGACCAGGACAGCGAGAGCCGGTAGGCGTTCACCCCGAGGTCGGCCAGCAGCGCGACGTCCTCGGCGTAGCGGTGGTAGTGGTCGGCCGCCACGTCGCCGGTGTCGCCCTCGTGGACCGCGCCTGGCCGCCGGCTGAACGTGTCCCAGATGCTCGGCCCTCGCCCGTCCTCGGCCGCGGCCCCCTCGATCTGGTAGGCCGCAGTGGCCGTCCCCCAGGTGAAGTCCGGTGGGAACTGGTTGCGGTCGGTCATCGGTCTCCCTCGTGGTCGAGCCAGGCGCGCGGAGCAGGTACGAGCTCGGCGAGCTCCTGCCAGAAGCCCTCCGGCAGCGCGGTGGCGAGGCTATGCATGATCTGGGTGAGTCGCTCGGGCTTGCTGAAGCCGACAACGGTGGTCGCGATGCGCTCGTCGCGCAGCGAGAACTGCAGCGCGGCGGTCGCCAGGTCGGTGTCGTGACGCGCGCAGACCTGCCGCATCGCGGTGACAGCACGGACGGTGTCCGGATGCGCCGGGCGGTATCCGTAGCGAGGAGAACTGTCGTCGCGCTGCCGGGCCAGGATGCCGCCGCCGTACACGGCCGCGTTGATCACCGCCATTCCCCGGTCGAGAGCCTGCTCGATCAGCTCTTCCGCGCTGCGGTCGACGAGCGTCCAGCGGTTGTGCACCAGCAGCACGTCGAACACTCCCAGCTCGAGGTAGCGGGCCATCTCCTGCACCGGGCCGCCCGCCAGTCCGATGGCGCCGACCTGCCCGGACTCCTTGAGGTCGACCAGCGTGTCGACCGCCCCGCCCTTCTCGGTCACCACCTCGAACGGGAAGTGCTCGGGGTCGTGCAGGTGGACGAGCGGCAGGTCGGACAGGCCCAGCCGCTGTTTGCTCTCCCCGACCGAGGCAACGACCCTGGGTCCGGAGAAGTCGCCGTCACGGGCGTCGACCTTGGTGACGACGACGAAGTCGTCGGGCAGGCCGCCGAAGTCCGCGATGGCGGCCCCGATCCGGCGCTCACTTTCGCCGTCGCTGTAGCCGTTGGCCGTGTCGAGCGTGCGGATGGGGCTGTCCAGGATCTGCCGGACCAGCGCGACCGCGTCGTCGGTCGCGACCTCGTAGCCGAAGTTCCCCGGCATGCTGCCCAGCGGCGCCCCACCGGCGCACACGGCCGAGACCGTGAGACCCGTGGTGCCGAGCGGACGCATCCAGCCGGGGTGGTCCGGCGTCAGCACCGTCACCTGTCACTGCCGCGGTGAAGAAGCACGCCGCCTAGTCTCCCGTGGCTGCGTGACGCGGTCGACCGGGTGGTCAGCCCTCGGTCGGTTGAGCCACGGCGCGCGACATCAGCGAGTGCGCGGCGGACACGACGACGTCGCGGTCGTAGGTGAGGGCGAACTCGAAGCGTCGATCGAGGTCAGCTACGTCGTCGCCCACTGGTGGCCGGGATGCTGCGCGGAGTCGCGTCGACTGCGGAAGTCATACGTGCATCGTGCGGCCCCACGGACCCGCGCGTGCGGCTGCGGGCGCGTACGGGCGACGTCCGACCGGTACGAGCCGCAAAAGGGCCAGCTGGAGCCGAGGTC
The DNA here is from genome assembly GCA_963785115.1 of uncultured Actinomycetota bacterium. Taxonomy (GTDB): domain Bacteria; phylum Actinomycetota; class Actinomycetes; order Propionibacteriales; family Nocardioidaceae; genus JACCWP01. The sequence goes on from CAWATY010000003.1 coordinate 41,325, forward strand.
GACCCATCGGGCTCATGTGCCCGGGTCGCGGATGTGCCTCACTGGTCGTTGACGGTCGGCTGCAGCTGGCGGACCCCGGAAGGGACCCACGTGCCGAACCCATCGACGCCTGCGAGGGTGCTGGCGCTGGTCCGCCGCCCCACCGACATGGTGGAGGCGACGCGTTGGTTGTTCGCGGTCCTCGCCCTGGTCTCGCTGCTGATCACCTGGCCCGCTCCGTTGGCTTCGGCGGGCGGGACGATGCTGCTGGTCGCGCTCGCCTGCTCGTGCGTGCTGGCAGGATCCTGGGTCTGGGGATACGCGCACCGCACCGCTCCGCTGGCATCCGACCTGATCGACGCCGTCGCCATCGGCGGCTTCGCGCTCGCGTGCCCCGAGCCGGGCGCAGCCTTCAGCATCGTCTTCGGGTCGCTGTGGTTCCGCTCCCTGTACGGGTCGACGCGCCGCGCCGTGCTGCGTACCGGTCTGTACGCCGGGGCGATGCTGTGCAGCCTGCCGCTCTGGCAGACGGTCGCCGGACACGCCGAAGCCGCGGGAACGGCCATGCTGCTGGGCGCGATCCCGACCATGTTCGTCACCGTGATCGTCGGCCGACACCTGGCCGCGATCCTGCACGCCCGCGAGCAGGCGGCCCGACGCGACGCCGTCCTTGCCTCGGCCGGGACCCGGCTGCTCGGTCTCACCGATCCCGACGAGATCAGGGCCGTGGCGCGCGCCGCGATCGGCGAGATCGGCGCCGCCACCGACGGACTCCGGGTCATCAGGGTGGTGCACGACGGGAGCGCCCTGCTCGTGGCTGGAGCGTCCGGCACCGCGGTCGAGCGTGACGTTGCCCTGCCGGACGTCGTGCTGGCGGAGCTGCTGGCGGTCCGCAGTGGCGATGCCGAGCCCCTGCACCACTGGCCGGCGCTCGACTCCGTGGTGGGCGCCCGCTGCACCTGGACGTCGATGCCTGTCCCCGACACCTCCGACCAGCCCAGCAACGTCTGGCTGCTGCTGGGCGCGCCCACGCGGGTACCCAACGAGGTGGTCGTCTCGATTCTCGCGTTCACCACGCAGGTCGCGCTGGCGCTGCGTAGCAGCGAGGTGCACGGCCAGCTGACCGTGCAGGCGACCCTCGACGGGCTCACCGCCCTGGCGAACCGGTCCTCGTTCAACGCCGAGCTCACCGAGGCGCTGGTCGACAAGCGGCTCGACCCCACCAGCGTGCTGTTCGTCGACCTCGACGACTTCAAGGACGTCAACGACGCCTACGGCCACGCGGGTGGCGACGAGCTGCTGCAGGAGATCGCCGCGAGGCTCGTGCGATGCACCCGCCCGAACGACCTGTGCGCGCGGCTTGGTGGGGACGAGTTCGCGATCCTGGTCCGGGGCGCCACCGCCGACGTCGTCGATGACATGGCCGAGCGCGTCGTCGCGAGCGTGGCGCAACCGGTCCTGCTGGCCAACGGCACCGCGCTGGTCGGAGCCAGCGTCGGCGTTGCCACCGGCACCACCGAGACCGACCCCGACCAGCTCGTCCACCGGGCCGATGTCGCGATGTACGCCGCCAAGGCCAAGGGCAAGGGCCGCATCCAGGTGTTCGTACCGGGTCTGTTGCAGGAGGACTCCTCGCACAGTGGCCCTGGGCGGCCCGGTGCTGGTCTGATGGCCCGGTGAGGGAGCCAGCAGACGTTGCCGGCCTGGACCGAGGCCCCGTCGCCGCGCTCGAGAGGTGGCAGGCCGCCGGCGGTGTGTGGCAGGTCGTGGCCCGGACCGGCTCGCACGTCATCGTGTCGCTGCGCCGGTGCGACGGTGGCGAGGAGGTCGACCGCCTCGCCTCTGATGACCCCGACCTGCGGACCTTCCTGGCGGGCCGGGACAGCAGCGCGGACTGACTCGCCAGTCGGGGCCCGGTTGCGACTGAAGAGCCGATGCGGTCGTTGACCCTTCACGGTTAGCGTCGTTGGTGATGACCCATCCCAGGCCCCGTGCCGTGCGGGTGACGGGGCGCGAGAGCGGTCCGACCGCGGCCTCGAAGACTCTCCCCGCCCCCCGGGCGGTGGCCGGTCCGACACCGCTGACCCAGGACATGCTGCGGATGTTGCTCGTCGAGGACTCGTTCCCGGACAGCGCACTCGTGCTCACGATTCTCGCGCAGGAGATGCCCCAGGCGGTGATTGAGGTGGCGGCGGACCTCGACGCCGCCCTGCTCCGGCTGGGAGAACACCTCTTCCACGCCGTGCTGGTCGACCTCGCGCTGCCGGACGCCGACGGGAACTCGGTCGTGCAGGCCGTCCGGGCCGCACAGCCCGACACCGCAGTACTCGTGCTGACCGGCCGGATGGACGGTGAGCTGGGCCTGTGGGCGCTGGCCGCGGGCGCCCAGGACTACCTGATCAAGGACCGCCACGACGGGCCCCGGCTCACGAAGGCGCTGCTCGACGCCGTCCAGCACCAGCAGACCGATCGGGAATCGTCCCGCTACCTGCAGCTGGCCCGCGGCTTGATGGACGCCCTCGAGGCACCAACCTGCGCCGTGGGGGCGGACGGCCGGATCGTCGCCGTCAACCAGGCGTGGCTCGACTTCTCGCTGGCCAACGGTGGCGACCGGGTTTCATGCGGCGAGGGCAGCAGCTACCTCGACGTCTGCGACCAGGTGCCGGCCGGCGACGTCGATTCCCTGATCGCGATCGAGATCGCCGCCGGCTTGCGCTGTGTGCTTGCCGGCGAGGCGCAGCGCTTCCAGCAGACGTACGCCTGCTCGTCCGCGCACGGAAGCAGCTGGTTCAGCGTCCGGATCACACCGGCCGACGTCGACGGGTCGGGCGGAGCCGTGGTCAGCCACGTCGACGTCACCGACATGCACGACGTCCAGCAGGCCCTGGCACACCAGGCGCTGCACGACGGACTCACCGGGCTGCCCAACCGGCTGTTGCTCACCGACCGCATCAGCCAGGCGCTGCTGGACCGCGGACGGCGTAGCGGCGAGGTGGCGGTGGCGTTCCTCGACCTCGACCACTTCAAGCGGGTCAACGACAGCTTCGGCCACCCCGTCGGCGACGCGTTGCTCGTCCAGGTGGCCGAACGGCTCAGCGAGCGCATCCGAGCCACCGACACCCTGGCCCGGCTCTCTGGCGACGAGTTCGTCGTGGTCTGGCGAGACCTGAACACGCCGGATGACGCTCTCGCGCTGAGCGAGATGCTGGTCGAGGCCCTGCTGGAACCCTTCGACCTGGGCGGGCCCACGGTGAACGTCTCCGCGAGCGTCGGGCTGGTCGTGGCCTGCCCGACCGACGACGTGGAGGATCTGCTGCACGCGTCGGACGCGGCCATGTACGAAGCCAAGGGGCATGGCGGGAACCGGGTACGGACGTTCACCGACGCGCTGCGCGACGGGCGCGACCTCACCCTTGCCGCCGAGGCCGACCTTCGCGACGCGCTGGCCCGCTCGGAGCTCGTGCTGCACTACCAACCCGTCATCGACCTGGCCAGTGGCCGCGCCGTCGCCGTCGAGGCCCTGGTCCGCTGGCAGCACCCGGAGCAAGGGTTGCTGGCACCGGCGCAGTTCATCCCGGTGGCTGAGTCGAGCGGCCTGATCGTCCCGCTCGGCCGCTGGGTGCTCGACCAGGCGTGCAAGGACGCAGCGGCCGCAAAGGGCCCGCTGTCGGGACTGGACGTGGCGGTGAACCTGTCGGTCCGCCAGCTCACCCAGTCCGACGTCGTCACCCACGTGCGTGACGCCCTCCAAGAGAGCGGCCTCGACCCTCGGCGGCTGCTGCTGGAGGTCACCGAGTCTGCCGTCGTCGAGGACGCCGAGGTGGCGACTGCCACCCTCGAGGAGCTGTCCCGGCTCGGTGTCCGTGTCGCCCTCGACGACTTCGGCACCGGCTACAGCTCGCTGCTGTACCTGCGGCTGTGCCCGATCAGCGCGCTGAAGCTCGACCGCGGCTTCGTGGCCGGCATCGGCGTCAGCGCGGACGACGAGGCCATCTGCTCCAGCGTCGTGAGCCTGGCGCATGCGGTCGGCGCGACCTCCATCGCCGAAGGCGTCGAGACGCTCGAGCAGTACGCGGCCCTGCGCGAGGTCGGCTGCCGGCAGGCCCAGGGCTTCCTCTGGTCCCCCGCCGTCTCGCTCGCTGCGGTTCCGGCGATGCTGCGCAGTCTCAGCACGGTGACGGCGGGACGGGCACCGGCCCTCGCGATCAGCAGACGTGGTTCCCGCACGGAACAGCTCGCCGCCACCGCACGCGGCACTCGCGCGATCGCAGTCGCCGCGGCGGCCGAGACCGCCGCCCAGACGGCCGCTCAGACGGCCGTGGCCGTCCAGCGCCAGGCCGACGCGTCCGCCGCCAAGGTTGCTGCCGCCGCCTCGCGGGCCGCGACGTCACTGGCCAGGTCGGTGGACAACAGCGATCCCAACGTCGCCGTGACCGCTGCACGGGTTGCGGCGATCGTGGCAGCCGCGGCCGTGGCAAACGCCGAGGAGACAGTGCTCGCAGCCGCCATCGTGGCCCGCGCAGTCGCCGCTGCGGCTGCCGACGCCGCACTCACGGAGTCGGTCCGCGTCGCGGCGAGCTGAGGCTCGGGCCGCTCGGTCCCCTCGTCCCGTCAGCCCTTGA
>CAWATY010000004.1:0-95031 GCA_963785115.1 uncultured Actinomycetota bacterium
GACGGTTCCGCTGCGGCGCGTCGCCCTGAGGGTCACGCCCTACTAGCCGCCAGGGCTGGCATGTGCGTCGCGGCGACGGCTTCCATGACCTCCCACTCGCTGGGTCTGGCCCGCCAGGACTCCGGCAGATAGAGGACGAACTCGTCGACTCCGATGGCCTTGAACCGCTCCACCATGTCCACGAAGTAGGCGGGCGACTCCCAGGGGGTCAGCGGTGGGTAACACACCACCGAGTGCCGGATCGTGCGCGGGTCTCGGTCGAACTCCGTGCAGAAGTCGTCGAACCGGTGGGTGCGTTCTGCGGTGACTCGATAGAAGTCGTCGACGGTTTCGACGCCGTACCCGCCATACGAATTCCAGGCGTCGGCGTACTTCGCGGCGAGGCGAAGCATCCTCGGCCCGTGCGCCGCGACGGTGAGGGGAGGCCGAGGCCGCTGCACCGGCAGCGGGATCGTCTCCGCGGCCGTGCACTCGTAGAAGCGTCCGCTGTAGTCGGTGATCTCCTGCCGCAGCAGCAGATCCAACAGCTCGAGGAACTCGGCGAACCTGCTCACGCTCTCACCCGCCGACCAGTCCACGCCGACCGCCGCGGATCCCGCGGACGGATCACCCACGCCGACGCCGACCTCCAGCCGGCCGTCGCTGAGGTGATCGACCGTCGTCGACGCCTTGGCGAGCAGGACCGGGTGTCGGAAGTAGAGGCTGCTGACCAAGGTGCCGACGCGGATCCGCGACGTGTGCGCGGCCATCAGCGTCAGCGTCGCCGGGCCGTCGAGCATGGTGTGACGCGGGCGGTCCGGCTCGACGACGGTGTCGCAGTTCCAGAGCACGTCGAACCCCAGCTGCTCCGCAAGGGTCCACCGGCGGCGCAGCTCGTCCAGGGGCAGGTGCTGGTACTGGTAGGCGCAAAAGCGAACGTCTGTCATCTCGCCACCCGGCCGCCTCGACTCGATGGTCCGCCCAGCGGCGGTCTGCCCGTCCCGCAAGGGATCGCAGCCGGATGGTCGTCCCCGAAACGTGGCCGTGTCAACGCGGCCTCGTCACCGGGTTGACGACGACCTCATGCACGCGGTGTCCACAGATTCGCCGCTGGGGGTTATGTCCGGATTCACGCGGGGCTAACCTGCCTGCACTGGCGCGGAGGTGGGGCATGCGCGGTGGCGTTCGGACGGGCGGATGTGTCGCCGTCCTGCTCCTGCTCGCCGGGTGCAACGGCGAGTCGGACGGTGCCGAACCCACCCCCACCACACAGTCGTCGACGACGGTCGGCCCCACTACGGGACCGACGCCCACCGAGCCGGTCGAGCCCACGCTGCCGCCGGAGGCGGAGGGGAGTTCGCCCAAGGCGGCCAAGGCTTTCGTGGGGTACTACATCGAGTTGCTGAACTACGCGATGGTTACGGGAGACACGGACGCCTTCCGTGCGGCAGCGCGTGGTTGCGGGGGGTGCGACGACGTATTCGCGATTGTTTGAGAAGCAGTACGCGAGCGGGGGGAGCAATGCCAAGGACGGGTGGCGGCGTCACGAGCATCGTGGTGACCAGAGACGCGGACGGTCGAGTTGCCTTGGCCGACGTGGTGTCTGCGCCGTTGAAGTACATCAAGCGGGCAGGCGACGAACCCACGACGTTCGGACCGGGACACGTACTCCCTGCGGTTCGTGCTCGCCCAGTCGACGGCGGGTTGGTACATGATCGAGTTCACGGGGGGCAGACGCATGAGGCTGGCCGGCTTGCTAACGGCTCTGCTCGTGTGGTGATCCTGCGTCTCCGGCGTTCGCTGATGTCGACGGTGAGGGGACGACGAACCCCGCACGATCCGGGGGTGGTCACCGAGGGGACGGAAGGTGAGACGGAAACCACGACCGGTGGAGTCGAGGAGGTACCGGTCGGGGGCAATTTGGGAGTACCATTTGGCTCTTGGCCTGCGCCCAGAATCACCCTGGGGCGAACGAGGTCACCTGTCCTGCTGCCCACACCTGCCCGACGTCCGAACGACCTCCGGTGGATGGAATGGGTGCGGCAAGTCACTGACGCAACCGGCGCCGCCATCCCCGAATCCGAATGGCTAGCGCGCAGACTGAATGTCGTGACGAACGGCCCGAATCCACTCCGCCCGACGGTCACGCTGGCTTGGTATTGACCGAGGTGCGAAGGCTCGGACTACCGCGGTTGAGGATCCAGGTGCAGCCGGCAGGGGAGACCCTGGTCAACCTCGAGACGATCTTCTTCGCGCGCGAGCCGCAGTGGGCGCGCACCGTCCAGCTGCTCGGCTACACCGTTGACATCGAGGCGGCGCCCGCGACGTACGCCTGGAGCTTCGGCGACGGAGCCACCATCGAGAGCCAGAGCCCGGGGGCGCCCTACCCGAGCGACGACATCGTGCACGCGTACGCCGACGCGCACGTCACGGTGCGCCCGAGCGTCGACGTCGCGTACGAGATCCGCTACCGCGTCGACGGCGGGGCATGGCAGACGATCGACGAGACGGTGCCCGCGGCCGGCTACCCCGTCGATCTGGTCGTGCGCGAGGCAACGCCGCTACTTGTGGGCAACTAACAGCTGGGGACAACGGCGATCCACCGCTTCTGTGGATGGTTTGCCTGTCCACACACATCGAACACCAGTACGAAAATACTGCTGCGCCTTCCTACGCTTGGGTCATGAAAACGTTCGCCCGAGATCTGCCGGCCGGCACGGCTGGCCCGCCAGCAGGTCCGCCTGCTGGTGGGTCCGTCGCGGCGTGCCTGGAGACCATCGCCGCGGCGCTGGACCAGGCGGCCGAGGCGCGGTGCAGGACACTCAGCGACGCCGAGGTCGGCGAGCTGGTGCAGCAGGCGTTCGCGGTGCGCGCGGGCATGGACGAGCTGGTGCTGCGGCTGGTCGACGAGGCACAGCGGCGCAACCTCCCCGGCCAGGCCGGCGCGACCTCGACCGCGGCGTGGCTGGCCGACACCCAGCGCCTTTCTCGCTCGCAGGCCGGTGGGCTTGCCCGGTTGGCGGCCGCGATGGGCGGGCCGTACGCGCACACCCGGCAAGCGTTGGCCGCCGGGCAGCTCAGCCTGGAGCAGGCGCGGGTGATCTGCCGGGCGTTGGACGACCTCCGCGAGCAGGTGGCGGACCTCACTGACCAGGAACGCGACGAGGCGGAGCGGTCGTTGGTCGAGCAGGCGGCCGTGCACGGCCCGGACGAGCTGCGCCGACTTGGCCGGCGGGTGTTCGACGTGATCTCACCGCGCGACGCCGACCGGGTCGAGGGCGACCTGCTCGGCGACGAGGAACGCCGGGCTTGGCAGCACTGCTCGTTCACCATGCGTCGGTTGGGTGACGGTACGACCCGTGGGGCGTTCCGGCTGCCCGACGCCCAAGCCGACATGCTCAAGGCCGCCCTCGAAGCCCTCTCCTCACCACGCCGGTGGACAACTGCTGCCACAGCCACGAAGACCCCAACCGACAAGCATGCCGACCGCCCCGCCCACGAGCCGGTGGATGGTCCGGTGGATGGTCCGGTGGAAGGTCCGGTGGACGAGCCGGCCGACGAGCCGTTGCCGGCCTATCCGACCCGGATGGGCCAAGCCCTGGCGCAGCTGGTCGAGCACCTGCCCACCGACGCCCTGCCCCAACACGGCGGAGTCTCGGCCACGTGGTGGTCACCATCGACAACGAGGCGCTGCGGACCGGGGTCGGGGCGGGCAGTCTGTCCACCGGCACCCGCATCTCAGCTGGTCAGGCCCGCCGGTGGGCCTGCAGTGCCGGGATCTTGCCCGCCGTCCTCGACGGGGCCTCGACCGTGCTCGACCTCGGCCGCAGCAGCCGGCTGTTCTCGATCAAGCAACGCATCGCCCTCGGCATCGCCCAAGGCGGCTGCTGCTGGGCCGGATGCGAAAGACCGCCCGGGTGGTGCGAAGCGCATCACGGCAGATGCCCGTGGGACGACGGCGGACTCACCGACCTGGCCGACGGGATCCTGCTCTGCGCCTACCACCACCGACTCGCCCACGCCGGCGACTGGATCGTTCGCTTCGGATACGACAACATCCCCGAAGTCGTGCCCCCGGCACGCGTCGACCCTCAGCGGCGACCCCGCCGACACACCCGCTTCAGGCCACGCGAATGAGGTGGCGTGCGCAGGAGAGGTCAGCCGGTCAGTCCGGAGTGAACGAGGGTCGCCGGCGTGTGCACCGTGTCGCGCTCGAGCACGACCTCGTCGGACACCTCTCGCCAGGCCAGGAAGTGTGGCGAGCTGCGGTGGGCTTCGAGCGCCGCCTCGTCGGCGTACCGCTCGACGACCACGAAGCGGTCGGAGTCGTCGACCGACTGGGTGACGTCGAAGCCGAGGCAGCCGGGCTCGTCCCGCACGGCTGCGGTGGCGTTGGTGGCGATCGCCTCCACGAAGCGGTCCCGCTGGGTGGGGTCGATCCGAAGGGCGACGACGACGACGAGCACGCGCCGATCCTCTCAGGCTGGGGCCGGCACGTCGTACACCCGCCGGAGCCGCTTCCGCATGGCGGCGTCGAGGTGGTCACGCATGGCCGCCTCGGCGGCGTCACCGGACCCCTCGAGCACCGCGTCCACCAGCCGGTGGTGCTCGGCGACGGTCTCGGCTCCGGTGGTGTGCTCGAAGTACAGCCGGAAGATGTGCAGGTGGCAGTGGGTGCGCTCGAATGCCCGCTGCACCTGCGGACTGCCGGACAGCCGGGTGATCAGCGAGTGCAGCCGTCGGTCGTGCGCGGTCAGGCTCCGGTAGCCCTCGTAATCGGTGGTCGCGGGCACGGTGGCCGTCGCCATCTCGGCCCGCAGCGCGCGGGCTCCCTCGTCGTCCAGGCGCTCGGCGGCGCGGCGGGCTGCCCACGGCTCGATGAGCAACCGGAAATGGTGCAGGTCGTCGAACTCCTCGCGGGTGAGCAGTGGTGCGGACCGGTAGCCCTTCAGCGCCACCTTGGTGGCGAGTCCCTCGCTCGCCAGCCGCGCCAGCGCCTCGCGCACCGGGGTGGGCGAGACCCCGAGCCTTCGGGCAACGCCATCGATCGAAACCCGCTCGCCGGGCGGGACGTCGTGGTCCATCAGCATCGCCTTGACGGCCTCGTACACGTCGTCGGCCAGGGCGGCCCGGCGGGGCAACGGCTGCGGGCGGGCGACGGGGGCTCGGTGGGCGTCGATGGTTGTCCTCCCGTGGTCCGGACACCCGATTTGACCGGATACGTGGCATGCGTCACTGTCGACAGATCGAAGATCCTACAGGATCGGATCGTACGCCTGCCCTGCCACAGCCCCGGCCACGACGGAGTGAGATCGCGATGAGCGCCACGCCGCAGCGACCCACCGAACCCAGCCGCACCGACAGCGACCTGCTGGTCCTTCCGCCGGCACCTGCCGGGCTGCGGGCGCGTCGGCCGTCGCTGCTCACCATGCTGAAGTTCTTCGGCCCGGGAGCGATCATCGCCTCGCTGACGATCGGCAGCGGCGAGTCGATCCTCGCCTCCCGCGAGGGCGCGGTGTTCGGTTACGCGGTGCTCTGGGCGTTGATCGCCGCGGTGATCGGCAAGGGCGCGATCGTGTACGCGTCGAATCGCTACATCACGCTCACCGGCGAGCACCCGATGGCCCGGTTCGCGCGGGTCTTCCCCGGACCGCGCGGCTGGTTCGCGGTGCTGCTCACGGCGATCTGCTTCCTGTCCTTCCCCGGCTGGTCCAGCGGCGTCTCGCGGGCGCTGGGCGACTACCTGGCCTACCTGGGCGCGGGCGACGGCCTGGTGCTGGCCATCTGTGTGCTCGTCGTCGCCGCCGTCATCTCCTGGGTCGGCGGCTACACCGTGCTGGAGAACGTCCAGATCGGCATCGCCGGCGCGATGGTTCTGCTGGTGCTGATCGCGGTGTTCGTGGCGCAGCCGGACTGGCTCGGCGTGCTCGAGGGCCTGATCCCGCAGCCGCTGGCCTACGAGGGCTTCGTGTCCCGCGCCTACCCCGACATCGCCGAGATCCCGGTGTGGGTGGAGCTGTCGATCTTCCTCGGCGGGATCGGCGGCGGCATGTACGACTACATCGGCTACACGGGCATGCTGCGCGAGAAGCGCTGGGGGATGCTCGGCCACGCCGACGTCGACCAGCTCGCGGAGCGGTACAGCGACGACGAAGCGAAGCGCCCGCTGGCCATCGACACCAGCGACGACAGCATCACCCGGGCCAAGGCCTGGGCTCGGGCGCCGCTGTTCGACATCGTGGCCGCGTTCGTCGCGCTGACCATCATCGGCGCCGCGTTCGTCATCAACGGCTCGACCATCCTCGGCGCCGACGAGAAGGTGCCCGAGGGCAACGCGGTGCTCAACTACCAGTCCGAGTTCCTCGGCGTCGTCGCGCCGGTCTTCGAGTACTTCTACGTGGCTGCCATCGTCATGGTGCTGTTCGGCACCGTGTACGCGGTCTGGGAGGCGTACTCGTGGACCGCGTACGAGAGCCTGTCCGCCCTGTCGCCCAAGGTGCGCCGGGCCGGCCAGCGGGCCGTTCGGCCGTGGGTCTACGGCTACACCTTCGTGGGCGCGCTGGCGATGCTCGCGACCGGCGCCGACTTCGTCACGCTGATCACGTACGCGTCCATCGTCGGCGGCACCATGGCGTGCGGCATCTACGGCTTCGGCATGCTTTACATCGACCGGCTGAACCTGCCGGCGCCGCTGCGGATGTCCCGGCTGCTGCAGGTCCTGGTGGTCCTCGGGTCGGCGTTCCTGCTGGTCGCCGGCACGGCGGCGCTGCTGCAGCAGCTCGGGGCGGTCGCATGACGGCGACCGTCACCGAGGCCGGTGCGCGACCGGCCCTGCCGCGGGTGCGGCACGGCATTCTGGCCGCAGCTCTGCTGGCCGTTGCTGCCCTGCGCTGGTACCAGGGCGACGATGTCTGGGCCGCGGTGTTCGGAGTGGCCGGCGCGGCCGAGGTGTACGTCGCCGTGGCGACCCGGCGACAGGCGGCCGACGAGCCGGCGCCCACTGCGGATGCGGTTGCGCCTGCGCCTGCCGAGCTTGACCTGGCGCTGGTGCGCCACCTGCAGGCGCTGCGGCTGTGGACGGGTCTCGCCGTTGTCGCCCTGGTCGGCGCGGTCGTCGTGCTGGCAGCCGAACCGTCGCTGGCCATCGTGCTGGCGGGGGTGGGGCTGGCGTGCCTGTTCCGGGTGCGCCGAACGCGCCGTAGCGTCGCGACGCTCAAGCTGCTGTCGTGAAGGAGGACCAGATGCATCTCGTCCGTTACGCGGAGGCCGGGGGCCCGCCCGCGGTCGGCCTGCGCGACGACGGCGGCGCGGTCACATCGCTGCCCGGCGTCGCGACCATGTCGCAGCTGCTGCGACTGCCGCTGTCCGATCTGCGCGCGCTCGTCGACGAGGCCGCGACCGGCGGGTCAGAGGTGCCGGCTCCCCGGCTGCTTCCGCCGCTCGACGGTCGCGGTGAGGTCTGGTGCGCCGGCGTGACGTACGAGCGCTCGCGGGGCGCCCGGATGGAGGAGAGCGCGGAGCAGGACGTCTACGACAAGGTCTATGTCGCCGATCGGCCCGAGCTGTTCGGCAAGGCGCCTGCGTGGCGGGTCGTCACCGACGGCGAGCCGATCGGCATCCGTGCCGACTCCGGCCACGACGTGCCCGAGCCCGAGCTCGCGGTGGTGGCCAACGCGCACGGCGAGACCGTCGGCTACACCGTCTGCAACGACGTGAGCAGCCGCTCGATCGAGGGCGAGAACCCGCTCTACATCCCGCAGGCCAAGGTGTTCGCGGGAGGCTGCGCCCTCGCGCCGGGCATCCGGCCGGCCTGGGAGGTGCCCGACGCGGGCGACCTCGCGATCACCCTGTCGGTGCTGCGCGACAGCGCCGAGGCGTTCGCGGGCGAGACCTCGACCGCCCAGCTGGCCCGGCCGCTCGACGACCTGGTGGCCGAGCTGTTCGTGGGTCTCGACTTCCCCGACGGCGTCGCGCTGGCCACCGGCACCGGGATCGTCCCTGAGCTGGACTTCGCGCTGCGCGAGGGCGACATCGTCGAGATCGTGGTCGAGCACGTCGGCCGGCTGCGCAACGTCGTCACTGTTGGCAAGCAGCCGTTCAACTGGCTGGCCGACGGCACCGTCCGTCCCGAGCTGGAGGAGATCCGATGACCACGACCGTGGAGACGCCCACCGACACGTCCCCGGACGAGCTGGATCAGGCACTGACCGCGGCGACCGCCGCAGCGCCGGTGCTGGCCGCGTCTGCCCCGGCCGAGCGGGCTGGGTGGATCCGCGCCGCGGCCGACGCGCTCGACGCTGCGGTCGACGAGCTGGTCCCGCTCGCGATCGAGGAGTCTCACCTGCCCGAGGCGCGGCTGCGCGGCGAGGTGGGTCGCAGCTCGGGTCAGCTGCGGATGTTCGCCGACGCGCTCGACGACGGCGCGCTGCTCGAGCTGGTGCTCGACAGCGCCGACCCCGACGCCACGCCAGTGCCTCGACCCGACCTGCGACGCACGCTGGTGCCGCTGGGGCCGGTGCTGGTGTTCGCGGCCAGCAACTTCCCGTTCGCGTTCAGCGTGTGCGGTGGCGACACCGCATCGGCCCTGGCCGCCGGTTGCCCGGTGCTCGTCAAGACGCACCCGGGCCACCCGCGCACCTCGTACGCCACCGGGCGAGTCCTGGCCGAGGCCTTGCGCGCCGCGGGCGCGCCCGACGGCTCGCTGGGCCTGGTCACCGGCTTCGACGTCGGCGTCGACGCGCTCAAGGACCCGCGGATCCGTGCCGCCGGGTTCACCGGTTCGGTGCCGGCCGGCACCGCGCTGCACGAGGTCGCCGTCACCCGCCCGGAGCCGATCCCGTTCTACGGCGAGCTGGGCAGCCTCAACCCGGTCGTGGTGACCCGGGGCGCGGTCGAGGCCCGCGGCCAGCAGCTGGTCGAGGGGTTCGTCGGCTCGTACACGCTCGGCGTGGGTCAGTTCTGCACCAAGCCCGGGCTGCTGTTCCTGCCGTCCGGGCACGGCCTCGACGACGCGCTAGCCGAGGCGGCCGGCGGTGTCGACCCAGCGCCGGTCCTCTACGACGGCATCGGGGAGGGCTTCGCCGCGGGGCTGGAGCGGCTGCGGGGCACCGCGGGCGTGGAGGCGCTGGTGAGCGCCGACGCCGGCGACCCGTCGGCTGTCGGCGCCAACCTGGTCCGCACCACCGTGCCCGAGCTGCTGGCCGACCCCGAGACGGTGCTGGCCGAGTGCTTCGGGCCGGTCTCTGTGGTCTGCGAGTACGCCGACGACGCCGAGCTGAAGACGGCGGTCGACGCGCTCGAGGGCAACCTCACCGCCACCGTGCACGCCGAGGACGCCGAGCTCGAGGGCATCGCCGAGCTGGTGGCGACGCTGGAGACCAAGGCGGGGCGGGTGCTGTTCGGCGGCTGGCCGACCGGGGTTGCGGTCACCTGGGCGATGCACCACGGCGGCCCGTACCCGTCGACGGTCGGGTCGATCCACACCAGCGTGGGCGTGACCGCGGCCCGGCGTTGGCAGCGGCCGATCTGCTACCAGGACGCGCCGCAGGCGCTGCTGCCCGAGACGCTTCGCGACGGAAACCCGCTCGGCCTGGCCAGGCGGGTCGACGGGCAGGTGACCAGGTGAGTGGCCCGGGGGAGCCGCTCGGCGGCCGCAGCCACGAGCACTGGTTCGGCGAGGGTGGCCGCAACGGCTTCATCCACCGCTCGTGGATGCGTGGCCAGGGCTTCTCCGACGAGGTGTTCGACGGACGGCCGGTGATCGGGATCGCCAACACCTGGTCCGAGCTCACGCCGTGTAACGCGCACCTGCGTCGGCTCGCCGAGTCGGTGAAGCGCGGGGTCTGGCAGGCCGGCGGGTTCCCGCTGGAGTTCCCGGTGATGTCGCTCGGCGAGACCATGCTGCGGCCCACCGCGATGCTGTTCCGCAACCTGATGAGCATGGACGTCGAGGAGTCGCTGCGCGGCAACCCGGTCGACGCCTGCGTGCTGCTGACCGGGTGCGACAAGACCACGCCGGCGGCGGTGATGGGTGCCGCGAGCGTCGACCTGCCGGCCATCGTCGTGACCGGCGGGCCGATGCTCAACGGCAAGTTCCGCGGCTGCGACATCGGCTCCGGCACTGCGGTCTGGCAGTACACGCAAGACCTCAACGCCGGCCGGATGACCCCGGAGGACTACCTGGCCGCCGAGCAGGGCATGACCCGCAGCAACGGGCACTGCATGACGATGGGCACGGCCTCGACGATGGCGTGCATGACCGAGGCGCTCGGGCTGCAGCTGCCCGGGTCGGCAGCGATCCCCGCCGTCGACTCCCGCCGGTACGCCATCGCCCAGCTCGCCGGCCAGCGGATCGTCGAGATGGCGCACGAGGGCTTGCGGATCAGCGACGTCGTCACCCGCGACGCGTTCCACAACGCGGTGCGGGTCAACGCCGCGATCGGCGGCTCGACCAACGCCGTCATCCACCTGCTCGCGATCGCGGGCCGGGTGGGCGTCGAGCTCAGCCTCGCCGACATGGACCGGTGGGCCCGCGACGTGCCGTGGCTGGTCGACCTGCAGCCGTCCGGGCAGTACCTGATGGAGGACTTCTACTACGCAGGCGGGCTGCCGGCGGTGATGTCCGAGCTCGGCGACCTGCTGCGCACCGACGCGATCACGGTGACCGGCCGCAGCGTCGGAGACAACGTCGCCGCGGCCGTGCGCACCGACGGCACCGACGTCATCCGGCCGATCGACAAGCCGCTCGGTGAGGGTGCGGGCACCGCGGTGCTCACCGGCAACCTGTGTCCCGACGGTGCCGTCGTCAAGCAGTCGGCCGCGTCCGAGCGACTGCTGCAGCACCGCGGGCGCGCGCTGGTGTTCTCCAGCATCGAGGAGTACGACACAGCGGCGCAGGACCCCGATCTCGACGTCGACGCCGACACCGTGCTGGTGCTGCAGAACTCCGGGCCGCGGGGCTACCCAGGCATGCCCGAAGTCGGAAACATGACCATCCCGACCAAGCTCGCTGCGCAGGGCGTCGACGACATGGTCCGCATCTCCGACGCCCGGATGAGCGGCACGGCGTACGGCACCGTGGTGCTGCACGTGACGCCCGAGGCCGCCGTCGGCGGACCGCTGGCGCTGGTCCGTACCGGCGACTGGATCAGCCTGGACGTGCCCGGCCGCACGCTGACCCTCGAGGTCGACGACGCCGAGCTCGAGCGGCGCCGCGCCGAGTGGGAGCCGCCGACGGTTGGCGACGGGCGGGGCTGGCAACAGCTCTACGTCGAGCACGTGCTGCAGGCCGACAAGGGCTGCGACCTCGACTTCCTGGTCGGGGCCAGCGGGCACGCGGTCGCCCGGCAGTCGCACTGATGACGCTGCACCAGGCTCGCGAGCTGCTCACCCACGCTGGTCACCCGGTGCTGCGCGGTGCCAGCGACCCCGCCACCGGCCGCTTCCCCGACGGCAAGGCGTACCGGATCGAGATCCCCAGCTGCGAGGGGCCGCGGGTGATGGAGGCGGTGCTCGACGAGGCCGCCAACCGGGACGTGCGGGTCGACCGGGTCTCGCAGGGCAGCGGCGTGATGATGCTGACCGACGACGAGATCGGACGGATGCTCGAGCTCGGCCGCGAGCACGACATCGAGGTCAACCTGTTCCTCGGTCCGCGTGGCGCGTGGGGCACCGGCGGACAGGCCAAGGTGTCGGCCGCGGTGGGCGCGGCTGCAGCGGGCAACGAGACCGTGGCCGCGTGCCTTGCCGACGCGCTCCGCGCCGTCCGGCTCGGCGTGCGGAGCCTGCTGGTGGGTGACGTCGGCGTGCTCCGCGTGCTCGGCGACCTCAAGCGGTCGGGCGAGCTGCCCGCCGACCTGGTGCTCAAGACGTCGGTGCTGATGCCGCTCACGAACGGTCCGACCGGGGCCCTGTACGAGCAGCTCGGTGCGACCAGCCTCAACGTGTCCACCGACCTCGCGCTCGACGCGCTGGCCGAGATCCGGGCGGCCACGACGGTGCCGCTGGACATGTACGTCGAGGTGCCCGACGACCAGGGCGGCGCGGTGCGCTTCTACGACGTGCCGCGGGTGGTCGAGCTGCTGGCCCCGGTCTACGTGAAGCTCGGGGTACGCAACGCGCCTGTCCTGTACCCGGTCGGTGAGCACCTGATGGCGACTGCCATCGCCCTTGGCCGCGAGCGGGTTCGACGGGCCGAGCTGGTGCTGCGACTCCTGGCCGACGAGTCCGCATGAGCGACAGCTTCGTTGCCGCGCTGGCCGACGTGGTCGACGACCTCGTCACCGATGCCGACGTGCTGGACGCGCACCGGCACGACCACGCCAAGTTCTGTCCGGCCGGAAAGCCGGCGGTACTGGTCCGGCCGCGTTCGACGGCGGAGGTGTCCGCGGTGCTCCGGCTGGCCACCGAGCACCGCGTCCCGGTGGTGCCGCAGGGAGCGCGGACCGGGCTGGCCGGCGCCGCCAACGCGGTCGACGGGTGCGTGCTGCTCTCGACGGTGCGGATGGACGCGGTGCTCGAGGTGGACACCGACGAGCAGATCGCGGTCGTGCAGCCGGGCGTCACCAACGCCCAGCTGTCCCGCACGGTGGCCGAGCAGGGGTTGTTCTACCCGCCCGATCCCTCCTCGTGGGAGGAGGCGACGATCGGCGGCAACGTCGCCACCGATGCCGGGGGCCTGTGCTGCGTCAAGTACGGCGTCACCGGTGACTTCGTGCGTGGGCTCGAGCTGGTGCTCGCGAGCGGCGCGGTGCTACGTACCGGCCGCCGGACGGCCAAGGGCGTCGCCGGGTACGACCTCACCCGGCTCGTCGTCGGGTCCGAGGGCACGCTCGGCGTCGTCACCGAGGTGACACTGGCGCTGCGACCGGCGCCCGAGGCCGCGCTCACCATGGCCGCGAGCTTCGCCTCGGGGCAGGACGCGCTGCGCGCGGCGGCCGCGATGATGTCGTCCGGGCTGCGGCCCTCGCTGATGGAGTTCCTCGACCGGCAGACGGTGCGGGCGATCCAGGACTACCGCGACCTCGGGCTGCCCAGCGACGTCGAGGCGCTGCTGCTCACCCAGTCCGACCGGGGTCCGCGCGCGGCAGACGACGTGGCCCGGATGGCAAAACTATGCCGCGACGGCGGCGCGCTCGAGGTGGCGGAGGCTTCGGACGCCGACGAGTCACGGATGCTGCTGGAGGCCCGGCGGCTGGTGAACGCCGCGATGGAGGCGCAGGGGGCCACGCTGGTCGACGATGTCGCGGTGCCGCGTCGCCGGCTGCCCGAGCTGCTGACCGGGGTGCGGGAGGTGGCCGCGACGTACGACGTGACGATCTGCTGCCCCGGCCACGTGGGTGACGGCAACATGCACCCGACGGTGATCTTCGACCGCACCGACCCGGCCGCCGCCGAGCGGGCCGTCGCGGCGTTCGGCGCGGTGATGGATCTGGGGCTCTCCCTCGGCGGCACGATCACCGGCGAGCACGGCATCGGCCGGCTGAAGCAGCAGTGGCTGGCGACCGAGCTGGGCGAGACCGGGCTGGCCCTGCAGCGGGGCGTCAAGGCGGTGTTCGATCCCGACGGGCTGCTCAATCCCGGCGCGGTGCTGTAGGAAGTCCCTGCGGGAGCCGCGTGGTCCCAGCCCTCGGAGCGGAGGCGTCCATGAAGAAGATCATCAATGACCCGGCAAACGTGGTCGAGGAGGCTTTGCAGGGCATGGCGCTCGCGCACCCCGACCTGCTGGAGGTGCACCTCGATCCCCACTACGTGGTCCGGGCGGGTGGGCCCGAGCAGGGCAAGGTCGCGGTGCTGTCCGGCGGCGGGAGCGGGCACGAGCCGCTGCACGGTGGGTTCGTCGGCTACGGCATGCTCGCCGCGGCCTGCCCGGGGGCAGTGTTCACCTCGCCGACTCCCGACCAGATGGAGGCGGCCACCAAGGCCGTCGACGGCGGCGCGGGCGTGCTGCACATCGTGAAGAACTACACCGGCGACGTGCTCAACTTCGAGACCGGCGCCGAGCTCGCCGCCGCCGAGGGCATCGAGGTCACGGCGGTGGTGATCGATGACGACGTCGCGGTCAAGGACAGCCTGTACACCGCCGGCCGCCGTGGCGTGGGCGCCACCGTCCTCGCGGAGAAGATCGTGGGGGCCGCCGCCGAGCGGGGCGACGACCTCGCCGCCTGCACGGCGCTGTGCGAGCGGGTGAACGCAGGTTCGCGGTCGATGGGGCTGGCGCTCACCTCGTGCACCGTCCCGCACGCTGGCAAGCCGACGTTCGAGCTGAGCGAGTCCGAGGTCGAGGTGGGCATCGGCATCCACGGTGAGCCCGGTCGCGAGCGGCTGTCGATGGAGCCGGCCGACGCCCTGGTGGAGCGGCTGCTCACCCCGATCCTCGAGGACCTCCCGTACGAGAACGGCGACGACGTGCTGCTGTTCGTCAACGGCATGGGCGGCACGCCGCTGATCGAGCTCTACATCGCCTACCGGCACGCGGAGGAGCTGCTGCGCGACCGCGGCCTCACGGTGCGCCGGCGGCTGGTCGGCAACTTCATCACCTCGCTGGAGATGCAGGGCATGTCACTGACCCTGCTGCGTCTCGACGACGAGATGACCGAGCTGTGGGACGCACCCGTCCACACCCCCGCGCTGCGCTGGGGCCGGTGACGGTGGCGGGCACCGACGACGTGGTCGAGGGCGTCCGGCGCTGCGCGGCGGCCGTCCTCGAGCACCGCCAGGAGCTGATCGACCTCGACTCGGCCATCGGCGACGCCGACCACGGCGAGAACATGAGCCGGGGGCTGACCGCCGCGGTCCAGGCGCTCGAGGCCGAGCCGCCGGACAGCCCCGGAGCCGCGCTCAAGGCCGTGGCCACGACGCTGATCCGCAAGGTGGGGGGTGCGGCGGGGCCGCTCTACGGCACGGCGTTCCTGCGGGCGTCGACGGCGGTGGGTGACGGCGACCAGCTGACGCCCGACGACGTCGTGACGGCCTTGCGCGCGGGCCTCGAGGGTGTCGTGGCGCGCGGCAAGGCCGAGGTCGGCGACAAGACGATGGTCGACGCCCTGACGCCGGCCGTCGACGCCGCGGCGGCGGCGCGGGAGTCGGGCGCGGGGACGGCCCGGCTGCTCGCGGCGGCGGCCGACGCCGCCGAGGAGGGCATGGCCGCGACCACGCCGCTGGTGGCCCGCAAGGGCCGCGCCAGCTACCTCGGCGAGCGCAGCGCCGGCCACCAGGACCCCGGCGCCACCTCGACGGCGTTGCTGCTGCGGACGCTGGCCGACCTGGCCGCAGAGCGCTGCGGCGACGACGAGTGACCGTCGGGCTGGTCCTGGTCTCGCACGTGCCGGCGCTCGCGGAGGGGCTGCGGGTGCTGGTGGCGCAGATGGCACCCGCTGTTGCCGTCGAGCCCGCCGGTGGCACTGACGACGGCCAGGTCGGCACCAGCTTCGACCGGGTCGAGGCGGCGCTCGGCCGGGCCGACTCCGGCGACGGGGTGGTCGTGCTCTACGACCTCGGGTCGGCGCTGCTGACGACCGAGACCGCGCTGGAGGTGCTGGACGACACCGCCCGCGACCGGGTCCGGGTGGCCGAGGCGCCGTTCGTCGAGGGCGCCGTCGCGGCCGGCGTCGAGGCGCAGGGGGGCGGCGACCTGGCTGCGGTGCTTGCCGCCGCCGAGGCGGCCGGTGGGGCCGGTGACGGGGGTGACACCGGCGCCGGCGATACGGACCGTGCCGACTGGTTGCGCGCGACGGCCGAGCTGGTCAACAAGGTCGGGTTGCACGCCCGGCCGGCCGGGGTGCTGGTCCGGGCGCTGGCCGACCTCGACGCCGAGGTACGGGTCGGCCGGCCCGGCGACGAGCCGGTCAACGCGCGCAGCGTGCTGGCCGTGATCGCGCTCGGTCTCCAGCGCGGTCAGCAGGTGGAGTACTCCGCGACCGGCCCGGACGGGCAGCAGGCGCTCGACACCGCACTGCGGCTGACCCGGGAGCGGTTCGGCGACCCCGAGTAGCAGCCTGCTCAGCCGCGGGCGGCCAGCATCCGGGACAGCTGGTCGGCCCGCTCCAGCAGCCGCTGCTCGATCATCGGCGCGAGGGTGCCGCCATGGGCCAGCGCGACCGCCCGGTCGACGAAGTCGGTGCCGACGCCGGTCACCGGGAACATCGCCCGGGAGACGCCCATGGCGCCGAGCAGCCCGGACGCGCCGAGGTCCTGCAGCGCCTCCAGGAAGCGGTCGGCAAAGGGCGCCAGCAGGCCGTCCTGCCCGGGCCGCCAGAAGGCCGTGCCGACGTCGAAGAGCGCTCCACCCGGCACCCGGCGGTCGGCCACGGTCGCGGTCCAGGCCGCCTCCTTGGCCTCGGGGTCGGGACGGGCCGCATCGACGGTGAGGACGCGGACCCAGACGTCCGGGTCGGGGTCGCGATCACGCAGCGCCTCGACCTCGGGTGCGTCCAACCGGTCCAGCTCGGCCAGCCGCTCCAGCCGCCGCCACCCGAGGTCGATGTCGTCGCCCGCGAGGTCGCGCAGCTTTGCCAGCTGCTCGTCGGTCGTCGCGGTGCGAGCAAGGGCGCGCAGCGTCGCGGTCCGGTGGGTGTCCCCGCCCTCGGCCAGCAGCAGGCAGGTGTCTGCGAGCTCCGTACAGAGCCGGTCGCGCTGGGCGTCCGGAGCCCACCGCTCGGCCGCCTGGACGGCTAGCCCGAGGAACGGCTCGCTGACGGTGCCGGAGGTCTCGCGTGCCAGCACCGCGCGTGCGCAGCCGACGAAGTCCGCGGCCTGGAGCCCGCCCGCGAGCAGCACGTCCCAGACCGTCGCCAGCGCGACGCCGCGACCGATGGACGTGGGGAGATCGCCGGCCGACGCCACCAGCGCGGCGAGCGCGTCGGCGTCGGGGCGTACGGCGGCGAACGTCAGGTCGTCGTCGTTGAGCAGCAGCAGGTCGGGGTGGTCGACCCCGATCTTCAGCACCTGCTCGGCCGCGTCGATGTCGACCTCCACCAGGTCGGCCTGCCGAAGCGCGCCGTCGGCCCGCTCGTACACACCGAGCCGCAGCAGGTGCGGGCGGGGCGACCCGCCGTCCGGTCCGGCAGTGCGGATCGTCACCGAGGAGTCGGGTCCCGCGCCGAGGGACACGGTGTCGTGCCCGGCCTCGTCCAGCCAGCGGGAGGTCCAGCCGGACAGGTCTCGTCCGGCAGCGGCGCCGACGGCACCCATCAGGTCGGCGAGCGTCGCGTTGCCCCACGCGTGCGTCGCGAAGTAGTCGCGGAGGCCGGCGACGAACGTGTCTTGACCCACGTACGCCGCCAGCTGCTTGAGCACGCTGGAGCCCTTGACGTAGGTGATGGCGTCGAATGATGCGGTCGCCTCCGCCACGTCGGTCGCCGGCTGCCGGATCGGGTGCGAGGTAGGCCCGCGATCGACGGCGTACACGCCGCGCTTGGACGTCGCGAGGAAGCCCGCCCACGCGTCGCTGAACTGGGTGGCCTCGGACGCCGCCCAGTAGCAGGCCCAGTTGGCGAATGCCTCGTTGAGCCACAGGTCGTCCCACCAGCGCATGGTCACCATGTCGCCGAACCACATGTGCGCCATCTCGTGCAGCAGGATGATCGCCCGGAATTCGCGGTCGGCCGGGGTGGGAGGCGTCCGGAAGACGAACGTGTCGGACCAGGTGACGCAGCCGTAGTTCTCCATCGCCCCGCCCATGTCGGGCACGAACACCTGGTCGTAGCGGCGCTGCGGGAACGGCAGGGCGAACTGCTCGCCGAAGAACGCGAGCCCCTGTGCCGTCACCTCGAACAATTCCTCGGCGTCGCGGTCGAGGCAGTCGGCCAACGAGCGCCTGCAGTACAGACCGAGGTCGTGGTCGCCGCGCTGGGCGCGGCGCTCGTAGAACGGTCCCGCGTTCACCACCGGCACGTACGTCGACAGCGGCGGCGTGGCAGCGAACGACCACCGCCGGACGCTGTCGGAGACGTCGTCGACGGTCGCGTCACCGGTGTTGCTGAGCACCGTCCAGCGCGCCGGTGCGTCGACCACGAACGTGTGCGGTGCCTTGAGGTCGGGTTGGTCGAAGCAGGCCCAGCACCGCCGGGCCTCATCGGGCTCGAACGACGTCCAGACGTAGACCTCGCCGTCGGAATCGACGGTGCGTTGCACCGCCGCCCGCTGGCCGGTCTGGCGCTGCACCGACTCGACGACCAGCTCGTTGTCGGGAGCCAGGTGGGTCAGCCGGATCCGTCCCTCGGCGATGCCCGACGCGTCGATCACCCGCCCGTTGAGGGTGGCGGAGACGACCTCCGCGGAGCAGTCGATGAAGGTCTCGGCAGCGGTGCCCGCCTCGGTGCTGGTGTCGGTGCCGATATCGGTGCACGCGAAGCGCACCGTCGAGGTGGCGCGCAGCGCGTCGCCCTCGAGCAGGTCGGTGAGGTCGACGGCGATGTCGTACGAGGACACGGTGAGCAGGGCGGCGCGTCGCTGCGCCTCCTCCTGGGTAAGACTGCGGGAGTCGGACATGTCCACAGGTCTACCAGGAGGTCAGGTGCCCATCGCATTCGAGGACCACGTCCCGCAGATCGCCCCCGACGCCTTCGTGGCGCCGACCGCCACGGTCATCGGGCAGGTGCGCCTGGGTGCAAAGGCCAGCGTCTGGTACGGCGCCGTGCTCCGCGGCGACCGCGACGCGATCGTCGTCGGTGACGGCAGCAACGTGCAGGACGGGTGCGTGCTGCACGCCGACCCCGGCCACCCGTGCCGACTTGGCGCCGGTGTGTCCGTGGGTCACCTGGCGGTCGTGCACGGCTGCACGATCGACGACGAGGTCCTCATCGGCATGGGTGCTGTGGTCCTCAACGGGGCGACGGTCGGCAGCGGCTCCATCGTGGCCGCCGGTGCGGTCGTTCTCGAGGGTGCCGAGGTCCCGCCGGGATCGCTGGTGGCAGGCGTGCCGGGCAAGGTGCGCCGAGCGCTGAGCGACGACGAGTGGGAACGGGTCCGTGGCAACGCCCGCAACTACGTGACGCTGTCGCGCCAGTACCTCGGGTCGGCCGGCGGCTGACGGCTGACGATTGAGGAAGGCCCCGCGGGGGTACCCAGCGGGTGTGCCGGACCGTCAGCAGCTGCTCGCCAGCTACCTCAACGACCACCTCGCCGGGGCCTCCGCCGGCCGCGACCTGTTCCGGCGCACTGCTCGCTCGCACCAGGGGAGCGCGCGCGGGCCCGAGCTCGCCATGCTTGCCCGCGAGGTCGACGAGGACCGCGACGCCCAGCTGGACATCATGCGTGCCGTCGGCGTCTCGCCGAGCAGGCCGCGGGCCGTGCTCGGCCGGGTCGCCGAGACGGTGGGCCGGCTGAAGCCCAACGGGACCTTGCTGCGCCGCTCACCGCTCACCAACGTGGTCGAGATCGAGGCGCTTCGGGTCGCCGTCGCCGGCAAGGCCGCCGGCTGGGACGTGCTGCTGACCCTCGCCGCCGACGAGCCTCGGCTGCCGCGGGAGCGGCTCGAGGAGCTGCGGGCACGCGCGCAGGACCAGGGCGCCCGGCTGCGCGAGCTGCACCAGCAGGCCGCCCGAGAGGGGCTGACCCGCTAGCCCTCGTCCACGTGCCCTACCACGTGGAAGCTGTCGACCAGGGCGAGCCGGTGCTCACCGCTGGCCGGGCCGACGACGATCCGGATCCGGTGCTGGCCGGCCCCGAGCTGGCCGTAGCGCTGCAGGAACCCGATCCGCGGCTCCGCCGAGGCGCCGGTGAACACCAGCGTGCCGACCGCCTCGCCGTCGATCAGTACCTGCGCCGTACCGCCCTGGGTGGACCGGCCGTAGCGGACGTCGACCCGGTTGCCGATGAAGCGCAACGCCAGGCTGTCGCCCTCGGTCCCGCCGCCGGCGTTGTCGCAGAAGTGGCCACCCTCGGCGTCGGGATGCGTACGCACCCGCCACCCACCGGCGCGCGCCACCACGTCCTCGCCGCACTGCACGTGCCGCGACACGGTGACCGGGAGGACGACGGTGTCCCGAGCGCCTCGCGGATCGGTCACCGTCAGCCGCACCCGGTGCACGCCGGGTTGCTGGAACGTCTTGTGCACCACCTTGCGGGTCGAGTCCTTCACGGTGCCGCCGTTGTCGAGGTCCCAGCTGTAGTCGAGGTTGCGCGGGGTCTCGGAGTCGGTCGTGGCGCGGGCGTCGAACACGAACTCCGTACGCAGCGTTCCGTCGTTGCGGTTCACGGTCGCGCCGGCCGTCGGCGGGGTGTTGGGCGTCGGCTCACCCTCGTCGTCGTAGCCGTAGTCGAACTCAGCGCAGCCGGTGCCCATGTCGAACGCGACGTCACCGGTGAGGTCGCCGTCGGCCTGCGTGGGTCCCACGCCGGTACCGGTCATCTGCTGCACCTCGAAGCTCAGGCAGTCGTACTGGAACCGCCATGGGGTCACGACATCGGGGTACCGCGGGTCGACCTCGTCTTCCGCCGGGTTCGAGTAGTTGTCGGTGTGACCCACGCCGGAGTCGGTGAAGGTGTCGTCACCGGGAGCCGCCGTCCACGCCGCGTCGGACAGGTCGGGAATCCCCTCGCCCGGTTGCGGCTGGGAGTCCAGCGGCGACTGGGCGGGCGGATCGTCGGTGCCCACGTTGCCGTACCCGTGCGCCTCGTCGGTGTAGACCATCGACAGGCCGGCACCGAACGCGATCGCGTCGCGGTCGTTCTGGCCGCGACCCTCCCGGTCGAAGCCGGAGCGGTCGCGCAGCTCCAGGTAGTAGGCGTGGTCAGCCGGTGAGCCGTCGGTGGCTGAGGTGTACGTCCAGCCCTGGGTGCACACGGGGGCAGTGGCCGTGCCCTCCTTGCAGCCGCCGTTGAACACCGCCGGGTCGTCGGGTCCACCCTCGCCTTCGAGGTCGGTTTCCAGCAGCGTCTGCTCCTCACCGCCCGGCAGGGTCGCCGTGACGGTCACGTCGTCGATGAACCAGCCCGGCCGGGCCAGACCCGGGTCGGTCGCGTACGAGAACCGGATGACGCCCTGCTCGGCGCCCGCCAGGTCGCTGACGTCGTAGCTGTCGTCGAGGAACACCGAGTCCGGGTAGGTGTCGGTGACCCGGTCGGCGGTCTCCGTCCCGGCGGCGTACGAACCGCTGGAGCCGGTGATGCCGTTGTCGTACTTCTGCTGGCAGGCGTTCTGCTGCGGGTTGAACGCGCTGGTGGTGTACCCCTGCTCCGACGGGTGCGACTCGTACGTCTCGCCGCCGTCGGTCGAAGTCAGCACGAAGCCGTAGTCGAAGTCCCACTCGACGTCCCACAGCGAGCTGAACTGCAGGTTCACCGTGCTGCCGTCCGGCAGGTCGGCGAGGCCGGGCACCGCGAGGTCGAGGTTGTGCCCGCCCTCCGGTGGACAGCCGAAGTCGTTGCCGGAGCCCGACCACCACGCGTGCGGCAGGCTCGCCCCGTCACCGGTCCCGAACTTCGCCGGGTCGATCAGCTGGCGGGTGGGCAGCTTGGCGACGTACGCCTGGGCGTTGTGCACGTGCGGCCCGCTCAGCGTGTACGGGTCGCCGTTGCGCTGCTGCCAGACGATGCGGTGGGTGTCTTGCTTCGAGTCGGTCCAGCCCTCGGCCGTCGGGCTGCTGCCCGGCTCGAGCACCTCCGGCACGATCCAGCCGAGCTCCTGGCGCCCGAAGACGTCCATGTGCTGCGACTTGTCGGTGGCCATCAGGTTCCAGTCGCCGTACGTCTCCCGGTCCGTGCCCAGTGAGTAGAAGTCGGGCAGGCCGAGCGAGTGGCCGTACTCGTGCGAGATCACGCTGGCGCGGTCGATGGCCGTCTCGGGGTTGACGTTGTACGGGCCCACCCGCACGTACACCGGGAAGTCGGTCTCGTTCGTCGTGGTGGCCGAGTAGGAGTCGTCGGTGTAGTACAGCGGCCGGTCCTCGAGGTCGCGGAGCTGGTCGTCGGTCGTGAAGCCGGGCAGCCCTGTCTCGGGGTCGGTGTAGTAGAACTCCAGCGACGACGAGTGCGGCCAGACGTTGTCGTACGGCACCTCGTCATAGGGACAGCCGAGCGGGCCGAGCTGCGAGCCACCGTTACCGCCGCAGCCGGCGAAGACGACCATGAAGAAGTCGACGACGCCGTCCTTGTCGGTGTCGTAGTCGGAGTAGTCGATCTCCGGGTCGGCGATCGCCGCGGCGTCGTAGACCAGCTTGCCGGTCGGGCCGCACGCCGAGTCGATGTCGAACAGCGGTCCGGGCACCTGGGACCCGACCACCGCGGAGCCGAACTTGTCGTCGCCGTAGTAGTCGGTCGTGCCTGGCAGCTGGTAGAAGCCGTCCTGGATCCGCTCGGGATAGGCCGGGGTGCCAGCCAGGGCCGGGTCGGCCGTCACGCCATGACAGGTGCCGCCGGGGCTGAGGTCGCTGAAGTCGAAACCCGGGTCATAGCTGAAGTCGCGGGTCGCCACGCCAGCCGACGGGACGGTGCCGTCGGGGAACAGCTGCCCGAGCGACATCTCCTGGTAGAGGTTCCAGGTCGACCCGGCGACGTCGGGGGCGTTGATCTTCTGCGCGAGCTCGTCACCGGAGTTGTCCGGCTGGTGCTTGCGGTCGAGGTAGTCGACGGGGACGACCGGGAACGGCCGGTCGCCGTAGCGCGCGGTGTCGTACGACGCCGACGGCGGGATGACCTTCGGGCCATGGCTGCGAAGGTTCTGCGCGGGGCGGTTGGTCGCGGTCAGCCGGGCGCTCGTCGACAGGTCGCGCCAGACGATGCGGCGGTCCTGGGCGACGGTCTTCGCCTTCGACTCCAGCACCAGTGTGCGTACGGTCTCGCCGCCGTCGGGTGCGGCGGGAACGGTGCCGATGGTCCAGGTCACCAGCGCGGGCGTGACAGTCGCGCTTCCGCTGGCCGCCGAAGCATCCGTGAACGCGGTGCCCTGCGGTGCGCGGACCGTGACCTTGGCGCCGTTGAAGGCGTGGTCGGTCAGGTTGCGCACGTGCACGCGGGACGGGTAGGTGTCGCCTGGCTTCACCCAGCCGACCTCGGACACGAAGCTGTTCTCGAGCAGCAGCTCGGTGGGCGGGGTGCGCAGTGTGACAGCGCCTGCGCCGGCCTCGGTCGCCGCCCAGTCGCCGGTCGTGGCGTCGGTGTAGGAGGCGTTGACGACCGCGATCGCGAGGTCGACCTGGTAGTCGGTCTCGGGGCCGGCCTCGACGTCTGCGGTGAGCGTGCCGGGCACCGTGCCCGAGAAGGTGCCGTCGTTGTCGGCGGTCACCCGGCCGCCGGGCAGTGGGACCGCGTCGCCGTCGGGCGTCACCAGCCGCAGCGCGAACTCGGCCGCGACGTCGGTCTCGGTCGGAGTGCCGGCCGGCGTGGTGTCGAGCTCGCTGACGGTGCCGGTGAAGTCGATCGGGTCGCCCGGGGCGTACGCGCCGTCGGGTGCGTCGGCGACGTCGACGACGGCGCCGAGGCGGTTGTGGCCGAACGTGGTCTGCCCGGCGTCGTCACCGTCGACGACGACCACCACGCGGAGCCGGCCGGCGGGCCAGGCCTCGTCGGGCTCGAGGGTGGCCTGGTAGTCGCCGGGGGTCTGGTCGTCCTCGGTGGCAGGGAGCGAGACGAACGGCGAGCTGGCGCCCGGTGCGTACAGCTCGGCCTCGACGTCGGTGGCGGCGTCGCTCAACGTGAAGGTGACGAAGCCGCAGTCGTCGCGGGCGTAGTCGGGGTTGGTCGTCACGTTCAGGCCGAGCCCGGTGCAGCCCGGTTGGCCGGTCGGGAACTTGTAGAACAGGAAGCCGGACGCGGTGGCCGCGGCCGCCGGGGCGGCAGCGAGGGCGGCAGCGGGGGCGGCAGCGGGGGCGGCAGCGGGGGCGGCCGGAGCAGCGGACGCCTGGGCGGATCCGTTCAGCCCGGCGAGCAGGAGCGCCAGCACGGCGGCTGGCAGCGCGGCGGTCACCCGCCGGACGCGGGTGCGACGCAGGGAGCCGGGCACGGCGAGGGAAAAGGTCATCGGGTCGACGTCCTTGGCATGGGCGTCCCTCGGGGTGGTGGGGACGATCGACGTCCCAAACGAGCGGGTGGCTCCGAGGTGACGCTCCTGTGCCGTCTGTGACGGGTGTGGCCGATGTGACGGACGGGGTGACGCGTATTCGCACGTTCCGCGCCGGCTCCTCTGAAGTGCATGCAAAGAACCCCGATCTGCTGTTGATTATCTGGCGACGGGGACGTCAGATGGGACTGCTGCGCCCGACGGCGATGCTGCGGGTGGAATCAGCGGTCTTACGCACGAGGACGAGAGGTGGGCACGGTGGGCCGTCGCGGGTCGCATCGCCGGGTGATCCCGGTGAGCCGCCGGCGTGCCGGCGTAGCGGTCGGCAGCAGCGCGGTGCTGATCTGCGTGTCCGTGCTCGGTGCGTCCGCCGGCCCGGTGCCCGCGTCTGCGACGTTCGACGCCCTCAACGCGGACGGCGGTGCGCCGGCTGTTCCGGCGGGCGTCCCGATGACGCTCGGGGTGCCGTCCCAGACTGACGTGCAGACGCTCGGCGCCGACCTCGTCGACCGTCGCACTGCTCTCGACCAGAGCCGCGCGCACGACACCCGTGGTGCCCGCCGGATGACCCAGGAGGCGCGGTCGGTCACCCCCGCGGCCGTCACGGCCAGCGGCTTGCCGCGACCGGCGGTCCGGGCCTACCACGCCGCCGAGACCGTCATGGCCGACGTCGAGCCCGGCTGCAACCTTCCCTGGTACCTGCTGGCCGGGATCGGCAGGGTCGAGTCCGACCACGGCCGCTATGCAGGCGCCGTGGTCGGCCGCAACGGCGTGTCCGATCCGCTGATCGTCGGCATCGCGCTGGACGGGTCGCCGGGCATCGCCGCCATCCCGGACACCGACGGCGGCACGTACGACGGCGACCGGGTGTGGGACCGCGCGGTCGGTCCGATGCAGTTCATCCCGAGCACGTGGGACGTGGTCGGGGTGGACGCCGATGGTGACGGCAAGCGCAACCCGCACGACCTCGACGACGCGGCGTTGGCCGCCGGTGTCTACCTCTGTGCCGGCGGTGGCAACCTGTCCGACGGCGCTCAGCTGCGCACCGCGGTGCTCCGCTACAACCACTCCGAGGCCTACGTCGACCTCGTGCTGGCGTACGCGAAGGCGTACGCACACGGCAACTTCCCGACCGTCCCGGGCACCCCCGGCGCGGGCGACGACCCGACCGTCCCGCAGCAGCCGGGTGGGGGCACGGGCGGACCCGGCGGTGGTGGACCCGGCGGGCCTGGCGGGCCTGGTCCGGGTGGACCTGAAGGTCCTGGTGGGCCTGAAGGTCCTGGTGGGCCCGAGGGTCCGGGTGGACCTGGCGGACCTGGCGGACCTGGCGGACCGGGTGGACCGGGCGGACCTGGCGGACCCGGTGGACCGAACGGCCCGAACGGCCCGAAGCCGCACGTGAAGACCGTGCTGCTCACCGGGCTGCTGGTGCCCTGCGAGGAGACGGCCGGCTCGCGAGGAGCGACCACCGACGTCGACTGGTGCCTCGACGGCAGCGACGTAGGTGACCTGGGGGCCTACCTCGACGCGGCCGACCTGGGTGACCTCGACGGCGACTGTCGCGAGGAGGAGGCCGCCGACGAGCTCGCCGGACTGGCCGAGGCCGAGGCTGAGGTGCAGCTGACGGTTGAGCGGTCGGTGCTGGCCGGCGAGATCATCCGCACCGAGACGACGCTGCTCGAGCTCACCGAACCGCTCGTGTGCGACGACGCGGCCGGCAACGGCCAGGGCACCGAGGAGCAGGGCACCGAGGAGCAGGGCACCGAGGAGCAGGGCACGGATCAGGACGGGTCCGGCGCCGCGGCATGATGGCCGGGTGACCGAACCCGAGCAGCTCCCGGAGCGGATGCGGGTCAGCGTCCTGCACGGTCCGCACGACGTCCGGGTCGAGGAACGAGCGGTTCCGGCCCCTGGTCCCGACGAGGTCCTCGTCGAGGTCGGCTCGGTCGGGGTGTGCGGGTCCGACGTGCACTACTACGAGCAGGGCCGCATCGGCGAGCACGTGGTGCGTGCGCCGCTCGTCCTCGGCCACGAGGCCGGCGGGCGTGTCGTCGCCGTGGGCGAGGGCGTCGACCCGGCACGCACCGGCGAGCGAGTGTCGCTCGAGCCCGGCGTCCCGTGCCGGCGGTGCGCGTACTGCCGCCGCGGTGACTACAACCTCTGCCCCGACATCGCGTTCTTCGCCACGCCACCCATCGACGGGGCGTTCTGTCAGTACGTGGCCCTCGCCGCGGACTTCGCCTACCCGGTGCCCGACACGCTGTCCGACGACGCGTCGGCGCTGGTCGAGCCGCTCAGCGTCGCGGTGTGGGCGCACCGCAAGGCGGGCACCGGTGTGGGGTCGCGGGTCCTGGTGGCAGGTGCCGGCCCGGTGGGGCTGCTGGTGACCCAGGTCGCCCGGGCGCTCGGAGCGGCCGAGGTGGTGGTGACCGACATCGACGCCGGCCGCCGCGAGCGCGCCACCGCGATGGGCGCCACCGGCACCCTCGACCCGGTCGCGACGTCTCCGGTCGACGCAGGGGTCGCGGTCGACGCGTTCGTCGACTGCTCCGGCGCCCCGCCGGCGGTGGCTGGAGGAGTGCCGGCCGTACGGGCCGGCGGCGCGGTGGTACTGGTCGGCATGGGTGCCGACGAGCTCACCCTCCCGGTGTCGCTGATCCAGAATCGCGAGCTGCGGGTCACCGGCACCTTCCGCTACGCCAACACCTGGCCCGACGCCATCGCCTTGGCCGTCAGCGGAGAGGTCGACCTCGATGCATTGGTGACCGGGCACGTCGGCCTCGACGACGTCACGGGCGCACTGGCCCCCGACCCCGCGGCGCAGCACGTGAAGGTCGTGGTCCGTCCGAACGGTTCGTAGATGGCCGCGGTCCTCGTGGTCGACTCCGCCAACGTCGTCGGGTCGCGTCCCGACGGCTGGTGGCGCGACCGGCCAGGTGCCGCCCGGCGGCTGCACGACCGGCTCCGGGCGGCGGACCTCGGACGCGTCGTGCTCGTCGTCGAGGGGGCGGCGCGGCCGGGCGTCGACGAGGGCGAGTCGGAGGGGCTGCGGGTCGTGCACGCGGCGGGCTCCGGCGACGACGCGATCGTCGACGTGGTCGCCGACGTGGTCGCGGCCGACGACACCGAGCAGGTGACGGTCGTGACCGGTGACCGTGAGCTGCGCCGACGGGTGACGGCGCTGGGCGCCGAGGTGGTCGGCGCCTCGTGGCTGCAGGACCGGTTGCCCGACTAGTCCTCAGGCAGTCGCCCGGGTGAACGTCATGTGCGTGACTCCGCTGGGCGAGGAGGTGGCCTCGATCTGGTAGTCGTTCTCGAGGCCCTCCAGTCCGTCCCAGAGGCGTACGCCTCGGCCGAGCAGGATCGGGACCACTGCGACGTGCATGTGGTCGACCAGCCTCGCAGCGAGGAAGTCGCGGATCATCGAGGGCCCACCGCCGAGGCGCACGTCCAGGCCGCCCGCCGCCTCGCGAGCCGTCGCGAGCGCCTCGGCGGGCGGGGCGTCGATGAAGTGGAACGTCGTGCCGCCCTCCATCTCGACCGACGGGCGGGGGTGATGGGTGAGGATGAAGGTCGGAGTGTGGAACGGTGGGTTAGGACCCCACGCGCCCTTCCAGTCCGGGTCCTCGTGCCATCCGGGCGGGCCGAACTTCCCGGCACCCATGATCTCGGCGCCGATCCCGGCGTTGAACCGTTGGGTGAAGGCGTCGTCGACGCCGCCGCTACCGCCGGGCTGGCCCACCATCTCGCCCCACCACCGAGTGGCGAACATCCACTCGTGCAGCCGGTCGCCGGCGTGGCCGAAATATGCCTCGTGGCTCAGACCTTCGCCGGTGCCGAAGCCGTCGAGCGAGATGGAGAAGTTGTGGACGCGGACGAGTGACATGAGGCCTGCGTATCAGGTCTCCTCCGACTCCGGCTACTCGGTATCGATGACCCGGACGCGCTCGCATCCCACCCGGCGGTCGTCACGGTCGCGGCGGTCGTGGAAGACGACCGTGTCGCGGCCCGGACCGCAGTTCAGCACGTCGGACCCCGGGTCGGGGACGACCTCGAGGATGTCGTTGCCGGCGCCGCCGTACAGGGTGTTGTCCCCGAAGTGGGAGAACAGCTCGTCGCCGCCCTGTCCGCCGTGCGCGACGTCGTTCCCGCGGTCGTCATCGATCAGGTCGCCGCCCGGGCCGCCGTGTGCCTCGTCGACGCCGCCCTGGCCGTACAGGAAGTCGTCACCGGGCCCGCCGAAGATCTGGTCCGGGCCGGCGCCACCGAGCCCGAAGTCGCCGCCGAACTGGTCGGTGCCGTCGCCCAGGAACAACCGGTCGGCGCCGTCGCCCGCGCGGACCTGGTCGACGCCGCCCAGGGACCGGATCACGTCGGCGCCGGCCTTCGCGTGGATGTTGTCCTTGCCCTCCGTGCCCACCAGCTCGTCGGGGCCGTCGGTGCCGATGATCCGGTCGGCCTGCGCGGGGGATGCGGGCACCAGCACGAGTGCTGTCGCCACCGTGGGGGCGAGCCAGCGCAGCGCGGTGCGGTGGGTGCGGTTCATGGGTGACCTCCCGGCGCACGGTCTACGGCCCCTCGGTGCCGATGATGGCAGTCACACCTGGCTTGTGGACGGTGTTTCGCTTCCACAGATCCTCGAACACACGTACGATAGTGTCGGTCATTCGGCCTAGAGTTTGGGCATGACAACGTTCACCACCGACCCGCCCGGTCCGCCGGCAGGCCCACCGACGAGTGGTCCGTTGGTGTCCTGCCTGATGGCGGTCGGCGACGCCCTGGACGAGGTGGCCGATGTGCGGTGCTGGTCGCTGTCCGACGGTGCGGTCGGTGACGCGGTCGACGTGGCGTTCGGGCTGCGGAACCGCCTCGACGAGCTGGTGCTGCGGTTGGTCGCCGAGGCTCAGACGCGCGACCTGCCCAAGCAGGCCGGGGCGACCTCCACGGCGGCGTGGCTGCGGCACCGTCAGCGGATGTCCCTGCGGGAGGCCGGCGCGCTGGCGCGGCTCGCGAGCGGGCTCAACGGCGACTACGAGCAGACGAGGACCGCGATGGCTGCCGGTGCGGTCTCGACCGGGCAGGCGCAGGTGATCTGTGGCGCCGTCGACACGCTCGCCGAGAACGTACCCGACCTGACCGCGGACGAACGCGCTGCGGCGGAACGACACCTGGTCGGGTTGGCCGAGGTGCACGGGCCGGACGAGCTGCGGCGCCTCGGTCGCCGCGTGTTCGAGGTCCTCTCCCCGCGTGATGCCGACAAGCTCGAGGGCGACCTGCTGGCCGACGAGGAGAAGCGCGCCAGACAGGCCTGCCGCTTCACCATGCGACGGGTCGGTGACGGCACCACCCGCGGCTCCTTCCGGCTTCCCGACGCTCAGGCCGACATGCTCCGTACCGCCCTTGAGGCCATGACAGCACCGCGGCAATGGAGCCGTCCCGCGGCGAGCGGCGACACCCCGCGTGGTGATTCAGACCCGGAGGCCGTGGACGAGCCGGTGCCGCCGTACCCGACCCGGATGGGTCGCGCGTTCGCCGACCTGGTCGAGCACCTGCCCACCGATGCCCTGCCGCAGCACGGCGGGGTCAACGCGACGGTGGTGGCCACGATCGACCAGACCAAGCTCGCGGCGGCGCTGGGTGCGGCAACGCTGTCCACCGGCACCCGCATCTCTGCCGGTCAGGCCCGCCGTTGGGCCTGTTCCGCCGGCATTCTGCCCGCGGTGATGGACGGTGCGTCCACCGTGCTCGACCTCGGCCGCACCTCCCGCCTGTTCAGCGTCAAGCAGCGGATCGCGCTCGGAATCGCCCAGGGTGGGTGCTGCTGGGCGGGTTGCGAGAGGCCACCTGGCTGGTGCGAGGCCCATCACGGCCGCTGCCCCTGGGAGGTGGGTGGGACCACCGACCTGGCCGACGGCATCCTGCTCTGCGCCTACCACCACCACCTGGCGCATGGCGGCGAGTGGACGGTCCGGTTCGGAGACGACCGCGTCCCCGAGGTCGTCCCACCCTTGCGGATCGACCCCCAGCAACGACCTCGGCGCCACACCCGCTTCAGACCCCGGGAGTGAGGAAACCGGTGGCTCACGCGGCGGAGTTTGCCCGGTCGCCGGACGTGAACTTCGTCGAGAAGATGACCGCGAAGTATCTCGTCTTCTGCTGCGGCCTGGAGTCGTTGACGATGACCTGCGCCGAGCCGTTCTGGCCGGTGCGACGGGTCGCGACGATCTGATCGACCGGTCCGGGCACCATGCGGATGAACTCGACCTTCGCGTTGACCGCCCTCCCGGCCGGCTTGGTGCTGAGGGTGAGCCGGTCGTCTCCGCTGGCGGTCTGGCTGGCGGTCAGGGTGGCTTGATCGGCCGTCTGCGAACAGCACCAGTCGCCATTGATGCGGAGGTTGGACACCTCGACCGTGCCTGCGTCGCATCCGAGTAGACGCCGAGACGGAAACGGCCTCGCCGTCGGAGTTGAACTCCGCCGGTCGCTCACGTTGCTCGGCGGCCGGTGTTGTTCGCGCACGGCGTGTCGTCGCTGTCGAACGAGCTGATGTAGCTGTCGTCGGGGAAGTAGCCGTACACCTCCGGCGAGAACGGCTGGCAGACCGCGCCGTCGAGCAGTCGGATGGTGAGGTGACCGGGTCGCCCAGCTGGATCGAGTGGCCCAGGTCGGGAGTGCTGACGTCGCCGCCCGGGCCCAGCCGCACGGTGTCGAAGTCGACGATCTGGGCGCCGTCCTCCACCTCGAACGCCTCGTTCGGCGCATGTCCTGCGGCGCGCCGCCCCGATGTGGGGCAGCGGCTGCCGAAGGGGTGGGCGGTGGAGTGGTGGCCGAGGGTGCGTGGGCGTTTTCGCCCGAAGCGGCTCTAGCGTCTAGCGTCGCACCCGTGGCGCGGATCCGGGTGGGCATCTCCGGGTGGCGGTATCCGCCGTGGCGCGGGGTGTTCTACCCGAAGGGGCTGGCCCAGCGCCGCGAGCTCGAGTACGCCGCGGAGCGAATGACGTCGATCGAGATCAACGGGTCGTTCTACTCGCTGCAGCGGCCGAGCAGCTACCGGCAGTGGGCGGAGCAGGTGCCCGACGACTTCGTGTTCGCCGTCAAGGGCGGCCGCTTCATCACCCACATGAAGAAGCTCGCGGGCGTCGAGGGCGCACTGGCCAACTTCTACGCGTCCGGCGTGCTCGCCCTTGGGGCCAAGACCGGGCCGTTCCTGTGGCAGCTGCCGCCGACGCTCGGCTTCGACGCCGACCGGCTGCGCGCGTTCTTCGCGCTGCTGCCGCGCACGACGAAGGAGGCGGCCGACCTGGCCGCGCAGCACGACGAGAAGCTCGCCGACGACCGCGCGCTGACGACCACCGACGTCGACCTGCCGCTGCGGCACGCGCTCGAGGTACGCCACGACACGTTCAAGGCACCGGAGCTGCTCGAGCTGCTGCGCGAGCAGGACATCGCGTTGGTCGTCGCCGACACCGCGGGCAAGTGGCCACTGATGTACGACGTGACGTCGGACTTCGTCTACGTGCGGCTGCACGGCGCCGAGGAGCTGTACGCCAGCGGCTACACCGACGAGGCGCTCGACGACTGGGCCGCCAGGCTCGCCCAGTGGCGCGACGACGGCCTGGACGGCTACGTCTACTTCGACAACGACATCAAGGTGCACGCGCCGTTCGACGCCCAACACCTGCGCGAGCGGCTCGACCGTTGACTCAGCCGAGCACCGCAGCGGCAGCAGCCCGTCCGGTCCTGACCGCGCCCTCCATGAAGCCGCCGACCCACTGGTCGGAGCCGCAGATGTAGAACGGCGGGGCATGCGTGCCGTGCAGCGGTCCCACGGCGACCACGTCCCCGGGACGCCAGTTGGTCATGTAGCCCTGCGTCCACGGGTCGGTGCCCCACAGCCTGGCCCAGGTGCCGACGGGCGACAGCGCGCGATCGCCGAAGAGCCCGGCGATCTGGGCCAGTGCCTCCGCGTCACGGGTGACGGGGTCGCTGGCGGCGAACGCGGCGTAGCGCTCCGGGGGGATGAGCGCGGACAGCATCGCCGGCCCCTGCACCCACGTCGAGCCCAGCACGCCCTCGCTCTCCGCCAGCCCGTTCTGACCGGTCTCCCGCCAGAACGGCTCGGCGTACGCCGCGACGAACTTGCCCGCCCACGCGTGCCGCTGGCGACGCAGCGACGCCAGCCGCCGCTCGTCGACACCGTCGATGCGCAAGTCGCGGACGGGTCCGACCGGAAGCGCGCACACCACCACCGTGGCGTGGAAGTCCTCGCCGCTGGCAGCGGTGACGGTGACACCCGAGCCATCGACCCGCAGCGCTGCCGCCGGCATGGACAGCCGGACCCGCTCGCCGAGCTCGGCGGCCATCCGCAGGGCGACCGTCGCCGATCCCTCGGCGACCCGCAGGTTCTCCCACACCGCCACGTCGTACGAGCCTGTCACGCCGGCAACGGCGTTCTGCCTGGCGTGGGCGAACATGCTGGTCCGCTCGATCGAGCCGTCCGACATCGACAGCTGGCCCATCTCCTTGAGCCGCACCACGTTCGGCGTCGCGCCCGCATCGCGCAGCCAGTCGCCGACGCTCAGCCGGTCGAGTCGCTCGAGGTCCGGATGGTTGAAGGCGTGCTCGAGGTCGATGGACGCCACGATCCGGTCGAAGTCGCGCTCCACCCGTTCGTACGCGGCGATGTCGGCGGCGTCGAACCAGCCCGGCCACTCACCGAGGTCGACCCGGTCGGGTCGCTGCCGGGTGATCACGCCCGGCTCCTCGATGTAGGACGGGATCATGGTCAGCCCGAGCTCCGCCGCCAGGCCGAGGTAGGCGGTGTGGATGTCGCCCACGACCTCGCCGCCGAGCTGCACCAGCCGCCCGTCGTCGAGTGCCACCTGCTCGACCCGGCCCCCTGCCCGGTCCCTCGCCTCGAGCACCACCACATCGGTGCCGGCGGCTGCCAGGTCCCGGGCCGCGGACAGGCCGGCGAGTCCGGCGCCCAGGACCACCACGTCGTGCCGGCTCATCGCAGCACCACCGCATGCTCGGGATGCCAGCCGAGCTCGACCGGGTCGCCGTCGTCCCAACGGTCCTCGCGCCGCATCCGGGGCAGATTCTGCTCGAGGACGGTCAGCTGCACCCCCGGGGCGAGGTCGACGAGGTACTGCGTGGTGGATCCGTGGTAGACGGTGGCGGCCACCGTGCCCGACACCCGCACCATGCCGGGGTCGAGGTCACTCATCCAGATCTTCTCGGGGCGCACCGACAGGCACACCGGGCCGTCGTGACCGGCCAGGTCGTGGCCCGGTGCCGGCACCAGGACGCCGCGGGCAACCTCGACCGCACCGTCGCGGCACGGCCCACGCATCAGGTTGCTGGTGCCGATGAAACCGGCGGTGAACTCGGACGCCGGGCGCTCGTACACGTCCTCGGGGCTGCCGCACTGCTCCACGACGCCGCCGTTCATCACCGCGACCCGGTCGCTCATGCTCAGCGCCTCGTCCTGGTCGTGGGTGACGAAGACGAACGTGATGCCGACCTCGCGCTGGATGGCCTTCAGCTCGGTCTGCATGCGGTGCCGCAACAGGGCGTCGAGCGCGGCCAGTGGCTCGTCCAGAAGCAGCACCTTGGGCCGGTTGACGAGGGCCCGGGCCAGGGCGACGCGCTGTTTCTGCCCCCCGGACAGCTCGCGTGCACGGGCGTGGTCGCGGGTCTCGAGCTGGACGAGCTCGAGCGCCTCGCCGACCCGCCTGCGGATCTCTGCCTTGCCGATCCCGGCGCGGCGCAACCCGAAGGCCACGTTGCCGAAGACGTCGAGGTGCTCGAACAGGGCATAGCTCTGGAAGACGGTGTTGACGTCGCGGCGGTGCGGAGGCACCCCGGTGATGTCCTCACCGTGCAAAAGGATCGAGCCGTCGGTCGGGTCGCTGAACCCCGCGATCATCCGCAGCGTCGTGGTCTTGCCGCACCCCGACGGGCCGAGCAGCGAGAAGAACTCGCCCGCGGCGATCTCGAGGTCGAGGTGGTCCACGACGGCGGAGCCACCGAAGACCTTGGTGAGCCCGACCAGGCTGATCGCTGAGCTGCTCATCGCGGCTCACCTCCGGTGAGGGTGTCGAGGCTGGACTCGCGCCGGCCGAAGAGTCGTGGGACCAACAAGGACGCGACGATGAGCAGCCCCGACACCGCAAGCATCACGGTGCCCACGGCGTTGATCGCGGGGGAGACCCCGAACCGGATGGACGAGTAGATCCGCACCGGCAGCGGCTGCGGGTCGACTCCGCTGGTGAAGAACGCGAGCACGAAGTCGTCGAAGACCAGCGCGAAGACCAGCAGGCCGGACGCCACCAGCGCGGGCGAGATCGTCGGCAGCGTGACCAGTCGCAGCGCCTGCCAGGGCGTGCAACCGAGGTCGCGGCCGGCCTCCTCGACCTCGTCGGACATGGACGCCAGCCGGCCACGCACGATCACCGTCACGTACGCGATCGAGAACGTGATCTCGGCGATGATCACGGTGCTGAGCGACAGCGAGATGCTGAAGCCGGTGAACAGCAGCAGCGCTGCCACCCCGGTGACGACGTCGGGGGTGACCAGGGGCAGCAGCGCGATGGTCCCGGCGATGCGGCCACCGCGGGTGCGTACCTTCTCGAGCGCCAGCGCGAGCATGGTGCCGAGCACGAGCGAGCCGATGGCCGAGACGGTGGCGATGAACAGGCTGGCGCGCAGCGACTCGAGCAGGGCCTCGTCGGTGAAGAAGTCGCCGTACCACTGCAGGCTGAAGCCGCCGAAGCTGGACAGCGAGCGCTCGCTGTTGAGGCTGAAGAGCATCACGACCGCGATCGGCAGGTACAGCAGCACGAAGAACAGCACCGTCACCGCGACCGCGAACCGCGGCTTGCGCTCGACCCGGCCGGCCATCAGGTCTCACGGACCCGGGTCGTGGTGGCCCGCAGGTAACCGACCATCAGCACGGTCAGCGCGATCATCAGACCGACCGTCAGGGCCGATCCCAGCGGCCAGTTCTGCCCCTCGAAGAACTGCTGCTGCACGAGGTTGCCGATCATGTACGTGTTCGGACCGCCGAGCAGCTGGGCGCTGACGAAGTCGCCGAGCGCCGGGAGGAACACCAGCAGCATCCCGCCGTACAGGCCGGGGCGAGTCGCGGGCAGCGTCACGTGCCAGAACGTCGCGATCGGTCCGTGGTAGAGGTCCTTGCCGGCCTCGATCAGGGACAGGTCCATCCGCTCCAGCGCGGCATAGATCGGCAGGATCATGAACACCACGAAGCCGTACACCAGCCCGCACACGACCGCGCCGGAGGTGTTGAGGAACTGCACGCCGTCACTGACGCTGAGCCTGCGAAGGACCCCGTTGACTACGCCCTCGTCACTCAGCAGCGTCGACCACGCGTACATGCGCACCAGGTAGCTGGCGAAGAACGGCACCACGACGGCGGCCATCAGCACGCCCTTGAACCGGCCACCGTGCAAGGCGATCGTGTACGCGACCGGGTAGGCGATGATCACGCAGAGCGCCACCGTCGCCAGGGCGTAGGCCAGCGAGCGGACGAAGACCTCGAGGTAGGTCTCGTTCCACAGTGCGCGGTAGTTGACCAGCGTGTTGCTGAAGCGCGGCAGGCCGTCAGGGGCGGTGATGCCGAACGACAGCAGAGCGATGATCATCATCCCGGAGGCGAAGAACGCCAGCATCCAGCCCGCCGGGGGGAGCAGCAGCCACGTCCACAAGTGAGTACGACCCGCGCTCGGTCTCGTCTCCGCCACTAGCCGGCCTTGACCTCGGTCCACATGGCGCTGCGGGCCTGGACGTCGGCCGGTGGCAGCAGCTCGAAGACCGTCGGGTTCTCCAGGTCGGCCACGTCGACGTTGCAGGCCGGCACCTCCTTGGCGAGGGCCTCGAACGCGTCGGCACCGTCGCGGACCGGGAACGGGTAGCCGAGGTAGTTGACGTTCTTGACGACGTTGTCGGGACGCAGCAGGTAGTCGATGAACACCATCGCCGTGCCCGGGTGCTCGGCGTCGGCAGGAATGGCGTAGGCGTCGGAGTTGATCGGCGCGCCCTCGCTCGGCGACTCGAAGGCGAAGTTGTCCTTGTCGTCGGCGCGGTACAGGTAGAAGAACAGGAAGTCGCCGCTCCACATGTGGTGCACCCACGCGTCGCCGGTCTCCATGTTCTTGATGTCGTCGGCGGAGTAGGCGCGCAGGTAGGGCTTCTGGGAGAGCAGCAGGTCCTTGATCTCGGACAGGTCGTCGGGGTCGGCGGTGTTGGGGTCGAGGTCGAGCCGTAGCGCGGCCATCGCGATCGCCTCGTCCTGGTTGTCCAGCGTGAAGATGTGGCCCTTCGCCTGCTCGTTCCATAGGTCCGCCCACGACCCGGTCATCGTGTCGACCAGGTCGGTGCGCCAGCCGATGCCGGTCTTGTAGACGGTGAAGGGGATCGAGACCTCCGAGCCCGGGTCGTACCAGGGGTCCTCGAAGTAGCCGCCGTAGCCGAAGACCTGGTCGGCGTTGCGCAGCTCGTCGTGCTCGATCCGGCGCAGCTTGCCCTGCTCGCGCAACATCTGGACCCACTTGGCGCCGGGGAAGATGACGTCGTAGTGGTTGCCCGCGTTGAGCTTGGCGACCATGCCCTCCATCGAGTCGAAGTTCGACTGGATGATCCGCACCCCGTACTCCTGCTCGAAGCCCTCCATCACCTCCGGGGCCAGGTAGTCGGCCCAGTTGAAGTAGACGAGGTCGCCGTCGATCTCGGCCTTGACCCCCGGCGGGATCGCGGGCGCGGGCTGCTCGGCGTCGCGCAGGTAGGCGCAGCCCGGCAGCAGCGCGGCCGCACCGAGGCCGGCCCCCCAGCCGAGCAGGTCGCGCCGGGTGGGACGGGGGGTCACGACGCGCCACCTCCGGCGACGCCCGGCAGCGGGAGCGGGGCTCCGTGTCCGACCAGAACACCGACGCTCTCGGCGACGATCCGGCGCGCGTCGGCCAGCCGGAGGTCGGGCACGCTGGACAGCACCCGGGCGCCGAGCCCGTCGCAGAGCGCGACCGCCGCCTCCGCCACGCTGCGCACGTCGGCGTACGGCGTGAAGTCGCCGGACTCGATGCCGTCGCTGACGATCGCCGCCACGGTCGTGTACAGCCGGTCGTACAACGCCACCCCCACCTCGGCCAGCCCGGGCTGACGGATGCAGAGCAGCGCGAGCTCCTGCCACAACAGCCACTCGCGGGCCAGGGCCTCGTCGCTGGGCAGGCACCGGTCGAGGTACGCGGCCAGCCGCTCCGGTGCGGTGTGGCCCGCCTCGCGGAGCGCCTGCTGGTCGAGCACCGTGGACAGGTCGGTCGAGTAGGCGAGGACCTCGGCGAACAGCCGCTCCTTGGTGGCGAAGTGGTAGTGCACCAGCCCGGTCGAGACGCCGGCGGTGCGGGCGATCGTGGCCATCCGCACCTTGGCCAGCCCGTCGTCGGCGATGCGGTCCGCGGCGGCGGCGAGGATCCGTCGGCGGGCAGCGGTGGCAGGGTCGGTGGCAGGGGCGGCGGCCGGGTCGTTGACAGCGTGGGCGACCCGTTCGCTCACGCCGTCCAGGCCTCCTCCAGTGACTGACCACTCAGTCAGTCGGATGCTAGGGTCGCCCCCATGCCGTGTCAACGGTCGCGTCAGCAGACGTTGCCCGGCACCCGCCGCGACCTCACCCCGCTTTTCGACCCGCGGTCCGTGGCGATCGTCGGCGCCAGCGACGACCCCGCCAAGTGGGGTTACGCGCTGGCGTCGCGGCTCCTGGACGGCCCCGGTGAGCGCACCGTGCACCTGGTCAACCGGCGCGGCGGCCGGGTGCTCGGCCGCCCGGCCCTGCGCAGCCTGGCCGAGCTCGACCCGGCGGCGGGCGTCGACCTGGTCGCGCTGTGCGTACCGGTCGAGGGATTCCTGGCCGCGGTCGACGACGCGC
Organism: uncultured Actinomycetota bacterium; assembly: GCA_963785115.1. GTDB lineage: Bacteria > Actinomycetota > Actinomycetes > Propionibacteriales > Nocardioidaceae > JACCWP01. The sequence continues at coordinate 37,920 of CAWATY010000004.1, forward strand.
TCGCCGTCGGCGCACGGGCCCTGGTGGCCGTCACCGCGGGTCTGGCCGAGCTGGGGCCAGAGGGCGCGCGCATCCAGCAGCAGGCGGTGACCCGGGTACGAGCCGCCGGCGCCGTCATGGTCGGGCCGAACTGCCTCGGCCTCGACGACACCAGCACCGGGTTGCAGCTGTCCAGCGAGGTGCTGGCACCCGGCCACGTGGCGGTGCTCAGCCAGAGCGGCAACCTGGTGATCGACCTCGACGGACTGCTGCGCGCCGAGGACATGGGCATCTCGCGGTTCGTGTCGTTGGGCAACCAGGCCGACCTCACCGTGGTCGAGCTGATGCGCTCGTGCGTGGCGCACGACCCGACGACGGCGGTCGCCGTCTACGCCGAGGACGTCGTCGACGGTCGCGGATTCGTCGCCGCCGCTCGCGAGCTCGACGCCGCGGGCAAGCCGGTCGTGCTGCTCGCCCCCGGCCGGACCGATGCCGCCACCCGCGGCGCGGCCTCGCACACCGGTTCGTTGACCACCGGTTGGCGCGTCGTGGACGCGGCGTGCGCGGCGGGCGGCGTGCACCGGGTCGAGTCGCCGACCCAGCTGGTCGACGTGCTGGTCGCGCTGAGTGGCCCGCGCCGGGCCAGCGGGCGGCAGGTGGCCGTGCTGACCGACGGCGGTGGGCACGGCGCCATCGCGGCCGACGCGCTGGGCGCGGCGGGCCTGCGGGCCGGCCTGCTGTCGCCGGGCCTCGGCGAGCGGCTCACCGCTGCGCTGTGGGCGCAGTCGACGGTGTCGAACCCGGTCGACCTGGCGGGGGTGGGGGAGCAGGACCCGATGTCCTTCGGCCGGGCGCTCGGGGTGCTGCTCGAGTCGGACGAGGTCGACGCAGTGCTGCTCACCGGCACCTTCGGCTGCTACCAGGAGCCGATCACCCCGAGCCTGGCCGCCCCCGAGCGGGCCGCCGCGGTCGACCTGGCCCGGCGGACGACCGCGCAGGCCAAGCCGGTGGTGGTGCACACCGTCTACCCGCACAGTGCGTCGGTGCGCATCCTGCGAGAGGCCGGCATCCCCGTGCACCGCGACGCCGGCCGGGCCGCGCTGGCCCTCGCTGCCGCCTGCGCCGTCCCTGGCCCGCCCTGCACCGACGACCTCGCGCTGCCGCCGCCGGCGGCGCCTATGCCCGCGACCGGTTACACCGACGTCCGTTTCGTGCTCACTGCCGCGGGCGTGCCCTTCCCGCCGGCCCGAACGGTGCACGACGAGGCGGGGCTACGGAAGGTGCTCGCCGATCCCGGCCTCGGTCGTCCGGTGGTGCTCAAGGCGCTCGGGCAGCTGCACAAGTCCGAGGGCGGTGGAGTGGTGCTCGGCCTGAACGACGAGGAGTCCGTCGTCGCCGCGTACCGGGGTGTCGTGGCCCGGCTGGCGCCGCCGGCGGTGTCTGTCGAGCAGCAGGCGGACACCACCCGTGGCGTCGAGCTGATCGTCGGCAGCCGGCTCGACCCCCGGTTCGGTCCGGTCCTCGCGGTCGGCCTCGGCGGTGTGTTCACCGAGGTGCTCGACGACGTGGCCGTCGCTCTGGGCCCGGTGTCGACCGCCACGGCCACCGCGCTGCTGCGGTCGCTGCGGGGTGCGCCGCTGCTGACCGGCGCCCGCGGCCGACCGTCGGTCGACCTGGACGCACTCGCGACCGCCGTCGCACGGATCTCGTACGTCGCCGCCGAGCACCCCGAGCTCGCGGAGCTCGAGGTGAACCCGTTGCTCGCCACCATCGACGGCGTGATCGGGCTGGACGCCCGGGCCGTCCCCCGCTGACCGAGGAGCCACTCGTGGACCTGTGTTACACCGCCGACCAGGCAGCCCTGCAGGACCGGGCAGCCGACTACGCCCGGCTGCTGTTCGCGCACGAGGACGCCGTCGAGTCGTCCGGCGGCCAGCTCGCCGACGACGTCCAGCGCACGCTCGAGCAGGCGGCTCGCGACGCTGGCCTGTGGGCGGTCAACATGCCGGTCGAGTGGGGCGGCACCGGGCTGTCGGTGCTTGAGCGGATGATCGTGCAGGAGCAGATCGGCAAGGCCACCAACTGCCTGTGGGACTTCTGCTGGTGGCCGGCCAACGTGCTGGCGTACGGCACCGAGCAGCAGCGCGAGCGCTACCTGCTGCCGGTCATCCGCGGCGAGCGGCGCGACGCGTTCGCCGTGACGGAGCCCGAGGCAGGCAGCGACGCCGGCAGCATCCGCACCACCGCCACCCGGGTCGACGGTGGCTGGCAGATCGACGGCGAGAAGTGGTTCGTCACCTGTGGTGACGTCGCCGACTTCCTCATCGTGCACGCCAACGCGGTCACCGACCAGGACGGCCCGGGCGAGCCCACCCTGTTCCTCGTCGACAAGGACCTGCCGGGGGTCACGATCCTGCACACACCGCGGTTCATGCACACGACCGTCTTCGGGCACCCGCAGATCGGATTCGACGGCGTCCGGGTCGACGACGACGCGGTCCTGGGAGGCATCGGCCAGGGCTTCGCGCTCACCAAGGAGTGGTTCACCGAGGAGCGGCTGTCGATCGCCGCCCGGGCAATCGGCGCGGCCGAGCGCGGGCTCGAGCTGGCCCGGGACTGGGCGGTGCAACGGCACCAGTTCGGCCAGCCGATCGCGGCCTTCCAGCTGGTGCAGCAGATGCTGGCCGACTCGGCGGTCGACATCGCGGTCAACCGGGCGTACTACCACCAGGTCGCGGGCGAGATCGACGCCGGCCTCGACGCCAAGCAGGCGCACGCCAAGGCGTCGATCGCCAAGCTGTCTGCCAGCGAGGCCGCGGGCCGGGTGATCGACCGTTGCGTCCAGCTGTTCGGCGGCCGGGGCTACGACCGGGCGAACCCGGTCGAGCGGCTCTACCGCGAGCTACGGGTCGACCGGATCTGGGAGGGGACCAGCGAGATCCAGCGGCTGATCGTGGCCAACGAGCTGATCAAGCGCGGCACCGGTGTGCTGCGGCTGACCAGGGCTGCCCTGACCTGAGCCGCCGCCCGGCTACGTCTGGGTCGCCAGGACCAACGGGTACACCGCCGCCGCTCCCGCCTGCCGCAGCGCCCGTGCCGTGACCGCGAGCGTCCAGCCGGTGACGACCTGGTCGTCGAGCAGCAGCACCCGCCTGTCCCGGACGGCGTCGGGGTCGCGCAGCGCGTAGCGGCCGGACACCACCGCCAGCCGCTGCGCGGAGTTCATCGCACCGGCGCCGGTGGTCGCGTTCCCGGAGACCGCGAAGCCGGTGAGCACCGGCAGCCCGGTGAAGCGCGCCATGCCGTCGACCAGGTGCGCGACCAGCAGCGGGCGGCTGAGCGAGTCGATGCCCACGATTCCGTCGGGTCGTTCGCCGGGCTGGAGGTCCCACGCGCCGAGCACGTCGGCCAGCGCGTGCCGCAACGGCACCGGGACCTCACCGTCCGGCCCGCCGAACAGCTCGCGCAGCCGGCCGCCCCAGCCCAGGTCGGTGAGCCGCGCCACGGCGCGGCCCGGTTCGGCCTGCTCGTCGGCCGGGATCTTGCCCCGCAGGTCGACCCCGAGGTTCGTCATCGCGCTCGGCCACATCCGGCGCGGCTCGACGCTCACCCCCGGGCGGCTCAGCCGGGCGGTGGCCTCGTCGACGGCGGCCGTGTCGGTGCTGCGGTCCAGGTCGAGCCCGCCGCAGTTGTCGCAGCGCCCGCAGGGCTCCGCCCCGGGGTCGTCGAGGGCCTCGCGCAGGTACTGCAGCCGGCAGGTCGTCGCCGCGGCGTACGCGAGCATCGAGTCCTGCTCGGCCTTGCGGGTCGCCGCCACTCGGGCGTAGCGGTCGGCGTCGTACTCCCAGTCCTGCCCGGTGGCCTCCCACCCACCGCGCACCCGGCGGACGGCACCGTCGACGTCGAGGACCTTGAGCATGGCCTCGAGCCGGGTACGGCGCAGCGGCACGTACGTCTCCAGCGTCGCCGTCGACATCGGGCCGCCCTCGTCGGCGAGCACCTGCAGCGCCTGCCGGACGTCGCGGGCCGGGGGAAACGCGAGCGAGCCGAAGTAGTCCCACACGTCGCGGTCCTCGCGGCCGGGCAGCAGCACCACGGTCGCCTGCTCCACGCCGCGTCCGGCGCGGCCGACCTGCTGGTAGTACGCGATCGGGCTCGGCGGTGCGCCGAGGTGCACCACGAACCCGAGATCGGGCTTGTCGAAGCCCATGCCGAGCGCCGACGTCGCGACCAGCGCCTTGACCCGGTTCTGCAGCAGGTCGTCCTCGGCGGCCAGCCGCTCGGCCTGCTCGGTCTGGCCCGAGTAGGCCGCCACCTCGACGCCGTGTCGGCGCAGGTGGTCGGCGACGACCTGGGTGGCGGCGACGGTGAGGCAGTAGACGATCCCGGAGCCGGGCAGCCCGTCGACGTGCTCGGCCAGCCAGGCCAGCCGGTCGGCCTGGCGGGGCAGGTCGACCACGCCGAGCCGCAGCGACTCGCGATCGAGGCTGCCCCGCAGCACCAGCACGTCGGTGAGCGTCCGCTCGCCGGAGACGCTGAGCTGCTCGGCGACGTCGGCCGTCACGCGTGCGTTGGCGGTCGCCGTGGTCGCGAGGACCGGGATGCCGTCGGGGAGGTCGGCCAGCAGCGTCCGGATCCGCCGGTAGTCGGGACGGAAGTCGTGCCCCCAGTCGGAGATGCAGTGCGCCTCGTCGATGACCAGCAGCCCGGCGCCCGCGGCCAGGTCGGGGAGCACCCGGTCGCGGAACTCGGGATTGTTCAGCCGCTCGGGGCTCACCAGCAGCACGTCGACGTCGCCGCGGCCGATCGCGTCGTACGTCTCCTGCCACGCCTCCGGGTTCGCGGAGTTGACCGTGACCGCGCGGATCCCGGCCCGCTCGGCCGCCCGGATCTGGTTGCGCATCAGCGCCAGCAGCGGCGAGACGATGACCGTCGGCCCGGCAGCGGCTCGTGCCGGGTCGTCGGATCCGGGGTGCCGCAGCAGCGCGGTCGCGACGAAGTAGACCGCCGACTTGCCCCACCCGGTGCGCTGCACGACCAGCGCGCGCCGGCGACCCACGACCAGCGCCTCGACGGCGGTCCACTGGTCGTCGCGCAGCCGCGCGTCGTCGTCGCCGACGAGGGCGCGCAGGTGTGCCTCGGCCTCCTCGCGCAGGGTCACGTGCGCCGGCTCATGCGTGGTGGGCGGCCTCGTGCGCCTGGTGGCCGAGCGGCTCGAGCTGGAAGGTGCAGTGGGCGATGTCGAAATGGCCGGCCAGGCACTCGCCCAGCCGGTCCAGCACCTGGCCGGAGCGACCCTGGGCGATGCAGTCGTCGTCGACCACCACGTGCGCCGAGAGCACCGGGACACCGCTGGTGATCACCCAGGCGTGCAGGTCGTGCACGTCGACCACGCCGTCCACCTCGCGGATGTGGTCGCGCACATGGTCGAGGTCGACCCCCCGCGGCGTGGCCTCGAGCAGCACGTCGAGGACCTGTCGCAGCAGTCCCCACGCCCGGGGCAGGATCATCACCCCGATCGCGGCGGACGCCACGACGTCGGCGCGGGTCCAGCCGGTGGCGGCGATCACGACGGCGGCGACCACGACCGCTGTCGACCCGAGCAGGTCGCCGAGCACCTCCAGGTAGGCGCCGCGCAGGGTGAGGCTGCCGCGCTGGCCGTCGCGCAGCAGCAGCAGGCAGCCTGCGTTGGCAGCGGCGCCCAGCAGGGCGACCCCGAGCATCAGCCCGGTCTCGACGTCCGGCGGCTCCGACCACCGGGTGGATGCCTCGACGAGGACCCAGCAGCCGATGCCGCCAAGGACCAGCGCGTTGGCCAGCGCCGCCAGGATCTCGGCACGTTGCATGCCGTACGTGCGGGCGTTGGTCGGCGGCCGGGCGGCCAACCCGACGGCCAGCAGCGCGACTGCGATCCCGGCCGCGTCGGTGATCATGTGACCGGCATCGGCGAGCAGCGCGAGGGAGCCGGCCAGCAGCCCGCCCACCACTTGGGCGAGGGCGACGACAACGGTGATGACCAGGACGGCGGCGAGGCGGCTGCGGTGCGACGCGGCGGCGGTCGCGGGTCCGTGCCCGTGTCCCGGGCCCATCAGCTGGCCCCCATCAGTGCGGCCGAGCCTGCTCGACCACGCGGGCCATGGGACGATGCTACTGCTGGCGCGGAAGTCGCGTCGATTCCGTCGTCACAGCGACCCAGGACCCCGGTTGCTCGGCCCGACACCGTCCTGGAGCGTAGATGGTCTCTTCCGGCGTGCTGCCCGGGCTCGGCACGGTCCTCCGCCCGCCCAGCCGGCCGGTGGCGTGGGCGCTGGGACTGGTGGCCTGCGTCGCGGGCGCGGCGGTCATCGCGGTCGCGGTCACCAGCGCCGCCCTGGGGGCCGACCTGGGCGAGCCGGTGATCGCGATCCTCAACGCCTGGCTGATCGTGTCGTACGTCGGCGGCGGCCTGGTCGCGTGGCGACGCCGGCCGGCCAGCCGGTTCGGGCCGTTGATGGTCGCCGCCGGCGTGGCGAGCTTCCTGGCCGACCTCGCCTGGATCGCCCCGGACGCGCTGTTCACGGTCGGGCAGGCGCTCGACTTCCTGGTGCCGGTGCTGTTCATGCACGTCTTCCTGGCCTTCCCCAGTGGCCGGCTGCACGGCCGCCTCGAGCAGGCACTGGTCGGCGGCGGCTACCTGCTCGCGGTCGGGCTGCAGGTCGTGCGGATGGCGTTCGGAGGGTTCGGGTCGGGGACCCTCGTCGAGATCGTGTCCGGACCGGGCGCGGGAGAACGGACGACCGGGATCCTGTTGGTCGCGCTGAGCGGCGTCTCCCTCGCCGCGGTGGGTGTCCTGCTGCTGCGACGCCGGCAGGCGGGCCGCCCGCTGCGGCTCTCGCAGCGCTTGCTGGTCGGCTCGTTCGCCCTCGGCCTGGTGGCGATCGCCGGCCTCTTCCTGTCCCACGTGGCCGGTCTCGCCGTGCCCCAGGTCCGGTGGGCGACCTTCGCCACGCTCGGCCTCGCCCCGGTCGCCTTCCTGGCCGGGCTGCTGCACGACCGGCTGGCGCAGTCCGCGGTCGGTCATCTCGTCCTCGAGCTCAGCGACGACCCGGCGCCGGTCGACCTGCGCGAGGCGCTGGTCCGGGCGCTGCGCGACCCGTCGTTGACCCTGGCCTTCTGGCTGCCGGACTTCGAGACCTTCGCCGACCTCGACGGTCACCAGGTGGTGCTCCCGGTCGGCGACCCGGGCCGGGCCACGACGTTCATCGACCGCGACGGGGTGCACGTCGCGGCGCTGCTGCACGATCCGGCGCTGTCCGACGAGCCCGCGCTGCTCGATGCCGTCTCCGCGGCGGCAGGGATCGCTCTCGACAACGGACGGTTGCAGGCCGAGCTGCGTGCCCGGCTCGAGGAGCTGCAGGGGTCGCGGGCGCGGATCGTCGACGCCGGCCAGAACGAGCGCAAGCGGCTGGAGCGCGACCTGCACGACGGCGCCCAGCAGCGCTTGGTCGCCCTGTCGCTCGAGCTCGGGCTGCTGGAGGAGTCGATGGCGACCGATGCGGACGCCCGGCGCAGGCTCGCCCTGGCCCGCCGCGAGATCGCGACGTCGCTGGAGGAGCTGCGGTCGGTCGCTCGTGGCCTGCATCCGGCGGTCGTCAGCGGCCACGGCCTCGCGGTCGCGCTGGAGCAGCTGGCCGCGCGGGCCCCGGTGCCGGTACGGCTGAGCGTCGACATCGGCCAACGGCTGCCGGAGCGGCTCGAGGTCGCGGCCTTCTATCTGGTGTCCGAGGGGCTGGCCAACATCGGCAAGCACGCCGACGCGAGCTCGGCCTCCATCGACGTGGCCAGCGGGAACGACCGGCTGGTGGTCGAGGTGGTCGACGACGGCGTCGGGGGTGCCCGGACCGCGGCCGGGTCGGGGTTGCGTGGCCTGGCCGACCGGGTGGAGGCACTGGACGGCCGGCTGCGGGTGTGGAGCCCAGCCGGCGGTGGCACCCGGGTGCGGGCGGAGCTGCCGTGCGCGTCGTGATCGCCGAGGACAGCGTGCTGTTGCGCGAGGGACTCGAGCGGCTGCTGGACGAGAACGGCGTCGAGGTCGTCGGCAGCTGCGAGACCGCCGGCAGCCTGCTCACCATGGTCCGCGACCACCAGCCGGACGTCGCCGTCGTCGACATCCGGCTGCCGCCGACGCACAACGACGAGGGCATGCAGGCCGCGCTGGAGATCCGGTCCCGGCACCCGGACGTCGGGGTGCTCGTGCTGTCGCAGTACGTCGAGATCGGGCTGGCGAAGAAGCTGTTGGCCGACGAGGTCGACGGAGTGGGCTACCTGCTCAAGGACCGCATCGCCGACGTCCCGGAGTTCATCGGCGCCGTACGCCGGATCGCCGACGGCGGCTCGGCGATCGACCCGACCATCGTGTCGACCCTGCTCGCCAGGAGGCGGGCGAACGACCCGTTCGCCGCGTTGACACCGCGCGAGCGCGACGTCCTGCACCTGATGGCGCAGGGCAGCTCCAACCAGGGAATAGCCGACGCACTCGTGCTCACGGTGGGGGCGGTCGAGAAGTACGTCTCCGGCATCTTCGCCAAGCTCGGTCTCCCGTCGAGCGGCAGCGAGTCGCGCCGGGTGCTCGCGGTGCTGGTCTATCTCAGCTCCTGAGCCCTCCCGCGACCACTCCCGCTGACCGAGCGCATGTCGTAGCGTGGCCAGATGCACGAGCTCGCGATCACGCAGAGCGTGGTCGAGGCGGTGACCGAGCGCACCGGGAGCGCCCGGGTGGCGAGCGTGCGGCTGCGGGTCGGACGGCTGTCCGGCGTGGTGCCGGACGCGATGCGCTTCTGCTTCGACCTGGTGGTCGCGGGGACGCCGCTGGAAGGCGCCGATCTCGAGATCGAGCAGCCGGAGGGACGCGGTCGGTGCCGGGCCTGCGGCCGCGAGCTCACCCTGCCCGACCTGGTGCTGCTGTGCGGCTGCGGCAGCGCCGACGTCGACGTGCTGTCCGGTCACGAGCTCGCCGTGGCCTCCGTCCGGCTGGCCCAGGAGACGTCCCACGAGGAGGCGGTCTGACATGTGCGCGACCTGCGGCTGCGGGGAGGCCGACGTCCGGGTGCAGGCCCTCGTCGGCGCGGGTGCCTCCGAGCACGGCCATGCGCATCCGCATCCCCATCCCCATCCGCACCCGCATCCCCATCCACACGCGCACGAGCCGGTGGGTGATGTGATCGAGATCGAGACCGCGCTGCTCGCCAAGAACGACCACCTGGCCGCGCACAACCGGGCCTGGCTCGCCGAGCAGGGCATCGTGGCGCTGAACCTGATGAGCTCGCCGGGGTCCGGCAAGACCTCGCTGCTGCGGCGCACGATCACCGAGCTGGCGCCGACCCGGCCGGTCGGGGTGATCGAGGGCGACCAGGAGACGCGCATCGACGCCGAGAAGATCCGCAGCACCGGCGCACCGGTGGTGCAGATCAACACCGGGTCGGGCTGTCACCTCGACGCCGACATGCTGGCCCGCGGCCTGCAGGAGCTGGCCCCGGCGCCCGGATCGCTGGTCTTCGTCGAGAACGTCGGAAACCTGGTCTGCCCGGCGCTGTTCGACCTCGGCGAAGCCGCCAAGGTCGTCGTCGTGTCGGTCACCGAGGGCGAGGACAAGCCGCTCAAGTACCCGCAGATGTTCGCCGGGGCCGACCTGGTGCTGATCAACAAGGTCGACCTGCTGCCGTACGTCGACGTCGAGCTCGAGGCGCTCACCGCGAACTGTCGCGCGGTGAACACCGACGTCGAGGTGCTCCCGGTGTCGGTGACCACGGGCGCCGGCATGTCCCCGTGGCGCGAGTGGCTGTTGGAGCGGGCTCCGAGGTGAGGTGTGCCTTGCTTGACACCCGTCGAAACCGGGCGTAGATACGTCGCATCGCCGCGTCAGTGGACCGAGGGGCGGTTCCGGCGGCACAGGGGTTGTCTTCCGGCCTGGACCCCGCCGCCAGGACCCCGGGAAGCGAAAGCGCATGGCCGAATCCGCCGTCCGCGAGGCTGCCGCCGCCGCCGAGGAAGCCCTGATCCACGTCCTGTGGATCAACGCCGGTCTGAGCTGCGACGGTGACTCCGTCGCCCTCACGGCGGCCACCCAGCCCAGCATCGAGGAGATCGCCCTGGGCGCCCTGCCCGGGCTGCCCCAGATCGCGGTGCACTGGCCGCTGATCGACTTCGAGTGCGGGCCCAACGGCGGCGCGGACGACTTCCTCGAGTGGTTCTTCAAGGCCGAGCGCGGCGAGCTGGAGCCGTTCGTGCTCGTCGTCGAGGGCTCGATCCCCAACGAGAAGCTCAAGGACGAAGGCTACTGGTGCGGCTTCGGCAACAACCCGGCGACCGGGCAGCCGATGACCACCAGTGAGTGGCTCGACCGGCTGGCCCCGAAGGCGACCGCGATCGTCGCCGTCGGCACCTGCGCGACGTACGGCGGCATCCACGCCATGGCCGGCAACCCCACCGGCGCGATGGGTGTGGCCGACTACCTCGGCTGGGACTGGAAGTCCAAGGGCGGCATCCCGATCGTCAACGTGCCGGGGTGCCCGATCCAGCCCGACAACCTGTCGGAGACGCTGACCTACCTGCTCTACATGGCCACCGGGCAGGCCCCGATGATCCCCCTCGACGACGCCCTGCGGCCGACCTGGCTGTTCGGCGCCACCGTGCACGAGGGATGCGACCGCGCCGGCTACTACGAGCAGGGCGACTTCGCCACCGAGTACGGCTCCCCCAAGTGCATCGTCAAGCTCGGCTGCTGGGGCCCGGTGGTCAAGTGCAACGTGCCCAAGCGCGGGTGGGTCAACGGGGTCGGCGGCTGCCCCAACGTGGGCGGCATCTGCATCGGCTGCACGATGCCCGGCTTCCCCGACAAGTTCATGCCGTTCATGGACGAACCGCCGGGCGGCAAGCTCTCCACCGCCGGGTCCGGCATGTACGGGTCGGCGATCCGCAAGCTGCGGTCGATCACGACGCGCACGCTCGACAAGGAACCGAAGTGGCGCACGCCAGGACAACAGCTGGTGACCGGCGCGAAGCGGACCTGGTGAGGAGCCGACCATGACATCGACGATCCCCAGCCCCACCCAGCAGAGCTCCAAGGACAACCTTGTCGAGATGTCCTGGGACCCGATCACCCGGATCGTGGGCAGCCTCGGCATCTACACCAAGATCGACTTCGCCTCCCGCGAGGTGGTCGAGTGCCACAGCACCTCGTCGATCTTCCGCGGCTACGCGATCTTCATGAAGGGCAAGGATCCGCGCGACGCGCACTTCATCACCAGCCGGATCTGCGGCATCTGCGGCGACAACCACGCGACCTGCTCGTGCTACGCCCAGAACATGGCCTACGGCGTGCGGCCGCCGGCGCTGGGGGAGTGGATCGTCAACCTCGGCGAGGCGGCCGAGTACATGTTCGACCACAACATCTTCCAGGAGAACCTGGTCGGGGTCGACTACTGCGAGAAGATGGTCGCCGAGACCAACCCCGGCGTGCTCGAGCAGGCCAACCGGACCGAGGCGCCGCACGCCGCGGACCACGGCTACCGCACCATCGGCGACATCATGCGGGCACTCAACCCGTTCACCGGCGAGTTCTACCGCGAGGCCCTCGTGGTGAGCCGCTGGACCCGGGAGATGTTCTGCCTGATGGAGGGGCGCCACGTGCACCCCTCGACGCTCTACCCCGGTGGCGTCGGCACGGTCGCGACGATCCAGCTGATGACCGACTACATGACCCGGCTGATGCGCTACGTCGAGTTCATGAAGAGCGTCGTGCCGATGCACGACGACCTGTTCGACTTCTTCTACGAGGCGCTCCCGGGTTACGAGCAGGTCGGCCTGCGCCGCACGCTGCTCGGCTGCTGGGGCTCGTTCCAGGACCCGGAGCACTGCAACTTCGAGTACAAGGACATGACCAACTGGGGTCGCAAGATGTATGTGACCCCGGGCGTCGTCGTCGACGGCAAGCTGGTGACCACCGACCTGGTCGACATCAACCTGGGCATCCGCATCCTGCTCGGCTCGTCGTACTACGACGACTGGGAGGGCCAGGAAACGTTCGTCACCCACGACCCGCTCGGCAACCCGGTCGACCGGCGCCACCCGTGGAACCAGCACACCAACCCGGTGCCGCAGAAGCGCGACTTCGACGACAAGTACAGCTGGGTGATGTCGCCGCGCTGGTACGACGGAAAGGACTACCTCGCCCTCGACACCGGTGGCGGGCCGCTGGCCCGGCTGTGGTCGACGGCGCTGGCTGGCCTCGTCGACATCGGGTACGTCAAGGCCACCGGCGACAGCGTGCAGATCAACCTGCCCAAGACGGCCCTCAAGGGACCGGTCGAGCTGGAGTGGAAGGTCCCCCAGTGGAGCAACACGATCGAGCGGAACCGGGCCCGCACCTACTTCCAGGCTTACGCGGCTGCGTGCGCGCTGCACTTCGCCGAGAAGGCGCTCACCGAGATCCGCGCCGGGCACACCAAGACGTGGGAGTCCTTCACGGTGCCAAACGAGGGCATCGGTTGCGGCTTTACCGAGGCGGTGCGCGGCGTGCTCAGCCACCACATGGTGATCCGCGACGGCAAGATCGCGAACTACCACCCCTACCCGCCGACCCCGTGGAACGCCAACCCGCGTGACTCCTACGGCACCCCGGGTCCGTACGAGGACGCGGTACAGGGCCAGCCGATCTTCGAGGAGAACGACCGCGAGCACTTCAAGGGGATCGACATCATGCGCACGGTGCGAAGCTTCGACCCCTGTCTGCCGTGCGGCGTGCACATGTACCTCGGGGCCGGCAAGAAGCTCGAGATGGTGCACTCGCCGACCCAGTCCGTCACCGGTGACTAGGTGTCGGGCGGCGTGGGGGAGGAGAGCGGGACCGGCGCAGCCCCCGGCGCCGAGCTGAGGGCCACCGGCGAGCGGATCGAGGCACTGCTCGACGCGAGCTCGGCGCACGGGGTGATCGCCCGCGAGCGGTCCGAGGAACTGGTCCGGCTGCTGGCCGACCTGTACGGGGCCGGTCTCGAGCGGATCCTCGACCTGCTCTACGACGCGGGTCGGCTCGACGCCGAGATGCTGGACGTGTTGGCGGCCGACGACCTGGTCGGCAGCCTGCTGCTGGTGCACGGGCTGCACCCCCATGACGTCACCACCCGGGTGCAGCGGGCACTCGACGAGGTGCGTCCCTACCTCGGCTCGCACGGCGGCGACGTCGAGCTGCTCGGTGTCACCGAGGAGATGGTCGTGCAGCTGCGCCTGCTCGGCAGCTGCGACGGCTGCGCGTCGTCGTCCGTCACGCTCAAGCTCGCGGTCGAGGGTGCGGTGGAGGCGGCCGCGCCGGAGGTCACCGGCATCGAGGTCGATGCCGCCACCGAGGAGCCGGGGGCCGGCGCGGTCATCCCGGTGAGCGCCCTGCGGTCGCGGCTCGACCCCGACGACGCGGCTCAGCACGGCGGCAGCGGCTGGGCAGAGGTGCCGGACCTGGCGACCGTGGCCTCGGGCGAGGTGCGTGGTGCCGTCGTCGAAGGCGTGCGGATCGTGGTCGGACGGGTGGGCTCCGACCTCTACGCCTACCGCGACGGTTGCGCCCGGTGCTCGGCCGGCCTGGCGGACGCGACCCTGGAGCGCCTGCTGGGCGGGGCCGCCGGTGATGTCGTGCTGCGCTGCCCGGCGTGCCGTGCGCACTACGACGTACGCCGCGCCGGACGCTGCCTGGACGGTGACGGACACCTCGAGCCGCTGCCGCTGCTGGTGCGCGACGGCGTGGTGTCGATCGCCGTCCCGACGACCAGCGGGGCGGTGAGCGCGTGAGCGGTGGCTCGAACGGGACGCCCGCCGACGGCTCGCCGCTGGCCGTGCTCGCCCGCATCACCGGCAACCGGCCGCCACCGGTCGTCGGCGAGCGCTGCGAGATGTGCGCCGAGCCCATCGCCGAGGCGCATCAGCACGTGGTCAGCCTGACCAGCCGCACGTTGATGTGCACCTGCCGCGGCTGCTACCTGCTGTTCACCGACGCCGAGGCCGACCTGCGCTACCGGGCGGTGCCGGACCGCTACCTGTCCTTCCCGGACTTCGCCCTCGACCAGGCCCAGTGGGATGCCCTGGAGATCCCGGTCGGGCTCGCGTTCTTCTTTACCAACTCGGTGCTGGGCCGCACCATCGCGTTCTACCCCGGCCCCGCCGGTGCGGCGGAGTCCGAGCTGGCGCTGGGTGCCTGGGACGAGGTCGTGGCGGCCAACCCGGCGCTACGCGTGGTCGCGCCGGACGTCGAGGCCCTGCTGGTACGGGCCGGGTCCGGTCGCCGCGAGTGCTTCCTGGTGCCGATCGACGCCTGCTACCAGCTGGTCGGCGAGCTGCGGCAGCTGTGGCGCGGATTCGACGGTGGCCAGGAGGCCCGGGACCGCATCGACGAGTTCTTCGCCGAGGTGGCCGCCGTGCGCGCCCCGCCCCGCTGGTCGAGGGGGACACATGACCGAGCTGCGGTTCACCGTCGACGACATCGTGGCCGAGCGCTACTCGGTGGCGCCGCACCTGGTCGCCAAGTTGCGCATCGAGGAGACCACCGGCGACCAGGTGCACGCGCTGGTGTTGCGAACCCAGGTCAAGATCGACGCCCACCGCCGCCCCTACAGCGACGAGGAGGAACGTGGCCTGCTCGACCTGTTCGGGCCTCGCCCGCGCTGGACCGACACCCTCAAGCCGTTCCTGTGGATGCACACCACCGCGATGGTGCCGGGTTTCACCGGCTCGACGGTGGCTGACCTGGTGCTGCCGTGCAGCTACGACTTCGAGGTCGCCGGTGCGAAGTACCTGCACGCGTTGCGCGACGGCACGATCCCGCTCGAGCTGCTGTTCAGCGGAACCGTCTTCGCCCGCGGCGCCACCGGCTACGAGGTCACCCAGATCCCGTGGGACCGCGAGGCCCGGCACGAGCTGCCGGTGCAGGTGTGGCGGTCCCTGATGGACCAGCACTTCCCGGGCAGCGGCTGGCTGCGCCTCGACCGGGACGCGCTCGATGCCCTGGCCCAGTACAAGTCCGTCCGCGGGCTCACGACGTGGGAGCAGGCGGTGCACCGCCTGGTGGCCGAGGCCGGGCAGGTGGTGTCGTGACCCTCGACCGGGCTCGCACGGTGGCCGACGCCGTGCTGTACGAGGGCTACCTGCTCTACCCGTACCGCGCGTCGTCGCGGAAGAACCAGGTGCGCTGGCAGTTCGGCGTGCTCGGCCCGCCGGGTGCCGTGCAAGCGGGGCTGGGCGAAGAGTCGGACATGGCGTCGCAGTGTCTGCTGCGCGACGGCGTCGACGCGTCAGTCACCGTCTACGTCCGCTTCCTGCAGCTCCAGGTGCGCGCGGTCGAGCGGGCGACGGACGACGGCTTCGTCGCGGTCGCCGAGCTGCGCTGCGGGGGCGCCACCTGGCTGAGCTGGGACGAGGCGGTGGCGCAGGAGCTCTCGCTGGGGCCGTTCGCTCTGTCCGAGCTGCAGAACGCACAGACCCTGCCGCTGGACGTGCCGGGCGGCGAGGAGTCCGAGCCGTTGGTCGAGGCAGACGGCTCGCTGGTCGGGCGCGTGGTGCGCCGCCGCGAAGCCCTGGCCGGGACGCTGCGACTGTCCGCCGTGCCCGACGGCGAGCTGGTACGGCTCGAGGCCGCTGTCGAGAACACCGCCGAACGGGTGGGCGACAAGGACGAGGCCATCCGGCGCTCGTTCATCGGGGCACACCTGTTGCTGGCGGCCGACGGGGCCGAGTTCGTCTCGGTCATCGATCCGCCCGACGACGCGCGCGACGCCGTGGGTCGCTGCGCCCAACGACGGTGCTGGCCGGTGCTTGCCGGGGCCGCGGGCGAGACCGACGTGGTGCTCGCCTCGCCGATCATCCTGTACGACCACCCTGAGGTGGCCGAGCAGAGCGCCGGCGCGCTGTTCGACTCGACCGAGATCGACGAGATCCTCACCCTGCGAGTCATGACGCTCACCGAGGACGAGAAGGCGCAGGCACGGGCCACCGATCCGCACGCCGCGGCGATCATCGACCGCTGCGAGCAGATGTCGCCCCAGGACCTGCAGCGCCTGCACGGGATCCTGCGCGACCCGCACGCCGGCACGTCGATGCCCACCGGCGACGACTGGTGGGCGGCGGAGGCCGCCGCCGACGTGACCCCCGAGGCCGACTCGGTGCTGGTCGGCGGAGTGCCGGTCGCCAAGGGCAGCCTGGTGCGGCTGCGCCCGTCGCGGCGGGCCGACGCCCAGGACCTGTTCTTCACGGGGCAGACCGCCCGGGTCAACGCCGTCCATGTCGACCTCGACGGCGAGACCCACGTCGCGGTCGTGATGCTGGACGACCCGGCAGCCGAGTTCCACGACTGGTACGGCCGCTACCTGTACTTCGCGCCGGACGAGCTCGAACCGCTTCCCGACGCTGAAGGTTCCGACCAGCGAGAGGAGAGCTCATCGTGAGAGTGCTCGGCATCATCACCCTGGTGCTGGCGGCCGTCGTCCTGTTGGCCGTCGTCGTCGTCGGGGTGCGCTCGGTCCCCGACGTCAGGCGCTACCTGAAGATGCGCCGGATGTAGCCGGCGTGGCTTTCCCATTCTGGAGGAGACAGACGTGAACGACGACCCCACCGAACCTGGCGCCCACGTCGAGGAGGAGCCCCAGGAGGAGCGCGGTGCACCCGGATCACGCGACACCGGGTCCGACGCAGCCGACGGCGGTCCGGCCGACCGGCCGACCGGCGGCTCCGACGAGGACAGCGACACGACGGTCGACCCGAAGGGTGCGAAGGACTCCGACGCGCCCCACCTGCCGTCCGGTGACCAGGCGGGTTGACCCGCGGGTGTACCGACGACCGCACGAGAGGAGCAGGCGATGACGATCTCACCGGGCGACCCCGGCCCCACCGACCCCGAGAGCGGTGACCGGAAGGTGCCCCCGTACGACGATCGCCAGAAGAGCGGCGAGGTCGACGAGGAGGGTGCGCACAAGGACGGCGCCAACGTCGGCGGTGCGACCGGCCCGGTCGAGGACGACGACCTGAAGTCGCCGGACCCGGCGGACACCGAGCGTGGTGCGACGGCGTCACCGGCCGACGAGCAGCCGGCCGAGGAGACCCCGGAGGGTGAGCCCGGCGAAGGGTCGACCGGACCGACGCACGAACCCGGGACGGGTCGCGGCGAGGGCAAGAGCCGCGACGACCACGACCAGGGGTCGGGTGAGAGTGCTCGGTGAGTGACGGCATTCTCGTCGCTGGCATCGGCAACCTGTTCTGCCGCGACGACGGGTTCGGCCCGGAGGTCGCCAGACGTCTCGCCGGCCAACCGCTCCCGGCAGGGGTGCGGGTGGTCGACTACGGGATCCGCGGGATGCACCTCGCCTACGACCTGCTCGACGGCTACCGGGCGCTGGTGATCGTCGACGCGTTGCCCGGTGAGGGTGAGCCGGGAGACCTTCGGGTGCTCCGCGTCGGCACCGACGACCTCGGCGAGGGCGGGTTCGACCCGCACGGCATGGACCCGGTGAGCGTGCTGGCCAGCCTGGGCACGCTCGGTGGCGAGCTGCCGTACACCCTGGTCGTCGGCTGCCTGGCCGGTGCCGTCGACGAGGGCATCGGACTGACGCCACCGGTCGCGGCGGCGGTCGACGAGGCCGTGGTCACCGTCCGCCGACTCGTCGACGAGCTGGTGGCCAACCGGGTGGAGGCCTGATATGTGCCTGGGAATCCCCGGACGGGTGGTCGAGATGGTCGACGGCTACGGCGACCAGCTGGCCCTGGTCGACGTCGTCGGCGCTCACAAACGGGTCAACATCGGCATGCTCGACTCCGCGCCGGCCCCCGGACAGTGGGTGCTCATCCACATGGGCTTCGCGGTCGAGACCGTCGACGAGGCAGGCGCCGAGAAGGCTATGGCGGGGCTGGAGATGATGGGGCGCCCGCGGGACCGCTCAGACGAGTCCGAGCCGGCCCCGTGACGACCCTGCGAGCTCGGGCTCGCTTCCACGTCACGGGCGTCGTGCAAGGCGTCGGCTTCCGTCCGTTCGTCTACGTGACCGCCACCGGCCTCGGCTTGTCCGGGTCGGTCGCCAACGGCCCACACGGTGTCGACGTGGAGGTCGAGGGCGACCCGGCAGATGTCGCGGAGCTGGGCCGGCGACTGTCCCGCGACGCACCGCCGCTGGCGGTTGTCGAGGAAGTGGTCGCGACCGAGCTGCCCGTGGCCGGTGGCACCGGGTTCGTGATCGCCGAGTCCGACCGCAGCCTCACCGGTGGGGTCCGTACGCTCGCCGGCCCTGACGTCGCCACCTGCGACGACTGCCTGCGGGAGCTCGCCGACCCGGCGGACCGCCGCTACCGGCACCCGTTCATCTCCTGCACCAGCTGCGGGCCGCGGTTCAGCATCATCCGCGAGCTGCCCTACGACCGCCCCACGACCACGATGGCCGGTTTCCCGATGTGTGACGCGTGCCGGGCGGAGTACACCGACCCCACCGACCGCCGCTTCCACGCCCAGCCGATCGCGTGTCCCGACTGCGGCCCGGTGCTCGAGCTGGTCCGCGACGGTGCCGAACCGGTTCGCGGCGACGTGGCGCTGCGGGCGACGCGGCTGCTGCTCGCCAAGGGATCCGTCGTCGCGGTCAAGGGCCTCGGTGGCTACCACCTCGCCTGCGACGCACGCGACGAGCATGCCGTTGCCGAGCTGCGCCGCCGCAAGCGGCGGGGCGACAAGCCCTTTGCGATCATGGTCCGCGACCTGGCCGCCGCCCGGACGCACGTCGACGTCGACGACGCCGAGGCCGCGCTGCTCACCGGCTCCCGCCGCCCGGTGGTGCTGCTGGCCCGCCGCGGGGGCGAGCAGGGTCTGGCCGACGGCGTGGCCCCGCGCAACCCCGACCTGGGCGTGCTGCTCCCCTACACGCCGGTGCATGCGCTGCTGCTCGAGCCCGGCGACGACGGCGCGCCGGAGGTCCTGGTGATGACGTCGGGCAACCTCGGCGGCGAGCCGATCGCCTACCGCGACGACGACGCCGAGACCCGGCTGGCACCACTGGTGGATGCCTGGCTGCGCCACGACCGGCCGATCCACGTGCCGGTCGACGACTCGGTGAGCCGGGTCGTCGGCGGCCGCGAGGCGCCGGTGCGGCGTTCACGCGGGTACGCCCCGCTGCCGGTCGCGCTCCCGCCCACCCTGGACGTGACCGTGCCACCGACGCTGGCGGTCGGCGCCGACCTCAAGAACACCTGCGCGGTCGCCGAGGGCGGCTACGCCTGGCTCAGCCAGCACGTCGGCGACATGGACGACCTGGCGACGCTGGAGGCGTTCGGGGCCTCCGCGACCCACCTGCAGGCACTGGTCGGCGTCACCCCCGAGCACCTGGTGGCCGACGCGCACCCGGGCTACCGCTCGTCCGGCTGGGCCCGCCGGCACGCGGGTGGCCGGCCGCTGCGCACCGTCCATCACCACCACGCGCACGTGGCCGCGGTGATGGGCGAGCACGGCCTCGACGGCCGCGAGCCCGTCATCGGCGTCGCGTTCGACGGCACCGGCTACGGCACCGACGGCGCGGTGTGGGGCGGCGAGGTGCTGGTGGCCGACTACAAGGGCTTCCGACGGGCCGCGCACCTGGGATACGTCCCGCTCCCCGGCGGTGACGCCAGCGTGCACCGCCCGTACCGGATGGCGCTCGCCCACCTGTGGAGCGCCGCCGTGCCGTGGGACGCCGATCTCCCGGCGGTGCGGGCATGCCCGGAGGCGGAGCGCGGCGTGCTCACCCACCAGCTGGCCAGCGGGTTCGGCACCGTGCCGACCTCGAGCATGGGCCGGCTGTTCGATGCCGTCGCGTCGCTCAGCGACGTCCGGCACGAGGTCGACTACGAGGCCGAGGCCGCGATCGAGCTCGAGGGGCTCGCCCGGGGCGTCGGCGAGGTCGGCGCGTACGCGTTCGGCCTGGTGGCCCATGACGGCGAGCCGCTCGTGGCCGACCCGGGGCCGGTGGTCCGCGCGGTCGTGGCCGACCGGCGGGCTGGGGTGGAGGCTTCGGTCATCGCCGCCCGCTTCCACGCCGGCGTCTGTGCGCTGGTGCACGCCCTGGCCGACCGGGTGCGTGCCGACACCGGGCTCGGCACGGTCGTGCTGGGTGGCGGCGTCTTCGCCAACGCGCTGCTGCTGTCGGCGGTGCGCCGGCGGCTGACCGACGACGACTTCACCGTGCTGAGCCCGGAGCAGGTCCCCGCCAACGACGGGGGCATCGCGCTGGGGCAGCTGTTGGTGGCGGCACAAGGCTGACCGGACAAGACGAGAGGAAACGACATGTGCCTTGCGGTACCGGGGCGGGTCGACGCGCTGACGTCGCGCGACGACACGCTGATGGCCGAGGTGGACTTCGGGGGGGTGCGCAAGGACGTGTGCTGCGAGTACATCCCCGACGTGCAGACCGGCGACTACGTGATCGTGCACGTGGGCTTCGCGATCCAGCGGCTCGACGAGGAGTCAGCGCTGAAGACGCTCGCGGAGTTCGAAACCATGGGGATCCTGGAGGAGGAGTTCGGCGACCAGGTCGCCATCGCCGCCCGCCAGGCCGGCGTGGAGGTTCCCGACAGCCGAGGAGGCCAGCGATGAAGTACCTGGACGAGTTCAGCAACCCCGACCTGGCCAAGCGGCTGCTCGACCAGATCCACGCGGCCACGACCGGGCAGTGGGCGATCATGGAGGTCTGCGGCGGGCAGACCCACTCGATCATCCGGCACGGTATCGACCAGCTGCTGCCGAGCGGCATCGAGATGATCCACGGCCCCGGCTGTCCCGTGTGTGTGACGCCGCTCGAGGTCATCGACAAGGCGCTGGCCATCGCGCAGCGGCCGGACGTGATCTTCTGCTCCTTCGGCGACATGCTCCGGGTGCCGGGCAGCAGCGAGGACCTGTTCCGGGTCAAGAGCGCCGGCGGCGACGTACGGGTCGTCTACTCGCCACTGGACGCGCTGACCATCGCCCGCGAGAACCCGGACCGGCAGGTCGTGTTCTTCGGCATCGGTTTCGAGACCACGGCGCCGGCGAACGCGATGACCGTCTACCAGGCAAAGAAGCTGGGGGTGCCCAACTTCTCGCTGCTGGTGTCGCACGTCCTGGTGCCGCCTGCCGTCGCGGCGATCATGGAGTCGCCCACCTGCCGGGTCCAGGCGTTCCTGGCCGCCGGGCACGTGTGCAGCGTGATGGGGACCCAGGAGTACCCGCCGCTGACCGAGAAGTACGAGGTGCCGATCGTCGTCACCGGGTTCGAGCCGCTGGACATTCTCGAGGGCATCCGCAAGACCGTGCTGCAGCTGGAGTCCGGGCGGCACGAGCTGGAGAACGCCTATCCCCGCGCGGTGCAGGCGGCCGGCAACCCGGCGGCGCGCGCGATGCTCGAGGACGTCTTCGAGGTCACCGACCGTGCGTGGCGCGGGATCGGGATGATCCCCGGCAGCGGGTGGCGGCTCTCCGACACCTACCGCGAGTGGGACGCCGAGGCCCGCTTCGACGTCGGCAGCATCCACACCGACGAGTCCGCGATCTGCCGCTCCGGCGAGGTGCTGCAGGGCCTCATCAAGCCGCACGAGTGCGCGGCGTTCGGCAAGGAGTGCACGCCGCGCAACCCGCTCGGCGCCACCATGGTCTCGTCCGAGGGCGCCTGCGCGGCCTACTACCTCTACCGCCGGCTGTCGTCACCGTCCACGCACTCCGAGCCGGTGGGGGCGTCGACATGACCGAGCAGGCCGCCCCGCTCGACTTCGACGGCTGGGTCTGTCCGGCGCCGCTGCGCGACTCCCCGACGATCCAGATGGGGCACGGCGGCGGCGGCGCGATGTCGGGCGAGCTGGTCGAGCACCTGTTCCTGCCGGCGTATGGTGCGGCGGCCGACGCCGGGATGGGCGACTCGGCGGTGGTGGAGGTACCCGCGGGCCGGCTGGCGTTCTCGACCGACTCGTACGTGGTGAAGCCGCTGTTCTTCCCCGGCGGCTCGATCGGCGACCTGGCCGTCAACGGCACCGTCAACGACCTCGCGATGTCGGGGGCACGGCCACTGGCCATGTCCACCGCCTTCATCCTGGAGGAGGGGACCGCGCTGGCGAGATCGGCCGGGTCGCGGAGGCGATCGGGCACGCGGCCGCCGTGGCCGGCGTCCGGCTGGTCACCGGCGACACGAAGGTCGTCGACGCGGGATCGGGCGACGGCGTCTTCGTCAACACCGCTGGGATCGGGATCGTCCCCGACGGCGTCGACATCGGTCCCACCCGGGCCCGTCCGGGCGACGTGGTCATCGTCAGCGGGGACATCGGGGTGCACGGTGTCGCGGTGATGAGCTGTCGGGAGGGCCTGCAGTTCGGCACGACCGTCGAGAGCGACAGCGCGCCGCTGGACGGGCTGGTGGGCGCGATGCTGGCCTCCGGCGGCGACGTGCACGTGCTGCGCGACCCCACCCGGGGCGGCGTCGCGGCGTCCCTCAACGAGATCGCCCGCAGCGCGGGGGTGGGGATCGAGCTGGTCGAGCGTGACCTGCCGATCCCGCAACCGGTGCTCGACGCCTGCGGGCTGCTCGGGCTCGACCCGCTCTACGTCGCCAACGAGGGCAAGCTGGTGGCGTTCGTCGCCCCCGACGACGCCGATGCGGTGCTCGAGGCGATGCGCGCGCACGAGCACGGCAAGGGCGCGGTGGCGATCGGCAGCTGCGTCGAGGCGCACCCGGGCATGGTCGTCACCCGCACCGGGCTCGGCGGCACCCGCGTCGTCGACCTGCCGCTCGGTGAGCAGCTGCCGCGGATCTGCTGAGTGCTCACCACCTCCGGCGAGGCGTTGTTCGCGCGGTACGCCTTTCCGCCGAACGACCTCGGGCACTGCGGGCCGCCCGGCGCCGAGGTGCTGCTGGCGGGTGGCGCATCTGGCGTCAGCGACCCGGCGCTGAGGGAGCGGGCACCGCAGTTCGACGGCGCCTGGCCGTACCTGCGACTGCTCGCCACCACCGCCGGGGTCGACGATGCGCTGGACGCGCAGGTGGTGGCGGCGTACTGGCGCGGCGGCAATCTGCTGGACCACGTCGACACCGACGCCTTCACCGCGGCGGTCCTGCACAGCTTCGGTGACCAGCCCGGCGTCCGCGAGCGGCTGGCCGAGGCTCCCGAGGTGGCGACCACCGGCCCCGGCCACGCGTTCCACGTGTTCGTCGTCTACCCGTGGGTGGGGATGCTGGGCTCGGCCAGCGACGTGCCGCGGTCGGTGCTGGACAGCTGCCGGGTGCGGTGGGGCACCGTCAAGGCGGTGCACGACGAGACCGCCACCGTCGGGTGCCGGCCGCTGACCTGGGACGGCCGCGCGCTGGGCCTCGGCCCCGAGCGGGTCGAGACGTTCCGGTGGTCGCGCGACCGGCACGCGTTCGTCCGTCAGCTGCAGCCCGGCGACCACGTGTCGCTGCACTGGGACTGGGTCTGTGACCGGCTGGACGACGACGACGTCACCGAGCTGACCGACCGGACGCTCCGGCAGCTGAGTGCCACCAACCGTTGGCTCGAGGCGCGTCAGGAGTAGCTGCGGACCCAGTCGACGACCACGCCTGCGTACGCGGCCGGCTCCTCGCCGTGGCAGAAGTGCCCCGACTCGTCCAGCCAGACCACCTCGCCCTCCTCGGCCGTGGCGTTGACGATCTCGATCGTGTCGTCGTCGAGGACCGGGTCGTAGAGCCCCGCCACCAGCAGCAGCGGCACCCGCAGATCGGCCACCCGGTGCAGCAACGGCTCGAGCAGCTGCGGGTCCGCCCGCAGCCGGGCGGCGGCCGCGTTCCCTCGGTCGCGGACATCGGCGGGGAGCGCGGTCGACGGCAGCAGCCCGGACAGGTCGGCGAGCCAGTGCTGTTGGTGCACGTAGACCTCGGGTCGTCGCGGCCCCAGCGCCGCCATCAGGCGGCCCTGCGTCTCGACGGCCTGCGTCGTCGCGGGGACACCGTGCTCGACCAGGTCCCGGGCCTCGTCCGCCTCGGACGCGCCGGTCTCCTCGAGCACCGGTACAGCCGCGGCGAGCAGGGCGGTGGCGCCGCGGGTCCAGTCCAGCAACGGGTTCTCCAGCGCGAGCCCGCGCACCCGGTCGGGGTGCGCCAGGGCGTACCGCAGCGCGATCCGTCCGCCGAAGGAGTGTCCGAGCACCGCCCAGGACTCGATCCCGAGCAGCTCCCGCACCGCGTCGAGGTCGTCGACGCTGCTCGTCTCGGTGAGGTCGTCGGTGTCGGCCAGCGGGTCGGAGAACAGGCTGCCGCGCTGGTCGACCGCCACCAGCCGCACGTCCGTGCCGAGGTGTCGGGCCTGGTGGTGCACGAAGTCGTAGCTGCCCTGGCCGGGGCCGCCGTGCACGAACAGCACGGCGGGTGCGGACGGGTGCCCGTGCTCGATGACGTGCAGCCGGGTGCCCCGGACTCCGAACAGGCGGCCGGGCGGGTCGATCACGCGGCGACCCTCTCACGGCGACGTCCCGCAGGGCACCGGGCGGCGGTCGGGTCGTTCACGCGGCCGTTCGGGCCTTTCTGGCCCGGTGGGGGCGGTCGCGCCCCGGCTCGGCACTAGCGTGCGACAGATGCCCCCTCTTGTGCGGATCTGGCCGTGGCAGCGGCGGTCGCGGCCACCGCGCGGGCTGGTCGCGGAGCTGCAGAGCGGCCATCGGGCCACGGTGTGGACGCTGCTGGCCGTGCTCGTGCTCAGCCTGGTGTCGTCGGGCTACCTGCTCGTCCTGAGCCAGCCGCGCGTCGTCAGGCTCACCGAGCTCACCGCCCAGTCCCGGATCGCCTTCGTCGCGATGCTCGACCAGGAGACGGGAGTCCGTGGTTGGCTCGCCACCGGCAACATGGACTTCCTGGAGCCGTACGCCCAGGGCCAGCGGGACTGGGCGGCCGCCAGCGTGGCGCTGCAGAGCCCGGCGGTGCCGGACGAGATCCGGGCCGACGTCGTGGACATGCTGCTCTCCCACCAGGAGTGGGAGGAATGGGCGGAGCAGGCCACCGTGATGACGGTGACGCAAGCCGACCGGGCGGATGGCACGCTGACCGACTTCCTGCTCGTGGGCAAGGACCTCTTCGACCGCTACCGCGAGGCGCAGACTGACAGCACCGACGTGCTGAAGGCCGATCGGGACGCGGCGCTCGCGACCCAACAGCGCGCACTTCTGGCGGTGCTGGTCTGTACGCTCGCGCTGCTCGCCTTTGCGGCAGCGCTGGCTTTCCATCGCGGGCGACGCGTCCGGCGCACCGTGCTGGCACCCATGACCCGGCTGCTCTCGACCATCGGCGACCTGCGCAGCGGTGACCTCACCGCCCGCATCGAGCCCGCCGGCGTGACCGAGCTCGACTCGGTGGGTGCCGCACTCGCCGAGCTGGCCACCGACCTGCAGCAGGCGGGCGAGGACGCGGCTGCCCGCGAGGGGCGACTCACCCTGTTGGCGTCCCGGTTCGAGACGGTGGTGCGGGTGACGCGGGAGACCTCCGCGAGCCTGAACAACCGGTACGTCTCGGAGACGGTGGCCGCGGCCGCCGCCGACCTGCTCGGCGCGCCCACGACGCTGTGGGTGCGCGGTGTCGACGGGTTGTTCCTGGCAACCCGGCGCAGCAGCGACCCGCACGGCACTGTCCCGCCGTCGAGCGTGGTCGCCCCGGCGCTGGTGGCAACGGTCGCCGCCGATGCCCGCCCGGCCGGCGACGGCGGGTGCTGGGCCTACCCGATGGTGCTGGCGGGCATGGTCGTGGGTGTGCTCGAGATGTCAGGCCCGCCCGTCGACGAGGACGTCGAGACCGTGCTGGAGGCGTTGCTGTCGACTGCGGCTGCGGCCCTCGAGGCCGCCCGGCTGCACAGCTCGGTGCGTGAGCTCGCCGACGTCGACGCGCTCACCCAGCTGCCCAACCGGCGCCGGCTCGAGGCAGACCTCGAGGCGGAGTGGGAACGCGCCCGACGGTACTCGCGCCCGCTCAGCTTCGTCATGCTCGACCTCGACTCCTTCAAGCAGCTGAACGACAACTACGGGCACCTCGTCGGCGACACCGTCCTGCACGAGGTGGCGACGGCAGTCGCCTCGGTGCTGCGCACCAGCGACACCGCCTACCGCTACGGCGGTGAAGAGCTCGCGGTGCTGCTCCGCGAGACCGGTGCCGACGACGCGACAGCGGCGGCCGAGCGGTTGCGCGCCGCGGTGGCGGCGGTGTCGGTGTCCGAGACGACCGCGACCGTCACCGCCTCGGTGGGCGTGGCCACGGCTCTACGCTCCATGATCGACCACAGCGAGATGGTCGGCGACGCGGACGCCGCGCTGTACCTGGCCAAGAGCGGCGGGCGCAACCGGGTCGCCCGGCTGCCGGCTCCGGTCGGCGCCTGACCCACCGGCTCAGACCTGGTCGGTGACGGGGTTGGTCAGCACGTCCACCCCGGGGATCCGGCACTCGGCGGTGTCGCCGGCCCGTACGTGCACTGCGCCCGGGGTGCCGGTCGAGATCACGTCGCCGGGGAACAGCGGCATCACCTCGCTGTGGAAGCTCACCAGGTGTGCGGGGCCGTAGCGCATGTGCGCGATCGTGTTGCGCCGGTGCACCTCGCCGTTGAGCACGGTCTGCACCTCGACGGAGGCCAGCACGTCGCCGGCGTCCGGCAGGTCGGCCAGCGCCACGATCCGTGGCCCGAACGAGAAGAACCCGGGGAAGTTCTTCGAGCGGGTGAGGAAGCGCGGGTTGCGTTCCAGGATGTCCTCCGCGGTCTGGTCGAGGACGGCCACGACGCCGAACACGTACGACAGCGCGTCCGCCTCGGAGACGTCGCGGCACTCGCGTCCGATGACCAGCCCGAGCTCGGCCTCTGCGGTGGTGCGCACGCTCTGCCGGGGCACCGGGATCGGTTCGCCCGGCCCGATGATCGTGTGGTCGCCCTTGAGGAACGACGCGGGCTCGTCCGGCACCTGCTCGGCGAGGTCGCTGGCGTGCTCGACGTAGTTCAGGCCGATGCCCCAGATCTTGCGCGGCCGCCGGTACGGCGCAGCGAACTCGACGCCATCGACCGGGACGAAGACGTCCGCTGCCGCACTGGCGGCGGCCGCTCGCAGGTCGGGGTGACGCCCGGTGGCGATGACCTCGAGGGTGTCGCGGGGCGAGTCGGTCAGCAGCGCGTCGACCCGGGCAACTCCGCGGTCGGCGTGCACGACGGCGGGCACCTCGGCGCCGTCGACCCGGATGGTCGCGAGGTCGAGTCTCGGCTCGGGGGTCGGCTCGGGGATCGGCTCAGCCACCTCAGTAGGCCTTGACCATGCCGCCGTCGCAGCGCAGCTGCTCGCCGGTCACGTACGACGCGGCCTCGCTGGCGAGGAACGTCACGGCGGCGGCGAACTCGTCGGGCCGGCCGTAGCGGCCCACCGGGATGGCTGACTCGGCCTCGCGGCGGACCTCCTCCACGGCCTTGCCGGTGCGCTCAGCGGTCGAACCGTCGAGGCTGGCGACCCGGTCGGTGTCGATCCGGCCCGGCAGCACCATGTTGACGGTGACGCCGTCGGCGGCGACGTCGGTCGCGAGCGACTTCAGGTAGCCGGCAAGCGCGGCCCGGCCGATGTTCGACAGGGCCAGGTTGGGGATCGGCTGCTGCACGCCGGTCGAGCCGACCGCGATGATCCGGCCCCAGCCGCGCTCCCGCATGCCGGGCAGGAACGCCGACACCAGCCGCACGTGCGGGGTCAGCAACCGGCCGACGGCGTCCTCGACCGACGCGGGGTCCTGCTCGGTCGCGACGCCCGGTGGCGGCCCGCCGCCGTTGAGCACCAGCACGTCGACGCCGTCGCCGAGCCCGCCCGCGGCCTCGATGACCGCGTCCACGCCGGCGGGGTCGGTGAGGTCGGCCTCGACGCCGAGTCCGGCCAGCTCGTCCGCGCGTTGCCGGACGAGCTCGCCGCGGCGGCCGGCGATGAGCACCCGAGCGCCCTCCGCGGCAAGTGACTGGGCCACGGCCAGGCCGAGCCCGGCGGTGGCGCCTGGCACGACCGCGGTGCGGCCGGTGAGTCCGGTGTCCATTCACGGCTCCTGTCTGTCGGGGGAGGGGGCAGCGGAGAGGTGCTGGTCGAGCAGCGGCACCAGCTCGTCCGGAACGCCGGACGCCGGGTCGCGCACGGCCGGGTCGTCGATGATGCCGCGTCGGGCCAACAGCCGCTTGCGGAGGGCAAGCGCGATGCCCGGTTGCTGCTCGAACGTGGCCAGCGGCAGCCACGGCGACCAGGCAGCGTGCGCGGCGGCGAAACCACCCCGCTGCCACGCGGCGAGCACCCCGGACAGCGCCTCGGGGTGGCTGAAGCCGGTCATCGCGCCGGCGGCGCCCGCCGCCAGCTCATCCACGAGCGCCAGCCCGCCGAGCCCGCCGAAGACAGGCACCGCCACCTGCGGCGCGAGCCGCGCGATCGCCAGCGGCGTCGGCGGCGCCTCGGCCTTGACCGCCACCACGAACGGGCAGCTCCGGACCACCTCGGCGAGACCCTTCGGCGTGATCCGCACGCCGGTGAGGGCGGGGTAGTCCTGGACGACCACGGCCGCACCGCTCGCCTCGTGCACTGCGTGCAGGTGAGCCGTGACGACATCGGTGTCACCGCTGTGAACCTGCACCATCACGGCCGCCAGCCCGTCGCCGGCGGCGGCCACCGCCGCCCGGGCCTGCTCGGCGGCCGGCGCGGTGGCGCGGGCCGGGAGGCCGACGACGATGGGCAGGTCGACGGCGGCGCGTACCGTGCGGACGACCTCGTCGCGCTCGTCGGAGGCCAGCGCGGCCGCCTCGCCGAAGACACCAAGGGCGACCGTGCCGACCGCCCCGGCACGGGCGAACGCGCGGGCCTCCCGGGTCAGCGATGCGGTGTCGAGGCCGCGGTCGGGACCGGCGAACGGGGTGGCGAGCACCGACCACAGGCCGGGGGCCAGGCGGGTCACGTGGCGCGCTCCAGCGCCGACTCGACCACGTGCTCGGCGATGGCGAGGGCGGAGGTGGCGGCGGGCGACGGAGCGTTCCGGACGGCCACGACGTGGCCCACCCGGCTGATCCGGAAGTCGTCGACCAGCGAGCCGTCGGCATCGAGGGCCTGTGCCCGGATGCCCGCCGGGCCCGGGGCCACGTCGGCGGTGCGCAGCTCGGGGACGTAGCGCCGGGCGGCGGCGACGAAGCGCGCGGTGCTCAGCGAGCCCAGGACCTCACGGGCGCCGGTGCGCCAGTGCTGGCGGGCGAAGCGGCGGAAACCGGGGGAGCCGAGCGTCTCGCGCAGGTCGGTCCAGCTCGCGCGCCGCCAGTCATAGCCCTCCCGGGCCAGTGCCAGCACCGCGTTGGGTCCCACCAGCACCTCGCCGTCGACCCGAGGGGTCAGGTGCACGCCGAGGAACGGGTAGCGGGGGTCGGGCACCGGGTAGACCAGGCCATGGACCAGGTGCCGGCGGGACGGGACCAGCCGGTGGTACTCGCCGCGGAACGGCACGATCCGTGGGTCGGCCTGGTCGCCGGCCAGTTGTGCCACCCGGTCGGACTGCAGGCCGGCGCAGACGACGACGAGGTCGTACGCGCCGACCGGCCCCGCCGGCGACGACACCCGCACCTCACCGGACCGCTCGACCAGCCCGCTGACCTCGACGCCGGCACGCACCGCACCGCCCGCCTGCTCGAGCTCGGCTGCGAGGCTGCGGGTGACGGCCGGGAAGTCGACGATCGCGGTCGTGGGGGAGTGCAGAGCGCCGACCCCGCGTACATGCGGCTCGATCGCGGTCAGCTCGTCGGGGTCGAGCCGGCGGATGCCGGGCACCCCGTTGCCGCGGGCGCGTTCCTCGATGCCGTCCAGCCGGCGGTCCTCCTCGGCGTCGAGTGCCACCAGCACCTTGCCGCACTCGACATAGGGGATCGCGTGCTCGGCGCAGTAGTCGCGCAGCAGCCCCACTCCCCGCCGGCACAGCACGGCCTTCAGCGACCCCGGGGGGTAGTAGAGGCCGGCGTGCACCACGCCGCTGTTGCGTCCGGTCTGGTGCCGGGCGAGCGCGTCCTCCTTCTCCAGCACGTCGACCCGGGCGCCGTCGTGGACCTGCTGCAGCCGTCGGGCCACGGCGACGCCGACGATGCCGCCGCCGACGACGG
The DNA here is from genome assembly GCA_963785115.1 of uncultured Actinomycetota bacterium. GTDB lineage: Bacteria > Actinomycetota > Actinomycetes > Propionibacteriales > Nocardioidaceae > JACCWP01. The sequence continues at coordinate 68,031 of CAWATY010000004.1, forward strand.
CACAACGCAACCGGCTCACCCACGGCCTCCGAGCAGCCGCAGCCCGAACGACATCAGCACGATCACCGACGTTATCCGCAGGACGTGGATGGCCAGCACCACGGGTACGTCCGCCTTGGCCTCGACGGAGAGCACACCCATCTGGGCGATGCCGCCGGGGGCAGTCGACAGCAACGCGGTGTTCAGGTCGAGAGAGGTGAACCGGTGCAGCACCCAGGCGAGCGCCAGCGCGAACACCAGGAAGGCGACCACCACGGCCACGATCGTGAGTGCGCTGCTGCGGAGGCCGACGACGGTCTCGCGGGTCACGCTGGTGCCCAGCAGCCAGCCCACCGCCACGTAGACCAGCCACTTGACCGGCCCGGTCAGCTCGAACGACGTCTGACCGGCCAGGTTGACCGCCGCCACCCCGGCCATCGCGCCCAGCAGCGGTGCGGCGGGCAGCTTGAGCAGCGTGGCGATGGCCGCGCCGGCCAGGGCTGCGCCCAGCGTCAGCAGGAAGGACACCCGGCTCAGACCCGGGTCTCGTCGCGGTCGTTGTCCTCGACCCGGCCGGCGCGGCGCTCGCCCACCTGCTGCAGCCGCTCCCGCGCCCGACGCTTGATCGGTCCCATCACGACCGGGACGGCCACCAGGACGGCGATCGCGCACAGCAGGCCGACCGAGGTGCCGCGCTCGACGAAGATGTCGAAGGAACCGTCGGAGATGATCAGCGACTGCCGCAGGCTCTCCTCGGCGAGGGGACCGAGCACCAGCGCGATCACCAGGGCGGCGGGTGACAGGCCGAAGCGGCGCATGAAGAAGCCGAGCACACCGCAGGCCAGCATGATCTCGACCTCGATGATGCTGTCGTTGATCGTGTACGTGCCGAGCGTGCACAGCACGATCACGATCGGGGCCAGCACCCGGAACGGGACCCGCGCGACGCTCGCGAACGCCGGGATGCAGAAGATGTTGATCAGCAGCAGCATCACGTTGCCGAGGTACATGCTCGCGATCAGGCCCCAGGCGAAGTCGGGGTTCTGCTCCATCAGCAGCGGTCCCGGCTGCAGGCCCCACATCAGGAACCCGCCGAGCAGCACGGCGCCCGCCGCCGAGCTCGGGATGCCCAGCGTGAGCAGCGGCACCATCGCGCCCGCGGTAGCGGCGTTGTTGGCCGCCTCCGGTCCCGCCAGCCCCGCGACGGCGCCCTTGCCGAACTTCTCCGGCGACTTCGAGATCGACTTCTCCACGTTGTACGACATCAGCGAGGCCACGGTCGCGCCGGCACCGGGCGTGGCGCCGACGGCGAAACCGAGGAAAGACCCACGCAGGATCGGGTTGCGCGACTCGCGCCGCTCCTGCTTGTCCGGCCAGAACCCACTGCCCTTGCGGGCAACCGAGAAGTAGTCGAGCCGCTCGAGGTGGCCGCCCCGCCACAGCGTGTGCAGGATCTCGCCGATGCCGAAGACCCCGATCGCCACCGGGATGAAGTCCACGCCGCCGATCAGCTCCGGTGAGCCGAACGTGTAGCGCTGCTGTCCGCCACCGATGTCGATACCCACCGTCGCCAGGCCGAAGCCGATCAGTGCCGAGAGCGCACCGAGCATCCGGTGCTTGTCGACGACGACCAGCAGCGTGAGCAGGCCGAGCAGCACGACCAGGAAGATCTCCGGCGGACCGAAGGTCTTGGCGAAGCCCGCGGTCACGGGTGCGGCGATGCTGATCAGGACGGCGCCGATCGTGCCCGCCACGAACGAGGCGACCGCAGCGATCACCAGTGCGGCGCCGGCCCTGCCCTTCTTGGCCATCGGATAGCCGTCGAACGTGCTGGCCACGGTGGCCGACTCACCCGGGGTGTTGATGAGGACGGAGGTGATGGTGCCGCCGTACATCGCCCCGTAGTAGACCGCCGCGAGCATCACGATGCCGGCCGTGGGATCGAGCCCGAGGGTGATCGGGAGCAGGATCGCGATGCCCGCCGACGGACCGAGGCCCGGCATGACGCCGATGATCATGCCGAGCAGCACGCCGGCACCGAGCAGCAGCAGCGTCTGCACGGACATCACGGCCGCGATCCCCTGACCGAAGTCGTTGAACACGTCCACGAGCAGTCCTTTCCGCCTTCAAGCCGCCGTCAAGGCGCCGTCAAGCCGCCTTCAAGCCGCCGTCAGGCCGGCATCAGGCCGAGCACGCCGACCGGTAGCCCGGCGTTGAGCAGGGTCTGGAACAGCAGGTACATGCCGATCGGCAGCAGCACGCTGACCAGCGCGTTGGTGACGTGGCGACGCGGGTTGAGCCACCACAGCACTCCCGCAAGGAACCCCGCGGAGGCCACGACCGCGCCGAGCACGGTCAGCAGGAACACGTAGGCCGCCGCGCCCAGCACGGCGATCAGCAGCGCGACCGGGTGCTTGCCGAGGTCGCCCTCGCCCATCTCCTCGTCGTCTCCCGCGAGCATCCCCTGGTCCGCGACCTGCCCTCCGCGCACGCTGCCGACGAGCGCGACCGCGGTGAGCAACAGGCCGAGCAGGCCGATGATGCGGGGGAAGAAGCCGGGACCGATCCGGCCGGCCACGGTGTCCCAGTCGAGCTCGAAGGCCATCTCGGTGTAGAAGCCGAAGATCACCAGCAGCACCGCGAAGAACGCGGTCCGCACCGTCGGCCGCCACGTCCCGGATGTCCCGGCCGTGCCCGCGCTCGGAGCCTGGACCGTCGTCACAGCGCGCCCTGCTCAGTGAGCGTCTTCTCGAAGTCGTCCTGGGTCTCGCCCAGGTAGTCCTGGAAGTCGTCGCCCCAGCGCACGTCCTCGACCAGGTAGTTGTCCTCGAGGTACTGCTGCCACTCGTCGGTCTCGACGACCTCCTTCATGGTCTCGATCCACCACTCCTGCGCCTCCTCCGGCGCATCAGGGGGCAGGATCAGTCCGCGAGGCATCGAGGGGAGGTCGCCGAACCCGAGCGACTCCGCGGTGGGGATGTCCTCGTAGCCGGGCAGCTGCTCGGCACCGGTGAACAGCAGCGGCTGCATGTCGCCGGAGTCGACCTGGCCCATGATCGAGCCCGGGTTGGACACCATCGCGTCGATGGCTCCGGACAGCATCGAGGTCTGGACCTGGCCCTCCTCGTTGTACGGGACGTACTTGATCTCGTAGCCCTCCTGCTCGGCGAGCAGCGCGTGCAGGATGAAGTCGACGTTGACGACGCCGATGCCGCCGACCGCGACCGGGCTGTTCTCCTTGGCGTACGCGACCCAGTCGTCCCAGGTCTGGATGTCGCCGTCGCCCGGCACCAGGAACAGCGCGTCGTCGTTGGCGAACAGGCCGACCGGCGTGAAGTCCTCGTACGTCCAGCCGGTGTCGGCCTGCAGCGGCGTGGTGATGAACGAGCCCGAGGTGGTGGAGATGCTGTAGCCGGACCCGGCGTTGCTGTAGACCTTGCCCCACCCCTGGGCGCCGCTGCCGCCGTCGAGGTTCTCCACGACGATGTCCTCGGGGTAGAGCTCCTCGGACTCGAGGATGTCCACCATGGTCCTCGCCATGATGTCGTTGCCCCCGCCCGGACCGAACGCGATGGTCCACTCCAGCGTGTCCGACGGGTAGTCGGAGCCGGCGCTGCTCGACGCACCCTCCGAGCACGCCGCCAGGGAGGCGGTCAGGACGGCCACGGCGGTGGTGGCGAGGGCCTTGCGGACTGCGCTGCGCATGATCTCTCCTCGGTCGTGCTGCGGCGGCTGGGTGGTCAACCGGTGGCGTCGGCCACCGGGTCGAGGCGGTGCCAGGTGGCGGTCGCGGCCGCCACCGGGCGCTGGGACTCATCGGTGAGACGGGACTCGAGGTGCACGATCCGACGGCCGGCGCGGAGCAGCCGACCGGTGCAGCGGCCGTCGCCGGTCAGCGGACGGAAGAACCGCACCTGCATCTCGAGCGTGACCGCGGTGGACAGGAACCGGTGGCACAGGTGGCCCATCGAGACGTCCATCGCGGTGGCGAGCACCCCGCCGTGCACCGAGCCCTGTGGGTTGGTGAGGTGGGCGGCGAAGGGCAGCAGCACGGTGCACTCACGAGCCTCGTCGTCATAGCTGATCGACAGGTCGAGGAACCGCGCCAGGAAGAACCGGCCGAAGTCGGGCGTCGCCTCGGCGGCTGCGGAGCGCGCGCGTTCGACGACCGCTTCCCGGTCGGCGCTGGTCCACGGTGCGGTGGTCATCGCTCAGCGCTGCTCACTGGGCCGCTCGCTGGGCTGACCGCTGGGCTGACCGCTGGGCTGACCGCTGGGCTGACCGCTGGGCTGACCGAAGCGGGGCGAACGCTTCTCCAGGAACGCGCGGACGCCTTCGGCGTAGTCGGCGGTGTCGAACGAGCTGTTCCGCAACCGGGTGGTCTCGTCGTCGTCCTGCACCTGGCCCGCCTGGATCCGCGCCACGATCTCCTTGGCCCCCCGGACGCTGTACTGGGCCCTGGTGGTGAGCAGCCGGGCGAAGTCGTACGTCATCGTCTCGAGCTCGTCGGGTGCGACGACCTCGTCGGCCAGTCCCAGACGCAGCGCGGTGGGCGCGTCCATCTGCTGGCCGGACATCAGCACCCACTTGGCCCGGGAGGGACCGACCAGGTCGACCAGCCGCTTGGTGGAGTCGAGGCTGTAGACCAGCCCCAGCTTGCTCGGCGTGATCGCGAACCGGGCGTTGCTGTCGGCGAAGCGCAGGTCGGCGGCCAGGGCGATCCCGCAACCGCCGCCGATGCAGAACCCGTGCACCATCGCGATGGTCGGCTTGACCATCCGCTCGACGGCGAACTCGGCCTCGGAGACGAACTGGTTGTAGCTGCGGGCGCTGGTCGCGTCGCCGCGGACCCGCTCGAACTCGCTGATGTCCGCGCCGGCCGCGAAGGCCTTCTCGCCGGCACCGCGAAGCACGATGACGGCCACGCTGTCGTCAGCGTCGAGGCCGCGCATCAGCTCGGGCAGGGACTGGTACATCTCCAGCGAGATCGCGTTGCGGCTCTCGGGCCGGTTGAACACGACGGTGGCGACTGCCCCGTCGCGCTCGATCACCAGGTGGTCGGACACGGCGTCAGCTCGCTTCCATGTCGGTGCGGTCGTCGGTGCGGTCCTTGGTGTGCAGCTCCGGGTGCGCGTCGTAGAGCACGCCCTCGGTGAACAGCTGCTCGATCTCGGCGTCCGCGACGCCGGCCTCGCGCAGCACCTCGGCGGTGTGCTGGCCCAGCCAAGGGGCCGGGCCGCGTACCGAGGTGTCGAGGTCGGAGAACTTCGTGGGCGGTCCGATGGTGCGCATCGGGCCCGATCACCGGGTGCTCGAGCTCGACGATCATGTCCCGGGACAGCACGTGCGGGTCGGTGAGCGTCTGGTCGTAGGTGAGGACGGGACCGCCGGGCACTCCGGCCTTGTCCAGCCGCTCGATCCAGTCCTCGGTGGTGCGGGTGGTCGTGACCGCCTCGATGTCGGCCTCGAGCTCGTCGATGTGCGCCATCCGATCGGGAAGGGTCGCGTACCGGTCGTCGGTCGCCCACTCGGGCCGCTCGAGCACGTCGGCGATCAGCCGCGCCCAGAGCCGGTCGTTGGCGGCGCCGATCGTGACGTAGCCGTCGCTGGTGCGGAAGGCGGCGTACGGCGTCGAGCGGCGGTGCCGGGTGCCAGTGGGCTGTGGGACCTCGCCGGCGCCGAAGTAGGCGCCGGACTCCCAGACCGTCCAGGCCAGGCCGGCGTCGACCAGGGAGATGTCCATGTACTGGCCCTGGCCGGTCTGCTGGCGCACCATCTGGGCCCCGAGGACCGAGTAGATGGCCGTGGCGCCGGCGGCGATGTCGTTGATCGCGATCCCGACCTTGGCCGGCCGTCCGCCGGGCTCGCCGGTCATCCGCAGGAAGCCGCCCATGCCCTGCGCCATGATGTCGAAGCCCGGCCGGTCGCGGTACGGACCGGTCTGGCCGAAGCCGCTGATCGAGCAGTAGAGGATGTCGGGGCGCACCGCGCGGACGCCGTCGTAGTCGATGCCGAGCCGGCGGGCGACCCCGGGGCGGAAGTTCTCCATCACCAGGTCGGCCTCGCGGGCCAGCTCGAGGAACAGCTCGCGGCCGCGGGCGGTCTTGAGGTCCAGCGAGATCGACCGCTTGCTGCGGTTGGGCATCGCGAACGGGTAGCTCTCGCCCTCGACCTTGGGCGCGAGCCGGCGCGAGTCGTCGCCGGTCACCGGCTGCTCGACCTTGATCACGTCGGCGCCCAGCTCGGCGAGCACCATCGTGCAGTAAGGACCGGACAGGAACCGGGTGAGGTCGAGGACGCGGAAGCCGTCCAGTGGCCGCATGCGCTGGTATCCTTCCCGTAATGCGGGATAGAGTGCCGTAATGCGGGAACATTACGCGGAGAAGTCCGAGGAGGTCAAGGGATGAAACCCTCCGAACCGGTGCAGACTGCTGCTGTGACGTCGGAGCCCGCGACCCGGTCGCCCGCGCGCAGCGGCGTGCAGTCCATCGACCGGGCGGTGGCGATCCTGCGCTGCTTCGATGCCCGCCGGCCCGACCTCGGCAGCTCCGAGATCGCCCGGATGACCGGGCTGTCGACCTCGACCACGCACCGGCTGCTGGTCGCCATGGTCGACAACCGGCTGATCCGCCAGACCAGCGCCCGCCGCTACGGGCTGGGACCGCTGCTGGTGCAGCTGGTGCGCAGCGGGGCGGTGGCCACGACATTGCGCGACACCGCACTGCCGTTCATGGTGTCGCTGCGCGACGAGATCGACGAGACCGTTGGCCTGCACGAGCTGCTGCCGACCGGCGAGCGGGTGGTCGTCGACCAGGTCGAGAGCCACCACGAGCTGCGGCGTACGTACACCGACATCGGGGTCCCGATCCCGCTGCCGCACGGGGCGCCCGGCAAGGCGATCCTGTCGGTGCTGCCGCTGCCGGCCCAGGAGGAGTGGCTGCAGCGCGGCATCGACGCCGTCACCGAGCGCACCGTGACCGACCCCGAGCAGCTGCGGCATCAGCTGGCGCAGGCGCGCGCGCAGGGGTGGTCGCGCTCCCGCTCGGAGCGCACCCCCGGCATCAGCGCCGTCGCCGCACCGCTGTTCGGGCAGTCCGGGACGGTGATCGGTGCCCTGGGTGTGTCGGTGCCCGAGGTACGGATGGACGATGCCCGCGCGGCAGAGTTCGGCGCCCGGGCGGCCGCGACTGCGTGGGAGGTGTCGGAGGCGCTGGGAGCAACCCGGGAGGCGGTCGACGAGGCGGTGCGGGCGGCCGGCGGGCGCTGAACCTCAGGCTCGTCACAGGATCGTCGGCCATGCTGTCGGTCTCCACCTCACCCCCGGGAGCTCCAGGTGACCGATCGGCTCGTGACCACGACCGGCGCGCCGCCCGCGGCCGTCCGCCGCGGCGCCGCGGCCGCGGCTGCGGCCGTGCTGTGCGGTGCGCTGGTCGCGGTCGGCTGCTACCTGGTCTTCGTGCGTACCCGGGACGGGCAGCGGCTGGACCAGGCTGCTCTGGCCCGGGTCAACGGGGGCGATGGGCTGAGCGAGCCGATCGCCACCGCGCTGAGCGACCTCACCATCGGGGTCGCCGTCGTGGTGCTGATCGGCTGCGTGGTGCTCGCCCTGGTCCGCGGGCGCGTTGGTGACGCCGTGGCCGCGGTCGTGCTGGTAGCGGGGGCGAACATCACCACCCAGGTCGCCAAGGAGTGGCTGCTCGACCGCCCCTCAGTCGGCTTCGGCGATCTGAACTCCCTGCCCAGCGGGCACAGCACGTTGGCCTGTTCGTTGCTGCTGGCCGTGCTGTTGGTCGCCCCGCGCGTGTCGCGCGGCGTGGTGGTACTTGTCGCGTCGGCGGCCACCTGTGTGGTCGGGCTCAGCACCGTCGTCGCCGGGTGGCACCGACCGAGCGACGTGGTCGCCGCCTTCGCCGTCTGCCTGGCGTGGGCCGGCCTGGTCAGCGCCGGGTTGCTGCTGTGGGCCGGGGTGTCGCCGGGCGCTCGTCGCGGACACCTCGCGGCCGCGGGCGTGGGCGCCTTCGGCTCGGTCGTGCTCGCGGTCGTCTACGGCGTACGACCCGAGGCGGACTGGCACGACCTGATCGTCAACGCCGGCACCGTGCTCGGGATCGCCGCCGCCGCAGCACTCACCGTCGCCGCCGCCGCCCGGGTCCTGCCCACAGGCCGCTGACGGCCCCCGCCCCACCGCTTCGTGCACCCGACCTTCCGGCCGTACGCGCGCCGTGAAGGTCACCTCGCCGGAAGATCGCAGTGAGATCCGGGGTGCGATCACCGAGATGTCGCCGATTGCGCGATCGCCGGCGCTGATCGCACAATGCGCGGCATCTCGCGGCGCAGGTGGTCCCGCGGACCACTCAGCCGGGAGACCCGACGGGGACGTCCGGCGACCGCGTCGTGCGGCGCAGCCTCAGCACGGTGGGGACGACCACGACGGCCACGCAGACGAGGAGCAGTACCAGGGAGGCGGGCCGCTGGACGAACACGCTCACGTCGCCACCGGCGATCTGCAACGCGTGCCGCAGGTTCGTCTCGACCAGCGGTTCGAGCACCAGCGCGAGGACGGCCGGCGCCAGCGGGAAGTCGAACTCCTGCATCAGGTAGCCCACCACGCCGAAGACCAGCACCAGCAGCATGGCGAAGATGCTGAAGCTCAGCGCGTACGCCCCGAGCACGACGAACGCGAGCACGCCCGAGAAGAGCAGTGGCGTCGGGATCGACAGCAGCTTCACGAACAGGCCGACCAACGGCAGGTTCAGCACCAGCAGCACGACGTTGCCGACGTACATGCTGGCCACGATCGCCCACACCAGGGTCGGGTCGCTCTCGAAGAGCAACGGTCCCGGCTGCAGTCCGTACATCATGAAGACAAACAGCAGCAGCGCGGTCGTCGCGGATCCGGGGATGCCGAGGCTGAGCAGCGGGACCATCGCACCGCCGACGCCGGCGTTGTTCGCGGCCTCTGGGCCGGCCACGCCCTCGATCGCTCCCTTGCCGAACTCGTCCTTGCGCTTGGAGATGCGCTTCTCCAGCGAGTACGACGTGAAGGCCGCGATCGACGGACCCATCCCGAGCACGCCGATGAAGAACCCGAGCACGGAACCGCGCGCGTAGGGCCCCGACGAGCGCCGCCAGTCCTCCCGGCTCATCCACAGCGAGCCCTGGATCTGCTGCGGCCGGTCGCGTGGACCGCGACGGCACAAATTGTCGATGGCTTCGGGCACCGCGAACAGGGCCATCGCGAAGATCGCGAAGTCGACGCCGTCCTGCAGCGGCAGCAGGCCGAACGTCTGCCGGGGCGCACCGGTCTGCGGGTCGAGTCCCACGACGCCGATGGCCAGGCCGAGCAGCACCGCCAGGATCGACTTCAGCCGTGACCCGGTGCTCATGGTCGAGGCCATCATCAGCGCCAGCAGCATCAGCAGGAAGTACTCCGGCGCTCCGAAGAACACCGCCAGTGACACCAGCACCGGTGAGAGCAGCATGAGACCGGCGGTGGCCAGCGTCCCCGCGACGAACGAGCCGATGGCCGCGGTCGCGAGGGCCGGCCCGGCCCGCCCGCGGCGAGCCATCTCGTAGCCGTCGAGCGCGGTCACGACGCTGGCCACCTCTCCGGGGGTCCGGATCAGGGTCGCGGTGATGGAGCCGCCGTACATGGAGCCGTAATAGATCCCGCTGAGCAGGATGAGCCCGTGCACCGGCTCCAGCCCGAACGACAACGGGATGAGCAGGGCGATCGCCGTGACCGGACCGATGCCCGGCAGCACGCCCACGATCGTCCCGACGAGCACGCCCGCGAACGCGAACGCCAGCGCCGTCGGCGACAGCGCCAGGGCGAAGCCACCGCCGAGCCCGGACAGCAGGTCGATCACGTCGGCAGCCCCCGCAGCAGCCCGGGCGGAAGCTGGACGCCGAGGCCGAAGGTAAACAGGGCATAGACCACGACGGCGAATCCCACGCCGAACAGGACGTTGCGCAGGATCTTGTCCCGGTCGACCCAGGTCGTCAGGGCGACGAGGAAGGCGATCGTCGAGAGCACGAACCCGACCGGGATGAACGCGACGACGTACGCGGCGAGGAACGCGAATGTCACCAGCACCGGGCGGATGCCGTGGGCCTCGCGGGCTGTGAGCTCAGCGGGCTCAGCGGGCTCAGCGGGCTCGGCGGCCTCGGCGGACTGCTCAGGACGACCTCGCAGGCCCTGTCCGACCAGGACGAGCGCAAAGAGCACCGTGAGGCCGCCGATGACGAGCGGTGCGACCCGTGGGCCGAGCACCGACGCCGCCGACGGGTCGGGCCGGATCTGCAGCGCGGAGACCATGCAGACCACGCCGAACACGGCGAAGACCGCACCGCCGACGACGTCCCGCGACCCCGCGCGCCCTCGCATCGCCTCCCACCTCCCGGCAGGGGCGCTGGTGGTCACGCGAGACCGCCGGTGTCCTTGAGGCCCTGCTCGATCTCGTCGTTCGCCTTCTCCAGGTACGCGTCCAGCTCGTCGCCCTTCAGGAAGAGCGGTTCCCACTGGTTGCGATCGGCGAGCTCCTGCCAGGTCGGCGTGTCGAGGACCTCCTCCAGCGTGTCCTGCCAGTACTCCACGGCAGCGTCGGGCATGTCCGGCGGCCCGTAGACACCGCGCCAGTTGGCCAGCGTCACGTCGTAGCCCTGCTCAGGAGCGGTCGGGATGTCGTCCAGGGGCGGCTCGAGCGGCTCCTCACGCAGCACGCTGAGACCGACCAGGTCTCCGGACTCGAGCTGGCTGCGGAACTCGCTGACGCCCGCCACGGCTGCCACGACGTCGCCGTTCAGCAGTGCGGTGATCTCCTCGCCGCCGCCCTCGTACTGGATGAAGTTGACCTGGGAGGGATCCCCGCCGGCCTCCCGCACAAGCAGCGCGAACGGCAGTTGGTCGTCGCCGGAGCCCGCGACCGGAACCGACTCGGGATCCTCCTTGATGGCGGTCAACAGGTCGTCGGCCGTCTCGTACTCGGAGTCCGCCGGCACCACGACCACGTAGTTCTCGACGATGATGCTGGCGATCATCGTGACGTCCTCGTAGGTGGGCTCGCAGTCACCGCGCAGGTGGTTGGACATGATCGGCGTCGACGTGATCGCGATCTGGTCGCTCGCACCCTCGTAGTCGTTGACCATCTCGTTCAGCCACACGCAACCCGTGGCACCGACGCGGTTCTGCACCGGCAGCGGACTGTCGGCCAGGTCCTCCTTCTGCAACGCCTCTGCCAGCGCACGGGCGGTGGTGTCCCAGCCGGAGCCCGGCTCTGCGGGCGCGGTCAGGTTGACCGGCTCGCTGGGATAGTCGTCACCGACCGCCGCGTCCCCGGTGTCGAAGGCGCCGCAGCCGGCCGCGGCGGTCGCCGCCACGGCCACCACCACGGCGGCGACGCGCCGGCTGCTGGTCTGCTTGCTCGAGGACATCATCTGAGGTGCTCCTCTCCGCTGTCGGTCGACAGCGCATGACTGGGCGGGCTCATGACCGCTGGAGTTCCTGACCGGCCGGGGACGGGTGCAGGTCCCAGGACGGTCCGGCCCGGTGCAGCGAGCTCTCCAGCGGATGGTCGACGACCCGCGCGACCAGGTCCCGGGAGATCGCCAGCACGGCCGAGAGGTCGACGCCGGTCTCGACGCCGAGCAGGGCGAGGAGGTGGACGAGGTCCTCGGTGGCGATGTTGCCGGTGGCGCCGGGCGCGAACGGGCACCCGCCCAGCCCGCCGACGGACGAGTCGAAACTGGTGATGCCGGCGGCGAGCCCGGCCAGCACGTTGGCCATGCCGAGCCCGCGGGTGTCGTGCAGGTGCAGGCCGAACTCGACGTCGGGGAAGTCGGCGATCAGCCGGGCCGACATCGCGTGGACGTACGCCGGGTCGGCCACCCCGACGGTGTCGGCGACCGCGACCCGCCGCACCCCCCACCCCCGGTAGGTGTCCACGACCCAGGCGACCCGGTCGTAGCCGATCCGACCCTCGAACGGACAGCCGAGTGCCGTCGCCATGCCTCCGACGACCTCGACCCCCGCGTCCCGGGCGGCAGCCACCACGTCGGCCATGCCGGCCAACGCGTCCGCGGTGTTGCGGTTGGCGTTCGCCCGGCTGTGCGAGTCGCTGACCGACAGCATGGTCTCCCAGACGTCGGCGCCGTGCTCGCTCGCGCGCTGCGCGCCCCGCAGGTTGGGCACCAGCACCGAGTACGTCACCCCGTCCGCCCGACGGATGCGCCGCATCACCTCGTCGGCGTCACTCAGCTGCGGCACCGCGTCGGGACGCACGAACGACGTCACCTGCACCCCGGGCACCCCGGTCAGCGACAGCGCGTCGACGATCCCGACCTTCTGCTCGGTGGGGATGACGGCGCGTTCGAGCTGGAACCCGTCTCGCGGTCCGACCTCGTTGACCCGGACGGCAGCGGGGAGGTCGAACGGCAACGGCGACCGTGTCCCGACATAGGCCTCGACCAGGTCACGCTCCGCGCTGTGGTCCGGGGTGTGGTCCGCGGTGTGGTCCGGGGTGTGGTCCGGGGTGTGGTCCGGGGTGTGGTCCGGGGCCATCAGATGACTCCTCTCTCGGACAACCGGGCAAGGTCCTCGCCGCCGAGCCCGATCTCGGCGAACACCTCGGCGTTGTGCTCGCCCAGTCCAGGTCCGGCACTGCGAACGGCGCCGGGAGTCTCGCTGAACTTCGGGACGACGCCCGGCATCCGCAGGGCGCCGAGCTTGGGGTGGTCGACCTCGACGACCATGTCGCGGGCGGCGTACTGCGGGTCGGTGAAGATGTCGGCGATGGTGTTGACCGGCGACACCGGCACGCCATGCGCGTTGCACTCGTCCTGGATCTGCCGGGACGTGCGGGAGGCGAACCACCCGGCCACGATCTGGTCCACCTCGTCGCGGTGCTCGACGCGGTCGCGGTTGGTCGCGAACCGCGGGTCCGCGATCAGGTCCGGCCGGCCCATCGCCTTCGTGAGCCGACCGAACGTCCGGTCGGTGCTGGTGGTCAGGACGAGCCACGCCCCGTCAGCGGACTGGAACATGCCGGCCGGCACCGACGCCGAGAGCCGGTTGCCCGAACGTTCCCGCACCCGGCCGAGCCGGTCGTACTCGGTGACGACACCCTCGAGCATCCGGAACATCGACTCGTAGAGCGCGACGTCGATCTCCTGCGCCGGTCCGTCCGCGGCGTCTCGGTGGTACAGGGCGCCGACGGCACCCAGCGCGGCGTACAGCCCGGTCGTGTAGTCGGCCAGGGACATCGGGGGCAGCACCGGCGGCTGATCGGGGTAGCCGCTGATGTAGGCGTACCCACTGAACGCGGTGGCCGGCGTCCCGAATCCGGCGCGGTCGCGGTAGGGGCCGGTCTGGCCGAAGCCGCTCACCCGGACCACGATCAGCCGTGGGTTGGCGGCTCGCAGGCGGTCGGTGCCGAGTCCCCAGCGCTGCAGGGTGCCGGGCCGGAAGTTCTCAATCATCACGTCGCGCTGCGCGAGCAGCCGGCAGAAGATGTCCTGCCCCTCGTCGCTGCGGAGGTCGAGGGTGACGCCCCGCTTGTTGCGCGCGGCGACGGCCCAGGTCAGCGACTCGCGACCGTCGAAGGGCTCGAGGCCGCGCAGCGGGTCGCCGCTGCCGGGCATCTCGACCTTGACCACGTCCGCCCCGAGGTCGCCGAGCAGCGCGGCCGCGAACGGCCCGGCGTACACGGTGGCGACGTCGAGGACCTTGATGCCCTGCAACGGGCCGGATCGTGCTGCTGTCGAGTCGGTCATAGCTCCCCCTGGTTCGAGCGTTCGGCGTGGCCGAGATCGTGCGAGACCCCGTCCGCGGCGTGGGTGGTGGCGGCGACCACGGCCCGGCGGGTGGCCGACGGGCGTAGTCGGGCGGCGGGACCGGAGACGACCATCGCGGCCACCACGGCGCCCGTGCCGTCGCGTACCGGTGCGGCCACCGAGGCCAGGCCCGCCTCGCGCTCGCCGTCGCTGGCCGCCCAGCCCTGCTGACGCACCAGGTCGAGACGCCGCGCGAAGCGGGACACGTCGAACTCCTCGTCGGCGGTGCTGCGGGCATGACTGGTCCGCGCGAGCTCCGCACTCTCGTCCGGGTCGAGCCAGGCGAGCAGGACGCTCGCGCTCGCTCCCACGTGCAGCGGGAGTGGTACGCCCAGCTGACCGATCGGGCGCAGCGCCAACGGACTCGTCAGCACCTCGATGGGTACCCGGGTGGCGCCGTGCCGCTGGTGCAGCTCGGCATTCTCCGAGGTGCTGTCGCGCAGGCGCTGCATGTGCGGTCGGGCCACCTGCCGCACGTCCAGCCCGTCGGCGACCCTGGCGCCGAGGTGCAGCAGCGCGACACCGAGCCGGTACCCGGCCGCATCGCGCTCGAGCAGCCCGTGACCGGCCATGCCCTTCATCAACCGGTACGCGGTCGGCGTGCTGATCTCGAGCCGAGCGGCGACGTCGCGCGGCTCCAGTCGGGCCGACCCGTCCGGGAACGACTCGAGGATCGCCATCACCTTGTCGAGGACACCGGTCGGCGGCATGGGCACGGCTCCACTATTCGGAGGAGATTCCGATATGTGACACCCGGTCTACGACATGCGGACAAAACAGGGCAAATACGTCATCCGCCATCCGAGACGTCCGGCGGCCACACCACCGTGAACCGCTCGAACACCATCGTGGTCGCCGGCCCCTCGTCGGGTAGCCCGAGCGCCGCGCTGCGCCTGCTGACGAACCGCAGGTGCGCGTCCACCCACCAGTCCCGGCTCTTGTCGCCCTCGCCCTCGTCGCGGGCAAACGCGTCGTCGACGCTGTCCAGCCGGCCGACCCGGTTGTCGATCGAGCGCAGCACTGCCTGGGCCTGTCCTGTCCCGTCCGTGACCACCCAGTGGTCGCCCGCCACCGGCAGCGGGTCACCGGCCTGGGTGTACTCCGCGACGAACCCGGCGGTGGCGCGCTTCGTCCCCGCCAGCACCAGCGCCAACAGCTCGTCGGCGAGCTCGACCGAGTCACCGAACGCCTCGACCGGCGGCAGGTCGCCCTCGTGCTCGGGGTGCGCGGCGACGTAGGCCGACCACATCGCAGCGGCGGAGACCCGGTGGGGCTCGGGCAGGGGAGTGCGCGGACCGGTCACGATGTGGTCTCCAGGGTCAGGCGGACGTCGGTGCCGAGGCGGGTGACGTCGGTGAGCGTGAGGCGGACGGCGTCGGCCAGCGTGCCGATGCCCAGGTCGGCGACAGCCGCCGTGCCAGAGCCGAGGAGGGCAGGCGCCACGTAGCCGATGACCCGGTCGATCGTGCCGGCAGCGAGCATCGCGGCCGCGAGCGTGGGGCCACCCTCGAGCAGCACGTGTCGGCGGTCGCGGGCGAACAGTGCGACCAGCAGGGCGCCGAGATCGATCCGGCCGGCGGCGTCGGCGCCCACCTCGGCACCCGTCGCCACCCAGCACGGGCTCGGTCCCTCGCGAACGCGTGCCGTCGCGGGCGTACGGCCGCGGCTGTCGGCGACGACGCGCAGCGGCTGGCGGGGGAGTGCCGAGCCGTCGGGATCCCGTGCCGTCAGCTGCGGGTCGTCGGTCAGCACGGTTCCGACACCGACCAGCACGGTGTCGCACTCGGCCCGCAACCGGTGGCCGTCGGCGCGCGCCTCGACGCCGGTGATCCAGCGGCTGGTCCCGTCGGCGGCCGCCACCCGTCCGTCCAGCGTGGTCGCGACCTTCCAGGTGACGAATGGCCGGCCGCGCCGTACCGCGGTCAGCCAGGGCCGGTTGACAGCCTCGGCCTCCGCTGCGCCGACCCCGGTCTCGACCGCGACGCCGGCGGCCCGCAGGACCTCGACACCGCCGCCGGCGGGCGTCCACGGGTCTCGCACGCCCACCACGACCCGTGCCACTCCTGCGGCGATCAGTGCCTGGGTGCACGGGCCGGTGCGACCACTGTGCGCGCAGGGCTCGAGCGTCACGACGGCGGTCGCCCCGCGGGCTCGGGGCCCGGCGGCCTCCAGGGCGACCACTTCGGCGTGCGGCCGCCCGGCCCCGGCGTGCCAGCCCTCCGCGACCGTGCTGCCGTCAGGGGCCAGCAGCACGCACCCGACGACCGGGTTGGGCAGCACGTTGGCGCGTCCGCGGGCGGCCAGCTCCGCCGCTCGCGCCATGGCCGCGGCCTCTCGCACGCAGAGCAGTATGCACAGCCCGGCGCGCTCCCCACCCCCGCTCAGGCACAGCGGCATCGGCCGAACGGTTCGCCCGGGCGCGTCCGAGGCTCTCGGGAGGAACGTCGCACTTACTCTGAGTACTCAGAACAACACGGAGAGCGAGACTGCACGGTCTCCCTAAGGGACTCCCACGGAGGTGGCGCGTGACGCACGACGGAATGTCGTCGGTCGCGCAACGGCACGAGTTCGAGCGCGGACGGGGCTATTGGACCGGGGTCGGGCTGTTGCTCGCCCTGCTGTTCGTCGCCCTGCCGCTCGGGCTGCTCTCGGTCCAGGCCAGCGACGCGTCCCAGGGCTCCCTGGACGGGCAACCCGTCTCGACCGCGCCCTGAGAGGCGCCGGTCAGCTGGTCGACGCCGGGTCCGACGGCCCACTCTCGAGGTGGCTGCGGCCCAGCGCCGTCACCACGTAGGTGTACGGCAACCCCTCACCCACGCTGCGGTCGACGAACTGCTGCCGCCCGAACCGCTGGGTCACTCGCACCCCCACCAGATGCGTGGCGTCGGCGAGGTCGCAGGGCGTCGGCCACCCCTCTGGCGCCTCTCCGTCGTAGCGGTAGATCGCGTACGCCGGTGCGTCGCCGCGCCAGCGCACCTGCACCGCGCGCCCGCTGAACGCCGCCGAGACGTCGTGCGGGCGCTGCGGGACGCCGCCCGGGCGCAACCCGTCGACCGGCCACAGCGCCGGGTGCCGGTAGTGGTCCGCGATCAACCTGCTGGTGGCCCGCAGCCGGTCGGCACGCACGTCCTTGGCGCTGAAGTAGATGTCGCCGTCGACCTGGGGGTGCTCGCGGTTGAGGTACAGGTGTGAGGTGAGCTCGTCCTGCTCCGACCACGCCGGGTCCTGGGTCGACAACCCCACCTTGTACGTGGCCTGGCCGACGTAGAGGTTCACCCCGGTGCCGTCGACCTGCTGCGACCACCAGTCCACCAGCACGGCGTAGTCGGCCACCTCGAAGCCGATGTTCCAGTAGACCTGCGGTGCGACGTAGTCGAGCCACTCCTCGCGGACCCACCGTCGGGTGTCGGCATACAGGTCGTCGTAGGTCTGCGCCCCTGCCTCGGTCGCCGACCCCTCGGGGTCGGTGGAGGCGTTTCGCCAGACCGCGAACGGGCTCACGCCAAAGGTGACCCAGGGCTTCACCCGGTGGATGCGTGCCGACAGCTCCTGCACCAGCAGGTCGGTGTTGTGCCGCCGCCAATCCGCGCGGTCGTCGAACCCGTCGCCGAAGTGCTCGTAGGACCAGTCGTCCGGGAACTCCTCGTCGCCCACCGGGTAGGGGTAGAAGTAGTCGTCGAAGTGCACGGCGTCGATGTCGTAGCGCCGAACGACCTCGAGGATCACGTCCTCGGTGTGCCGCCGTGCGGCCGGCACGCCGGGGTCGTAGTAGAGCTGGCCGCCGTATGCCACCCGCCAGCGCGGATGCACCCGGGCCGGGTGGTCGGGGGCCAAGGTCGAGACGTCATCGGTCGTGGCCACGCGGTAGGGGTTGAACCATGCGTGCAGCTGCAGCCCGCGGGCGTGCGCCGCGCGGACCGCGAAGGCCAGTGGGTCGTAGCCGGGGGAGCGGCCCTGCCGGCCGGTGAGCCACGCTGACCACGGCTCCAGCCGCGACGGCCAGAACGTGTCGGCGGTGGGTCGCACCTGCAGCACCACGGCGTTCAGACCGTCCTCGACCGCGTCGTCCAGCCAGCCGACGAGCTCGGCCCGCTGCTGCTCGGCCGGCAACCCCGGAGCCGACGGCCAGTCGATGTTGGCGACGCTGGCGATCCACTCCGCCCGCAGCTGGCGCTTGGGCGCGGCCGGATCGGTCTCGCACGGCGCTGCGGTGGCGGCGGTCTGCTCGACCTGCAGGTCGGACGCGCCCGTCGCCTGCAGCGGGACGAACAGGGCGAGGGCGAGGCCGACGAGCAGCGGCAGGGCGACCGGTCGGTGGGAGGCGCGACGCATGCCGCGCCCCTACCCGGCGGACAAAAGGTCCAAACCGCCGGTCCAGGACGGACTTGCGTCAGCGGGCGAGCGCGCCCATCGGGTCCCAGGCCGGCAGCACGACCGGCTCGTCGCCGAGGGCCGCGCGCAGCTCCTCGGGCAGCCGGTCCCGGCGGACCGCCACCTCGAAGACGTGCTCGGCGAACCAGTTGTCGTTCATCGTCCAGAAACCCTTGTCGGCGCGGGTGTCGCCCCAGCTGTTCTCGACCCGCCAGCGCCGGGGGACGCCGTCGACCACGTCGACGCCGGTGAACAGCATCGCGTGGGTCATCAACGACGCGTGGTGCAGCAGCCGCTCGGCCTTGGACAGCGTCGTCTCGGTGTCGTAGACCGCGTCGTAGTCGTACAGCCGGGCGTCCCACAGCCCCAGCGCCGCGTTGGCCATCTGGCCGGTGTCGCAGCCGAACCAGACCGGCTCGCCGTCCAGCAGGGTGTCCATGGTCAGCCGCTTCAGCACGTCGACCTCGGCGTTGAGGTAGACGACCGGGGGAGCGTCGACGACGTTTCCGAGGTGCTCCACCGTGTACGTGCGGCCGACCTCGCTCTCCGGCCGCGGGTCGTGGACGAGGCAGACGTAGTCGTCGAGCGGCAGGGTGGCGTACCGGTCGGCGAACTCCTGGGGGGTGAGCCACCCCTCGCGGTGGAAGCCGCGGTCCTTGTCGGTCCACTGCCAGAACACCCGCTCGGGCGGTGTCCCGAGGTGGATCGAGAGCACCCGGTGCACGACGCCGAGCACCTCGGTCTTGGCCTCGCGCAGCTCCTCGGCAGTGGCGTCGTCGCGCGCCATCGTGCGCAGGTCACGCGCCGCCTGCCGCAGCACGGTGTTCAGTGCCCGGTTCAGCCGGCCGGTCTCCGACGACGACTGGGTCTCGGGCATCGCGACCTTGGGGACCAGCCCGTGCTTCTTGACCAGGGCCACGAACATGTTCCACTGCCCGCCGTCCTCGACCGGGTTGCCGAGCAGGTGCGCCACGGTGCGGTCGTCGACGTCGCGGTCGGCCGTGTCGATGATCGACTCGAGCCAGAAGTTCGCCTTCTCCAGCTTGTCCCAGAACAGCAGGTGGTTCTGGGAGAACTCGAAGTCACGGACGCCGAGGGCGCGGGCTGCGCCGACCCGCAGCAGGTTGCAGCCGGCGAACAGCCAGCACCGCCCGCTCTTCTTCTGGTCGGTGACGGCCCAGTCGTCGAGCAGGTGCGACACCGAGTGGTCCGTGGCGGTCACGACCGTGCGGTCCAGCGCGACCTCGTCGACCGAGGTCGTGGCCACGGCGTTCTGCACGATCCGGTACGTGGGGTTGGCCCCGAACTCCTTGGCCAGGCGTTCAGCGATCGCGCTGTCCAGTGCCTTACCCATGACGACCTCCTGTGCCCGTGCTGGAGCCCCGACCCTACGCGTCGGGTGGGGGCGTTGCCGAGGGGTCGGCCTCCTCGACATCGGTCGGGTCGAGGAACACGTGACGTACCTCGGGGTGGCGTTCGCGCAGCCGGTGCCAGCAGCGACCAGAAGTACCGTTCCTGGCCATAGCCGAACGGGTGCTCGTCGTCGGCCGGGCGCTTGCTGCGGCGCAACCCGGTGCGCTCACCCAGCGGCTCCTCGGTCACGGTGACGTCGGCCACCTCGGCTCCGGCGGGTCCGTGCCGCATCCACGCGACCATGGACTGCACCACAACAGCCGTTCTAGCGCGAGATGCTGGACGTCGCCAGCCAGGGGGGCGACACTGCGGGCATGGAACCCGAGCGACGGTGGCGCACGCTGCCCGACCCGGTCCGGCTCGAGGACACCCGCGAGGTCCACGACGTCGAGGCGGTGCCCGACCCGCTGCAGGGACAGGACACCGAGCGCGACTTCATGCTGCGCTACGGCGCCGGCTGAGCGCAGTCCCGCCCTCAGCCCCCCTCAGCCAGGTGCTGCTCGACCCGCTCGACCTTGGCGGTGAGCTGGCCGGTGTGACCAGGCCGGATGTCGGCCTTGAGCACCAGCCCGACCCGCGGTGAGCGGGCCGCGACGACGTCGACGGCTGCCTTGACCACCGCCATCACCTCGTCCCACTCGCCCTCGACCGTGGTGAACATCGACGTGGTCTCGCAGGGCAGACCGGAGTCCCGGACCACGCGGACGGCCTCGGCGACCGCCTCGCTGACGCCGCCGGTGGCGTCGGCGGCGGTGGGGCTGATGCTGAAGGCGACGAGCACGCGGCCAGCCTCCCAGTCCGGAAAACCCGGTGCACGGGCGGGGCAGGTGCCGTCACACTCGCCGATCGTGGACAGCAACCCGACTCTTGCCGGCACCCCCGTGACCGGTCTGCCCGCCGGCCTCACCTCCCGGCCGCTGCGCCACGACGACCTGCCGCTCGTGTGCGCGTTGATGGCCGCGCACGAGGAGCGAGTCCTCGACGAGCCGTTGATCGACCTCGAGGACCTGGAGGCCGACTGGCAGCGCCCGAGCTTCGACGCCGCGCGGGACGCGGTGGCCGTGCTCGACGGTGAGCGCCTGGTGGCGTACGGCGAGGTGTACCGGGCCCGGCGGGCGGAGGTGTACGTGCACCCCGACGACTGGGGTCGTGGCATCGGCGCCGCCCTGCTCGACTGGGCGCACCGGCTGGTGCGCGAGCAGGGCGGCTCCCTGGTGGGGCAGTCGGTGCCGGACAGCGACCGGCGCGCCGCCGAGCTGTTCCGCTCCCGCGGCCACGAGCCGTTGTGGACCAGCTGGATCCTGGCCTTCCCCCCCGACCACGCGCTGCCGGACCGGCCGCTGCCCGGCGGCTACGCGATCCGCGCGTTCCGCCCGGGCCTGGACGAGCAGGCCGCCTACCGCGTGATCGAGGACGCGTTCAACGAGTGGCCGGACCGCGACCCGGCCGCGTACGGCGACTGGGCCGCCGGCGTGCTCGGACGTCCCGGGTTCGCGCCCTGGCAGCTGCTGCTCGCCGTGCACACCGAGGGCACTGGCGATCGAGCGGGTGGTCGGCGCCTGCCACCTGGTGATCTCCCAGGACACCGGCTGGGTGAACGAGGTCGCCGTCGCCCGCCCCGAGCGCGGGCGTGGGCTCGGCCAGGCGCTGCTGGTCGCGGCGTTCGCGGCGGGGCGGGAGCACGGCTGCCCGCGGGCCGAGCTGTCCACGGACTCGCGGACCGGCGCGCTCGGGCTGTACGAGCACCTGGGCATGCAGGTGACCTCGTCGTACACCCACTGGGCGGGGAAGCCGTAGGCCGTCGGGGCGTTCGGCTTGGCGCAGCCGGCAGGGCCGCTACCCTGGGGCAAGCGTCGGACCGCGGTAGCCCCGGGTCCCACAATTAGCCGCTGCGAGCGGCCACGCGCCGTGAGGCGCTCCCGGTCCGACGCCCTTACGTCAGGTGCCCGTCGCGCTCGAGCCGGGCGGCCAGCTCCAGCTGTTCCGCGGTCGTGACCAGCCGGCCGGCCGAGGCCACCGAGGGCGCGTCGTCGTCGCCGAGCGCGGCCCGGCCGACGGCCACCACCCGCGCGAATGCGGCTGCTCGCTCGAAGGTGACCGCGAGGTCGGACACCACGACCCCCCGCAGGACGGTGTCGGTGAGCTCACGGACCTCGTCGGGGCCGGGTGGGTCGACCACGCCCGCGACCACCTCGGCCACCGGCGCCCCCGCGCGTCCTGCGGCGAACTCCCGGGAGGCCTGCAGCGGGTCGCGGTGCACCCAGGTGCGCAGCAGGTAGAGCCGCCACATCGCGCCCGCGAGCGAGTCGGCCGGTGCCGTCGCCCACAGCTGGGCGAGCTCGTCGAGGCCCTGGTCGTCGGCCAGCCGGACCACCCGCTCGGCGACATCGGCGTCGTGCGCGTCGCGCGCACCACGCACCAGCAGGGTCGCGACCCGGACACCGGCCTCGGCGCGCACCGCCGGGTCCTCGCCGCCGGGCACGTCGTCGAAGGCGCCGCGGCCCGGCAGCATCGGCCGGTGGAAGCGGGCGGGTTCCCGCGCTGCGCCGTTGTCTGCGCCCATGTCCGCATCGTCCCACGTAGGCCCACCAAGGGCGCGGCGGCTCAGCCGACAGCGGCCAGGGCGTCGGCGATCAGCGGCGCGGCCTGCTCCGGAGGTGTCTGGCCCGGCTCGTAGTTGTAGTCCTGGCCGATGCTGCTCATCGAGAGCACGGAGACCAGGTCGCCGACCCGCACGACGACGACGCCGTCGATGTGCGCCGCGTCGGGGTCGCCCTTGACCGGGCCCGAGAAGAGCACGCCCCAGGCGGCCTGGCCGGCCGGGACGTCGACCGGTGTGAGCGGCCGTACCTGGCCCATCGGCTTGCGGCCACGCTCGGCGAGCTCGTCGGCGCAGTCGCGTGCGTTGCCCAGCAGCGCGCCGTAGACCCGCTTGGCGCTGCGTGCGTCAACTGTCCGGGCGACGGACTGTGCGGCGGTGGCCCCGCCGCCGCTCGCGACGTAGGTCCGTTGCCGACTGGTGACGGCTCCGTCGGTGATCAGCGACACCTGCTGGCACACCCACGGCGGGGGGTCGCTCTCGCGGCGCGAGGTGGACTTCTGCTCCCACCTCAGCTCGGCGTTGAGTCCGGGGACGTCGGCGGCGGGCAGCAGCGCACCGGCCAGCCCGGTGGACTGCGGGGGTCGGGTGGTGTTGGTCGTCTCGTCCGGTCCGGTGGGCTCGGACGGGGACGGCTCGGTGGTCTCGGTGTCGCTGGGCTCCGGCTCGGTACTGGTGGTCGACGATCCCGTCGTCGTGCTGGGCGTGTCGCTGGCGTCGTCGGGGTCGTCGCCGCCGCACCCGACGAGGGCGCCGAGCAGTGCTGCAGCGCCCGCGAGGCCGGTCAGCGTACGGCGCGGGGAAGGCCGGCGAGCCGGGGAAGAGGTCGACGACGAAGACATGTCAGCCACGGTAGTCAGCCGCGCCGCCCGCTCAGCGGACCGACTCACTACTGCGCAGCGGACGCGAGCGCCTCGCTGAGGGCCGTTGCGGTCAGGTCCACCTGCCAGCGACGGGCCCGGGTGGCGGTGAGCGCCGCCGCCACGGCTGCGGGGTCGGCGGGCTGCGGCGGCTCCCAGGCCAGCCGGCGCACCGCGTCCGGAGCGAGCAGGTTCTCCGCCGGCAGCCGCAGGTCGCGGGCCAGCTGGGTGACCACGGCCCGGCAGGCGGCCAGTCGGGCGGCGGCGGCCGGGTCGCGGTCCTGCCAGGCGCGCGGAGGCGGCGGCCCGTCGGGACGCGCGGACACGGCGGGCAGGCCGTTGTCCGGCAGCGCCCGGGCCCGCTGCACCGCCTCGGTCCAGGTCTCCAGGTGTCGCCGGGCCTGCCGGTGCCGCATCCCGGGCAGCGCGCGCAGCGCCTGCGCGGAGGCCGGCATCTTCTGCGCGGCCTCGACGACGGCGGTGTCGGCGAGGAGCCGGCCGGGCGTGACGTCGAGGTCGGCCGCCAGCTGGTCGCGGGCCTCCCACAGCTCGCGCACGACGCCGAGTGCCCGGCGCCCGTGCACCCGGTGGATGCCCGACGTCCGCCGCCAGGGGTCCACCCGCGGGGTCGGGCCGGCGTAGTCCAGCAGCGCCTCGAACTCCTGCTCCGCCCAGTCCCGCTTGCCCTCGTCGGCCAACCGTGTCGCGAGCATGCCCCGCAGCTCGCCCAGCGCCTCCACGTCCAGGGCGGCGTACTCCAGCCACGGGAGCGGGAGGGGCCGGGTGGACCAGTCGACGGCCGAGTGCTCCTTCTTCAACCGGACGTCCAGCAGGTCCTCGACCAGCGCCGCCAGGCCCACCCGCGGGAGGTCGAGCAGGCGGGCCGCCAGCTCGGTGTCGAACAGCCGAACCGGTCGCAGACCGATCTCGGTGAGGCAGGGCAGGTCCTGCGTGGCAGCGTGCAGGATCCACTCCGGTCCGGACAGCACGGCGGCGAGCCCACCGAGGTCGTCGAACGCGATCGGGTCGACCAGCGCCGTGCCCGCGCCCTCGCGGCGCAGCTGGACGAGGTAGGCGCGCTGGGAGTAGCGGTAGCCCGATGCCCGCTCGGCGTCGATGGCGATCGGTCCGGTGCCGGCCGACAGCGCGGCGACCACGTCGTCGAGGGCGGCCGGGGTGTCGACGACGTCGGGCAGCGGCTCGGACAGCTCGAGCAGGGGTACGGGCGGGGGAGCGGGCGCAGCAGGCGTGCTGTCGCCGTCGTTGGCCGCGTTGTCGGTGTCGGGGTCGGAGTCGGTGGTGGAGTCGGCCACCGCGCTCACCGACGCGAGGTCACGACGACCGGCCGCGGTTGGACGGTCGAGCCGGCAGCGCGACGACTCCGGTGGGGACGGGCGGTAGACCGGCGGCGGACGAGAGCAGGTCGCCCCAGGCCTCCACGTGGGCCCGGACGTCGGGAACCGCCGTCAGCGCGGCCGCGGGCGTCGCCGACGAGTCCGCTACCGGTGTCCACGACGCCCTGACCTCGACCTGCGCGGTCAGCCCGTCGGCCTCGATGCCGCCGAATCCCTCCGACAGCACGGCGGTCACGGTGCCGCTGGGAGCGACCACGCCGAGCCCGCGGGACTCCCAGGCGTCGCGCAACCAGCTCCAGGCCACCCCGGACAGCATCGGGTCCCGCACCATCTCGGGATCGACGTCGGCGCGGATGAACGTCACGCAGCGCCAGGCGCCCTGCCACGACTCGGTGCCGACCGGGTCGTGCAGCAGGACCAGCCGACCGGTCGCGACCTCGACGCCGTCCAGCGTCACGTCAGCGCCGACGGCGGTCGAGAACGGGGCGATGCGCTGCGGGGCCGGGACGTCGCTGAGCAGCACCTCGGCCCGTAGCCGCGCGCCGCGTACCTGCTCCACGGCGATGCGGAAACGCGCAGGAGGTCCCTCGAGCTCCCGGGTGGCGCCCATGCGGGCAGCGTAGGCCGACGACGACCGCAGGGCGCCCCCCGACGCGCCGGACCGCCTGGGAGGATCGGCGGGTGCCGTCACCAGCTGCCGTGGGCCCCGCTCGCGGGCCGTTCCTCGCTGCCTGCCGGGGCGAACGTCCGCAGCACACGCCGGTGTGGTTCATGCGGCAGGCCGGCCGGTCGCTGCCCGAGTACCGACGGGTCCGCGAGGGCGTGCCGATGCTCGAGGCATGCACCCGGCCCGAGCTGGTCGTCGAGGTCACCCTGCAGCCGGTGCGCAGGCACGGCGTCGATGCGGCGATCCTGTTCTCCGACATCGTGGTGCCCCTGCGCGCCATCGGGGTGGACCTCGACATCGTCCCGGGCACCGGCCCCGTCGTCGCCGAGCCGATCCGCGACGCCGCGGCGGTCGAGCGGCTGCGGCCGCTGCAGGCCGACGACGTCTCGTACGTGTCCGAGGCGGTCGCCGGGCTGGTGACCGAGCTGGGCGACACACCGCTGATCGGCTTCGCGGGGGCGCCGTTCACGCTGGCGTCCTACCTGGTCGAGGGCGGCCCGTCGCGCGACCACGCCCGGACCAAGGCGCTGATGCACGGCGACCCGGACCTCTGGCACGCCCTGCTGGCCCGGCTGGCCGTCATCGCCGGTGAGTTCCTGCGGGTCCAGGTGCGCGCCGGGGCTGCCGCGGTGCAGCTGTTCGACTCCTGGGCGGGCACCCTGTCCGAGGCCGACTACCGCCGGTTCGTGCTGCCGCACTCCGCGGCCGCGCTCGCGGCGGTGGCCGACCTCGGCGTGCCGCGGATCCACTTCGGTGTGGGCACCGGCGAGCTGCTGGGCGCGATGGGCGAGGCGGGCACCGAAGTCGTCGGTGTGGACTGGCGGGTGCCGTTGTCGGAGGCCACCCGCCGGGTCGGTCCGGCCCATGCCCTGCAGGGCAACCTCGACCCCGCCGTCACGCTCGCGCCGTGGCCGGTGGTGGAGGCCGCGGTGCGCGACGTGCTCCGCGAGGGCGCGGCGGCGCCCGGGCACGTGTTCAACCTGGGGCACGGGGTGCTGCCGGGCACCGACCCCGATCTGCTGACCCGGGTCGTCCGCCTGGTGCACGAGGTCAGCTCCGACCTCAGCTCCGACCTCAGCTCTGACCTCAGCTCTGCCGAGGAGCCGCCGGGAGGTTGAACCGGCGGCGGCGCCACACCAGCAGCGGCACGGCGACGGCGGCGGCCAGAATCGCGAACGGCAGCAGCGCACCGACCGCGGTGCTGCCGTAGACGAACGCAGCGCTCATCGCGTCCCAGCCGGCGCCCAGCCCAGCGGCGAACCCGGTCTCCTGCGGCTCGTCGGGTGCCGGAGGTGCCGCCTTCGCCTCCGGGGCCGTCACCTCGACGGTGAGGGTGCCCAGCGCGGTCTGCCCGGCGAGGGCCTGCTGCTGGGCCAGCAACGACTCGAGGTCGGACTGGCGGTGCGAGAGGACGCCTTCGAGCCGGATCACCGAGCCGAGGCTCACGGCGCGGTCGAGCAGGGCGCGTACCCGCTCCAGCGCGGCCCGCGCGCTCTCCACCCTGCTGTCCACGTCGGCGACCTCGCGGGTCACGTCGTCGGCCTGTGTCGTTCGCGACGTCACCTCGCCCAGCGCCGAGACCTTCTCCACCGCGTCGTCGAAGCGCCCCGTCGGCACCTGGATCACGATCCGCAGCTCGTCGACGCCGCCCTCGGGCCGGGTCCGCGCCGACTCGTCGGACACGTACCCGCCGAGGTTGTCCAGCAGGTCGCCGATCCGGTCGCGGACGGCCTCCGGGTCGTCGGCGACCAGCGACACCGTGCCGGTACGGATGATGTCGCGCGGGTCGAGCTGGTCCGGCGCGAGATCGACCGGCGACGTGAGCGCGCCGGGCTCGGTGACGCTGTCCTCGCTGAGGACAGCGTCCGTGTCGGACCGCTCCGCAGCCGAACCTCCGTCGTCCGTCTGCGGCTCGTCCATGGCCACC
>CAWATY010000005.1:0-308203 GCA_963785115.1 uncultured Actinomycetota bacterium
GCGGCCTCGTCTCGTCGCATCGCCGCCTCGTCCCGGTCCTCGGCGGCACGGTCACGACTGTCCGCGGCCCGGTCGCGCTCGTCGGCGACGGTCTCCCGCTCGTCTGCGAGCGCGTCACGACGGTCGCTGAGCCGGTCCCTGCGCCAGCCGGCGGCGTCTCTCGTGTCGCCGGTGGCGTCTCGCTTGTCCGCGGCTTCGTCGCGGTCGTCTCCGGCTTGGTCCCGGGCGTCGGCCGCGCGGTCCCGCTCGTCCGCAGCCCGGTCGCGCTCGTCCGCATGCCGGTGCCGTGAGCCATCCGTCCCGTCGTGCTGTTCCTTGGCCTGGACACCGTCTGCGCCCGAGTGACCGCGCAGGTCTTCGGCGCGGACACGAGCGCTGTCGGCCAGGTCGCGCTGCGCCACGGCCTCGTTGCGCCTTCCGTCGGCCCGGACGCGTTCCTCGTCAGCCGTGGAGCGGGCCAAACCTGCCTCTTCGCGCTCTGTCGCGGTGGACGGCGCAGGTGGATCGGCGTCGTCCGGGCCGTTCCGATCTACCATCACCAGCCGCCTGGGAATCGGAGATTTGCGTCTGGAGGGTACCGGTCGGTCAGGCGTCCGGCTCCCGCCGCCGGCGCTTGCGGTAGAGCGCGACGTCGGCGCGGGCGACCAGGTCCGCGGATGACTCTCCCGATTGCAGCTCGGCGAGCCCGACGGTCATCGACCCGTGGTCGGTGGTCTGGGCGAGGGCTGCGTTGACCGTCTCGAGGCGCTTGGCCGCATCGGCCATCTGCAGGCCGGTCATCGCGCAGACGAACTCGTCGCCTCCGTACCGGATGATCAGGTCGAAGGAGCGCAGGTACGCGCGCAACGTCTCGACGATATCGAGCAGCATCTGGTCACCGGCGGCGTGGCCGCGCGTGTCGTTGATGACCTTGAGACCGTCGACGTCCAGGAACGCCAGGACCAGCGGCTCGCCCGATCGTCTCGCCCGGGCGATCTCGCGTTCCAGCTCCGCGAATCCCGCTCCTCGGCTGTACGCGCCGGTCAGCCCGTCGAAAGAGGCGTGCTCACGGTCTCTCGCCGACGCACCGCGATCCTCGGCGGCCTGCTGGCGATGGGCTGCGCCGGCCCCCCGGTCAGCCAGTGCGGTCTCGCGGTCCGACTCGGCCTCGGTACGTTCCGCGGCGCCGGCCCGGCGGTCCTGGGATGCCCGGCTCCGGTCGGCGGCGGCCTCCCGACGGCTCACTGCGAAACGATCGAGATCCTCCTGCGACTCCGCTGGACTCGCCTGAGTCCCGAGCGCCTCCCGTGCTCGGTCCCTACGCATCCCGACCTGGTCGCGCGCGTCCGCGGCACGGTCCCGCTCGTCGGCCGCCCTGTCCCGTAGCGCCCCGGCATCGTCGCGCTGTCCGCCGGCGATGTCACGCCGGTCGCCGGCCAGGTCACGCTCGTCGGCAGCGGCGTCTCGCTCGTCCGCGAGCACGTCTCGCCGGTCGCTGACCTTGTCCCGGCGCTCCCCGGCCTGGTCCCTGCTGTCGCCGGCGTCGTCGCGCGCGTCGCCGGCGTCGTCGCGCGCGTCGGCGGCGGCGTCGCGCGCGTCGGCGGCGTCATCGCGGTCGTCGCCGGCCTGGTCCCGCTCGTCGCCGACCTGGTCTCGCTTGTCCGCGACCAGGTCCCGCTCGCCCGCGTCCTGGTCCCGCGCGTCGTCCCCCGGGCCACGTTGTTCCGCTGCCTCGGCGCGGTCGTCGCTGGCGTGGTCCCGTTCCTCCTCCGCGTCGTCCCGCGCGACGCCGGCCTGGTCGCGTGGCTCCACCGCGTCGTCGCGTTCCTCGTCGGCCTGGGCACGCTCGTCGTCAGCCGTGGCACGTGCTTCAACGGCCTCTTCGCGCTCCGCGGCGGCCGACGGCACCGGTCGACCGTCGGCATCGTCGGGGCTCTTCCGATCTACCAAAATATCCGCCCGGTTATCGGTGGCCCTCCCCTTGGAGGCTACCGGACGCAGGCCGCGTTCTGGTCCTAACGGGACATCCATAGGGGCTTGGACTTAGCGGATATTGCGGCACCGTCGGTGCGAAGGGGAGACTGCCCGGGACGGAGCAAGACCAGGAGCACCCCATGTCCGAACCATCCGAGGCGACCCTGTCGGCCACCGTGCTGGGCACCCCCGATCCACGCGCCCTGGCGGCCTTCTACCGGGACCTCCTTGGCTGGGAGATCGTGGCTGACCGGCCCGAATGGGTCGTGCTGCGACCCCCGGGTGGAGGCACCGGTCTGTCGTTCCAGATCGAGGACGACCACGTCCCGCCGGTCTGGCCGCCCCGGTCCGGCGAGCAGCAGATGATGATGCACCTCGACATCCGGGTCGCCGACCTCGGCGCCGCCGCTGTGCGGGTCGAGTCGCTCGGGGCACGGCTGGCCGAACACCAGCCCCAGGACGACGTCCGGGTCTACCTCGACCCCGCCGGGCACCCGTTCTGCCTGTTCCAGCCGGGCGGTTGAGGGTGGATGACCGGGCGGACGTGCCACTCGACGTCGCCGGTCGGCTCGGCGACCCCGTCGACTGGGACGAGGCCGCCGAGCTCCTGACCGACAGCTACCTGGTGCTCGCGCCCAAGAAGCTGGCCGTGCGCATGGTCAGTCCGACAGCGCCTGCCTGATGTACCAGGCGGTGTTCATCCGGTCCCGCTGACCAAGCGTGAACTGGTTCATGAACGGGTCCTCGGTGTAGTTCATGAAGTTGCGCACCGGATCCTTCGGGCCACCCGGGTGCCCGCAGGTGTCGAGGCTGGTGTCCTCCTCGAAGATCCGGCCGTCGGCCTTCTGCCGGGGGGTGTCCGTCACGTAGTCGTTGCGCTTGCCGCAGCTGCCCTGGAACGTGTGGTACAGGTTCAGCCAGTGCCCGACCTCGTGGGTCGCGGTGTCGCCCCGGTTGTAGACGCTGCCCGGGCCGAGGTTCGCGTTGCCGCCCGGCATGCTGGCGCCCCAGATCACGACGCCGTCGAGATGGTCGTTGCCGTACCCGGGGAAGGTGGCGAAGCCGAGCAGCTGGAACTTCGGGCCGACGGTGTAGATGTTGAGGTGCTTCTGGTTGCCCACCCGCAGCTCACGGCGCATCTCCCGTAGCGAGGCGCGGCCCTTCTTGGTGAAGTAGTCGGCGTTGTACCACTCGGGGTTCTGGCTCCGGCTGACCGAGGCGAGGTGGAACCGGAACGGCGTGTCCGCCGCCCGCGGACCGGTGCGCCCGCCGTACGCGCGGTTGAGCACGCGGATCTGGCGGTGGATCCGGTCCAGCGACACGAACCCGTGGCCTTGCCGGTCAGTGATGCCGTGGAAGTCGATCGGGATCGACACCGAGCCGTTGGGACGGGCCTGGACGTCGAGCCCGCTGCGGTCGAGGATCTGCCGCTGGCGGGCCTCGAGGGCAGCTGCCTGCTTGGCGGTCAGCGTGTTGGGGTCGCGCAGCGCCGAGCCGTCGGCCACCCGGGCCGATCCGGCTGCGTGCTGCCGGTGCTGGTGGGTGGTGCGGGCGTCGCCGGGGTCGCGGGAGGCGTGGCCGGCAACCGATGTGGTCGTCGGCCAGGCGGCGCCGGCGCCGAGCAGCGCGGTCGTGGCCAGGACGGCCAGGATTCTCTTCATCGAGGTCCTCTCGTGGATGACCGCCGACGTGTGCGTCGAAGGTTGCCTACATCCTGGCGCGGGGACACCGAGTCGGCATCAGCAACCTGCCACCGCCGCGACGTCAGCCCGTCACGGCCGGAGCGATGTTGGCGTTCAGGTGGAAGACGTTGTCCGGGTCGTACGCCGCCTTCAGCGCGCCCAGCCGGCGCAGCTTCTCCGGTGAGTACGCCCGGCCGACGCCGACAGCTCCCTCGTCGCTGAGGGTGTTCACGTAGACCCCGCTCGCGTACGGCTCGACGGCGCGGGCGCAGCGTCGGGCCGCGGACATCCGCTCGTCGTCCTCGGCCGGGTCGGTCCAGCCGCTCGCCGAGACGTACTCGAACAGCGTGCCCCGGTGGCTGAACGCGGTGGCGTCGTCGGGTACGTCGTCGATCGCGCCGCCGTACGCCTGCAGGGAGAAGTTGGGCAGCAGGTCGCCGCGGCCGTCGTCGGTACCGCGCAGCAGCAGCGTCTCGATCGCGTCGTCGGGGAGCGTCCGGAGGTAGTGGCCCTTCCAGTACTTGCGGACCGAACCGCCCCGGCCGGCGGTGTCGTCGCGACGCTGCAGGTCGAGGTAGGAGAACTCGACCACGTTCTCCGCCGAGGGACTGCCCACGTCGCGCAGGGCGGGCAGCAGCCGGTGACCCTCGTCGACCTCTCCCACCCAGACGAAGCCCAGGCCGACGAGTCCGTCGGCACCGACCACCATCGTGGCGGTGGCGGGCCGTGGCGCTGCCGCGGAGAAGTCGCGCCAGCGGGCGACCGCCGGCACGGCCTGGTCGAGCGGGAAGTACGCGGTCGCGGCCAATGCCTGCGTGCCCACCGGGTGAAGGCGCAGCTCGAACTCGGTGACCACCCCGAAGTTGCCCCCGCCCCCGCGGAGGCCCCAGAACAGCTCGGGATTCTCGGTCTCGCTGGCCCTGACGACCTCGCCGGCCGCGGTCACCACCTCGCACGAGACGAGGTTGTCGCAGGTGAGACCGACCATGCGGGCCAGCCAGCCGAAACCACCGCCGAGGGTGAGCCCGCCCACCCCGGTGTGCGACACGTTGCCCGCGGTCGTGGCCAGCCCGTGCCGTTGGGCCTCGTCGTCGAGAACCCCGAGCAGCGCGCCGCCCTGCACCCAGGCCAGTCGCTCGGCAGGGTCGATCCGGACGCCGCCCATCGGGGTCAGGTCG
Source organism: uncultured Actinomycetota bacterium (assembly GCA_963785115.1). Lineage (GTDB taxonomy): Bacteria > Actinomycetota > Actinomycetes > Propionibacteriales > Nocardioidaceae > JACCWP01. The sequence continues at coordinate 4,814 of CAWATY010000005.1, forward strand.
ATCATCAGGCCGTCGCGGGGCACGGCGTGGCCCACCACGCTGTGCCCGCCGCACCGCACACCGATCTCCAGGTCGAGCTCCCGCGCCGTGCGGACCGCTGTCACGACGTCACGCACGCTGGCGCAGCCCACGATCATCCGCGGCCGGTGGTCCACCATCGCGTTCCACACCGACCGGGCATCGTCGTATCCGGCGTCACCCGGCAGCAGCAGGTGACCGTCCAGCTGGTCGAGGGAGGGGTCAGCGCTCATGCGGAGGAGCCTCGCCGGTATGCCCCGGCGGCACCACCCCGTTTCCGACAGGAGGTGACGCATATCGACATTCGATGTTATCGTTCATCGATATTTATCGAATCTCGATAGGGAGTCGCCATGACGCCACCTGCTGCGTCCGCCGCTGTGCGAATCGGCCACCGGTTGGTGACCACCCTGCTGGTCCTCGTGATCGGGTTCGGGGCGCTGGCCGTGGCGTCCATCGCGGTGGGTCTGGTCCGTGACGGTGAGTCGCTGCTCTACGGCGACACGATCACCGTCCCGCTGCAGATCTCGCCCGTCGAGATGGGCGCGCTGCCGGAGGGGCTGCGGGTGAGCGGCTGGCTGGATGTCACCGTCGAGGTGCACGACCCCACGACCGAGCAGATGCTGCTCCGGTCCGCGACCGACCTCGGACCGATCGTGCTGGTGATTGCGGGGCTCTGGCTGCTGCGCGGCTTCATGCGCACGGTGGCCCAGGGTGATCCGTTCGGCGGCGCCAACGTCCGTCGGCTGCGCCGGCTCGGGTTCGTCCTGGTGGCTGGGGCTCCGCTGGTGAGCCTGCTCGACTACTCGTTGCGGCTCAGCCTGTTCAACGCGTTGCCGGCATTCCCGTCGGTCGATCTCGGGGTGGCCGGATACACCCTCCCCGGCGCCGCGCTGCTCGGTGGCCTGGGCGCGTTCGTCCTCGCCGAGGTCTTCGCGCACGGCGAGCGTCTCCGCGACGACGTCGCGGGCACGATCTGATGCCACCTCCTGCGCCGGAGCACCGGATCTCCGTGCACCTCGACCGAATCCTCGAGCAGCGCGGCATGACTCTCACCGAGCTGGCGACGCGCGCCGAGGTGACGGTGGTGAACCTGTCGATCCTGAAGAACGGGCGGGCCCGTGCGGTCCGCTTCTCGACGCTCACCGCGCTGTGCGCCGCCCTCGACTGCCAGCCCGGCGACCTTCTCCGCTTCGACGGCTGACGCTCGGCTGCTTCGTCCGCGTGGATCCGCGTCCGAGGTGGTTCCGCGGAACCACCTCAGGGGTTGCCGTGCCGGGCGCAGTACCGGTCGCGGGCCTGCGTCGTGGTGAGCGGCGGCTGGTACAGGGTCGAGGCCGGAAGGGTGTGTGCGGTGACCTCGGCCGCGGTCTCGATCTGCTTGGCCACCCGTGCCCGCGCCGCCGGCGTCGGGGCGGACACCAGCCGCTCGGCCTGCTGCCAGGCGTTCTCCCGCCACGCCACCAGCATCTGCATCATCGCCTTGTAGCCGACGCCGTAGGGCGTCTGCACCATCGCCAGCTGCGGGTCGAACCTGGCCGCCTCCTCGATCAGCAGCGGCTCCACCACCTGCTCGAGCATCACGTTGATCTTGTCGTGGTCGGGCTTGCGGCTGGTGCCGTCGGGGGCGACGAGGCCGGTCTTCGCCAGGACGAACGGCAGGTCGCGGTTGACGTGGGCGCTCATGCCGAGCAACAGGTCGCCGGTGCCACTGACGCGCCTGCCGTCGGCGGCCTTGAACGCCACCCGCCACGCCGGCGGCACCCGGTTGACCCGTCCGGCCGCCCAGTTGTCGTAGGCCACTGAAGTACATCCGCGCGAACACGGCGTCCTCGACGTTGACCAGCCTGGGCTTCTCGAAGTAGCCGGGGGTCGTCGTCGACTCGAGGTAGACCTCGGTGGTGCGCAGGTACGCCAACGCGAACACCGCGTCGTGGTCGCAGCTGAGGGCGAGCGGCGCGAACCGCGCCTGCATCTCGGCGACGGTGTCCTCGACGCAGGAGACCTGGCCGGAGATGCAGGGGCGAGAACTCGTCGGGGCGGCGTCTGCGGGCTGGGCGGGGCCCCACAGCACCGCCGTGCTCGCCAGTGCGGCCACGGTCGCCAGCAGTCGGGTACCACGGGTGTGTCGTCGGCTCACGATGTCGCTCCAATCATCGGTGGCGACGTCGAGAGCCCCATCGGCGTTGCCTGGCGGAACCTCGTCACGCTATTCCGGCGCAGCGTCAGAGCGGTACGGGCCGATCGGGTGCCGCGTGGCTCCACACGGCGTAGTCCGCATACCCAGCGTGGCGACCAAGTCCGACATCGGGCCCGGAAGCGGTCGGCCCGAGAACGCTGCGTGACGGTGTTGACGGGTCGCGACCCGGCACATGTCCATCACCGCGGCGCCCGTTCGTCCTTACAGTGAAGTCGGCGAGAAGCGCCGGCCAGCAGCCGAGGAGCAGACGTGACCACCTACGCAGCCCTGATCTACAGCGAGGACGTCGACTGGAGCGACCCGCAGTACGCCGAGACGATCAAGGAGTACAACGAGTTCGGCGAGGCGGCTGCCGCGGTCATCCGCGGCGGCCAGGTGCTCTACCCGACGTCGACCGCGACCATGGTCCGAGTGCAGGGCGGCAAGGGCGGCGACGTCGTCACCAGCGACGGGCCGTACGCGGAGACCAAGGAGGTTCTGAACGGCTTCTACCTGCTGGAGTGCGCCGACCTCGACGAGGCGGTCGCCGTCGCAGCGAAGATCCCCGCGGCCTGGTCGGGGGCCGTGGAGATCCGGCCGGTCATCACGTACTGAGCCGTGCACGCCGGTGACGCGGTCGCGCGGGTCGTGCGCGAGGAGGGTACGTGCGTCCTCGCCACGATGGTCCGCGTCACCGGCAGCATCGACCTCGCGCAGGACGCGCTGCAGGACGCCGTCGTCCGCGCCCTCGAGCGGTGGCCACGCGACGGCATCCCGGACAACCCGCGCGGCTGGTTGCTCGTCACCGCCAAGCGCCGCGCCATCGACGTCGTGCGACGCGAGGCGAAGCGATCGGGGAAGGAGGCGGAGGCCATGGCGTCCGCCGAACCGCCCAGTGCGGACGAGTCTCCCGAAGTCGTCCGCGACGACTTGCTGCGTCTGGTGTTCACCTGCTGCCACCCGGCGCTCGCCGTCGACGCCCAGGTCGCGCTGGCGCTGCGCACGCTGGGCGGCCTGACCACGCCCGAGGTGGCGCGGGCGCTGCTGGTGCCCGAGGCCACGATGGCCAAGCGGCTGACCCGGGCCAAGCAGAAGATCGCACGAGCCGGCATCCCCTACCGCGTCCCCGCCGCCGAGGAGCTGCCCCAGCGGCTGGCGGGCGTCGCGGCCACCGTCTACCTCATCTTCAACGAGGGGTACGCGGCCGGCGCCGGTGTCGAGCTGACCCGCGACTCGCTGACCGACGAAGCGGTGCGGCTCGCCCGCCTGCTGGTCGAGCTGATGCCCGACGAGTCGACGGCCTTGGGCCTGCTGGCGCTGATGCTGCTGCAGAACTCGCGGCGAGCGGCGAGGGTCGACCCGGCCGGCCAGCCGGTCCTGCTCTCCGACCAGGACCGCACCCGCTGGGACGCCGCGGCCATCCGGGAGGGCGTCGAGCTGGTCGGCAGGGCCCTGCGTCGCTCACCCGACCGGCCGGAGGCGTACGCGGTGCAGGCGGCGATCGCCGCCTGCCACGCCCTCGCGCCGACGTATGCGAGCACCGACTGGCGAGCGGTCGTCTCCTGGTACGACGTCCTGCTCGATGTGCAGGACACACCGGTGGTGCGGCTCAACCGGGCGGTCGCGGTGGGGGAGCGGGACGGCCCGGCCGCGGGACTGGACCTGGTCGACGCGATCGACGGCCTGGACGGCTACGTCTGGTGGCACGCGAGCAGGGCCGAGCTGCTGCACCGGCTCGACCGGCACGACGAGGCGCGGGCTGCGTACGCCAGCGCCGAGGCGCTCGGGATGAGCGAGCCCCAGCTGGGCCACCTGCACCGCCGGGTCGGCGACGACCCGTGAGTGCCTACTCGGGGTCGTTCGCGTGGTCGCCGCCGATCACGTACGGGGTCGTGACGCCGGTGTACATCAGGTGCGTGACCAAGCCCTCGCTGGCGTGCTCGAGGTTGTGGCAGTGGTCCATCCAGATACCCGGGTTGTCGGCGACGAACGCGATCTCGTAGGTCTCGTTGTCCAGCACGTCGAGGGAGTCGATCCACCACGGGCTGCCGGTCGCCGGCTCGCCGTCGCGCGTGAGCACGACCGCGTGGTGGCCGTGCAGGTGCATCGGGTGCACCTGACCGCTGTCGTTGGTGATCTCCATGACGACGATGTCGCCCTCGGTGACGGTGAACATCGGGACGTCGGGGTAGAGATGGCCGTTGATCGTCCACCAGAAGCCCGGGCGCCCGTCCAGGAAGGCGAGCCGGCGGCCGATCCGGTACTCGAAGTGCCGGTCGGCGTCGGCCGGGTCGAAGCCGAGCGGTGCCGGGGTGCCGTACGACAGCAGGTCGAGGTCGTCGCCGGGGTCGTCACTGGTCACGACCTCTCCGTCGGACGGGCCGACCGCGAGCCGCGACCCGCCACCGAACTCCACGCTGGCCGCCGTCCCGTCGTCGGGGACCGTGATCAGCAGGTCGGCACGTCCGCCGGCAGGCACGACGACCGTCTGGTCCTCCACCGTCGTGGGCTCGTTCACGTCGTGCCCGTCCACCGCGACCAGCTGGTACGAGCTGCCGCTCACCCAGGTCCGGACCCGGCCGGTGTTGGTGTTGATGACGCGGACCAGCGCGGTCGAGCCCGGGTGCGCCTCGATCGGCACCGTGCCGACCGCCCCGTCGACGGTGCGGTTGCCGGAGTAGCTGTGCACCAGCGCCACCACGTCGGTGGCGGGAGGCTCGGCGGGCTCGCGGCGGGGCAGCACGACCAAGGCGCCGAGCAGGCCCTTGGCCACCTGGACGTCGGAAACCTGGTGCGAGTGGTACCAGTAGGTGCCGGCGTCCTCGGCGACGAAGCGGTAGACGTAGTCGTCGCCCGGTGCCACGGCGTCCTGGGTGATCCCGGCGACGCCGTCCTCCGCGTTCGGCACGTCGACGCCGTGCCAGTGCAGCGCGATCCCGTCGTCGACCGACTCGTTGACCAGCCGTACCTCGAGCAGGTCGCCCTGGTGGACGGTGATCTGCGGTCCGGGGGTCTCGCCGTTCAGGGTGATGGCGTCGACGCTGCGCCCGTCGTCGCCACCCAGCTCGAACGTCTCCGATCGGGCGGTCAGCGTCACCGAGACGTCGGCGGGCCCTTCGGGTCCGGTCAGGTCGGCGACGCTGACGGGGTCGTCCATCGCCATGTCGGACGAGCCGCCCCCGTAGTCGGGATAGCCCATGTCCATCGCGGAGAACGAGTCGGGCAGCAGGCTCTGCCACCACATCCAGCCCAACACCCCGACGATCGCGAGGGTGACGGCAGCGCCTACTGCGGCGCCGATCTTGCGGCCACGGGTCACGCCGCGGCGGGCTCCGACTCCTGGGCGGGAGTCGTCTTGGTGGCACGGGCGGCCATGCTCGCCAACCCGGCGACGGCCAGCGCGTTGAGACCGTGCAGGGCACCGACGATCGGTACCCCGAAGGACAGGAACGCGAGAACGACCTGGAGCACGACGGCGAGCAGAACGAACCCGGCCCACTTGACGCCGCCGACGACGCCGGAGAAGAACGAGACGATGAACAGCAGCAGCGCCAGCGCGGGGATCACCATGATCCCGACGATGCCGTGGATGGCGTGCCCGGAGTTGCCGTCGTAGTCCTCGTCGATGACCAGGCCGTTGTCGATGTCATGCAGGGCGAGGAACCAGGCGAAGGCGATGCTGGCGACTTGGATGAGCACGCCGAGCGCCACGAGATTGGCCAGTACGCGGTAGACGGATCGCATGCTTCTCCACCCCTGTGTCGTGGGCCGGGGGCCCGGGCCCTCCGCGCAGGCTAGTGACCGGCGGCCCGAGACGGCAGTCCTTTTCGCCGAGTCGCCCGATTTCGGCTCCGTCCCGCCCGGCTCGGCGGTTCGAGGGGATGCCAGCGTTCGGCTGCGCGCGGAGCGCGTCGAACCGCATGGTGGGGAGCGACCCACTCGCGACCCTACCTCAGGGGATGCCATGACGAGCCCGCAGATGCCCGACCCCAATGCGCCCGCCGGTGCTCCCGCCCAGGTGCCCGTCGCGCCGCAGCTGCCGGCCCAGCACCCGTACGCCGCGCAGATGGCTGCGGTGCAGCAGCCCGGGCCGGCCGTCGGACCGATCGGCACGGTTCGGGCGACCGGCACGTGCGTGCTGCTCGTCTTCGTCACCCTCGGCATCTACTCGTTGGTCTGGTACTACCAGGTCCACGAGGAGATGAAGCGCCACACGAACGACGGTCTCGGTGGCGGACTGGCGCTCGTGCTCGCCTTCTTCGTCGGTGTCGTGTCGCCGTTCCTGGCCTCGGCCGAGGTCGGCAACATGTACGCCCGCCGCGGCGAGGCCAAGCCGGTCTCGGGCGCGACCGGGCTGTGGGCCTTTCCCGGGTTCCTGCTGCTCCTCATCGGCCCGTTCGTCTGGTTCGCGAAGACCAACGGGGCGCTGAACAACTACTGGCGTTCCCTCGGCGCCCGATAGAGACGCCCCGAAACGGGTGCGCTGAGGGTCAGCATCCGCCGTCGGCGGCCCTACCGTGTCCTCCATGGCGTCAGCGGGTCGCACGTGGCACGTGCTGCTGCTGGGCGGTGCAAGCGGTGTCGGCAAGACGTCGTTGGCATCCGCGCTGGGTCAGCACTACCGCGTCGGGGTGACGCAGCTGGACGACATCCAGACCGCCCTCGAGACGATCACCACTCCGGAACAACAGCCACTGATCCACTTCTGGCGGACGAACTGGGCCGAGTTCAGCGCGTACACCGACGACGAGCACGTGGACCACTTCCTCGAGGTCTGCCGCGAGGTCTACAGCCGGGCGCTCGCCGCGGTGGTCGCCGATCACCTGGACGGCGGGATGCCGGTCATCATCGAGGGCGACTTCATCCTGCCTGAGCTGGCGACCCGCGCAGACTTCGACGGCCAACCCAACGACGGTCGGGTGCGCGCCCTGTTCCTCGAGGAGCACGACGAGGCACAGATAGCGGCCAACGTCGTCAGCCGGGAAGCCGACGGCGGTGCCTACGACGCGTCGCTGCCCGCACGTACCAGTGCCCTCAAGGCCCGCTGGCTGCAGCGGGAGTGCGAGCGACTCGGCATCCCGACCGTTGCCGCACGTCCCTGGACCTCGGCGACCGCGCGCGCCGTCGCGGCGATCTCGGTCTGAGTTCGGCGGCTGACCCGGGGTCAGGCGGCGCGGTACAGCAATCCGTGCTTGCCCAGGGTCAGCGTCAGCGAGTCGCCGTCCAACGCGTACTGGATCTCACCGGGGCGCAGCACTCGGAGCACGTCGGCCTCGACACTGCCCGCGGTGCCCGGGCAGGCGATCTGCGTCATGACCAGGCCCTTGAGCGTGAGGGTGTCGCCGGCCAGGTCGGCCGTCGCGGAGCCGGAGTTGCAGCCGGTACGGACCAGCACGACTCCGTCGTCACGCAGTCGCAGGGTGGAGGTCGCCCCGCCCGGCACGCTGCCCACAGAGGCGCCGGGCCCGGCGCCGTCGATCACGCCGTTGAGCACCCACCGGGTGTCGTCCAGCGCGGCGTCGGAGCCGGACTGCGGAGCCAGCTGGAGCTGGGTGTCGCCGGCGGTCAACGTCAGCGCCTGGCCGTCCAGGGCATAGTCGGGGTTGGCGGAGAGGAAGTCCGCGAGCCACTTGTCCTGGTCCATCCGGGCCGGGTCACAGCCCATCTCGGTGCCGCCGACCTGGTCGACGGTCAGGACGCCGTCGGCGTAGCGGGCGCGGGCACTCATGTGGTTGCAGCCGGCGTACGCGGTGATGCCGTCGTCGGTGAAGCCGATCTGCAGTTCGGTGCCGTCGACGAGCGGCTGCTGCTCGCCATCGACCGTGCGCTCCGACCCCACGTACGCCCGACCCTGCAGCGCGTCGTCCTTGGCCGACCACGGGTCGGCCGGCTGCAGGCCCGGGTCCTGCTCCGCGGCGGCGCAACCGGAGACGGCGAGCAGCAGCGCGGGCATGGCGAGGACGGCGAGGCGAGCGCTCATGGGGGTGGGACGTTACTCCTGGGCTCTGGGTTCCCCCGGCCGCCTCAGCACGCGGGCCTCCCAGGGGCGCAGGTCGGCCAGCCCGTCCGTGGGCGGCTCGGCGACGTTGCCGAGCACCACCTCGGCGGCACGCCACGTCTCGCCACCTAGTGCCGCCGCGTTCAGAGGCTGAGGATCGCTCGACACGTTGCACAGCACCAGCAGCTCGACGCCGTCGTGAGCGCGGGTGTACGCGTACACCCGCTCGTGCTGCGGCAGCAGCATGGTGAAGTCGCCGTGCGCGACCACCGGGTCGGTGTGCCGCAACGCGATCAGCCGCCGGTAGTGGTGGAAGACCGAGCCGGGGTCCGCGCGCGCCGCCCGGGCGTTGACGTCGACGTGGTTCGGGTTGACAGGCAGCCACGGCACGCCGGTGCTGAACCCGGCCTGCGGCGAGTCGTCCCACTGCATCGGGGTGCGGGCGTTGTCCCGGCTCCGGGCACGCAGCTGGTCGAGCACGACGTCCGGGTCGAGACCAGCCGCCACCCGCTCGTCGTACGCGCGCAGCGACTCGATGTCGGAGAAGTCGTCGCGGGACGCAAACGGCGCGTTCGTCATCCCCAGCTCCTCGCCCTGGTAGACGTAGGGCGTGCCACGGTGCAGGTGTAGCAGCGTGCCGAGACAGGTCGCCGAACGCTCCCGCCACGCACCGTCGTCACCGAAACGGGACACCACCCGAGGCTGGTCGTGGTTGTTCCAGTACAGGCTGTTCCACCCGCGCTCAGCGAGCGCCTCCTGCCAGCGCCTGAACGACGCCTTCAGGTCGCGCAGGTCGAGCCGGAACGCGTCCCACTTGGTCGGGCCGTGGTCGAGCCCCACATGCTCGAACTGGAACACCATGTCGACCTCGCGCCGGGCCGGGTCGGTGAACAGCACCGCGTCGTTGATCGTGACGCCCGGCATCTCGCCGACCACCAGCAGATCGGCGTCGCGGCCGGCGAAGACCTCGGCGTGCATCTCGGCGAGGAACTCGTGGATCCGCGGCCCGCACAGGACGGCGCGCCCCGGCCAGGCGTAATCCTCGCCCGCGGCCACGACGCCGTCGGGCAGTGCAGGGTCCTTGGAGATGTGGTCGATCACGTCCATCCGGAAGCCGTCGACGCCCTTGTCCAGCCACCACCGCATCATCCGGTGCACCGCCTGGCGCACCCGCGGGTTCTCCCAGTTGAGGTCCGGCTGCTTGCTCGAGAACAGGTGCAGGTAGTACTCGCCGGTCGCCTCGTCCAGCTCCCAGGCCGGCCCGGAGAAGGTGGAGCGCCAGTTGTTCGGGGGACCAGAGTTGGGGCTGCCAGGCTTCGGACGCCGCCACCAGTACCAGTCCCGCTTCGGATTGTCGGTGCTCGACCTCGACTCGACGAACCACGGGTGCTCGTCGGAGGTGTGGTTGACCACCAGGTCCATGACCAGCTTCATCCCGCGGGAGTGGACCGCCTCGAGCAGCTCGTCGAAGTCGGCCATCGTGCCGAACACCGGGTCGATTGCCTGGTAGTCGCTGATGTCGTAGCCGTTGTCGTCCTGCGGCGACGCGTACACCGGGCACAGCCACAGCACGTCGACGCCGAGCGCCTCCAGGTGATCGAGGCGCGCGGTGACGCCGCGCAGGTCACCGATGCCGTCGCCGTCGGAGTCGGCGAAGCTGCGCGGGTAGACCTGGTAGACGACTGCGGTACGCCACCAGGGGGTGTCGGTCACCGGAAGACGACGGTGCGCGCGCCGTTGACGAGGACCCGGCTCTCGGCGTGCCAGCGCACGGCCCGGGCGAGTACCCGGGCCTCGATGTCGCGGCCGGCCTGCACGAGGTCGTCCGGCGACATGGAGTGGTTCACCCGCTCGACGTCCTGCTCGATGATCGGCCCCTCGTCGAGGTCGGCGGTGACGTAGTGCGCGGTGGCGCCGATCTGCTTGACGCCGCGGGCGTGGGCCTGGTGGTAGGGCCGGGCGCCCTTGAAGCCGGGAAGGAACGAGTGGTGGATGTTGATCGCCCGGCCCGCCAGCGCCTGGCAGGTGTCGTCGCCGAGCACCTGCATGTAGCGCGCCAGCACCACCAGGTGCACGTCGAGCTCGTCGACCAGCGACAGCAGCTTGGCCTCGGCGTCTGCCTTGGTGTCGGGCGTCACCGGCAGGTGGTGGAACGGCACGTCGTACTGGACGGCGAGCTGTTCGGCGTCCCGGTGGTTGGACACGATCGCCGGCACGTCGATGTTGAGGGCGCCGGTACGCCAGCGGAACAGCAGGTCGTTGAGGCAGTGGCCAGACCGCGACGCCATGATCAGCGTCCGGTACGGCGCGTGCGTTGCCACCAGCCGCCAGGACATCGCCCAGGTGTCGGCGACGGAGGCGAAGCCCTCGCGCAGCTCGGCCAGGCTCACCCGCGGGTCGATCATCTCGACGTGCACCCGCATGAAGAAGCGACCCTCGACCCGGTCGTCGAACTGCTGGCTGTCCACGATGTTGGCCGAGCTGCGGACGAGGAACGACGCGACGGCGTGCACGATGCCCGGCCGGTCAGGACAGGCCAGGGTCAAGACGTACTCAGGGGTGCTCACCGCGGCAATCCTGGCATGAGCGCCACGTACACCGTGTTGGCGGACTCGCCGCCGGTGAGCGGGTTGGCGAACGTGACCACGTGTGCCTGCGCGCTGGCGAAGACCGCGTCGAGCAGGGCGCCGAACTCGGCGTCGGGCGGGTCGTCGGACCAGAGCGCGAAGACGCCGCCGGGATGTACGTGGCGGGCGAGCTGCGCCAGCCCCTGTGCGGTGTAGAAGGGGGCGTGGCTCGGGTGCAGCACGTGCCGCGGCGTGTGGTCGATGTCGACCAGGACAGCGTGGAACAGCCGGTCCCTCGCGTCGGGGTCGAGCCCGCCGCCCCCCGCGGCCCGCCCGAAGAAGTCGGCGGTGGCCAACCGGCAGCGCGGATCGCTCGCCAGCCCGGCGACGTCGGGAAGCAGCCCGCGCCGATGCCACTCGACCACCTCGTCGAGGGCTTCGAGGACGGTGAGCGACCGCACCCGCGCGTCGGCCAGCACGGCCTGGGCGGTGTAGCCGAGACCGAGTCCGCCGACCACGACGTCCAGGTCGTCGCCCGTCACGGCCGCGAGCCCGAGCCGGGCCAGCGCGACCTCGCCGGCGGTGAACAGGCTCGACATGAGGAACTCGTCGTCGAGCTTGGCCTCGTAGACGTCGACCTGCAGCGACGGCTCCAGCCGCCGGCGCAGGCTGATCGCCCCCATCGGCGTCTGGGTCCAGGCGAGCTCCTCGAAGCGTGCACCCATGGTGTCGTCCTGCCGCTAGTGTTCCGGCATGGGCAACGGCGGTGCGGAGGGCGGAACGACCTCCACGGTCCAGTCCGTCGACCGCGCGGTGACCGTCCTGGAGATCCTCGCGCACTCCGGTGAGGCGGGCGTCACCGAGCTCGCCGCCGAGCTCGGGGTGCACAAGTCGACGGCCTTCCGGCTGGTGTCCGCCCTCGAGCAGCGCGGCCTGGTCGAGCAGCACGACGCCCGCGGCAAGTACCGCCTCGGCGTCGGCATCCTGCGGCTCGCCGGCGCCACCACCGCGCGGCTCGACGTCGTCCAGGAGGCCCGGCCGCTGTGCCGCGAGCTGGCCCGGCGCACCGGTGAGACCGTCAACCTCACGGTGCTGTCCGACGGGGCGGCGCTCTACCTCGACCAGATCGCCGGCTCGTCGGCGCTGCAGCCGCACAACTGGGTGGGGCAGCGGATCCCGCTGCACGCCACGTCCAACGGCAAGGTGCTGCTGGCGGGGCTGCCGGACGACGAGGCGTCGGCCCTGATCGGTCGCCGCCCCCGCTCGTACACGCCGAGCACGCAGACCACCACCGCAGAGGTGCTGGCGTCAGTGCGCGACGCGCGCGAGCTGGGGTACGCGGTGGCGATCGACGAGCTGGAGGTGGGCCTGACCGCGGTGGCAGCCCCGCTGCACAACGTGCACGGCGACGTGGTGGCGTCGATCAGCGTGTCCGGTCCGACGTTCCGGCTGCAGGACGACCGGCTGCAGGCGGCGACAGCCGCGGTCGTCGAGACGGCGGCCGAGGTGTCCAGCCGGCTGGGCTGGCGTGTTGCGAGCCCGCAACAGGTGCCCGGAAGCGCTTGACCGCCGATGGTCGCCGGGTCATTGTTCGTTGCGTCAGCCAGGCGCAGGTTGCGTGACACGCAACAGCCTGGCTGGCCGCCGAGGTGGGAGAGGGATGCCTGACCTGTTCGTCGGGGGCACATGGGTCGTCGCGGTGGGTGGCGCCACCCGAGAGATCCGCTGTCCCGCCGACGGCACGCTGGTTGCGACCGTGGACGAGGCCGACCGGGCCGACACCGAGGCGGCGATCGCGGCGGCGCGGCGGGCGTTCGACGACGGCCCGTGGCCGCGGACTCCGGCGCCCGAGCGCGGCGCCCTGTTGCACCGGGTCGCTGACGCGCTGATGGAGCACAAGTCCGACGTGGCCCGGGCCGAGTCGCTGGACACCGGCAAGCGGCTGGTGGAGTCGGAGTACGACGTCGACGACGTGGTGGGCGTGTTCCGGCACTACGCCGGCCTGGCGGGCGAGGACGCCGGCCGGGTCGTCGACACCGGCCAGCCGGGAGTCGTGAGTCGGGTGGTCCATGAGCCGCTCGGGGTGTGCGGGCTGATCACGCCCTGGAACTACCCGCTGCTGCAGACGTCGTGGAAGGTCGCCCCCGCCCTGGCGGCCGGCAACACGTTCGTGCTCAAGCCCAGTGAGCTCACGCCGTCGACCGCGATCCTGCTGATGCGCTACCTCGCCGAGGCCGGGCTGCCCGACGGTGCCGCCAACCTGGTGCTCGGCGCCGGACCGGCTGCGGGCGCCCCACTCAGCGAGCACCCCGACGTCGACCTGGTGTCGTTCACCGGCGGACTGGACACCGGCAAGCGGGTGATGGTCGCGGCGGCCGGCACGGTGAAGAAGGTTGCGCTCGAGCTCGGTGGCAAGAACCCCAATATCGTTTTCGCCGACGCCGACCGCGAGACCGCACTCGACATGGCGCTCACCGCCGTGTTCCTGCACTCCGGGCAGGTGTGTTCGGCCGGTGCCCGGCTGGTGGTGGAGGAGTCGATCCACGACTCCTTCGTCGACGAGCTGGTCGAGCGCGCCGGCCGGATCCGCCTCGGCGGCCCGTTCGACGAGCGAGCCGAGTCGGGACCGCTGATCTCGGCCGCGCACCGCGAGAAGGTGGAGGCGTACGTCGCCGCCGGGCTGGCCGAGGGCGCGACCCTGCGCTGCGGCGGGGCCCGCCCCGACGACGATGCTCTGGCCGACGGCTTCTACTACCTGCCGACGATCCTGGACGACTGCAAGCCCGGGATGAGCGTGCTGCGCGACGAGTCGTTCGGCCCGGTGCTCACCGTTGAGACGTTCGGTACCGAGGACGACGCGGTCGCGGTCGCCAACGACACGATCTACGGGCTGGCCGGGGCGGTGTGGACCCGCGACGGTGGCAAGGCCGAGCGGGTGGCGGCCCGGCTGCGCACCGGAACGGTCTGGATCAACGACTACCACCCGTACGTGCCGCAGGCGGAGTGGGGCGGCTACAAGCAGTCGGGCATCGGGCGCGAGCTGGGCCGGGCCGGTCTGGACGAGTACCGCGAGACCAAGCACGTGTGGCACAACGTGGCGCCGGAACCGCAGCGCTGGTTCGGCGGCGACGCGTGAGCGGCCGGTCGGGCACCGGTGTCACCGACGCCACCGAGGCCACCGCGCGCTCGTACGACGTCGTCATCGTCGGCGGTGGGTCGGCGGGGTGCGTGCTCGCGAACCGGCTCAGCGCCGACCCGTCGACGACGGTGCTCATGCTGGAGGCCGGGCGCAGCGACCACATCCTCGACCCGTTCATCCACATGCCCGCCGCGCTGCCGTTCCCGATCGGGAGCCGGCTCTACGACTGGCGCTACCACTCCGACCCCGAGCCGGCGATGGGTGGCCGCCGGGTCTTTCACGGGCGCGGCAAGCTGCTCGGTGGCTCGTCGAGCATCAACGGGATGATCTTCCAGCGCGGCAACCCGCTCGACTTCGAGCGCTGGGCGGCCGACGAGGGCATGCGGGGCTGGGACTACGCCCACTGCCTGCCGTACTTCAAGAAGATGGAGAACTGCCTGGCGGGCGTCGACGACTGGCGCGGCGGCGACGGCCCGCTGGTGCTGGAGCGCGGCCGGGCCGACACCGAGTTGTTCACGGCGTTCTTCGAGGCCGTTCAGCAGGCCGGTTACCCGCTCACCGACGACGTCAACGGCTACCGCCAGGAGGGCTTCGCCGCGTTCGACCGCAACGTGCACCGCGGGCGCCGGTTGAGCGCCGCCCGGGCGTACCTGCACCCGGTGAAGCGGCGTCGCAACCTCACCGTCGAGACGCTGGCACACGTCAGCCGGATCGTCTTCGAGGGCGATCGCGCCGTGGGTGTCGACTACCTGAGGGGCGGGCGGTTGCGCCGCACGGTCCGGGCCGGGCGGGTGATCTGCGCCGGCGGAGCCATCAACACCCCCCAGCTGCTGCAGCTGTCCGGGATCGGGGAAGCCCGGCTGCTCAAGGACCTCGGCATCGACGTCGTGGCGGACCTGCCCGGGGTGGGTGCGAACCTGCAGGACCACCTCGAGGTCTACGTGCAGCACTCGGCGCAGCTGCCCGTGTCGATCGCGCCGGGAATGCGGTGGCGGCACCGGCCGCGGATCGGCGCGGAGTGGCTGTTCCTGCGCACCGGGCTCGGGGCGACCAACCATTTCGAGGGCGGGGGCTTCGTCCGCAGCAACGACGACGTGGCGTACCCGAACCTGATGTTCCACTTCCTGCCGATCGCGATCCGCTACGACGGCAGTCCGCCGGCCGGGCAGTCGCCGGCCGACCACGGCTACCAGGTGCACATCGGGCCGATGTACTCCGACGCCCGTGGTTCGGTCACCATCCGCTCGACGAACCCCAAGCAGCACCCGTCGCTGGTCTTCAACTACCTGACGACGGACCAGGACCGGCGTGAGTGGGTCGAATCGGTACAGGTCGCGCGCGAGATCATGAGCCAGCCGGCGCTGGCGCCGTACGACGGCGGAGAGCTGTCACCCGGACCGACGGTGACGACCGACCAGCAGGTGCTCGACTGGGTGGCCAGCGACGCCGAGACCGCCTATCACCCCTCCTGCACCGCCCGGATGGGTGTCGACGACCAGTCGGTGCTCGACCCGGCCACGATGGACGTGCACGGGGTGCGCGGGCTCAGCGTGGTCGACGCGTCGGCGATGCCCTACGTGACCAACGGGAACATCTACGCGCCGGTGATGATGCTCGCCGAGAAGGCGGCCGACCTGATCGCAGGCAACACGCCCCTGCAGGTCACGGATGTGCCGTTCTACCGACACGGCGACGGTTCGCCGCTCTACCCTCCGGGTGACCCCCGCAATCGGTCGAGCAATCAGTCGAGCACCCAGTCGAGCAACCAGTCGAGCAACCAGTCGAGCAACCAGTCGAGCAACCAGTCGAGCAACCAGTCGAGCACCCATCAGAGCCCCCATCAGACCCACAACAAGAAGGGTCGGACATGAGCGACGCAGCGCTGTCGGTCCACGAGCTGTGGAAGGTCTTCGGACCGAGGGCCGACCGCATCATCGGCAGTAGCGACGCCGACCTGCCACGCCCCGAGCTGCTGAAGAAGACGGGCTGCGTGGCTGCGGTCAAGGACGTCTCGTTCGACGTCGCCCCTGGCGAGGTGTTCGTGGTGATGGGCCTGTCGGGGTCAGGCAAGTCCACGCTGGTGCGCTGCCTGACCCGGCTGATCGAGCCGACGGCCGGCAAGGTCGAGATCAACGGTGAGGACGTCGTGACGATGTCCGACGCAAAGTTGCGTGACATGCGCCGCAGCCACGTCTCGATGGTGTTCCAGCACTTCGGCCTGCTGCCGCATCGCCAGGTGATCGACAACGTCTCGTACGGGCTGGAGATCCGCGGCGTGTCGAAGAACGAGCGACGGGAGAAGGCGCGGGAGATCGTCGCCCTGGTGGGGCTGGAGGGCAACGAGCGCTCCTACCCGGACCAGCTGTCCGGCGGCATGCAGCAGCGGGTGGGTCTGGCCAGGGCGCTGGCCAACGACCCGTCGGTGATGCTCTTCGACGAGCCGTTCTCGGCGCTCGACCCGCTGATCCGCCGGGACATGCAGAACGAGGTCATCCGGCTGCACGACGAGGTCGGCAAGACGATGGTCTTCATCACCCACGACCTCGCCGAGGCGCTCAAGCTGGGCGACCGCATCCTGATCATGCGCGACGGCGAGACCGTCCAGATCGGCACCGGCGCCGAGATCGTCGCGCACCCGGCCGACGACTACGTGCGCGACTTCGTCAGCGACGTTCCCCGCGCGCACGTGCTGACGCTGCGCTACGTGATGCGCCCAGCGACGTCGAGCGACTCGACGTCGGACGGACCCGAGATGTCGCCCGACACGATCGTGCGGACCGCGGCACAGGCGGCACTGGCCTCCGAGCACTCCGTGCGGGTGGTCGAGGACGGCAAGCTGGTCGGCATCGTCGACGACGACGCGATCCTGCGGGTCGTGGTCGCGGAGGAGTCGTGAGCGCAACGACCACTGCCGCGCGGCCGGGAACGACACCGTCGACCCCGCGGCCCGACATCGGCGCACGGCTGCGCCGCGCGCCGCGGTGGGCGTGGGTGCTGGCGATCCTGGTGACCTGGTACCTCGCGTACCTGATCTGGGGCGGCCAGGACACCTTGTTCCTCGTGCAGCGAGCCAGCACCGACCTGCACGACAACATCACGGAGTGGAAGGCCGACCTGATCGCCAGTCGGGACAGCAACCCGTTGATGCAGGCGGTCGGATGGGTCTCCGACGGCCTGGACAGCTTCGGTGGCTGGTTGCAGGAGCTCGTCTCGCAACCGGCGATCCCGCGTCCGGTGCCGCAGGTCGGCTGGTTGGGGGTCGTCGCGGTCGCCGGCTGGGTCGGGCTGGCGGTCGCGGGCTGGCGGATCGCGCTGATGGTCGTCGCGTCGTTCCTGTCCTTCGGCTTCCTCGGCTACTGGGAGGACAGCCTGGACACGCTGATCGTCACCTTCCTCGCGGTCGCGATCAGCCTGGCGGTCGGACTGCCGCTCGCGATCTGGATGTCGAGGAGCAAGGTGGTCCGGTCGGTCGTGACCCCGGTGCTCGACGTCCTGCAGACGATGCCGTCGTTCAACTACCTGGTCCCGGTGTTCTTGTTCTTCGGGCTGGGCCTGCCGTGTGCGGTCGTCGTCACCCTGCTGTACGCGACCGCGCCTGTGGTCCGGATCGCCGCCCACGGCATCATGTCGGTGCCGAAGACGACCCTCGAGGCCACGGACTCGCTCGGGAACACCAAGTGGCAACGGCTGATGAAGGTCGAGCTGCCGATGGCGAAGAGCACGATCATCGTCGGCATCAACCAGACGATCATGGCGGCGCTCGCGATGGTGATCATCGCCGGCTACGTCAACGGGCCCGGCCTCGGCCAGCCGGTGCTGCAGGCACTGGCCGCGCTCCAGGTCGGCAACAGCTTCGTCGCCGGGCTGTGCATCGTGGTCATGGCGATCATGCTCGACCGCACGACGGCGGCGGCGAGCACCCATGCCGAGCGTCGGGCGCGCGCCAACGCCAGCGCGCAACAGCGCCGGATCCTGCTGGCGGGGACCGGGCTCGTGGCGGTCTTCTGCATCTGGCTCAGTCGGTACCAGACCCGCTTTGCCGAGTTCCCCGAGACCTCGATCGGGTCCACGATCGCTGAGCAGGTGCAGCGGTTCGCCGACTGGTTCACCGACACGTTCGGTACTGCCACCGACTGGTTCAAGGACCTGGTGAGCAACGAGCTGCTCAACCCGCTGCAGAGCCTGCTGGCAGAGTCGCCGTGGTTCGTCACGGGCCTGGCACTCGTCGCGCTCGCCTACGTGCTGGCCGGGCTCCGTGGCGGCGTGTGGGCCCTGGTGTGCCTCGCCGGCATCTACTACACCGACCTGTGGTACGACACCATGGTCACGCTCGCGATGACACTGGTCGGCACCGTGCTGACGCTGCTGATCGGCGTGGTCCTCGGGATCTGGATGGGCAGGCGCCGCCAGGTCGACCTGCTGCTTCGCCCGGTGCTTGACGCCGCCCAGGTGATGCCCCCGTTCGTCTACCTGATCCCCGCCCTGCTGCTGTTCGGGTCGACCCGCTTCACCGCCATCGCCGCCGCGGTCATCTACGCGGTGCCGGTCGCGGCCAAGCTCGTGGCCGACGGGATCCAGCGGGTGTCGCCGACGACCGTCGAGGCAGCGGAGTCGGCCGGTACGACCTCGTGGCAGATGATCCGCAAGGTGCAGCTGCCGATGGCCAAGGGCTCGCTGCTGCTGGCGACGAACCAGGGCCTGCTCTACGTGCTGTCGATGACCGTCATCGGCGGCCTGGTCGGTGCCGGCGCGCTCGGCTACGACTCCGCACTGGGCATCGGGCAGTCCGACTCGTTCGGCAAGGGCTTGGCGGCGGCGGGGTGCATCGTGCTGCTCGGCATCATGCTCGACCGGGTCGCCCGGCTGGCGGCCGAGCGCTCTGGCGAGTCCGCCGATGCAGCACTCGTGCCGAGAAAGCCGGCCTGACCACCACCAACTGTCCAGAGCTCGCAGGAAAAACCGAAAGGGGCACAACGCATGAGAGTTCCGAGGAGGGTCTGCCTGCTGGCGGGCATGGCGGTGAGCGGGCTGGTGCTCACCGCCTGTGGCGGCGGAGACATTGAGTCAGACACCACCGCGGCCGGGGGCGAGGAGTGCGGCGAGGTCAACCTCGCGGTCAACCCGTGGGTCGGCATGGAGGCGAGCGCGTACGTGGTCGGCCGCGTCGCGGAGACCAAGCTGGGTTGCGACGTGAACTACGTCGAGACCAAGGAGGAGCTGTCCTGGGCGGGCTTCGGGACCGACGAGGTCGACGTCATCATCGAGGACTGGGGCCACCCCGACCTCGAGAAGCAGTACTTCGCCGAGTCCGGCGACGGGAGCGCCCAGAACTTCGGCCCGAACGGCAACGAGGGGGTCATCCACTGGTACGTCCCGGGCTGGCTGGCCGAGGCGCACCCCGATGTCCTGGACTGGCAGAACCTGAACAAGTACGCCGACGACTTCGCGACGTCGGAGTCCGGCGGTCAGGGCCAGTTCCTCGGTGCCGACCCGTCGTACGTCCAGTACGACGAGGCGATCATCAAGAACCTCGGGCTCGACTTCAAGGTCGTGTTCTCCGGCTCCGAGGCCGCGACCATCGCGGCGTTCCAGAAGGCCGAGGACAACGAGGAGTTCCTCATCGGGTACTTCTACGAGCCGCAGTGGGTCATCGTGGACCTGGGCATGCAGCCGGTCGAGCTGCCCCCCTATGAGGAGGGCTGCCAGGCCGACCCGGACGAGGTCGACTGCGAGTACCCGCCGACGCCGCTGCAGAAGATCGCCTCGACGTCCTGGGTCGAGGAGGGCGGTCCTGCCGTCGACTTCATCGGCAAGTGGCAGTGGACGAACGATGACCAGAACCAGGTCGCCACCTGGATCGCCGGTGAGGGCATGGCGCCGGAGGACGCCGCCGACCAGTGGATCGAGGAGAACGCGGACACCGTGGACTCCTGGCTCGGCAGCTGACTCACCCGCACCGCCCAGCCAGACCCGCTACACCCCGCTCATCCGACCGTTGTGCGCAGGCACAACGGTCGGATGAGCGGTGTTCTTTGTGGGGTCAGGGCAGGTAAGGACGACCGTCCAGGGGTTGCACGGGCTCGATGCCCAGGATCTCCAGGATGGTCGGCGTGATGTCGACGGACCGGATCGGCGCCGTGCTGTCCTCCGGCGTCGTGCCCGCTCCGGCGAACACGATCGGGATCCGCTGCACGGTGCGGTTGATGCCACCGTGGTCGCCCGCGACGCCGTAGGACGAGTTGTCGCGCAGCGTCGCGATCAGGTCGGGTCCGTACGGCGCGGCAGCGGTGTTGACCAGCCGCTGCGCGTTGGCCTGGAACCAGGCCCATTCCAGATCGCCCATTCCGGCCCGGCCGAGGTGCGACACCTTCTCGTAGTGCCGCCCCACGCGGTCCCAGACCGCGGTGACACCAGGCATGCCCTCCATCACCTCGGCGGCTTCGGCAGTTGCCTGCTCGCTGCGGTCGTCGAGCCAGGTGCGGATCGCACCGTCCTGGAACGTGACGTCGACGTTGCCGGTGTCAATCAGCGGCTCGATGGCGGCCGACGGGTCGAGGTACTCACCGTTGACGGCGGTGCCCCAGTACCAGTTGTAGTCGCCCCGCCCGGCGCCGTCCTCGCCGTAGAAGTGCCGCGACGGCTGCATGCCGTGGTCGGCGGTCAGCACCACCAGCGTGTCGTCGAGCTGTCCGCTGCGCCGCAGGTAGGTCATCACCCGGCCGACCTGCTCATCGGCCACCTTCGTGGCGCGCCGCACGTGCGTCATCGGCGCCGGGCCACCCGGGTCGTCGATGCCGCCCCACATGTGCGCCGCCTTGTCCAGGCCCGGCAGCGACAGCAGCATGCCGCTCCAGTTGGCCTCGCGCTTCATGATCTTCAGCGCCGCGTCGGCTGCCCACACGTCACCGCCCTGGTGGGCCGGGTCGCGACCGACCGTGTACCGGTTGCCGTCCAGCGGGTACATCCACGCCGGCGGCTGGTCGGTGTCGTACTGGATCGACGACGACGACTCGACGTAGAACCGTCCGCACTCGGGGTTGGCCAGGTAGCCGGGCACGTTGACGCCGTCCGGACCCCGCCAGGTGAGGTCTGTGGTCCCGTCACCGTCGCAGTCGTAGATCCGGCTGGAGAACGTGACGATCATGTCCGAGCCCTGGCCGCCCATGCCCCATGCCGCGTACGACTTGGGGCTGACGGTGGCGACGACCGACTCGGGGTCGGCCTGGTGCAGGTAGTCGGCCAGGTGCGGGTAGCCGGCGTGGTCCTGCAGCGCGAACATCTGGTCGCGGGTCAGGCTGCCGGGCAGGAAGTAGCGGTTCGCGGGTGAGCCCTCGTCGAGCACGTGGTCGACGTCGCGCATGTACTCGTCGGACCACCCCATGTTCTTGGGCAGCGCACCGGTGGTGAGCACGTTGTGGGTGACCACCGTCTCGGCACCGATGTGCCCGAGCGTGCCGGCCGGGTAGTCGGTGCCGCGGCGCATCAGCGCCTGCACGTTCTCCATGTCGTACTTCTTGACGACCTGGCGGGACAGCGAGTCGACGAGGATCACGACGACCTTCGAGGGTCCGTCGGCTCCCGCCGCGACTCCCGCGGACGGTGCGGCGCCCGCCGTCGAGATCGAGGGTCCGGTCGCCACCAGTGCGGAGGCTCCGAGGGCCGCCAGGCCCAGGACAGAAGGGATGAGACGACGCATTGCGACCTCCGTGTGGCCCGGATCCGGGTCCGAGCGTTGGCGGGACCCTAGAGCCCGGCCTCGGATGCGGGCAAGCCTCGACGGCGTCCGGAAGGCTGCGTTAGGCTGTTGCGTATTGCAGACGAGTGTTGCACTAGGCGCAACACTGGCAACAACCGGGAGGTGACCCCGTGGCGACGGTTCCGAGCAGCGCGCGGGTGGTGGTGATCGGCGCGGGGATCGTGGGCAACAGCCTGGTCTACCACCTGGCCCGGCTGGGCTGGCGCGACATCGTGCAGATCGACAAGGGCCCGCTGCCGAACCCCGGTGGCTCGACCGGGCACGCCTCCAACTTCATCTTCACCGTCGACCACTCCCGCGAGATCACCGACCTGACGCTCGACTCGGTGGCTCAGTACGAGGAGATGGGTGTGTTCACCCGGTCCGGTGGGTTCGAGGTGGCCCGCACCGAGGAGCGGATGGAAGAGCTACGCCGGCGGATGTCGTCGGCGCGTGCCTGGGGCATCGAGTCCGAGCTCGTGACACCCGAGCAGGTCGTCGAGAAGGTGCCGTTCCTCGACCCGTCGGTGATCGTCGGCGCCTTCTGGACGCCCTCCGTCGGCGTGGTCGACTCGCTGCGCGCCGGCACGATCATGCGCGAGCGGGCACAGGAGATGGGTGCGCTGCAGGTCGTCGCCACGGTCGAGGTGACCGGCCTCGACGTCGAGGAAGGACGGATCCGACGGGTACGGACCGACGGCGGCGACATCGAGGCCGACACCGTGGTGGTGGCCTGCGGCGTGTGGAGCCCGCGGATCGCCGCGATGGCGGGTGCGCACATCCCGCTCACCCCGGCGGTGCACCAGATGATCAGCGTCGGACCGCTTCCCCAGCTGGCCGAGCGGACGGGAGAGATCTCGTTCCCGATCGTCCGGGACATGGACACCTTCTGCTACGAGCGCCAGCACGGCAGCGACATGGAGGTGGGCTCGTACGCCCACCGGGCGATCCTGCACCGCCCCGACGACATCCCGTCGATCGAGCAGGCGAGCCTGTCGCCCACCGAGCTGCCGTTCACCCAGGACGACTTCGATCCCCAGCTCGAGCAGGCGCTCGAGCTGATGCCCGAGCTGCTCGGCGCCGACGGTGCAGAGATCCGCTATGCGATCAACGGCCTGCTGTCGTTGACTCCTGACGGTTCGCCGGTGCTCGGCGAGACCCCCGAGGTCAAGGGCCTGTGGTCGGCCGCGGCGGTGTGGGTCAAGGAGGGGCCCGGTGTCGGGCGCGCGGTCGCCGAGTGGATGACCGACGGCAACCCCGAGATCGACGTGGCCAACTCCGACATCGCCCGCTTCTACCCGCACCAGCGCACCCGCCGGCACATCGCGGCCCGTACCAGCGAGGCGTTCAACAAGACCTACGGGATCGTGCACCCGAGCGAGCAGTGGGCCAGCGATCGCGGCAAGCGGCTGCCCCCGATGCACGCCGACCAGGAGCGCCGTGGCGCGGTCTTCTTCGAGGCCGTGGGCTGGGAGCGACCTCAGTGGTACGCCTCCAACGAGGCGCTGCTCGGCGACTACGGCGACCGGGTGCTGCCGCGCGAGCACGAGTGGGACTCCCGGTGGTGGTCGCCGATCATCAACGCCGAGCACCTGGCGATGCGTGACCGCGCCGGCGTAGTCGATCTGTCGGCCTTCTGCATCTTCGACGTCGTCGGGCCGCGCGCCATGGACGCGGTGCAGGGGATCGTGGTGGCGCAGTCCGACGTGGCGCCCGGCCGGGTCATCTACACGCCGGTGCTCGACGAGCGGGGCGGCTTCCGCTCCGACCTGACGGTCATGCGGCTCGCGCACGACCGCTACCGGGTGGTCACCGGCGGCGCGCACGGCATGGTCGACCTGAAGTGGTTCGCCGACCGGATGCCGGCTGACGGCACCGCGCACGTCGTCGACCTGACCACCGCGTACACGACGGTCGGCGTGTGGGGTCCGCGGGCCCGCGACATCGTCGCCTCGATCACCGACGCCGACGTGAGCCACGAGGGCTTCGGCTTCGGTCGCTGCCGCGACATCGAGGTCGACACGCTCGACGTGCTGGCCTCCCGGATCTCCTACGTCGGCGAGCTCGGCTGGGAGCTGTACGTCCCGATGGAGCAGGGCGCCCGGCTCTGGCAGCTGGTGCACGAGGCCGGCGAGCCGTACGGGGCGGTGCCGGTCGGGATCGGCGTGTACGGCACCACCGGCCGGCTGGAGAAGGGCTACCGCGCGTTCGGGTTCGAGCTGGACAGCGAGCGCACGATCGTCGAGGCCGGCATGCAGCGGCCCAAGGTCAAGGACGCCGACTTCGTGGGCCGCGAGGCGTACCTCAAGCAGCGGTCCGAGGCTCCCGCGACCGTGCTGTGCACGTTGCGGGTCGACGACCACACCTCGGCCAGCGGCCAGCGTCGGTTCATGCTCGGTGGCGAGCCGGTCCTCACCCGCGACGGCGAGCCGCTGGTCGACGGGCACGGGCACCGGTCGTACGTCACGACCGCCGGCTCGGCACCGTCGCTCGGTGCGCACCTGCTGATGGCCTACCTCCCGCCGGACCAGGCGGTGGTGGGCACCGCGCTGTCGGTCAGCTACATGGAGGAGCGCTACCCGGCCACGGTGGCGGCCGCCGACGCGACGCCGGCGTTCGACCCGACCAACGACCGGATCAAGGGGTGACGACGTGACCGACGTGCTGGTGTGCGTCAAGCGTGTGCCGGGCAGCTCCGGACAGGTGCTGCTGACCGACGACGGGCAGGGCGTCGACGCCCGCCACGTGGGCTGGACGGTCAGCCCGCACGACGAGTGCGCCGTCGAGCTGGCGATCCAGGTCGCGGGCGACACGGGGGGAACGGCGACCGTGCTGAGCGTGGGTTCGACCGACGCCGTCGAGCAGCTGCGTGACGCGGTCGCCGTCGGCTGTGGCGGCGCGGTCCTGGTCGAGGCGGACACCGCGGCGTACGGGCCGGCCGACATCGCCACCGCGATCGCCGACGTCGTGCGCGGCCACGCAGCCGACGGACGGGACTACGGGCTGGTGCTGCTGGGCAATGACGCCTCCGACACCGGCGACTTCCAGGTGCCGGTGCGGCTGGCGTACGCGCTGGAGCGGCCGGTGGTCACCGGCATCTCCACGGTCGAGGTCGAGGGTGACGGGCCGGACGCGGTCGCGGTCGCCCGCGGCGACGGTGCGGACGGCGAGGAGGAGTTCCGGCTCCCGCTGCCCGCCGTGGTCGCGGTGATGGAGGGCGGTGTGTCTCCCCGCTACCCGTCGGTGATGGGCCGGATGAAGGCCAAGAAGGCAGCCGTCGAGACGGTGTCGGCCGACCTCACACCACTCGGCTCGGGTCGGGTGCGGCTGACGCTCCCGCCGCAGCAGCCCAGCCAGGTCGAGATCCTGGGCGAGGGCCCCGAGGCGGCACCCGCCGTCGTCGACCTGCTGGAGCGGCTGGGGGTGCTGTCGCGATGATCCTCGTTCTGGTGGAGACCGACGAGCAGGGCGTGACCGTGGTGTCGCGCGAGACGCTGACGTTCGCCCGCGACCTGGCGGCGCGTGCCGGCGGGGGCGAGGTCGACGCCCTGGTCGTCACCGATCCCGAAGAGGCACTGCCGTCCGACGTGCTCGCTCAGCTGGGGGAGCAGGGCGTGACCCGGGTGCACCGCGTCGCCGAGCCGCGGCTCAACAGCTACGCCGCGGCGGCCTGGGCAGCTGCCCTGGTGGAGGTGGCGGGGTCGTCGACGGCCACCGCGGTGGTCGCGGCCGGGACGCCGCGGGGCACCGAGGTGCTGGCGCACGTGGCCGTGCGGCTCGGCGTCGCGATGGCCGCCAACGTGGTCGGCGTGCAGGACGGCGACCCGCTGGTGGTGACCCGCCAGGTGGTCGGCGGCTCGGTGCTGGAGCAGATGCGGCTCGCCGACGACGTGGCGGTGCTGACCGTGGCGGGGCACGCCTGCGAGCCGGAGGCGGCCGACAGCTCGTCGACGCCGGAGGTCGTGGACACGACGCCGCAGCTGTCCGATGCCGACCTGGTGGCCCGGGTGGTGCGTACCGGCGAGAAGGCGGTCGACGAGTCCGCCGCGCTCACCTCGGCACGGGTCGTGGTGGGCGCCGGCCGTGGGGTCGGGAGCGCGGACGGGTTCAAGGAGCTGCTGCGCCTCACCGAGCTGCTCGGCGGCGCGCTCGGCGTCTCCCGGGTCGTGACCAGCCTGGGCTGGCGCCCGCACCACGAGCAGGTCGGCCAGACCGGCAGCCGGATCGCGCCGGACCTGTACGTCCCGTGCGGGATCAGCGGTGCCATCCAGCACTGGGCGGGCTGCCAGAGCGCGAAGACGATCCTGGCGATCAACAACGACCCGGACGCACCGATGGTCACCCGCGCGCACTACGCCGTGATCGGCGACCTGCACGAGATCGTGCCCGCCATCAACGAGGAGCTACAGCGCCGGGCCGGCTGACGGCCATAGTCTCCGACGGTGGAACGCAGCGAGGCAGCCAGCACCCGGGCGAGTGACGACGACCTGTCGCGGTTCGAACGCTTCGTGGAGGCGGCGAACCACCGGGTCAGCCGGGCCCCGTTCTTCGGCGTCTGCGTGGCGATCGTCGTGGTGTGGGCGGTGAGCTTCCCGTTGTGGTCGAGCGCGAAGTCGTGGCAGGTCGCGATCCACACCGTCGGGACGGTGATCTCGCTGCTGCTGCTGGTGCTGCTGGAGAACGCGGGGCGGCGGGCCGACGAGGCCGCCCAGGAGAAGCTCAACGTGATCGCCGAGGCCCTGGCGGAGCTGATGCAGTCCCGGGCGCGGGAGGACAACGAGCTGGAGGATGCCGTGCAGCGCCTGCGTGACGCTGTCGGGCTGGAGGAACGGCACTGACTCGGTCGGGTCAGCGCTCGGCGTCCGCCCAGGGCTCGACCGCGGTGGTGACCGTCGTGCCGGAGGCGACGGCCTCGTTGACCGCGAGTGCGAGCAGGTGGTCCTGCGCGCCCTCGGCCAACGGGTAGGGCGGCGGCCCCTCGCCGCGAACCCATGCGGCGGTCCGCTCGAGCAGGGTCGCGATCGCGATCTCCTCGTCACTCCACCGGTTGCCCACGTAGGGGTTGAGGTACAGCACCTCGGAGCCGAGCGTGACGTGGTCGGTGTCGAAGCCGTCGAGGTCGAGGTCGTAGCCGGTCTGCCGGCGCACCAGCGGCGACCGGACGACGGTGCGCGGCGCCACCAGCCGGACCACCTCGTCGTCACGCAGCTCGCCGGACGTGCCCCGCACCAGCAGCCGGCGGAACCGCAGCTGGTTGTGCCACTGGTTGTCGGTGAAGTCGTACAGGCCGGAGCGGCCCGAGCCGAAGTCCAGCGTCGCGATCCAGGTCGTGGCGGGCTCCGGCTCCGTGGCGTCGCTCCAGCCCGCGCGCGTCTGCGCCTGGACCAGCGGCGCCACGAACGACGTCCCGCGGACCTCCACCGGGCCGTGGCCGACGTCGAGCAGCCCGCGGATCAGCGACATGGCGTGGTACTGGTGGGTGGACGACACCTGCACCTGGGTCGGTGTCCCGATCGCCCCCGAGCGCACCACGGCTGCTCGCGCCTCGTGCGACGGCATCAGCAGGTACTGCTCGGCAACCTGCACGAGACCCGAGGCGCCGACGTCGGCCCACAGCGCGCGCAGGCCATCGGCATCGGGGGCGGGCGGGGTCTCGGCCAGTACGGGGACGCCGGCCTCGACCAGCTCGCGCACGACCGCGGGTGTCACCTCCCGGGGCACCGAGGTCACGACGAAATCCGGCCGCGCCCGGTCGAGACACTCCGCGGCGGATCCGTACGCCGGCACCGGCAGCGGCCGCGGGGTGCGGACCACGGCCCCGACGCAGTCGAGGGTGGGCAGCGAAGCAGCCACCCGCCAGAAGAACTCCGCCCGCCAGCCGGCACCGACCACCGCGAACGTCGTCATCTGCCCGACGCTACCGAGCGGCCGCTGGCAACCATTCGGTGCCCGCAGGCGTCTCCGCCAGTACGAGCGTCCGCTCATGTCCGCTCACCAGACCGCTCACCAAGAGGGAGACCCCATGTCACGAACCATCGCCCGCGCCGCGGCGGCCCTGCTGTCCGCCGGCGTCCTGGTCGCGGGCACCGTCGCCGTGTCGGCACCGGCCGATGCGGCATCCGCCGATTCCCGCACCCGCGCCCACATCACCGCGCACCCGTCGGACTCCACCGTCGACAGCGGCGAGCAGTTCATCGTCCGTGGCCGCTTCACCGTCGACGGGCATGCCGCCGGGGGCCGTACCGTCAAGATCCAGCAGCTGGTCGGCGACGACTGGCGAGCGGTCGAGGGAGCGCACGTGCGCTCGCAGGGCGACGGCACCTACCGGGTGCGGGTGATCCTGTTCACCGAGGGCAACCGGGTGCTGCGCTCCGTCGGCGAGGCGCCCGGCGGCCTGCGCAACGCCTACAACCGGTTCGGCGTCGTCGTCGGCTGATCGACGCCCGGGTCGGGCGCCTCGGAGGCGAGCAGGTCGTACCAGGCACCGTCCTCGTACGTCCCGTCGCCGAGGCGCCCGTCCATCCGGAAGTGGCCCACCTGGCGGAAGCCGACGGCCTCGGCCACCCGCCGGCTCGCGGTGTTGGACCACGTCGAGCCCAGCTGCAGCCGGTGGCAGCCCAGCCCGCCGTCCGCCTCGGCGGCGAAGGCGTGCCGGACCGCGAGCCGGACCGCCTCGGTGACCACGCCGCGCCCGCGGGCCTCCGGGTGCGCCCAGTAGCCGACCTCACCCGCCCCCGGGCACATCGGGTCGTCCAGCTTGAACACGCCGACGTTGGCCAGCAGCTCGTCGGTGCTCGGGTCGGCGACGATCCAGTTCACCGCCGTGCCCAGCGACGCGTTCAGCCGGCACCGGAGCACGAACTGCTTGGCCGACTCCAGCGTGTACGGGTCCGGCAGCGCCGCGAGAAACTGCCGGGTCCTGGGGTCGGTGCACGCCTCGACGATCCGGGGGAGGTCGTGGTCGGCGTGCGGGCGCAGCCGGACCCGGTCGCTCCCCAGCACCGGGATGGTCAGCCAGCGGGTGGCCGGCTCGCGGTCGTCCGGGCCGAGGACGGCCAGCCAGGCATCGCGCAGCTCGCCGCGTTGTGGTGAGTACGACGGCAGCGTGGCCTGGAAGCGGAAGCCGCAGCTCCACGCCACCCTCCACGAGGCGAGGTTTCCCGCGTGGCACTCCCAGTGCACGACCGGCATCCCGAGCGTGTCGAAGCCCCACCGGGTGGCCAGCCGCACGGCCCGGGCCATCAGGCCCCGGCCGCGCGCCCACGGGTGCAGGCCGAAGCCGATGTCGGGGCGCGGGCGGGTGCGGAGGTCGACGTTGCCCGCCAACCGCGGAACGCCGTCGTCATCGACCGCCTCGATCGCCCAGCCGAACGACGTGTGCTCGCGCCAGCCGGCGGCGATGATCTCGGTGATGAAGCGCTCGGCGTTGGTACGGTCGTACGGCATGGGGACGGTGGTCCAGCGGGCGAACTCGGGGTCTTGACACATCTGGGTGAGCGCCTCGACGTCGTCGAGCCGGTGGGCGCGCAGCGTGACGACCCCGTCGGTCAGGACCGGGACGTCGGGGGCCGCACCGGACGCGGGTGCCGCGTCGGGCGGGTTGTCGGCGGGGGGCGGGCTCATCTCCGCATCGTCACAGCGGGCGCCGCACCGGTGCCAGCCCTTTACAGCCGGCCGGCACCGTCGGCGGGCTCGACGGTGAACAGTCGCGGCGGCTTCCAGTCGTACGCCGCGAACGTCGCCTTCATGCACCCGACGACCGTCCCGGCCCGGCCCTGCGGCAGCAGTGCCACCACGCTGCCCCCGAACCCGCCGCCGGTCATCCTGGCGCCGAACGCGCCCGCGGTCTCGGCGGTGCGGCAGGCGGCGTCGAGCTCGGGGCAGCTGATCTCGAAGTCGTCGCGCATGGAGGCGTGCGAGGCACGGAAGATCTCGCCCACCGCGACCCAGTCACGCTCGCGCATCCGCGCGACCGTCTCGTGCACCCGGGCGTCCTCGGTCACGACGTGTCGCGCCCGCCGCGCCAGCACTGGTCCGTCGGGATCGAGGTCAGGCAGCCTGGCGAGGTCCTGCTCGTGCACGTCTCGCAGGGCGTCGACGCCCAGCAGCTCGGCCGCCCGCTCGCACTCACGTCGCCGCTCGGCGTAGCCACCGCCGTCGGCCAGCCGGTGCGAGGCGCGGGTGTCGATCACCATCAGCACGATCCCGTCGTCGATGAAGGGCGCCGGCTCGAGCTCGTGGCTGAGGTCGCGGGTGTCGATGAGCAGCGCGTGGCCGGCGCGTCCGTGCACGGAGGCCAGCTGGTCCATGACGCCGGTCGGCGCACCCACGTAGTCGTTCTCCGCGCGGCGGGCGAGCTCGGCGATGCCGTCGGGGTCGAGCGTGGTGCCGGCCAGGTCGTCGAGTGCTAGGGCGGCGGCGCAAGCCAGTGCGGCCGACGACGACAGGCCGGCCCCGATCGGCACGTCGCTGTCCACCCAGAGGTCCACACCGGGCAGCCGGTGCCCGTCGGCGCCGAGCGCCCACACCACCCCGGCCACGTATCCCGCCCAACCGGAGACGTCACCGGGTGAGGTGGCGGTGCTGGTCTCGACCGGCTCGTCGGCCTGGGAGGAGTGGATGCGTACCGTGTCGTCGTCGCGCGGGCGCAGCACCGAACGGGTGCGTTGTGCGATCGCGAACGGCAGCACGAAGCCGTCGTTGTAGTCGGTGTGCTCACCCATCAGGTTGACCCGTCCGGGTGCCGCCCACACCCAGTCCGGTCGGGTCGTCGTGGGGTCCGCGCTCACGCGCTCGGCACCTCCGGACGTTGCGTCGTGCTGCGGGCCAGCACCACCTCCTCGACATGCTCGCAGAGCAGCAGCCGGGCGTCGCGGGGGAGACCGCTGTCGGTGACGATGACGTCGGCGTCCTCGAGCGGGGCCACCGTGGCGATGCCGACGACGCCCCACTTGGTGTGGTCGGCCACCACGACCAGACGGCGGGCCGCCTGGACGAGTGCCCGGTTGGTCTCGGCCTCCAGGAAGTTCGGCGTGGTGAAGCCGCTGCGGGCGTCCATGCCGTGGGTGCCGAGGAAGACGGTGTCCAGGTTGACCGAGCTCAACGACCCCACCGCGACCGGTCCGACGAGCGCGGCGGACGGTGTCCGGACACCGCCGGTGAGCACCACCGTCTGGTCCGAGCGACCCGACTCGTGCAGCACCTCGGCGACGGGGAGGGAGTTGGTGACCACGGTCAGGCCAGGCACCTCGCGCAGCTCGAGGGCCAGCGTCCACGTCGTGGTGCCCGCGGACAGCCCCACCGCCTGCCCTGGGCGCACCAGCTCGGCGGCGGAGCGCGCTATGGCCTGCTTCTCCGGTCGCTCGCGCAGCGACTTGACCTGGAAGCCGGGCTCGTCGGTGCTGCCCCCGGACGGGGTCGTGGCGCCACCGTGCACCTTGTCGACCAGACCCCGCCGGGCCAGCGCGTCCAGGTCGCGGCGGATCGTCATGTCGGACACGCCGAGCTCGACGACCAGGTCGGAGACCTTCGCGGCACCATGGATCCGGACCTTCTCGAGGATCCGGCTCTGCCGCTGCTGGGCGAGCACGTCAGCCGCCCCGAACGACCGCGACGCCTCCGGGTCCGACGTCGACGCCCGCGTCGACGTCCGCGCCGGTGACCAGGTCGGTGCCCGCGCACGGGACCGACACCGCGTCGTCGGTGTGGTTGAGGATGAACAAGAACGTCTCGTCGTCGGTGCGACGACGCACCACCTCGACCCCTGGTGGGGCGGCGGCCGCGGGGGAGACGCCGGCCGCGTCGCACACCTCGCGCATCAGTCGGTCGGTCGTCTCGCGGTCGGTGCGGGTCGCGACGTACCAGGCGACGCCGGACCCCGTGCTGTTCCGGGTGACGGCCGGAGTGCCGACGCGCGGCCCGTCGGCGTACGTGAGCACGGGGTCTGCGCCGTCGAGGTGCAGGTCCTCGATCCAGACGTCGGCGCCCCCGGTGCGCCCGTCGTCACCGATCAGCGCCACCTGCTGGCCGGCGAGCAGCGGGTGGAACTCCTCGACCCGCACGCCAAGCAGGTCGCGGAACGCGCCGGGGTAGCCGCCCAGCCGGACGTGGTCGGACTCGTCGACGACGCCGGAGAAGTACGTGACCAGCAGGTGTCCGCCGCCTCGTGCGTACGCCGCCAGCATCTCCGCCTCGTCGTCGGAGACGAGGTACAGCGTCGGCACGAGCACCAACCGGTAGCCGGACAGGTCAGCCCCGGGAGCCACGACGTCGACGGTGATGCCCTGCCGCCACAGCGCGGCGTGCAGCGCATGCGCCCGGTCGCGGTAGCGGACGTCGTCACTGGGCTGGGTCGGTCCCTCGCAGGCCCACTCCGCCTGCCAGCTGAGCACCAGGGCGACGTCTGCGTCGACGGTCGAGCCCGCCACGGGCTCGAGCCGGCGCAGCGTGTCGCCGAGCTCGACGACCTCGCGCCACAGCCGGGAGTCGGTGCCGGCGTGCGGCACCATCGCCGAGTGGTACTTCTCGGCGCCGGCGCGGGACTGCCGCCACTGGAAGAACATCGCGCCGTCGGAGCCGCGGGCGACGTGCTGCAGGCTGTTGCGCACCGTCTGGCCGGCCAGCTTGGGCACGTTGCGCGGCTGCCAGTTGACCGCGCTGGTCGAGTGCTCCATCAGCAGCCACGGCCGTTGACCGGCCAGCCCGCGGGTGGTGTCGGCGTCGAAGGCGAGGTGGATCTGGTTGTCCGGAAGCTCGGCGAGCAGGTAGTGATCGTTGCTGATCACGTCCAGCTCAGGCGCCCACGACCAGCAGTCGACCGCGCCGCTGTGCGCCATGAAGTTCGTCGTGACCGGGACGTCCGGGGTGAGCCGCCGGAGCACGTCGCGCTCGGCCAGGAAGCACGTCAGGTGCTCGTCGGAGGAGAACCGGCGGAAGTCGAGCCGGTGGGTGGGGTTGGGGAACGTCGGGGTGGCCCGCGGCGGGAGCACCTGCTCGATGTCGGTGTACCGCTGCGACCAGAACGCCGTGCCCCAGGCCTCGTTCAGCGCGTCGACGGTGCCGTACCGGTCGCTCAGCCACTGCTGGAACGCCGCCGCGCTGACGTCGCACCAGCAGCAGGGGACGTGGCAGGCGTACTCGTTGCCGACGTGCCACAGCGACAGCGCCTCGTGACCGCCGTAGCGGGTCGCGAGCTGTTCCACCAGCGCGGTCGCGCGCTCGCGGAACACCGGCGAGCTGGGGCAGTAGGCCTGGCGGCTGCCGTGCACGAGGGCGGTGCCGTCGGCGGCTACCGGCCGGGTCTCGGGGTGCTGCAGACCGAGCCAGGCGGGGGGCGACGCGGTGGCGGTGGCGAGGTCGACCCGGACCCCGCCGGCCGCCAGCAGATCCAGTACCTCGTCCAGCCAGCCGAAGTCGTAGCGGCCCGGCTCCGGTTCGAGCCAGGCCCACGAGAAGACACCGACCGTGACCAGGTTGACCCCGGCCTGCTGCATGAGTGCCACGTCGTCGCGCCAGATCTCGCGCGGCCACTGCTCGGGGTTGTAGTCGCCGCCGTGGGCGAGCCCGCGAACCCCGGGCGCCAGGGAGGTCATGGGCAGCACCTTGATGCAGGCCGGCCGACGAAGTCAACACATTCACACATCAATCCACATGTGCGGAAACACCGCGGAATCGCCCGCTTGACGCCGGGTCACGGGTCCATCACGGCAGGCTACGGCGGGGGAAACAGGGGGTTGACAGGACGCGACGGCGTCGGCGTGGAATGCCCTCACTCGGTGTTGGATTTCGTCCGGAGTTGTTGACTGGTCCCCTCGCCCCTGGAGCGTCTCATGGTCCGTCGCCCGTCCTCCCTCATCCTGCCCGCGACCCGCCAGCCGGTGTCGCGCCGCGGCGTCCTGCGCGGACTCGCCGTCGGCGGCGGCCTGGCCGCGTTCCCGGGGCTCGCCGCCTGCGGCGAGCGGGGGTCGAGCGACGACGACGACTCAGGGGGCGGCGGGACGTCCACCTCGCTGGGCTCGAACTTCTCCGACGAGGTGCCCAAGGCGGCCCTGGCAGCAAGCCTCGCCGCCTTCACCGAGGCCGAGGGCATCGACGTCGACCTCAACACCGTCGAGCACGAGCAGTTCCAGGAGCAGATCACCCGCTACCTGCAGAGCGGTCCCGAGGACGTGTGGTCGTGGTTCGCGGGATACCGGATGCGCTTCTTCGCCGCCCAGGGCTTCGCCGGCGACCTGACCGACCTCTGGAGCAGCACCTTCGACGGCCAGTTCACCGATGCGTTCAAGCAGGCCTCGACCGGCGACGACGGCAAGCAGTACTTCGTGCCGTTCTACAACTACCCGTGGGCGGTCTTCTACCGCAAGAGCGTGTTCGAGGAGAACGGCTGGGACATCCCGACGTCGATGGACGACTTCGAGGAGCTCTGCAAGGACATGCAGGGCAAGGGCCTCACGCCGCTGGCGTTCGCCGACCAGGAGGGCTGGCCGGCGATGGGCACCTTCGACGCGATCAACTTCCGGCAGAACGGCTACGACTTCCACGTCAACCTGATGGCCGGCGAGGAGTCCTGGGACAGCGACGAGGTCAAGGCCGTCTTCGAGACCTGGCGCGACCGGATCATGCCGTACCAGACCCCCGTCGACGAGGCGCTCGGGCTGGACTGGCTCGACGCCGCCCCTGACTTCGTGGCGGGGCGGGCCGGCATGTTCTACCTCGGCATGTTCGTGGGCCAGGCGTTCACCGAGGAGGAGGACCGCGAGGACCTCGACTTCTTCCCGTTCCCCGAGATCAACCCGGAGTTCGGCCAGGACACCATCGACGCGCCCGATCGACGGGTGGGCGATGTCGCCCGACCCCGAGGACCAGGAGACCGCCGAGAAGCTGCTCACCTGGTTCGGCAGCGCGGAGGGCCAGGAGGCCTACCTGGCCAAGGACCCGAACAACGTCGCCGCCAACAGCGAGGCCGACACCTCCAACTACAGCAGCCTGCAGAAGAAGGCCGTCGAGCTGATCGGCTCGGTCGACAACATCACCCAGTTCCTCGACCGCGACACCGACCCCAGCTTCGCCTCCACGGTGATGATCTCGTCGATCCAGGACTTCCTGAAGAGCCCTGACGACATCGACACCATCTGTGCGAGCATCCAGGAGCAGGCGGACGCGATCTTCAACGCCTGACCCCGTCTGCGACGCCCGACACGACTGGCTGAGGCAGGCATGGTCACCAGCACGAGCGAACCCAGCGCGCCGCCGCGACCCGGACGTCGACGCCGGCTGCGTCGACTCACCCGCACGGACAAGATCGTCCTGGCGATCTTCATCGGCGTCCCGACGTTCCTGCACATCTTTCTCATCTGGGTGCCGACGCTCGGCTCGATCGTGCTGTCGTTCAGCGAGCTGGGACGGCATCAGCGACCTTGCCCAGCTCAAGTGGGTGTCCTTCGACAACTACGAGCAGATCTTCACGATCTACCCGGACTTCTGGCCGGCGGTGCGCAACAACGTCATCTGGCTGGTGTTCTTCCTGCTGGTGCCGACGACGTTCGCGCTGCTGCTGGCCTACCTGCTGGACAAGAACCTCACCGGGACGCGCTTCTACCAGAGCGCGATCTTCGTCCCGGTGGTGCTGTCCACCGCACTGGTCGGCTTCATCTGGGAGCTGTTCTACAAGGACGAGACCGGTCTGCTGAACAACATCATCCGCTCGGCCGGCGCCTCCGACTTCCACCGGCAGTGGCTCGCCGAGTCCGGCAACCTCTACGCGGTGCTCATCGCCGCGTCGTGGCGACACGTCGGCTACGTGATGATCCTGTTCCTCGCCGGGCTCAAGAGCGTCGACCCGGCCCAGCGCGAGGCAGCGGCGCTCGACGGCGCCAACGAGTGGCAGACGTTCCGGCACGTCATCCTCCCGGCGCTCGCGCCGGTCAACGTGGTCGTGATCGTGGTGACGATCATCGAGTCGCTGCGGGCGTTCGACATCGTGTTCGTGATCAACAAGGGCCGCAACGGGCTCGAGCTGGTGTCGGTGCTGATCTACGACAACGTGGTCGGTGAGGCGAGCCGGATCGGGTACGGGTCGGCGCTGGCCGTGATCCTGCTGATCATCACGTTGGTCGTGGTGCTCCCGTACCTGTACCGCACCTTCCGCGAGGAGCTCCCGCAGTGACCGCCATCGACTCGACCACGATGGAAGAGGTCGTCCACCCGCACGCCCGCTCGAAGCCGATCCAGCAGAAGCGCTGGCCGACCGTGCTGGCCTACATCGTGCTCATCGGCGCTACGGCAGGGGTGCTCGCCCCGATCCTCTGGGCGGTCTACATCTCGCTGCGTCCGATCGCCGACACCCTCGAGAACGGCTACTTCTCGTGGCCCTCCGGCGGCCTCACGCTGGACAACTACACGACCGCCTGGCAGCGGGCCGACCTCGGCCACTACTTCCTGAACACCCTGGTGATCGTGCTGCCGGCGGTGTTCGTCGTGCTGCTGCTGTCGTCGTTCACCGCGTACGCCGTCAGCCGGTTCTCGTTCCGGTTTAACCTGGCTCTGCTGCTGCTGTTCACCGCGGGCAACCTGCTGCCGCAGCAGGTCGTCATCACCCCGCTGTACCTGCTCTACACCAAGGTGCTGTGGCTGCCGTTCACGCTCAGCGCGGACGGTTACTGGATCAACTCGCAGACCGGCCTGGTGATGATCCACATCGCGTTCCAGATGGGCTTCTGCACGTTCGTGATGAGCTCGTACATGAAGACGCTGCCCGCCGAGCTGACCGAGGCGGCGCTGGTCGACGGGGCCAGCGTCTGGCGCCAGTTCTTCTCGGTGATCCTGCCGCTGTGCCGGGCGCCGCTGGCGGCCCTGGCCACGCTGGAGTTCACCTGGATCTACAACGACTTCTTCTGGGCGCTGGTGCTGCTGATCGGCAACCCCTCGGACCAGCCGATCACCACCGCGCTGAACTCCCTGACCGGCACCTACTTCACCAACGACAACCTGGTGGCGGCCGGATCGGTGCTGACCGCGCTGCCCACGATCCTGGTCTTCGTCATCCTGCAGAAGCAGTTCGTCGGCGGCCTCACCCTCGGGGCGAACAAGGGATGACCGCCGGTCCATGATGGCCGCGTGACCACGACCCTGCTCCGCCGGGCCGGTACGTCGGTGCTGCTCGACCAGCCCGGCGACCGGCTGCCGGCGGTCGTCTGGTGGGGCGCCGACCTCGGCGACCTCGACACCCGCGCCTGCGCCCAGGTCGTGCGCGCCCTGGGCCCGCACGTGCCGCACAGCGCGCTGGACGAGCCGGTGCGGGCCGGCCTGCTCGCCGAGCCGACCCGCGGTTGGCCCGGCCGCCCGGGACTGAGCGGCCGGGGCGACGGCGCCTGGTCGCCCGCCTTTCGCACCGACGCGGTCGTGGTCGACGACGTGCCCCGTGGTGCGGTCACCTGCACGGTTACCGGCACCGAGCCGGCCCTCGGGCTGGCCCTCGCGGTGACCCTCGAGCTGGACCCGCACGGCGTGCTCCGGGTACGGCACCGGCTGCGCAACGACGGCGCGGGGCCGTACGGGCTCGAGTCCCTGCTGCCGAGTCTGCCGCTGCCGGGCCAGGCCGACGAGCTGCTCGACCTCACCGGCCGCTGGTGTCGCGAGCGGGTGCCGCAGCGGCACCCGCTGCACCAGGGCGCCTGGGTGCGCGACTCGCGCCGTGGCCGCACCGGACACGACGCCACGCTGCTGCTGGTGGCGGGCAGCGCCGGGTTCGGCTTCGGCCGCGGCGAGGTGTGGGGGGTGCACACCGCCTGGAGCGGCGACCACACCACCTGGGCCGAGCGGCTGCCCAACGGCGAGGGGCTGCTCGGCGGTGGCGAGCTGCTCGGGCCGGGCGAGGTGGTGCTCACGCCGGGGGAGTCGTACGCGACGCCATGGCTGGTCGCCGCGTGGTCCGACGCCGGCCTGGACGGGCTCACCGACCGGCTGCACCGGCACGTGCGGTCCCGCCCGGAGCACCCGCGCCGCGCCCGCCCGGTGGTGCTGAACACCTGGGAGGCCGTCTACCTCGACCACGACCCCGTGACCCTGCTGCGGCTCGCCGACGCCGCGGCCGAGGTGGGGGTCGAGCGGTTCGTCCTCGACGACGGCTGGTTCGAGGGGCGGGTCGACGACCGGCGGGCGCTCGGCGACTGGGTCGTCGACCCGACCAAGTGGCCCGACGGGCTGCACCCGTTGGTCGACCACGTGCGCGGACTCGGCATGGAGTTCGGGCTGTGGGTCGAGCCGGAGATGGTCAACGTGGACAGCGACCTGGCCCGCGCGCACCCGGAGTGGGTGCTGCACGGGCGCGAGCAGCTGCCGCCCACCTGGCGGCACCAGCAGGTCCTCGACCTGCAGGATCCCGGTGCCTACGCGCACGTGCGCGAGCAGCTGCTCGCCCTGCTGGACGAGTACGACATCGCGTTCCTCAAGTGGGACCAGAACCGTGACCTCGTCGACGCTGCCCATGCCGGCCGGCCCGCCGTGCACGGGCAGACCCTTGCGGCGTACCGGTTGATGGACGACCTGCTCGCCGCCCACCCCGGACTGGAGATCGAGAGCTGCTCGTCGGGCGGGGCGCGCGTCGACCTCGGGGTCCTCGAGCACACCCACCGGGTGTGGGCCAGCGACTGCAACGACGCCCTCGAGCGGCAGGCCATCCAGCGCTGGACCGGACTGCTGCTGCCCCCCGAGCTGGTCGGCAGCCACATCGGGCCGACCGAGTCGCACACCACCGGCCGGGTGCACCGGCTGGGGTTCCGGGCGACGACCGCGCTGTTCGGCCACTTCGGGATGGAGTGGGACGTCGCCGCGCTGTCGGCCGCCGAGCGCGAGCAGCTCGGTTGGTGGGTCGCGCTGTACAAGGCCGAGCGGGACCTGCTGCACAGCGGTCGGGTCGTACGCGGCGATCACCCGGACCCGTCGTTGTGGGTGCACGGTGTCGTCGCGCAGGACAGGACGCGCGCGCTGTTCGCCGCCGTCCAGGTGGCAGCCTCGGCCACGACGGTGCCGTTGCCGGTGCGGCTGCCCGGGCTCGACCCGGCGGCGTCGTACCGGGTCGAGGTGGTGGCGGGGGCGGACACCACGCCGAGACTGCACGAGGGAACCTCGTGGACCGCCGATCCCGACGGGCTCACGTTGGGGGGCGTGGTGCTGGGGTCGTCCGGGGTGTCGCTGCCGACGCTGCCGCCGGAGTCGGCGCTGCTGCTGCGGATCACGGCAGACGGGCCCCAGGAGGAGACGCCATGAGGCTCACCGCGGGCCCGTACGCCGCCGTGCTCACCTCGCGGGGTGCGACCCTGCAGGCGCTGACCCACGCGGGTCGTGACCTCGTGGTGCGCGCCGGTGCTGACGACCCCCCTGGCACGTTCCGCGGCGTCGTCGTCGCGCCCTGGCCGAACCGGGTTCGCGACGGGCGCTACACCTTCGCCGGGACCGAGCACCAGCTGCCGCTCAACGAGCCCGAGCGCGGCAGCGCCCTGCACGGCTTCTCGTTCGACCGCAGCTGGGGAGTCGGTGGCGTGTCAGCCACCCGGGTGACGATGTGGCTCGACCTGCCGCCGCAGCCGGGCTACCCGTTCACGCTGCGACTGCGGGCGACGTACGTGCTGTCCGCCGACGGCCTGCGCATCGAGCTGCGCGCGGCGAACACCGGCACCGAGCCGGCGCCGTACGGGTGCACCATCCACCCCTACCTCAGCTGCGGGACGCCGCGGGTCGACGACGCCGTGCTCACCCTGCCGGCCGCCACCCGGGTCGAGGTCGACGAGCGGCTGCTGCCCATCGGGACGGCTCCGGTGGCGGACGTGGACTGCGACTTCCGCCGCGGTGACCGGGTCGGCGACCGGCGCATCGACCACGCCTTCACCGACCTGACGCCGGAGCCCGACGGGCAGTACGACGGGCAGTACGCCGCGACGCTCACCCGATCCGGAGGGTGGCGGGGTGCAGGTGACGTGGGGCGAGTGGGCGCAGTGGGTCCAGGTGCACACCGCCGACCGCCCGGAGCCGGCCCTCGACCGGGTGGGTCTCGCGCTGGAGCCGATGAGCTGTGCCCCCGACGCGTTCCGCTCCGGTGCGGGGCTGGTGGTGCTCGAGCCGGGTGCCGAGCACCGGGCCTGGTGGACGATCGCGGCGTGCTGACCGGCACGATGGCCCCGACGCACCGTCGACGGGAGGAGGAACGATGAGCAAGCTCGACCTGCGGTCGCTGCTCGTCGAGCACCGCCTCCTGGTGATCGTCCGCGGTGACGACCCGGAGCGGATGATGGCCTGCCTGCACGCCCTCGCCGACGCCGGGGTCCGGCTGGTGGAGGTGTCGCTGACCGGCCGTGGCGCCCTCGACGTGCTGCGCCGTGCCGCCGCCGAGCTGGGCGACCGGCTGGCGCTCGGCGCGGGAACCGTCGTGGCCGGGCGCCAGGTGCGCGACGCCGACTCCGCCGGCGCGCGTTACCTCGTCACGCCGGCGGCCGGCGACGGGTTCGACGGGGCGCTCGGCCGCGGTGTGCCGGTGCTCGCGGGCGCCTTCACGCCGACCGAGGTGTGGTCCGCCCACCAGCGCGGCGCGGCCGCGGTCAAGCTGTTCCCGGCGTCGCTCGGCGGCCCGGACTACGTGCGCGCGCTGCGGGCCCCGTTCGCCGACGTCCCGCTGGTGCCGGTGGGTGGGGTCGACGAGGAGTCGGCGGCCGCCTACCTGGCCGCGGGAGCCGTCGCCGTCGGGGTGGGCTCGCCGCTGCTCGGTGACGCACCCGCGGGCGGCGACCTCGTGGCGCTGACCGAGCGGGCCGGCCGGTTCCTGGAGGCCGTCGCGTGAGCGCGTCCGACGGCCGCGTCGTGTGCATCGGCGAGACCATGGTGAGCGTACGGGTGGAGGGCCGGCTGCGGCTGGGACACCCCGCGGTCACGTCGGTCGGCGGCTCGGAGAGCAACGTCGCGATCGGGCTGGCCCGGCTGGGTCACCCGGTCGCCTGGGTGGGTGGTGTCGGTGCCGACGAACCGGGCGAGCTGGTGGTGCGCACCCTGCGCGCCGAAGGCGTCGACGTCTCGCACGTCCGTCGTGACCCGACGCGGCCCACCGGGGTGATGTTCCGCGAGCAGCGGACCGGCGACGTTGCCCGGGTCGACTACGTGCGGGCCGGCTCGGCGGGATCGGCGATCGACGACGCGCTGGTCCTGGCCGCGCTGCAGCCCCGGCCCGCGCTGCTGCACGTCAGCGGCGTCACCGCCGCCCTGTCCCCCGGGGCGGCGGCCGCCACGGCGGCGGCGCTGCGGGAAGCGCACCGGGCCGGGGTGGTCACCAGCCTCGACGTCAACCACCGGTCGCTGCTCTGGTCGGCGGCCGACGCGGCCGCGGCGCTGCGACCTCTGCTGTCGGACGTCGACATCCTGTTCGCCTCCACCGACGAGCTGCCGCTGGTGCTCCCCGACGGGGAGCCTGCAGGCCCACGTACTGACTCGCCCCTGGAGGTCGTGGTCACCCGCGGCGCCGACGGAGCGGAGGCGTGGGCCTCCGACGGCCACGAGCGCGAGCCGGCGCGGGTGGTCCGGGTGGTCGACGTGGTGGGGGCCGGTGACGCCTTCGTCGCCGGCTACCTGTCCGCCCGGATGGACGGGCTGGACCTGCGTGGCCGGCTGGCGCGGGGCACCGACGTCGCCGCGGTCTCGGTCGCGAGCGTGGGTGACTGGGAGGGACTCCCCACCCGGGCCGAGCTGGCCACGCTCGGCGGCCCGCACGACGGGACGCTGCGCTGAGACCGACGAGCCGCACGCGGCGCTACCGTGGGCATCCATGACCGACAGCGACAGACCCAGGCCGCTCTCCCGGCCCCTCTCCGGAGGCCGGTGAGCGGTGGACTCCGTCTGGCTGAACTGCCTGCTGATCCTGCTGTTCGTGATCTTCGGCGGCGTCTTCGCCGCGGCCGAGATCGCGCTGGTGTCGCTGCGCGACGGCCAGATCAAGGCGTTGGGCACGCGTGGTCGCCGCGGCGAGACCGTGGCCAGGGTTGCCGCCGACCCGAACCGCTTCCTGTCCGCCGTCCAGATCGGCGTGACGCTGATGGGCTTCCTGTCCGCGGCGTTCGGCGGGGCGACACTGGCCGGTGAGCTGTCGCCGGTGCTGGTCGACTGGGGGATGTCCGACGGTGTCGCCGACGTCGTGGCCCTGGTCGCGATCACGGTCCTGATCTCGTACGTCTCGATCGTGCTGGGCGAGCTGGTCGCCAAGCGGCTCGCGCTGCAGCG
The DNA here is from genome assembly GCA_963785115.1 of uncultured Actinomycetota bacterium. Classification (GTDB taxonomy): domain Bacteria; phylum Actinomycetota; class Actinomycetes; order Propionibacteriales; family Nocardioidaceae; genus JACCWP01. The sequence goes on from CAWATY010000005.1 coordinate 46,706, forward strand.
CGCGGAAGGCACGGCGCTGGCGCTGGCGCCGTTCGTGGACCGGATCGCGCACGCCGCGCGGCCGGTGATCTGGTTGCTGTCGATCTCCACCGACGCCGTCGTGCGGCTGCTCGGCGGCGACCCGTCGGCCCAGCGCCAGCAGATGAGCGACGAGGAGCTGCGCGAGCTGGTCAGCAGCCACGAGACGCTCACCGACGAGGAGCGACGGATCGTCGAGGACGTCTTCGAGGCCGGTGACCGGCAGATCCGCGAGGTCATGATCCCGCGGACCGAGGTCGACTTCATCGACGCGTCGATGCCGGTGTTCAAGGCCGCGACCTTCGCCGCCGAGCGGCCGCACTCCCGCTACCCGGTGATCCGCGGCTCGTCCGACGACGTGATCGGTTTCCTGCACGTGCGCGACCTGTACGCACCGGAGGTCAACGGCCGGTCCGTGCGGGTGGGCGAGCTGGCCCGCGAGGCGCTGATGCTGCCCGGCACCCGCGAGCTGCTGCCCGCCCTGGCCGACATGCGCCGCGAGGGAGTGCACCTCGCGATCGTGGTCGACGAGTACGGCGGCACCGCGGGCATCGTCACGCTGGAAGACCTGGTCGAGGAACTGGTCGGTGACATCCGCGACGAGTACGACACCGACGAGTCGGTGACCCAGCGACTGGTCGGCGGCGAGGTCGAGCTGGACGGTCTGCTCAACCTCGACGACTTCGAGGACGAGACCGGGCTCACCCTGCCCGAAGGCCCCTATGAGACCGTCGCCGGCTTCATCACCTCCCAGCTCGGCCGGCTGCCCGCCGTCAGCGACAGCTGCCGTTTCGACGGCCACCTACTCACCGTCGTCACGATGGACGGCCGCCGGATCGACCGCGTGCGGGTGAGCGTGTCCCCTCCCGAACCCGCTGAGCCTGACGTCTCATCGTCCGCAGAGGCCTGAATCGTCGTGAGACGTCAGGCCCAGCGGCTTGAGGGGACCGGTACGTGGCGGGTAGGCGCGCTGGCACAATCGCGGCCATGTCCCCCGACGCCTCGCCCGCGCAGCCGCGCGTGCTGTCCGGCATCCAGCCGACGGCCGACTCGTTCACGCTCGGCAACTACCTGGGGGCGGTGCGGCAGTGGGTGGCGCTGCAGGACGAGTACGACGCCTTCTACTGCGTGGTCGACCTGCACGCGATCACCGTTGAGCACGACCCGGCCGTCCTGCGCGAGCGGACGTACGTCGCGGCGGCGCAGCTGCTGGCCGCCGGGATCGACCCCGACCGGTCGACCCTCTTCGTGCAGAGCCACGTCCCGGAGCACGCCCAGCTGGCCTGGGTGCTCGGCTGTCTGACCGGGTTCGGCGAGGCCAGCCGGATGACGCAGTTCAAGGACAAGTCGGCACGCGGCGGGGCCGACCGGGCGACCGTCGGGCTGTTCACCTACCCGGTGCTGCAGGCCGCCGACATCCTGCTCTACCAGGCCCACCAGGTGCCGGTCGGCGAGGACCAGCGCCAGCACCTCGAGCTGACCCGCGACCTGGCCGGCCGGTTCAACCACCGCTTCGGCACGACGTTCCAGGTGCCGGACCCGTACATCGTCAAGGACACGGCCAAGATCCTCGACCTGCAGAGCCCGGATCGGCAGATGAGCAAGTCGCTACCCGGCGCGGGCTGCGTGTTCCTGCTCGACGACCCGGCCGCCAACGCCAAGAAGGTCCGCAGCGCCGTGACCGACTCCGGGCGCGAGGTGCGCTACGACGCCACCGACAAACCGGGCGTCTCGAACCTGCTCACGATCTCGTCGGCGCTGACCGGGACGTCCATCGCCGACCTCGAGCGGGCCTACGTCGACAGCGGCTACGGCGACCTCAAGAAGGCGGTGGCCGAGCAGGTCGTCGACTTCGCCGGCCCGTTCCGGGATCGGACGACCGCGCTGCTGGAGGACCGCTCCGGGCTCGACCACGTGCTGGCTCGGGGGGCGCAGCGGGCCCGCGACGTGGCGGCCGCCACGCTGCACGACGTCTACGACCGCGTGGGCTTCGTCCCCACCCCCGCCTGAGCGGTGGGCGTGCCGGACGCGGGCTAGGGTCCCGCCATGGCCTCGGACCCGGTGACGGTGGGGGTCGCCGTGGCGGTGCCCGAGCCCTACGCCTCGCTGCTGCAGGCGCAGCGCGCCTCGTTCGGTGACCCCGCCGCCGACTCCGTGCCGACGCACGTGACCCTGCTCCCCCCGACCGCGCTGGACGGCGAGGCGCTGGCCGACGTCCAGCAGCACCTCACGATCGTCGCCCGGCGGCACCGCGCGTTCGCGATGCGGCTGCGCGGCACCGGCACCTTCCGCCCGGTGTCACCGGTCGTGTTCGTCACCGTGGCGCAGGGGATCTCGGAGTGCGAGCTGCTCGCGGAGTCGGTGTGCAGCGGGCCGCTGGCGCGCGAGCTGGCCTTCCCGTACCACCCGCACGTCACGGTCGCGCACGATGTCTCCGACGCCGAGCTGGACCGGGCGTTCGACGCCCTCGCCGACTTCTCCTGCGGGTTCGCCGTCGACGGCTTCACGCTGTACGTGCACGAGGCCGACGAGGGATGGAGACCGGACACGGTCTTCCCGCTGCGTCAGGATTGACCGGTGAGCGACGAGCAGCGGCCGGGACTGAAGGACCGGATGGCCGCCCGGCTGGCCGCGGCCCGGGCGCGATCCCGGCTGCTGGACCACACCCTGCACGCCTGGCAGCACTACGGGAACGTGCAGGGCAACGTGCTGGCCGGCGCGGTGACGTACTTCGGCTTCCTGTCCTTCTTCCCGGTGCTGGCGCTCGGCTTCGCCGTGGTCGGCTTCATCGCGCGTGCCTATCCCGAGGCCGAGGACACGCTGCTGACGTCGCTGCAGGAGGTGCTGCCGTCGCTGGTGGGGCCGGAGGGCTCGGACGCGCCGATCAAGGTCTCGACCTTCAGCGACGCGGCCGGGGCGGCCACCGTGTTCGGCCTCGTCGGTCTGCTGTACTCCGGTCTCGGCTGGCTGTCCGGGCTGCGCGAGGCGCTGCAGGCGGTGTTCGCGGTGCCGCCCGGGCAGACCCGCAACTTCGTGATGGGCAAGCTGTTCGACCTGGTGACCCTGTTCGTTCTTGGCGCCGTGCTGATGGTCTCGGTCGGCCTGTCCGCGGCGGTCACCGCCTTCCTGGACAGCACCGTGGAGTGGCTGCACCTGGATGACGTGCCCGGCATCGGCCTGCTCGCGGGGGCGGTCGCGGTGCTGCTCGGGATGGCGGCGAGCACGGTGCTGTTCCTGGCGATGTTCCGGCTGCTTGCCGACCCGCACCTGCCGCGCACGGCGCTGCTGCAGGGCGCGCTGTTCGGCGCGGTCGGGTTCGAGGTGCTGAAGGCGCTGGCGAACTTCCTGGTCGCCTCGGCGACGCGCAACCCCGCTTTCGCGCTGCTCGGTGTCTCGCTGGTGCTGCTGGTCTACATCAACTACTTCTCCCGGATCGCGCTGCTGGCGGCCTCCTGGGCGGCGATGTCGTCCGACGGCCGGCCGGTCCTCGCCCGGCGCGAGGTCGCGGAGGTCGAGCGGATCGTCGGTGGCGCCTCCGTCGTGCCGGCCGCGGTCGGGACGTTCCGGGAGGCCAGCACCGACGAGGGCGCCGCGGCCCCGTGGCCCGCCGACCTGCCCAGCGACGACCGCAACAGCCGGGCGCTGACGACCGACACCGCTGACGTCGCCGCCGGCCGGCGGGCGGCGATGGGTCTGGGCGCCGCCGTCGGGAGCGCGATGACGGCGGTCGTGATGGCCGTGCGCGCCCGCCGGGCCGCGCGGCGGGCGCAGACCGACGGGCGAGGAGTGAGCGTCCGGCTGCCGGAGGCGGCAGGATCTGGAGGCCGCGGCCGAGCGGCTCGTGGGCCGGGTACGGCGCACCCCGGTGCTCGACGTCGCCCGGCTCCGAGCTCGGCGTCCCGGGGACGATCCGGCTGAAGCTCGAGCTGACCCAGCACACCGGGTCGTTCAAGGCGCGGGGCGCGCTGAACAGCCTGCTCGCCGCGGTCGTGCCCACCGGCGGCGTGGTGGCCGCGTCCGGCGGCAACCACGGGGCGGCGGTCGCCTGGGCGGCGCAGACGCTCGGGGTGCGCGCGACCGTCTTCGTGCCGTCGACCTCGCCCGCCGCCAAGGTCGACCGGGTACGCGGGTACGGCGCCGACGTACGGGAGGTCGAGGGCTTCTACCCGGCGGCGGCGGCAGCCGCTGGGGCCTGGGCCGCTGGCCGGGACGTGCTCGAGGTGCCCGCCTACGACGGGTTCGACGTGGTCTGCGGCCAGGCGACGCTCGGCCTCGAGCTCGCCGAGGACGATCCCGGTCTGCGGCACGTCGTGGTCGGCTGCGGCGGCGGCGGTCTGTTCGCAGGCGTCGCCCTGGCCGGTGAAGGCAGGTACGCGGTCACTCCCGTGGAGCCGGATGGCTGCCCGGCCATGCACGCGGCCCTGGTCGCCGGCCGCCCGGTCGACGTCGAGGTCGGTGGCGTGGCGGCCGACAGCATGGGCGCGCTGCGGATCGGGGAGCACGCCTTCGCGGTGGCCCAACGGCTGGGCACGCCCAGCGTGCTGGTGGACGGACCGGCGGTGCTGGCCGCCCGCCGCTGGCTCTGGGAGCACTGCCGGGTGCTGGCGGAGACCGGCGGCGCGGTTGCGCTGGCCGGCGTGATGACCGGCGCGGTGGCCTACCAGGACACGGTCACCGTCGTCGTGAGCGGCGGCAACCACACCGACCTGCCGGACTGAGCCCGCCCGGACGGTTACCGTGTGCCCGCACCCGAGCCGAGGGAGGGCCCGCATGTGGCAGGTCGTGGTCTGCGCGCTGCTGGCCGTGGCCTGCTTCGTGGTCGTCGCCCTGGTGCTGCGCCGCAGGGCGATGGGCCCGCGAGCCCGACCGCTCGGCTCGTTGCTACTGCTCGCGGCGTTCGCGTCGTTGTTCGTCGGGGTGCTGCTGGAGAGCCCGCCGCAGTGGCTGCCGTACGTCGCGTGGTCGGTCGCGGGCATCGCCGCCGCGCTGCTGCAGCACGCCCCGGCCCCGACCTGAGCCCGGTCAGTCCGCCGGCCAGACCGTCTCCAGCAGCCGGTCGGCCGCCAAGGTGGCGGTGAGCGTGCCGGCCCGTACCTGCTCCTCGAGCTCGGGCTGCAGCCGCCGCACCCGCTCGTCGCGGCCCAGCCGGTCGAGCAGCCGGTCGCGCAGCATCGCCCGCACCCAGGCCACCTGCTGGTCGGCCCGCCGGCCCTCGAGCAGGCCCGCGCCGGTCAGCGCCTCGCGGTGCCCGATGACCTGCTCCCACACCTCGTCGAGGCCCTGCTCCTCCAGCGCGCTGCAGGTGACCACCGGCACCGACCACCCGGCGTCGCGGGGCTGCACCATGCGCAGCGCGGCGGTCAGGTCGCGCGCTGTGCTTCGGGCCGCCGGCGCGTGCTCGCCCTCGGCCTTGTTGACGGCCACCACGTCGGCGAGCTCGAGGATCCCCTTCTTGATCCCCTGCAGCTGGTCGCCGGTGCGCGCCAGCGTCAGCAGGCAGAAGGTGTCGGTCATCCCGGCGACCGCGATCTCGGACTGCCCGACCCCGACGGTCTCGACCAGCACCACGTCGTAGCCCGCCGCCTCGACACAGGTGATCGACTCCCGGGTGGCGCGGGCGACACCGCCGAGCGTGCCGCCGGTGGGGGAGGGGCGGACGAAGGCGTTCGGGTCGGTCGCCAGCCGCCGCATCCGCGTGCGGTCGCCGAGAATGCTGCCGCCGCCGCGCGACGACGAGGGGTCGACCGCCAGCACGGCCACCCGGTGCCCCTGGGCGGTCAGCCGCGCTCCCAGCGCGTCGATGAAGGTCGACTTGCCCACTCCCGGCGCACCGCTGATCCCGACCCGGACGGTCGGGGGGTCCTGTGCCGCCGCGGGCAGCAGCCGGACCAGGAGGTCCTGGGCCAGCCCGCGATGGTCGGCGCGGGTCGACTCGACCATCGTGATCGCGCGGGCCAGGTCGCGGCGGGAGCCCGCGCGCACCCCCTCGGCGAGCGCGTCGACGTCGACCGATGCCTCGGCTGAGTCGGTCATCCGGCGGCTGTCATCGGGAGTGGCCCAGCCGTTCGGCGAGCGTCGCCAGCAGGTCGAGCGCGGCCTCGGGGATGACCGTGCCGGGGCCGAACACCGCGGCGGCGCCGGCCTCCTTCAGCGCCGGCAGGTCCTCGGTGGGCACCACGCCGCCGACCACGACCATGATGTCGTCGCGGCCCTGCTCGGCGAGCTCGGAGCGCAGCGCAGGCACCAGCGTGAGGTGGCCGGCCGCCAGCGTGGACACGCCGACCACGTGCACGTCGGACTCCACCGCCTGCGCGGCCACCTCCGCGGGCGTCTGGAACAGCGGGCCCACGTCGACGTCGAAGCCGAGGTCGGCGAACGCCGTGGCGATGACCTTCTGCCCGCGGTCGTGCCCGTCCTGGCCCATCTTGGCGACCAGGATCCGCGGCCGGCGGCCCTCGTGCTCCTCGAACTCCGCCACCGCCTCGCGCATCCGGTCCGCGCCGTCGGACATGCCGGCCTCCTGGGAGTAGACGCCGCTGATGGTCCGGATCTCGCCGGTGTAGCGGCCGAACTCGCGCTCCAGCGCGTCCGAGATCTCGCCGACGGTCGCGTGCGCGCGGGCGGCGTCGATGGCCAGCGCCAGCAGGTTGTTGTCCAGCCCCGGCGCAGGTTCGCCGGCGGCGCGGGTGAGCGCCTCCAGCGCCGCCTGGCACGCCTCGTCGTCGCGCTCCTCGCGCAGCCGCTGCAGCTTGGCCACCTGCTCCTCGCGCACCGCGCGGTTGTCGACCCGCAGCACCTCGACGTCCTCGTCGACGTCGACGCGGTAGCGGTTGACGCCGATCACCGGCTGCCGCCCGGCGTCGATCCGGGCCTGCGTCCGTGCCGCCGCCTCCTCCACCCGCAGCTTGGGGATGCCGGCCTCGATGGCCTCGGCCATCCCGCCGGCCTCCTCCACCTCCTCGATGTGCGCCCACGCCCGCTTGGCCAGCTCGTAGGTCAGCCGCTCCACGTACGCGCTGCCACCCCACGGGTCGATCACCCGGGTGGTGCCGGCCTCGCGCTGCAGCAGCAGCTGGGTGTTGCGGGCGATCCGGGCGGAGAAGTCGGTGGGCAGCGCGAGCGCCTCGTCCAGGGCGTTGGTGTGCAGCGACTGCGTGTGCCCCTGGGTCGACGCCATCGCCTCGACACACGTGCGCACCACGTTGTTGTAGACGTCCTGCGCCGTCAGCGACCAGCCGGAGGTCTGGCAGTGGGTGCGCAGCGAGAGCGAGCGCGGGTTCGCGGGCTCGAACCGGTTGACCAGCTTGGCCCAGAGCATCCGCGCGGCCCGCATCTTCGCGATCTCCATGAAGAAGTTCATGCCGGTGGCCCAGAAGAACGACAGCCGCGGTGCGAAGTCGTCGATGTCGAGCCCCGCCGCCAGCCCCGCCCGCAGGTACTCCACGCCGTCGGCCAGCGTGTACGCGAGCTCGAGGTCGGCCGTCGCCCCGGCCTCCTGGATGTGGTAGCCGGAGACCGAGATCGAGTTGAACCGGGGCATCCGCTGCGAGGCGAACGCGAAGATGTCGCTGATGATCCGCATCGAGGGGCCCGGCGGGTAGATGTAGGTGTTGCGGACCATGAACTCCTTGAGGATGTCGTTCTGGATGGTCCCGGTCAGCGACTCCGGCGGCACGCCCTGCTCCTCGGCGGCCACGACGTACAGCGCCAGCACGGGGAGAACGGCACCGTTCATCGTCATCGACACGCTCATCCGGTCCAGCGGGATGCCGTCGAACAGCTCGCGCATGTCGAGGATGGAGTCGATCGCCACGCCGGCCATGCCGACGTCGCCGCCGACCCGCGGGTGGTCGGAGTCGTACCCGCGGTGGGTCGGCAGGTCGAACGCGACCGACAACCCCTTCTGTCCCGCCGCCAGGTTGCGCCGGTAGAACGCGTTGGAGTCGTGTGCCGTCGAGAACCCCGCGTACTGCCGGATCGTCCAGGGCTGGGTGAGGTACATCGTCGGGTACGGACCGCGCAGGTACGGGGCCGTGCCGGGCCAGGTGCCCAGGAAGTCGAGCGTGTCGGTGTCGTCGCGGCTGTAGACGCGGCGCACGCCGATGCCCTCGGGCGTCGGCCACGTCCGATCGGGATCGGCGGCGTCGAGGGTGCGCGCCGGATCGTCGGGGTCAGCCAGCGGCGGGTAGTCGTCGGCCTCGGCGGCCAGCGCCGCCTCCCACTGCTTCGCGGAGTCCCGCGGCGGATCGAGGTCGCCGAGCGGAACGTCGGCGAAGCTCGGGATCCTGCTCATCGGGCCACCCCCAGGGCGTCGAGCGCCTCGCCCAGGCCGGCCACCAGGTCGCCGTCCGGGTCGAGCCTGACGTCGATCCCGTCGGCCGTCGGACCCCCGGCTGTCAGCACCGCGCCCGCCCCCGCCTCCCGGGCCTCGCGCGCCGCCGGCGAGACGTCGTCGGCGGTCGCAGACGCGTCCGGGCACAGGCAGACGGCGCCGTCGCCGTTGTCCTCGCCGGTGCCGGTGCGCGTCTCGATGCCGCCCGGCCGCAGGGCTCCGGCGGCCCACTCGACCCGGTCCGCGGCGTCGTCGCCCACCGGGACCAGGAGTACTGACGGCCAGCCGCCGGTGGCCTCGCGGTGCGCGTCGGCGCGGTCACGCAACGCCTCCCACGGCTCGGACCAGCGGCGGCGCGGCAGGCCGCCTGTCAGCTCGGGCTCGACGGGCTCCCGGGTGACCGTGCGCTCGCCGAGCAGCGGGAACTCGCTGACCCCCACGACGCTCTGCTCGCGGTGGGCCAGCCGTCGGTCCCGCTCGGCGGCCGTCGCCGCCAGCTCGTCGGCGACCAGGCCGGAGTCCAGCGCCTGTGTGATGCCGCCCGCCGCCTCGAGCCGCTGGAACCAGGCCCAGGCCGCCGCGGCAAGGTCGCGGGTGAGCGCCTCGACGTACCACGACCCCCCGGCGGGATCGACCACCCGCGCGAGGTGCGACTCCTCCCGAAGCAGGGTCTGGGTGTTGCGTGCGATCCGGCGGGCGAACGCGTCCGGGCGGCCGATCGCTGTGTCGAAGGCCAGCACGGTCACCGCGTCGGCGCCGCCGACGCCCGCGCCGAGGCAGGCGAGGGTGCCGCGCAGCAGGTTGACCCACGGATCGTGCCGCGTCGTCATCGCCCACGAGGTCACCGCGTGCTGCCGCTGGCCGCGGCGCTCCGGGGCGACGCCGGCCACCTCGCCGACCCGGTGCCACAGCAGCCGGGCCGCGCGCAGCTTGGCCGTGGTGACGAACTGGTCGGCCGTGGCGGCCAGCCGGAATTCCAGCTGATCCACCGCCGCGTCGAGCTCCAGACCCGAGTCGCCGAGCACGCGGAGGTACGCCACGCCGGTCGCGACCGCCAGGCCCAGCTCCTGCACGTCGGAGCCGCCCGCCTCGTGGTAGGGCAGCGCGTCGACCGTGACCGCTCGCAGCCGCGGCGTCTCGGCGGCGCAGCGCCGGGCCCAGGACGACGCCTCGGCCAGCCCGTCGTCGAGGGGCTCGGCGCGACCGGTCCGCGCCCGCAACCCGATCGGGTCGAAACCCAACGAGCCGGCCAGGGCGCCGGGGTCGACGCCCTGGTGGTCGGCGAGCGAGCGCAGCGACTCTGCCGCGGCCGCCGACCCGCCCCGGGCATCCAGGGCGACCGGGGCCAGGTCGAGCCGCACGTCGGCGAGCACCTGGGCGAGATCGTCGACGGCGATCCGCCCCGGGCCGAGCCCGAGCCACAGCGACGTGACTCCGTTCGCCAGGTCGGCGAGCAGCGCCTCGGCGCAGCCGGCCGGGTCGGGGTCAGCATGGTGCTGGCGGACGTCCCAGCCGTCGGGGCCCGCCCCCTGGGCGCGGCCGCCGCGGGCGTACGGCACGACGCCCGGGTGCCCGATCGGCGCAGCAGCGTCGTCGGCGGTGTAGAGCGGTCGGACGGTGACGCCGTCGAGCAGCTCGGTCGTCAGGGCGTCGGCCGCGGCCTCGGCGCCGTCGCTGCCGAAGTCGACGCCAGACTTCTGCAGCACCCGGCCGACGGCCTCCAGCCACTGCTCCCGGGTCGCCGGCGCGAAGTCGGCCGCCAGCCGCAGGTCCTCGACCTCGGGCGGGTCCTGCGCCGTCACGTCCCTGGTTGGCATCGCCGGCCTCCTCGCACGGGCGGTCCCCGGCAGCCTAGGACGCTCCCGGCCCCGTCTTGTCGCCGGATGACCGACGTCACCCGACCGCCGCCGGTAACCTCAGCAGGTGCCCGACCACCATCCGACGGGCGTCGACGCCATGCTGCAGGTCGTCGATGAACGCGCCCGCGACCTGCAGTCGCTTCGCCGCGACCTGCACGCCCACCCCGAGCTGGCCTGGCACGAGCGGCGGACGACCGACGCGGTCATCACCCGGCTGGAAACGAGCGACATCCAGGTCAAGCGGCTCGACGCCAGCGGGCTGTTCGCCGAGATCGGGCCAGCCGACGGCCCGGTCGTGGCCCTGCGGGCGGACATGGACGCGCTGCCGGTGCCCGACGAGACGTCCGACCCGTGGCGCTCCACGGTCAGCGGGGTCGCGCACGCCTGCGGTCACGACGTGCACACGGCGGCCCTGACCGGAGCCGGACTCGCCCTGGCCGAGATGCACCGGCGGGAGCCGCTGCCCTACCGGGTGCGGCTGATCTTCCAGCCCGCCGAGGAGATCATGCCGGGCGGTGCGCAGACGATGATCGCGGCCGGTGCGCTCGACGACGTCGAGCGGATCTTCGCCCTGCACTGCGACCCCACCCTCGACGTCGGCCAGGTCGGGCTGCGCACCGGCCCGCTCACGGGCGCCTCGGACGCGTTGACCGTCACCCTCAGCGGGCGCGGCGGGCACACCTCGCGCCCGCACCTCACCGAGGACCTCGTCTTCGCACTCGGCGTGCTCGTCACCCAGCTGCCCTCGGCGCTGTCCCGGCGGCTCGACCCCCGGGCGGGCGCCAGCCTGGTCTGGGGCATGGTCCGCTCCGGAGACGCGCTCAACGTCATTCCTTCGACCGGAAGGATCGGCGGCACGCTGCGGATGCTGGACTCGTCGGCCTGGCACGAGGCCGAGCACCTCGTGCGGCACCTGGTGCACGACCTGCTGCAGCCCTACGGCGTCACCGCCTCTGTCGACTACGTGCGCGGCGTGCCACCGGTGGTCAACCACCCGCTGGCCACCGACGAGCTCGGGCGGGCGGTGACGGCGACGCTCGGCGAGTCCGCACTGGTCCCGACCCGGCAGAGCCTCGGCGGCGAGGACTTCGCCTGGTATGTCGAGACCGTGCCCGGCGCCATGGGTCGACTCGGCACCCGTACCCCCGGTGGGCCGACCTTCGAGCTGCACCAGGGCAACCTGCGCATCGACGACCGGTCCACGGTCGTCGCGGCCAAGGTAATGGCCGTCGCGGCGCTCACCGCGGACCGTCCGCGGCTTGCAATCGCGTAACGACCCAGACGTCGCTGACCGCAAGCTGGTCACGCGCCCCCGCCGGGCTGTCTAGGATGCCGAGCGACCCTCGCCCGCGCGGGGTGGGGCGATGGAGGAGGAATAGTGCGGCTCAGGGGACGTGGAGTGGCGGCGATTCTGGCTGCCACGGCGCTGGTCGTCGGCGGTTGCGCCAGCGGTGGCGATGACGACGACAGTGCCAGCGACGGGGCATCGGACGACGGCAGCAGCTCGGAGGACATCTGCGAGAGCGCCGACGGCGACGGTCCCGCGATCGGGCTGGCCTATGACGTCGGGGGTCGCGGCGACCAGTCGTTCAATGACTCGGCCTACGAGGGTCTGAAGAAGGCCGTCGACGAGCTGGACGCGACCTGCGCCGAGGCCGAGGCCCAGGCCGGCGAGAACGACGCCGACCGCGAGGAGCGGCTGCGCACCTTGATCGACGGTGGTTACACCACGATCATCGGCGTCGGGTTCGTCTACTCGGTCGCCGTCTACAACGTGGCGCCTGACTACCCCGAGGTCGAGTTCGGCATCATCGACGGCTTCAACCCCACCGAGTCGCAGGAGGACCTCGACAACGTCGCGAACATCAACTTCGCGGCCAACGAGGGCTCGTTCCTGGTCGGCGTGGCGGCAGCGCTGACGACCGAGACCGACAACGTCGGCTTCATCGGGGGCACCAACACCCCGCTGATCCAGGGCTTCGAGGCCGGCTTCAACGCCGGTGTCGAGGAGATCGACCCCAACATCGAGATCCAGAGCCAGTACCTGAGCCAGGACGACCCGGTGAAGGGCTTCGAGAACCCGGCCGGGGGCGAGACGGCCGCCACCGGCATGTACGACAACGGCGCAGACGTGGTCTACCACGCGGCCGGCAAGTCCGGCCTCGGCCTGTTCGACGCCGTGGTGCAGGCGGGCGAAGGCAACTGGGCGATCGGCGTCGACTCCGACCAGTACCTCACCGCCGACCCCGACCAGCAGCCGTTCATCCTCACGTCGGCGATCAAGCGCGTCGACACCGGGGTGTTCGAGTTCGCCAAGTCGGTCGACGCGGGCGACCCCCCCGTCGGCTACATCACCTACGACCTGTCCAGCGGAGGCGTCGACTACTCGACGTCCAACCCCGACCTGCCGCAGGACGTCATCGACAAGGTCGACGAGTACAAGCAGATGATCATCGACGGCGAGATCGAGGTCCCTGCCGAGCTGTGATCGGCTGATCGCACGACCGGAGCCCGGGGGCGGGCGATAGCGTGCCCCCGGGCTTCGGCCCGTCCTGTCCCCGTTCTGTCCCCGTACCGTCCAGCGGAGGCGAGATGAGCGGCACGACCAGCGCGGCGTCGGGCAGCGCGAATGCGGCAACGGCGGCCGTCCGGCTGGAGGGCATCGCCAAGCGCTTCCCCGGCGTGGTGGCCAACCACGACGTCGACGTGGAGATTCGCCCGGGCACGGTGCACGCGCTGGTGGGCGAGAACGGCGCCGGCAAGTCGACGCTGATGAAGATCCTCTACGGCGTGCAGAAGCCGGACGAGGGCACGATCCGCGTGGACGGCAAGGAGGCCAGCCTCTCGTCGCCGAGCGACGCGATCGCGCGCGGCATCGGCATGGTGTTCCAGCACTTCCAGCTCGCCGACAACCTCAGCGTGCTGGAGAACGTCGTGCTCGGTGCCGAGAAGCTCTACGGGATCGGAGACCGCGCCCGGCGCGAGATCGAGCGCATCTCGGCGGCCTACGGGTTCGAGCTGGACCCCGACGAGCTGGTGGAGACGCTCGGCGTCGGTGAGCGGCAGCGGGTCGAGATCCTCAAGGTCCTCTTCCGTGGCGCCCGGATCATCATCCTGGACGAGCCCACTGCCGTCCTCGTGCCGCAGGAGGTCGACGCGCTGTTCGCCAACCTGCGCGAGCTCAAGCGCGAGGGGCACACGCTGATCTTCATCTCGCACAAGCTCGACGAGGTGCTCGCCATCGCCGACGACATCACCGTGCTGCGCCGCGGCACCACAGTCGCCACGGTGCGGCCCGCCGACGTGACGTCGCACGACCTCGCCGAGCTGATGGTCGGCGCCGAGCTGCCCAGCCCGAGCACCGAGGAGTCCACCGTCACCGAGCGCGTCATCCTGGACGTCAGCGGCCTCCGGGTCGAGGACGCGGCGGGACGGGTCCTGCTCGACGACGTGTCGCTTCGCATCCACGCGGGCGAGGTGCTCGGCATCGCCGGCGTCGAGGGCAACGGCCAGACCGAGCTGGTCGAGGCGATCGTCGGGATGCGCCCCGCGGCGGCCGGCGCCCTCGTCCTCGGTGGGGTCGACGTGGCCGCGCAGGGCACCCGCGACCGACGGGCCGCCGGAGTGGGGTACGTCCCGGAGGACCGGCAACGGCACGGGCTGCTGCTGGACGCTCCGCTGTGGGAGAACCGCATCCTCGGGCACCAGACCCGGCCGCCGAGCACCAACGGGATGTGGCTCGATCCCCGGGGAGCTCGCGCGGACGCCGAACGCATCGTGGGGGCGTACGACGTGCGCACCCCGGGCGTCGACACCACCGCCCGTGCGCTGTCCGGCGGCAACCAGCAGAAGTTCATCGTCGGCCGGGAGATGAGCGGCGACCCGCAGCTGCTGGTGGCCGCGCACCCGACCCGCGGCGTCGACGTGGGGGCGCAGGCGGCGATCTGGGACCACATCCGCGAGGCTCGCCGGCGCGGGCTGGCGGTGCTGCTGGTGTCGGCCGACCTCGACGAGCTGATCGGCCTGTCCGACACCATCCAGGTGGTGCTGCGGGGCCGGCTGGTGGCGGAGTTCGACCCGCGGACCGTGACACCGCAGCAGCTCGGATCGGCCATGACCGGTGCCGAGGCCAAGGAGTCAGCATGAGTCCGCTGCGCAAGATCCTGCTGGCCCTCTCGGCACCGGTGCTGGCCTTCGTCGTCGCCGCCGTGGTCACGTCGGTCGTGCTGGTGGCGGCCGGCGACTCGCCCGCCGACTTCTGGTCGGTGCTGCTCTCGGCACCCGAGCACCGCAACTACGTGGCGATGGCGAACAACGCGGCGGTGCTGTACCTGTCCGGTCTGGCCGCGGCCATCGGCTTCCGGATGAACCTGTTCAACATCGGCGTCGAGGGCCAGTACCGCGTCGCCACCTTCGCCGGTGCGGTCTTCGCCGGACAGACGCTGCTGCCTGGTGCGCTGAACACGGTCGTCGCCGTCCTGGTCGCGATGGCGGCCGGCGCGCTGTGGGCGGGCATCGCCGCGGTCCTGCGAGTGACCCGCGGGGTCAGCGAGGTCATCTCGACCATCATGCTCAACGCCATCGCCCTGTCGCTGGTGGCGTACCTGTTGCAGAAGGTCGGTAGCCGGGAAGGCCAGACGTTCGAGACCGATCCGATCCCCGAGTCGTCGTGGGTGCCGAGCTTCCCGTTGTTCCCCGACGAGGCGTCGGAGGTCTACGGGCTGGCGCTGCTCGCCATCGTCGCGGGCGTGGCGTTCGCGGTGCTGCTGAGCCGCACCCGCTTCGGCTTCGACCTGCGCGCCACCGGCCAGTCGGAGTCCGCCGCAGTGGCCAGCGGCGTCGACGTCAAGCGGATGGTCATCTACGCGATGCTCATGTCCGGCGCGGTCGCGGGCCTGATCGGCATGCCCGAGCTGTTCGGTGCGTCGCACGCCTACGGCTCCACCATCCAGACCGGCATCGGCTTCACCGGCATCGCGGTGGCCCTGCTGGGCCGCAACAGCCCGTGGGGCATCGCGGTGGGCGCCCTGATCTTCGCGTTCCTCAACCAGCAGGCCAGCCCGCTGGGCATCCAGGCCGGGATCTCGACGGAGATCATCGCGGTCACCCAGGGCGTGGTCGTGCTCTCCGTGGTCATCGCCTACGAGGTCGTCCGGCGGGCCACCGCCCGAGCCGAGCAGGCCGAGGTGTCCCGCCAGCTGCGACGACGGCGTGGCGCCGACGAGGAGGTCCCCGCATGAGCGTCGTGGTGACGCCGGACGTGGTAGCTCCTGCTCCCGACGACCGCGCGGTCAGCAGGGGTGCGCGACTGTGGTTGTACGCGCTGGCAGGCCTGGTGGCGCTGTCGCTGGTGCGCGTCGTCACCGGCGCCGACGACCTCACGTCGGCCGGCACGATGCGAGCCGCGATCATCGCCGCCATCCCGATCGCGATGGCCGGCCTCGGCGGCCTGTGGTCCGAGCGCGCTGGCGTGGTGAACATCGGGCTCGAGGGAATGATGATCCTCGGCGCCATCGGCGCCGGCTACTACACCTACTACCAGGGGGTGTGGATCGGCCTGCTGGGCGCGATGCTGTTCGGTGCCATCGGTGGGGTGCTGCACGCGGTGGCGACGGTGGTCTTCGCCGTCGACCAGATCGTCTCCGGCGTGGCGATCAACATCATCGCGGCGGGCGTCGCGGGGTTCCTGGCCGAGGTCTTCTTCGCCGACCTCGAGGGAGGCGGCCCCACGCAGTCGCCGTCGCTCGACCGTCCACCGGCGGTGACCGTGCCCGGCATCGCGGACTGGTCCGGAGACCTGGCGGACAAGGGCTGGTTCTTCGTGTCTGACCTGGCGGGTCTCGTCAACGCGCTGACCGAGAACCTTTCGTACTTCACCATCCTCGCGGTCGTGCTCATCTTCGGCACCGGCTGGCTGCTCTGGCACACGGCCTTCGGGCTGCGGCTGCGCGCGTGCGGCGAGGCGCCGCAGTCGGCCGAGACCCTCGGGGTGAACGTCTACCGCTTCAAGTTCCTCGCGGTGACGATGTCCGGGGTCTTCGCGGGCTTCGCCGGCTGCTTCCTGGTGCTGGTGGCCTCCTCCGGCTACGCCAATGGGCAGACCGGCGGGCGGGGCTACATCGGCCTCGCGGCGATGATCTTCGGCAACTGGCGGCCGGGCGGCATGCTCACCGGATCGCTGCTGTTCGGCTTCACCGAGGGCGCCCGGCTGCGGCAGGGCGGCGAGTCGGTGCACGCGCTGCTGCTGCTCGTCGGTGTGGCGCTCGTGTGCCTGGCCATGTGGCAGCTGGTCCACGGGCGGCGGATCGCGGCCCTGTTCTCCGCGCTGATCGGCGCCGGCGCGCTGTGGTGGTACCTGTCCACCGACACCGTTCCTGACCCGTTCACCGAGATGACGCCGTACGTCACGACGCTGCTGGTGCTGGCGCTGTTCTCGCAGCGACTACGAATGCCGGCGGCCGACGGACTCCCGTACCGGAAGGGTCAGGCCGGATGACGACGACGGGCCCGGAGGTGGACTGGGACGACCTGCGCGCCCACGCCGTCGCGGCGATGCAGCACGCCTACGCGCCCTACTCGCACTACCAGGTCGGCGTCGCCGGGCTGGTCGACGACGGCCGGGTCGTGGTCGGCTGCAACGTCGAGAACGCCTCCTACGGTGTCGGTCTGTGCGCCGAGTGCGGCATGGTGTCGGCGCTGCACGCGAGCGGCGGCGGCCGGCTGGTGGCGGTGGCATGCGTCGACGCACAGGGCCGGCCGCTGATGCCGTGCGGGCGGTGCCGCCAGCTGCTGTGGGAGAACGGCGGGCCGCAGTGCCTGGTCGACACCTCGCAGGGGGTGCGTCCCATGACCGAGGTCCTTCCCGACGCGTTCGGTGCGGACGACCTGGACCGGGCGTGACCACGGCCACCGGCCCGTCGACCGCCCCCGTCAGCGAGCTCGACCTGTCCGACCCGGGGTTCGTCGCCGACCCCTACCCCGAGCTCGCCCGGCTGCGGGCGGCCGGCCCGGTGGTGCGGCACGGGCCGAGCGGGATGCTGCTGGCCACCACGCACGCGGCGGTGTCCCAGGTGCTGCGGCACCGCTCGCTCGGCCGGATCTGGCGCGCCCGCGAGCCGGCGGAAACGTACGAGCCGTTCAACACCCTGCACCGCAACCAGATGATGGAGAACGAGCCGCCCGCGCACACTCGGCTGCGCCGACTGGTCGCGGGTGGGTTCGCCCGTGGGCACGTGGAGCGGATGCGACCTCGGATCGAGGCGGTCGCCGACGAGCTGCTGGATGCGCTGGCGGCGCAGCCCGGCCCGGTCGACCTGGTCGCCGGCTACGCCGAGCCGCTGCCGGTGGCGGTGATCGCCGACCTGCTCGGCGTGCCCGCAGCCGACCGGGGCCTGCTGCGGGACTGGTCGCAGGCGATCGTGCGGATGTACGAGTACGACCGCGACGCCGAGCTGGAACGGGCGGCACTGGAGGCGAGCACCGAGTTCGCCGCGTACGTCCGGGAGCTGGTCGAGGCCCGGCGCGACCACCCCGGCGACGACCTGCTCACCGACCTGATCGCGGCCCGCGACGGTGCAGGAGACGACGACAAGAGGCGGCTCAATGACGACGAGCTCGTCGCGTCGGTCGTGCTGCTGCTGAACGCGGGGCACGAGGCCTCCGTGAACACCTTCGGCAACGGGGTGGTGTCGTTGCTGCGGAACCGCGCCGAGCTGCACCGGGTGGCGTCGGGAGCGGTGCCGGTGCCCGTCGCGGTCGAGGAGCTGCTTCGGCACGACGCGCCGTTGCAGCTGTTCGAGCGCACCGCCGTCGCCGACGCCGAGGTGGCAGGCGTGCCGCTGCCCGCCGGTGGGAAGGTCGCGGTGCTGCTCGGCTCGGCCAACCGCGACCCGCAGGTGTTCGCCGACGCCGACCGCTTCGACGCCGGTCGAGACCCCAACCCGCACGTGGGCTTCGGCATGGGCGTGCACTTCTGCCTCGGTGCGCCGCTTGCGCGGCTCGAGCTGGCGATCACGGTGCAGCGGCTGCTGGCGCGATGGCCCGACGCCGCGCTGGTGGGCGCGCCGGTGCGCCGGCCAACGTTCGTGCTTCGGGGCTACCGCGAGATCCAGGTCGAGCTGGGAGACGCAGCGTGAGCGAGGGACACGACGCGGTCGACGTCATCCGCACCAAGCGGGACGGTGGACGCCTCGACGACGGGCAGATCGACTGGGTGATCGACGCGTACACCCGGGGCGTGGTGGCCGACGAGCAGATGGCGGCGCTGGCGATGGCCATCCTGCTCAACGGCATGGACCGCAGCGAGGTGTCGCGGTGGACCGCGGCGATGATCGCGAGCGGCGAGCGGATGGACTTCTCGGGGTTGTCCCGGCCGACCAGCGACAAGCACTCGACCGGCGGTGTCGGCGACAAGATCACGCTGCCGCTGGCGCCACTCGTGGCGGCCTGTGGGGTCGCCGTGCCGCAGCTGTCCGGCCGCGGCCTCGGCCACACCGGCGGCACGCTGGACAAGCTGGAGTCGGTGCCGGGCTGGCGGGCGTCGCTGAGCAACGACGAGATGATGGCCCAGCTCGAGGACGTGGGCGCCGTCGTGTGCGCTGCCGGATCAGGGTTGGCGCCAGCGGACAAGAAGCTCTACGCGCTGCGCGACGTCACCGGCACGGTCGAGTCGATCCCGCTGATCGCGAGCTCGATCATGAGCAAGAAGATCGCCGAGGGCACCGGCGCCCTGGTGCTCGACGTCAAGGTCGGCTCCGGGGCGTTCATGAAGGAGCTGGACACGGCGCGTGAGCTGGCCGAGACGATGGTGGCGCTGGGCGACGACGCCGGGCTGCGGACGGTGGCGCTGCTCACCGACATGGCCACCCCGCTCGGGCTCACCGCCGGCAACGCGCTCGAGGTGCGGGAGTCGGTGGAGGTGCTGGCGGGCGGAGGCCCCCCGGACGTGGTCGAGCTGACGCTGGCCCTGGCCCGCGAGATGCTCGCGGCGGCTGGCGTCGACGACGTGGATCCCGCCGACCGGCTGGCCGACGGGTCGGCGATGGACGCGTGGCGGCGGATGATCGCCGCGCAGGACGGCGACCCGGACGCCGACCTGCCGTGGGCGGCGGAGACCCAGGACGTGGTGGCGGACGCCGACGGGGTGCTCGAGCGGCTGGACGCGCTGGCCGTCGGCGTCGCCGCCTGGCGGCTGGGTGCGGGCCGGGCCCGGCAGGGCGAGCCGGTACAGGCGGGGGCGGGCGTGGTGCTGCACGCCAAGCCCGGCGACACCGTGCGGTCCGGCCAGCCGCTGCTCACCCTGCACACCGACACCCCGGAGCGCTTCGACCGCGCCCTGGCCGCCCTCGACGACGCGTGGGACATCGGCACCGTGCCGACTGGTCGCGACCTCCTGCTGGACCGGGTGGGCTGACCGGCGCGGGCGCCTCCTGACCTACTCCTCGTGCACGCTGAGCAGTGGTCGCAGCCGGACCCGGGCGTCGTGGATGCGTGACTTGACGGTGCTCACCGGGAGGTCGAGCAGCTCGGCGATCTCGGCGTACGGGAGCTGGCTCACGTCGCGCAGCACGACCGGCTCCACCAGCAGCGCGTGGTCGGCCTCCAGCTCCTCCAGCGCGTCCAGCAGGTCGAGCCGGCTGCCCGCGATCACGCTGGTCGTCCGTGGGTCGACGTGCTCGGGCAGCTCGGCGACGGCGCTCTCGGCGAAGCGGCGCCTCAGCCGGCGGTAGGTGCTGCGGGCGCTGTTGGCCGCCACCGCGTGCAGCCAGCTGGTGAAGGCGCTGCGGCCCTCGAACCGGTCGATCCGGCGCGACACGTTGAGCAGCGTGTCCTGGCAGGCCTCCTCGGCGTCCTCCGGGCAGAGCAGCATCCGCTGGCAGATCCGCAGCACGCGGGGGCGTACCGCGAGCAGCAGCGCATCGAGCGCTGCGGCGTCACCGCCGGCCGCGCGGCGGGCGAGCGCGTCGAGGTCGGTTCCCTCGGCAGTGTCGTCGGTGGAGATGGCGTCCCCCTGCTGCGGAGTGCGGCTGCGTGTCGTGACCGGGCGTCCGGGCAGAATGATGCCGTGTCGCTCCCGGATCGGCTCGGTCGGCTGCGCCGGGTATCCCGTCTGGGGGCCGGCGGCTTCGCGACGGTCTGGCTCTACCGGGACGAGGACCTCGACTCCCCGGTGGCCGTGAAGGCGCTGGCGGACAACTGGGCGCAGCGCCTCGACGTGCGCGAGCGCTTCCTCGAGGAGGCGCGGATCCTGCGCCGGGCCGACTCCGACCACGTCGTACGGGTCTACGACCTGGGAGAGACCGACGACGGCACGCCGTACTTCGTCATGAGCTATGCCGACGCGGGGACGGTCGCCGACCTGCTGCACTCGGCGCCGCTGCCGCTGGCGCAGGTGTCCGACCTCGTCGGGCAGGCCGCGCAGGGGCTGGAGGTGCTGCACCGGGTGGGGGTCGTGCACCGCGACGTGAAGCCGCAGAACCTGTTGCTGAAGGCCGGCTCCGACGGCGAGGTGCGGTTGATGGTTGCCGACCTCGGGGTGGCCAAGGCGCTGCTGCACGCGAGCGGCATCACCCAGGTGGTGGGCACGCCGGCGTACATGGCGCCGGAGCAGGCCGCGCCCGGAGCGGGCGTCGACGTGCGCGCCGACGTGCACGCGCTGGGCGCCGTCGCCTACCACCTGCTGACCGGACGGCCGCCACGCGAGGGCGGGCTCGCGTCGTTGCTGGACTCGTCGGTTCCGCCCCCCGCCTCGACGCACGCGCCGGGGATCGACCCGGCGGTCGACCGGGTGCTGAGTCGTGCGCTCGCGCCCGACCCCGACGGCCGCTGGCCCGACGTGGCGATGTTCGCCGGGGCGCTGCGGGCGGTGGCGACCGGAGCGGCCGAGGTGCCGACGCTGCCGCCCACCCCCGAGACCGCGGCACCGACCGGCCGAACGGGTCGTGGAGATGGCCGCTGGTTGCTGCGCAACCGGGCGGTGGCCGCGGGGGCAGCCGTCGCGGTGCTGGTGGTCGCGACGGTGCTGGGCGTCGTGTGGATGGACGACGGCCCGGGTGCGTCGTCGGCCGGCGAGCCGGGCTCGTCGACGACCTCGTCGAGCGACGAAGGCATCGGCCTGCCGCCGCCGTGGTTCGAGGCGCTGGTACCCGTGGGTTCTCTCACCGAGTACCGCAACCTCCCCCGTGAGGAGTTCCTGCGGGTGTCGACCGAGAGCCGGCCCGACCCGGCACGGCTGCTGGCCCGTGCCGAGCTGAAGCGGGTGGCGGTCGCCCCGGGGTTCGTCCGGGTGGGATTCCGGGCGCTGGAGTCCGGCGAGCTCGGTGACTTCGCCGCGGGCTGGGAGATCCGCTACCGCTACCTCGACGATGACCAGCACCGGGAGATGCGGCAGTGGTTCCTCGGCGCCCCCGGCAGCCTGGCCGGGACGGTGTTGTTCAGCTCGCCGCTCCGGTACGTCTCCGATGCGCCCGCAGTGCTCGCCGACGGCCGCGACTCCCTCGCCGCCCTCAGCTGAGGTGGTTCCGCGGAACCACTGTCGGCGCGAATGTCTCGCGAGATGTCGCGCATTGCGCGATCAGGTGCGCTGATGGCGCAATCGGCGGCATCTCGTTGATCTCAGGCGGGGACGAGCAGCACCAGGGTCTCGGCGACGCAGGCCGGGCGCGACTCGTCCTCCGCCTCGACGGTCCAGGCCACGGTGACGCGTACGCCTGCAGGGGTCTCCGCGGCGGCGGCCACGACGCCACGGGCCCTGATCCGCGAGCCGACCCGCAGCGGCTGGGGGAAGCGGACCTTGTCGGTGCCGTAGTTGATCTTGGCGCTGCACCCGCGGTAGTCGACCAGGTCGGCGGCCAGCATCGGCACCAGCGCCAGGGTCAGGTAGCCGTGCGCGATCGTGCCGCCGAACGGGCCGGCGGCGGCGCGCTCGCGGTCGACGTGGATCCACTGGTGGTCGTCGGTCGCGTCGGCGAAGGCGTCGACCCGCGCCTGGTCGACCACCACCCACTCACCCGGCCCGAGCTCGTCGCCGACCGCCGCGAGCAGGTCGGTGGGCCGTTCGAAGACCCGCGGGCTCACGGCTCCCGCCGGACGTCCGGCTCGAGGTAGATCACCCGGGCCACCGGCTCCGCCTCGCGCACCCGCGCCTCCGCGGCGTCGATCACCCGGCACACGTCGGCTGCTGACGCCGAGACGTCGACCTCGATCTTGGCCGCCACCAGCAGCTCCTCGGGGCCCAGGTGCTGGGTGCGCATGTGGATCACCGAGCCGATGCCCTCGGTGCCGGTCAGCGCCGCCTCGATCCGCCGGACCGCCTCGGGCGTCGCGCCCTCGCCGAGCAGCAGCGAGCGCATCTCGACCGCCAGCACCGCGGAGATGAGCACCAGCAGCAGGCCGATCATCGCGGTGCCGGCGGCGTCCCAGCGGCCGTCGTCGGTGGCCAGCGTCATCGACACGCCGAACAACGCGAAGACCAGCCCGAGCAGGGCGCCGAGGTCCTCGAGCAGCACGATCGGCAGCTCGGGCGCCTTCGCCCGGCGCACGAACTCCACCCACGAGTGCGTGCCCCGCACGTGGTTCGACTCGACGATCGCGGTACGGAACGAGAACGACTCCAGCACGATCGCGACGAGGAGCACCACGACCGGGACCCACTGCCACGAGTCGATCGGCTCCGGGTGGCTCCACTTGTGCCACCCCTCGTACAGCGCGAAGACGCCACCGAGGCTGAACAGCACGATCGAGACGATGAACGCGTAGAGGTAGCGCTCGCGGCCGTAGCCGAACGGGTGCTTCGGTGTCGCCTCGCGGCGGGCGGCCCGGCCACCGAGCAGCAGCAGCGCCTGGTTGCCCGAGTCGGCGAGTGAGTGGATCGACTCCGCGAGCATCGACGACGAGTGGGTGAGCAGGTACGCGACGAACTTGGTGACCGCGATGCCGAGGTTCGCGAGCAACGCCGCGACGATCGCCTTGGTGCCACCCTCGGTCGCCACCCGCAGAACCCTAGCCAGGCGCGGGCGGGGTCTTGACGCCATCCCCGGCCGGGGCGATCGTGGAATCCGACGAATGCCCTAAATAGTGCATTTCGTCCCAGGTATCGGGTCTCGAGGGGAAGGACCAGCGCCGTGGCGTGTGGATCGACGTATCTGTGGCGGGGCAAGTGCACCTGGTTCTGTTGCGGCGCCGGGTGGGGACCGTGCAGCAGCACCGGGACCGGTGCGTGCGGCACCTGCCAGTCCGCCCAGAACATGGGGGCCTGGCCCTACACCTCCCAGGCGTGCTGGGACATCACCCGCCCCGACCTGTGCGGCGAGAACCTGCCCTACCGGGGGTGCGGTTCGGTGATGAACGTCCAGCACCAGTGCACCGGTGCGGCGGTCTGCATCACGATCGCCGACTGCGGCCCGCGCACGCACAGCTTCTGCGGCGCCGAGTCGTGCTGCGACGGCGAGTGCCGCACCAACCACGTCATCGACCTGACGCCTGCGGCCTTCTCGGCCATCGGCGATCTGGGCTCCGGGCACCTGCCCGCGTGGGTCTACGAGTGAGGAGGGGGACACGATGAGCACGCCGATCTCCCGTCGCGACTTCCTGACCAACGCCGCCCTCGGCGGCGCCACGATCGTGGGCGCCAGCGCGCTCGGCGGGCTCGACGCCGATGCCGCCTTCGCGGCCACGCCCTCGCTCGACCCGGCGGTGTCGCGGTCCACGTTCGTCGACGGCCGCATCGGGGCCGTCCAGGGGAGCCTGCTGCACGTCGCCCGCAGCGGCGGCGGCACCGACCGCGTCCGGCTGACCAACGCGACCAGCGTGTGGAAGCTGCGTCCCACCACCGCGGACGCGATCGAGGTGGGCGACGGCATGTACGGCCGGGGGGTGCCGATGCCGGACGGCACGATCGCCGCCGACGCCGTGTGGGTCAACATCGTGAACCTCGAGTGCACGGTCCACGGCATCGGACGGGACCGGCTCACGCTCGGGCACGACAACCGCTCGCTTGCGGGCCGGGTCGTCCCCGACACGACCGTGGCGACGTACCGCGGTGGCGCCCCGACGTCCGACCTGTCCCGGCTGCGCATCGGCCAGCACGTGCGGGTCCTCGGCGCCTGGCGTCCGGCCGACGACTCGATCGACATCGCCCGGCTCACCGTCGGCCGCTGAGGCGGCGACGTGCTCGGGCTGCTCCGCGATCTCGCACCGCTCGTCCTGGGCTGCCTGCTGGCCTGGGTGGGTGCCCGCAAGCTGTTCGGCCGCTCCACGCCTCGCCAGGCGGCGGACTCGGCGCTCGCGGGTCTGCTCGGCGTCCGCCGCACGACCCTGGTCCTGCGGATGCTCGGCGCCGCGGAGCTCGGGATCGGCGCCGCCCTGCTCGTCCGCCCCGGCTGGGCGTTGCCCGCCGTCGTGGCGGCTGCCCTCGGGGTCGGCTTCGTGGCCTACCTGGCCTACGCGCGGGCGGTGGCGCCGGAGTCGTCGTGCGGGTGCACCGGTGCCCGGCACGCCCCCATCACCTGGCGCGCCTTCGCCCGGGCCGGGCTGGTCGTCGTCGGCGGCCTGCTCGCGGCCGGCGCCGCGATGCCCTGGTGGGTCGCCGGCCCGGACCGGCCGCTGGCGGCGGGCGCCTCGTTGGTCGGCTGGGCGGCGCTGCTGGCTGCCCTGTCCGCCGACATCGACCGGTGGTGGCTGCTGCCGCTGCGGCGGGCTCGGCTGCGGCTGCTGGGCCATCCACTGCAGAACACCGGCGGACCGGTGCCGGTGGCAGCGACCGTGGAGCTGCTTGAGCACAGCGCCGCGTGGCAGTCCACGGGGGCCGTCGTCCGGTCCGGGCTGCTCGAGCACTGGGACTCCGACGGATGGCGCATCCTGCGGTTCGCCGGGGTCCACGGCGACCGCCCGGTCTCCGTCCTGTTCGCCCTGGACGCCAGGGACTCGACCGAGACGACCGCCAGCCCGGTCGTGCAGGTCAGCGTCGTCGACGAGGAGCGGCTGCAGCTGATCGGCTGAGTCAGCCCGTCAGACGCCGATCGGGTGCCAGACCGTCTTGGTCTCCAGTGCCCAGCGGATCCGGTCGAGCCCGGGCTCGGCTGTCCAGTCGTCCTCGCCGTCGGCGGGGCGGCGGACGCGCTTGAGGTTCTCGGCGGCAGCCTGCTCGAGCTCGGTGGCGCGCTCGTGGTCACCCGCGGCGCCGGTCAGGTCGATCGCGTTGACGTCGCGGTGCGCGGCCAGGGTCGGCACGGTGTCGGCCAGCTCTCCGGTGAGGACGTTGACCACGCCCCCCGGCAGGTCGGAGGTGGACAGCACCTCGGCCAACGTGATGGCGGGCACCGGGCGCCGGTACGACGCCGTCAGCACGCAGGTGTTGCCGGTGACCACCACCGGGGCCAGCACGCTGACCAGCCCCAGCAGCGACGACTCCTGGGGGGCCAGCACGGCCACGACGCCGGTGGGCTCCGGCGTGGACAGGTTGAACCACGGCCCGGCCACCGGGTTGGCGCCACCGAGGACCTGGGTCACCTTGTCGGCCCAGCCGGCGTACCAGACCCAGCGGTCGATGGCGACGTCGACGACGGTCGCGGCCCGGCGGGCGGCCAGTCCCTCACCGCGCGACACCTCGTCGACGAACTGCGCGCGGCGCCCCTCCAGCACCTCGGCCACCCGGTAGAGCACCTGGCCGCGGTTGTAGGCGGTGCGGCCCCCCCATCCCGGCTGGGCCTTGCGGGCTGCCACGACGGCGTCGCGAGCGTCCTTGCGGGAGGCGCGTGCGGCGTTGGCCCAGAACCTGCCCTTGGCGTCCTCGACCACGTACGAGCGGCCACTCTCGCTGCGCGGGAAGGCACCGCCGACGTAGAGCTTGTAGGTCTTGCGCACGTCCAGCCGGTCGCTCATCGGGCTGCCCCGGTCGTCAGGTAGGCCTCGAGCCCGTGCCGGCCGCCCTCGCGCCCGTAGCCGGACTCCTTGTAGCCGCCGAACGGGCTGGCCGGGTCGAACTTGTTGAAGGTGTTGGCCCACACCACCCCGGCCTTCAGCCGCTCGGCCATCCAGAGGATCCGCGAGCCCTTCTCGGTCCAGACACCTGCCGACAGGCCGTACGGCGTGTTGTTGGCCTTCGCCACCGCCTCGGCCGGGGTGCGGAAGGTCAGCACCGACAGCACCGGGCCGAAGATCTCCTCGCGGGCGATCCGGTGCGCCTGGCTGACGCCGGTGAAGACGGTCGGCGCGAACCAGAACCCGTGGGCCGGCAGCTCGCACGGGGCCGTCCAGCGCTCCGCGCCCTCGGCGTCGCCGACGTCGGTGAGCGTACGGATCCGCGCCAGCTGCTCGGCGGAGTTGATCGCGCCGACGTCGGTGTTCTTGTCCAGCGGGTCACCGACCCGCAGCGTCGCCATCCGGCGCTTGAGCCGGTCGAGCACCTCGTCGTGCACCGACTCCTGCACCAGCAGCCGCGAGCCGGCGCAGCACACGTGGCCCTGGTTGAAGAAGATGCCGTCGACGATCCCCTCGACCGCCTGGTCGAGCGGCGCATCGTCGAACACCACGTTGGCGGCCTTGCCGCCGAGCTCGAGGGTGAGCCGCTTCTTGGTGCCGGCGACCGTGCGCGCGATCTGCCGCCCCACCGGGGTCGACCCGGTGAAGGCGATCTTGTCGACCCCGGGGTGCTCGACCAGCGCCTGCCCGGTGGCGCCCGCGCCGGTGACGATGTTGACCACCCCGCGCGGGAGGTCGGCCTGTCGGCACACGTCGGCGAACAGCAGCGCGGTGAGCGGCGTGGTCTCGGCCGGCTTGAGCACGACGGTGTTGCCGGCCGCGAGCGCCGGCGCGATCTTCCAGGCCAGCATCATCAGCGGGAAGTTCCACGGGATCACCTGCCCCGCGACCCCGACCGGCCGGGGATCGGGCCCGAAGCCTGCGTACTCGAGCTTGTCCGCCCAGCCGGCGTAGTGGAAGAACCACGCGGCCACCAGCGGCAGGTCGACGTCGCGGCTCTCCCGGATGGGCTTGCCGTTGTCGAGGCTCTCGGCCACCGCGAGCTCGCGAGAACGCTCCTGCACGATGCGCGCGATCCTGAACAGGTACTTGGCCCGCTCGCGGCCGGGCATCGGGCCCCACACCTTGTCGTAGGCGCGCCGGGCCGCCTGCACCGCGGCGTCGACGTCGGCAGCGGTCGCCTCACTGACCTCGGCCAGGACTTCCTCGGTCGCCGGGTTGACGGTCTTGAAGCTGCCCCCGTCATGCGCGTCGACGAACGCGCCGTCGATGAACAGCCCGTACGACGAGCGCAGGTCGACGACCGCCCGCGACTCCGGTGCCGGTGCGTACTCGAACGTCATGGGCGATCAGTCCAACGTCACGTAGTCGGGGCCTGAGTAGGTGCCGGTGGCCATCTTCTGGCGTTGCAGCAACAGGTCGTTGAGCAGGCTGGAGGCGCCGAACCGGAACCAGTCCGCGTGCAGCCAGTCGGGACCGGCGACCTCGTTGACCATCACCAGGTAGCGGATCGCGTCCTTGCTGGACCGGATACCGCCCGCCGGCTTGACGCCCACCTGTCGGCCGGTCGTCGACCGGAAGTCGCGCACCGCCTCGAGCATCACCAGCGTGACGGGCATCGTCGCCGCGGGCTGAACCTTGCCGGTCGAGGTCTTGATGAAGTCGGCGCCCGCCAGCATCGCCAGCCAGGACGCGCGGCGCACGTTGTCGTAGGTGACCAGCTCGCCGGTCTCCAGGATGACCTTCAGGTGCGCGCCCTGCCCGGCAGCGCCGCCGCCGGTGCAGGCCTCCTTGATCGCCACGATCTCGTCGAAGACCCGCTGCACGTCGCCGGACAGGAACGCCCCGCGGTCGATGACCATGTCGATCTCGTCGGCGCCGGCCGCGACCGCGTCGGCCGTGTCGCGGAGCTTGATGTCGAGCGTCGCCCGCCCTGAGGGGAACGCCGTCGCCACGCTCGCCACGTGCAGCGGCGCGCCCTGCAGCGCCTCGCGCGCCGGTGCCACCATGTCGGGGTAGACGCAGACTGCCGCCGCCGACGGGCACGACGGGTCGGTCGGGTCTGGCCGCACCGCCTTGGCCACCAGGCTGCGCACCTTGCCGTGGGTGTCGGCGCCCTCCAGCGTGGTCAGGTCGATCATCGAGATCGCGAGGTCGAGGGCGTACTGCTTCGAGGTGGTCTTGATCGAGCGGGTGGCCAGCGTCGCGGCCCGGGCCTCGGCGCCCACCTGGTCGACGCCGGGCAGACCCGCCAGGAAGCGGCGCAGCGAGGTCTCCGACGCGGTCACGTCGTCGAGGGTGGTCGTCACCGTCGCAGTCTAGAGGGCCCGGCGCGGGGCGATCGGGGGCACAATGCTGGGCATGGCGGATCGGTTCACCGCGGCCAACCGCGACCCTGGGCACGTGGAACGCTTCCGACCGACGTCCGGCTACTGGCTGGGATGGATCGGGATCGTCGGCCTGGTCGGCGCCGCGGTGCTGACGGTGTCCACCACGGGCTCGGTGTCGCTGGGCGTGGTCGCCACGGCGGTGGGTCTGTGCTGGGGTGCGCTGCTGGTGTGGCTCACGATGGTGCGACCCGCGGTGCGCGCCGAGCGCGAGCACCTGCTGATCCGCAACATCCTCCGCGACACCGAAGTGCCCTGGCACCTGATCGACGACGCCGTCGTGCGGCACACCCTGCGGGTGTACGCCGGCGACGAGGTGCACCACGGGCTGGCGATGTCCCGGACGACCCGGCAGATGCTGCGCGAGGGCGGCGGCGGCTCACAGCGCAGCGTCCTGTCGTTCATGGGCAGCGCGAAGCTGGAGGAGCTCAACACCCAGCCGACGCTGGAGGGGACCTATCAGTCCTCGATGAACTACGCCGACTTCGTGGAGATCCGGATCGCGGAGCTGGTCACGAAGCGCAAGGGCGAGTCCCGGGGCCGCGAGGCGGTGACGCGACGCCTGGCGCTCGTCGAGGCCGCGTTGCTAGGCGCACTGACGCTCACGACCGTGGTGCTGATCGTCGTCGCCGCCGCCTGAGCGGCAGACCCAGCAAGAGCCCGGCTACAGACCCGGCTAGAGACCCAGGGCCGCGGCCAGGTCGGAGCGGATGGCGTCCAGCCGCCCGGCGGCGGCGATCCGGGCCGCGTCGACAGCGTCGGAGTCGGTGTCGACAGCAGCGCCCGCGTCCTCCACGTCAGCGACGACCTCGAGGTAGCACTTCAGCTTCGGCTCGGTCCCCGAGGGGCGGACCACGACCCGCCCGCCAGCCGCCAGCCGCAGCCGCAGCGCATCGGTGGGCGGCAGGTCCGCCGAGCCGGCCGACAGGTCGTCGACCCCCTCGACCGCCAGCCCCCCGAGGACGGTGGGCGGCTCCGCGCGCAGCCGGGCCATGGCGTCGCCGATCAGGGCCAGGTCGCGCACCCGCACCGACAGCTGACCGGTGGCGTGCAGCCCGTAGCGGGCCGCCAGCGTGTCCAGCCGGTCGAGCAACCCGCTCCCCTCGCCCTGCAGCCGGGCGGCCAGGTCACACGCGAGCAGCATCGCCGAGATGCCGTCCTTGTCGCGGACCAGGTCGGGCGCGACGCAGTAACCCAGCGCCTCCTCGTAGGCGTAGTCGAGCCCCTCCGGCCGGGTGAGCCACTTGAAGCCGGTCAGCGTCTCGGCGTAGCCCGCTCCCCGGTCGCGCGCCATCCGGCCGAGCAGCGTCGCCGAGACGATCGTCGTCGCGTACGTCCCCGTGCGCCCGCGCTCGAGCAGCGCGTCGGCGAGCAGCACGCCCACCTCGTCTCCGGTGAGCATCCGCCAGCCACCCGCCGGCAGCGGCACCGCCAACGCGCAGCGGTCGGCATCGGGGTCGTTGGCCACGACCAGGTCGGCCTGCACCCGCTCGGCCAGGGCCAGGGCGAGGTCCATCGCGCCCGGCTCCTCGGGGTTGGGGAAGGCCACGGTGGGGAAGTCGGGGTCGGGCGCCTGCTGCTCGGCGACCGGGTGCACGTCGGCGAACCCCGCCTGCTCCAGCACGTCGGCCACGACCGCGGCTCCGACGCCGTGCAGCGCGGTGTGCACCACCCGCAGCCCGCGCGGCCCGTCCGGGACGGTGGCCGTGACCGCGGCGACGTACTCCGACCGGATCTCGTCGCCCAGCCGCTGGTAGCCGTCGTCGCGCGGCAGGTCGGCGACCGACCCGCCCGACGCCACGGCGTCGATGGCCGCCGCGATGTCGGCGTCCGCCGGCGGAACGATCTGGCTGCCGTCGCCGAGGTAGACCTTGTAGCCGTTGTCCTGCGGGGGGTTGTGCGACGCCGTCACCATCACGCCCGCGGCGCAGCCGAGCCGCCGGATGGCGTAGGCCAGCACCGGTGTGGGCAGCGGCTCGGGCAGCAGCAGCGCGTCGCCGCCGGCGCCCTGGACGAGCTCGGCGGTGTCGCGGGCGAAGACGTCGGAGCCGTGCCGGGCGTCGAAGCCCACGACCACCCGGGGTCGCTCACCCGGCGCGGCCGCCTCCAGCAGGTACGCCGCCAGGCCGGCCGCGGCCCGCGCGACGACGACCCGGTTCATCCGGTTGGGGCCGCCCCCCAGGGCACCGCGCAGCCCGGCGGTGCCGAACTCCAGCCGGCCGGCGAAGCGGTCCTCGAGCTCGGCAACGGCCTCCCGGCCGGCGGCCGAGTCGTCGCCCGATGCCGCGAGCAGGCGCTCGAGCTCGTCCCGCGTGCGGGGGTCCGGGTCCTGGGCCACCCAGGACCGGACCTCGGCCGCCAGCCCGGTGCCGTCGGCGGTCACAGCCGCGGGAGAAGCTCGGCGAGGAGGCGCCCCATCCGCTCCGCGGAGTCGCGGCCGGCGGCGAGCACCTCCTCGTGGTCGAGCGGCGCGTCGCCGATGCCCGCGGCCAGGTTGGTCACCAGGGACAGGCCGAGCACCTCGAGCTCCGCCTCCCGGGCGGCGATCGCCTCCAGCGCGGTCGACATGCCGACCAGGTGCCCGCCGAGGGCGCGCACCATCGCCACCTCGGCCGGTGTCTCGTAGTGCGGGCCCGGGAACTGGACGTAGACGCCCTCGGGGAGGTCGGGGTCGACCTCGCGCGCGAGCGCGCGCAGCCGGGTCGCGTACAGGTCGGTGAGGTCGACGAAGCGCGGTCCGCTCAGCGGCGAGGTGCCGGTGAGGTTGACGTGGTCGCTGATGAGCACCGCGGTACCCGGCGTCCAGCCGGGGTCCAGGCCGCCACAGCCGTTGGTGAGCACGACGGTGCGGCAGCCGGCCGCCGCTGCCGTGCGTACCGCGTGCACCACCGCGTCCACCCCGTGGCCCTCGTAGAGGTGGGTGCGCCCGAGGAACACCAGCGCCCGCCCGCTCTCACCGTCCCCGCCAGCGCCCGGCACCTCGATCGAGCGCACCCGGCCGGTGTGCCCCTCGACGGCCGGCGGGGCGAAGCCGGGAAGGTCGGTGGTGGCCACGTCGACCACGGTGCGGCCGAGTGCATCGGCCGCCGGGAGCCACCCCGAGCCCATGACGAGGGCGACGTCGTGGTGGTCGGTGTCGCAGAGCCGGGTCAGTCGTGCGGCGGCATCGGCGGCGCGCGCGTACGGGCTCGTCACGCCCGGCACCCTAGGGCACGGACGGGGGCCACAGTGCTCAGAGACCGGCTCACTGACAGGCTCAAGGACCGATGGAGCGGCACGGGCGTGAGCGCAGCTCGGCGACGTAGTCGGTGGGTGCGCCGGCCGCATCCGCCGCCTCCGCGAGGATGCCGAGGTGGATCGCGGAGGGCAACCCGCCCTCGTAGCCGTCCAGCACGTACAGCCAGGCGGGTTCCTCGCCCACCATCGTCTGCACCCGCACCCGGATCTTGCGGTAGAGGCCGATGTCGACGCCCTCCCAGGCGTCGAGCATCGTCGAGTCCTCGTCGGTGACGTCGTAGACCGCCACGTAGACCTGGCTGAACGGGTCCTCGACCACGGTGCTGAGCGCACCGTCCCAGCCCTTGTCCTCGGCGCCGAAGGTCAGCCGCCAGCCGACCAGCCACCCGGTCTCCTGCAGCGGCGAGTGCGGACAGCGCTCCGCCATCCGGGCGGGATCGAGGTTGGAGCCGTAGGCGGCG
Organism: uncultured Actinomycetota bacterium; assembly: GCA_963785115.1. Classification (GTDB taxonomy): domain Bacteria; phylum Actinomycetota; class Actinomycetes; order Propionibacteriales; family Nocardioidaceae; genus JACCWP01. The sequence continues at coordinate 78,978 of CAWATY010000005.1, forward strand.
TAGAGCACGACCGCCGATCGTACTGGTCGCCGGGTCGGTGATGATGGATCCCGTGACACGCGTGGCGATCATCGGCGGCGGGCCCGGCGGGTACGAGGCGGCGCTGGTGGCCGCTCAGCTCGGCGCGGAGGTGACCGTCGTCGACCACACCGGTGTCGGCGGGTCCGCGGTGCTCACCGACTGCGTGCCGAGCAAGACGCTGATCGCCACCGCCGAGCTGATGACCGCGGTCGAGGGGGCCGGTGAGCTGGGCGTCGAGCTGGGTGACGGCGGCAGCGGGCCGCGCGTCGACCTCGGCGAGGTCAACGGACGGGTCAAGGCCCTGGCCCAGGCGCAGTCGGAGGACATCGAGGCCCGGCTCGACCGGGAGAAGGTACGCGTCGTGCGCGGCCGCGGCCGTCTCGACGGGCCCGAGACCGTCGTGATCGAGGACGCCGACGGCTCGGACGGCACAGACGAGCGGGTCACCGCCGACGTCGTGCTGGTCGCGACCGGCGCGTTCCCGCGGGTCCTCGACAGCGCGCAGCCCGACGGCGAGCGCATCCTCACCTGGCAGCAGGTCTACGACCTCGACGTGCTGCCCGAGCGGATGGTCGTCGTGGGGTCCGGGGTGACGGGAGCGGAGTTCGCCGGGGCATACCAAGCCCTCGGCAGCGACGTGGTGCTGGTCTCCAGCCGCGACCGGGTGCTGCCGAGCGAGGACGCCGACGCGGCCGCCGTGATCGAGCACGTCGCCCAGCGCAGGGGGATGACCGTCCTGTCCCGCTCGCGGATGGCATCGGTGACCCGGGACGGCGACGGCGTACGGGTCGAGCTCACCGACGGCCGGGTCGTCGAGGGGTCGCACTGCCTGCTCGCTCTGGGCTCGGTGCCGCACACGTCGGGTCTGGGCCTCGAGGAGGCCGGGGTGCAGCTGGACGACGGTGGCTTCTGCGAGGTCGACCGGGTCTCGCGCACGAGCGCCCGTGGCGTGTACGCCGCCGGTGACTGCACCGGCGTGCTGATGCTCGCCTCGGTGGCCGCGATGCAGGGCAGGATCGCGATGTGGCACGCACTCGGTGACGCGGTCAACCCGCTCGACCTGAGCGAGGTGGCCTCCAACGTCTTCACCGCACCCGAGATCGCCACCGTCGGCTGGACCCAGCAGCAGGTGGACAGCGGCCAGGTCGAGGCGTCGGTGGTCCGGCTGGAGCTGAGCGGCAATGCGCGGGCGAAGATGCAGGGCGTCCGCGACGGCTTCGTCAAGCTGTTCTGCCGCCCGGGCACCGGCACGGTGGCGGGTGGCGTCGTGGTGGCGCCACAGGCCAGCGAGCTGGTGCACGCGGTGTCGCTCGCGGTGTCCGCCCGGCTCACCGCCGACCAGGTGGCGCACGCCTTCACCGTCTATCCCTCGATGACGGGTTCCATTGCCGAGGCGGCCCGGCGACTGCACCGGGCAGGTTAATTCCCGGCGTGTAATTCGTCCGAGCTGCTGCACATTCTTTTCCGCGGAATTCCGCGGAATCTTGCAGACGAATTCGCATTCTCCGAGCGGGCCTGGCCGATGACCGCCGCCGGAATTCCCGCGGCGTTGGACGCGGCGAAACCGAATTCGTTGACAAATAACAGTCGTGGAATTATCCCGCGAACGGTGGACATTCGCGAGCAACTGTTGTCACGTGTTAAGCCGATGTGGTCATAATCGGCGCTCAGTCACACCAGAACCATCCGTCACACCCATCACGACGTGAGGCTCTTGACATGACGCACGGGGACGCCTGCCGCCGCGCGGTGGCGATCGGCCTGGCCGTGGGGCTCGGACTCACCGGTGCGCAGAGCACCGCGTCCGCCACCACGGCGCCGAGCGCGACCGCTGCTGCTGCCGGCGGCCATGCCGCCGGACACGCAGCCGGACACGCCGGCACCGGATCGGCCACGACGGTGGCTCGTACCGACTCGGGGCTCGCGGTGGACAGCCTGGCGGTGCCGGTCGCCGACGCGGCGGCCCGCTCCGCCGGCGCGGCGGCCGAGCTCGCACCGACCAGGGTGCGCCCGTTCGGACTGGTCGGCGTCACCTGGCAGGCGGGGACGGCGACGGCCAGCACCCGCGTCGCCGTGCGGCTGCACACCGCGGGCCGATGGGGTGGCTGGCAGTCGCTGCCCTGGGAGGCGAGTGAGGGCCCGGCCCCGGGCGAGGACTCCGACGTCCGCGCCGGCACGGGACCGCTCTGGGTCGGGGAGGCCGACGGCATCGCCGTCCGGGTGCGTACCGACGACGGCAGCCGTCCCGCGGACCTGCAGGTCGTCACCGTCGACCCGGGCGACGAGGCGATCGCCGGAGCGGCCGGCCGCAGCGCGGAGCGCTCGGTCGCGCTTCCGCGGCCGTCGAGCGGCCAGCCGATCACCGGCGCTCCCAAGTTCCCCGGCCTGCCGCGGGTCATCTCCCGGCACCGGTGGGGGGCCGATCCGTCGCTGACCGATCCGTGCGACTCCCCGCGCTACGGACGCACCGCGAAGATGGTGTTCGTCCACCACACCGTCAACGCGAACAACTACTCGGTGCGCGAGTCGCCCGCCATCGTGCGCAGCATCTACGCGTACCACACGCAGGGACAGCACTGGTGCGACATCGGCTACAACGCGCTGGTCGACCGCTTCGGCAACATCTACGAGGGCCGCCGCGGCGGGCTGCGCCTGCCGGTCCGCGGCGCGCACGCGGGCGACTACAACACCGGCACCGTGGGCGTCTCGCTGATGGGCAACTTCGAGCAGAAGCGACCCAGCGCCCGGATGAAGAACGCGCTGGTGCGCTTCATCGGCTGGCGACTCGGGACCAGCTACCAGCCGGTGCGCGGCGAGGTCCGCGTCAACGGGGCCATGTTCAAGCGGATCTCGGGGCACCGGGACGCGATGTCGACCGCCTGCCCGGGCCGCTACGCCTATGCGCAGCTGCCGAAGATCCGCCACCGGGTCGCCGACTACCTGCACCGCTACCACTCCCGGCTGAAGGCCAAGGCGCACCGGCTGGGCCGGCACTCCACCGGCCCGGTCTGGGAGGGCGAGCGCGCCCTCGACGGCGGCTTCCGCACCGTCTTCCACCGCGGCGTGATGTACGGCAAGAAGGGACTCGGTGCGCACCTGCTGAAGCGCGGGCTGCTCGTCCGCTTCCGCAAGACCGGCGGCCCCGCCGGGTGGCTCGGCTGGCCCACCACCGACGTGCGCGACACCCAGGTCCGCAACGTGCGGGCGATGGTCTTCCGCAAGGGGCGGATCTACCTGATCCCCGACACCGCGCCCAAGGCGGTCTACGGCGGCATCTTCCGCCGGTACGACCGGCTCGGCCTCGCCAAGGGTCGCCTCGGGCTTCCCAAGACCAACCCGCAGCGCCACGGTCACGTGCTCCGGGTCGTCTTCCGGCACGGCACGATCTGGTGGAACACCGAAACCGGCAAGACCCGGGTGAAGCTGCGGTGACCAGCCGTCGGCGCGCCGCGGCCGTGATCCTGGCGACCGCCGTCGCGACGACCGCCCTGGGGAGCTCCCCGGCCTCCGCACGACCCGACGACCCCGCTCCCGACCCCGGCCCAGAGTCAGTCGCACCGCGCGGGCACTCGGTGGTCTTCCACGGCCACGGCTACGGCCACGGCCACGGCATGAGCCAGTACGGGGCCGAAGGCGCCGGCCGGGCGGGCAAGACGTACCGCGAGATCCTCGCCTTCTACTACCCGGGCACCCGCCTCGGCGCCGTCCACGGCTCGCTGCGGGTCCTGATCACGGCCGACACGTCGTCCGACGTTGCGGTGCGTCCCGCGGCCGGTCTGCTCGTCCGCGACCTCGCCGACGGCTCGTCCTGGCGCCTGCCCACCCAGCAGGTCGACGCCAGGTCGTGGCGGATCGCGCCGACCAACGACGACGCCAGGGTGTCGTCGGTGCAGTACCTCGACGGCAACGGCTGGCACCGCTGGAACCTGCCGGGCCGGACCTACCTGCGCGGCGACGGGCAGTTCCGCGCCGACGGTCCGCTGACATTGGTCCTGCCGAGCGGCTCGACCCGGACCTACCGGGGTGCGCTGCGCTCGGCGTCGCCGAGCGGTTCGGCCACCTCCAGGGACACCGTCAACGTGTTGTCGATGGACGCGTACGTGCGCGGCGTGCTGCCCGCCGAGATGCCGTCGTCGTGGTCGATGCCCGCGCTGCGCTCGCAGGCGGTGGCGGCCCGGACCTTCGCGACCTGGTCGCGCCGGCAGGCGGGCGACCGCTACTGGCAGGTGTGCGACACCACCGCCTGCCAGGTCTACGGCGGCGTGGGGTCCGAGGCCGAGCGGGGCAACGCCGCGGTCGCGGGCACGGCGGGGCAGATCCTGCGCGCCCACGGCAAGCCGGCGTTCACGCAGTTCTCGTCGTCGTCGGGCGGGTGGACCGCCTCGGGTGGGCAGTCCTACCTGCCGGCGAGGAGGGATCCGTGGGACGACTGGGCGGGAAACCCCAACCACGACTGGGTGCTGACGCTGCCCGCCTCGCGGGTCGAGTCGGCGTATCCGTCGATCGGCCGGCTGCAGGGCTTCGCGGTGACCAAGCGCGACGGCCACGGCGAGTGGGGCGGACGGGTCATCACCGCGGTCGTGCGCGGCAGCGCCGGCAGCGTGCGGGTCAGCGGCGACGACCTGCGCTGGGACCTCGGGCTGAAGTCCACCTGGTTCAAGCCCGTCGTGCGCTGAGCATCAGCTGGCGATCACGCACACCAGGTCGCCACCGTCGGCCGAGCGGGTGTCGGTGATCACCAGCCGCTCGACGGTGCCGCCGACCGGCGCGGTGATCGAGGCCTCCATCTTCATCGCCTCGACAGTGGCCACCGCCGCGCCGGCCTCGACCGAGTCGCCCTCGGCGACGACCGGGGTCACCACGCCGTCGTACGGCACGGCGACGTGTCCCTCCTCCTGCGAGTCTGCCTTCTCGGCCTGCTCGGCGTCGCTCGCCAGGGAACGGTCCCGGACCTGGACGGGCCGGAGCTGACCGTTGATCGTGCACATCACCGAGCGCATCCCCCGGGCGTCGGCCTCACTGACCGCCTCCACGCCGAGGATCAGCGTCTTGCCCTCCTCGATCTCGACCGCGGTCTCGGTCTCGGCCTCGAGGCCGTAGAAGAATGCTCGGCTGGGCAGGACGGACAGGTCGCTGTACGACTCGAGGGCCTCGGCGTAGTCCTTGCTCGGGCCGGGGAACAACAGCCGGTTCAACGTCTCCCGGCGCTCCTCGGACGACCCCTCCAGCCCGGACCGGTCGTCGTCGTCGAGCGGCTCGACCTCGGGCTTGCGCGGCCGGCCCTCCAGGGCCCGCTCCCGGAAGGGTTCCGGCCAACCCCCGGGCGGGTCGCCCAGCTCACCGGACAGGAAGCCGATCACCGAGTCGGGCACGTCGAACTTCTGCGGCTCGGCCGCGAACTCCTCGGGATCGGCACCGACGGCCACCAGGTGCAGGGCCAGGTCGCCGACGACCTTGCTGGACGGCGTCACCTTCACGATGTGGCCGAGGATGTCGTCGGCGGCTGCGTACATCTGCTCGATCTGCTCGAACTTGGTGCCGAGGCCGAGCGCGATCGCCTGCTGCCGCAGGTTCGACAGCTGCCCGCCGGGGATCTCGTGCCGGTAGACCCGGCCGGTCGGCGCGGGCAGGCCGGCCTCGAAGGGCGCGTAGACGCGGCGGACCGCCTCCCAGTACGGCTCGAGGTCGTTGACGGCGCGCAGCGACAGGCCGGTCTCGCGCTCGGCGTGGTCGGTGGCCGCGACCAGCGCGGACAGCGGGGGCTGGCTCGTCGTGCCCGCCATCGACGCACAGGCCGCGTCGACGGCGTCCACCCCGGCCTCGATCGCGGCCAGCAGGGTGGCGAGCTGGCCACCGGGGGTGTCGTGGGTGTGCAGGTGGACCGGCAGGTCGAACCGCTCGCGCAGGGCCCCGACCAGCCGTCGGGCCGCCGGGGCGCGGAGCAGCCCGGCCATGTCCTTGATCGCGAGCACGTGCGCGCCCGCGTCGACGATGCGCTCGGCAAGACCCAGGTAGTAGTCGAGGGTGTAGAGGCCCTCGTCGGGGTCGGAGAGGTCGCCGGTGTAGCAGAGTGCGACCTCGGCGACGGCGGTGCCGGTCTCGCGGACTGCCGTGATCGCCGGCGCCATCTGGTCGACGTCGTTGAGCGCGTCGAAGATCCGGAAGACGTCGATGCCGGTCTCGGCCGCCTCGCGCACGAAGGCGTCGCTGACCTTGGTGGGGTAGGGCGTGTAGCCCACGGTGTTGCGCCCGCGCAGCAGCATCTGCAGGCAGATGTTGGGCACCGCCTCGCGCAGCGCGGCCAGCCGCTCCCACGGGTCCTCGTGCAGGAACCGCAGCGCGACGTCGTACGTGGCCCCGCCCCACGCCTCGATGGACCACAGCTCGGGGGTGGTGCGGGCGACGTGGCCGGCCACCCGCAGCAGGTCGATCGTGCGCACCCTGGTCGCCAGCAGCGACTGGTGTGCGTCGCGAAACGTCGTGTCGGTGACCGCGACCCGCTGCTGCTCGCGCAGCCGTCGCGCGAACTCCTCGGGGCCGACCTCGGAGAGCAGCTGCCGGGACCCGTCGGGCGGCGCGGTGCCGAGGTCGACGTCGGGCAGCTTGCTTCGCGGGTCGACGTCGACCGGCGCCTCGCCGTTCGGCCGGTTGACGGTGACGTCGGCCAGCCAGCTGAGCAGCCGGGTGCCGCGGTCGGCCGAGGAGTGCGCGGTGAGCAGCTGGGGGCGGTCGTCGATGAACGACGTCGTCAGCCGGCCGGCCCGGAAGTCCTCGTCGTTCAGCAGCGCCTGCAGGAACGGGATGTTCGTCGAGACGCCGCGGATGCGGAACTCCGCGACCGCGCGGCTCGCCCGCTCGACGGCCGCCGGGAAGTCGCGCCCCCGGCAGGTGAGCTTGGTGAGCAACGAGTCGAAGTGCGGGCTGATCTCGGCGCCGGTGTAGGTCGTGCCGCCGTCGAGTCGCACGCCCGCGCCGCCGGGGGAGCGGTACGTGGTGATCCGGCCGGTGTCGGGACGGAACCCGTTGGTGGGGTCCTCGGTGGTGATCCGGCACTGCAGCGCGGCCCCGCGCAGCCGGATGCCGTCCTGGGCGAGGCCCAGATCGGCCAGCGTCTCGCCCGAGGCGATCCGCAGCTGTGCCTGCACGAGGTCGACGTCGGTGACCTCCTCGGTCACCGTGTGCTCGACCTGGATCCGCGGGTTCATCTCGATGAAGTGGTGTCGCCCCTCACGGTCGACGAGGAACTCCACCGTGCCCGCGCAGGTGTAGCCGATCCGCTCCGCGAACCGCACGGCGTCGGCGCAGATGCGGTCGCGCAGCTCGGGGTCGAGCCCGGGAGCCGGGGCGATCTCGACGACCTTCTGGTGCCGCCGCTGCACCGAGCAGTCGCGCTCGTACAGGTGCAGCACGGTCCCGGTCGTGTCGCCGAGCACCTGCACCTCGATGTGCCGGGGGTCGACGACCGCCTGCTCGAGGAACACGGTGGGATCGCCGAACGCGCCGTCGGCCTCGCGCATCGCCGCCTCGATCGCGTCGCGGAGGTCGTCGGCGTCATCGACGCGCCGCATGCCCCGTCCGCCGCCGCCGGCGACGGCCTTGACGAACACCGGCAGCTCGAGGCTCTCGGCGGCCCCGACCAGGGCGTCCACGTCGTCGGAGGGCTCGACCGACTCGAGGACGGGCACCCCCGCCTCTCGGGCCGCCGCGACGGCACGGGCCTTGTTGCCGGTGAGCCGCAGCACCTCGACGCTGGGGCCGATGAAGGTGATCCCGGCGTCGGCACAGGCCTGCGCCAGCGCGGGGTTCTCCGACAGGAAGCCGTAGCCGGGGTACACCGCGTCGACGTCGGCGCTCACGGCCGTCTCGACGATGCCGGTGGGATCGAGGTAGGCGCGCACGGGGTGACCGCGCTCGCCGATGACGTAGGCCTCGTCAGCCTTCAGCCGGTGCTCGGAGTTGCGGTCCTCGTGCGGGAACACCGCGACCGTGCGGGCGCCGAGCTCGTAGGCGGCGCGGAAGGCCCGAATGGCGATCTCGCCCCGGTTGGCGACGAGGACTTTGCGGAACACGGCGTCTCCCTCAGCGGGGCTCCGGCTGCGTGGCAGTCACCCGCGTCGTCGCGAGGATGCCGTCGATCAGCTCCTGGGCCGCGCCGTCGTCGGCCGCGGTGGCGACGATGATCGCATCCAGCTGCGGGAACGCCACCACCGTCGTCGGCAGACCGCCCGGTCCCTCGACCTGCCCACGCAGCGCGGACAGGCCGCTCTCGAGCGTGAACGACTCCTGGACTGCCGCCTGCCACAACGATCCGTACGCGCCGTACAGCCGATCGACGACGACGTCGGACACGTCCGGTGCCCTCTCGGCGGTGCACCCGGGGTCGGGAGCCGCCGGTCCGCCGAGGATCACCGTGTTGCTCTGCGGCTCGTCGCAGCGCACGTCGTCGCGGGTCCACTCGGCCGGCACGTCCAACGTGATCCCGTCGGCCCGCACCGTCTTCGTCTCCACCCCGGTCGGCAGGGTCGGCCGCACTGTCGGGTCCGGCGACGGTGACGGCAGCGTCTGCTCCTCGTCAGGGGCGGGCGGAACCGCGCGGTGCATCGTGCTCAGGACGTTGTCGACCAGCGGCTGGTCGGGGGAGCGCGCGACCGCGATCGCCCGCAGGTCAGGCACCACCACGACGGTCAGCGTCATGCCGTCGGGCAGCGCGCGGGTGCCGCGGACCGCCTTGATCCCGCCCAGCAGGGTCACCGACTCCCGGGCCAGCACCCCCCAGCGCTTGCCGAAGTCGCTGGTGGCGCTCTCCAGATAGACGTCGGTCACGCCCGCGGGGCGGTCGGTGGGGCACTCACCGTCAGGTGGCTCGGTCAGGTTGGGCCGACCGGGATGCCCCGCGATCACGGTGTCCGACATCGGCACGCCGCAGACCACGTCGTTGACCGTCCACGTCCTGGGCACGTTGAGCGCCGCGGTCAGGTACGCCACGGTGCCCGTCGCGGGCGACGTCATCGGCACCTGCTTGGCCGTGGCCAGGATGAGGTTGACCAGGTCCTGGTCGGGCGAGGTGACGACGACCCGGGCGTCGAGCGCCTCGATCTCGAGCACTGTCGTGCGCAGCTGCTGCTCCTCGTCGTCCTCCTGGGCCTCGTCGGGCGGCGTGACGAGCGCGACCCCCTTCTCGGCCCGCAGGCCGCTGGGCAGGGTGACCGGGCGCAGCGGCACCTCCGGCGCCGGCGCGACCATCTGACCAAACAGCGACGACATCGCGAGGTCGGTCACGCCTTGCTCGCGCTCACCCTCCTCGCAGGTGAGGACGCCGGCGTTGCCGAGGATCAGGGTGTCGGCCTGCGGGTGCCCGCAGTCGTCGAGGTCGTTCAGCGACCAGTCTTCCGGGATCTGCAGCGACAGCCTCCCGTACGAGACCGTGCGAGGCTCCTCGGCAAAGTCCCCGCTGTCGGCCGGCTCGCTGCGCTCATCGAGGACCACGATCGCGGCCGCCACCAGTGCGGCGACGACCAGCAGCGTGCCGATCGCGCGGATGACGAGCTGGCGGGGGGTCGGGCGGGGGAGCGGCTCGGTCGCCCGGTCAGTGTCCCGGTCGACCATCGACGACTCCTCCCCCTTCTCGTGCGGCCCACCCCGGCCGCGCTCCATCGCCGCAGTCTACGGACCGCCGCCAGGCGGTTTTGCCGGACACGTCCGCCCTAGGAGGGGGTTGCCCACTCGGTCGGTGACTCAGTCGGCGACTCAGTCGGTAATGGTGCACACCACCGCGCCGGCGGTCACGGTGGCGCCCTGCTCGGCCTGCAGGCCGGTGATCGTGCCCGCCCTGTGCGCCGACAGCGGTTGCTCCATCTTCATCGCCTCGAGCACCACCACGAGGTCGCCCTCGTCGACCTGCTGACCCTCCTCGACCGCGACCTTGACGATCGTGCCCTGCATCGGCGAGGTGAGCGCGTCGCCGCCCGCGGCAGCCCCGCTGCCGGAACCCGCCGACCGTCGGGTGGGCCGCCGCGCCGCCCGCGCGCCCGCGGTGGCCGCCGCTCCCAGCCCGGCGGGCAAGGACACCTCGAGCCGGCGCCCGCCGACCTCGACGGTCACGTTCTCGCGGGCGATCGGCTCGTCCGGGTCGGCCCCGTCGCCGGACCAGGGCTCGACGGTGTTGTCCCACTCGGTCTCGATCCAGCGGGTGTGCACGGTGAAGTCTCCGTCGGCGGCGACGTACGCCGGGTCCTCGAGCACCGCCCGGTGGAACGGCACCACCGTCGGCATGCCCTCGACGACGAACTCCGCAAGCGCCCGGCGGGACCGCTCGATCGCCTGCTCGCGGCTGGCGCCGGTGACGACGAGCTTGGCGACGAGGGAGTCGAACGCGCCCGGCACCGCCTCGCCCTGGTCGTAGCCGCCGTCGACCCGTACGCCCGGACCGCCCGGCGCGTGCCAGGTGGTGAGGGTCCCCGGCGCGGGCAGGAAGTCGCGGCCGGCGTCCTCGGCATTGATCCGGAACTCGATCGCGTGCCCGCGGACCGGCGGGTCGTCGTAGCCCAGCTCCTCGCCCGCCGCCACCCGGAACATCTCGCGGACCAGGTCGATCCCGGTCACCTCCTCGGTGACCGGGTGTTCCACCTGCAGCCGGGTGTTGACCTCGAGGAAGCTGATCGTGCCGTCCTCGCCGACCAGGAACTCGCAGGTGCCGGCGCCCACGTAGCCCGCCTCGGCGAGGATTGCCTTCGAGCTGTCCCGCAGGAGCTGCTCCTGCTCGTCGGACAGGAACGGTGCGGGAGCCTCCTCCACCAGCTTCTGGTGTCGCCGCTGCAGCGAGCAGTCCCGGGTGGACACGACGACCACGTTGCCGTGGGAGTCGGCCAGGCACTGGGTCTCGACGTGTCGCGGCTTGTCCAGGTAGCGCTCGACGAAGCACTCGCCACGACCGAACGCCTGCTCGGCCTCGCGGACTGCGGAGTCGTACATCTGCTCGATCTCGGACTCCTTGCGAGCCACCTTGAGTCCGCGGCCGCCGCCACCGAAGGCGGCCTTGATCGCGACCGGCAGGCCGTGCTCGTCCGCGAAGGCCTTGACCTCGTCGACACCGGAGACGGGGTCTGCGGTGCCGGGCACCAGCGGGGCGCCGACCCGCTGCGCGATGTGTCGGGCCTGGACCTTGTCACCGAGGGCGATGATCGCGTCGGGCGGGGGACCGATCCAGATCAGCCCCGCGTCGATCACCGCGCGGGCGAAGTCGGCGTTCTCGGCGAGGAAGCCGTAGCCGGGGTGCACCGCGTCGGCACCGCTGCGCTCGGCCGCGGCCACGATCTTGTCGACCGACAGGTACGAGTCGCCGGGTGTGGCGCCGTCCAGCGTGAACGCCTCATCGGCGAGCCGCACGAACAGCGCGTCGCGGTCGGGCTCGGCATAGACCGCGACGCTGGCGATGCCGGCGTCACGGCAGGCTCGGACGACGCGTACCGCGATCTCGCCGCGGTTCGCGATCAGGATCTTTTCGATCCTTCCGCTCTGCCGGGCCGATGGGGTCACGACGACGCCCTCCCTCTCCAACCGACTGCAGCGGGAGTCTAGGGCGATGCTGGTCGCGTGAGCGCAACCACTGCGCGAGCTGCTCGGCCGGCATGGGTCGGGCGTAGACGAATCCCTGGGCCAACCGCACGCCTGCCTGGCGCAGGTGGCCGGCCACCTCGAGCGTCTCAACGCCCTCGGCGACCACCTCGATCGACAGCGTGCGGGCGAGGTCGACGACGGCGCGGACCAGCGCGAGGTCGCGTTCCCGGGGACCGAGCCCGTCGGCGAAGAACCGGTCGAGCTTCAGCACCGACACCGGCAGCGTGCGCAGGTACGCGAGCGACGACCAGCCGGTACCGAAGTCGTCGATGGCGCAGACCACTCCCTGTGACGCCAGCCGGTCGAGCGTGCTGCGGGCCCGCACGTCGACCAGCGACGACTCGGTGATCTCGGCCGTGAGCACCTCGGACTCGGCGGCCAGCAGGTGGGTGAGGCCGTCCGCCTTCGGTGTGCCGGTGAGGGCGACGACGCTCAGGTTGACCGCCACCTGCAGGTCGAGCCCCTCGCTGCGCCAGCGCCGGGCCTGCGCGGCGGCCTCGCGCACCACCCACTCGGTGAGGTCGGAGATCAGCCCGGTCTGCTCGGCCAGGCCGATGAAGTCGCCCGGCGGGACCAGGCCGCGCTGCGGATGCCGCCAGCGCACCAGCGCCTCGACGGACAGGACGTCACCGGTGACGAGGTCGACAACCGGCTGGTAGTGCAGCTCCAGTGCCCCGCCCCGGATGCCGGCGCGCAGGTCGGAGATCATCGCCAGCCGGTCGGAGCTCTGGGCGTCCAGCCCCGCGTCGTACAGCGCCCACCCCAGCCGCTCTGTCTTCGCCCGGTACATCGCCACGTCGGCGTGCCTGAGCAGGGACGCGACGGTGGTGCCGTGGTCGGGAGCCAGCGCGACCCCGATGCTCGCGGACAGGGACACCTCGAGGCCGTACAGCTCGAACGGCTCCTCCACGGCTGTGGTCAGCCGCGCCACCAGGGAGTCGAGCAGGTCGTCGGTCACCGGGCCGGGCACGCACACGGCGAACTCGTCGCCCCCGAGGCGGGCGATGATGGCCTCCGGGGCGTCCAGGTGGCGCAGCCGGTTGGCGAGCTCGACCAGCAGGGAGTCGCCCACCGCGTGCCCGAGGGAGTCGTTGACGTCCTTGAAGCCGTCCAGGTCGAGCAGCAGCAGCGCAGCCACCCCGTCGTCGCTGCGCGCCGCCCGGGCCACCTGGTCGAAGCGGCGGTAGAGCAGCGAGCGGTTGGGCAGCCCGGTGAGCGCGTCGTGGTCGGCCTGGTGCCGCAGTCGCTGCTCGACCTGCCGGCGCTGGATGGCGGTGCTGAGCACGTGGCCCATCTGCTGCAGGAACAAGACGTCGCGGTCGGTGAAGGCGTCGGCGCGGTCGGAGGCCGCGGCCAGCAGCCCCCAGACGCCGTTCTGGTCGAACACGGGCACCGAGACGTCGCTCTTGATCCCCACCGAGTCCGTCGTCGGGGCCGTTCCGTCGGGCCGCAGCCGATTCGGGTACTGCGGGCTCGGCACCCGCGCCGGCCCGGTCGTCAGCAGCGACTCGTACAGCGCGGTGCCGACGAGATCGGCCCTCTTCATGTACAGCGTCTCGTCGCGCGCGTCCTGCTCGGGGGACAGCCCGGCCAGCAGCTCGAGGGTCTCGCCGTCGTCGCACTGGGCCATCACCGCGACCCGGCCGACCTGGAACACCGTCTCGACCCACGTCACCGCCTCGGACAGCAGCAGGTCCAGGTCCACGCCGCTGAGGGCCAGCTGACCGAGCTCTGCGACCGCGCGCTGCTGAGCCTCGCGGGTGCTCAGGTCGGCGTTGGGTGGTGCGTCACCCATGTCGATCAGCTGCAGGGTGAGGCCGGAGTCGGTGGGCGTGGCGCGCACGTCGAACCAGGTGCCGCGGGTCACGTGCCGGTGCCGGAAGGCCACCGGGTGGCGGCCCCCGAGGGCGCGCCGGCAGGCGGTGGCGAAGGCGGCGGTGGCGAACGGCTCGGCGTCGGTCAGCGCCCGGCCGAGCAGCCCCTCGACCGGCACGTCCAGCATGGAGGCGGCCCCGGGGTTGAGCGCGGTGACGACGAGGTCGTTGTCGAGGCTGAGAAAGATGTCGCCGAGGCGGTCGAGCATCTGCTCGTAACGCCGCGCGGCATCCGCGGGCGTGCCCACCGCGGGGACGTCCATCCGGCTATCGTCGCGCGCGCGACGATCCCGGGGGTCAGCTTCGAGGCAACCTCACCCGTTCGTCCATGGGACACATCGCACATCCGGCCCTGATCGGGCACCCTCCAGGGCGGCCAGGTCGTCCGTACAGCGGCGGGCCACCTGGTCGAGCTCGTCGAGGGTGTCGGCGATGTCTCGGCGGCGCTGCTCGAGCTCGGTCCGGCGCTGTGCGATCTGATCCAGCAGGTAGCGCAGCTGCCCCGCCTCGCCCGGCTCGGCGTCGTACATGTCCACGATCGTGGTGATCTGCGCGAGCGAGAAGCCGAGCCGCCGACCGCGCAGGATCAGCGCCAGCCGGACCCGGTCGCGGGGATGGAAAACCCGTTGGGTCCCGCGGCGCTCCGGTGTCACCAGGCCGCGGTCCTCGTAGAACCGGATGGTGCGCAGGGTGACGCCGAACTCCGCCGCGAGCTCGGTGATCGTCCACGTCTTGCCCATGCCCGGCCTCTCCGCTTACCTTTACGTTAACGTAAGCCATTCTGAGCCTAGCCCGTCCAGGGCCGTACCGGGGAGGCCCCGCCGTGACGTCCTTCGCCCTCTCCCGCGAGCACGAGGAGTTCCGCGCCTCCGTGCGCGCCTTCGCCGCGGAGCAGATCGCCCCGTTCGCCGCCGAGTGGGACCGCAAGCACCACTTCCCGGTCGACACGGTGCGCGCGATGGGCGAGCTCGGACTGTTCGGGCTGACCGCGCCGGAGGAGTACGGCGGCGGTGGCGACTTCACCAGCCTGTGCGTCGCGATCGAGGAGCTGGGGCGGGTCGACCAGTCCATGGGCATCACCCTGGAGGCGGCGGTCGGCCTCGGCATCACGCCGATCCTGGCGTACGGCACCGAGGAGCAGAAGCAGCGCTGGCTGCCCGACCTGGTGGCAGGCCGCGCGCTGGCGGCCTTCGGGCTCACCGAACCCGGATCCGGCTCCGACGCAGGTGGCCTGAAGACCCGGGCCGAGCTGCGGGACGGGCAGTGGGTGGTCAACGGCGCCAAGCAGTTCATCACCAACGCGGGCAACGACCTGACGTCGGTCGTCACCGTCGCCGCGCGTACCGGCGAGCGGCCGGACGGCCGCCCGGAGGTGTCGGCGATCCTCGTGCCCGCGACGACGGCGGGCTTCGTCGCCGAGCCTGCCTACGACAAGCTCGGGTGGCACGCGTCGGACACCCACCCGCTGACCTTCACCGACGCGACGGTGCCCGCCGACCACCTGCTGGGCGAGCGCGGTCGCGGGCTCCCCCAGTTCCTCGCCACCCTTGACGACGGCCGGGTCGCCATCGCCGCGCTGGCGGTGGGCTGCATCCAGGCGTGCCTGGAGATGAGCACGCAGTACGCCGGCGAGCGGCGCACCTTCTCGGTGCCCATCGGCGCCAAGCAGGGGGTGGCCTTCCAGATCGCCGACCTCGCGGTGATGGCCGAGGCCGCCAGCGTCTTGACCTACAAGGCGGCGGCACTCAAGGACGCCAGCGCTCCGGCCGCAGAGTTCTCCCGGGCCGCCGCCACCGCGAAGCTGTACGCGACCGAGTCGGCGGTGACCGCCACCCGGATCGCCACCCAGGTGTTCGGCGGCTACGGCTTCATGGAGGAGTACCCGGTGGCCCGGTTCTACCGCGACGCCAAGGTGCTGGAGATCGGCGAGGGCACCAGCGAGGTGCAGCGGATGGTCATCGCCCGGTCCCTCGGCCTGCCGGTGGAGTGAGCGTTCGCGACGGGGAACACCGGCTTAGCGATGGTAAATTTCTGCCGTGTCCACGGAGACCCTGGAGCGCAACCGCGCCGAGCAGGAGCGGCTGTACGGCGCCCCTCTGTCGGACCTGCTGGCCCAGGTCGCGACGACGCTGGAGGTCAGCCAGGCCAAGATGGCCGAGGTGCTCGGGATCTCGGCCCCGATGCTCAGCCAGCTGAAGAGCGGGCAGCGGATCAAGATCGGCAACCCGGCGGCGGTGCAGCGACTGCAGCTGCTGGTCGACCTCGCCGACGGCGTCCAGGGCGGGCAGCTGCCGCGCAGTGACGCGATGGCGGCCCTCGACCGCGCCGGCGAGACCAGCGGCGTGCTCAGCCGGTCAACCGCCCGGACACCGCGCTCCGGTCCCGGGAGCACCGGTGCCGGGGCCTCCACGGGCGACGGCGAGGGGGCCGAGCGGGTCCAGGCGCTGCTGCGCGCGGTCGCGTCCGCCCAGGAGCTGCTCGACGCCGCCGAGCGGTTGCGGGCGGACTTTCCTGCCATCAGCGAGGTCCTCGAGGTGTACGGCGCCGGGCGCACCGACCAGGCGCGGGCGCACTACCGCCGCGTCCGTCCCTGAGGCCGCGGCGTGGGTGAGGTCTTCGCCGGCCGCTACGAGCTCGTCGACCCACTGGGCGAGGGCGGCATGGGCACCGTGTGGCGGACGTGGGACCACCGGCGCTCTCGCTACGTGGCGGCCAAGCTGCTGCGCCACAGTGATGCCGCCGCACTGATCCGGTTCGTCCGGGAGCAGTCGTTCCGCGTCCAGCACCCGCACGTGGTGGCACCGGACGGCTGGGCCGGGTCGGACGAGCAGGTGCTGCTGGTCATGCCGATCGTGCGCGGCGGTTCGGTGGCGACCCTGCTGCGGGACTTCGGCGCCCTGCCCGAGGTGTGGGCGGCCGTCCTGGTCGATCAGCTGCTGGACGCCCTTGTCGCGGTGCACGCGGCGGGGCTGGTGCACCGCGACATCAAGCCGGGCAACCTGCTGCTGCACCCGACCGGTCGCGGGCTGCCGCACCTGCTGCTCTCCGACTTCGGCGTCGCCGCGAGCATCGCCGACCCCCGGCTGACCCGGGCCAGCGTGGTGGTCGGCACGCCCGGCTACCTCGCCCCCGAGCAGCTCGCCGGCGCCGACCCCGACCCCCGACAGGACCTCTACAGCACCGGCGTCGTGCTGCGTGAGCTGCTCACCGGCGACCGGCCGGTGTACCCGGTGACCGAACCGCACGCGCCGGACCCGCCGGGCGCGCCCGGCCCGCTCGCCGACGTCGTGCGCCGGCTCACCGCCCGGTCTCCCGACGAGCGACCGGCCACGTCGGTGCGGGCGCGCGACCTGATCCGGGCGAGCGGCCTGCTCGACGGCCGGCTGCCACCGGCGTCCGACGTCGAGGTGTTCGACCACGTCGCGGAGCTGCCGCCCGGCTGGTCGGCGGACGGACCGGTCGCACGGCCGGCGTCCGGCGAGGTGCCGCAAGTCCCGGAGCCGCGACAGGTGCAGCCGCCCCGCGCAGCCGTCACCCCGCCCGTCTCCCCGCCGGTCTGGAGCACCCGCCCCGACCCACCGGATCCGGGTCCCGACGTCGCCCGGCCGGCGCCCGCGGGCCGCCTCGTGGGCCGCACCGCCGCCCGCGCGGCCGTGCTGCTGGCGGTGCTGGGGGTCGCCCTGCTGGTCGCGGCCTTCCTCGTGGCGCAGCGGGCCTGACCCGCGCCTTGTTCAGGGGCCGCGTCGCGCACGCATCGCGAGCAGCACGGCGCCGGCCAGCGCGACGGCTCCCGCGCCGCCCAGACCGATCGGCAGCAGCACGCCATCGCCTTCGTCGGCAGCGCGTCCGCGTCGGTGCCCCGTCGTCGTGCCGTCGGTGGTCGGGTCCGCTGTCGGGGTGGTCGGCTCGGAGGGTGTCGGTTCGGTGAGCGACCCGCCGACGTAGCTCGGCTCCCCGGCCGTCGTGCCGTCGACCTGCACACGCAGCGCGTACGTCCACGGCTCGGCCGGCCCGTTCGCGGAGTCGTCGACGGACACCTCGATCGCGTAACTGCCGGGCAGCGCGGCGCCGAGCTGGTTGCTGAAGCCCCGGTTGTGGTAGCGGACGGGATAGGTCGAGGCGTCCATCGTCGACCGGTCCGAGCCGAGCGAGATCTGGTCGGACCCGAACAGCGCGTTCGCCGGTCGGCGGGTGGAGCCGTACAGCCCGAGGTGGCCCACGCCCGCCCGGTTCGCTGCCCCGCCCAGCCGCGGGAAGGTCACGGCGGCCTGCACCCGCTGCCCCCAGTCCAGCTCGACCAGGAAGAGCTGGGTCTCACCCGGCACGATGTCGCTGGTGTAGTCGCCGGGCTCGAGGACCGGCGCGTCGTCGAACGAGCTTCCGCCCACCACGGCCGGCCCGTCGCCCGGCTCCGGATAGCGCACCGTGATCTCGGGGTCGTCGGCCGCGGGAGGCAGCGCGTCGGCGTTCTCGACCGGCGGCTCCTCGACCACGTACAGCGCGAGCGGCGCCTCACCCTGGCCCGCCAGGGATCCGTCGCTCGTGCCGCGACTCACCGTGATCAGCACCTCGTCGCCGAGCCGGCAGGCCCGGGACTGGTCGTCGTAGAGCGTGTCGGGGCCGATCACGACGCCCGTGCTGGTGAGCTCCTGCGAGTCGAGCTGCTGGAACTCCTGCTGCTCGTCGCACTCCCCGCCAGGCCCCGACTCGGTGACGCCGCGCGCCTGGATGGTGAGCGCCTCCTGGCGCCCGCCGCTGCCCAGGATCGACGCGGACACGTGCAGCGACGACGCGGGGATGCTGCGCTCGACGAGGTACGTGCGCCGGCCGGTCGGGCTCGCCACCTCGCCGAGCGAGTCGACCCACGCCCCGCTGCCGATCGTGGGGGTGGACTCGTCGAGCTCGAGGGTCCCCTCGACCGGCGTCCCCTCGAAGCCGAACGGGCGGGCCGCCCGTGCGCTGGAGCGGTCCAGGCTCGAGCGCAGGTCGTCTGCGTCGTCGGCGTCGTAGTAGGTGCCTCCCCCGGCGGCGGCGATGCACTGCAGCTGGCGCCGGGCGGTCCCCGAGACGTCCAGGCCCACGACGTCGATCCTCACGTCGATCCCCTCGGCCGCGATGCGCGCGGCGACCCGGCACGGATCGGGCGGGCAGGTGGCCTCCCCGTCGGAGACGAGCACGATGGTCCGGTCGCCCTCGCCGCCCAGGTCGTCGGCGGCCTGCCCAAGCGCGTACCCGATGGGCGTCTCGCCGTACGGCCGGTAGCGGCGCACCTCGGCCAGCAGCTCGTCCCGGTTGTCCGTGGCCGGCGCCACCACCTGCTGCGAGTCGGTGCACGCGCCGGCGTCGTCCCGGCTGAACACGGTGGCGCCGTAGACCCGCAGGCCCACCGGCTGGGCGTCGTCCAGGTCGCCGATCACGGTGGTCAGCGCCGAGCGAGCGGCCCGGATCTTGCTCACCCCGCCGGCGGCCGGCTCGCTCATCGACCCCGAGGAGTCGAGCACCAGCATCATCCGGCCGGTGGACTCGTCGCCGGCGGCGGCGGTGTCGTCGGCTGCCGCCGTCGCCGGCCCGCCAAGGCCGAGCAGCAGGGGCGCGGCGAGCGCCCCGACAGCGCCGGCCGCGACGGCGCGGATGACGGTGCCGGTCATGATGCGGGTCATGCTGCGGGTCATGGTGCGGGTCGATCGGGGCCTCATGAGCACTCCTCCGTAGCGATTTGCAATCGCAAAGATTGCACAGCACGCGGTGCTCCTGCAAGGCCAATCCTTGCGTGGAGTCGTAGCGATCGCAAACACGGCCGGTTCCGCGGAATCGCGGACGGGAACGGTGCGGGGCGGTTGACTGCCGTTCGAGCGCGCCGCGGTCTTGGCGGTGCGACCGACCCGGAGGACCCCGCATGAGCTCCACCACCCCGTCCGTCCAGTCCCTGCCCACGCAGTCCGGCGCGCCGTCTACCGAGTCCGCGGGCGCCGCCCTGGACGCCGGTCCGTCCGGTCGGGTCGTCCGCCCCGGTGACCCGGACTGGGACGCCGCGCGGACCCCCTGGGTGATCAGCGTCGACCAGCGTCCCGAGGCGGTCGTGCAGGTGCAGTGCGCCGACGACGTCGTCGCTGTCGTCCGCAGCGCCCGCGCGGCGGGGCTAGGCGTAGCGGCGCAGGGCACCGGTCACGGCAGCTCGGCACTCGGCGACCTCTCGGGCACCGTGCTGATCCGTACCGGGGCGATGTCCGAGGTGACCGTCGACGCCGTCGCGCGGACCGCACGGGTCGGTGCGGGTGCCGAGTGGATCGCGGTGACCTCGGCGGCCGCGGAGCACGGGCTCACCGTTCAGGCCGGCTCCTCGCACGACGTCGGGGTCACCGGCTACGTGCTGTCCGGCGGCATGAGCTGGCTGGCCCGCAGCCACGGGATGGCGGCCAACGACGTGCTCTCGGTCCAGCTGGTGACGGCCGACGGCGAGGTCCGCGAGGTCGACGCCGACTCCGACCCGGACCTGTTCTGGGCACTGCGCGGCGGCGGTGGCAGCTTCGGGGTCGTGACCGCGCTGACGTTGCGACTGCACGAGGTGCCCGAGCTGTGCATGGGAGCGATGTTCTGGCCGCTCGACCGCTCTGCCGAGGTGCTGGCCGCGTGGCGCCGGTGGGCCGAGACGGTGCCGGAGGAGACCGCCACCTGCGCCCGGCTGATGCAGTTCCCGCCGATGCCGGAGCTGCCCGAGCCGATGCGTGGGCAGTCCTTCGTCGTCGTCGAGGTGGCGCACCTGGCAGGCGTTGCCGAGACCGATGCGCTGCTGGCGCCGCTGCGCGCCCTCGGCCCGGTGATGGACAACGTGGCCGCGGCTCCCACCTCGGAGCTGTGGCGGCTGCACATGGATCCGCCGGGGCCGGTCCCCGCCGCGGGCGAAGGCAGGGTGCTCGACGGTCTGCCCGATGAGGCGATCGACGCGCTGGTGGCGGCGGCGGGTCCGGGCTCGGGCTCACCGCTGGTGTCGGTCGAGCTCAGGCTGCTCGGCGGAGCCGTGGGGCGGGCGCCGGAGGGCGCCGGTGCGGTCGGGTCGCTCCCCGGCGCGTTCGCGTGCTACGCGGTGGGCATCACCCCCGACCCCGGCAGTCACGCCGCGGTCAGCGCGCACCTCGACGTGGTGCTGGCGGCGCTGGCGCCGTGGACCGGTCGGCAGCACTACGCCAACTTCGTCGAGCGATCCGACGGCAGCCGGGCGCGTTTCCACGACGAGCCGACGCTCGCCCGGCTGCGCGAGGTGGAGGCGCGCTACGACGCCGACGACCTGTTCGTGGGCGCACACCCGATCGGCTGACCGTCAGGCTGACCGTCAGGCTGCCCGTCAGGGCCGGCGTCGGGCCCACAGGTCGTGCCAGACCACGCCCAGGTCGCGGAACAGGTCGCGCAGCAGCGGCAGGCTGATCCCGACCACCGTGTGCGGGTCGCCGTCGACGCCGCGCACGTACGCACCGCCGAGGCCGTCGAGGGTGAACGCTCCCGCTACCGCGAGCGGTTCGCCCGAGCCGACGTACGCGGTGACCTCGGCGTCGTCGAGGTCCGCGAACCGCACCAGGGTCGAGGCGACCGCATGGCGCTCCGGGGCCGCACCGCTCGCGGGCGCACCACTCGGCCCGCTGGCCGCCACGAGCCGCACGCAGTGCCCGGTGTGCAGCACTCCGGTGTGACCGCGCATCCGGTGCCAGCGGGCGGTCGCGTCGGCGGCGTCGCGCGGCTTGCCCTCCGCCCGGCCGTCGTACTCGAGCACCGAGTCGCAGCCGACGACCAGCGTCTCCCGGTCCGGCGTCAGCCCGGCTGCCAGCCCGTCGGCCACATCCGCGCACTTGGCGACCGCGAGAGCCTGCGCCAGCTCGGCCGGGGATGCGGTGTCCAGCGCCGCGGCGACGGCGTCCTCGTCGACGTCCGACACCACGACGGCGGGGTCGAGGCCAGCGGCCCGCAGCGTCGCGAGCCTGGCCGGAGAGGCAGAGGCGAGCACCAGGCGGGGGACCGACGTCACCGCGGGATTGTCGCCCACGGCGGGGGAGCGGGGAAAAGTCCCGCGCGTATCCGGTATCGGTCCGGGCCAAATCGCTCTCCTCGTGCACGCCGCCGTGCCACAGTGACGCCGAGGAGACCGACATGACCGAGATGACCGACCGCACGCGAGACGCCGGCGCCGAGCCCGCCGCGCAGCCGGCCCCTGGCCGCCTGCCGGCCACCCGCCAGCCGCAGCAGCCCGCGCCACACCAGCGGCAGCGTCACAAGCTGGGCGAGTACTGGGACCTCGACCGCTGCGGTTGGGTGCCCTGGCCCGCGACCGACTGACGGGCACCGACACCCGGCTGCTGGTTGGCTGGACCCGTGGGCCGACTCGACGACGTGGACCTCGGTGCCCGGCTGACCAAGAAGCAGGAGAAGGCCCGGCTCGGTGAGCAGCAGCGCCGGCTGCTGCGGCTGCGGCTCGTCCTGGGCGGTCAGGTCGCGGGTGACGACGGCAGCCAGGACATCGGACCCCCGCTCTGCGTGGTCTTCGAGGGCTGGGACGCCTCCGGCAAGGGTGGGGCCATCAAGCGGCTGGTGACCGAGCTCGACCCGCGGCACGTCCGGGTCGCGCAGTTCGCCGCACCGACCCATGACGAGAAGCGGCACCACTTCCTGTGGCGGTTCTGGCCGGTCCTGCCGGGCTGGGGCGGCATGGCGGTGCTCGACCGGTCCTGGTACGGGCGGGTGCTGGTCGAGCGCGTCGAGGGATTCGCGGCCGAGGAGCAGTGGCGGCGGGCGTACGACGAGATCGTCGACTTCGAGCGCACCCTCGTGGCCGAGGGCACGATCCTGGTCAAGTTCTTCATGCACCTGTCGCAGGAGGCACAGCTGGAGCGCTTCGAGCGGCGCAGCCGCGACCCGCTCAAGTCCTGGAAGCTCACCGACGAGGACTGGCGCAACCGCGAGCAGCGGGCCGCCTACGAGCAGGCCGTCGAGGAGATGCTCGACCGCACCGACCGGCCGGACGCGCCCTGGCACGTCGTGGCTGCCGAGGACAAGCGTTGGGCACGGGTCGAGGTCGTGCGGCTGGTCAGCGCGGCGGTCGAGGACCGGCTCAGCGCCGCGCGCAGGTGACCAACAGGTAGTCGAAGACGTAGCGGCTCGGCTCGCCGGCCGCGCTGGTGTCCGACAACGTGGCCCACTCCAGCAGCTCGGCGTCGAGCTGATCCGCGCGATCACCCGCCGCCTCGAAGGCGGCGATCACCGGACCGAAGTGGGCCTTGTAGAACGCGTAGAGGTCGGAGGGCGTCGCGAACCGCTCCACGGTCACGCTGCGACGCTCGGCGGTGAACGACCGCACCCGGTCGCCGAACAGCGACCGCACGTGGTCGGGGTCGCCCCATGCCGTCGGTGGGGCTGTGGGTGGGGCCGTGGGTGGGGCCGTAGGTGGCTGCGCGCCGGACGGCCCCGCGGGCAGGTACGGCGCGAGGAGAGCCAGCAGCGCGCCCGCCTCGCCGTCCGGGGTCCAGGCGAGCGAGCCGATCGTGCCGCCGGGCCGGCACACCCGGACCATCTCGTCCGCGGTGCGCTGCTGGTCGGCGGCGAACATCGCCCCGATGCACGTCATCACCACGTCGAACTCCGCACTCGCCCAGGGCAGCGCCTGCGCGTCGGCCTCGACCCACTCCAGCTGCACCCCGGCGGCCGCGGCCTGCACCCGGCCGGCGTCGAACAGCTGCGGCGTGATGTCGACCGCGACGACGGAGGCGCCGGTCCGCGCGGCGGCGACGGCGGCGAGACCCGAGCCCGCGCCGACGTCGAGCACCCGCTGGCCGGCGTCGACCTGGCAGGCGGAGACCAGTGCCGGGCCCAACGGTGCGAGTACCTCGCGCGCCACCCGCGGGTAGTCGCCCAGCGACCAGACCGATGGCGGCCGGGCCCCGCTGTTGGCGTCACCGGTCACGGGGCCTCCTGGGGATGCCGACAGCGTCCACCCCTGCTGACCGACGGGTCAAGACGATTGACCGCAAGGTCGGTTCCGCGGAACCACTTCCGGCGGTACGTCCCGCTCTGTGCAGCTCAGCCGGGCAGGGCGGAGCGGCGCCAGCCGTCCGGTCCCGGGTGATGTGGACGACGCACCGCCGCAGCGGGATGGGCCCATGCCGAGCGCGGCTGGCGAGGGCGTGCCGACGCTGCCGCCACCGAGCGGGCCGCCACCACGGCAACGAGCGCGACGAGCTCCTCGTCCGTCGGCGAGCCGCGCACGACGCGCAGCAGTGGCCGCGGCCCGGCTGCGTCCTGGGCGGCGTCGCCCTGATCCGCGGCGTCGTCGCTCACAGCGGGATGTTCCCGTGCTTCTTGGGGGGCAGCGTGGCGCGTTTGCTGCGCAGCAGCCGTAGTGCCCGGACGATCTCGATCCGCGTCTCGTGCGGCGCGATCACGGCGTCGACGTACCCGCGCTCGGCCGCCACGTAGGGGTTGGCCAGCGTGTCCTCGTACTCGGTGATCAGCTCGGCGCGCCGCGCCTCGGGGTCGTCGGCGTCCTTGAGCTCGTTGCGGTACAGGATGTTGACCGCCCCCTGCGCGCCCATCACCGCGATCTGCGCCGAGGGCCACGCGATGTTCATGTCGGCGCCGAGGTGCTTGGAGCCCATGACGTCGTACGCACCGCCGTACGCCTTGCGGGTGATCACGGTGACCAGCGGCACCGTCGCCTCGGCGTAGGCGTAGATCAGCTTCGCGCCGCGTCGGATGATCCCGTCCCACTCCTGGTCGGTGCCCGGCAGGAAGCCGGGGACGTCGACGAACGTCAGCACCGGCACGTTGAACGCGTCGCACGTGCGCACGAAGCGCGCGGCCTTCTCGCTCGCGTCGATGTCCAGCGTGCCCGCCAGCTGCGACGGCTGGTTGGCGACGACGCCGACCGACCGGCCCTCGACGCGGCCGAAGCCGACGACGATGTTCGGCGCGAACAGCGCATGGACCTCCAGGAACTCGCCCTCGTCGAGCACCGCCGAGATCGCGGTGTGCATGTCGTAGGGGGTGTTGGCCGCGTCGGGCACCAGGGTGTCGAGCGCCCGGTCGTCGTCGGTCACCTCGAGCAGCGCCGCCTCGTCATAGGCGGGTGGGTCCTCGAGGTTGTTGCTCGGCAGGTACGACAGCAGGGCCCGGACGTAGTCCAGCGCATCGGCCTCGTCGGAGCCCATGTAGTGCGCGTTGCCGGACTTGGTGTTGTGCGTGCGCGCCCCACCGAGCTCCTCGAACGTCACGTCCTCGCCGGTGACCGTCTTGATCACGTCGGGCCCGGTGATGAACATCTGCGAGGTTCCGTCGACCATCACCGTGAAGTCGGTGATCGCGGGGGAGTAGACGTGCCCGCCCGCGCAGGCGCCCATGATCAGCGAGATCTGCGGCACCACACCGGACGCGTGCACGTTGCGGCGGAAGATCTCGCCGTACAGACCGAGCGAGACCACGCCCTCCTGGATCCGCGCGCCCGCTCCCTCGTTGATGCCGACCAGCGGGCTGCCGGTGCTGACCGCGAGGTCCATCACCTTGCAGATCTTCTCGCCGTACACCTCGCCGAGGCTGCCGCCGAACACGGTGAAGTCCTGCGCGAACACGCACACCTGACGGCCGTCGACGGTGCCGTAGCCGGTGACCACCCCGTCGCCGTAGGGGCGGTTCTTCTCCAGCCCGAAGGCGGTGCTGCGGTGCCGGGCGAGCTCGTCGATCTCGACGAACGAGTCGTCGTCGAGCAGCTGGGCGATGCGCTCGCGCGCGGTCTGCTTGCCGCGGGAGTGCTGCTTCTCCACCGCGCGGGCAGAGCCGGCGTGGATCGCCTCGTCCAGCCGGTGGCCGAGGTCGGCCAGCTTTCCGGCGGTGGTGTGGATGTCGACGTCAGGCTGGGCGCCCGGGTCGGCGGCGTCGCCCTCGACGCCACTGTCGCGCGCGATGTCGCTCGATCCGCTGGTCACGGGCCGACCCTAGCGAGCGTGACAGGCTCGGACCGTGGCCTACCGCGACCTCGACCGTCCCCCGCTGGACGTGCGGGCGCTGCGCCGCGCCTTGCGCGTGGGCGAGGCCGGGTCGTGGTGGCAGGCCGCCGACGTGGTCGCGACGACCGCCAGTACGAATGCCGACCTCGTTGCCCGGGCCGGCGACGGTGCGGCCGAGGGTGCCGTGCTGGTGGCCGAGCACCAGAGCGCCGGGCGCGGCCGGCTCGACCGGGTGTGGGAGGCCCCGCCATCCGCCGCGCTGACCTGGTCGGTCCTCGTCCGGCCGGAGGTGGCGGCGGCGCGGTGGCCCTGGCTGCCGCTGCTCGCCGGCACCGCGCTGGCCGAGGCGGTGTCGCGCGCCGCCGGCGTGGGCGCGGGCCTGAAGTGGCCCAACGACGTCGTGGTCGCCGACCGCAAGCTGGCCGGGGTGCTGGTCGAGCGGATCGAGACGCCGCGCGGTCCAGCCGCGGTGATCGGCACCGGGCTCAATGTCTCGCAGCACGCCGAGGAGCTGCCGCTGACCACCGCCACGTCGCTGCTTCTCGAGATCGGCGCGGTGCCCGATCGGCAGCCGCTGTTGCTGGCGGTGCTGCGGGGCTTCGAGCGGCTGTACCGCGCCTGGGTGGCGGAGGAAGGCGACTCCCGCGGCCTGCACCCGGCGTACGTGCGCCGCTGCACCACCCTCGGGCGAACGGTACGAGTCGACCTCCCCGACGGTGAGGTCGTTCAGGGCAGCGCGGAGTCGGTCGACGCCGACGGGCGGCTGGTGATCGCCGCCCCCGGGGGTCGTCGCACGGTCGGGGCTGGTGAAGTCGTTCACGTACGGCCGGTTGTCTGACACCATTCGCCGCATGTCGGTGCCCGAGAAGCTGCTGATCGAGGGCGAGGAGATCGTCCTCTCCATGCGTACTCACGCCAAGGCCTTGATCCTGCCGGCCGTGGCGCTGATCGTGCTGGCCGCACTCGGCGGCTTCATCACCTCGATCATCCCGGAGAGCTCCGCGGAGAAGTGGGTCGTGATCGCGGTCTGGGCGGCCGTCGCGGTCGGCATGATCGCGTGGTCGGTGCTGCCGTTCATCCGCTGGATCACGACCGAGTACACGATCACGTCCCGTCGGGTGCTGCTGACGTCGGGCATCCTCACCCGCACCGGGCGCGCGATCCCGCTGCAGCGGATCAACGACGTGACCTTCGAGAAGCAGCTGCTGGACCGGATGCTCGGCTGCGGGACGCTGGTCGTGAGCGACGCCACGGAGCAGTCCGGCATGCGACTCACCGACGTGCCGCGGATCGAGTGGGTGCACCGCCGGCTCACCGACCTGGTGTTCGGGCAGCAGGACGGCCGCGACGACGACGGCACCCCCGACCCGGGACGATGACGGCCATCGGCGACGAACAAAGGCTTCCCACCCAGCCCGCGACCGGCGCACTCACCAGCTCCGAGGTGGCCGCATCGGCGGGGGTGAGCATCGACGACGCCCGCCGGCTGTGGCGGGCGCTCGGCTTCCCCGACGCCGGGGGCGACCCGGCCTTCACCGAGGCCGACAGCCGCGCGCTGATGCTGGTGGCGACGATCGTTCGCGACGGCGGCATCGACCTGGACACCGTCGTACGCCTCACCCGGGCGCTGGGCCGGACCATGTCGCGGCTCGCGGAGTGGCAGGTCTCCGCCCTGGCCGGTCGTGGTGACCTCGCCGGCATCGACGAGTCGGTGGCGCCGGCGTTCGAGCAGCTGCTGGTCTACGCCTGGCGGCGGCACCTCGAGTCCGCCGCGGGCCGGCTCGGGGGCCTCGTCGGTGACGAAGAGGTGCTGGCGGCCACCCAGACCGTCGGGTTCGCCGACCTGGTGGGCTTCACCGCGCTGTCCAACGGGATGGACGAGGACGAGCTCGCCACCCTCGTCGAGGGCTTCGAGGGCGGGTGCGCCGACCTGGTGGCGGCGCGCGGCGGCCGGGTGGTCAAGACGCTCGGCGACTCGGTGCTGTTCGCCGCCGACGACCCGGTGGTCGCCACCGAGATCGCGCTCGCGATCGTCGAGACCATCGGGGCCGAGCCCGACCTCCCCGACGTGCGGGTCGGCATCGCCACCGGCTCGGTGATCATGCGCCAGGGCGACGTGTACGGGACACCGGTCAACCTGGCCTCCCGGCTCACGACAGTCGCCCGGCGCAATCGGGTGATCGCCGATGCCGACACGACCGAGGCGCTGCCGCGCGACCAGTTCGACACCCGGGTGCTGCCGGCCCGACCGATGCGCGGCTTCGGCGACGTCGAGCCGATCGCGGTCCGCCGGCGCTGGGTCGCGAGCTAGGCGCCTGCGACCGTACGTTCCGACTGCTTGCGGAACACGTGCGTGCGGTATCCCCAGAACCGGAACGACGTACCCAGCACCAGGCCGACCACGTTGGCGGAGATGTTGTCGGCCAGCGCGCTGGTGAACCCCAGGACGTAGTGCGAGATCGCCAGGCACAGCAGCGAGATGGCGAGCCCAAGGGCGTTGACGACGCCGAAGGCGACCGCCTCGCGGTGCACGCTCTGACGGGGTCGGTGCGCCCACGTCCAGTGCCGGTTGCCGAGGTAGGTCACCACGGTGGCGACCAGCACCGACAGCACCTTCGCGGTCAGCGGCTTGTCCTGCAGCAGCCCCGGATCACCGGCGTAGCGCAGCAGGTTGAACAGCCCGACGTCGATGACGTAGCCGACCAGTCCGATGGTGCCGAACGCACCCAGCTCGTGCACCAGCGGCAGGCGCTGGCGCACGGTGTCGTCGGCACCCGGTGAGGAGGTCACAGGGTCCCAGGCTAGCCCGCGGACGAGTGGGGGCCGGTCGCTAGGCTTCGGCGGTGACTACCCCCGTCGACGGCCCCCGGGTCGCGGTCGTCGGGGGAGGGCAGCTGGCCCGGATGATGCAGCAGGCCGCGATCGCGCTGGGCGTACCGCTGCGGCTGCTGGCCGAAGGTCCCGACGTGTCCGCCGCCCAGGTGGTGCCCGACCACCTGGTCGGCGACTACCGCGACCTCGACCGGTTGCGCGAGATCGCGCAGGGTTGCGCGGTCATGACGTTCGACCACGAGCACGTACCCACCGAGCACCTGCACGCGCTGGCGGCCGAGGGCCTGGCCTGCCGACCCGGCCCGGCGGCGCTGGTGCACGCCCAGGACAAGGCGGTGATGCGCGAACGTCTCACCGCGCTCGGCCTGCCGTGCCCGCGCTGGCGGGTCGTCACCGGCCCCGGCGAGGTGACGGCCGTGGCCGAGTCGTTGGACGGGTTCCCGCTGGTGCTCAAGGTCGCCCGTGGTGGCTACGACGGGCGCGGCGTCTGGGTCGTCGACGGCGCGGACCACCCGGGAGTGGCGGAGGCGTTCGCGTCCGGGGTGACGGTGCTGGCCGAGGAGCACGTCGACTTCGTCCGCGAGCTGGCCGTGCTGTGCGCGCGCTCGCCGTCGGGCCAGACCGCGGTCTACCCGGTCGTCGAGTCGGTGCAGCGCGACGGGATCTGCCACGAGGTGACCGCGCCCGCGCCGGGGCTCGATCCCGACCTGGCGGTGGAGGCGCAGCGGGTCGCGCTGCGGGTGGCCGGCGAGCTCGACGTCACCGGCGTGCTCGCGGTGGAGATGTTCGAGACCCACGACGGCCGGGTGCTCGTCAACGAGCTCGCCATGCGCCCGCACAACACCGGCCACTGGACGATCGACGGTGCGGTGACCAGCCAGTTCGAGAACCACCTGCGCGCGGTGCTCGACCTGCCGCTCGGCGCCGTGCGATCCCGCGCTCCGTGGACGGTGATGGTCAACATCCTCGGCGGTGATGTCGGCCGGCTCTACGACGGCTACCCGCACGTGCTCGCCCGCGACCCGCGCGCGCGGGTGCACCTGTACGGCAAGCAGGTCCGCCCGGGGCGCAAGGTGGGACACGTGACGGCGTACGGCGACGACCTCGACGACGTGCGAGCGCGGGCCCGGCACGCGGCAGCATGGTTCGCCGGAACGGCGAACGACGACGAGCCACAGGAGGACCGATGAGCGAGCAGCCGAGGGTCGGGATCGTGATGGGATCGGACTCCGACTGGCCCGTCATGGAGGCCGCCGCGGAGGCGCTCGAGGAGTTCGGCGTCGCGTACGAGGCCGACGTCGTGTCCGCGCACCGGATGCCGCACGAGATGCTCGCGTGGGGAGGGCAGGCGCACGAGCGCGGGCTACAGGTCGTCATCGCGGGGGCGGGCGGCGCGGCCCACCTGCCCGGGATGCTGGCCGCGGTCACACCGCTACCGGTGATCGGGGTGCCGGTCCCGCTGCGGAACCTCGACGGCCTCGACTCGCTGCTGTCGATCGTGCAGATGCCGAGCGGGGTTCCGGTGGCCACGGTCGCGATCGGCGGCGCCCGCAATGCCGGGCTGCTCGCGGTACGCATCCTGGCGGCGGCCGACCCCGAGCTGCGGCGGGCGATGACGGACTTCCAGGAGCGGCTCGCCGACGCCGCCCGGGACAAGGGCGAATCGGTACGGACCGGACGATCGCGGCGGGCCGGCTTCGCCTGACCGGACCACGCCGCACCCCGTTGCGTGATGATGTCTGCAGGAGCGGGGTGCAACGAACCGGTATCGACCTGGCATCACGGGCAACCTGCCGCCCGCTGCCCACGTCTTCTCGTGGACAGCCAACCTCGACGGACAGGACACCCCGACGATGAATCGTGGCCGCGCCCTGCGCCACACCGTGACAGCCGCAGCGGCCCTGTGCCTGCTCGCCACGGTCGTACCAGCAGCCTCCGGACAACAGGTCACCGCTCCCAACGGGACCGCGGCAGCGGCCGACCGACCACCGCTGGCGCTCCGCGCCGCGGCCAAGTCGATCGAGGTGCACAAGGACGGCGACAAGGTCTACGTCGACCTCGGCGCGTTCCTCGTCGCCGGCGACCTGCCGTTCGAGGTGCATGCCAACCGCGCGTCGTACCGCAAGCCCATCGTCGGCACCCTGATGGGTGATCCGGAGGTGCCGGGCGACGAGACCACGCTCAGCCCCGAGATGGTCTCGAGCTGGAAGGGACTGCTGGGCTTCATGCACCTGCGGGTCCGCGACAGCGACGGCCACCTGGTCGTCGACCAGACGCGCAACCTGTGCAGCACCGGCCTTGGGGTCCGCACCCGGCCCGACGCGCCTGACGTCTCCCCGTACCCCGGCGGAGACTTCTTCGGGGGCTGCCGTTACCACCCGTTCACCCTCGGCAGCGTGCTGGGCATCCAGGCCGGCTGGGGCATCCCGGCCCTCGGCTACGGCACCCGGATGGAGCTCGACCGTGGCAGGTACGTCGCGACGCTGACCATCGACAAGGACTACCGCCACCTGATCGGCATCCCCGCCGACTCCGGCCAGGTGGAGATCCGGATGCGCGTGGTCAAGGGCGGCGAAGACTGCCGCGACGGGCGTGGCTGCCGCGTCGACGACCAGGCCACCGGCGCCGCTCCCCAGCCGCGCCGGGCACCGCCCAGCTGTGCGAGCCAGGTCCCGCCCGGCGACAACTTCCCCGACCTGCGGGCACTGCCGTCCACCGGCATCCGGGTGCGCGGCAACTACCTCACGTTCGGCGCGACCGTCTGGAACGGTGGCCCCTCGCCGCTGGTCGTCGACGGCTTCCGCAAACAGCACCAGGACGTGATGACGAGCTGGCAGTACTTCTACGAGCCCGACGGCGACCCGGCGGGCTGCCGGAAGGTGGGGTCGATGGAGTGGGACCCGCGCAACCACCACCACCACTGGCACTTCCGTGACTTCGCGAAGTACGAGCTGCTCGACGCCGACCAGGAGACCGTCGTCCGCAGCAAGAAGGAGGCGTTCTGCCTCGCAGCCACCGACGCGGTCGACTACACCGTCGAGGGTGCCGACTGGAACCCGTACTACACCGACCTCGAGACCCAGTGCGGCGGCTACAGCTCGCTGGCGGTGCGTGAGGTGCTCTCGTCCGGCTCGGGTGACACCTACCAGCAGTACCGGCCCGGCCAGTCGTTCCGGCTGACCGACCTCGACCCGGGGATCTACTTCATCGCGACGACGGCCAACCCCGACGGCAACCTGGTCGAGACCGACGAGACCAACAACACCGGGCTGCGCAAGATCCGGCTGTACAAGTCCGACGGAGAGTGGCAGGTCAAGGTGTTCGACGTGGGGATGGTCAGCACCCACTGACCCACGGCCTCAACAGGTCAGTCAACGGCTGCGCCTGCGCAGCACCGCTCCGAGGGCCCGGCCCGCCACCGCGTTGCGGTCGGCGAGCCGGGCCCCGGCGCGTCGGGCCCGGAACGTCGCGGCCCGCAGCCGGCTGGCGCCGCGGGCGCGTGCGTCGGCCGGCACCTCGTCCTCGGTCCCGCGGGTCTCCCACCACAGCGCGGCGTGCGCCCCTGCCAGCCCGGCCAGGGCGTGCAGGCCGGCGTCCTGCACCTCGGCCTCGGTGGTCTCGCCGGGCAGCCGGCCGCCGGTGCTCGGCTGCGGGGTCAGGTCGTCGAGGCTCCCGACGACCGGGTGACCCGCCGCCCGGACCGCATCGACCATCTCCGCGCCGCGGGTACGGGCCCACGCGAGGTCGTCGTCCGGCAGCGCGAACCGCATCGGCTCGGTGCTGGTCGCCAGTGCCCGCACGATGGTGCGCTTGACCACGCGGTCGTACTGCCGCTGCGGCAGGTCGGAGAGCATCGGGTTGAGCCGGCGGATCAGCTCGGTGCCGACCACGCCGACGGTCTCGTTGGCCCAGGGAGCAGGCCGGCTCAGCCCGGCGGGATCGAAGCCGATGACCGAGCCGAGTCGCTGCACCAGCAGGTCGGACGGCGAGCCCGCCGGCGGCACGGTCACGACGTGCACCCGCTCGGCCGGCACCGCCTTCGCCCAGCGGCCGAGGATCGCGGGCAGGTCCTGCCGGATCCAGAAGCCACGGGCCGGGTTGACGCCGGCCTGGGAGGGATCGCGCACCGCGGCGGCGAACTCCTCCCAGGTCCACGCACCGCGGTTCTTGACCTCCTCCTGCCAGGCCGATGCCAGCGTGCGGCCCAGGTCGCGGGCGGTCACCACCACGTGCACCTCGCGACCGGGGAACGCCTTGGCGGCGGTGGCGGCCTGCTTGGCGGTCGCGAGCGACAGGTGCTCGTCGGAGAGCAGCACCACGTCGTCGTCGCCGGCGTTGACACCGTCGACCAGCCCCTGCCACGAGCCCGCGATCCGCGCGTCGCCCTCGCCGGACGGGCGGCGGCCGAGCAGGTCCCAGACGGCGAAGACCTGGTTCGGTAGTCCCTTGCCGCCGGCGAAGAACACGCCGTCGCCGCGCAGCCGCTGGCGGTTGGCGCGCAGCAGCTGCTGCACGTAGGTGGTCCCGGTCTTGTGCAGGCCGATGTGGAGGAAGACGCGTGGCACGCGCGTCAGCCTCCCAGACGACCTGATCAGACGACCCGGCCGGATCAGAAGACGAAGGGCGCCGCGACCGCGGCGGGCACCAGCCCGCACAGCAGCCACGGCGACAGTGGGGAGCGCTGGTGGATGAGCAGGCAACCGGCGATCGTCAGCACACCCACGACCCCGCTCATGGCCCACAGGCCGGGGGCGTTGCCGTTGTCGCGCAGCGTCTCGCTCCAGACGCTGTAGCTGGCCATGCAGACGGTGGCGATCATCCCCACGGTGAAGGCCAGGGTGGTCGCGACCCACATCTGCACCTTGGTGATGTCCACTGCGCCATCCTGACCCCCTGCCTGCCGTGTCGCCCCGACCCGCCGTTCTGAGGGCCGGGGTGCATGATGCGCAGGGTGGGGGAGCAGCCAGCGCTGGAGCGCCGTCTGGGCACCGGCGACGCCGTGGTCGTCGGGCTCGGCGCGATGCTCGGCGCCGGGGTGTTCTCCGCGTTCGCCCCGGCCGCAGCTGCCGCGGGCAGCGGGCTGCTGGCCGGGCTGGCGATCGCCGCCGCTGTGGCGTACTGCAACGCGGTCGCGTCGGCTCAGCTGGCGGCGCAGTACCCCTCGTCCGGTGGGACCTACGTCTACGGCCGGGAGCGGCTCGGCGAGTGGTGGGGATTCGTCGCCGGCTGGGGCTTCGTCGTCGGCAAGACCGCGTCCTGCGCCACGATGGCGCTCACCTTCGCGGCGTACGCGCTGGACGGGCCGGAGTGGGTGGAGCGCGCGGCGGCCGCCCTGGCGGTGCTGGTGCTCACCGGCGTCAACCTGCGCGGGGTGACGCGCACGGCCACGGTGACGCGCGTGCTGCTCGCGCTCACGCTGGCGGCGCTGGTGTGCACCCTGGCGGCCATCGTCGGCGGCGGCGGGCTGGAGGCGTCGCGGCTGACCGGCGGGTCCCCGACCGGCGGCGTCGGAGGCGTGCTCGAGTCGGCCGGTCTGCTGTTCTTCGCCTTCGCGGGCTACGCACGGCATCGCGACGCTGGGCGAGGAGGTCCGCGACCCAGCACGCACGATTCCTCGTGCGATCCCGCTCGCGCTGGGCATCGCGGTGGTCGTGTACGCGGCGGTGGCCTGCTGCCTGCTGCTCGCGCTCGGCGCACCGGCCGTCGCGGGCACCGCGACCCCGCTGGCGGACGCGGCGGACGCCGCCGGAGCGGCGTGGGCCTCGCCCGTCGTCCGGGTGGGCGCGGCGGTGGCCAGCCTCGGCGCGCTGCTGGGGCTGGTGGCCGGCGTGGGTCGGACCGGCCTGGCGATGGCCCGCAACGGCGACCTGCCGCCACCGCTGGCGGCGGTGTCGCAGCGGTACCGGGTGCCGTACCGGGCCGAGCTCGGCGTCGCCGGGGTCGTCGTGGTGCTGGTGCTGACCACCGACCTGCGGGGCGTGCTCGGGTTCTCGTCGTTCGGCGTGCTGCTCTACTACGCGGTCGCCAACGCCTCGGCCTTCACCCAGGACGCCGCGCACCGGCGGTGGCCGCGTCTGCTCAACGTGGCGGGAGCGCTGGGCTGCCTGGTGCTGGCCGCGACCCTGCCCGGCACGGCCGTGCTCGCCGGGCTGGCGGTGCTCGCCGTGGGCGTGGGAGGCCGGCTGGTGGCCCAGCGGCGCCGCTGAACCTCACGCCAGGTCGAGCACGAAGTGCTGGAAGGTCGCGCTGATGTGCATGCCCACCGACTGGTAGAGGCCGAGGGCGCCGGTACGGCTGTCGGTGGCGAGCTCGCCAGCCGGCGCGCCTTTGGCCCGGCCGCGGGTGAAGGCCTCGACGAGCAGCAGCCGCCCGATGCCCCGGCCGCGCTGGTCGCGGCGCACCGCCAGCTGGTGCACGTAGACCGTTCCCGCGGTGACGTCGAGGAAGCAGGCACCCACGATCTCGTCGCCGGCCGGGCCGCTGTCGACCGCGACCAGCAGGTGCCACGGCTCGAAGCGCGGGCGCTGCAGCGTCGTCGCGGCCCAGTCCTCGAAGCTGCTCGGGTCGCGGGCCTCCCACTCGCCGAAGGCGTCCTCGATGACCTGGAAGGTCGCCTGCTCCTCGCCGGCCGCCATCGGCCGGATCGTCATCCCCTCGGGGAGCGGGCGGTCGGCGCGTACGGCGTCGTCGGGGCCGAGCGCGAGGTACCAGGCGTCCCAGCGCTGCTGGTAGCCGCGGCGACGCAGCAGGTCGGGGGCGGTGGTGTTCTCGGGTACCCCGAGGCCGAGCGACGACGCGCCCTTGGCTCGCGCGTGTTCCTCCGCCCAGGCCACCAGGAAGGTGCCGATGCCACGGCCGCGGTAGTCCGGGTGCACACCGCCCAGGGCCCGGGTGCCGCGGTAGACCTCCAGGCTCGCCACCAGCCGCTCACCGTCGAACACACCCTGGCTGTCGGTCGCGAGGTCGAAGCTCGGCCGCTTCCAGTCACCGACGAGGTCGTCGACGTCGACGCCTGCGTCACCGAGGTCCTGCACCTCGGCCGCCGCCAGCATCTGCTGGCACTGCTCGGCGTCGGCGAACGTGAGCGCTCGCGCGGTGAGCCCGGGCGGCAGCACCGGGAGGTCGGTGGTCACCGCCGGAGGATCGCACTTCGTCCGGCGGCGGGCCAGCGGATATGGCAGCACCCGGCTAGCGTGCGGGCAGAGCCCGAACCGGGGCGAAGCGGACATGCTGGGAGGCAGTGATGGGTCGCAGCACGCGTGGCTGGGTGGGCGCCGTCGCCGGACTGGCGCTGCTGGTGGGTGGCTGGCCACTGGTGTCGGGCGGTGCGGGGCAAGCGGCGCCCGCGCCGGCCGGTCTCGAGCGGGCCGGTGACTGCTACGGGTCCGACGAGGTGCCGCTCACCGTCGAGGAGAAGCGGCTCGGACTCCCGCTGCCGGGCGACGACGACAGGCCGGCCTCGGTGCGGTTCCTGCGCGCATCGGGACTCGACCGGTTGGTCGCCACCTTCGAGCGGCGGCTCTGCACCGTCGACAACGTCTGGCTCGCCTCCGAGGTGGTGCACGGCGCCGGGATCCACCTGTGGCGTACCGCGGTGAAACGGGCCCAGGGCGACACCGAGCTGGGCAGGATCGACCGCTTCGACGACCGGCCGCTGTACTGGGCGCGCACGACGATGACCGCAGCCCTGCGCGAGTGGGACCCGGGCTTCGAGCTGAGCAGCACCCAGCGGCTCGCGCTGGTGCGGATCCTGTCGTACGAGTCCCGCGGCATCTCCCAGGTCTCGTACCCGGGAGACCCGGACGTGACCCGGGTGCTGATCAGCGGCTTCGACACCTACAGCCTCGACGACAGCCTGCGGAACTCGAACCCCTCGGGCGCGACCGCCCTGCAGCTCGACGGCCGACGGTTCCGCACGCCGGACGGGCCGGTCGTGGTGCAGTCGGTGGTCTTCCCGGTCAACTGGACGGACTTCGACCAGGGCATCGTCGAGGACGCCTTCGGCCCGTGGCTCGCCGGTCCGGCCCGCGACCGGGCGGACATGATCATGACGATCAGCCAGACCAGCCGCGGCCGGATGGACATCGAGCAGTGGGCCGGTGCGTTCCGCGGCGGCTACCCCGACAACAACCGGGCGCAGAACTACGGGCCGATCTCGGCCGCCGCGCAGTGGCCGCAGCCGCAGCCGTCGCCGCAGTGGATCGAGACGACGCTGCCGTACCGCGCGATGATCCGGGCCGGCACCGAGCCGTGGCCGGTGCGGCTGCACGACGGCATCTGCGAGTGGCCGCGCGGCGCCTACCCCGAGCCGGGCGCCATCCGCTGCAAGGACGACCCGTCGGCCAACTCGACGGCCGCGTCGGCACCGGGCGGCAGCTACCTGTCCAACGAGAGCATGTACCGGAGCAACCGGCTGCGACTCGGGGCCGGCCTCGAGTCGCTGCCCGGCGGGCACCTGCACATCTCCGCGCTGGTCTATCCCAGGGACGGCAACGCCCTGACGGATCCGCGCTTCCGGCGCGACCGGCGCGCCGTGGTGCGCCAGACCATGGCGCTGGTACGTGCCGCCGGGACGGCGGTCGCACGCACGACGGGTGGCGCGGGCTAGCGTCCGCGGGATGGACGAGCTGAGCGACCTGTTGGGTCGGGCCGCGGCCGAGGCCGCGTCGTTCCGTTCCTCGCTGCCCGAGCGGGCGGTGGTGGGACCGGCCGACGTCGCGGAGGTACGCGCCGCGCTCGGCGGCCCGCTGCCGGACGGACCGACGCCACCCGCCGATGTGCTCGAGCACCTGGTGCGGGCGGCTGGCCCGGGGGTGACGGCCAGCGCGGGACCGCGGTTCTTCGGCTTCGTGACCGGCGGCGCGCTGCCCGCCGCCACCGCGGCCGACGTCATCGCCACCGGCTGGGACCAGTGCGCCTTCAACGCGGTGCTGTCGCCAGCAGCCGCAGCCGCCGAGCAGGCGGCGGGGGCGTGGCTGACCGACCTGCTGCGGCTGCCGGACGACGTGTCGGTCGGCTTCGTCACCGGCGGCCAGCAGGCCAACACGGTGGGCCTGCTCGCCGCGCGGCACCAGGTGCTCGCAGACGCCGGCTGGGACGTCGAGCGCGACGGCCTGCTGGGTGCGCCGCGGGTGCGGGTCGTCGCGAGCGCGGAGCGGCACGCCACGATCGACCGCTCGCTGCGGATGCTGGGCCTGGGCACGTCGGCGGTGGAGCCAGTGGCGGTCGACGACCAGGGGGCCACCCGCGTCGACGACCTCGAGCGGGTGCTGGCCGCCGGACCGGCCGGCCCGACGATCGTGTGCCTGCAGGCCGGCAACGTGAACACCGGCGCCTGCGACGACCTCGTCGCAGGGTGCGAGACCGCCCACCGGCACCGTGCCTGGGTGCACGTCGACGGCGCGTTCGGCCTGTGGGCCGCGGCCAGTCCGTCGACCCGGCACCTGGTGGCCGGCGCGGACCTGGCCGACTCGTGGGCCTGCGACGCCCACAAGTGGCTGAACGTGCCGTACGACAGCGGACTGGTCTTCTGCGCCCGACCGGACGTGCACGCGGCGGCCGCCTCGTACACGGCCTCTTACCTGGTGGGGTCCGGCGTGGGTGCCCCGGTGCTCTCGGACCTCGCCCCGGAGTCGTCGCGCCGGGCCAGGGGTTTCGCGGTGTGGGCGGCGCTGCGCGAGCTCGGCCGCGACGGGGTCGCGCAGCTGGTCGACCGGTGCTGTGCGCTCGCCCGGCGTTTCGCCGACGGGTTGGCCGCGGGCGGCTGCGAGATCGCCAACGACGTGGTGCTCAACCAGGTGCTGGTCGGCTTCGGTGCCGACGCGCGGACCGACGCGGTGGTCGCCGCCGTGCAGCGCGACGGCACCTGCTGGATGGGGGGCACCACCTGGCAGGGGCGGCGGCTGATGCGGGTGTCGGTGTCCAACTGGTCGACGACCGAGGACGACGTCGACCGCTCGGTCGCGACCGTCCTTCGGCTCGCCGACGCTGTCTGAGCGGCACGTACAGTGCAGGAGTGACAGTGTCCGCCGAGGCGCCCGCGCCCGCGCGCCCGCGCCGCCGGGTGCCGCGCTGGGTCGAGACGCTCGCCATCGTGGCACTCGCGCTGACGATGGCCGCCGTCACCAAGGCCTTCGTGGTGCAGAGCTTCTTCGTGCCGTCGGGGTCGATGAAGCCGCTGTTCGCCAAGGACGACCGGATCGTGGTGGAGAAGGTCTCGTACTGGAACGGCGACATCCACCGCGGAGACGTCGTGGTCTTCGAGGACTCCCAGCACTGGCTCCCCCCGGAGGAAGACGAGGTGGCTTCCGGGCCGGTGCAGCGGGCGTTGGCCGCGATCGGGTTGTGGCCGACGGGTGGGCACCTGGTCAAGAGGGTGATCGGCCTGCCCGGTGACGAGGTCGCCTGCTGTGACGCCAAGGGTCGGGTGACCGTCAACGGGGTGCCGCTGGACGAGGGCGACTTCTTGTTCCATGGCTCGGCCCCGTCGAACACGCCGTTCGACGTGCAGGTGCCCGACGACTCACTGTGGGTGATGGGCGACAACCGCGACAACAGCGAGGACTCGCGCGCGCACCTGGGCGAGGCTGGCGGCGGCTTCGTACCGGTCGACGACGTGGTCGGCAAGGTCTGGGCGATCATCTGGCCGCTGGACCGGGCCGGCCTGCTGCACCGGCCGGGCACGTTCGACCAGGCCGCACTCGACGGCTCGTAACGTCGGGCCAGTCACCCAGCCTCGAGCACCCTGACCGGGTCGCCGTCGAGCCAGCGCACGACGTCCTCGACGACGTCGGTGTAGCAACGCGCGTAGTTCTGCTCGGTGACGTAGCCGATGTGCGGCGTCAGCAGCGTGTGCTCTGTGGTCCGCAGCGGGTGGTCGGCGGGCAGCGGCTCGGTGCCGTAGACGTCGGCCGCGTACCCCGCGATCCGGCCCTCGCGCAGTGCCTCGACCACCGCGTCCTCGTCGACGATCGGGCCCCGGGAGGTGTTCACCAGCAGGCCGCGCGGACCGAGCAGGTCGAGCTGGGACGCGCCCACGATGCCCCGGCTCTGCCTGGACAGCGGCAGGTGCACGCTCACCGCGTCGCTGCGCTCGAAGAGGTCGTCCAGCGAGTCTGCGCACTCGGCGTCGTGCTCGGCGGCTCGCTCGGGCGTGAGGTTCCGGCTCCACGCGAGCACCGTCATCTCGAACGCGAGCGCGTAGCGGGCGACGACCGAGCCGAGCCGACCGAGCCCGAGGATGCCGAGCGTCTGCCCGGCCAGCTCGGTGCCGACGGTGGTCTGCCAGTCACCGCCGCGGACGTTGGCGACCTCGGTCTCGAGGTGCCGGTTCAGCGCGATCAGCAGCCCCCAGGTCAGCTCCGGCGTGCCGGCCGTCTGCATGGCGGTGCCGCAGACCGTCACGTCGCGCTCCGCCGCGGCCGCGACGTCGATCGAGGCGTTGCGCCAGCCGGTGGTGACCAGCAGCCGGAGGTTGGGCAGCCGCTCGAGCAGGCTGGCGGGGAAGGGTGTGCGCTCACGCATGGCGACGACGACCTCGTACGGCTCCAGCCGCTCGGCCACTGCCGCCTCGTCATCGAGGTGCGCGGTGAGCACGGTGACGTCGGCCCGACCGTCGAGTGGCGACCAGTCCGCGCTGTCCAGCGCGACCTGCTGGTAGTCGTCGAGCACAGCGAGCTGGACCGGTTCGCGTTCGGCACTCATGGCGCGCCAACCTACGACGTCGGGCTGGCCAGAGTCTCGTTCCCGTAGGGTCGAGAACGGAGGGGGTGCATCCGTGTCGTTGATCCAGACCGAGGGACTGACCAAGCGGTTCGGCCAGGTGACTGCCGTGGACGCGCTGACCGTCGACGTGTCGACGGGCGTCACCGGGCTGGTCGGCGCCAACGGTGCCGGCAAGTCCACGCTGCTCAAGATCTTCCTCGGGCTGCTGGCAGCCACCGAGGGCAGCGCGAGCGTCCTCGAGCTCGACGTGAAGACCGAGGGCCCGGCCATCCGCGAGCGCGTCGGCTACATGCCCGAGCACGACTGCCTGCCCCCGGACGTGTCCGCCACCGAGTTCGTCGTGCACATGGCCCGGATGTCCGGCCTGCCGACGACGGCGGGCCGGGAGCGCGCGGCGGACATCCTCCGGCACGTCGGCCTGTACGAGGAGCGATACCGGCCGATGGGCGGCTACTCCACGGGCATGCGCCAACGGGTCAAGCTCGCCCAGGCGCTGGTCCACGACCCCAGCCTGGTGCTGCTCGACGAGCCCACGAATGGACTGGACCCCGCCGGCCGCGACGACATGCTGGGGCTGATCCGGCGGATCGGCACCGAGTTCGGGATCTCGGTGATCGTCACCTCGCACCTGCTCGGTGAGCTGGAGCGGGTCTGCGACGGCATCGTGGTGATCGACGGCGGCCGGCTGCTGCGGCACTCCAGCACGGCCTCGGTGACCGAGGAGACGCCGCTGGTGACCATCGAGGTCGACGGCGACCACGCCGCCTTCCTGGCGCGGCTCACCGAAGCCGGGGTCACCGTGCGAAGTGACGGGAAGCTGCTGCACGTCGACGTCGCCGACGAGGCCACGTACGACGTCGTGCGCGACGCCGCCGCCGAGCTGGGGCTGGGCCTGGTGCGGATGGAACGTCAGCGGCACCGGATGACCGAGATCTTCACCGACCGCCCGGCCGACGAGGGGGCCGTGCATGTCTGAGCCGGCCACCCCGACCGGGCGCGCGGGCGCTATCCACGACATCGGCTATCGGCACTACGACGGTCCCCGGCTCGGCGCGGCCTACATCCGGCGCTCGCTGTTCATCGAGACCCTGCGCGGCGCGTTCGGCCTCGGCCGTTCGGCGCGATCGAAGGTCATGCCGATGCTGCTGGTGACGGTGATGGTCCTGCCGGCACTGATCATGGGCATCGTCACCAGCTACCTCGGGTTCTCGGAGCTGCCCCTCAACTACACCGCGTACGTCATCACGATGCAGGTGGCCGTGACGATCTTCCTGGGCGCGCAGTCGCCGGCGGTGATGTCTCGGGACCTGCGCTTCCGGGTGGCTGCGCTGTACTTCTCCCGGCCGTTGACCCGCCGGCAGTACGTCGAGGCGAAGTACGCCGGCATGGCGACCGCGCTCTTCGTGCTGATGGGGCTGCCGATCACGATCCTGCTGGCCGGAGCACTGCTCGCCGAGCTCTCGCTGGGCGATCAGCTGCCCGACTACCTGCGGGCGATGGCCGGTGCCGCCATCTACGCCGTCGTGCTGGGCGGAATCGGTCTGGTCGTCGCGGCGCTGACCCCGCGGCGGGGTGTCGGGGTCGCGGCGGTGGTCGGGGTGCTGCTGGTGCTGTCCGGGATCCAGGCCACCGTGCGGGCGCTGGCCGAGGAGTTCGGCAACCAGGCGTTCAGCTTCTACACCGGCGTGGTCTCGCCGTACACGCTCGTCGACGGCGTCGTGGTGGGTCTGTTCGGCGCGGACTCATCGATCGGCCAGGACCCACCTGGCGTCCTGGGAACGGTCGTGTTCTCGGCCGTCGTCGTGCTGCTCGTCGTGGGCTGCTTCACCGCGCTGGTCGCCCGGTACCGGAAGGCCCTGTCGTGAGCACCGTCGACCTGGAGCAGGTCTCGCGCTGGTTCGGCAACGTGGTGGCGGTCAACGACGTCACCATGCACCTCGAGGCCGGCGTCACCGGCCTGCTCGGGCCCAACGGCGCCGGCAAGTCCACGCTGATCCACATGATGGCGGGATTCCTGGCGCCGTCGGCCGGCACCGTGACGCTCGACGGGCGACCGCTCTACCGCGACCCGGAGATCTACCGCGAGGTCGGCCTGGTGCCCGAGCGGGAGGAGATGTACGACGCGGTCAGCGGCTGGGACTTCGTCGTCGCCAACGCCAAGCTGCACAAGCTGGCCGACCCCGAGGCCGCCGCCCGGCGAGCGATCGACACGGTCGAGATGGCAGACGCCCAGGAGCGGGACATCCGCACGTACTCCAAGGGGATGAAGCAGCGGATCAAGATGGCGACCGCCATCGTGCACGACCCCACGGTGCTGCTGCTCGACGAGCCGTTCAACGGGATGGACCCGCGCCAGCGGATGCACCTGATGGACCTGCTGCACGAGCTCGGTGACCAGGGCCGGACGATCCTGTTCAGCTCGCACATCCTCGAGGAGGTCGAGCAGATCGCCGGCCGGATCGAGGTGATGGTCGCCGGCCGGCACGCCGCCTCGGGCGACTTCCGCGAGATCCGCCTGCTGATGACCCAGCGGCCGCACCAGTACACGATCCGCTCCAGCGACGACCGGGCACTGGCCTCGGCGGTCATCGCCGAGCCGAGTACGTCGGGCGTCGAGCTGGTGACCGACGCGGCGGGAGGCAGCACCGTCCAGGTGCA
This sequence comes from uncultured Actinomycetota bacterium, assembly GCA_963785115.1. Classification (GTDB taxonomy): domain Bacteria; phylum Actinomycetota; class Actinomycetes; order Propionibacteriales; family Nocardioidaceae; genus JACCWP01. The sequence continues at coordinate 121,684 of CAWATY010000005.1, forward strand.
GGCCACCGACTTCTCCGGCTTCGTCCACGCGCTGCCACAGGTCGCGTCGCGGCAGGGCATCCGGTTGCTGGAGGTACGCCCGGCGGACGAGTCCCTGGAGAGCGTCTTCTCCTACCTGGTGTCGCGATGAACGCCACCGTCGCGTCGCTGACCCGACGCAGCCTGCTCGGCCGCAAGCGCACGCTGGTGCTGCTGCTCCTGCCGCTCGCGCTGCTGGCGCTGTGCACGCTGGCCCGCGTGCTCGCGGGTCTCGACTCCGACATCGCGGCTGAGCTGGACGGCCCGCTGGCACCGGACCTTCTCGGTGCGTTCGGGATCACCATCCTGATGCCGTTGCTCACGCTGATCGCGGGCACCGGCTCGATCGGCCCGGAGATCGACGAAGGGTCGATCGTCTACCTGCTGGCCAAACCGCTGAACCGGTACTCGATCGTCGTCACCAAGCTGGTGGTCGCCATCGCCGTGGTCATCGCCTTCGGTGTGGTCCCGATCGCCATCTCCGGCGTGGTGCTGACCGGTGAGATCGGCATCGTGACCGTCGGCTTCACCCTCGGCGCGCTGGCTGCCGGCGTGGCGTACTGCGCGGTGTTCCTGCTGCTCGCCGTGGTGACGAGGAACGCCGTGGTGATCGGTCTGATCTATGCGCTGATCTGGGAGGGCCTGGTCGGTGGTCTGGTGCCCGGTGCGCAGACACTGAGCATCCAGCAGTGGTCGCTCGCGATCGTGGAAGCGGTTCTCGGCGACTCCGCCAGGCGGCTCGAGGTCGAGGCGGCCGTCGGTCTCGGCACCGGGCTGGTGCTGCTCACCGTCGTCACCGTGGCCGCGACCACCTACGCGGGCAGGCGGCTGCAGACGCTGCGGCTCAACGACGAGACCTGACGCGGTCAGCTGTCTCAGGGAGAAGCATCACATCGCGCGAAGAGTCAGGGCATCCGCGAGGTGGGTATGCCCCCCGGAGGAGGCTGACGCAACAGCCAGACGGGGTTGCCGATGCCGACGATGGTGCCGCCGGCGTCGCGTACCTGGGTGCGGACGAACGACGACCGCGACGTGTCGACTGCCCGGCTGAGCGTTCCCCCGGGCCCGAAGGCCCCGGCAGCCACGGTCTCCAGCACGACCGTGCCCGGGTCGTTCCCGGTGAAGTCCACCGGCCCGGCGATGATCTCCACCGTGCCTCCGGTCGGAAGGTTGGTCGCGAAGACGTCCAGCGTCCGCGAGTTCTTGGTACTCACCGACACCTTGCCCATCGGCACGGAGCCGTCCACCAGCAGATCGAGCTGGCCGCCCTCGAACTTGCCGGCGTGAGCGGCGAACGCCCGCCCCGCCTGTAGTGCCGTCAGCAGGTCGGCGTGGTCCACCGACGACGCCCAGATGCCGGTGGCGAACCCGTTCCCGAGCGTGCGCCAGTCCTTTGCCTTGTGGTCGTCGTTCGCGCCGTTGCCGGTCAGGAAGCGGGCGTGTCGGGAGAACGTGTCCCAGAGGGCGGCGTGACTGGCGGTGTCGGCCTGCCCGCGGACGTTGTAGCCCACCTCGAGGATGTCGGCCCCGTACAGGTTGTTGGCCTTCATGGAGGCGAACACCCGCCGCCGCTTGCTCACCTGCTCGGTCGGCGTGAGCAACGGCCCGCCGGTGAAGCCCAGCGGGTGGTTCCACGACGCCAGTCCGCCCCGCGCGTGAGCGCCGTCGACTGCCTGGCGGTAGAACTTGCCTTTGCTGCCGGCCACGTTGAGCGCCTGGTCCGGGACGTACTGCGGGCTGGTGAACGCGTTCAGGTGCGGCATTCCGCGGCCGACCTCGATGCCCGGGTGCATGGTGAGGCCGTAGCGGGCACCGTACGTGTCGGCCATCTGTCGTTGGAGTCCGGCGATCGAGGCCGGGTCGTGCCCGGTCCGTACGAACTGCACGCCGGCGACCGCGATGTCGGCGACGGCTCCCCGCTTGGGTGACTTCGCCACGAAGGTCAGCTGGAAGAACACGTTGTCGCCGGCGATCATGTCCGGCCAGAGGGCGGCCACGTCCGGCTCGAGCTCGAGGTCGACCGCGCTGCCGGTCGCCGGCAGGCCTCGGGTCACCACGCCGACCAGCCCGCCACTCTCGAGGTGCCGCCCGTCGGCGAGGCCGCTACCGAACCGGTACCAGAGCTGGAACTGCCCGGACGGGCGGCTCCCGTGGGCCGGGTGCACCGACAGGGTGACCCGGACCTCGTACGTCGCGCCGTTGGTGAGCTGGCAGGTGCCGAACGTGTGCCGGAGGGAGGTCCCGGCGATCGAGCTGCGCAGCTTCGACTGGACGATCTGTGTCGTCACGGTGTCGATGGCCATGGTGACGCTCGCGGGGGAGCTGGCCCCGGCGCTCTCAGCCAGCAGGCGCAGAGCACCACCGTTCCGCGTGGTCGCCTTCTGCGCCAGTCCCCCGCTGGAGGAGTTGCGGAACGGGACGTCCGCGAGGGACGTCCAGTACCCGTCCGCGAGCGCGCGGTAGTCGTGGTCGGTCATGAAGATGACGTCGACGAGTCCCTGTCCTCGTGGGCCGTACGCCTCCCAGCTGGCCTCCTGCTCGCTCGAGCTGCCGTGGACGTGCATGGCCGCCAGGAACGGCCGTGCTCCGGTCAACGAGGGGGCGGCGGCGGCGACCTGGCTCCACGGCGCGACCAACCCGCCGCCGAGCAGGCGCTGATCCCACCGAGGAAGCCGCGACGGGTGACGCCGTGGTGGTGAGCGGGCACGCCTTCGGAACCGGGCTCCGCGTCGTCGAGGCTGTCGTCGTCGTCCATGTGCCCGCACATGGCATCTCCCGTCAGCTCGCGGCCCAGTACGTGACCAGCCGAGGCGGCACGGTGCGCCGCGGCCGCGGGGCCGGTCCTGCCAGCAGCGTGGCTCGGTGCGCCTGCTCCCCAGCGGGTTTTCGGGAAAAATGCGGTGCGGGGTCACTCCCCGTGACCCCGCTTTCCCGGAGTGCGGGTCAGTCCGCGCGGGGGCCCGAATGGCGCATGGGCGGACGCTAGTTTGGGCGGGTGGGCAGCTCGCACGAGGACTTGATCGAGTCTGCCGCCGGATATCTGAACCCCCACCTCGTGGACGGCCGCCTGCTCGGTCAGGTTGCTTCGGCACTCGTCACTGATCAAGGCAACCGGTTCTTCGGCGTGTGCCTCGACACCGGGTCCGGGACGGGGTTCTGTGCAGAGCACTCGGCCATCGCCGCCATGGTGACTGCAGGTGAGTACCGCATCGAGTGGATCGTCGCCGTGTGGCGCGACGACTCGGGCCGGCTCCATGTTGTCCCGCCGTGTGGGCGGTGCCGAGAGTTCATCCGTCAGGTCGACACGGCGAACATCGACACCCAGGTCGTCCTCGACCGCGACCGGACCGCACCGCTGCGTGAGCTTCTCCCGTTCCACGAGTGGCCGGACCACTAGTGGCTGACGTCCAGGCCAGGACCACAGCCAACCGCCGTCTGTTGGCCGACTTCTTCGATGGTCTCGACGAGGACCAGCTCCAGGCGCGCAGCCTCTGCGATGCCTGGACTGTCCGTGAGGTCCTCGGCCACCTGGTGATGCCGATGGCCGGCAGTCTGGGTGGCTTCCTGCTGCAGGTCGTTCGGGCACGTGGCTCCATCAACCGGGCCAGCGAGGCGGTCGCCAGCCAGCTGTCGCGACGTCCGGTCGGCGAACTCACCGCGCTGCTCCGGGACAAGGCCGATCTGCACGGCAAGGCTCCAGGGGTGGGACCGATGGGGCAGATGGCCGATGGGTGCGTGCACCTCCGCGACTGCGCCCGGCCCCTCGGCCTCCCTGACGACGTGAGCATCGACGACTGGCGGATGGTGCTCGACTGGCTGCCCTCCGGCGTCCCCGGCTTGGTCCCGAAGCGCCGTGTCGAGGGGTTGCGGCTGGTGGCGACCGACCAGGAGTGGTCCTGGGGAGCCGGGGAAGAGGTCACTGGACCGAGCGAGGCCCTCGCGATGGCCGTCTCCGGACGCGCGGTGGCGCTCAACGATCTGGACGGTCCGGGCGTCGGCGTCCTCCGCCAGCGACTGGTTGATCGCGGGTAGCACCACGCCGCGACGCTGACGTGGGCGGCTGGGAAGTTCCGTCGTCGCTCCGTGGTTTGGTGTTTGCGAGCGATCTCGGAAGGCCGACTGCGACTCGAGGAGTCACCATGAGTGAACCCGTTCCCGCCGCCGACACCCCGTCGGAGAGGACCGCGCCCGACCCGGGCCGATGGTGGGCGCTGGTTGTCCTCGCGGCCGCGCAGCTGATGATCATCCTTGATGCGTCGATCGTGAACATTGCGCTTCCATCGGCACAGGCCGACCTCGACATCAGCAACGCCGACCGGCAGTGGATGGTCACGGCCTACACCCTGGCCTTCGGCGCACTGCTGCTGCTCGGTGGGCGGATCGCCGACTACACCGGCCGCAAGCGCACCTTCATCATCGGCCTGATCGGGTTTGCCGGCGCCTCGGCCTTGGGCGGTCTTGCGCCCAACCAGGAGCTGCTGTTCGCTGCACGCGCACTCCAGGGAGCCTTCGCTGCCCTGATGGCGCCCGCCTCCCTGTCCATCGTGACGGTCACGTTCACCGAGCCGAAGGAGCGCGCCAAGGCGTTCGGTGTGTTCGGTGCGCTGGCCGGTGGCGGCGCCGCGATCGGCCTGATCGTCGGCGGCGTTCTCACCGAGTACGCCAACTGGCGTTGGTGCCTCGGGGTCAACGTGCCCTTCGCCCTGATCGTCGCGGCGGCGGCGATCCCGCTCGTCCACGAGAGCAAGGCCCATGGCGACACCAGGTACGACGTCCCCGGCGTCTTGCTGGCCACGGGTGGCCTGTTCTCGCTCGTCTACGGCTTCACCGAGGCTGCCCGGTTGAAGAACCCCGAGGACCCTGGTTCCACCGAAGTGCAGGGCTGGGGCGACCCGAGCACCGTGACGTTCCTGATCGTCGCGCTGGTGCTTCTCGTCGCATTCGTTGTCTGGGAGGGCCGGGCGCGCAATCCCATGCTGCCCCTGCGCGTCGTGCTCGACCGCAACCGCGGCGGGTCGTTCCTGGTCTTCTTGTTCGTGGGTGCCGCGCTGTTCGCGATGTTCTTGTTCCTGACCTACTACTTCCAGGTCAACCTCGGCTACACGCCGCTAGAGGCCGGCTTCGCCTTCCTGCCGTTCAGCCTCGGCATCATCTTCGCCGCCGGCTTCGTGTCCCAGCTGCTCCCGCGCGTCGGCCCAAGAGCGCTCATGCTGCCCGGGCTCGTGATGGCGATCATCGGGATGCTGCTGCTTACCCAGATCGAGCAGGACTCGAGCTACTGGGTGCTGGTCTTCCCCGCGATGGTGATCATGTCGGTGGGCCTGGCCGGGGTCTTCATCCCGGCGGCCAGCACCTCACTCGTCGGAGTCGGCAGCCACGACGCGGGCGTCGCGTCCGCGGTGCTCAACACCTCCCAGCAGATCGGCGGCTCCCTCGGCACCGCGCTGCTGAACACCTTGTTCGCCGGCGCGGTCACTGCGTACTTCACCGACAACCCGCCCACCAGCCCCGCCCAGGCCGAGCAGATCCTCCCGCTCGCGTTCCTCCACGGCTACCACGTGTCGTTCTTCTGGGGCGCGGTGTTGTTCGCCTGTGCCCTGGTAGTGACCATCCTGTTGATCAACGCGCACAAGGAGGACATCCCGGCTGAACCGGCGGCACTGGGCGAACCTGTTGAGTGAAGCCGGTGCCAGGCGTCGGTGATCGTCGTGCGACATCGATCCGTGTCGGGCTTCAGCGTCTGAGGTGGAGGGTGTGGGTCGTCATGCGGCCGGACCACTAGCTCGACCGGCGTCATCGCGCGGCGGGGCCGGATAGCCTCAGCCAGCCTGCACGTAACCCTGCGCCGTGACGTTGCCACCGTCGATGTACTCGCTGTCAAGGGTGGTGGCGTCTATCCGCAGCTCGATGTGGGGGGTCGGCTCACATGAGGCGTTGATGACCTCGATGTAGCCGGACGACTCACCCGCGCCCGCCGACAGCTCCGTGGCGTCGCCTACTCGCGTGATGAAGGCGGTCACGAACGTCTCCGCCGCCCCCCACTCCTCTGCATGGGGGAGCGTGACAGTGGTGGCGTCGGGAAGGGCGTCCCCTGCCGTCAGGATGAGTTGTGGATCCCGCCGGGTCTCGGGGGGCTCGTCGCTCACTCCGGCCACGGCGTACACAACGCGAGCGTCCTGCCCCCATTCGTTCTGCGTGTTCTTCGGACAGGTCACCTCGAACCTCTCGAACGCGATGGCTTTGCCATCGGCTGAGGTGACGACGATTCCGCTTGCTGGGGTTGTGGCGGCGTCGTCTGCGGGTTGCCCACCTCCGGCTTCCGAGGTGCATCCGGACACGGCGATGCTGATGAGGAGCAGGGCTGTGAGGCACGTGTGTCTCACTGCGCTCGCCTCGCGCGGACCGCGCGCGTGACAACCCACCAGATCAGGGCCATCACCAAGAAGATGACCACGAGGCTCTCGACGGGTCGCATGGCAAGCACAAGAAGTAGCCAGCCCACGATGCCAATTCCATCCATCACCGCCACGGTAGAGCGTTGGCATGCTGCCGGACCCAAACCTTCGTGGCTGACGACCCCGCGCGCCGTCACTATCCACGCCAAGGGGACATCGGTGGATCGGGCCAGGTCGCGATGCGGGCGACTGTGGCGTTGCGTGCGCCGTGCCCGAGGCCGCCCGCAGTCACGTCAGTACTCATCGACCTCAGCACGCTGGCGAGATTCGTGCAGTAGTCCCCAACGCTCGATTGACACCTGGTCCTTTGTGAATCGGCTTCCTGTCTGGTTTGGGTGGTCTTCATTCGGCACGCAGACGTACACATGTATGGGCCATCGATCTGGCTCCAACAAGACCGAGTACCCCCGATGCCGCGCTCCCAGAAGGACGCGGTCGAGAGATGCCACGCCTGGCCATACGTCGCCCGGGATCGGCGGGCTAGCTGGGATCGGTGGGTCGAGAACTGCCCACACCCAGTCCCCGCGGCCGCCGACGCTGGCCTCGCCGACAATGGTCACCTCGACGGGTCCCCAACCAGGGTATGCGTCGAAAGAGGTAAGCCACATGCGCTTCATGCTGCCAGTGAGGGGCTCGAAGGGTGTCGCCCGCGACGGTCAGCGACCCACGGCCTGAGCCCTGCACCGGCATCACCGCATCCGGCCATGCGGTGGCGCAGGGCTCGTGCCGTCGCGGTGCGAGGGCAACTGTCACCAGCGGCACGGTGTCCTGACGCCGCGACCATCCGCTTGTCCCTGCGACGGAGCAAGGGCAACGGGATTCTCAGCGTCTGAGGTGGAGGGTGTTGGTGCGCGGACGTCGTTCGGGGTCGACCCAGGCGGGTGGCGTGCCGTTTGTGGTTCTTGGTGCTCGATACTGGCGCCAGGCACGCGGGCATCAACCAGAGCACCAAACTAACCGCCGTATGCAAGGCAAACCGTAGGAGATCGCACATGTACGCAGTGGTCGGCGTGTGGGAGATGGATCCCGCGATGAGGCAGGCTCAGACCGCGGCACTCCAGCGCATCGTTCCTGGTGTCGCCCAACTGCCCGGGGTGGTCAACGGCTACTGGAGCGACTTTGCAGATCCAGGGCAATCGCACACCTTCATCGTGTTCGAGACCCGCGAAACGGCCGAGTCCTTCGCTGCACAAGTTCTCGGCAACACGAAGAACCAGGCGGCTTCGGGCGTCCGAAACATCAGCCTGGACCTCCTCGAGATCCAAGCAGCACTGGATCCTGACTGAGCTGCGTCTTTCCGCCGCGAGTGCGTCACCCGTGACGTCCGGATCTGCCGCTGTCCGCACGGAGCGGTACGGCCACGTCGCCGGTCATCGACCTGGCCGCCTGAGTCGGGGCCGGGATCGCCGTATTCAGCCTGGCGATGCAGTTCCGTGCCGTCGCGCTGCCAGCATCTTGGTGGAAGCGGCCATCGGTTAAGGGCGCGGCGACGATCAGCTGCTCACACGTCGGACTAGGAACCGAGCTTCCTAGCGTCTGAGGTGGAGGGTGTTGGTGCGGGGTCGTCGTTCGGGGTCGACCCAGGCGGGTGGGGTGAACTCGGGTCGTTTGTTGGCGGCTAGGCGGACGGTCCATTCGCCGCGGTGGATGACGACGTGGTGGGTGTGGCAGAGCAGCACCCCGTTGTCGAGCGAGGTGGGTCCGCCGAACAGCCAGTGGATGATGTGGTGCACGTTGGTCCAGGCCGGCGGCCGGTCGCATCCGGGGAAGGCACACCCGCGGTCTCTGATCTCGACCGCGCGGCGCAGTTCCTTGGTGAAGACCCGGATCGCCCGGCCGACGTCGAGCGGGACGCCGTTCGAGTTGAGCAGCACCGGGATGATGGTGGCGTCGCAGGCGAGCCGGCGGATGTCGGCGGCGGAGATCGGGGTGCCGGTGTCCAGGGTGCCCAGCCCGAGGGAGGCCTTGAGGGCGTCGAAGTCGATGGTGATGGCGATGTGGGCGGGGAACCCGAAGCTGGTCGGGGTGTCCGGCGCGCCGAGGGTGCGGCGGCAGATCTCCACCAGCGCGTCGGCCTGACGCTGCCCGGCAGTGCGGGTGTCGGCGCCGCCATCTGCGTTGGGTAGTCCGCCGGGCTTGGCGAAGGGTTCCAGCGCGGCGGACACGGTGGCCCAGGACTCTGGGTCGAGCTCGCCGGCCAGCCGGATCCGGCCGCGGTGATCGACCCGGGCGGACAGGGTGTTCTTGCGGTTCTGGTCGCGGGCCTCGGCCTGGGCGAGCGCTTCGGCCTCGGCCTGCTCGGCCACCTCCGGGGCGAGGTAGGCGAGTAGGTGCTGGCCGTAGCCGGCGAGAACCTGCGCGGAGTGGTCAGCCGCCCACTGCAGCATCAGCCGCTCACCGCGGCCGATCACCTCCGCACCCAACGAGTCGGGCAGCGTGGAGACGGCGGTGGCGATCACCCGGGCCTGGTCGGCATCAATGTCACCGGCCGCGAACGCCGCACCCGGTCGCCGCCAGCCCGCCGCCGGCGAGCTGTTCGCCGAGGTTGACGGCCTGGGTGACCCGGGCCCTCCTGGCGGTGAGCAGGTCGGCGGCCCAGGCGGTTGTCGAGGTCGCGCCGACGGTGGTGGCCAGGTCCCGGCGGGACGCTTCGGCCAGCGCGGCGTCCTGGATCGCCTCGGCCCGTCGGATCACGTTCTCCGCGGCGGTGATGACGCCTGCCACGTCGTCGTCCGAGGCGGACCACAAGGTCAGCGACCCCGGGGCGACCAGCTCGTCGAGGCGTTGCCCGAACCGCGCGCACAACTCCGCCACCGGGTGGCAGGTCGTCGTGGTGGGCTGGTCGCTCATGGGACAAACCTAGACGCCGCCACCGACAGTCCTCTGACAGAGATTCCCCTTGTCCACAAGGGATATCTCCGCGATGCAATGTTACGCTGCGTGTCCCCACGTCTGCGCTTAGCATCGCGACATGCCGGCGTCGGAGGACCGACAGCGTGTTGCCGCCTATGGCGTCGCGCGACGTCGCGATGAAGTCCTTCTCGTTCAGGCCTCGTCTGCCACGGGCGTCCCGGGCACATGGTGGCTGCCCGGTGGTGGCTTGTGGTTCGGCGAGAGTCCCAGCGAGTGCCTCGTGCGGGAGTTCATGGAGGAAACCGGACTCGTGGCACGAGTAGGCGACCTGCTGGACGTCGTATCGGACGTCGCAGTGTTGGTTCGGGGGCCGGTGCGACTTCACTCGGTCCGACTCATATACGAGGTGGAGGCTGAGCCTGGGTCCGAACGGCCCGAGGCAGCTGGCTCGACGGACGCGGTGCGCTGGGTTCGATATCGCGATGTTGAGGCTCTGCCTCTCATCCCGTGGCTCAGGGAGCTGGCTGCGGCACACCTGAACGCACGCTGATCGGGCGCACGAGTGACGCCGCCGTCGTGGTGGCCGCGACACCCTCACCAACGGTCCTACGACGAAGGGGTAGTTGTCCTCTCAACCGTCCAGACCTCAGGCTCGGTGCACTGTCCCGAGACGAACGAGGTGCACCATGCGTCAACCCCTTCGACGGCGTCGCGTGGTCGCCGCTGCCAGCGTGTTCGTGGCCATGGCCGGCCTCGCACTCGCCGGGACCGCGCCGTCGGTGGCCGGGGGCGTCGACGCCACCGGCGACAAGCAACCGATCTTCGACTTCACCGATGCCTACTACCTCGCCAACGGCGTCAAGCCGACCGAGCTGGCGTTCCGCCCCACCGGCAACGACCCGATCTCCGTGGTCGATGACGCGCCCGCCTCGCACCTGCGCGACGTGCGGATGAAGCTGACCCTCCCCGCGTACGACCACTCCGGCCACCGGGTGTTCTTCACCGTGCTGGGCGACCTGACGCCCAACGCGTTCACCGCCAACGCGGCCGGACGCGCGGCTCGCAAGCTGGCCGAGGCGTCGCCGGTGTACGTGTTCCCGGTACGCGGCGGCGAACCGACCGGCGTCGGCAACAACCGGCAGGCAGACATGGTCGACATGCGGCACGGCTACTTCTCCAACAACCCGCTCGGCATCTGGGTGCACATCTTCGTGAACTGGACGCCGAGGGCGTTCTCCACCGCAGCTGGACGCGCGGCGCTGGACAAGATGGCCAAGCGCAACGGCCTCGCGCTGGACGGCACGCCGATCATCAAGACGCTGTCAGACCTCGACACGATGACAAAGGCTGGCTACGTCACCCAGACCAAGCGCGCGACCACCGAGACCGGCCGCTACTTCATCTGCCCGGTCTACAAGGACCCGCGCGACGGCGCCATCGCCGAGGACGCGTTCCTCGCGAACGTCCGGCGCACCGACGGCACGCCCTTGCCCGCGGAGCAGGGATTCGTCCGCGACTTCGCGTCGCTCCAGGAGACGGGGGACTACCCGGACTGAGCCCTGGGTGGTCAGCGGGGCGCGGTGACCCTGGGGCGGCGGTACCGGGTGAGCAGCGGGGGAGCCACGAGCGCGAGCCCGGCCACCGCCCACAGGGTCACCGTGAGCGGGGAGCCGACCAGCACCGACCAGTCGCCCTCGGACAGCGCCAGCGCCCGGCGCAGCTCCTCCTCGGCGATCGGGCCGAGGATCAGCCCCACGACGGCCGGTGCGATCGGTGCGTCCGCAAGGCGCATCAGCACCGCGACCAGACCCAGCACGTACAGCAGCACGAGGTCGGAGAAGGATCCGCCGGAGGCGAAGGTCCCGAGGGTGGCGAACACCAGGATGCCCGCGTAGATCGTGTGCGCCGGGATGGTCAGCAGCCGGGCCCAGATCCGCACCAGCGGCAGGTTGAGCACCAGCAGCATCACGTTGCCGATGTAGAGGCTGGCCAGCAGCGCGTAGACCAGGTCGCCCGACTCGGTGAACAGCTCGGGGCCGGGCTGCAGCCCGTACGACTGGAACGCGGTGAGGATGACCGCCGCGGTCGCCGACGTCGGCAGCCCGATGGTCAGCAGCGGCACCAGCACTCCCGCGGCCGCCGCGTTGTTGGCCGCCTCCGGACCGGCCACGCCCTCGATCGCGCCGTGGCCGAACTCCTCGGGGTGCTTCGACAACCGCTTCTCGGTGGCATAGCTGAGGAAGGTCGGGATCTCGGCACCGCCCGCGGGCAGCGCGCCGATCGGGAAGCCGTACGCGGTCCCCCGCAGCCACGCCGGCCACGACCGCCGCCAGTCCTCGCGGGACATCACCGCGCGACCGCGCAACGGCTCGACGGTGCCGCTGCCTCCGCCGGCCAGCGCGAGCGCGAACACCTCGCCGAGCGCGAACAGGGCGACGACCACCACGACGACGTCGATGCCGTCGAGCAGGCTCGGCAGCCCGAACGTCAGCCGGGACTGCCCGCTCAGAGTCTCGATGCCGACGAGGCCGATGGTGAGGCCGATCAGCAGGCTGGCAAGGCCTTTCAGCAGGTTGGGTCCGAGCAGCGACGCCACCGTCACGAAGGCGATCGCCATCAGCCCGACGTAGTCGGCCGGCGTCAGGCTGACCGCGAGGTCGGCGAACCACGGCGCCACGAACGTGAGCAGCAGCGTGCCGATCGTCCCGGCCACGAAGCTCCCGATCGCCGCCGTCGCCAGGGCCGAGGCGGCGCGCCCCGCGCGGGCCATCTTGTGGCCCTCCAACGCCGACACCATCGACGCGCTCTCGCCCGGCGTGTTGAGCAGGATCGACGACGTCGACCCGCCGTACATGCCGCCGTAGTAGACCCCGGCGAACATGATCAGCGCACTCGCGGGCTCGAGCTGGAACGTGATGGGCAGCAGCAGCGCCACCGTCAGCGCCGGGCCGATGCCCGGCAGCACGCCGACCGCGGTGCCGATGGTGACGCCGACCAGCGCCCACAGCAGGTTCGTCGGCGTCAGCGCGTCGGCGAAGCCGTCGACCAGCAGGTTCAGGGAGTCCATCTCAGAACCCCCACGGCCCGGCCGGCAGCGTGATGCCGATCAGCGTGTCGAACAGCAGGAACACGGTCACCGCCAGCACCCACCCGTACGCGATCGCGCGCAGCCGGTGCGGCGACCCGAGCAGCACCGCGGTGACGGCGAACAGCAGCGTCGACGACGCGACGTAGCCCAGGTACGGCACGACGGCGGCAAAGACCACGAGCACCACGAGCACGGCCAGCAGGCGCATCGCCTGCACCCGCGACACGTGCTCGGAGACCTCCCACACCCCCATCGCTCGGCGGCCCTGCACGGCCAGCCCGGCGCCGACGAGCAGCAGCAGGCAGCCCACCAGCAGCGGGGCCGCGGCCGGCCCCACGGTCTCGTCGCTGTCCGGCATGCCCAGCGCGTCGATCAGCGTGACGACACCGAGCACGACGAGCAGTGCACCGAGGCCCATGGTGGCCAGCGCGGTGCGGCGGTCGTCGCCGATGCCGAGCTCGCGGGCCTCGTCGTCCCCGAGCATCCGTTCGCGGGCGCTCACTCGACCTCTCCGATCTGCAGCTCCTCGACGACCTTGGCCGTTCGCTTCTCCTCGGAGGCGATGAACTCCTCGAACTCCGGGCCGGCCAGCGTGGCGTCGCCCCAGCCGTAGGCCTCCAGCGCGTCGGCCCACTCAGGCGTGTCCAGCATCTGCAGCACGAGGTCCTCCAGCTCGGACTCCTGCTCGTCGGTGATGCCGGGCGGGGCGACGACACCGCGCCAGTTGGTGATCTCGACGTCGATGTCGGACTCGACCAGCGTCGGCACGTCGTCGAGCAGCGGCAGCCGCTCATGGCTGGACACCGCCAGCGCGCGCACGTCGCCGGACTCGATCTGCGGCAGGATCTCCGACGCCCCGAAGATGCCGATGGTGGCGCTGCCGGACAGCACGGTCGACACCGCCTCGCCGCCACCGGAGTGGGCGATGTAGTTGACCTGGCCCGGGTCGGCGCCGACCGCCTCGGCCATCAGCCCGGCCATGATCTGCTCCACACCGCCGGCCGATCCGCCGGCGATCGACACCCCGGCAAGGTCGGACTTCATCTGGTCGGCGAGGTCAGCGACGTCCTGGATATCGGAGTCGGCCGGCACCACGATGACCTGCGAGTCGGTGGTCATCCGCACCAGCGGCGTGACGTCGTCGAGCGTCACCGAGGTGTTGTTGGCCTCGATGGCGCCGACCATGATCAGGCCCATCACCATCAGCTCGTTGGGCTGGCCCTCCAGCTGCTCGAACTGGCTGAGCCCGATCGTGCCGCCCGCCCCGCCGACGTTGTAGACCTCCGTGCGGCCCACCAGGTCCTCGAGCGCGTTCTGCATCTCCCGCGAGGTCTGGTCCCAGCCGCCGCCGGGGTCGGCCGGCGCCATGATCTGCAGCTGCTCGCCGTCCAGCACGTCGGCCGCCACGTCGCCGCGGGCGTCGTCGGCCCGCACGGTCACGACGACCAGCACGACGGTGAGCACCAGGGCCAACGCGTACGGCACGTACCGGCCCCAGGGCTGGGGCGTCGTCGGGGGCATGGGCGACTCCTCCCGGTCTGGGTGGTCCGGGGAGCGTACCGCGAAGACTGTATACAGTGGTATCCCATGACTCAGGAAGCGATCGACGCAGTGCCAAACGTGCGGCCGAACGCGACGCCGGACGTGGTGGTCGTCGGCGGCGGCAACGCCGGCTTCAGCGCCGCCCACGCCGCCGCTGCCCGCGGCCGGCGGGTGCTGCTGCTGGAGAAGGGCGGCCCGGCCGAGGCTGGCGGCAACAGCTACTACACCGCGGGTGCCTTCCGGGTGGCGCACCGCGGACTCGACGACGTCCGTGACCTGCTCGACCCCGACGACCGGCACCGCCAGACGGTGCTCCCCGACTACGACGCGGACGCGTTCGCCGCCGACATGGCCCGGGTGACCGAAGGGCGCAACGACCCGGCGCTGACGGCGGTGCTGGTGGGCGAGAGCCGCGCCGCCCTGGGGTGGCTGCATGGCCTCGGGCTGCGGTTCCGGCTGATGTACGAGCGGCAGGCCTACCCCGACGCCGACGGACGCCAGGTCTTCTGGGGCGGCCTGGCGATCGGCAGCACCGGCGGCGGCAAGGGATTGGTGGCCCAGCACACCGAAGCGGCCCAGGCCGCCGGGATCGAGGTCCGCTACGGGTGCGCAGCCACCGACCTGGTGCGAGACAGCGACCGCGTCACGGGCCTGGCGTGGCGCGCCGCTAACGGCACGACCGGCACGGTGCGCGCCGACTCGGTGGTGCTGGCCGCGGGTGGTTTCGAGGCCGACGCCGCGATGCGCGAGCAGCACCTGGGTCCCGGCTGGGGGCGGGCAAAGGTCCGCGGCACCCCGCTGAACACCGGTGACATGCTGCGCGCCGCGCTGGCCGCGGGTGCGGCGGCGTACGGCGACTGGACCACCTGCCACAGCGTGGCGTGGGACGCCGGCGCCGACGACGAGGGCGACCGCGAGCTCACCAACCAGCTGACCCGCAGCGGCTACCCGCTGGGGATCATGGTCAACCGCGACGGCGTGCGCTTCCTCGACGAGGGCAGCGACTTCCGCAACTACACGTACGCGCGCATCGGCGCCGAGATCCTGCGTCAGCCCGACGGCGTGGCCTACCAGGTGTTCGACGCGACCACTCGGCCGATGCTGCGCACCGAGGAGTACGACAGCCCCGGCATCACGCACGCGACCGCCGACACGTTCGCCGGGCTGGGCTCCGCGCTCGGCATCAACGGCAGCGCGCTGGAGCGCACGGTGCGCGTCTTCAACGCCTCGATCGACCGGGACGTGCCGTTCGACGCCGCGGTCAAGGACGGCCGGGCGGCGCACGTCGACCCACCGAAGAGCAACTGGGCGCTGCCGCTCGAGCAGCCGCCCTTCCACGCGTACGCCGTGACGTGCGGCATCACCTTCACGTTCGGCGGCCTGCGCACCGACACGTCCGGGCGTGTGCTCGACGAGGCTGGCGAGCCGGTGCCGGGACTGTTCTGCTGCGGCGAGATGCTCGGCGGCCTGTTCAGCGGCAACTACCCGGGCGGCAGCGGGCTAACCGCGGGGACGGTCTTCGGCCGTCGGGCCGGCGGGCTCGCCTGAGCGCTACTGCTCGAACTCGCTCTTCGCGCAGAGGTCGCCCAGCTCGTCGGTCTTGTCGTCGGCGATGAGCTGGAACAGCTCCTCGGAGCGCTCGGGGTCCCAGGTGGCGTCGCCACTGAGCAGCGGCACGGTGCAGGTCTCGCCGTCGCCGCTGACCTCGCCCATCGCCCACGCGAACCGGGCGAGGTCGATCGGGCCGACGTCCTTACCGATCCGCAGCGAGTCCGAGCCCGCCTTGGCCAGGCTGAAGTAGCGCCACGGGTTCAGCAGCGTCCACGGCGACGCGACGCCGTCGGCGATCGAGCTCACCACCTCGCGCTGGTTGGCGACCCGCTGCAGGTCGGCGGTCGCGAACTGCCGGGTGCGGGCGAAGCCGAGCGCGGTCGGTCCGTCGGCCTCCTGGCAGCCCTCGTCGATGTTGAGGCCGGCCTTCTTGTCGTTGATGTCCTGCTTGGGGCAGATCTCCACCCCGCCAAGGGCGTCGACGATGTTGACGAAGCCGCCGAGGCCGATCTCGATGTAGCCGTCGACGCGGATGCCGGTGTTCTGCTCGACCGTCTCGACCAGCAGCTCGGGCCCGTCCTCCTCGCCGCCGAACGCGTAGGCGGCGTTGATCTTGTCGGTGCCGTGGCCGGGGATCTCGACCGGCGAGTCCCTGGGCAGGGACAGCAGTGTCGTCGGGCCGTCGCCGGTGTGCAGCAGCATGATCGTGTCGGTGCGCTGCCCCTCGGCGTTGCCCGTGGCGAACTCCTCGCGCTCGTCCTCATCGAGGTCCTCGCGGCTGTCCGAGCCGACCACCAGGTAGGTGGTCCCGGGCTGGTCGTCCGGTCGGTCGCCGCCGGGCTCGGCGTCGACCTTGTCGATCCGCGTCCAGGCCCAGATCGGGATGGCGACCAGGAACAGCACCCAGAGCAGCACCAGCGCGAGCACGACCCGTCGGATCGTGCGGCCCGTGCGCCGCGGGGACGACGGCGGTGGCGGGCCCTGATCGGGCGGACCGCCACGGTCCCGCGGACCGCCGGGCGGCGGCAGGTTCGGCGGCGGCAGCGGCTGCTCGCCCTGCGGCTCGGGCTGCCGGCGGGTGGGCGGGTCGCGCGGCGCGGGCGGTGGTGTCGCGGGTGCGCGGGGCGGCTGCTCGGCCGGCGGTTGCTCCGAGGGCGGCATCGCCTGGGTGGCATCGGGGTCTCCGCCCGCGGGGCCCTGGTCCGGCGGCGGCATGGCACGCGTCGCGTCCGGGTCACCGCCTTCCGGGCCGCCGCCGGGAGGCCGCTGCGGGCCGGTCGACCCGTACAACCAGCGGTATTGGTCGTCGTCGGACGAGCCGGGGCGGTCGGGCACCGGCCCAGGGTACGGGAGTCCGGCGCGCCGGACCCCGTGTGACGGCTGTTACTGGTGATACTCGTGCGGTGACCGACCAGGCAGCGCCGCCGGCGGCGCCGATCGGCGCTCGGGTGCGCGCGACCAGCGAACGGCTGCGCTTCCGGCGCGCGCTGACGCTGCTCGCGATGACCGTGCTGCTGCCGGGGTCGGCCCAGCTGGTCGCGGGGAACCGCCGGCTCGGCCTGGTGGTGGTCCGGGTCTGGCTCGGCCTGCTGGCCGGGCTGCTGCTGCTCGCCGTGGCGGGGTGGATCGACCACAGCCTGCTGCTCGGTCTCGCCACCGACCCGACCGCCCTCGCGGTCGTCCGGGTGCTGCTGATGGCGGTCGCGGTGGGCTGGGTCGCGCTGCTGCTGGACGCGTGGCGGCTGAGTGATCCCCCGACGCTGCCGCAGCGCCGGCGGCTGGCGCTGGCCGGCGTCAGCACGGCGCTGGTCGCGGTGCTCGCGTCCAGCCTGCTGTTCTCGGCGCACGTCGTGGCCGTGCAGCGCGACTTCATCGTCTCGGTCTTCGGCGACGGTCCGGCGGCCGACTCGGTCGACGGGCGTTACACGGTGCTGCTGCTCGGCGGCGACTCCGGCGCCACCCGCTGGGGGCTGCGGCCGGACTCCATCACGCTGGCCAGCATCGACGAGGAGACCGGCCGCACGGTGTTGTTCGGGCTGCCGCGCAACCTGGCGAACGTGCCGTTCCCCGAGGGCACCCCGATGGCCGAGAAGTTCCCCGACGGCTTCGACTGCAAGGGCTGCTACCTCAACGGCGTCTACACCTACGCCCTCGACCACCCCGAGCTGTTCCCGGGCGAGAAGGACCCCGGGCTCGCCGCCACCCGGCAGGCCGTCGAGGCGATCACCGGGCTGCCGGTCAACTACTACGCGATGGTCAACATGGAGGGCTTCAAGAACCTCGTCGACGCGGTCGGCGGCGTCACCCTGCACGTGCGTACCCCGATCGCCATCGGGGGGATCGGCAGCGAGGTCGGCGACGTGATCGAGCCCGGCGTGCACCACCTCGACGGCTTCCACACCCTCTGGTACGCCCGCAGCCGGGCGTACGACGACGACTACAACCGGATGGCCCGGCAGAAGTGCGTGATGAGCGCGATGCTGCAGCAGCTCAGCCCGCAGCAGGTGCTGCTGCACGTGCGGCAGATCGCCGACGCCAGCAAGGAGCTGCTCAGCACCGACATCCCGGCCAGCGAGCTCGGCACGTTCGTCGAGCTGGCGCTCAAGGCCAAGGACCAGCCGCTGACGACGGTCTCCTTCGTGCCCCCGCTGGTGAACACCGGCGACCCCGACTTCGACCTGATCAGGCAGAAGGTCGGCGAGGCCATCGACAAGGCGCAGGGCGAGGGGCCGGAACACCCCAAGAAGCCGAAGCCGGGCGCCACCACCGCGGCCAACCACAGCGGTGACCTGACCCGCGCCTGCTGAGCGCCGGGCGACCGTTACGGTGACGGCCCTGTGAGCGGGCATCTGCGGGTCGTGGCGGTCGTCGTCACCTGGAACCGGCGCGAGCTGCTGCGGGAGTCGCTGACGGCGGTGCTCGGTCAGACGACCCCGCCGACGGCGGTCGTGGTCGTCGACAACGCGTCGACGGACGAGACGTCGACCGTCGTGACCACCGATTTCGGATCGGCCGACCTGGTGGTCCTGAGCCGCAACACCGGCGGGGCGGGTGGCTTCGCCGCCGGACTGCACCGCGCGATCGAGCACCACGCCGCCGACCTGGTGTGGCTGCTCGACGACGACACGGTGCCCGAGCCGGACGCGCTGCAGCAGCTGCTCGATGCCCGCACCCGGTACGCACCGCCCGCGCCCGCGCTGCTCGCCAGCCGGGTGGTCTGGACCGACGGGCGCGACCACCCGATGAACACCCCGCGGGAGAAGCCCCGGGTCGGCCACCCGGAGCGGACAGCCGCGGCCGGGGTGGACTGCGTCGCGATCCGCTCGGCGTCGTTCGTGTCGGTGCTGGTCGACGCCGAGGACGTACGCGCCCGCGGGCTGCCGGTGGCCGACTACTTCCTCTGGAACGACGACTTCGAGTTCACGACCCGGCTGCTGCGGGGGCGTCGCGGCCTGTACTGCCCCGCAAGCGTCGTCGTGCACAAGACCCGGACGTTCGGGTCGACCGATGCCGACCCCGGTGCGCGGTTCTACTACGAGGTCCGCAACAAGGTCTGGCTGTTCACCCGGGCGCACGGGCTGTCCCCGGTGGAGAAGGTGCTCTACGCGGGGTCGTCGCTGCGCCGCTGGGTGCGCACCTACCGCGGGAGCACGGACCGCGCCACGCTGCGCTCCGCGCTGCGCCGCGGGCTCGTCGACGCCGTGCGTAGCGGACCGCGCCCGACCACTGACGTGCTGGCCGAGGCGGGATGGGCGCCATGAGCGAGCCAGGCACCGTGCGGTTCAGCCTGCTGATGCCGCTGTGGGCGGGCGACCGGCCGGACTTCCTGCGCCAGGCGTGGGAAAGCACCGTCGTCGACCAGGACCGGCGCCCCGACGAGGTGGTCGTCGTGCAGGACGGTCCCGTCGGCACCGAGCTGGCCGACACCCTCGACGCGTTGGTCGCCGAGAGCCCGGTGCCGGTGCAGCACGTCGTGCTGGAGCACAACGCGGGTCTCGGCCCGGCCCTCGACCGCGGGCTCGCCGCGTGCAGCCACGACGTCGTGGCCCGGATGGACGCCGACGACGTGTCGCTGCCGCAGCGGTTCGCGGTGCAGCTGCCGCTGATCGAGGGCGGCGCCGACATCGTGGGCTCCGCGTTGATCGAGTTCGGCGATGACGTCACGCTGACCGAGGAGGTGCGGATCCCGCCCACCGACCCCGACTGGATCCGCTCGGCCGCGCGGTTCCGCGACCCGTTCAACCACCCGACCGTGGTCTATCGCCGAGACGCCGTCCGCGCGGCCGGCGGCTACCAGGACCTGCCGCTGATGGAGGACTACCTGTTGTTCGCCCGGATGCTCACCGCCGGCGCGGTCCCGGCCAACGTGGCCGAGCCGTTGGTCTACTACCGCGTCGGTGCAGGCGCGTACTCCCGGCGCGGTGGCTGGGCGATGCTGCGCTCGGAGGTCGCGCTGCAGCGCGAGTTCCACCGCCAGGGCATCACGTCGCGCCGCGAGTACGTGCGCAACCTGGTCGTCCGGGGTGGCTACCGGCTGGTCCCCACCCGGCTGCGGCAGGTCGCGTACCGGCGGGTCATCGCCCACCGCGGCTACGGCGGACCCGATCGTTAGACTCACTCGTTGACCTCTGCCAGCTCTGGAGCCCCTGCGTGAACACTGACCTCGTCGTCGTCGGGTCCGGCCTGTTCGGCCTCACCGTCGCCGAGCGCTGCGCCCGCGACCTCGGTCTGCGGGTGCTCGTGCTCGACCGCCGCCCCCACATCGGGGGCAACGCCTACTCGGCGCCCGACCCGGAGACCGGGATCGAGGTGCACCAGTACGGCGCGCACCTGTTCCACACCTCCAACCAGCGGGTGTGGGACTACGTCAACGAGTTCACGTCGTTCACCGGCTACCAGCACCGGGTGTTCACGACGTACCGCGGCCGGGTCTACCCGATGCCGATCAGCCTGGCGACGATCTGCGAGTACTTCGGCAGGGCGGTCACCCCCACCGAGGCGCGGGCGCTGGTGGCGGAGCAGGCGGGCGAGATCGACAGCGCCGACGCGCAGAACCTCGAGGAGAAGGGCATCTCGCTGATCGGCCGCCCGCTGTACGAGGCGTTCATCCGCGGCTACACGCTCAAGCAGTGGCAGACCGACCCCAAGGAGCTCCCGCCGGAGATCATCGCCCGGCTGCCGGTCCGCTACACGTTCGACAACCGCTACTTCAACGACACGTTCGAGGGCCTCCCGACCAACGGCTACACGGCGTGGCTGGAGAAGATGGCCGACGACGACAAGATCGAGGTGCGCCTCGACACGGACTTCTTCGACATGCGGCACGACATCCTCGGCAACGTCCCGGTCGTCTACACCGGCCCGGTCGACCAGTACTTCGACAACGAGCTCGGCCACCTGTCGTGGCGTACCATCGACCTGGAGACGTCGGTCGAGCCGGTCGGCGACTTCCAGGGGACGTCGGTGATGAACTACGCCGACGAGGACGTGCCGTTCACCCGGATCATCGAGCCGCGGCACTTCCACCCCGAGCGTGGCGACCGCTACCCGACCGACCGCACGGTGATCCAGCGCGAGTACTCGCGCTTCGCCGAGGTCGGCGACGAGCCGTACTACCCGATCAACACGGCCGAGGACCGGGCCCGACTGCTGGAGTACCGCGACCTCGCGAAGGCCGAGAAGCAGGTGCTGTTCGGCGGGCGCCTCGGCACCTACAAGTACCTCGACATGCACATGGCGATCGGAGCCGCGCTCTCCATGTACGACAACAAGATCCGGCCGCACTTCGCCGACGGCGCGGAGCTGGCCAGTGGAGGAGTCGACGCGTGAGCGCCGCGAGCACCGAGGTCACCAAGGCCAGGCCGAAGGGCCGGCCCACCACCGCCCGCCGGGTGCTGCAGCGGGTGGTGCTGCCGACCGACCGCGACCTCGACGTGCTGCCCCTCTACGTCGACCACGGCACCGGCGTGACCGCCTCCCGCGAGGACGACGAGCTGGGGCCCAAGTCCGAGGTCACCCGGATCGTCGACACGACCTCGCCCGCCCGGCGGCCGGAGGACATCCTGGACCGGTTCCGGCTGCGGGTGCCCGCCGACTCGCGGGTGTCGTTCGGAACCTACTTCAACGGCTTCGCCGCCAGCTACTGGCGGATGTGGACCGTGCTCGACGCGGTCGCGCTGACGGTACGGGTCTCCGGCGAGGCGACGGTCACCGTCTACCGCTCGACCCCCGACGGCCGGGCCCAGCGGGTCTCGTCGGCGTCGACCGACAACGACCCGAGCGGCGAGTTCACCTTCCCCCTGACGCTGAAGCCGTTCGGCGACGGCGGCTGGTACTGGTTCGACGTGACCTCCGGCCGCGAGGACGCGGTGCTCGAGGAGGCGTACTGGGCGGCCGACGTGCCCCTCGAGCGGGCCGACCAGGGCACCGCCACGATCGGCATCACGACGTTCAACCGCGCCGACTCGTGCGTCGAGCTGCTGGGCCAGCTCGCCGACGACTCCGACGTGCTCAAGGTGCTCGACGAGGTCGTCGTGGTCGACCAGGGCACCGAGCAGATCAAGAACGAGGCCGACTTCGCCCGCGTCGAGTCCGCCATGGGCGGCAAGCTGCGGGTGATCGAGCAGGGCAACATCGGTGGCTCCGGGGGATTCGCCCGCGCGCAGTACGAGACCGTCCGGGCCGGCCGCAGCGACTACGTGCTGCTGCTCGACGACGACATCGTGGCCGAGCCGGAGTCGGTGCTGCGGGCGATCACCTTCGCCGACCTGGCCAGCAGGCCGACCCTCGTCGGCGGCCACATGTTCAGCCTGTTCTCGCGCGCCCAGCTGCACAGCTTCGGCGAGCGGGTGGAGCGGTGGCGGTTCTGGTGGGGTGCGGTGCCGGGCGTCGAGCCCGAGCACGACCTCGGCAGCCGCAACCTGCGCACGACCCGCTGGCTGCACAAGCGGGTCGACGTCGACTTCAACGGCTGGTGGATGTGCCTGATCCCGCGCCAGGTCGTCGAGGAGATCGGGCTCGGGCTGCCGCTGTTCATCAAGTGGGACGACGCCGAGTACGGCATCCGCGCCGCCGCGCACGGGTACCCGACCGTGTCGATGCCGGGCGTCGCGGTGTGGCACGTGCCGTGGACCGACAAGAACGACGCGCTGGACTGGCAGGCCTACTTCCACCAGCGCAACCGGACGGTCGCGGCGCTGCTGCACTCGCCGTACCAGTTCGGCGGCCGGCTGGTCCGGGAGAGCTTCAACCACCAGGTCAAGCACCTGCTGGCGATGCAGTACTCGACCGCCGAGCTCCGGCTGCAGGCTCTCGAGGACGTGCTGGCCGGGCCGGAGCGGCTGCACCCCGACATCGTCACCAAGCTCGGCGACGTCAGGGAGATGCGGGCCACGCACACCGACGCGCAGGCCAAGCCGCATCCCACCGCCTTCCCGCCACCGCGGCGCGCCAAGCCGCCGCGCAAGGGGCGCGAGCCCGGCGACCCCGAGGGTCAGATCGGGGCCACCATCGCCGCGGTCCGCGGCGCCCTGCGCCAGCTCCGTCCGGTCCGCTCGCTCGCGCGCTCGCATCCCGAGGCAATGGTCACCGCCCGCGACGCCCGCTGGTTCCGGCTCGCCTCGCTGGACGGCGCGATCGTGTCCACGACCGACGGCACCGCGTCGTCGTGGTACCAGCGCGACCCCGACGCGTTCCGTCGGCTGCTGGCCCGCACAGTGCGGATCCACGAGCGGTTCCTGCGCGAGTGGCCGTCGCTGGCCGCCCGCTACCGTGAGGCGCTGCCCGGCCTCACCTCCCTCGAGGAGTGGGAGGAGACGTTCGAGGCCGTGCGCCCGCCGTTCGCCCCGAGCGTCCGCTCGGGCGGCCCGGCAGGTGAGGGCGCCTCGTGACCGCCGTGGTCCCCGGCGCCACCGCGGAGGACCGGCTGGGTCCGCTGAGGCCACCGGGCGACACCACCGGTCTGTTCGGCGTCTTCAAGCGCCGCTACCTGCTCAAGCTGCTGGTGCAGAAGGAGCTGCGGGTCCGCTACCAGGCCTCGCTGCTCGGCTTCGCGTGGTCGTACGTGAAGCCGCTGATCCGGTTCTTCGTCTACTTCCTGGTGATCGGCACCCTGCTCGGGCTGCGCGACTCGGTCGAGAACTTCCCGCTGCACATCTTCGCCGGCCTGATGTTCATCACGTCGTTCAACGAGACGCTGACGTCGGGCACGAAATCGGTGCTGAAGAACAAGTCGCTGGTGCGCAAGATGAACGTGCCCCGGGAGATGTTCCCGGTGGCGTCGCTGCTGGTCACCGGCTACCACTTGATCCCGCAGTACGTGGTGATGCTGGGCGCCTGCCTGATCGTCGGCTGGTCGCCGGACGCGTACGCGATCGGTGCCGGTGTGCTGGCCTACCTCATCCTCGCGGCGTTCTCGCTGGCGATCGCGCTGGCCTTCAGCGCGCTGTGCGTCTTCTTCCGCGACTTCGGCAACTTCGTCGACACGATCAACATCGTGGTGCGCTGGTCGGTGCCGATGATCTACCCCTGGACCCTGGTGCAGGACACGCTGCCCGGGTGGGGTGAGCAGCTCTACCTGATGAACCCGGTCGCACCGGCAGTCATGCTCAACCAGCAGGCGTTCTGGGTGCCCTCGCTGACCGACCCCGCGGACGAGGGCGGCATCCCCGACCACCTGTTCACCCGCGGGCTGGTCACGCTGGGCGCCTGCCTGGTGCTGGTCGTGCTGGCGCAGTGGTTGTTCCACCGGCTCGAGACCCGCTTCGCCGAGAGGCTCTGACGTGAGCGAGTCCGTCGTCGTCGACAACGTCTCGAAGCAGTTCACGCTGCTCAACGCCCGCACCCTCAAGCAGCGGCTGGTCCGCAAGGCCAAGGGCCAGGACCGCAACCCCACCTTCCTCGCGCTCGACGACGTGTCGTTCACCGTGCAGCAGGGCGAGGCGATCGGGTTGATGGGTCTCAACGGCTCCGGCAAGTCGACGCTGCTCAAGCTGGTCTCGGGGGTGATGCGCCCCGACCACGGCCAGGTGCTCACCCGTGGCCGGATCGCCGGGCTGATCGAGCTCAGCGCCGGGTTCCACAACCAACTCACCGGGCGGGAGAACATCTACCTGAACGGCGCGATCCTCGGCATGACCGAGGCCGAGATCAACCGCAAGTTCGACGAGATCGTGGAGTTCGCCGAGATCGGGCAGTTCCTCGACTCCCCGGTCGGGCAGTACTCGTCCGGGATGTTCGCCCGGCTGGGCTTCTCCATCGCCGTGCAGGCCGAGTCGGACATCTTCATCATCGACGAGGTGCTCGCGGTCGGTGACCCGCCGTTCAAGAAGCGCTGCCTGAAGAAGATCGCCGAGGTCCGCGAGGAGGGCCGCACGATCGTGTTCGTGTCGCACAACACCGCACAGGTGAAGCGGCTGTGCACCCGGGCGATCGTGCTGGAGAAGGGCCGGCTCGGCTTCGACGGCGCCGTGCAGGACGCCATCCACTACCTCAAGTACGACGCCGACGACCCCGGTGACGAGGACGGCGACGCCGGCGAGTTCTGAGCGGGTGAGCCGGGGGTCGGTCACATGGCTGTAGTTCCGTGTGGCTGCGCGACCATCCGCTGTGACGGGTGTGATGGTCGTGACGTCAGTGACGTCGTCCCCGAGGGACTCCCATGCGCCCGAACCGCCTCGCCCACCCGTGCCGGCGTGCCGCCGCGGCACCGCTCGTCGTCGTGCCGCCGCTCGTCCTGGTCCTGGCGGGTGCGCTGCTCGTCGTGGGCGCCCCGACAGCGGGTGCCGGCGCTGCCAGCGCCCCAACGGGCAGGGCCGTCGCGGTCTCCGGCGGGCTGGCCACCGGACCGGTCCGGGCCGCCGTCCGCCAGGTGCCGGTCACCGGCGTCGACCGTGCCGCCGCGGACGCACTGCGGGCCGAACAGGGCGCCCGCGCGCTGACCGGGCTGGTCGCGCTGTCACGCTCGCTGCCCGCACGCGGGTACGCCACCGTCGGCGTCGTCTGGGACCCGACCGCGGCGACCCCCGCGGTGGAGCCCGAGGTACGCACGCTCGTCGACGGTGCCTGGTCGGCCTGGACCGGGCTGCACGTCGACGCGGAGCACGGCCCCGACCCCGGGACCGCCGAGGCCGAGCGCTCGCGGCCGGGCACCGACCCGTACGTCGTCGGAGACGTCGACCGCGTCCAGCTCCGCCTGGTGGCACCGGCCGGGGGCAGGGCGCCGAGCGGGCTCACCCTGGTGATCGTCAACCCCGACACCGTCGACCCCGACACCGTCGATCCCGCCGACTCCGAGAGCCGGCTCGGCCGGCCCGCGTACCCGAAGACCGACGGCAACGGGCAGGCGACCCGGCGGCCGGCGATCTACTCGCGGGCCCAGTGGGGCGCCGACGAGTCGATCCGCGACGGGTTCGCCGGCTACGGCGAGATCACCGGCTCCTTCGTGCACCACACCGTCAACGCCAACGGGTACACCGCCGCGGAGGTGCCCTCGATCCTGCGGGCCATCTACGCCTACCACGTGCAGGGCCGTGGCTGGAGCGACATCGGCTACAACTTCCTGGTCGACCGCTTCGGCCGGATCTGGGAGGGCCGCTGGGGCGGCATCGGCCGGCCGGTCATCGGCGCCCACACCCTCGGCTACAACGAGGAGTCGTTTGCGATGTCGGCGATCGGCAACTACGAGACCGCGCAGCCGACGGACGCGATGCTCAAGGCGTACGGCCGGCTGTACGCGTGGAAGCTGAGCCTGCACGGCGTGGCGCCGAAGGGTGCCGTGCACATCGACGGGCACGCCTTCAAGGCCATCAACGGGCACCGCGACGCCGCGGCGACCGCCTGCCCAGGCCAGCACCTGTACGACCGGCTCGGCCGGATCCGGGAGATCGCGGCCACCTCGCAGCGCCCGTTCAAGAAGCGCGGACTCGGTCGCTCGGTCGTGGCCGACGCCCGGCCCGACCTGCTGGTGCGCGACGGTGAAAGGCTGAACCTGCTCGCCGGCTCTGCCGAGGCGACCATGCTGACCGACGCAGGCAGGGTCAAGGGCCGCTGGTCCTCGTACTCGTGGCTGCGCCTGGTGGGCGACTGGGACGGCGACGGCAACCGCGACCTGATGGGCCGCGAGGACGGCGTCATGTGGCTGTTCCCGGGCCACGGCGGCGGCCGGTTCGGTCCGCGGGTCGGGGGCTGGGAGGGCTGGGGCAGTCGCACCCTGCTGACCCCGCTCGGCGACTGGAACGGTGACGGCCGGCCCGACCTGGCCGCCCGGGTGTCCGGCGGCGCGCTGTGGCTGTTCCCCGGCCTCGGCCGCGACGGGCTCGGCTCGGGCTACCCGCTCGGCAGCGGCTTCGGCGGCGTGGGGCGGGTGCTCGGTGTCGGGCGCTGGACCGCCGACGGCGCCCCGGACCTGATGACGCGCGGCGGCGACGGCGACCTGTACCTGTGGCCGGGCAACGGTCCCGGCGGCCTGCGCGCGCCGCGCCGTGTGGCCGACCTCGGGGGCTACGACCTGATGCTCGGCATGGGCGACCTCGACCGCGACGGCGACCCCGACCTGGTGGCCCGCGACACGACCAGCCACCGCCTCTACCTGTTGCCGGGCGAGGCCGGCGGCGGACTGGGCAAGCGGGTGCCCATCGGTGCCGGACCGGTCGACGGCGACCTGCTCGGGTGACCTGCTCGGCTGACGTCAGCGTGCGGCGGTGCCCGTCGCGGTACCCGTCGCGGTCGTCCACGCCCGCCAGGCACTCGCCATCATCTCGTCGACCGTGTACGACATCCGCCAGCCCAGGTCGCGGGCGGCCAAGTCGCCCGACGCGACGATCCGCGCGGGGTCGCCGGGCCGGCGGGGCTGCACCTCGGGGGTGAAGTCGATGCCGGTGGCCCGGGCGATGGACGTCATGATCTCGGCGACGCTCATGCCCGACCCGCTGCCGCAGTTGTAGACCGGCTGCAGCGCACGTCCTTCGGCGAGCGCCCGCGCGGCGGAGACATGGGCGTCGGCGAGGTCACCGACGTGCAGGTAGTCGCGCACGCAGGTGCCGTCGGGGGTGGGGTAGTCGTCGCCGTTGACGTGCGGGGTGCGGCCCTCGGTGAGTGCCTTGAGCACCAGCGGCACCAGGTTGTGCGGGCTGCCGTCGTAGACGTCGTCGTAGGCCGAGCCCACCACGTTGAAGTAGCGCAGGCTGGTGTGCCGCAGCTCGGTCACCCGGCCCACGTCGCGCAGCAGCCACTCCCCGATCAGCTTGCTCTCGCCGTACGGCGACTCCGGGCTGGTCGGCGTCTCCTCGGTGACCTGCTCGACGTCGGGCGTGCCGAACACGGCCGCGCTGGACGAGAACACGATGTTCTGCACGCCGGCCTGGTGCATCGCCTTGAGCAGCCGGCGGGTGCCCTCGACGTTCTGCTCGTAGGTGTGCAGCGGCCGGTCCACGGAGACCCCGGCGTACTTGAAGCCCGCGAGGTGGACGACGCCGGTGACGTGGTGGTGGCGCATGATGCGCACCATCTCGTTGCCGTCGAGCACGCTGTCGCGGTGCAGGGACACGTGGTCGGGCACGAAGTCGGGGTTTCCGCTGGACAGGTTGTCGACGACCACGACGTCCATGCCGGCGGCGCAGAACGCACGCGTCACGTGCGCCCCGATGTACCCGGCCCCGCCAGTGACCATCCAGCTCATGAGCGGGGAGCCTAGCCAGCCAGCGATCCGGCCAGCACGTCCGGTCGTTCCGGTGCCAGTGCGGCGGGGTCGGGCACCGTGACCAGCACCAGTGAGCCGCCGGCGACCAGCGGTGCGAGCACGGTCGTCACCAGCCCGGGCGCGCTGCAGGGGCCGACGTCGGTCGCGAGCCGGGTGCCGTCGACCATCCCGAGGCCGGCGGCGTGGGCCCGCGCGGCGGCCAGCAGACCTGCGTGGTCGTGCTCGGTCGTCGCCGCGGTGGAGGGTTCCGGCGGGTCGTAGGGGACCAGCTGGTCGGGCTGCGCCAGCACCTCGGCGCCGGCATCCAGCGCGCCCGCCGGCACCGGGCGCCGCGAACGACCGCCCAGCGGACCCAGGCCGACCACGACCAGCCGGTCGGCGGCCACCGGGTCGGTGTCGTCGCCGCACACCGGCACGTCCGCGCCAGTGTCGTCGGTGTCGTCGGTGTCGTCGGTCTCTCCGCGGGTGACCACCACCGCCCCCACCGACCAGCAGGCCAGCGGCCACACCACGCTCAGCCAGTGCGCCGACAGGTCGAGCCGCACCAGCTCGCCCGGCTCGACCTCGACGACGTCCTGCAGCAGGCCGCCGGTCTTGGAAACCCAGTTGGCCAGCGTGACCCGGCTCAGCTCGACCCGTGCCCCGCTGGGTGGGTCCAGGAAGGTGACCGCCGGTCGGCTCGGGTCGGCACGTACCAGGGCGTCCAGCAGGGCCGGCACGGTGTCGGTAGGCAGGCGGGGAGCGGGCACCGCGTCACGGTAGTCGGGCCGTGCGAGGATGCCGCCGATGGAGGCCGTCGTCGTCGCCGGGGGGCTCGGGTCGCGGTTGCGGCCGCTGACCGACCGGCACCCCAAGCACCTCCTCCCGGTGGCCAACGTGCCGTTCGTGGTGCACCAGCTCAGCCGGCTCGCCGCCGCCGGGGTGCGGCACGTCGTTCTCGCGACGTCGTACCGGGCCGAGGACTTCGCGCCCGTGCTGGGCGACGGCAGCGCGCTGGGGCTGAGGCTGTCGTACACCACCGAGACCGAACCGCTCGGCACCGGCGGGGGAGCCCGGGCCGGCTTCGACCTGCTCGACGGTCCCCGCGACGAACCGGTGCTGGTGCTGAACGGCGACCAGATGTCCGACCACGACCTGGCCGCCCAGGTCCGCGAGCTCAACCGGGCCAGCGCCGACCTGTCGCTGCACCTGGTCGAGGTGCCCGACGCCCGGGCCTTCGGCTGCGTGCCCACCGACGCCGACGGCCGGGTCACCGCGTTCCTGGAGAAGTCGCCGGACCCGGTGGGGCGGCAGGTCAATGCCGGCTGCTACGTCTTCTCCCGGGAGATGCTGGCGGCGATCCCCGCGGAGCGGGTCGTGTCGCTCGAACGAGACACCTTCCCCGGGCTGCTCCGCGACGGCCGGGTGCTCGTCGGCTTCCGCGGTGGCGGGTACTGGGCGGACGTCGGCACTCCGGCCGCCCTCGTGCGGGTGTCGGCCGACGTGGTGCGCGGTGTGGTCCGTTCGCCGGCGGGCCCGTCCGGGACCGCGGAACGGCTGGTTGACCCCACGGCCCGGATCGCGCCGGGCGCGCTCGTGCTGGGGGGTTCGTCGGTCGGCCCCGGTGTCGCGGTTGGCGCTGGCGCGCGGGTCGACGGCAGCGTGCTGATGGCCGGCAGCGTCGTCGATGCGGGGGCGCAGGTCACCGCGTCCGTGCTGGGCCCGGGGGCGCGGGCCGCCGCCGGCAGCGTGCTCGTCGATGTCGCCGTGGGAGACGAGGGGGTCGTCGCCGACGGTGCGGAGCCTCCGGCGGGAACTGCGGTTCCCTGCGACGCGACCTGGGGCTGACCGTCGGCTACAGGCCGCTCGGCTCGATCGAGTTGCTCTGCGGGTAGTCCTTCATGAACTGCTCCAGCACCGCGCCGCTCGGCTGGTCGCAGTAGAGCCAGACCCCTTCACCCTGCTCCCCGGCGGCGTCGTCGCCCTCGGCCAGCCAGCGGGTCAGCGCCACGTGCGCGTCGTCGGGGAAGGGCATGCCGTCGTCCTCGTCGCCCACGTTCCACGGGACCGCGAGGAACTTGTTCGCGTTGTACTCCTGCAGGTCCTCCTCCGACGAGACCTGCATGTCGCCGATGTCGAACCTGGCTGCGAGGTCCTCGACCGTCTGCAGCTGCTCGGCGTCGTCGGCGACGGTCTGGTCGTACCAGAGGACCGTGTAGCCGTGCTCCTCGTTGTGCACCAGCGTGGCGACCTCGGGGCGGTCTTCGGCGGAGTAGAACTTGCGGGCGAACTCGGCGGGGTCAGGACGGTGCGGTCCGAACGCCGGCGGCGCGTCGACGTAGGGGATCGGCTCCGGCGCGGCGATGTGGTCCTGGCTGCCCTCGGCGGGCTTGGTCTGGACGTCCTGGCAGCCGGCCGCATCGGTGCCGACCCCGATGTCGGTGAGCGGCGTCCGGGCGATCTCCTGCTCCCGCTGGTGGTCCTTGTACAGCTGCCAGCCGGTGACGCTCACGATGGCCAGGGCGATCACGACACAGACCGCGACGACCGTCATCGTCCGGCGGCGCTCGGCGCGCTGCGCCTCGCGGCGCATCCGCTCCATCCGCTCGCGGCGCTCGTTGCGCTCGGCGTTCTTGTCCTTCTTGGCCACGGGCGCAGAGTCTACGTACGGCCGCGCAGCGTCCAGACCCACGTCCTGTCGGTCGGGTCCGCAGGGCCGGTCTCGACGTCGAGGCCCACCGCCCAGCAGAGCACCCGCAGCCGCTCACCGAACGCCCCGGCGGCGTGCGCGTCACCCGCGGCCTCGACGCTGCCCGGCCGATCACCCGGCCGATCACCCGGCCGCACGCCCACCCGCAGCTCGTCGCCGATGGGGGCCGCCGCCGCGGCGACCAGGTCGTCGACGTCCGGGTGGCCGGACGCGAACCCGCGCGCGTCGCCGGGACCGCGGCGGACGGCGGCGGCCACCGCGTCGGCGGCGCCGAGCCCGAACAGGTCGTCGCCCTCGGGACGCACCAGGGCCGCCGCCCCGGGCCCGTCGTCACCGGCCGGGAGGACCAGGTGGGCGAGCCCCGACACGACCGCGACCGGGGTCAGGCCGTCCTTGGCGAGCACCAGCTCCGCGGCGCCCGCCACCTCGTCGGCGACCGCGGGTGCGGTCACCTCGAGCACGGTGCCGAAGGCGTCGGTCTCACCGGCCAGGTCGAGCAACGGGGGGAGCCCGGCGCAGCCCACGGCGACGTCGGTCTGACCGTCCCGCCAGGCGCGCCCGACGGTGTCGGTCACGACCACCGCCACGTTGTGCCCTGCTCGGCCGTGGACGGCCGTCCGCAGGGCACGTGCCGACGCGTCGGGGTCGACCGGCAGTGGCACGACCGTCCCGGGCTCGGTGTTCGACGCGTCGACGCCCGCTGCCGCGAGCACCAGGCCGTGCCGTGTCCGGACCACCCGCAGCGGACCCCGTCGCGCCACCACCCGGTCGGTCTCGTCGTCGACGACGGCGGCGCGGTCGGCGACGCGCCTACGTCCCTCGACCTTGGCGACGGCCTTGCTGGACACGCACAGCACGTCACCGTCAGCCAGGCCCTCTGCACCCTCCGCACCCAGCGCGCCCAGCAGCAGCCCGGCCAGGTCGTCGTCGGCGGCCAGCCGGGGCAGCCCCGCCACGGCGCGCACCCGCAACGACGTCACGACGGCGCCACCGACCCGGCGAGGTCGGCCGCCAGGTCGAGGGCCGCCGTGGCCATCCGGGCGGCCGACTCCACGTCGGGCATCAGCAGGGGCACCGCGCGGGTGGGCAGCCCGGCAGCGGTGAGCACCGGCACCGCCTCGGCGTCGGACTCGTCGACCAGCCAGCCGTCCAGCACTCCGCCGGCGGAGCGCGCGCCGTACGAGGCGCCGACCCCCGCCGCGGACACCTCGACGCCGAGATGGCGCAGCAGCGGGCCGGCCATGCCGCGGACCGCCGCGCCGCCCACGATCGGCGACACCCCGACGACCACTGCGTCGGTGGCCCGGACCGCGTCGCGCACCCCCGGCACTCCGAGCACGGTGCCGACCGAGACGACCGGGTTCGACGGGGGCACCAGCAGCAGATCGCACTCGGCGACGGCTTCGAGCACCCCGGGCGCCGGACGGCTGACGTCCTGCCCGACCACGACGACGTCGCGCACCGGGGGCGCGGCCTGCAGCCGCACCCAGTACTCCTGGAAGTGCAGCGCCGCCCGCTCGCCGTCGCGGTCGACCACGACGTGGGTCTCGACCCGGTCGTCGGACATCGGCAGCAGCCGCACCGCTGGCCGCAGATGGTCGAGCCAGCGGGCGCACAGCGCCGCGGTGACCTCGGAGAGCGGGTAGCCGGCCTGCAGCATCTGGGTACGCACCACGTGGGTCGCCAGGTCGCGGTCGCCGAGGCCGAACCAGGTCGGCTCGACCCCGTACGCGGCCAGCTCCTCCTTGGCGTGCCAGGTCTCGTCGAGCCGGCCCCACCCGCGCTCGTCGTCGATGCCGCCGCCCAGGGTGTACATGACGGTGTCGAGATCGGGGCAGACCTTGAGGCCGAACAGCCAGATGTCGTCGGCGGTGTTGCCGACGACCGTCACCTCGTCGTCGGGAGCCAGCACCTGCAGCAGGCCGCGCAGGAACCGCGCGCCGCCGATGCCGCCGGACACGGCCGTGATCCGCATGGGGCACAGTCTCCCCGCTGCGCGGACGGGCGCACGGCCGGGCCACAGCGAGTGGCGCCCCCCGGGTTGTGGCACTCTGGCCCGGTTCGTGACCTGCGACACCCGTCGAGACCGGGAGATCCCGTGGCCAGCCTGTCCTCCTCGCCGATGCGCGAGCGCGCCGCCCTGGTGCTGCTCGGCTACAGCGGCCTGGTGCTGCTGATCAGCTTCGTGCTGCTGTTCCCGGGCGAGTCGGAGTTCCCCGACAAGGCCAGCCAGATGAGCAGCGCGTTCGTGAGCCCGGTGCTGATCGGGCTGCTGGTCGGCGTGGTGGCGCTGGTCTCGTACGGCGAGCCGACCGGGTGGGCGCGGCCCATCACGCTGACGGCCCTCGGGCTGCTGGCAGCGATGGTTGCCCTCGCGGTCCTGTGCTGGCTGGCCGGGCTGGCCGTGGACACCGGTCCGTTCGACCGCCCCACCGGTCTCGGGGGTCTGCCGCGGGCCGGCAAGGTGTCGGGCACTTTCCTGATGCTGATCGGGATCGCGCTGCTCGGTGCCGCGATCTGGTTCGTGCTCACCCGGCTGCGCGCCCTGCCCGCTCCCGAGCGTCGCCCGTCGCAGCCGCCGTCTCAGCCGCCGTCCCAGCAGCCGTCCCAGCAGTACCCCTCGCCCCCGGCGTACGCCCCGCCGCAGTACGCACCGCCGGAGTACGCACCGTCGGAGTACGCACCGTCGGCTGCCCCACCCCCTGCACCGGTGCCCGCCCCAGTCGCCGACTCGGGAACCGAGTCGGGTACCGAGTCGGGGACCGGGCAGCACGCGGCCGTGCCGCCGGACCCCCCGGTTGCGACACCGTCTGCCACACCGGCTCCCGACGTCGACACCTCGGTGTGGGCCCGTCCCGCGGAGCCGCTGCCCGAACCCGTCCCCGAGCCGGCGCCGGTGCCGGAACCCGCGCCCGTCCCTGAGCCGGAGCCCGTCCCTGCACCGGACCCGGTCCCTGCCCCGGAGCCGGTCCCTGCCCCGGAGCCGGTCCCTGCCCCGGAACCGGTCCCTGAGCCGGAGCCGGTGCCCGAGCCGCTCCCCGAGCCCGAGTCCGAGCCCGTGCCCGAGCCGGCGCCCACCGGCCTCGACGAGGACGACGACGAGGACGACGACGACCGGCCGATCTGGCGCCCGCCGGCCACCTGACCCCGGCCGCGATCCCGGCCCCGATCCCGGCCCCGATCCCGGCCCCGATCCCGGCCCTGATCCCGGGCCTGATCCCGGGCCTGATCCCGGGCCTGATGCTGGGCCTGATCCTGGCCGTCTGACACCGGCGCGGAGCTCGCAGCACCGCCCGAGACGCCCCGGTTTGCGCCACCTGCGCCCGTTCTGTCGCGCCTCCCGGCTACGACGATCGACCCCGATACCACCATTCGGCTTGACGAGCGTGCATTGACAGGCATGTAATTCCAACCGTGTCACTCGGTACGGGCACCGCGAACCCGTACCTCGACGCACGGCATGGCCGGCAGTCGCGTCAGCAGGACCGGCGGCAGGCACGAGGGTCGAGGAGGCAGACCGTGCGGGACTTCCAGGTGCTCGACGGCGAGGCCGAGAACGAGTTGTTGTGGCAGGAGCGGGCGCTTTGCGCCCAGACCGACCCGGAGGCGTTCTTCCCCGAGAAGGGCGGTTCCACCCGAGAGGCCAAGCGGGTGTGCCTCACCTGCGACGTCCAGGCCGAGTGCCTGGAGTACGCCCTGGGGCACGACGAGCGCTTCGGCATCTGGGGCGGTCTGTCCGAGCGGGAGCGGCGCAAGCTGAAGAAGCGCGCAGTCTGACCGCTCCCGGGTAGGGGAGGCCCGGTCGCTACAGTGACCGGGCTCCTGCCCGCTGCCCGACCGGCTCCACCGGTCCGACTGGCCCGACTGAAGGTGCCGCCGCGCATGACTGATGTCGCCGGCCGCACCCCGCCCCGCTCGTCCCCCAGCTCGTCCCCCAGCTCGTCCCACCGCTCGTCCCACCGCCGGGAACCCTCCGGCGGCGACGGCCACGTCACCGCGGTCCTGGTCAGCCACGACGGCGCCGCCTGGCTGCCGCAGGTGCTCACCGCACTCGGCGCCCAGACCCGGATGCCCGACGCGTGGGTCGTCGTCGACACCGGCAGCACCGACGACTCCGCGCGGATCCTCGCCGAAGCCTTCGGCGCCGACGACGTGCTGTCGCTGCCTCGCACGACCCCGTACGCCGACGCCGTCGCCGAGGGGCTGTCCCGGCGGGCCGCTCCTCGCGACGGCTGGATCTGGCTGCTGCACGACGACAGCGCACCGGCCCCCGAGGCACTGGAGTGCCTGGTGCGGGAGGCCACGACGGCACCCGACGTGGCCGTCGTCGGCCCCAAGGTCCGGGAGTGGCCGTCGCTGCGCCGCCTGGTCGAGGTGGGTGTCACGCTCGGCGGGACCGGCCGCCGCGAGACCGGCCTGGAGCCGGGCGAGCCCGACCAGGGTCAGCACGACGCGGCGCGCGACGTGCTCGCCGTCGGCACCGCCGGGATGCTCGTCCGGGCCGACGTCTGGGGCGAGCTGGACGGGCTCGATGCCGCCCTGGGCCTCGGCGAGGACCTCGACCTCGGCTGGCGGGCGAACCGGGCAGGCCACCGGGTGCGGGTCGCGCCCGACGCGATGGTCTTCCACGTCGAGGCCGCGACCCGCGGCCGCCGTTCCGACGGCGCCGTGTCGGGGCGGCCCCGCCGTGAGCGGCGCCGGACCGCGCTCCTGGTGCTGCTCGCCAACTGCCGGCGGACCGTGCTCCCGGTCCAGCTGGTCCGGCTCTTCCTCGGCTCCCTGCTGCGTGCGCTCGGGCTGCTGCTGGTGAAGGCTCCGGGCGAGGCCTGGGACGAGCTGCGGGCCGTTGCCTCGGTCTATGCGCGGCCGCTGCGGCTGGCCCGGCTCCGTCGGGCCCGCCGGCGCACCGCGCGGATCCCTCCCTCGGCGGTGCGCCGGCTGCTGCCGTCCGTCTGGCATCCCTATCGCGCGGGCGCTGCGTCGGTCGCGGAGGTGGTGACCGGACTGCTCGGGGCACGATCGACGACGGTCCCGAGGGCACGGGTGGTCGAGACCGGGCCGGTGGCCGAGGAGGCCGAGTCGCTGGCGCCCGAGCCCGGTCCGCTCGACCGGTTGGCCGCCCACCCGTGGGCCGGCACCGTGCTGCTGCTCACCATCCTCACCCTCGTGGTGCTGCGCGACCTGCTCGGCGGCGCCGGCCAGCTGCAGGGCGGTGCGCTGCTGCCCGCGCCGGCAGGCGGGTCGCAGTGGTGGGCGGGTTATCTCGCGTCCTGGCACCCCGTCGGGGTGGGAACCAGCGCCGACGCGCCCGCCTACGCGCTGCTGCTCGCCGTGCTGGGCGTCGTGACGCTCGGGCACGCCGGGCTGCTCGTCTCGCTGCTGCTGCTGCTCTCGGCCCCGCTCGCAGCGCTGACCGGGTACGGCTTGGCCCGCCGGCTCGGGCTGGCGACCCCGTCCCGGATCTGGGCGGCCGCGGTCTACGGCTGCACCCCGCTGCTGACCGGCGCGCTGGCGCAGGGCCGGCTCGGCACGGTCCTTGCGACCGTCTGGCTGCCGCTGGTGGCGGCCGCTCTCGTCGACCTCGGGCGCTGGCGCCGCGACACCGACACCCGGCTGGTGCTGTGGACGCGCCGGGCTCGGGCCGGGCTGGCGCTCGGTGTGCTGGTGGCCCTGGTGCCGGTCGCGTACCCGCTCGCGCTGCTCATCGGCCTCGGCCCGCTCCTGGTCGCCCTCCGGCCGGCGACGCCGGTACGTCCCGGCGGCGCCGTCGTGTCCTTCCTGGTGGTCCTCGGGGTGCCCTGGGCAGTGGCGCCCTGGTGGCTGCTGGAGCGGCTCCGTGACCCGGCCGCCTGGTGGTGGGAGGCGGGTCTGGCCGACGCCGGCGTCGGCCTGCTGCAGCCCACGACGGCCGAGCTCGCCCTCGGCCAGCCCGGCGGTCCGGGTGGCGTGGTGACGCCGTGGCTGCTGGCGGGCGTCGTCGTCGGTGCCGTGCTGGCGCTGGCCCGCGCCGACGTGCGGCACGTCGTGCTCCCGGCGTGGTGCGTCGCCGCCGCCGGCCTGGCTGCCGCCGCGGCGGGATCGGGGCGGGTGGTGACGCTCGACCCCGGCCAGGCGCCGGTCTGGGTCGGCTTCTGCCTGGTCGTCTGGTGGGGCGGGGTGCTGGTCGCCGCGGCGGCCGGTGCGGCGGACCTGCGCGCGCGGCTCGCCGGCCGCAGCTTCGGCCTCAGTCAGCCGCTGGTGGCCCTGGTGGCGATCGCCGCGGCCGTGGGGCCGGTGCTCGCACTGTCGGTCCAGGTGTCGGACGGCCTCGACGGCCCGCTGCGCCGAGACGCACCGCAGGCGGTCCCGTCGTACATGGCCGAGGACGCGATCTCGGGCGCGCACGTCGCCACGGTCGTGCTCGAGGGGGCCGCGGACGACGGCCTCGGCGTCACCGTTGTGCGCGCTGACGGCTGGCACACCGGCGAGGAACCGTTCGCAGGGGCGGCCGGGTCCGAGGTGGTGACCGCGACGCTCGCCGATCTGCTGGTCTCGCCGCGCACCGACAGCGCGTCCACCCTGGCCGGGCAGGGCGTCGGCTACGTGTACGCGCCCGCGCCCGTCGACCCCGACGTCGCGGCCGCGCTGGACACGGCACCAGGCCTGGTCCGGGCCGGCGCGCCCGAGGGTGACCGGGCCTGGCAGCTGGACGTGCCCACCGGTCAGCTGCTGGCCACGTCCGGGGCCGACGCCGCCGGCGAGCCGCTCGACCTGGAGTCAGCCGCCGCGGACGGCTCACCGCCGTGGACGGTCGTCCTGCCCGGCGCCGACGAGCCGCGCCGGCTGGTCGTGGCGGCCGGGCCCGACCCCGACTGGAGCGCGGTGGTCGAGGGGACCCGGATCGGGGCCGACCCAGCCGCCGGCGGGTCCGCCGACCAGCCGAGCTTCGAGGTGGACGCCGGAGACGACGTGCGGGTCGAGGTCGAGCACCACACCTGGCGCGGCTGGTGGGTGGCCGCCCAGTGCGCCGGCCTCGCGGTGCTGCTGGTCCTCGCCGCGCCGACCCGGCGGAGGCGCTCGTGAGCCCGCGGACCGCACGACCGTCGCGGTCGGCCCGGGGCCGGGGGCCCGGCTGATCGGGTTCGCCGGGCTGCTCCCGCTGGCGGTGGCCGCCGCGGCGCTGGTGGTCGCGGACCTGCGTCCGCCCGCCGAGCTGGAGCCCGCCGCCGAGCCCGGCAGCCGGCTGGTGAGCGCCGGAGCGCTCGCGTGCCCGGCGTTCCCGCTGGGGGCCGACACCGGAGCCGACAGCCCGGGCGCGCCGACCGACGTGGCCGTGGTCGCGCCCGACGGTGGAGGCAACGACCGCCGGGGGACAGTCGTGGCACGCACCGGCGGTACGGGCGGGACGACGGTGGCCGAGACCGACCAACCGGGCCCGTGGGTCACCGGGCGGCTCAGCATGGCCGACGCCGCCGACCTGGTGGTGGAGTCGTCCGGCGCGCTGGGAGCCGGCGCGGCCGCCTTCACCGGCCAGACCTTCCCTCCTGAGGCGGGGGCCGGCCTGGCCGTGCAGCGCTGCGACGCGCCGGCACGCCAGTGGTGGTTCACCGGGGCCGGCAGCAGCACCGAGCGGGAGAGCACGCTGGTGCTGTCCAACGTCGACGCCTCGGAGGCCGTCGTCGACGTCGTCCTGCGCACCGAGCAGGGTGTGGCCGACACGGTGGGCACCGAGGGGGTGCGGGTACGCGCGGGGGAGGTCGTGACCCTGCCCCTCGGCGGGCTGGTCGCCGGTACCGAGGAGGTGGCCGTCGAGGTCGACGCGACCCAGGGCCGGGTGGTCGCTGCCGTCGCCGACGACTGGTCCGGCGGCGTCGACAGCCTGGGCAGCGACTGGCTGGCACCGGGTGTCAGTCCGTCGACCCGGCTGCTGCTGCCGGGCGTCGTCGACGCCGGGCCGCGCTCGCGGCTGGTACTGGCCAACCCGACCGACAGCGTGACCCCGGTCGACATCGCGGTGGTCGACGACACCGGCACGTTCGTCCCCACCGGCAAGGACGCGCAGGTCTCGTTGCCCGCCTCGGGCGTCGCGTCCGTCCCGCTGCCCGAGGACATCGGTGACGGGGCGGCGGTGCTCGTCGAGGCGTCCACCCCGGTCACCGCGGCGGTGCGGGTGGCCAGCGGGAGCGACGTCGCCTACACCGCGGGCGCCCCGGAGCTCACCGCGCCGGCGGTGGTGCCGCTGGACCTCGGCGACAGCACGGACGACATCGAGGTGCGGCTCCAGCTCGCCGCCCCGGCGGCGCCGGCGAGCGAGGGCGACGATGGTGCGGCCGGGGCCGCGAACGTCACCATCACCGGCTACGACGCCGACGGCACCGAGACCGCCTCCGGCGACGTAAGCGTCGCCCCCGGCACGGGCCTGCTGGTCGACCCACGAGACGACCTCGACTTCACCGCTGAGCAGCTGCGCGACACCGCGTACCTCGTCGCGGAGCCGGCCGGTCGTCGCGGCGGGTCGGTACTGCTCGGCGCGGCCGTGCTGCGCGCACCCGACGGCCGGGTGGCGATCCTGCCGCTCGACCCTGGGCTCGAGCGGGTCGATGCGCCGACGCTCGTACCGTCGGTGGCCCCGTGAGCCGGGCTCAGACGGCCGGGCGCGGGTCGACGTCGTCCGGGTCGCGGCCGAGCAGGTCGGCGAGCTCCTCGACCAGCACGTCGAGCACGAGAGCCGCGGTCTCCACCCGGCCGCGGACCCGCTGGGTCACCGGCAGCCGGTAGAGGACGACCCGAGCGGTCCCGGCGCGCCCGCCTGCCCGGTGGGTGCCGAGGGGCACCGGCCCGGCCCAGTCGGCGGGCAGCAGTGGGGTCTCCTCCACGCCGAACTCCACCGCGTCCAGGTCGCCCGGCAGGTGCCCGCGCAACCGCTCGACGGCCGTCGCGACGACGTCGTCGAACGCGGCCGCGGGCGATGTCGACAGCGCCGGGCCGTCGGGGTTGAGCGGGCCGGGCAGTGCGAGCGGTCCGCGCAGCCCCCTGCCGTGCCGGTCGCGTCGCCGGCCGCCTCGTCGCTCGGCCGGCCGGGGCGCCGGACCCTCCGCCTCCACGGGCCGAGCCTAGAGCGCAGGTCGGCGCGGCGGTCCGCGCAGCGGCCGGGGCGGCGCTACCGTCGGCGGGTGAGTTCTCGCCGCCGCTGTTCGCGTACCGCGTGCACCCGGTCGGCCATGGCGACGCTCACCTACGTCTACTCCGACCAGACCGCTGTGCTGGGGCCCCTGGCCACGTACGCCGAGCCGCACAGCTACGACCTGTGCGACGCGCACTCCGAGCGACTCTCCGCGCCGCGCGGCTGGGAGGTCGTGCGGCTGGCGCCGGACCCGTCGGCCGGCGGCCCGAGCGGCGACGACCTGCTCGCTCTCGCCGACGCGGTGCGCGAGGCGGCCCGTCCGCTGCCGCCCGGCGAGGACGGCCAGCCCGTGGGCCAGGCGGTCGAGGTCGGCCGGCGCGGGCACCTGCGGGTGCTGCGCTCGACCGACGGCTGACGCCCGGGTGGGCGCGCTGGACCGGGTGGTCAAGGCCTACGACGTGCGCGGTCTGGTGCCCGCCGACCTCGGACCGGCCGAGGTGGGCGCCCTCGCGGCGGGCTTCGCCGACCTGCTCGTCGCGGAGGCTCGTGGATCCGGCGCGAAGGCCGGGCCGGTGGTGCTGGGGCGTGACGTCCGCACCTCGTCGCCCGAGCTCGCCGCCGCCGTGGTCGACGGGGTGACGAGCGCCGGGCTCGACGTCGTCGACATCGGCCTGGCGTCGACCGACCAGCTCTACTTCGCCAGCGGGTGGCTGGACCACCCCGGGGTGATGGTCACGGCCAGCCACAACCCGGCGGCGTACAACGGGCTCAAGCTGTGCCGCAGCGGCGCCCGGCCGGTCGGCCGCGACACCGGCCTCGTCGAGGTGCAGCGCTCCGCGCAGGCGCGGCTGGACCGGCCACCGCCGGCACGATCGGCACCGTCGGCGGGCCAGCGGGGCAGCGTGCTGCAGCGGGAGGTGCTGGGCGACTACGCCGCGCACCTGCGTGCGCTCGCCCCGCTCGCCGGCCGCCGGCTGCGGGTCGTCGTCGACGCCGCCAACGCGATGGCCGGGCACACCGTGCCGGTGGTGCTCGGGCCGCTCGACATCGATCTGGTGCCGGTGTACTTCGAGCTCGACGGCACGTTCCCGAACCACCCGCCGGACCCGCTGGACCCGGCCACGCTGACCGACCTTCGGGCCGCGGTCCGCGCCCACGACGCCGACGTCGGGCTGGCCTTCGACGGCGACGCCGACCGCTGTTTCGTCGTCGACGAGCGCGGTGACCCGGTGTCGCCGTCGGCGGTGACGGGGCTGATCGCGGTCCGGGCCCTGGCCACCGAGCCCGGGGCGCGGGTCGTGCACAACGTGGTCTGCTCGCGGGCGGTGCCGGAGGTGGTCCGCGAGCACGGGGGGGTGCCGGTCCGCACACCCGTCGGCCACTCGTTGATCAAGGCCGAGATGGCCCGCAGCGGCGCGGTCGTCGGTGGCGAGCACTCGGGGCACTACTACTTCCGTGACTTCTGGTACGCCGACTCCGGGCTGCTGGCGGCGCTGCACGTCCTGGCAGCGCTCGCCGAGTCGGCGCTGCCGTTGTCCGGGCTGCTCGCACCGTACGAGCGCTACGTGGCATCGGGGGAGCGCAACCACCGGGTCACCGATCCCGTGGCGACGGTGGCCGCGGTCGGGGAGCGCTGGGCCGCAGCCGACGGCGTGGGCACCGACGAGCTCGACGGGCTGACCGTGAGCCATGCCGGCTGGTGGTTCAATCTGAGGGCGTCGAACACCGAGCCGTTGCTGCGCCTCAACGTCGAGGGTGTGGACGCCGCCACCATGATCAGGGTGCGCGACGAGGTCGAGTCCCTCGTGCGCGGGGAAGGAACGGCATGAGGATCGACGACGACCTGCTGGCCATCCTGGCCTGCCCCGACTGTCGCTCGCCGCTGCGGGTCGACGACGAGGCCGCCGAGCTGGTGTGCACCGGCTGCGGGCTTGCCTACCCGGTGCGCGACGACATCCCGGTGCTGCTGGTCGACGAGGCAAGGCGGCCGCAGCCCGACCAGGCTGCGGGGTCGCCCGATGGCGGGTGAGCTCTTCGACGAGTCCCTGCTCGACGACGAGGTCGCGCTGACGGCCGTCGACCCCGTGCTGCGGCGGCTGGCGGAGGGTGGAGCCCGGGTGCGCCGAGAGGTCGACTCGACGGCGGAGGCCGTGGCCGGGCTCGGCGGCGGTCCGCGGCACCGCGCACTGGTCGTGGCAGGTGCCGACTCGCGGCTGCTGCGTGCCGTCCTGGAGCCGTGGTGCCCGGTCCCGTTCGTGGCCTGGCCCGGGCCGGGACTGCCCGGCTGGACCGGCGCGCACGACATCGTGGTCGTGCTCGCCCCGACCAGCGGCGACGAGGCGGCCACCACCGCGGTGGCCGAGGCGGCTCGGCGTGGCTGCACGCTGCTGGTGGCGTGCCCCGCGCACGCCCCGCTGGCCGAGCTCGCTGCCGGCCGGGAGACGACGCTGCTGCCGACGGTGACCGACGACAGCCTGGCCGTGGCGGTCGCCGTGCTCGCGGCGCTGCACCGGCTCGCGCTGGGACCCGAGGTCGATCCCGACGCCGTCGCCGCGGCTCTGGACGAGGTGGCCGTGACCTGCTCGCCCTTCCGCGACCTCGCCGGCAACCCGGCCAAGGAGATCGCGATCGCGCTCGCCGACGTCATCCCGCTGGTGTGGGGCGGCACCGTGCTCGCGGCCCGGGCGGCGCGTCGGGTCGCCGAGGCGCTGCGCCGCTCGTCCGGCCGGGCCGCGCTCGCCGCCGATGCCGACCACCTGCTGCCGGTGCTGACCGCTGCTCCTCCGGCTGACCCCTTCGCCGACCCGTTCGCCGACCCGGTCGGCAGCACCCGGCCGGCGCTTGTCGTGCTCGCCGACGGCGACGACGCGCCGGTCGTCCGCGAGCAGCGCGGCCGGCTGGTGGCGGCGGCGCAGTCGCGTGGCGTACGGGTGCACACCGTCACCGGGACGGCCGGTGGCGCCATCGCTCGCTACGGCTCGCTGCTGGCCACCGGCTCCTACGCCGCCGCCTACCTCGGGGTGGGCCTCGGCCGACCGCCCGAGGACCTGTGACCACAGGGCCGCCGGCCGACGCCTTCCCCGGACTCTTCGCCCTGCGCCCCCGGCTGGAGCACCGGGCGTGGGGGGATCCCGCGACGATCCCGGCGCTGCTCGGCACCGAGCCGGACGGGCGTCCGGTGGCCGAGCTGTGGATCGGCGGCTACCCCGGCCGCGGGGCGCTCACCGCCGACGGCACGCCCCTCGACGAGCTGCTGGCCGCCGCCGGCGCGCCAGCCCTCGGCGTGCTCGTCAAGCTGCTGACCGTCGCCTCGCCGCTCTCCCTGCAGCTGCACCCCGACGACGAGGCAGCCGCCCTGGGGTACGCCGCCGGGCTGGCGGGCTTCGCCGACCCGCGGGGCAAGCCCGAGCTGCTGTACGCGCTCACCCCCTTCTCCTCGCTGTCCGGCCTGCGCCCGCCCGCCGACGCGCTGCAGGTGCTGGACCGGATCGGGCTGGCCGGGCTGGCGGGCTGGGAGCCGGTGGTGACGGCGCTTCGCGGCGGGGACGTCCGCACCGCGCTCGGCGCGGTGCTCGCCGCCGGCCGCGCCCTGTCCGCCGGGCTCGCGGAGGTCCTGGCTGCCGACACCGCCGGCGACGCGCCGGGCCTCGGCCCGGCCCGCCGGGTCACCGCGACCCATGCCGACGACCCCGCGGTGGCCGCGACCCTGCTGCTGCAGCCGCACGAGCTGGCGCCCGGGCAGACCCTGTGGTGCCCGGCGGGCTGCCCGCACCTGCACGTGTCCGGGTGTGGCGTCGAGGTGCAGACCAGTGCCGACACCACGCTGCGGGCGGGGCTCACGGCCAAGCCCGTCGACACCTACCGGTTCCTCCAGCACCTCGGCACCCGGGCGCCGCTGCTGCTGGCCCCGGCGCGCGAGGGCGCCGAGGAGGTCGTCACCGCCCCAGACGGCAGGCTCCGGCTCGGCGTCGTCTCCGGTGCAGCGGTGCTGGACCCGTTGCCGGTGCGGTCGCTGCTGCTGTGCGGGTCCGGCTCGGTGACCGTGCGGTCCGGCCGGGAGACGAGCGGGGCGACCGTCGGCATCGCGGCCGGTCACGGTGCGCTGGTGGGGGCGGGCACCGGACCCCTGGAGGTCTCCGTGGGCA
Organism: uncultured Actinomycetota bacterium; assembly: GCA_963785115.1. Classification (GTDB taxonomy): domain Bacteria; phylum Actinomycetota; class Actinomycetes; order Propionibacteriales; family Nocardioidaceae; genus JACCWP01. The sequence goes on from CAWATY010000005.1 coordinate 165,825, forward strand.
CCGGCGACGGCGTACTGTTTCGCGCGTCTACCCTGGGACCGACGGGCTGACCCGCTGCACCTACCGCTGCACCCACCGCTGCACGTACCGCTGCAACCGACGAAGGACACCGATGACTGTCGACCACAAGGTCGCCGACCTGGCGCTTGCCGACTACGGACGCACCGAGATCTCACTGGCCGAGCACGAGATGCCCGGCCTGATGGCGATGCGCGAGCGCTACGGCAGTGACCGCCCGCTCGCCGGCGCACGGATCACCGGCTCGCTGCACATGACCGTGCAGACCGCCGTGCTGATCGAGACCCTGCTCGCACTCGGCGCCGACGTCCGCTGGGCGAGCTGCAACATCTTCTCCACCCAGGACCACGCGGCGGCCGCGGTCGTCGTCGGGCCCGACGGCACGCCCGACGACCCGCAGGGGGTGCCCGTCTTCGCCTGGAAGGGCGAGTCGCTGGCGGAGTACTGGTGGTGCACCGAGCAGGCGCTCACCTGGCCCGAGGGCGAAGCGCCCAACATGATCCTCGACGACGGCGGCGACGCCACGCTGCTGGTCCACCTCGGGGTGGAGTACGAGAAGGCCGGCGAGGTGCCGTCGCCGGACACCACCGACAACGCCGAGCTCAAGGAGATCCTCAACGTCCTCACCCGCTCGGTGGCCGAGACGCCGAACCGGTTCCGCGAGATCGCGGCGAGCGTGCGCGGCGTGACCGAGGAGACGACGACCGGCGTCCTCCGCCTGTACGACCGGTTCCGCGAGGGGACCCTGCTGTTCCCCGCGATCAACGTCAACGACTCCGTGACGAAGTCGAAGTTCGACAACAAGTACGGTTGCCGGCACTCCCTGATCGACGGGATCAACCGCGCCACCGACGTGCTCATCGGCGGCAAGGTCGCGGTCGTCTGCGGCTACGGCGACGTCGGCAAGGGCTGCGCCGAGTCGCTGCGCGGCCAGGGTGCCCGCGTCATCGTCACCGAGATCGACCCGATCTGTGCGCTGCAGGCCGCGATGGACGGCTACCAGGTCAGCACGCTCGACGACGTCGTGGGCGACGCGGACATCGTCATCACCGCCACCGGCAACAAGGACGTGGTCACGGCCGAGCAGATGGGCCGGATGAAGCACCAGGCGATCCTCGGCAACATCGGCCACTTCGACAACGAGCTCGACATGGCCGGGCTGGAGCAGGTCCCCGACATCGTCCGCAAGACGGTGAAGCCGCAGGTCGACATGTGGACCTTCCCCGACGGCCACACGGTGATCGTGCTGAGCGAGGGCCGGCTGCTGAACCTCGGCAACGCGACCGGCCACCCGTCGTTCGTGATGTCGAACTCGTTCACCAACCAGGTGCTGGCCCAGATCGAGCTGTTCACCAAGGCCGCCGACTATCCCGTCGGCGTGCACACGCTGCCCAAGCACCTCGACGAGGAGGTCGCGCGGCTGCACCTCGGTGCCCTCGGCGTGCGGCTCACCGAGCTGACCGCCGACCAGGCCGGATACCTCGGTGTCGACGTCGCCGGGCCGTACAAGTCGGACGCGTACCGCTACTGAGGCGCGGCTGAGCCGCCGGCGCGGCGTACCCTGACCTGCGTGCAGACCGAGAGCGGGGGCGCCCCGGCGGTGACCGGGCGTGGGCGGGTGCTGGTGGTCGACGACGACCCCAGCCTCGCGGAGATGCTGACCATCGTGCTGCGTGGCGAGGGTTTCGAGCCCCTGGTCTGCAGCAGTGGCGACAAGGCGATGTCGGCGTTCCGCCAGTACCGGCCCGACGTCGTGCTGCTCGACCTGATGCTGCCCGGCATGGACGGCATCGACGTGTGCAAGGCGCTGCGCGCGGAGTCCGGCGTGCCGATCGTGATGCTGACCGCCAAGACCGACACCGTCGACATCGTGGTCGGGCTGGAGTCCGGCGCCGACGACTACGTGGTCAAGCCGTTCAAGCCCAAGGAGCTGGTCGCGCGGATCCGCGCCCGGATGCGGCGCACCGACGACCCGGCCCCCGAACAGATCACCCTGCGCGACCTCAGCATCGACGTCGCAGGGCACAGCGTGAAGCGCGGCGACCAGGTGCTCACCCTCACGCCGCTCGAGTTCGACCTGCTGGTCTGCCTGGCCCGCAAGCCGTGGCAGGTGTTCTCCCGCGAGGTGCTGCTCGAGCAGGTCTGGGGCTACCGGCACGCCGCGGACACCCGGCTGGTCAACGTGCACGTGCAGCGGCTGCGCTCCAAGATCGAGCACGACCCGGAGACACCCGAGATCGTGGTGACGGTGCGTGGTGTCGGGTACAAGGCCGGAACGGACTGAGCCCGCGTCCCCGGCGGCGCGCTCCCGGGTGACGCGAGCCCTCGCGGCGACCCGCCGGGTCGTCGGCTGGCCGCTGCGCGCCGTCGTCCGCTCGTGGCGGGTGTCGCTGCAGGCCCGGGTGGTGATGAGCACCCTCGCGCTCGGTGGTGTCGTGCTCAGCCTCACCGCGTGGCTGTTGTCCAACCAGATCGCCGACGGTCTGGTCGAGAGCAAGACGACGGCCTCGCTGGCCCAGGCCCGGGCCGGTTTCGCCGACGCCGAGGCCCAGCTGGACGCGGCCGGCGAGCCGCAGGCAGGCACCGGTCAGCTGCTCCAGCAGCTGGTCGACAAGCTGGCCGCCGCGAGCGGGTCGCCGCCGGCGTACGAGGTCGTGCTGGCCGGCCCGCTGTCGGGCGACGACCCCAGCACGGAGGCCGGGCGGTCGTCGGCGGCCCTGGCGGCGGACAGCGTCCCCTCGGGGCTGCGTGACAAGGTCCGAACGTCGTCGGGTTCGTGGTGGTCGTACACCACCCTCGAGTTCACCGGCCCCACCGACAACCGTGACGATGTCGCCGGCATCGCGGTCGGCACCCGGCTGCAGGTGCCGGGGAGCAACGAGTCCTACGCGCTCTACTATCTGTTCCCGCTCGACGAGCAGCAGCAGTCCCTGGTGCTGGTCAGCCGTGCGGTGCTGACCGCCGGAGCCGTGCTGGTGCTGCTGCTGGCGGGCATCGCCTGGCTGGTGACCCGCCAGGTCGTGACCCCCGTGCGGTTCGCCCGGCGGATCGCCGAGCGGCTGGCGGCCGGCCGGCTCGAGGAACGCATGCAGGTCCGCGGCGACGACGACATCGCCCGGCTGGGCCGCTCGTTCAACCAGATGGCGACCAGCCTGCAGCGGCAGATCCGGCAGCTCGAGGAGCTGTCCCGGCTGCAGCGACGGTTCGTGTCCGACGTGTCCCACGAGCTGCGCACCCCGCTGACGACGGTGCGGATGGCAGCCGACGTGCTGCACGACGCCCGCGGCCAGCTCGACGGGGCGACCGCCCGCTCCGCCGAGCTGCTGCAGGCCGAGCTGGACCGCTTCGAGTCGTTGCTGGCCGAGCTGCTGGAGATCAGCCGGTTCGACGCCGGCGCCGCGCAGCTCGAGCTGGCCGACATCGACCTGGTCGAGGTCGCCGACCGGGTGCTCGCCGGGTACGGCCCGCTGGCCCGGCGCGCCGGGGTCGAGATCACGCTGCGGGCGCTGACCCGGCCTGCGCTGGCCCAGGCCGACCCGCGCCGCATCGAGCGGATCGTGCGCAACCTGGTGGCCAACGCCGTCGCGCACGCCCGCACCGACCAGGTCGATCTGCTCGTCGCCGCCGACGACGAGGCCGCCGCGATCGCCGTCCGCGACCACGGCATCGGGCTGAAGGCGGGCGAGGCCGCGCTGGTGTTCAACCGGTTCTGGCGGGCCGACCCGGCGCGGGCGCGCACCGGCGGCGGCACCGGGCTGGGTCTGGCCATCGCGCTCGAGGACGCCCAGCTGCACGGCGGCTGGCTGCAGGCCTGGGGCGAGCCGGGTAACGGCAGCCAGTTCCGGCTGACCCTGCCGCGCCGGGCGGGCGACGACCTGCGCCGCTCCCCGCTGCCGCTGGTGCCCGACGACCTGGCGGGCGTGGTCGGCAAGCCCTACCGACGCACCACCGAGCCGCCCGCTGCGGTCAGCGGTGCGGCCGGAACACGCGGGGACCGGCCATGACCGCGCGTCGGCGGCCGGCGGCCGGGGCACTGGTGGGTGCGCTGGCGACCGGTGTGCTCGCGGGCTGCGTGTCGGTTCCGACCAGCGGTGCGGTGCACGAGGTCGACGAGCCGCCCACCGCCGCGTCGTCACAGGTCAACGTGCCGGCCGGGCCGGCGGCCGGGGCAACGCGCGAGGAGATCGTGCAGGGCTTCCTGGCCGCGATGGAGGCGCTGCCGGTCTCGACCGAGGTCGCCGGGCGGTTCCTCACCGAGGCCGCCAACCGCGACTGGCACCCCGAGCGGCAGACCATCGTCTTCGACCGCCCCACCCCGACCGCTGCCCCCGGGCACCGGGTCGAGGTCCGGATGCTGCAGATCGCGCACCTGACCAGCCGCGGGTCGTACGTGCCCGACGGCGACTCCGACGCGCGGCAGGTCTTCCGGCTGGTCCGGGTGGGCGGCCAGTGGCGCATCGCCGACCCGCCGGATGCGCTGTTCGTGCAGCGCTACTTCTTCGAGCAGACCTACAAGCCCTTCGACCTGTACTTCCCCGACCCGACGGGCACCGCCCTCATCGCCGACCCGGTCTTCCTGCCCGTGGGAGACGAGCTCGCGACCCGGCTGGTGCGCGGACTGCTGCAGGGCCCGACCTCCTGGCTGGGCGACGCGGCCACGTCCGCGGTGCCGCCCGACACCGAGGTGCAGGTGTCGGTGCCACTGCAGCCCGACGGCGTTGCCGACGTACAGCTCAGCCAACCCGTCACCGACACCTCCGACGAGCAGCTGCAGCTGCTGTCCGCCCAGCTGGTCTGGACCCTGGGGCAGGTCGAGGGCATCGAGGGCGTGCGGATCACCCTCGACGGCAGTCCGCAGCCGGTCGAGGGCGCCGGCTCGGTGCAGGCGATGGATGCCTGGCCCCAGTTCGACCCCAACGGCTCCGGCTTCCGCAGCCTGCTCTACGCGCTGCACCGCGGGGCGCTCACGGTGGTCGGCGACGAGGCGCCGGTGGCCGGCTACTGGGGGAGCGCCCGGGCCCACATCGCCGACTTCAGCGTCGACCGGGCGGTGTCGGTCGTCGGGGCCATCGGTCCGGACCACACCCGGCTGCTCCAGGGTCAGCTCGCGGCGCAGAACCGGGCCGACATCGCCACCTGGTACACCGCCCGCGGACGGCTCAGCGACCCGCAGTGGGATCGCACCGGGCAGCTGTGGGTGCTGGACCACACCACCCAGGCGACGGACTGGGTCGTGGCCAACGGCTCCCGCGCCCGACGCGTCCCGGCGGGAGCGCTGGGCCGCGCCGACGTGTCGGCCATGTCCGTCTCGGCGGACGGCGCCCGGGTGGCCGCGATCGTCAACGACTGGACCGGTCCGGTGCACGGCGGGGGGCCTGCACCCGACCAGACGGTCGTCGTCGCGCGCGTGGTCCGCGGTGCCGACGGCGTGACGGTGCGCCGGCTCGACCGGGCCTACGCGGTGCCGTCGAACGGTGCGACGTTCACCGACCTGCGCGACATCGACTGGGGCGCCGCCTCCCGGGTCTCGGTGCTGGCCGACATCGCCCCGCAGCCCACCCAGCCGTTCCAGCTGGCCATCGACGGGTCGTCGGTGTTCGGCGGCGCGGTGACCGGCGAGAACCTGCTGGAGGACGTCGGCGCACGCACCCTCGCCGCGGTCGGCGTCGACGACGCCCCCACGGTCGTGGGCGACCAGGATGGCGACCTGTCGGTGCTCAGCGTCGACGAACCCTGGGCCACCCTCGCCGACGGCCTCCGCCGCCCCCACTACCCCTCCTAAACCCCGCGATCCGCGCCAAAGGGTTGCGCGATCCGCGCCAAACGGTTGCGCGATCCGCGCGAAATGGTTGCGCGATCCGCGGCTCGTGGTGGGGGAATCCGCGCCTCGTGGTTGGCCTGTCCACAGCGTGTCGCTGCGCATCGGCACCGGCTGGCTCCGGGGGGCCAGGCTGGGAACATGGCTCCCCGACCCGGCTCGCTGCGCGCGGCGGCCGCCGACCTGCTGCTGGGCAGCCGCTGCGCGGGTTGCGACCTGCCGGGGCCGGTGCTCTGCGACCGCTGCCGCTACGCCACCGACCCGCACCCGTTCGCGTGCTGGCCCGATCCGGTGCCGGTCGGCCTGCAGGCTCCGGTGCCTGTCCCACCGTGGGCCGCGGGGGCGTACGTCGACCCGCTGCGGCGGCTGCTGATCGCGTACAAGGACCGCGACCGCGCCCGGCTGGCTGGTCCGCTCGGCCGGGCGCTTGCCGCCGTCGTCGAGGAGGCGGTCGGCGGGGAGGTCGCGGGGATGGCGTCGGTCGAGCTGGTGCCGGTGCCGTCCGCGGCTGCGAGCGTGCGCCGCCGGGGCCGCGACGTGGTGGCCGACCTGGCCCGGGTGGCGGCCGTCCGGCTGCGCCGCCGCGGCATCGACGCGCGCACGTCGGGCCGGCTCGCGTTGACCCGGCCGGTCGCCGACCAGGCGGGCCTCACCGCTCGCGAGCGGGCCGCGAACCTGCACGGCGCCATCACCGTGCGTGGCCGGCGGCTGCCGTCGCGGCCGGTGGTGGTGGTCGACGACGTGCTGACCACCGGGGCGACCGCCGCGGAGGCCGTCCGGGCGCTCGCCGCCCGCGACGTGCGGGTCTGCGCGGTGGCGGTCGTCGCGGCGACACCACGGCTCCATCTGCCGGGGTCGGCCGGACGGCCACTTCCCCCCGCCTTCGCCGCGGGCTAGCGTCGGAGGTCAGTCACCGTCGCCGGTGACTGCCTGCCTCCCCGGCCAGAAGGAGGTCCGCCGCGTGGACGTCGTCGTCTCGAGTCGGCACTGCGAGGTGTCCGATCGGTTCCGTCAGCACGTCAGCGAGAAGCTCGCCCGGCTGGAGAAGTACGACCATTCGGTCGCCCGGGTCGACGTGGAGGTGACCCAGGAGCGGAACCCGCGGCAGTCCGATCGCGCCGTCCGCATCCAGCTCACGGTGTACTCGCGAGGCCCGGTGGTCCGTGCCGAGGCGGCGGCCGAGGACAAGATGTCGGCGCTCGACGGCGCGCTGCTGCGGCTGCAGGCGAGGCTGCGCAAGACCGCGGACAAGAAGCGCATCCACCGCGGCAGCCGTACCCCGACCTCCCTGGCGAACGCGGCGGCGACGGCTGCTCCAGCACCGGGCGAGGCCGAGGCACCCATCGACGTCGACCCCGACGGACCGCGCCAGGTCGGCGGCGTGACCGTGCTCGGCGACGGGCCGATGGTGGTCCGCGAGAAGACCCACAAGGCGGCGCCGATGACGCTCGACCAGGCGCTGTACGAGATGGAGCTGGTCGGCCACGACTTCTTCCTGTTCGTCGACAAGGAGACCGAGCTCGCCAGCGTCGTCTACCGTCGCCGCGGCTACGACTATGGCGTGCTCAGGCTGGAAGTCTGAGCCTGCAAAGGCGCCGGGGGCAGCGCTGCGACGCCCGTTCTGACACACTTTCCAGGTGACTGCGGTCGGTGAAGGGGTGGCGCCGCCGTCAGACGACGCCATTCGTGTGCTCGTGGTCGACGACCAGGAGCTGTTCCGTCGTGGTCTGACGATGGTCATCGGAGCCCTCGACGGCATCGAGCTGGTGGGCGAGGCAGGCGACGGCAAGGAAGCCGTCGACGTCGCCCTTCGCACCGATCCCGACGTCGTCCTCCTCGACGTGCGGATGCCCGGTCGCTCCGGCATCGAGACCTGCGCCGAGCTCAAGGCCACGATGCCGTCGGTACGCATCGTGATGCTCACCGCGAGCGACGAGGAGGCCGACCTCTATGACGCGGTCAAGAGCGGCGCCTCCGGCTACATGCTCAAGGACGCCTCCATCGACGAGGTCGCGCAGGCCGTCCGGCTGGTCGCCGACGGTCAGTCGCTGATCAGCCCGGCGATGGCGGTCAAGCTGCTGGACGAGTTCAAGCAGCTCACCAAGCCGGGCCGCTCCGCGGTCGTCGCCCCGCGCCTCACCGAGCGCGAGCTCGAGGTGCTCCGGCTGGTCGCCCGCGGCAAGAGCAACCGCGAGATCGCCCGCGACCTGTTCATCAGCGAGAACACCGTCAAGAACCACGTCCGCAACATCCTGGAGAAGCTGCAGCTGCACTCGCGCATGGAGGCCGTCATGTACGCCGTGCGCGAGCGCCTGCTGGACGTGCCCTGACGCTGTCGGTCCCGTGCACTAGCGTCCGCATCGTGGCACGCACGGGCTCCCACGAGGTCGGGCGCAAGCTCGAGCGGCTGAGCAAGCGGCAGGCCCGCCGGGTGGCCCTCGTCGCCCAGGGCTTCCGCGACCCGCGGCACACCACCCCGACCATGCGTACCTTCAGCCGCACGCTGGCACGTACGGCGGTGCTGCAGATCGACTCGGTCAACGTGCTGCAGCGGGCGCACTACATGCCGCTGTTCTCCCGGATGGGCCCCTACGACACCGAGCTGCTGCGGCGGGCGGCCGAGCGCAGGCCGCGGCGGGTGGTGGAGTACTGGGCACACGTGGCGGCGTACATGCCGGTCGAGCTGTGGCCGGTGATGCAGCACCGGATGCGCGAGTTCCGCGAGCGCGGCCACGAGTGGACGGCGATCCGGCACGACCACGACCTGGTGGACTCGCTGATGGCCGAGGTCCGCGAGCGGGGCGCCTCCACCGCGCGCGACCTCGATGACGGCCTGCCCCGCGCCCGTACGCACTGGGGGTGGAACTGGTCGGAGTCCAAGAAGGTGCTCGAGTACCTGTTCGCCGCCGGGGAGCTGGCGATCAGCGGCCGCAACAGCCAGTTCGAACGCGTCTACGACCTGCCCGAGCGGGTGATCCCGCCGGCGGTGCTCGCCCGCCCGACGCCCAGCGACACCGACGCGCACCTCGAGCTGGTGCGCCGGGCGGCCCGAGCGCACGGCGTGGCCACCGAGCGCTGCCTGAGCGACTACTTCCGGATGCGGCAGGACCAGACCCGCCCGGCCGTCCAGACGCTGGTCGAGTCGGGCGAGCTGCTGCCGGTACGGGTCGAGGGGTGGAACCGCCCGGCCTACCTGCACCGCGACGCGGCACTGCCGCGCCGGGTGCACGCGCGTGCGCTGCTCAGCCCGTTCGACCCGGTGGTCTGGCTGCGCTCGCGGGCCGAGCAGCTGTTCGACTTCCACTACCGGATCGAGATCTACGTGCCCGAGCACCAGCGCGAGTACGGCTACTACGTGCTGCCGTTCCTGCTCGGCGACGAGCTGGTGGGCCGGGTCGACCTCAAGGCTGACCGCAAGCAGGGCGTGCTGCGGGTGATGGCGGCCTGGTCAGAGCCCGCCGCGCCGCCCGAGACGGCCGCCGAGCTGGCCGCCGAGCTGCGCTCGACAGCTGACTGGCTGGGCCTGGACGGGATCGTCGTCGAGCCCCGCGGCGACCTCGCCGCCGGTCTGGCCCGCGTCGCGGCCTGACCGCCGCCACCGGCCGTCGCCTACGATGGCGAGTGGCCCACCCGGGCCCCGTACGCCCGTCCCCGTCTCCAGGAGCTCCGCCGGTGCCCGCACTGATCGACAAGATCCTCCGCATGGGCGAGGGCAAGATCCTCCGCCGGCTCGAGACCGTGGCCAAGCAGGTCAATGCGCTCGAGAGCGAGTTCGAGAGCCTGTCCGACGACGATCTCCGTGCCCAGACCGACGAGTTCCGCCAGCGCCTCGACGACGGCGAGTCGCTCGACGACCTGATGCCCGAGGCCTTTGCGACGGTCCGCGAGTCGGCCCGGCGCATCCTCGGCCAGCGGCACTTCGACGTGCAGATCATGGGTGGTGCTGCTCTGCACCTCGGCAACATCGCGGAGATGAAGACCGGCGAGGGCAAGACGCTGGTCGCGACGCTGCCGGTCTACCTCAACGGGCTGGCCGGCAAGGGCGTGCACGTCGTCACCGTCAACGACTACCTGGCCAAGTACCACGCCGAGTGGATGGGCCGCGTCTACCACTTCCTCGGCCTGACCGTCGGGATCATCCTGCCCGGCATGAGCTCGGCCGAGCGCCGCGCGGCGTACGCGTGCGACATCACCTACGGCACCAACAACGAGCTGGGCTTCGACTACCTGCGCGACAACATGGCCGGGTCGGTCGAGCAGTGCGTCCAGCGCGGTCACGCCTACGCCATCGTCGACGAGGTCGACTCGATCCTCATCGACGAGGCGCGCACCCCGCTGATCATCTCCGGGCCCACCCAGGAGGAGGTGCGCTGGTACGGCGAGTTCGCCTCCTTGACCAAGCGGCTGGTCAACGACGAGGACTACGAGGTCGACGAGAAGAAGCGCACCGTGTCGGTGCTCGAGGGTGCGATCGACAAGGTCGAGGACCATCTCGGCATCGAGAACCTCTACGACTCGGTCAACACGCCGCTGATCAGCTTCTTGAACAACGCCATCAAGGCCAAGGAGCTGTTCCGTCGCGACAAGGAGTACGTCGTGATGAACGGCGAGGTGCTCATCGTCGACGAGCACACCGGCCGCATCCTCGAGGGACGCCGCTACAACGAGGGCCTGCACCAGGCGATCGAGGCCAAGGAGGGTGTGCGGGTGCGCGAGGAGTACCAGACCCTCGCGACCATCACCCTGCAGAACTACTTCCGGCTGTACGACAAGCTCGCCGGCATGACCGGCACGGCGATGACCGAGGCCAGTGAGTTCGACAAGATCTACAAGCTCGGCGTGGTGCCGATCCCCACCAACCAGCCGGTGGCGCGTACCGACCAGCCCGACCTGATCTTCCGTACCGAGGACGCCAAGTTCGCCGCTGTCGTCGAGGACATCGCCGAGCGGCACGAGACCGGACAGCCGGTGCTCGTCGGCACGACCAGCGTGGAGAAGAGCGAGAAGCTCTCCGGCCTGCTGAAGAAGCGCGGCGTGCCGCACGCAGTGCTGAACGCCAAGCAGCACGAGCGTGAGGCCGCGATCGTGGCGCTCGCCGGCCACAAGGGCACGATCACCGTGTCGACCAACATGGCCGGCCGCGGCACCGACATCATGCTCGGCGGAAGCGTGGAGTTCCTCGCCGACCAGCAGCTGCGCGAGCGCGGGCTCGACCCGCTGGAGACGCCCGAGGAGTACGAGGCGGCGTGGCCCGCGGCGCTCGAGGAGATGAAGACGCAGGTAGCCGACGAGCACGACGAGGTCGCCGACGTCGGCGGCCTGATGGTGCTGGGCACCGAGCGGCACGAGTCGCGGCGGATCGACAACCAGCTGCGCGGCCGTTCCGGTCGCCAGGGCGACCCCGGCGAGTCGCGCTTCTACCTCTCGCTCGAGGACGACCTGATGCGGTTGTTCAAGTCGGACTGGGTCGACTGGGTGCTGCAGACGCTCAAGGTCCCCGACGACGTGCCGATCGAGAACAAGCGGGTCACCGGTGCCATCGCCTCGGCCCAGGCGCAGGTCGAGGCGCAGAACTTCGAGTCCCGCAAGAACGTCCTGAAGTACGACGACGTGATGAGCCGCCAGCGCGAGGTGGTCTACGGCGAACGCCGTCGCGTGCTCGAGGGTGAGGACCTGCACGAGCTGTCCCGGCAGATGATCGACGAGACCATCGAGGCCTACGTCGTCGGCGCCACCGAAGGGTTCCCCGAGGAGTGGGACCTCGACGCGTTGTGGACCGCGCTCAAGCAGCTGTACCCCATCTCGTTCACGCTGGCCGAGGTCGAGGAGGAGTTCGGCGGCCGCGAGGGTCTCGACCGCGACGCCCTCGTCGAGCGGATCCGCGAGGACGCCCAGGACGCGTACGACCGCCGCGAGGAGCTGCTCGGTGGCGAGGTCATGCGCGAGCTCGAGCGCAAGGTGCTGCTCAGCGTGCTCGACCGCAAGTGGCGCGAGCACCTGTACGAGATGGACTACCTGCGCGAGGGCATCGGGCTGCGCGCGTACTCCCAGCGCGACCCGCTGATCGAGTACCAGCGCGAGGGCTACGACATGTTCATGACGATGATGGACGGCATCAAGGAGGAGTCGGTCGGCTTCCTGTTCAACCTCGAGGTCCAGGTCGACGGCGACGAGCCCGAGGGCGACGGCGACGAGCCGGTCGAGGCCGACGCCGCACCGTTGCTCGACTCGTCGGCCCCGGCCGTCGGCGCCACGCCGGTGGGGGAGCGGCACCCGCAGATCCGGGCAAAGGGGCTCGGCGGGGTCCAGGTGCCGCAGCGGCTCACCTACGCCGCCCCGACCGCCGAGGGTGACGTCGACGTGCACTCCGAGCGGGCCGAGGCGGCCGCCGCCGCGGAGGCAGCAGGCGGAGGCAACGGCGCCCGTTCGCGCGGCAACGCCCCCCCGACCAACGCCCGGCGCAGCGGCAAGTCGAAGAACAAGAAGAAGCGCCGCTGACCTGAGCGCGGGACCGCGCCCGGCTCACCCCCACTGCAGCGCGGTGCACACCCACCGGTCACGTCGGTGCTCGAGCCGCGCGGCCAGCGCCCGGCTGCGGCCGGCGTGACGCACGTGTCCGGACACCTCGGCCACGTCGGGGGCGGGACGCGACACGTGCACCGACACCACCCGCGGCCGCCCGGTCCGCGCCCGGTCGCCCGCGTCGGTGCTGGCGACCACGCCGTCGGCGCGCCGCGACACCGCCGCGTAGACCTCGGGGGTCGCCCAGCGCAGCAGCTGGCTGACCGGGCGATCCGCCCCGGCCATCTCGACCACCGCCTGCAGGAACCGCCTGGCCCGCGCCCGCAACGCGTCGCCGGGGTCCTGGTCGGGCACCACCGCCAGCTGCGGGGGAGGACTGGCGGTGACTGACGCGAGGTCGAGGGCGAGCGTGCCCTGGCTGGTCGGCCGGGCCGGGACGGTCGGCAGCCTGAGCACCTCGCCGGGCAGTGGAGCGGTGCGGCGCAGGCCGAGGTCGGTGACGGTCGCGGCGGAAGCACTCATCGGACGTCCTCTCGGGGTGGGATCAGCCGCTGGCCGGGCAGCAGCAGGTCGGGGTCGGGCCCGATGGTGCGGCGGTTCGCCGCGTACCAGGCGCGCCAGGTGCGGTCGATGCGGGAGACGCCTGGAGAGGCCGGCAGGGTCGCGGCGGCGAGGTCCCACAACGTGTCGCCGGGCCGGACCACGACCGCTGCGACCGGCGGGGTACGAGCAGGCGCCCGACCGACCGGTCGATCCGGGAGCGGGAGGCCGTCCAGCTGCGAGATCGGCGGCACCGGCGGAGCCGACCCCGGGGGGTCTGCCGCGGCCGCGGGACCGGCCGCGACCGTCATCCCGAGCGCCGCCGCCGCGGCCGTCCGCCAGCCGAGCGGCCCCAGTCGCCGGCCACTGGCGCCGGCGAGCGTCAGCACCAGCAGCAGGGACCAGGAGGTCCAGGCGGCGGCCGCGCAGCACACCAGCACCGCGGCGAGCAGGTCGCCGGCCCGCTCGGCGTCGGACGTCTCCGGGGGCATCGCCAGCGCCCGGCCGGCGCCGGACACGAGCTCGGGCAGCAGCGCGAGCAGCAGGGCCTCGACCGCCACGGCGACGAGCAGCACCGCCGCCGGCCGTGCCGCCCGCCCTCGCCTCATGCCTCGACCCCGCTGTTGCGCGTAGTTACCTGCGTTTGCTTGTGTTTGCTTACATTCACAGCGGTTGGCGGACCGGTCAACCCTTCGTCCACAGGCCGCCCGGTCGGTGGCGTTACCGTCCGGGGATGCGCTGGGACCGGCTGTTCGCCGAGCTGGAGGCCGAGGCCGACGAGCTGGGGCTCCGCGACCGGGACGCCGAGATCGCCGACCGGACCAGAGCCGAGCTGGCCCGCACCCGGTGGCTCGACCGGGTGCGTGCGGCCGAGGGCACGACGGTGACGTTCCGGCTGCTCGGTGACGCGCGGGGGGTCGGGCGGGTCCGCTACGTGGGCGCGGACTGGGTGCTGCTCGCCGACGAGACCCAGGACCTGCTGCTGCCGGCGCACGCGGTGCTCGGCGTCGACGGGCTGGGGTCGGCCACCCGGCCGCCACCCGAGGGCAGCGCGCTGCGCACCTGGGCTGCCGCGTGGCGGGTGCTGGCTCGCGACCGGGCGCTGGTCCGCCTGGTACGGGTCGACGGCAGCACGCTCAGCGGCGTGCCGGCGCGGGTGGGCGCCGACTTCGTCGAGCTGGCCCCGCCACCGGACGCGATCGACGTGGCGGGCGAGCCGCGGAGCGCCGTGCTGGTGCCGGGCGCCGCGATCGCCGTCGCGTACGCGCCCCGCCCCGACGAGCCCTGACCACGACGACGGCGTCAGCCCTCCGGCGCCTCGACCTCCTGCTCGACGTCGCCGAACGGGTGCGCCTCGATGAACTCCCGGGTCTCGGCGTAGCTCTTCTGGATGTAGGCGTCCAGCTCGGTCGCCTCCACCCGCCAGGCGCCGCGGCCGCCGATCTTGATGGCCCGCAGCTCGCCGCGCCGGACCAGGGCGTAGGCCTGGGCGGAGGAGATGTTGAGGACCTCGGCCACGTCGGCCAGCTGCAGGAAGCGCGGCTGTCCGGACCCGAGCGGCATGGGGCCAGTGTGCCAGCCGGGACGGTGGTGACCGCCGGGTGCACCGAGGCTGTGGACAGGGGTTTTACCGGACCCCATCCAGCCGCACAATGTCCGGTATGCCGGATGCTGCGCCGGATGCCCTGCCTGACCCGACGGTCTCGCGGGTCTCGCCCTGGGCGACCCGCCTGCGCCGGGCGCGGTGGACCGACCCGCGGCTGCTCGTCGGCCTGCTGCTGGTGGCGGTGGCGACCGTCGCCGGCGTGCGCCTGCTGGGCAGCTCGGACGACACCGCACCGGTCTGGGCCACGGCCGGCGCCGTCCAGGCCGGCGACCCCGTGCAGACCAACGACTTGGTCGTGAGCCGGGTACGCATCGGCGACGGCAGCGACGAGACGACCTACCTGCCCGCCGGCGACGCCCCTCCCGAGGGCGTCTTCGTCCGCGACCTGGCCGCCGGCGAGCTGGTGCCGGTGTCGGCCGTCGGCGAGCAGGCCGGTGCCGCCGGTGCCGACCTGCCGCTGTCCGTCGAGCTCGGCGACGCTCCGGCCGACCTGGCCGCCGGTGACCTGGTCGACGTGTGGGCGGTGCCCGCGGAGGCCGGCGCCGCCGGAGCGACCAGCGCCCCGTCCGGTGCCGCGGAACGGGTGCTGGCCGCGGTGACCGTGCTCGAGGTGACCGACCCTGCCGCCGCGCTCGGCGGCAGCACCCGGCAGGTGCTGCTCCGGCTCGACCCGCCCGCCGACGACCTCGGCGACCCGCTGGCCCGGCTGGTCGGCGGCACCGTGGTGCTCGTCCGGGTCGGCGGGTGAGCGTGCCCGCCTCCCGGCTGCTGCTCACGGCCGGGGGCGAGTCCTGGGAGTCGCTGCTGCTGCCGCTGCTGGCCGGGCCCGGTGCCCTCGCGTCCCTCGGCCGGCGTTGTGTCGACGTGCCGGACCTGGTGGCGGCCGCGGCGGCCGGGCAGGGCACGGTCGCGGTCGTGTCCGCCGACCTGGACGGTCTCGACTCCGACGTCGTGGCCCGCGTCCAGGCGGCAGGTGTGCGGGTGGTGGCGGTGGCCGCCGACGACGTCGCCCAGGCCCGAGCGGCTCGGCTCGACGTCGACCGTGTGGTCGCCGGCCCCGAGCCCGACGTGGTGCTCGACGCCGTCGCCACGCTGGCCGCGCTGCCGGCCGACCCCACACCGGCCGTACCGCGAACCGAGCACTGGACAGATCAGGCTGCCGCCCGAGGCGCCGGGCAGGTGGTGGCCGTCTGGGGTCCGACCGGTGCCCCGGGCCGCTCGACCGTGGCGCTGGGCCTGTCCGCCGCTGCCGCGGCCGCGGGCGTGCAGACCGTGCTGGTCGACGCGGACGTCTACGGCGGAGCAAGCGCGCAGATGCTCGCGGTGCTGGACGAGGTGTCAGGCGTGCTGGCCGCCGCCCGCGCGGCCTCGACCGGCGCCCTCGACGACGTCGCGCTCGCGGAGGCGGCACGCCAGGTGGCACCCCGGCTGAGGGTCCTCACCGGCCTGCCGCGCGCCGACCGGTGGACGGCGCTGCGACCGGCCGCCGTCCGCACGGTGCTGAGCCGCTGCCGCCGTGCCGCCCGGCTGGTCGTGGTCGACTGCGGCTTCAGCCTCGAGCAGGACGAGGAGCTGTCCTACGACACCGCCGCGCCGCGCCGCAACGGCGCCACGCTCACGGCGCTCGAGGCGGCAGACCGCGTACTGGTCGTGGGCACCGCCGATCCCCTCGGGGTGGCCCGACTGGCGCGGGCTCGGCTCGAGCTGCGCGAGGTGGCGCCGGCGGCGGCCGTGCGGCTGGTGGTCAACCGGGTCCGCGCCGGTCTCGGCTGGTCCCGCGACGACGTGTCGCAGACCCTGCTGCGAGTGATCGGCGAGGTCCCGCTGGCGTACCTGCCGCTGGACCAGTCGGCCGTCGACAGCTGCTGGTCCCGCGGCGCCGCGCTGACCGAGGCCGCTTCGCAGGCGCCGCTGACGAAGGCGATCGCCGAGCTGGCCGAGAAGGTCGCCGCCGACCTCGGCATCGGGCCGCTGCCTGCGGCGGGCCGGCACAACAACAGGACCAGGAGCGGGGCCAGGAGCGCGGTCAGGAGTTGAACAGCAGCAGCAGCCCGCCGACGGTGTAGCCGACCATCACCAGCAGCATGGTCAGCTGGCCGGTGACCGCGTGCCGAGGGGGCAGCAGCCGCACCGCGCGGTCGTGCGCCGCGACGACGGCCAGCACGTGGCCGGTGACGATGAAGGCGACCTTGACGACCGCGAGCACGGTCGGGTGCGTCGACAGCGGGTACTGCACCGCGTACGACGCGGTGCCGAGGTAGTCGTCGCCCCGGGTGAGGGGATCGGACAGCTGCACGAGCACCGTCTGGCCGTACTCCACCAGCAGCGTCAGGTAGTGCGCGAAGACGTAGCCCACCGCGATCGGGACCAACGAGTGCGCCAGCTGGTCGGGCAACGCGCGTCGTCGGCTCCAGGGCACACCACGGGCCACCATTGCCGCCACCGCGAAGCTGAGCCCCACCAGGAGCACGAAGCCGAGCAGCACCAGGGTGTCGCGCAGCACCGGGTCGAACGTGCCGGGCCGGGCGGTCTTCTGCAGCCAGTACGTCGAGGAGGCGAAGCTGTCGAACGCGGTCGACCCGAGCAGCGCCGAGACCACCGCCAGCAGCCCGGTGTCGACGCGGACGCCGTCCAGGTTCTCCAGCGGGTTGCGCAGCACCACCACCGAGCGCTCGGCCGCCCCGGCACCCGTCCCGACTCCAACGGTGCGCCGCCCCCACGGCGACAGCCGCGCGACCAGCCCGAAGTAGACCTCGAACGGGTCGGCCCGCTCGAACCACACCGACCCGAACAGCGCGCCGCCGACGAGCATCGCCGCGCCGTACAGCAGGCACCAGGTGACGATCGTGGACACGAACGCCGAGTCGGGGTCGACCAGCTCGGTCCACGCGAAGCAGAACAGCCCGACCGCTGCCGGCCAGTAGCCCAGCCACGAGGGGTAGACCAGCACGCCGCGGTCGGGGTCGGTGCGCGAGACCCGGGTGAGCACCAGGTGCAGGGTGCGCATCGGAGAGAGCAGCTGCCAGACCGGCCCCAGCAGCAGGCTCGCGGGCACCATCGCGACCCAGAGGTAGACGTAGAAGACGCCGATCGTCGGATTGACCGCGAGGTCCTGGCCGGCGAGCGCCGCCCACGCGGTGTAGGCCGTGAGCGCCAGGCCGACCGCGCGCACCGCACCGCGCGTCACCGCGGAGTCGACGACCGTGGTCACCCAGCCCGGCAGCGGGCGCCCGGAGTCGTCGCCGCGGAAGCGCGAGGTGCGCCAGGAGAACGCGAGCACCGCGAACGACACCGTCAGCGCCCAGGCGGCACCGACGATCGCGTACGACAGGGGGATCGGCAGGTCGGTCGCGCCCCCGAACCCGTGCGCCAGGATCAGGGCGTCACGCTCACCTCGGCGATGACCACACCGGTCTCGTGCGTCTCGATCTCGACCTCACCGGGCTGGTCGATCGAGAACGTGAAGACCTGGTCGTCGCCCGGCTTCACCTCGTACTCGTGCTCGGGGCTGCTGTGCACGTGCACCTCGTCGTCGGCGTCGCTGTCGACGTGCAGCTCGATCGGCTGCCCGACCGTCGCCTCCAGGCTCTGCCCTGCCGGGTCGACCTCGCCGTCGGCGATCGTGATGTCGATGACCAGCGGCTGCTGGGGGCCGCCGCTCGTGGTCGTGTCGTCCGCGGTGCCGGGCGTCGCCCCGTCGTCACCGCAGCCGGCCAGTCCGAGGGTGAGGCAGAGCAACGGTGCGGCGAGCAGGGTGGCGCGGCGCACGGACGGCGCGGACGGCATGGAGGCTCCTCGGCCCGGACGTCGGGCGGTCGCGGGTGGCGTACGGTGCCACGATGCCAGACCGGATGCGGGCCGAAGACGTGGCCCTGCTCGTCGCGGAGACCTCCCGGGCACCCCGCCAGGTGGCGGTCGTGATGCTGCTCGACCCGGGGGACGAGGGCTTTGACCACGACCGGCTGCGGCGGCTGATCGACGACCGGATCGCTCTCGTCCCGCGCTACCGGCAGCGGGTTCAACAGGTGCTGGGTGGCCTCGCCCCGCCGGCGTGGGTCGACGACGAGGACTTCGACCTCAGCTACCACGTCCGTCGCTCGGCGCTGCCTCGTCCGGGCACGATGGCGCAGCTGCGCGAGCTCGTCGCCCGGCTGGTCGCGCGCCCGCTCGACCGCGAGCGCCCGCTGTGGGAGGTCTACCTGGTCGAGGGCGTCGAGGACGGTCGGGTGGCCATGGTGGTGAAGTCGCACGAGGCGCTCGTCGACGGCACCGAGACGGTCGCGCTGGGCACGATCCTGCTGGACGAGTCGGCCGAGCAGCCGGTGCTGCCGGGGGAGGACTGGGTACCCGACCCGACGCCCTCCCAGCTGGTGCTGGCGGCGGAGACGATGCTCGACATCGCCACCCACCCCGACCAGCTGCGCCGGGTGGCCGGGGCGGCCGCTCAGGGGATCGCCGGTGTTGCCGGTCGCTTCGGCGACGCCCTGGGACTGCCCGTCGCCAGCGGCGTGCCGCCGTCGCCGCTTGCCGCCGAGCTGTCGCGGCAGCGTCGGTTCGCGACTGCTGCCACCCGGCTCGATAACCACCGCGCCGTCCGCGAGGCGCACGGCGGCACCGTCAACGACGTGGTGCTGTCGGTCGTCACCGGCGCGCTGCGGGCATGGCTGTTGACCCGGGCCGAGCCGGTGTCACCGGGCACCCGGATCCGGGCGATGGTGCCGCTGTCGGTGCACGACGAGGATGCGGAGCCCACCTCGCTCGGCAGCTCGGTCGCCGGGCACCTGCTGACGCTGCCGGTCGGCGAGACCAACCCGGTGATGCGGCTGCACCAGGTGTCGTACGCCCTCAAGGCGCACAAGGAGACCGGCAAGGCGGTCGCGGCGGGCAGGCTGGTCGAGCTGCCCGGCTTCTCGTCCACGACGTTCCACGTGCTCGGCGCCCGGGTCGCCGACAGCCAGGCGTCGCTGCCCTACCAGCTGGTGATCACCAACGTGCCCGGACCGCAGGAGCCGGTGTACGCCGCCGGCGCCCGGCTGCTCGAGACCTACCCCGTGCTGCCGCTGCGCGAGCCGCGTGCGCTGGCCATCGGGGTGACGTCGTACGACGGCGGCGTCTACTACGGCATCAACGCCGATCGGGACGCGATCGGTGATGCCGACGTGCTCGCGCAGTGCGTCGTCGACGCGCTCGAGGAGCTGGTCGAGACGACCCGACCGGGTCGCTCGCGGGCACCGCGCGGCAAGGCGCGACCAGGCGGCACGAAGTCCCGCGCGAAGAGTGGGTCGGCCGCGCGCAAGACCCCGCCCCGGCGCACGCGGAAGCCGACGACGTCGTGACCGGGCGGGTCTACCTGCCGGTCACCCGCGCCGGACTCGCCGGTCTGGCAGACACCGGCGCGCTGGGCCCGGCGCCGTTGGAGGCGTACGCCGCGACGCCCGCGCTGCGGGCCTGGTACTCCGCCGGCGCCGAGGCCCAGTCCGAGGGGGAGGGCGGCGAGGTCGACGACGAGGAGCTGGAGGCGGTCGCGGCCGCCCTCGCCGCGCAGGCCAGCCTGGCGCTGCTGACCGGCCACGAGCAGGTCCGGCTGGTGGTCGCGGCCGACGTCGGACACGGCGCCGACGAGACCGACCAGCCCGGCCGGGTGCGGGTCGACGCCGAGGTGTCCGCTGCGGCGGTCGCGGCCGTGCTCGCCGACACCGCAGAGGCCGCACCCGCCGTCCGCGCCGCGGTCGCCGACCCCACCGAGGCCACGCTGGACGCGGTCGAGCGGCACGACCTGGCGTGGTTCGCCCCCGACGAGGTGCCGGTGCTGCTGGCTGGGCTGGGCGGCACCGCGACCGGATGACAGGATCGGCCGCATGATCGACGCCCGCACCCAGGTCCCCGTCCCCGTCAACGAGCCGGTGCTCACGTACGCACCGGGCAGCCCCGAGCGGGCCGCGCTCGAGCTGCGGCTCGCGCACATGCAGGGCGAACGCGTCGAGCTCACGAACACCATCGGCGGGCACCAGCGGCTGGGCGCCGGCCGGCGCATCGACGTGGTGCAACCGCATGCGC
This sequence comes from uncultured Actinomycetota bacterium, assembly GCA_963785115.1. Taxonomy (GTDB): domain Bacteria; phylum Actinomycetota; class Actinomycetes; order Propionibacteriales; family Nocardioidaceae; genus JACCWP01. Next base: position 186,386 of record CAWATY010000005.1, read on the forward strand.
GCCGGCACGTCCTCGGCACGATGCGCAACGCCACAGCCGCTGATGCCCGGGCGGCCGTCGCCGCGGCCAAGGCGGCCGCGGCCGACTGGCGGGCGCTGCCCTACGACGAGCGGGCGGCGGTCTTCCTGCGGGCGGCCGAGCTGCTCAGCGGGCCGTGGCGGCAGACGCTCAACGCGGCCACCATGCTCGGCCAGTCCAAGACCGCGGCCCAGGCGGAGATCGACGCGGCCTGCGAGCTGATCGACTTCTGGCGCTTCAACGTCGCGTTCGGGAATCGGCTCGTGTCCGAGCAGCCGGAGGCCAACTCCGCAGGCATCTGGAACCGGCTCGACCATCGCCCGCTCGAGGGCTTCGTACTGGCGATCACGCCGTTCAACTTCACCGCCATCGGCGGCAACCTGCCGAGCGCGCCCGCGCTGATGGGCAACACCGTGGTGTGGAAGCCGGCGCCGACGCAGACGCTGGCCGCCTGGTACACGCTGCGGCTGCTCGAGGCGGCCGGCCTGCCGCCGGGCGTGATCAACATGGTCACCGGCGACGGCACCGCGGTGTCGCAGGTGGCGCTCGCCGACCCCGATCTCGCCGGCATCCACTTCACCGGCTCGACCCCGACCTTCCAGCACCTGTGGCGCGAGGTGGGCGCCAACATCGCGTCCTACCGCAGCTATCCGCGGGTCGTGGGCGAGACCGGTGGCAAGGACTTCATCGTGGCCCACCCCAGCGCCGACTCCGACGTGCTGCGCACCGCCATGGTGCGCGGCGCCTTCGAGTACCAGGGCCAGAAGTGCTCGGCCGCGTCGCGCGCGTACGTGCCGCGCAGCCTGTGGCGCCGGCTCAAGGACGAGCTCGTCGACGTGACCGAGTCGCTGCCGATGGGCCCGGTCACCGACCTGTCGAACTTCATGGGCGCGGTGATCGACGACCGGGCGTTCGCCAAGCACGCGGCCGCGCTCGACCGCGCGGCCAAGACCGACTCGATCGAGGTGCTGGCGGGCGGCACCTACGACGACCGCGAGGGCTGGTTCGTGCGACCCACCGTGCTGGTCGGTGCCGACCCGGACGACGAGGTCTTCAGTACCGAGTACTTCGGCCCGATCCTGTCGGTGCACGTCTACCCCGACCGGCAGTGGAACCGGATGCTCGACCAGATGGAGAGCGCCGCGCCGTACGCGCTGACCGGCGCCGTGGTCGCGACCGACCGCGCGGCGATCCTCGACGCCCAGGACCGGTTGCGCTACGCGGCCGGCAACTTCTACGTCAACGACAAGCCGACCGGGGCCGTGGTGGGCCAGCAGCCCTTCGGCGGTGCCCGGGGGTCCGGCACCAACGACAAGGCGGGGGCGATGCAGAACCTGCTGCGCTGGACGTCCACCCGGGCGATCAAGGAGACGTTCGTCCCGCCGGTCGACCACGCCTACCCGCACATGGCGCCGGTCCAGGAGTAGCCCAGGAGTTGGCCCAGGAGTAGCCGTCGCGCCGCTGCCCGCCCGCCCCACCGGGGCGGTGGTGAGGCGGGCGGACAGGGATCGGAGGAAGCGACCGCGAGTCAGACTTCCCGGTGCCGCTGAACCGTCGCTGAATCGGCCGGGGATCGATTCGCCCGAATCGGCCCCGGATGCCAGACGTCGGCGGGACACTGGCGTGCGTCAGGGGCGGGCGGTCAGGGGCGTGGAGATGCGGGTCTCGGTACTGGGCCGGCTGGTGGCGGCCACCGACGACTCGGTCGTCGACCTCCAGGCAGGCCAGCGCGCCGCCGTGCTCGTGTTCCTGGCCCTGCGTGCGGGGCACCACGTCGAGACCGACGAGATGATCGACGCCCTCTGGGGCGACCGTCCGGTGCCCACCGCCCGCAATGCGGTGCAGGTCCACGTGGCCGCGCTGCGCCGGCTGCTCGGCCGCGACGCGATCACCAGCCGCGGCACCGCCTACCGGTGCGCGGCGGCACCCGACGACGTGGACGCGCTGGCCCTCGAGGAGCAGGTGCGCAGCGTCGACGAGGCGTTGGCGCGCGGCGACATGCACGCCGCCTCGACGCTGACGAAGGCGTGGAACGGCGAGCTGACCGCGGAGCCGCTGCCGGGACTGAGCGGCGTGGCCGCGTACGTGGCCGACGTCACCGCGTGGCTGGCGGACATCCAGCGCCGTGGACGGACCGCCCGGGTACGAGTGCTGCTCGAGGCAGACCCAGAGCAGGCCCTGCCGGACGCGGCGGCGCTGGCCCGCGAGCACCCGTTCGACGAGGGGGCGCAGGCCCGGCACATCGACGCCCTGCGTCTGACCGGACGGCGCCAGGAGGCGCTGCAGCGGTGGGCCGTCGTCCGCACCGGGCTGCGCGACGAGCTCGGCGTCGAGCCCGGTGAGGCGCTGCGCGAGGTCCAGCGCCGGGTGCTGATGGAGGCCCCGGACCAGCGCGACCGGTCCCGGTGGGCGGCCCCGGTGCCGACCGGCCGACTGCTCGGCCGCACGTCCGAGCTGGCCGTGCTGGAGGAGTGGGAGCGGTCCGGTTCGGCCCTCGGGACGGTGTGCGGGGTCCCCGGAGTCGGCAAGACGGCGCTCGTCACCGAGCACGTGCGGCGCGCCAACGGCGCGGTGTTCTGGGTCCGCTGCGACCCGGAGGGCGGCGTCGAGGCCCAGCAGGCCTTCCTCGCCGTCACCGGCCACGGCGTGGACAGCCTCGCCCGGCTGCCGGTGGTGCTGCCGTGGCTGCTCGAGGACGACCAGCCGCTGGTGGTCCTCGACGACGTCGCGCCGCGCGATCCGTCGCTGGCCGGTCTGCTGGACGCCCTGCTCGCGGTGCCCGACCTCCGGGTGCTGGTGACGTCGTGGGAGTCCACCCGGCACCCCGCCGAGCGGCTGCTCCGACTCGACGGACTGGACGTGGACGGCCAGGGCGGCGCCGAGCCGCCGGCGCTCGAGCTGCTTCGCGGACGGATGGACGAGCTGGGCGCCGCGTCGACGTCGCTGCAGGACGCGCCGGGGCTGATCCGCGTCGTGCGCCGGCTGGAGGGCATGCCGTTGCCGCTGCTGCTGGCCGCCCACCGGCTGGTCGTGGTCCCACCCGCGCGGCTGGTCCCGATGCTCGACGACGGCGCGGACGTGCTGTCGGCCGACGTCGACTGGCTGGTCACCCGGCACCGGTCGGCCTCGACCGCGATGCGGCTGGCCACCGAGCACCTGGAGGTCTCGGCGCGTCGGCTGCTCGAGCAGGTGGCCGCGTTCCCGGCCGGGGCGCCGCTGGACGCCTTCGCCGCCGACCGCGAGGTGCAGCTGGTCGCCGACCTGGTGACCCGCGGGCTGCTCAGCGTCGCCGCCGACGCCGAGTCGGCGAGCCGGATGCGGCTGCCCTACCTGGTGCGCCAGGTCGTGACGCCCGAGCCGAGCCGACTGGTGGAGTGGGCGGTGCGGCTGCTCGGCCGTCCGATCGTTCCCGGTGCGGTGTGGCCGCAGCGGCTCGCCACCGTGCGCCGCTGCTCGGCCGAGGGGCCGAACATGGTGGCGGCCGTACGCGCCGCGCTGGTCGACGACGATCCCGAGTCGGCCCTGACGCTGGTCATCGGCGGGTACTCGCTGTGGCTCGCATTGGGCGAGACCGCACAGGCGCTGCCGTGGATCGACGACCTGCGGTCGCGTCCCGGGGTCGCCGACGCCGACCTGCTCGACCTCGCCCTGCTGCGCGCGTGGCTGCTGCACGGTCTCGAGCGCGTGCCGGAGGCGATGACGGAGCGCGAGTCCGTCCTGGCGCTGGCCGACCGGGTCGACGACCCGAACCGGCTCGTCGTCGCCGCCTGTGCCATGGCGTGGGACGAGACCGACCAGGAGCCGGGCTGGCTGGTCGCCCGGTTGCTCGAGCTCTCGCCCCGGGTCAGCGATCCGGACATCCGGATCCTCATCGACAGCGTCCTGGCGGCGGCCTCCGACGACCCGGTCGCCGGTTTCGCCGAGCTGCGCCGGCAGTGCCGTCGCCATGGCCGCGACCACAGCGAGAGCATCGCGCTGATGAACCTCGGCCTCTGCGCCATCCGGGCGGGTGGTCACCCGCAGGGCGTCGAGTGGGGCGCCCGCGCGCTGGAGCTGGCCCAGCGGGCGGGCAGCCGGCTCTTGGTCGCGCTGGCCCAGATCAGGCTCGGCGGTCTGCTCGTCCTGGCCGGGCGCCCTGCCGAGGCGACGCCGCTGCTGCTCGAGGCGCTGCGCGAGACCGCGGCCCAGGGCGCCGCGCCGAGCGCAGGCGCCGCGGTCTGTTTCCTCTCCGCCGCCGAGCGTGCCCGCGGACGACGAGCGCTGGGCGCCGAGCTGGAGCGGCGCTGGCGGGCCCGGCTGGTGGCCGACGCGCGCGACCCCTGGCCCGACGAGGTGGTGCTCGTCGACGCCACGGCGGGGCCGGGCGGAAGCGAGCAGGACCGCTCGCCGAGTGGCGACGACGACGCGCACGGCCCTGCTCGCGGTCGTCGACGAGGTGCTCGACGGGCTGGACGGCTTCGGCTGAGGATCAGTGCGCGGCTGGCAGCGCCCGGTCGACGACCCGCGCGATGCCGGCCGCGACCTCGGCGGGATCACCAGCCGGCAGCACCACGTGGCTGACGACGTGCCGCACCAGCATGTCGACCACGGGGAGTCCGTCACCAGCCCCGACCCGCTCCGGCCAGTGCTCCCGCGCGTACGCCAGCAGCATCGCCGTGGCCGGGTCGACCACCGCGTCGGCGCGGGTCGTGAGCAACGGCAGCAGACCGCCGTCGTGGCCCTCCCGGCTGTCGGCCAGCAGCCGCTGGAGCACCGCGTGCTGGTGGCAGAACGCCAGCACCCAGCCGACCGTCGCCTCGACCGCGTCCGCGAGCTCGTCGTGGTCGGCCAGCACGGCGGCGATCCCCTCGAGCACCCGGCCCACCTCGCGCTGCACCGCCGCGGCCGCGAGCCCGTCCTTGCTGCCGAACTCGTTGTAGACCGTCTGCCGGCTCACTCCCACGTCGCCGGCGACGTCGGCCATCCGCAGCCGGTCCCACGGCTGCACGCCGCCCGGACCATGGCGGCGTCGAGCAGCTGCTCGCGGAGCAGTCCCTTGACCCGGGTCCGGAAGGGTGCGTCAGCCACCCGCCGGAGCGTACCCGGAACGCTTGACATACTCGTGGTACGTGTGTGTTTACTTGACACAATGATCGCTGATGTAAAGACCGCTGATGTCACGACCGCTGGTGCCAGGACCGCCTGGTGGGCCGTCCCGCTGGCCCTGCTGCCACCGACCGCGCTGGCGGTCGGCTGGCGCACCTGGCAGGGCTTCTTCGCGTTCCGCTACGGCCTGGACTCCTCGACGCCGCAGTACCAGACCTACTGGCTCGGGCTGGTGGCCCTTAACCTCACCGTGCTGCCGCTGGCCGCCGCGATCTGGTACGCGGTCACCTGGGTCACCGGCCGGCACCTCGCAGCCGACATGGCCCGCGACGGGCTCGACCCGCAGACCGAGGTGCAGCGGATCTGGCGGCTGTGGCTGATCCTCGCCGGTTTCGCCACCGCGGCGTACTGGGGCGGGTCGTTCTTCGCCGAGGCCGACGCCGCGTGGCACCAGGTGACGATGCGCGACACCGCGTTCACGCCGACGCACACGTCGCTGTTCTACGGCGCGTTCCCGGTGATGATCTACGCCAGCGCCGGCGCGTTCCTCTACGCCCGCAGCCGGTTGCCGCACCTGTTCGGCGGACGCGGTGTGCCGGTGGCGTTCGGCCTGCTCATCGGCGGCTCGCTGCTGCTGCTGTTCCAGGTGGCCTTCAACGAGTTCGGGCACAGCTTCTGGCAGGCCGAGGAGGTCTTCTCCGCGCCGCTGCACTGGCCGTTCGTGCTGTTCGCCTACATGCTCGTCAGCGCCTTTGCGATCTGGCTGGTCTCGGCTCGCCGACTGCTCACGCTGGTCCGCGAGCGGGACGGGAGCGACGAGCGGGGCCTGCCGCTGCTGCCGCGTCGCTGGGACGTGTTGTTCTGCCTGTCGGTGCTGCTGCTGGTGATGGGCGGCATCCACATGAACAACCAGCTGCTGGCCGGCGACTGGTCGTTCTGGGCCGACTGGAAGGACCGGCAGTGGTGGCCGCTGCTCACCCCGGCGGTCAACATCGTGCTGCCGGCCGCCTTCCAGTACCTGGCGTGGACCCGGCTGCGGCTGCCGATCGGGGCGACCTTCGCCGCGCTCGGGCTGCTCGTCGCGCAGTGGGTCTCCCGGGTCGTCGACTTCCACCTGCTGGCGCACCTGCCGCTCAACTACGTGTGGCCCGAGACCGTGGTCGTGACCGCAGTCCTGCTCGACGTCACCCTGCTGCTGTCCCGGTCGGTGGTCATCACCTCGGTCGTCGGCTCGATGCTGTGGGGCGGGCTGTTCTGGCTGGCCAACTACCCGGCGCTGGCGCCCTTCCTGCAGCCGGTCGTCACCGACGGAACCCTGCTCACGGTCGCCGACACGCTCTCGGCCCAGCTGCCCCGCTCGCAGGGCCCGGAGTACCTGCGCACCGTCGAGCAGGGCAGCCTGCGCGCGCTGATCGGCGACATCACCCTCGTCGTCAGCCTGTTCGCGGCGCTGCTGTCCTGCGTGACCTACTGGGTCGGCGTGTCGATCGGCCACCTGGCCGGCCTGCTCCCGATCGGCCGCCGGGTCGCCCTGCAGTCCGACACCGACACCGCGCTGCCCGCGCCGGCCCGGGTGGGGGTGTGAGGGTGCGTACGGTCTCGCGGCTGTCTCCCCGGCTGGTCGCCGTCGTCGCGCTCACCGCAGGGTGCGTGGCCGTGCCCGCGGCACCCGCCCAGGCGCACGGCGAGGAGACCCAGCAGGCGTTCGTGCGGTCGTCGACGGTGCTGCTCTACGACGTCGAGTTCTCCGACACCGACGTCGACGTGGGTGACGACCTGACCGTCACCGGCACCGTCCGGATCATGTCCGCCTGGCCCGACCACACCGTCGGACCACCGGAGGTGGGCTTCCTGTCGGTGATCGCGCCCGGCCCGGTGGTCGCGGTGCAGAGCCGCTCGCTGAACGGGGTGTCGACGCCCCAGTCGGTGCGGATCGACAAGGGCCAGACCTACGACTTCGAGATCGTGCTGCGCGCCCGCGAGGAAGGACGCTGGCACGTGCACCCGTCGTTCGCGGTCGAGGGGGTCGGCACGCTGGTGGGCCGCGGCGAGTGGATCGACGTCGGGCCCGGCGACTACGTCCAGACCGTCGAGACCACCGGCGGCGAGACCATCGACCTCACCACGGTCGGGCTGGACCGGGTCATCGGCTGGCACCTGGTCGGTTTCCTGCTGGGCGCCGGGTGGCTGGTCTACTGGCTCCGCCGTCCGGTACTGGCCCGGCTGAGCGCCGTGGACGAGGGGCGGGGCCGGGCGCTCACCACCCGGCGCGACGTCGTCGTCGGCGTGTGCTTCGCCGCCACCGCCGCCGGCGCGCTCGGCGTCGGCAACGCCGTCACGGCCGCGACCCTCCCGGACGACCTCATCCCGCTGCAGGTCGCCCGCGTCTCCGTGCCACCTCAGCCCGCTGCCGAGCCGTTGGTGCGCAGTGCCGTGACCACGGCCGAGTACGACGAGGCGGCCGACCAGGTGCGCTTCACCGTGCGGGTGCGCAACACCTCGGACCGCCCGGTCACGCTGGACCGGATGCAGGTCGCCGAGCTCGATCTCGGCGACGCGATGACGGTCGCTCCGCGGTCGACCGTTGCCCCGAGGTCCACCCGGACGCTGGTGGTCACCGTCGACGCGGGCTGGCTCGCCGACCACAACCTGCTGCCCGTCGACGAGCCGCAGGTGCGCCTCACCGGGCTGGTGTTCTTCACCGATCGCGCGGGCCACCAGCAGGTCAGCGAGGTCGACGAGGTGACCGCCCCGGTGCTGCCCTCATGACCGTGCTGGCGCACGTCGGCGGTCTGCCGCTGGAGGAGGTCGGCGCGCTCGCCGGGGTGGCGTTCGCACCCGGGCTGGTGCTCGCGGTGGTGGTCGTCGTCGTGCGCCGGGCCGACGTCAGGCGTCGTCCGGGAGGGCCGAGCGCGGATCGATGAGCACCGCCCGGGCGAGGTCGCCGAGGCGCTGGTTGGTAGCCCTGGCGTGCGCGCGCAGCACGGTGAACGCCTCGTCGACGCCGATGCCGCGCAGCTGGGCGATCGCGCCCTTGGCCTGCTCCACCACGATCCTGCTGTTCAGCGCGCCCTGGAGCTGCTCGGCGAGCTGCTCACCACGTCGGATCGCACGCTCCTGCACCAGCCCGATGGTTGCCGCGTCGGCGAGCGCCTGGACGATGGACGCTTCGGCCGGCTCGAGCTGCCACGGCCGGTCACCGAAGATGTTCAGCGCGCCGATCACCAGCTGGCGCAGCCGCATCGGCACGGCGTGCACGGCCCGGAATCCGGCGTCGGCGGCGTGCGCGGCGAACAGTGGCCAGGGCGTGTCCTCGCGCAGGTCGGGTGCGCTCACCACCTCGCCGGTCCGGAAGCAGTCGAGGCAGGGGCCCTGGTCGTTCTGCAGCTGGAACAGCTCGAGCAGCTTCGTCGCCTCGGTGGAGGCGGCCATGAACCGCAGCCGACCGTCGGAGTCGGCGATGACCAGTCCGACGGTGGCTCCGGGCACGATCTCAGCGGTGCGCACGGTCACGACGTGGAGGAAGTCGACCACGTCGAAGTCGTCGACGAGCGTGTCGACCACCTCAACGAAGACCTGTGCCAACCGCTCAGCGGGAATGGTCGTCATCTATCCGTGTCCCCTCCATCACTGGGTCCATCGTAAGTCCCGTCCGAGGGACCTGACACGTCGTGCATGAGCAGGAGCCGGCCGGCGACGACGTCGGCGGCCACGTCGATGAGCGGGCGACCGGTCGAGAACGCGTGCGCCCGCAGCCTCGCCAAGCGCCTCGCCGAGCCCGACGCCGAGCTGGACCATGACCATTCCCTGCGCGTGGTACAGCTCGGGACGGTAGCCGGGGACGTCGTCGAGGCCGTCCGCCGAGACCCCAGGACGGGCACCCGCCTGACCGTCGAGCAGGATCTCGACGGCACGGTCGGCGAGCGACAGCGCGCGCCGCAGCTCCGACTCCTCCAGCACCCCCGGCTGTTCGCGGTAGGTGTCCAGCACGCCGAGCCGCACCGCCCCGATCTGCAACGGGAACGCGAAGACGGCGCGTACGCCGTTTGCCCCCGCGGCCATGGCCAGCCCGGGCCAGCGGTGCTCCACGGCCCCGTCGATCGCGGGGACGAGCATCGGACGGCGAGTGGCGAAAGCGGTCAGACCAGGACCCTCGTTGCCGAGCAGCAGCAGGTCCTCGAGGACCTGGCCGGCGAGCTCCGAGGCGGCGACCAGCCGCGGGATCTCGTCGGCGCCGATCAACGTGACGGCGGCCCCGGTCACCGGGATCGTCTCGACGGCCGAGCCGCACAGCCGCAGCAGCGCCGGCACCGTACCGGTGTCGTCGTCCCCGTCGCGGCCGACCATGCCGGTCGGCTCGTCCATGCCGCTGCCCACCCGCCTCCGGCGGCCCCCGCCGGTCCGATGAAAGGCTCCTTTTCAACCTACCCCGGACCGGACCTTTCCCGTCCTCAACGTGTAGGCTTGGACACGCAGAGCGACGCTGCCCTGGACCCCGGCCGCGCTGAGGCGCATCGTTGGAGAGAAGGCCGGGGACCGTGGACGAACGACAGCTCTCGCTGGCGCTCGTGGAGTTCGCGCGCACGCTCACCTCGGACTTCTCCATCCAGACCATCCTCGACCACCTGGTCGAGCACGTGGTCAAGGTCGTGGGCGTGACCGGTGCGGGCGTGCTGCTGATGGACGGCGACGAGCGACACCGGTTCGTCGCCGCAACGGACGAGGTCATCCTCCGGATCGAGACGCTGCAGATCGAGCAGGGTGAGGGTCCGTGCCTGCTGGCCTACCGCACCGGCGAGCACGTCGCGATCCCCGACCTGAGCGTGGACACCGCCTTCCCGAGCTTCTCGCCGCTGGCCGTCAGGGCGGGGCTCGCCGCGGCATACAGCTTCCCGCTCCGGCTCGACGAGACCGTCATGGGTGCACTGGAGCTGTACTCGGAGCGGCCGCAGGTGCTCTCTGGCCCGGATCTCGCCGCGGCGCAGGTGCTGGCCGACGTCGCCGCCGCCTACCTGTTGAACGCCGACGCCCGCAAGGCGAGCGCCGACTCCATCCTGGCCCTGCAGACCGAGTCGCTGCACGACACGCTCACCGGCCTGCCCAACCGGGTCAACCTGCAGCAGCGGCTGGACGGCATCCGCAGCCGGCTGCCCGGCTCTACGGCCGGCATCCTGTACCTGGACATCGACCGGTTCAAGACGGTCAACGACACCTTCGGACACAAGGTCGGCGACGCGTTGCTGGTCGAGTTCGCCCGCCGGGTCGAGCTGCTTGTGCCGTCGGGTGGACTGCTCGCCCGACTGGCGGGCGACGAGTTCGTGCTGCTGTGCGACCACGTGGCCGACGTCAGTGCGGTGGAGCTGGTGGCGAGCCGGGTCGTCGACGCCGTACGCGCGCCCTTCCACGTCGACGGCACTCGGATCGCCGTCAACGTCAGCGTGGGGGTCGCGTTCGTCGGCCCGCAGCACGACTCGGTCGACGACGCCATGTTGCACGCAGACCACGCGATGTACCGCGCCAAGCAGCAGGGCGGCGCACGGCACGTCGTCGCCTCGTTGGGCGACCCGGCAGTGACCGATCGGCGGCGGTTGATCGACGAGGGATTGTGGGACGCGATCCGCCGGCACACTGTCGAGCTCGTCTACCAGCCGATGGTCGACAGCGGCACCGGCCTAGCCACGGGCGCGGAGGCCTCGCTGGCGTGGGACCACCCCGTGCTCGGACGGTTGGGCCACCGCGACATCGTCGCAGCTGCTCACCGGGTCGGCATGACGATGCCGTTGCTGAGCTGGGAGCTGCGCGCGGTGCTCGGCGACCTTGCCAGGTGGGACGCCGCCCGGCCGGGCGCGCCCCGGCTGGTGGCGGGGATCAATGTCGACCTGCGTGACCTGCTGCAGCCCGACGTTGTCCGCGTCGTGTCGGAGGTGATTGCCACGTCGAGCATCGGTTACAACCGGTTGTCGCTGGAGGTGACCGAGGACATCTACCTCGCCGACGACTCAGCGGCGGCGGCCGTTCTGCAGCAGTTCCGTGCCCTGGGGGTCGCGGTGGCACTCGACCAGTTCGGCGTCGGCTTCTCGTCGCTGGGCGACCTCAGGTCGTTCGCGGTCAACGCGGTCAAGATCGGTCCGGCGCTGGTGCACGGCGCGGAGGCGAGCTCGGTCGACGCGAGCATCGTGTCGGCCATCGTCGCCCTGTGCCGCGACCTGGACATGACCGTCGTGGCCGACGGCATCGAGACCGCCGACCAGCTGCGGGTGATGCGCGACCTGGGCTGCCACACGGTCCAGGGGTCGTTCTGGTCCACGCCGTTGAGCCCGTCCCGGATGACCGCGCTGTTCGCCGAGCGCGCCGACGCGGGCGCCGCGTCCTAGCCGGACAGGTACTCCCGCCCGACCTCGTGCTCCTTGGTCAGCGCGGTCGTGACTGCCTTCGCGAGCTCCTTCTCCAGCTTGCCGCCGAACAGCGGGATCTTGACCTTCAGGTCGCCGCTGATCAGCAGCTGGCTGCCCTCGGCTGCCGGGCCGAGCGTGCTCGACCCGGTCATCGTGGCGGGCTGCCCCTTCACCTGCAGGGTGACGTCGGCACGCCGGGTACCGTCGCCGGAGGCAGGCCCCCACACCTCCTTCTGGGTGACCGTCACGGTCTCGCCCACCAGCGCCTTGACGGAGTCTGGGACCTCTGCCGGCAGCACCCGGGTCACCTCCACCACCCCACCGGTCTCGTCGGCGTCGACGAAGACGTCCCAGGTCCGCGCGCCGGTGGCCGCGCAGACCCGTTCGCGCCACGCGGGGTCGGTGATCATCGCCCACACCATCTCGGGCGGGGCGTCGTAGTCGTGCCGTTCGGACAGCTTCATGGGCTCACATGGTGCACCGCCGGCAACGGGCTAGTGTCAGGTGGGCCGCACAATGTGGTGCGGCCCGTGGCCGGCAGCGCCCGGACACGGGGCTTCGCGGAGGTTCTGTCCCATGCAGGGCACGCACGACCAGGCGCTCGCCGAGCTCCTCGACGACGCGTGCAAGGTCGCCGCAGCACGGCGCGGTACGTCCGGCATCGACGCGGAGACGGTCCGCACCCTGCTGGAGGCGTACTACCACCACGTCGCCCCCGACGATCTCATCGGCCGGGACGCCGAGGACGTCTACGGCGCGGCGATGAGCCAGTACCGGTTGGCGGGGCGCCGGCCGCAGGGCACCGCCACCGTGCAGGTGAGCACGCCCACCGTCGACGAGCACGGCTGGTCGGCCGCCGGGCACACGGTGGTGGAGGTCGTCACCGACGACATGCCGTTCCTCGTCGACTCGGTGACCATGCACCTGGCTCGCCACGACCACGGCATCCACCTGGTCGTGCACCCGCAGCTGCTGGTGGTCCGTGACGTCGCCGGCGACCAGCGCGGCCTGGCCCTGATCGGTCAGGACGACGTGGCAGCCGACGACTTCGGCGCCGTGCGTGAGTCGTGGATGCACGTCGAGATCGACCGCATCGAGGACCTCGACCGGATGGCCGAGCTCGAGCGCGGGCTGGCCGACGTGCTGCGCGACGTGCGCGAGACGGTCGAGGACTGGACCAAGATGCAGGAGCGCGCCCGCGCGGTGGTCGACGACCTGCGCGAGGCGGATGCTCCGGTGCCGGAGGACGAGGTCGCGGAGGTGCGCGAGCTGCTGAGCTGGCTGGCAGACGACCACTTCACCTTCCTCGGCTACCGCGAGTACGTCCTGGGCGACGCCGACGACGGCACCGACGTGTTGCGGGTCGTGCCGGGCACCGGCCTGGGCATCCTGCGCTCCGACCCACGAGAGCCGACCCGGCTGCCTCCGCCGGTCAGCGAGCGGGCGCGGGACAAGGAGCTCGCAGTCATCACCAAGGCCAACTCGCGCTCGACCGTGCACCGGTCGGCCTACCTCGACTACGTGGGCATCAAGTCCTTCGACGACGAGGGCCATGTCGTGGGCGAGCGCCGGTTCCTGGGCCTGTTCTCGTCGGCCGCCTATACCGAGTCGGTGACGCGGATCCCGGTCCTGCGGCGCAAGGCCACCGGCGTGCTGGCCCAGCTGGGTTTCACCCCGATGAGCCACAGCGGCAAGGCGCTGCTCGACCTGCTCGAGACCTACCCGCGCGACGACCTCTTCCAGACGCCGGTCGTGGAGCTGGCGACGACTCTGCACGCGGTGCTGCACCTGCAGGAGCGCCGGCAGCTGCGGCTGTTCGTGCGCCAGGACCTCTACCGCCGGTACCTGTCCTGCCTCGTCTACCTGCCCCGCGACCGCTACACCACTCAGGTGCGGGAGAAGATGCAGACGATCCTCCTCGGCGCGCTGAGCGGCTCCGAGGGCGGCGCCAGCATCGACTACACCGCCCGGGTCAGCGAGTCGGTGCTCGCCCGGCTGCACTTCGTCGTGCGCCCGCCGCAGGGTCACCTCGTCGAGGAGTTCGACGTGGCGCTGATCGAACAAAGGCTCGCCGACGCGGCCCGGTCGTGGACCGACGACTTCGCCCAGGCCGCGCACGAGCTGCGCGGTGAGGCCGACGGCGCGCAACTGGTGCGCCGCTGGGGCGACGCGTTCCCCGAGGCGTACAAGGAGGACTTCAGCGCCCGGATCGCCGTGACCGACCTGCACCGGGTGGAGTCGATAGACCCCGAGGACGGGATCGGGCTGCACCTGTACGAGCCCGCCGACGCGCCCGTGGGCGAGGGCCGGTTCAAGGTGTTCCGCACCGGCTCGCCGTTGTCGCTGACCGAGGTGCTGCCGCTGTTCAGCTCGCTCGGGGTCGAGGTGGTCGACGAGCGACCGTATGCGCTGACGACCGGCGACTCCGGGCTCCCCACCGCGTGGATCTACGACTTCGGGCTGCGCTACGACGGCGAACCCGGCGAGCGGGGGCGGGCCCTGCTGCAGGAGGCCTTCCTCGCCTGCTGGCGCGGTCAGGCCGAGGCCGACGGCTTCAACCGGCTGGTCATGGCCGCCCGGCTGTCCTGGCGGCAGGTCAGCGTGCTGCGCGCGTACGCCCGCTGGTTGCGGCAGGCCGGGACGCCGTTCAGCCAGGAGTACATCGAGGACACCCTGCAACGGCACTGCGGGGTGGCGAAGATGCTGGTCGAGTACTTCACCGCCCGCTTCGACCCCGGCGCGCACGACCTGCCGGCGGACGGGGAGTCGCGGACGGCCAAGGTCGGCGAGGTCACCGGGCAGATCTCGGCTGCGCTCGACGACGTCGCGAGCCTCGACCACGACCGGATCCTGCGCGCGTACGTCACCGCGATCGGTGCGACCGTCCGTACCAACTACTACGCGCCCGACGCAGCCGGCAACGACCGGTCGTACGTGTCGTTCAAGCTCGAGCCGCAGCAGATCGACGACCTGCCGCGCCCGCGCCCGCGCTTCGAGGTGTTCGTCTACTCGCCGCGGGTGGAGGGCGTACACCTGCGGTTCGGGCACGTCGCCCGCGGCGGCCTGCGCTGGTCGGACAGGCGGGAGGACTTCCGCACCGAGGTGCTCGGTCTGGTCAAGGCGCAGATGGTCAAGAACGCGGTCATCGTCCCGGTGGGCGCCAAGGGCGGCTTCTATCCCAAGCAGCTGCCCGACCCGGCGGTCGACCGGGAGGCCTGGCAGGCCGAGGGGATCGCCTGCTACCGCACGTTCGTCAGTGGGCTGCTGGACGTCACCGACAACCTCAAGGGCGAGCGGATCGTGCCGCCGCCGAAGGTGGTCCGGCACGACGGTGACGACGCCTACCTGGTTGTCGCGGCGGACAAGGGGACGGCGGCGTTCTCCGACATCGCCAACGAGGTGGCCCGCGACTACGGCTACTGGCTCGACGACGCCTTCGCCTCGGGGGGCTCGGCCGGCTACGACCACAAGGCCATGGGGATCACCGCCCGGGGCGCGTGGGAGTCGGTCAAGCGGCACTTCCGCGAGATGGGGGTCGACTGCCAGAGCGAGGACTTCACGTGCGTGGGCGTCGGCGACATGTCCGGCGACGTGTTCGGCAACGGGATGCTGCTGTCGGAACACATCCGGCTGGTGGCCGCGTTCGACCACCGGCACATCTTCATCGATCCCGACCCCGATGCCGCGACGTCGTTCGCCGAGCGCAAGCGGCTGTTCGAGATGCCCCGATCGAGCTGGGGGGACTACGACACCTCGCTGATCTCCGCCGGCGGCGGGGTCTGGCCGCGGACGACGAAGTCGGTGCCGGTGAGCGCGGAGGCGCGTCGGGCGCTCGGGCTCGACGAGTCGGCCCACCACCTGTCGCCGCCGCAGCTGATGAGCGCGATCCTCAAGGCGGAGGTCGACCTGCTCTGGAACGGCGGCATCGGCACCTACGTCAAGGCGAGCACCGAGACGCATGCCGAGGCCGGCGACAAGGCCAACGACGCGCTCCGCGTCGACGGCGCCGACCTGCGCGCGCGGTGCGTCGGCGAGGGCGGCAACCTCGGTCTCACCCAGCTGGGCCGGATCGAGTACGCCCGCAAGGGCGGCCGCCTCACGACGGACTTCATCGACAACTCCGCGGGCGTCGACTGCTCCGACCACGAGGTCAACATCAAGATCCTGCTGGACCGGGTCGTCGACGACGGCGACCTCACCGACAAGCAGCGCAACGCCCTGCTGGAGGACATGACCGACGAGGTCGCCCAGCTGGTGCTCGCCGACAACGTCGACCAGAACCTCGCCCTCGCCAACGCCAGCGCCGCGGCCCCGTCGCTGCTGCACGTGCACGCCGACTGGATGCGGCGACTGGAGCGCAAGGGCAAGCTCGACCGCGAGATCGAGTTCCTGCCGTCGACCAAGGAGATCGCCCGCCGTCGCGGTGAGGGGCAGGGACTGACCGACCCCGAGCTGGCGGTGCTGCTCGCCTACACCAAGATCGCGCTGGCCGAGGACCTGATCGAGAGCGACCTGCCCGA
The DNA here is from genome assembly GCA_963785115.1 of uncultured Actinomycetota bacterium. GTDB lineage: Bacteria > Actinomycetota > Actinomycetes > Propionibacteriales > Nocardioidaceae > JACCWP01. The sequence goes on from CAWATY010000005.1 coordinate 202,404, forward strand.
CGACCCGTTCATGCGCGCCCACCTCTACCGCTACTTCCCGACGCCGATGCGGCAGACCTATCGGGACCGGATGGAGGCGCACACGCTGCGCCGCGAGATCATCGTGACCCAGGTGGTCAACCACCTGGTCAACCACGCGGGCATGACGTTCTTCCACCGGCTGTCGGGCGAGACGGGGGCCACTGCCGAGGAACTGGCTCGCGCGCACGCGATCGCGGGCGAGATCTACGGCGCCGAGGCACTGTTCGACCTCGTGCACGCCCTCGACCACCAGGTCGACGCCGCCGTGCAGACCCGGATGCGGCTCGAGGTGCGCACGCTCGTCGAGCGGGCCACCCGGTGGTTGGTCAACGAGCGTTGGCACACCGACGCCGAGCGCACCGTCGAACGGGTCGGCACCGCGGTGCAGCAGGTGGTGCGCGAGCTGCCCGACACGCTGGCCGGCCGCGATCTCGAGCGGCTGGACAGCCGCACCGCCGCGCTCGTCGACGGCGGGGTGCCCGACGAGCTCGCCCGCCGGATCGCGGCGCTGCCGCCGGCGTACACGGCGCTGGCGATCGTCGAGGTGGCAGACGATCGCGGCCGCGACCCGGTCGACGTCGCCCGGCTGCACAGCGTCCTCGGCCAGCGGTTGGGGATCGACCTGCTCTACGACCGGATCGTCGCGCTGCCGCGTACCGACCGTTGGCAGACGATGGCCCGAGCCGCGCTGCGTGACGACCTGCAGCACGTGCATGCCGGGCTCACCGCCAAGGTGCTGGACAGCGTCGGCGACGACGACGTCGAGGGCGCCGACGAGGTCGAGGCCCGCGTCGACGCGTGGATCGTGCACGAGGGCGTGGTCTTCGAGCGGGCGCTCACGACGCTGACCGAGATCACCCGCGACGAATCTCCCGACCTGGCACGGCTCTCGGTGGCCCTGCGAGTGGCGCGGTCGCTGCTCGGCTGATTTCGTAGAGCCTCATGGCGACCCGCACCCCCCGCTCCGCCGAGGCCCAGCCGTCCGGCCTGATGGCCTGGTACACGACACTCGACCAGCGGGGGCGGCGCGCGTTCGCCGGGTCGTTCCTCGGCTACGGGCTCGACTCGTACGATTTCTGGGTGCTGCCGCTCGGCCTGGCGGCGATCACCGCCACGTTCTCGCTGTCCAGCGGCGAGGCGGGGCTGCTCGCGACCACGACGCTGGTCGCGTCCGCCGTCGGCGGCGTGCTGGCCGGTGTGCTGGCCGACCGGATCGGTCGGGTCCGGACGCTGATGATGACCGTCGTCACGTACGCGATCTTCACCGCGCTCTGCGGGTTCGCGCCCAACTACGAGACGCTGCTGACCTTCCGCGCCCTGCAGGGGCTGGGCTTCGGCGGCGAGTGGGCCGCGGGCGCGATCCTGGTGGGGGAGTACGCCAAGGCCGAGCACCGCGGCCGCGCGGTCGCCGTCGTGCAGAGCTCGTGGGCCGTCGGCTGGGCGCTGGCCGTCTTCGCCTACCTGGCGGCCTTCGCGCTGTTCGACGACGACATGGCCTGGCGGGTGCTGTTCATCACCGGCGCGTTCCCGGCGCTCGCGGTGATCTGGATCCGGCGGCAGGTCAAGGACGCGCCGGTCTTCGCCGAGCGCCGCGACGAGGTGTCCGACGGGTCGTTGATCGACATCTTCCGCCCCGACCTGCTGAAGACGACGCTGTTCGCCTCGGTGCTGGCCACCGGCACCCAGGGCGGCTACTACACGCTCGCGACGTGGGTGCCCACCTACCTGGCCACCGACCGCGGGCTGCCGACCACCGGGGTCGGTGGCTACCTGGGGTTCCTCATCGTCGGCGCCTTCGCGGGCTACCTCACCGGTGGCCTGTTCACCGACTGGCTGGGGCGCCGGCCGACCTTCGCGTTGTTCGCGATCGCCAGCGCCGGGCTGATGCTGCTCTACACCCAGCTGCCGGCCAGCGCCGACACGTACGTGCTGTGGCTGGGCTTCCCGCTCGGCTTCTGCTCCTCGGCGATCTTCTCCGGCTTCGGCTCCTACCTCACCGAGCTGTTCCCGCTGCGGGCCCGTGGGGCCGGGCAGGGCTTCTGCTACAACGTCGGGCGCGCGGTCGGCGCCGCCTTCCCGACGATCATCGGCTACCTCGCCGACACGCAGGGCCTCAGCGGAGCGATGGCGTTCGGCACGCTGGCGTACGGGCTCGTGCTGCTGGCGCTGCTCGGGCTGCCGGAGACGCGGGGCCGGGAGCTGGCGTGAGGACGCTGGCGCCGGCCGAGGCCCGGGCCCGCTTCCGGGCGGGCGAGCGGGTGCCCACCGCCGGGTGGGCCGACGGGTTCGCGCAGGCCAACCTGGTGAGCGTTCCGGTCGAGCACGCCTACGACCTGCTGCTGTTCTGCCAGCGCAACCCCACGCCCTGCCCGCTGCTGGACGTGACCGACACCGGGTCGTGGGACACGGCGGTGGCGCCGGGGGCCGACCTGCGGGTCGACCTGCCTGCGTACCGGGTGTGGGAGCGCGGGTCGGTCGTCTCCGAGCCGTCCGACGTCACCGACGTGTGGCGCGACGACCTGGTGACGTTCCTCGTCGGCTGCAGCTTCACCTTCGAGTCCGCGCTGCTGGAGGCAGGCGTGCCGGTGCGGCACCTCGAGCAGGGCCGCAACGTCTCCATGTACCGCACCAACCGGCGGTGCCGACCGGCCGGGCGGCTGTCCGGCCCGCTGGTCGTGAGCATGCGACCGGTGCCCGCCGGGCTGGTGCCGCTCGCGGTGCAGGTGACCGCGCAGGTGCCCGCGGTGCACGGCGCGCCCCTGCACGTGGGTGACCCTGAGGCGCTCGGCATCACCGACCTGGCGAACCCGGACTACGGCGACCCCGTCGACGTCCGCGAGGGGGAGCTGCCGGTCTTCTGGGGCTGCGGGGTCACGCCGCAGGCGGCCATCGAGACGGCGGCGCTGCCGTTCGCGATCACGCACGCGCCCGGCCACATGTTCGTCACCGACGTGCCCGACATCGAGCTGCGGACGGCCCGGTGAGCGAGGGCGACAGCCGGGTGCTGCGCTACGGCGCCCGCGCTGCCCTGGTCGAGCTCGCCGATCTGCCGGCCGTGCTCCGGTTGTACGAGGCGTTGCGCGCCGACCCGCCCGCCGGGGTCGACGAGCTGGTGCCGGCGGCCCGGACGCTGCTGGTGGCGTACGACGACACGACGTCGTTCGACGCCGTGCAAGCAGCCGTGCAGGACGTGGACGACGGATCGGGCGAGGAGTCCGACGCCGACGAGCCCGACACCGTCGAGGTGCCGGTGCGCTACGACGGCCCCGACCTGGCCGCGGTGGCAGAGCTCACCGGTCTCGACGAGGCCGAGGTGGTGACGCGGCACACCGGCGGGGACTACCGCAGCGCGTTCTGCGGCTTCGCCCCCGGCTTCGCCTACCTCGTCGGCCTGGACGAGAGCCTGCACGTGCCGCGTCGCGACGACCCGCGCACGTCGGTGCCGGCGGGATCGGTCGCGCTGGCCGACGAGTTCACCGCGGTCTACCCGCGCAAGTCTCCCGGGGGCTGGCAGCTGATCGGCAGCACCGACGTCGACCTGTGGGACGTCGACCGCGACCCGCCCGCGCTGCTGGCGCCGGGCACGCCGGTGCGATTCGTCGACGCCGGCGCGGGCTCGTGACCACCCTGGAGGTGACGGCCACCGGGGCCCTGGCCACGGTGCAGGACCTGGGCCGGCCGGGCTACGCCCACCTCGGGGTGGGCAGGTCGGGAGCCGCCGACCGGCGCAGCCTGCGGCTGGCCAACCGGCTGGTCGGAAACCCCGAGTCGGCGGCCGCGGTCGAGGCGGTGCTGGGTGGGCTGGCGCTGCGGGCCGACGGGCCGGTGACGGTCGCGGTGACCGGCGCCCCGTGCCCGCTGCGCGCCGACGGCCGCCCGCTGGGCATGGCCGCCCCGCACCGGCTCGAGGCCGGCGCGACGCTCGAGCTGGGGGCACCGACCGCGGGGCTGCGCACGTACGTGGCGGTCCGCGGCGGTCTGGACGTACCGGCCGTGCTGGGCTCGCGCTCGACCGACACCCTGTCCGGGCTAGGCCCTGACCCGTTGGAGGAGGGCGCGCGGCTGCCGGTCGGCCACGAGGAGGGCGAGCACCCCGCTGTCGACGTGGCGCCGCAACCCGACCCGGCCGCCGAGCTGGTGCTGGGCGTGCGGCTCGGCCCGCGCGACGACTGGTTCGCCGACGGCGAGGTCGAACGGTTCTGCAAGGAGCGCTGGCGGGTGAGCAGCGACGCCGACCGGGTGGGCGTACGGCTCGACGGCGAGCCGTTGCGCCGGCGCGACGACTCCGACTCGGCGGCCGAGCTCAAGTCGGAGGCGATGCTGCGCGGCGCGGTCCAGGTGCCCCGCGGCGGACGGCCGATCGTGTTCGGCGCCGACCACCCGGTGACCGGCGGCTACCCGGTGATCGCGGTGGTCGAGGACGACGACGTCGACCAGGTCGCGCAGGCCCGGCCGGGCCAGGTCGTACGCTTCCGCTCCGTCGACTGAGCTGTCGACTGAGCTGTCGACTGAGCTGTCGACTGAGCTGTCGACTGAGGGTGGACCGGCCGGTCGACACGCCGGGCGACGCCCCGATCGCACGAGCTCTGCTCACCCGTTTGGTCACGACTCGGCCTCGTCTGGCCGGTGGGGAGCCAAAGAGTCTTGTCCGGCGCCCCCGGGCGATCCAAGATTTGTCTCGCACCGCGCGCCTGCCGCTCCAGGAAGGCGGTGCCTTGTTCGCGGGTGAGGGAGCGACCACCTAAACCCGCACGGCGAACGCCCCGGCCGCGACCACCGGGGCGTTCGTCATGTCCGGTGCCGATTCCGCGTACGCGCCCGCCCACCCGCTGCCAGAATCACCGCTCATGGGGGAGCCAGCGGGGGCCGCCGCCGAACTACCGGCAGAGAACGGACCCATGCGCACCCAGGACCCTTACGAGACGGCGTTCTTGATCACGCCGCTGGGGATGTCGATCATCTCGCCGGGTCGCCACATGCTCCAGGTCAACCCGGCGCTCTGCCGGATCCTCGGCCGCTCCGCCGAGGACCTGCTCGGCATGCACGCCGACGAGTTCACCCACCCCGACGACCTCGGCGTGCACACTCAGCAGCACGCCCGGCTGCTCGCGGGCGAGATCGACGACTACGAGGTCGAGAAGCGGTACCTCCGCCCCGACGGCGCCGTGGTGTGGGCGGCGCTGCACGTGGCCGCGGTCCGCGACGAGCAGGGCCGGGCGATCAGCCTGGTGTCGCAGGTGCACGACATCACCGACCAGGTGGCCGCGCGCGAGCAGCTGAGCTGGTCGGCCTCGCACGACGCGCTGACCGGGTTGGCCTCGCGCCGGCTGCTCTTCGACGTGGTCGAGAAGTCGCTGCGGGCCTCGCGGGGCAGTGACATCGCGACCGGCCTGGTCTACATCGACCTCGACGGCTTCAAGCGGGTCAACGACACCCTGGGCCACCAGGCGGGCGACCGGCTGCTGATCGAGGTGGCCGAGCGGATCCGCCGGGTCGTACGCGCCGGCGACACCGTGGCCCGGGTCGGCGGCGACGAGTTCGTGGTGCACCTGGCCGCGGTGTCCGGCGCCGACGACGTGCGCCCGGTCGGCGAGGTGATCCGGGTCGAGCTCGAGGGCACCCTCGCGTCTGGCGAGGAGGGCCGCGAGCCGCTGTCGGTCACCGCCTCGGTGGGCATCGCGGTGGCCACCGGGGGCGACGCCGACGAGGTGCTGCGACGTGCCGACGCGGCGATGTACGCGGCCAAGCGGGCCGGACGCAACCGGGTGATGGTCTACGCCGAGTCGTCGACCCCGTTGCCGGCCAGCCGGGAGCCGTAGCGGACCAGGTTGCCCTCAGGGTCGACGTGTGCGCCCTCGCGCAGCCCGTAGTCGGTGTCCTGCGGTGCGACGAACCGGCCGGGCACGCCGGTGGCCTGCCACCGCTCGTGCAAGGCGTCGGCGTCGGAGACGTACAGGTAGACCTGGCTGCCGGTGGTGCGCGGGTCGTGGTGGTGGTCGAGGCTCAGGTGCAGGTGCACGTCGTCCCACTGCAGGTAGCCGTAGAACGGCGGCCCGTCGCCCGACTCGTACGCCCGCCCGTCGAACCCGAGCAGCCGGTAGTGCTCGAGCGAGCCGGCGACGTCGCTGGTCGGCAGCACCGGGGCAACGTCACTCATCTGCACCATGCGGCGACCGTACGGGCTGCTGTGGACAGTCCGTCCACAGGACCATTCGCCGCGACCGTAGCGGCGTTGGCGGCGTACGCTGCCGGGTGGACGAGGAGGGCCGGTGACCGACGCGCAGACCTGGACGCTGATCGCCGTCTTCGCCGGCGTCTTCGCCACCATGACCGGGCTGGTGCTGCGTGTCGTGTCTTCCAGCATCGACGCCGTGCGCCTCGAGATCGCTGGGCTCCGTGGCGAGATGAACGCCAAGTTCGACGCGCTGGACCGCGACGTGCAGGCTCTCACGCGTCGGGCCTTCGGCACCGACACCTGACCCACGAGTCGCACGAGTGCCGTCCAGGCACAGCGGGCTCCGACGTTGTCAACAGAAGGCGAAGACCCCCTTTCCAGGCGTTGACAACGGGTCTACTGTCGCGAAGCACTTCGTACGGTTTGTCCGGATCGCCGGGGGTGGCTGATGACGCCGTCATCGACGCCCGCCGCCGCACTCGCCGAGGAGGTGCGGGCCGAGGTCCGCAGCCGCGGCGTCGACCCACAGATCGATCAGGAGTCGGTGCGCAGGCTGGCCGAGGAGGCCACCCGGCGGCACGAGCGGCGCAGCCTGACCGGTGCGGTGGCACCGCTCGACGACGAGGCCTCGGCGGTCGGCGAGATCGTGGCCCGGGTCGCAGGCCTCGGGGTGCTCCAGCCGCTGCTGGACGACCCGCAGGTCGAGGAGGTCTGGGTCAACTCGCCGGACAGGGTGTTCGTGGCGCGTGGGGGACGCCACGAACTCACCCCGTTGGTGCTGGGTGCCGATGAGGTCCGCGAGCTGGTGGAGCGGATGCTCAAGACCAGCGGTCGGCGGCTCGACCTCTCCCAGCCGTTCGTCGACGCGATGCTGCCCGGTGGACACCGGCTGCACGTGGTGCTCGACGGGATCTGCCGAGGCTTCACCGCGGTCAACATCCGGAAGTTCGTGGCGCGTGCGCACCGGCTCAGTGACCTGGTCGACCTCGGCACGCTGACCGAATCCGCGGCGGCGTTCCTCGACGCGTCGGTGCGGGCAGGTCTGTCCATCCTGGTCTCCGGGGGCACGCAGGCGGGCAAGACGACGTTGCTGAACTGTCTGGCGGCATCGATCCCCGGGCGCGAACGGATCGTCTCGTGCGAGGAGGTCTTCGAGCTGCGCTTCGCGCATCCCGACTGGGTGCCGCTGCAGACGCGGCAGTCCGGGCTCGAGGGCACCGGCGAGGTACGGCTTCGTCAGCTGGTCAAGGAGAGCCTGCGAATGCGGCCGTCGCGGTTGGTCGTCGGCGAGGTACGTGCCGAGGAGTGCCTCGACCTCTTGCTCGCGCTCAACGCCGGCCTGCCGGGCATGGCCAGCCTGCACGCCAACTCCGCCCGCGAGGCGCTGGTCAAGATGTGCACGCTTCCTCTGCTCGCCGGAGAGAACATCGGCTCGAGGTTCGTGGTGCCCACGGTCGCGGCATGCGTCGACCTGGTCGTGCACATCGCCCTCGGTCCCGACGGCACCCGGCGGGTCGACGACGTGGTCGCCGTGCCCGGTCGTGTCGAGGCCGACGTCATCGAGACCGAGCCGGTCTTCACGCGAACCGCTGGCGAGCTGGAGCGGGCTGGCGGTCGTCCGCCGCACCCCGAGCGATACGCACGGATGGGGATCGACCTCGACGCCGTCCTCGCCGTCGGCGGCAACGGCGAGGGCTGAGCCGTGGGCGGGCTGGTCGGCGTGCTGCTCGGCACCGGCCTGCTCCTCGTCTGGCTGGCGCTCAGCGACCCGAGATCGCCCGCGGAGCGGTCTCGTCGATCCGGTGAGACGTCGCGCCGCGTACGCGCGCTGCTGGTGCGGGCCGGTGCCGAGCAGGTCAGTGTCCCCGGGCTCGTCATCCTGAGCCTGGCGACGGGTGCTCTCGTCGGCGTCGTGATGTCGGCGGTGTCCGGTGCCCCGCCTGTGGGCGCGGCTTTCGCGCTCCTCGCGGCGTACGGACCCGTGGCGCTGCTGCGCGGACGAGCCCGTCGGCGCCAGCGCGAGCGAGCGGAGCTGTGGCCCGACGTGGTCGACGACCTCGCCTCCGGCGTGCGGGCCGGCATGTCGCTCCCCGATGCGCTGACCCGGGTGGGCGAGCGCGGACCAGCGGCGCTGCGCGAGGCGTTCGTCGTGTTCGGCACCGAGTACCAGGCCACCGGACGGTTCGGCGCGTGCCTTGACCACCTCAAGGCCGCCTTGGCCGACCCCGTAGGCGATCGCGTCGTCGAGGCGCTGCGGGTGGCGCGCGAGGTCGGTGGCGGCGACCTGGGCCCGTTGCTGCGAGCACTGTCGGGCTATCTGCGCGACGACCTGCGTACGAGGGGCGAGCTCGAGTCGCGCCAGTCGTGGACCGTCAACGCTGCCCGCCTCGCCGTGGCCGCGCCGTGGGTGGTGCTGTTCCTGATGTCGGTGCAACGCGACGTCGTGGGTCGCTACGCCAGCGTCGCCGGCAGCGTGGTGCTGATCGGAGGCGGCCTGGTGTGCGTCGTCGCGTACCGCCTGATGGTGCGCATCGGCAGGCTGCCGATGGAGCAGCGGGTGCTCGCATGAGCGCGGCGGTGGCGGGCGGACTGATCGGCGTCGCGGGAGGAACCGGACTGCTGCTCGTGCTGATGGGGATGCCGCTCGGCCGGCGGCCGCGGCTCGACGACCGAGTGCTGCCGTACCTTCGGGACCTGCTGCCGCACGACGTCGCCGCCGGTCCGCGCACGGCCACCAGTGGGTCAGGCGTGACCCGGACCGTTGGGGGTGTGTTCGGGCCCTCTCTGCAGCAGGCCGCGGTGGTCGTCGGGCGCGTGCTCGGCGGTTCGACAGACGTGCGACGCCGGCTGCTGCGAGCCGGCAGCACGATGACGGTCGAGGAGTTCCGGGTCGAGCAGGTGTTGTGGGGTCTGGCGGGCGCGATGGCGGCCGCTGCGGTCGGGCTGCTGGCGGCTCTGCGGGGCGGCGCCGGTCTGACACCGCTGGTGGTCGTGGTGCTGACGGCGTTCGTGTGCGGGGTGCTGCTGCGCGACCAGCGGCTCTCGGAGCTCGTCCGCGAACGGGAGCGCCGGATGCTGCTGGAGTTCCCGCCCATCGCCGACCTGCTGGCCCTGTCGGTGGCGGCGGGTGAGGGTCCGGTAGCCGCTCTCGACCGGGTGCGCAAGGTGGCAAACGGTGAGCTGCCCCGCGAGCTCGCCGTCCTGCTCGGCGAGGTGCACACCGGGACCCCGGTCGCCGTCGCGCTCGACCGGCTGTCGGCGCGTACGGGCGTCAGCGTCGTCGGGCGGTTCGCGTCCACCCTGGCAGTCGCCATCGAGCGCGGCACTCCCTTGGTCGACGTGCTGCACGCGCAGGCCGCTGATGTGCGAGAGGCGGGTCGCCGAGCGCTGGTCGAGGTCGGCGCGCGCAAAGAGGTGCTGATGATGGTGCCGGTGGTGTTCCTCGTGCTGCCGGTGACCGTCGTCTTCGCGTTCTTCCCCGGCGTCGTGGGGCTCCAGCTCACGACGCCCTGACACAGCACAGGAGGTCACGATGGACGGATTGCTCAAGGTCTGGATCGCCATGCAGACAAGGGTGATGAGCCGCGACGAACGAGGTGACGTGCCCGGCTGGGTGATGATCGTGGTCATGACGGCGGGTCTGGTGACGATGCTGACGGTCGTCGCGCAGCCGCAGCTGCGGTCGATGCTCACCAGCGCGCTGCGCAGCGTGTCGGGCTGAGACCGGTCAGGCCGTGGCCCGGTCCGAGCGCGGCGCCGCCGTCGTCGACTTCGTCCTCGTCACGGTGGTGCTGGTGCCGCTGGTCCTCGGTATCGCACAGGTCGGTCTGGTGCTGCACGTGCGTAACACGTTGACCGCGGCCGCCTCCGAGGGAGCCCGGCTGGCGGCGACCGCCGATCACGACCCGGCCGACGGTGCCGCACTGACCCGGTCACGGGTGTCGGGGGTACTGGCGGGGGAGTACGCGGGCGACGTGTCGGCAGCGCAGACGACCGTCGACGGTTACCCGGGTGTGGTGGTGCGGGTGCGGGCCGAGGTGCCGGCGCTCGGGTTGTTCGGGCCTTCGGTGTCGCTGGAGGTCGACGGCCATGCGGTCGAGGAGCAGCCGCCGTGAACCGCCGCGACGATCGTGGCAGCGCCGTGGTCGAGTTCGTCTGGCTGGTGCTGCTCCTGCTGGTGCCGCTGGTCTACCTGATGCTCGCGGTCTTCGACGTTCAGCGGGCCTCGTACGGCGCCGCGGCGGCAAGCCGGGCGGCGGGGAGGGCGTTCGTTCTCGCTCCCGACCAGACGACCGCGTACGCACGAGCCGAGGACGCGGCCCGGGTGGCGCTGGCCGATCAGGGCGTCGAGACCTCTGCGGCGATCGTCGAGATCAGGTGCAGCCCCACTCCCGGCGCCTGCCTGACTCCGGGCTCGGACATCACCGTGCTGGTCACGGTCCAGCAGGTGGTTCCGCTGGTGCCGGATGTCTTCGGCTCCTCCAGCCCAACGGTGCGGGTGGCGAGCACACACGTCGAGCCGTACGGCACGTTCCGGGAGCCCCGGCCGTGAGTCGACTGGTCCGCGAGCGGGGGACCGTGACGGTGCTGACCGTCGGGTTCCTGGTGTTCCTCGGCCTGCTTGTCGCGGTGGTCGTCGACGCGTCGGCGGCGTACCTGCGCCGGCAGTCGATGAGCGGTCTCGCCGACGGTGCCGCCCTCGCCGCCGCCGACGGCGCGCAGGGCGACGCGCTGTACACGCAAGGTCTCGGCGAGCAGGCGCCGATCGACCCGCTCGTCGCCCAACGTGCGGTGGCCGACTACCTCGCCTCCACCGGCGCCACCGCCAGCTATCCCGGGCTCGACTGGGACGTGGCCGTCACCGGCACGACCGTGACCGTCCGACTCGCCTCCCCGGTTGACCTGCCGCTGGACCCCGCCGGTTGGGCAGGGGCGAGCACGGTCACCAGCACCGGGTCCGCGGTCGTCCAGGTGACCGCCAGCTATCCCGGACTGGACTGGCAGGTGACAGTCACCGGCACCACCGTGCGCGTGCACCTGGGTGCGCCGCTGGACCTGCCGCTGGATCCCGCCGGCTGGGCCGGTGCGAGCACGGTCACCAGCACCGGCTCTGCGGTTGTCCAGGTGGAGTGACGCTTGGGGAACGGCCGCGCCGGCTCGGACTACCCCCGCGGCACGAGCGGCGCAAACGTGACCGATGCTCCGGCCAGATCAGTCCGACGGCGCCTCGCGAGCCTGGCGCCTGTCGTAGGAACGCAACGACCTCCGGTGCAACGAGGAGAACATCGCCCCGAGCAGGAACCCGACACCGGCTGCGGTGACCGCGATGCCGGTGGTCATGCGATGCCCGACGACGATCTGGCAGGTCGGGTCGGCGTCTCTCGTGACGAAGATTTCCGGGCAGTCTGCGTTCCCGCCCCACATCCAGAGCACCACACCGCCGATGGTGAGCGTGAGGCCCATGACCGCGAGGATGGCGGCGAGCATGGAGAACGGGCTGGGTGGCGGTTGCTGCGGTGTACCCCCGGTTGCTGTCATGGCGGCGGAGCCTACGCCGCGGCTCTGCGGTCGGAGCCCGGACTCGCACGTGCCGCACCCCGGCGAATCGACGTGGTGGACGAGGGCGGAGACGACGAAGCGCTCCACAGCGTCGGGCCGTCTGGCGGCAATCCACAGACTGCGAACACATGTACGAGAGTGTCGGTGGTGCGTTCTAGAGTGTGGCCATGACAGTGCAGGCGGGGGCGCACCCGGTGGCGGCGGGGCCGCTGACGGCGGCGGAGCTGCGCGCCTTCGTCGAGCGGCTGCGATCGGTGAGTGCCGACGCCCCGGCCGACGATCTCGTCGGCTCCGACGCGATCGATGCGTTGCGGGCGTTGGAGGAGCTGAAGGGTGCGTGTGCGGGGGCGCAGGCCCGGGTGACGGCCGGGTTCGCCGCGGACCAGCGGGCAGCGCAGCGGGCCAAGGGGATGCGGGCGGCGCGAGGTCGGCAAGGGGATCGGGGCGCAGGTCGGCGTTGGCGCGTCGGGACAGCCCGCACAAGGGGTCGCGGCATCTGGGGTTGGCCGAGGCGTTGGTGCACGAGATGCCGCACACCCTGGCCGCCCTCGAGACCGGGCAGGTCTCGGAGTGGCGGGCCACCTTGGTGGTCCGGGAGACCGCGTGCCTGTCGCGGGAGGACCGGGGCCGGGTGGACGCCGAGCTGGCCGCCCGCCCCGGCGGGCTGGAGGCGTTGGGGGATCGGGAGACCGCGGCCGAAGCCCGTCGGATCGCCTACCGGCTCGACCCGCACGCGGTCACGAACCGGGCCCGCACCGCCGAAACCGACCGCCGGGTCACGTTGCGCCCGGCACCGGACACCATGAGCCGGCTGACCGGCACGCTGCCCGCCGCACAAGGGGTGGCGGCGTGGGCGGCGCTGTCGCCGGGCGGCGGACACCGCGAAGGCGGCGGGGATGCCCGGTCCCGGGGGCAGATCATGGCCGACACCCTGGTCGAACGGGTCACCGGCCAGACCACCGCCGACGGGGTGCCGGTCGAGGTGCACCTGCACGTCACCGACAGCACCTTGTTCGACCCCGACCCGGACACCAACTGCGAGCCGGGTGAGCTGGCCGGCTACGGCCCGGTGCCCGCCCCCTGGCTGCGCGACGTGGCTGCGCGACCGGGCTGACGCCGCACCGGATGGGCGACGAGGAGCGGGCCGGGGTGTGGCTGCGGCGGTTGTTCACCCGCCCGGCCGACGGGCAGCTGGTCGGGATGGACTCGCGGCGGCGGGAGTTCCCGGCCGGGTTGCGCCGGTTCCTGATCGCCAGGGACCGGATCTGTCGCACCCCGTGGTGCGGGGCGCCGATCCGGCACGCCGACCACGTCATCCCGGCCGAACACGGCGGGCCGACCGCGGCCGACAACGGCCAAGGGCTGTGCGAGGCGTGCAACTACGCCAAACAAGCCCCCGACTGGCGCGCCGACACCCTGCCCGACGGCACCGTGACCACCACCACCCCGACCGGGCACACCTACGACAGCCGACCCCCACCCCCGATCGGCCGACCCCCACCCGACTACGTCCTCGCCAGCTAGGCCGTCTCAGCCGGACTGGCCTGGTCGCGTCAGGCAGCGCGGGTCACGACGTCGACACCGCGCAGCAGGATCAGGTGGTAGGCAGACAGCCATGACCGCCGAATCAACTCAGCCGGCCCGCGGCCGTCGACCGGGCCACCTTCCACGCCGAACTCGACCAGCTGCGCATCCGGGAGAAGGCGCACACCCGAGAAGGCGACGCGATCGCGGCGGCCCGACGGCGGCTGCCCATGGTCGAGGTCGACGCCGACCTCGAGGTGATCGGGCCGCACGGGCCGCTCACCCTGCTGGATGCCTTCGCGGGGCGCCGGCAGCTGATCGCCTACTACTTCATGTGGAACCCCGGCCGCCCCGCCGCCGAGCAGTGCGAGGGCTGCACGTACTACACCAGCCAGGTCGGCGAGCTGTCCTACCTGCACTCCCGCGACATCACCTACGCGGTCTTCTGCCAGGGCCGCAACGTCGCCTCCGGCCTGGCCGACCCGCAGGCGTCGTACGAGGAGAGCCTCCGCTACCGCGACTTCATGGGCTGGGACATGCCGTGGTACTCCGCGCAGCCCTCCCTCGACGCGCTCCTCGTCGATCGCGAGATCGGTCTGTTCCACCTCGTGTGCTACCTCCGAGACGGCGACCAGCGTCTTCGAGACCTACTGGACCAACCGCCGCGGCGTCGAAGTCATGGACTACAGCTACGCGCTGATGGACATGACGGTGCACGGACGCCAGGAAGAGTGGGAGGAGTCGCCGACCGGATGGCCGCAACGGTGCACCGACATGCGCACCGACGCCGGCGCACCTGATTGGCCACCCGCGTCGGAGTGGCCGGGCGGACGCCCCATCGCCCAGTGGCCGCGCCTCGCCGCCGGACACTCGGACGATCTCCGGGTCGGTTGAACACACACCTGGAGACAGCCCGTCTTCGCGGCTACACGAGGCGGTGCTCGAAGGCGTACGCCGCCGCGGCGGTGCGAGAGCCGACGTCCAGCTTGGCGAAGATGTTCGAGAGGTGGCGAGCGACCGTCTTCTCGCTCAGCACCAGCTCGCCGGCGATCTGGGTGTTGCTCCTGCCGGACGCGACCAGGCGCAACACCTCGACCTCCCGTCCGGTCAGCCCGGCCGGGAGGTCGGCCGGGCGCAGCAGGCGCTCGGCCTCGTCGGCGGCCGGGGTCGCGCCCAGCTCGCGGAAGGTGGCGCACGCGGCCTCGAGCTCCTTCCGGGCCGACTCGACGTCGCCGACCGCGGTCAGGGCGCGACCCGTCACGAGGCGCACCCGCGCGCCCTCGTAGGGGCTTCGCGCCTGCGCCCAGAGCTGGCGTGCCTTGCGCAGGTACGGCAGCGCGCCGGCCGCGTCCCCGGCGGCGAGCTCCACCTCGCCTGACGCGAACGCGGCGAAGGCCTGCAGTGTGTCGGTGCCGACCTGCGCGGCCACCTCGTCCAGCTGGGCGGCGACGACTCGGGCCTCGTCGAGGGCACCAGCGGCCACCAGGACGTCGACCGCTGCCGGCAGCAACCGGCACCGGGAGACCGGGTCGGAGACCTCCGCCACCAGCCGTCGTACGGCGGCCACCGCGGCGTCGTTCGCGCCGCGGGCGAGCCACAGCAGGGCCAGCCCGGGTTGCGGGTCGTAGCCGTGCTCACTCGATCGTTCGTACGCGGTCTCGGCAGCGTCGAACTCACCGCGCTGGCGCAGCACGTCGCCGCGCTCGCACTCCGCGAGGCCGACCGCGGCCACCGAGTCGGCCAGCCGGTAGCGCTCGATGGCGTGGGCGTACTCCTCCAGGGCCTCCGGCCACGCACCGTGCACCCGCATCAGCTGGCCCCGGTGCACCGAGCACTGGCCGGTGAACGCCACCAGGCCGGGCTGGGCAAGGCACCAGCGATGCAGCGCCGACGTCCACTGGCCGACCCGGCCGAAGTCGCCGATCTCCTGACAGCCCTCGATGGCGGCGCAGTAGACGTCGCCGAAGATGACCGGCGTGACTTCGCCCGCAGCGACGCCGGCCATCGTCTCGTCGAGGAGTGCCAGCCCGTCCGCAATACGACCCGTGTGCATCGTGAGCCTGCCCTCGGAGCACAGGCCGAGGGCAAGCAGGTCCGGGTCGCCGTGCTCCCTGCCCACTGCGGTCGCGTGCGCCGCCGCCGTGGACGCGGCCGACAGGTCACCGGCGGCCAGATGCCCGTACATGTGCAGCACCGAGACGTACCCACGTTCGACCGCGTCGTCGGCCAGGTCGTCGAGCAGCCGGTCGACGCGCGCGGTCCAGCCTTGTGCAAGCGCCGCCTCACCGCTGGTGCCGAAGTCCATCGCGAGGTAGAAGCAGCAGCGCACCGCACCCGCCGCCGTCCCCGCCTGCTGGTGCAGCGCAAAGGCCCGCTGGTGGAAGTCGACCGAGGCGTCTCGACGCCCGAGCAGGTACGCCGCCAAAGCAGCGTGGTGCAGGTCGTCGGCGCTCATCTGGTCGGGCTCGATGTCGGACCAGGTGTCCAGAGCGGCAGACCACTCACCCCGCTCGTAGTCCGCGCGCGCCTGCACCAGGTCGTCGACCACGCCCACCGAGGACACCTCCCCGCCGGACGGTACTCCCGGCGAGGGGTCCTGGTCGGCGTCCGGCTCAGGCTGCCTGGTGGTCACGATGTGGCGTGCGTACTGTCGTGCGTTTGGCTCGGCGTTGGGTGATGTGGCGTGCGACGTGCTCGGCGTCCCGGCCGGCGCCGGCCAGCAGCATCGAGGAGAACGAGTACTGGAACGACAGGCCGCAGAAGTACAGCCCGGGCACGTCGTCGGCCACTCCGCGGTGCTCGCGCGGCCACCCGTCGGCGCCGACGACGGGCAGGTCGATCCAGTCGAAGGCCTGCCTGAAGCCGGTCGCCCAGATCACGTTGGCCGCGGGAGGTCGTGCCGTCGGCCAGGAGCGGGAGCCCGTCGCGGACGCCCTCGACTCGCGCCTCGTTCCGGACCACCCCGCGCTCGGCGAGGTCGGCGCGCTTGACCCGCAGCATCGGCCCGCCGTGGAAGCGGATCGCCGCCATCGCCTGCGACCCATCGGCGTACGACGGGTCAGCACGTGGCGCCAGGCGAACATCAGCACCGGGTAGACGAGGGGCATCAGCCGCGACTCGAGGCGGATCGGGATCTGGCCGCAGTCCCGTCCGACCAGCGTGGTCGGCCGGGTGGGCGCCAGCTCGTAGGCGATGTCGGTGCCGGAGTGCGAGGCGCCGACGACGAGGACCGGCCCCTCCCGGAGCTGCCCGGGTCGCCGGTACTCACTCGAGTGCAGCTGCAGGATCGACGGGTCCAGGTCCGTCGCGTAGTCGGGGATCGTGGGCGTCCGCCCGAAGGTGCCGGTCGCGACCACCACGTTGTCGCAGTGGATCGGCCCGGCGTCGTGGTGACGACGAAGGCTCGCCCGCCGCCCGGGCGAGCCCCTCGACGCGGACGCCGAGCCGGACCGGCAGGTTCCACGGCCGGCGTAGGCCTCGAGGTAGGCAGCCACGTCGTCCTTGGTCGGGAAGGACCACGGGTCCGCGGGGAACCGCATGCCCGGCAGCCCGTCGAACTTCGCCGGCGAGTAGAGCCGCAGGCTGTCCCACTGCTGGCGCCAGTTGTCGCCGATCCGCTGGTTGTGGTCGAGGACCACGCAGTCGCGGCCCCGGCTCGCAGGCGGTGCGCGGTGGCCAGGCCGGCCTGTCCGGCGCCGACGATGACGGTCTCGACGTACTCCATGGCTCCTCCCGGCGGTGGAGGCACCACGCTAGGAACGAGCCGGGCGCCGCTTCGGTCGTACACCCATCCTCGGTCCGACCGGGATGGGTGATTCCTCCGATGCGCACGTGCGGGTCCGCTTCCTAGCGTCGGCTGGCAACCGACTCCCGGAAGGACACCACTGAAATGAGCGTCGACCACGAGACCTCCACCGCCGAGCACGCGGAGTTCGCGCCGCCCGAGGCTGGGCGCAATCGCTGCCGGGTACGCCGAACACGTCGCGCCGGGCGAGCAGTCGCTCTCGGACGCGGCACTTCGCCTGGTCGGACTGACTCCCGACGAGACGTTCCTCGACGTCGCCGCGGGCCCGGCGGCCTGGGCCTGGCCGCCGCACGGCTCGGTGCCACGGTGCTGGCGACCGACTGGGCGCCCGCGATGGTGGCCCAGTTCGAGTCACGAGTCCGCGCGGAGGGCCTGACCGACGCGTCGGCGCGGGTGATGGATGCCCAGGCCCTCGATCTCGAGAACGATCGCTTCGATGTCACCGGGTCCCTGTTCGGGGTGATGCTCGTCCCCGACCAGGCGTGGCCCTGCGCGAGATGGTACGGGTGACCAGGCCCGGCGGCCGGGTCCTGTCGTCGCGTACGGCTAGCCGGTGGAGTTCGAAGCACTGCAGCTCTTCATCACGGCCCTGCAGACCGTCGCCCCCGACTTCGACGGGCTGCCCGACCCGCCGCCGCTGGAGTTCCAGGTCTCCGACCCCGACGTGCTGCGCGAGCGCCTCGCTGCGGCGGGCCTTCGGGACGTGCAGGTGGACACCGCGCAGCGGGAGCGGCTCGCGCTGTCCTCCGGACAGCAGGCCTGGGACTGGATGCTGTCCAGCAACCCGATCACCGGAATGATCCTGGACGACGTCGGCGTCAGCGAGGACGATCGCGCGACGATGCGCTCGGTGCTGGACAGGATGATCCAGGAGCGCGCGGGCGGGTCCGGTGTCGCCGTGCTCACCGCGCCACTCAACATCGGCTGGGGTCGAAAGGCCGACCGGTGACCGGTTCCGTCCTTGTCGTCGGCGGCGGGGTCGCGGGACGAGCCGCCGCCGGGCCCTGGCCCGGCACGGGAGGGGTTGCACCGTCGTCGAGCGCCGCGAGGCCGTCGGGCGGGGGACGGGCGTCAACCTGCCGGGCAACGCGGTACGGGCCTTGGCCGAGCTGGGTGTCCCGGAACGGGCGCTCGCGCGCGGCGTACCCGTGCGCAGGAGGGAGTACCGCAACCGCCGGGGGCGGCTGCTGTTCGCGGTGGACGAGGATCGCTTCTGGCGCGACGTGGGGCGACCGATCTGCGTACGCCACGGCGATCTGCTCGACGCCCTCGCGCTGCCCGGGAGGCCACGTTCGCGCACGCACGGGTGGTGGCCGCTCGACCCACGCCCAACGGCGTCGAGGTCGACGTGGAGGGATCGGCGTCGCCGCGCCACTTCGACATCGTGATCGGTGCCGACGGCGTCCACTCCGCCATGCGTCAGACGATCGCCGTCGACGCCCTACGGCCGTCGTCGATGACCGGATCGTGCTGGCGGTTTTTCGCCGACAACCCCGGCGTCGACTGCTGGACGGCCTGGGCCGCCCGGGACGAGACCTTCCTGCTGATCCCCGTCGAGAAGAGCCGCGTCTACGGGTACGCCGCACGTACCGGGGCGGGAGCACCGGATCGACCGCTCCTGGTGACGCGGGCGGCCCAAGGATTCCGGAGCCGGTGGGCGCGGCAGTCGGCCAGGCGCTTGAGACCGGTCAACTCCAGCATGCCTCCGTCGACGAGGTGCACCTCGATCGGTGGCATCACGGCCGGCTCGTGCTCATCGGTGACGCCGCGCACGCGACGGGACCGGTGTGGGCGCAAGGTGTCGCGATGGCCCTCGAGGACGCGGTCGTCCTCGGTGAGTGCTCGCCCGCCGCCCTGCCGAACAATGGGCCAGGGTCGGGACTGCGTTCGAACGGCTCGGCTGCCCCGGGTCGCCCACGTGCAGTCGTCAACCGACCGGATGTCACGGCTGGCCGCGCTCCCGGGTGGCTGGTGACGTTAGTGGCGCGTACTCGGCCCCAGGAGCTACCGGGCGGCGTACGGCCGCTGCGCAGTCCTACACTCGCGCCCATCGCGACTCAGCCCAACTGGGGGACATGGACGGTCACACGATCAAGGCCCTCGACGAGTCGACCTGGCCCGACTTCGCCGCGATGAACGAGCGCAACAGTGGCCTGTTCTCGGGCTGCTGGTGCATCGCGTTCCACCAGGACACCCGCATGGCCGACGAGACGAACCGTGCCTTCAAGGAGCGCATGGTCCGCGAAGGGGTCGCGCACGCCGCGCTCGTATTCGTGGACGATCTGGCGGTCGCCTGGGCGAAGTACGGCACGCCCGCGGAGCTGCCGAACATCCACCACCGCAAGCAGTACGAGGAGGGCGTGGTCACTCCGCCGGACTACCGGATCACCTGTATCCGCGTCGACAAGCGCCATCGTCGCGCTGGCCTTGCGGAGGCCGCGTTGCGGGGTGCGGTCGAGCTGATCGCCCGCGCGGGAGGTGGGCTCGTCGAGGGTTACCCGCAGGACACACCCGGCAGAAGATGAATCCGTCGTTCCTCTACAACCCACCCGGCACACGTACGAGGAGGCCGGCTTCAGCTACGACCGCCCGAAGGGCAAGAACCACTGCGTGATGACGAGAACGGTCGAGGAACGACCGGCTGACGCGGTCCGCGGGAGAGTGTCGGTCCGGCACGAGAGGGCCCCGCCATGGCAAATTCACCCACCCGACACCTGCAGGGAGCGGAGTTCGTCAAGGCCGACCTGCGGGGCGCGAGGTTCGTCGAGTCCGACCTGTCGGGCGTGGTCATGCGGGGGGTCGAGGTGTCGGCGGCGGAGATCGACGCACCGTGGCTCCCGCACAGTCCGTCCTTCCTGGTCAATGACGTCGACGTGATCCCACTCGTCGAGGCCGAGCTCAACCGCCGCTTTCCCGGCCGCGGCGACCGGCGGGCCACGGATCCGGATGGCCTGCGCTCTGCCTGGGCCGCGATCGAGGGCACCTGGGCGGCCACGCTGGCACGCGTCGCAGCCATGCCGACTGCCGCCGTCGACGTTTCGGTCGCAGGCGAGTGGTCGTTCACGCAGACCCTGAGGCACCTGGTCTGCCACGGACACTGTGGCTGCGCGGGGCGGTCCTGGAGATGGACAAGCCCTACCACGCCATCGGCCTGGCTTCGGCGCCCCGGAGGCGACGGCGTCGACCCGTCGACCGTCACGACGTCCACACCGACGTACGCCGACGTGCTGGAGACCCGGGCAGACCGCGTCGCGATGGTGCGCGACTTCCTCGCCGACGTCACGCCAGAGAGCTGGCCGCGGCGCACAGCAGCCCGCACGCCCCGACTTCAAGGAGACCACCCTCTCCCGCCTGCACGTGATCCTCGAGGAGGAGTGGGAGCACCACCGCTTCGCTGTACGCGATCTCGATGCGATCGAGGCGAAGCCCGACGCGTGAACCGGCGTCGGCCGAGCTAGTGACACGCGGCCGGCTGCTCTCGCGGCGGGGTGCCGCAGCAGGTAGCCGTGCATCGAGTTGTGCACGTGCCTGCGAAACTACCTTGACGCGGTGGGTGGCCCTGCCGGCCGCCACCGCGTCGGCGATCTCACGGTGCTCGGCCCAGGAGTGCTCGCCGCGCACGTCGACGTCCATCGCGTACAGCCACTCGATCTTGGCAGCGACCTGCCGCAGCAGCGACAGCATGCTGGTGTTGCCACTGAACGCCGCGAGCGACAGGTGGAACTCGGTGTTCAGCGGCGCCACCAGGGAGCGGTCCGAGCCGCGGAACGCGCGGGCCCCGGCCTCGACCAACCCGGTCAGCTCCTTGCCGAAGACCTGCACCTCCGCATCGCCCGGCGTCTGGCGGAACCGCTCCGCGCACCTGCGGACGGTGGCCGACTCGATGGTCGTCCGCACCGCAAAGAGGTCGGCCGCCTCGTCGGCGTTCATCCGGGCCACGCTCACCCCGGCGTACGCCCGGGCTTCGACGAAGCCCTCCACCTCGAGCTGCTTGAGCGCCTCGCGCACCGGCACCCGCGAGACGTCGTACGCCGCGCACAGCCGCGACTCGGTCAGCCGCTCGCCGGGCGGGTAGGTGCCGGCCACGATGTCGTCGCGGAGCCGCTGGAACACGTGTTCGCCACGACGGCTCACGTCAGGACGTCGGCGCCGGGGATCGCCTCCAGCAGCGCCTGCGTGTATTCGGATTGCGGGCGTCGAAGACCGCGTCGACCGTGCCGCTCTCCACGACCTGCCCTGCGCATCACCAGCACGTCGCGGCGACCAGGCGGACCACCGCGAGGTCGTGGGTGATGAACAGGTAGGACAGGCCCAGGCCGCCTGCAGGTCCGCAGCAGGGTAAGGATCTGGTCCTGGACCAGCACGTCGAGCGCCGAGATCGCCTCGTCGCAGACCAGCAGCTGCGGGTCGAGCGCGAGGGCACGCGCGATCGCCACCCGCTGCCGCTGGCCGCCGGAGAGCTCGTTGGGGGTCGCCGCGCGGTCGACTGGGGGAGCGCCACGTGGTCGAGCAGCTCGGCGACGCGGGCGCTGCGCGAGCGCCGGTCGCCGATCCGGAAGACCCGCAGCGGCTCGTCGATGATGCGCTCGACCGTGAACATCGGGTCAGCGAGGCGTACGGGTCCTGGAAGACCGGCTGCATCGCGCGGCGGATCACTCGCCGCTGCGCACGGGGGCGGTCGCGACCGGGACGCCGTCGATCCTCGCCTCGCCCGAGGTGGGGGTCTCCAGGCCGAGCACCATCCGGGCCACGGTGGTCTTGCCCGAGCCGGACTCGCCGACGATGGCGGTGGTGCTGCCCGCCGGTACGGCGAACGACGCCGTCGACGGCGGTGAGCTGCTCGCGCGGCCCCGGATCCGGTACTCCTTGACCAGGTCGACGGCGTCGAGGATCGCCGCCGCGCCGTCCCGTCGGCCGCCGGGTCGCCGGTGGCCTCGTCGGCCGTCCGGGCTGCGACCGCACTCGGGCGGTGGCCAGCGACGGCGCGGCGGCGACCAGCCGGCGGGTGTACTCGTCCTGCGGGTCGCGCAGCAGCTGCGCGGCCGGCCCGGTCTCGACGATGCGGCCCTGCGACATCACGACCAGCCGGTCGGCGCGGTCGACGGCGAGGCCAGGTCGTGCGTGATCAGCATCAGCGAGGTGCCGCGCGCCGCCCGCAGGGACTCCAGGTGGTCGAGGATCTGGCGCTGCACGGTGGCGTCGAGGGCGAGGTGGGCTCGTCGGCGATCAGCAGCTCGGGCTCGCAGGCCAGGGCGATCGCGATCAGCACCCGCTGCCGCATGCCGCCGGAGAACTCGTGCGGGTACTGGCGGCGCGCCGCGCGGGTCCGGGATGCCGGCCTCGCCCAGCAGCTCGACCCCCCGCCGCACGGCCGGCCGCGTTGGCCAGGCCGTGGCACGCAGCGCCTCGGCCACCTGCTCGCCGAGGTGGCAGGGTTGAGGTTGGCCACGGGTCCTGCGGCACCAGGCCGAATGCGGCCGCGCCGGGGCGCAGCCGCGCTCGTCCGCGTCGCGAGGTCCTCGCCGCCGAAGCGGATGGTGCCGCCGGTGATCCGGCCCGAGCCGGGCAGCAGGCCGAGGATGGCGGCGGCCATGGTCGACTTGCCCGAGCCGGACTCGCCGACGATCGCCACCCGTTCGCCGGCGCCGACGGTGAGGTCGATCGTCGTGCAGCGACCGGGGTGTCCCGCGCCGTAGGCACCTCGAGCCCGGAGACCTCGAGCAGCGGCGGCGCCGGCGCCGGAGGGGTCCGCGTGTCTCATCGTCCCACGGCATAGCCCTGTGCCCCCTCGGGTTCGGCGGCCGCCAGCAGGCCGGTCTGCGGGTCGCGGGTCACGGCGGACAGCCGGCCGAGCGACCAGTCGCCGGCCCGGGTCACCACGTGTCCGCGGCGCTCCAGGCCGTCGATCACCTCGTCGCCGAGCCGGTCCTCGACGACGGCACCGCCGGGGTCCCAGTGCGCGGCCAGAAGGAGCCCGGGAACGACGTGGTGTGCAGGGCCGGCGCGTCGATCGCCTGCTGCGGCGTGTAGCCGCCGACCAGCGTGCGCAGCAGGTAGAGGAGCTGCCACTGGTCCTGCTGGTCGCCGCCCGGCGAGCCGAGCGCAGTGACCGGCTCGCCGTCGCGCAGCACGAGCGTCGGGGTGAGCGTGGTGCGCGGCCGCCGTCCGGGCCGCAGGGCCGACGGCGAGCTCTCGTCGAGCCACGTCATCTGCAGCCGCGTGCCGAGGCAGAAGCCGAGCGCCGGGATCGTGGGGGACGACTGCAGCCAGCCGCCCGACGGGGTCGCCGAGACCATGTTGCCCCACCGGTCGACGACGTCGATGTGGCAGGTGTCGCCGCGCGTCTCGCCGGTGAGCGACACCGTCGGCTCGCCGGCGCCCGCCACGCCGGGCTGTCCTCGGCGGCCAGCGGCGGGAGGTACGGCTCCCGCCCGGCCACCGCCCCGGGCCGCAACTCGTGGGACGCACGTCGGTGATCAGGGCCCGGCGGGGCCGCGTATTCGGGCGAGAGCAGGTCGTTGAGCGGGACCGTCGGCGGCGGGGTCGCCGTACCAGGCGTCGCGGTCGGCCAGCGCCAGCTTCAACGCCTCCAGGACCTGGTGGGCGCCGCGGTGGACGGGTCGACCGCGTCGAAGCCGTCGAGGATCTCCAGGGCCTGCAGCAGCACCGGGCCCTGACCCCAGGCGCCGGTCTTGGCGACCGTGTACCCGCGGAAGTCGGCCGTGGCGCCGCTCCTAGGGGCCTCGGAGCCGCGAAGTCGGCGGCGGTGATCACGCCGGCGTGGTCGCTGCCGGTGAGTGCCGGTGCGGCGTCCGGACGAACGCCTCGACGGCCGCGGCCACGAAGCCGCAGCGCCACGCGGGCGGGCGGGGTCGATCCGGCTCCGCTCGCTGCCGACCCGGTGCCCGCCGCGACGAGCGGCGCAGCGGGTCGGCGTACTCCGAGTCGGACGACGTCGCCGGCGGCCGGCGGCCGCCGTCGGGCAGCCACCGGGCGGCCGAGGTGGGCCAGTGGTCGCTGGAACAGGTCGCGCACCGAGACGTGGAGCTGAACCCGGCCGAGCACCGGGTGGCCGTCGCGCGGCGTAGCCGATCGCGTAGGCGAGGACGTCGGCGAGCTCCCAGGTGCCGTGGTCGCGCAGCAGCAGCAGCCAGGCGTCGACGCGCCGGGCACCGCCGCCGCCAGAGCGCCCGAACCGGGCACGAGGTCGAGGCCCTCGGCCCGGTAGTGCTCGATGGTGGCGCCCGCGGGCGCCGGGCCCTGGCCGACCAGGACGGGGGGCGACGGTGCGTCGGCAGTCACGAAGATGCCGGTCATGTCGCCGCCCGGGCCGTTCAGGTGCGGCTCCACGACGTGCAGCACGAACGCACCCGCGACGGCGGCGTCGAAGGCGTTGCCGCCCCGCTCGAGCACGGCCTGGGCGCTCGCGGTGGCGATCCAGTGGGTGGAGCCCACCATCCCGAAGCGTGCCCTGCAGGTCGGGCGGGTGGTGGCGGGTCGGGTGGGGTGAAGACGAGCGTGCACTGACAATCACAGGTCCAGGTGGTCGGGTCGAGGGCGTCGCGCAGGGCGTCCCCGAGGAGGTTGAAGCCGAGGCAGATGGCCGCGATGGCCAGGCCCGGGAACAGCGCCGCGGTCGGTGCGCGGCAGAGGTACTGCTGGGCGTCGGAGAGCATGATGCCCAGGCTCGGGGTGGGCGGCTGGATGCCGAGCCCCAGGAACGAGAGCACGGCCTCGCCGAGCACCGCGGCCGGCATGATGACCGTAGCCTGCACGATGATCGCGGACAGGCGTTGGGCAGGATGTGCTGCGCGAGGATCCGGGCGCCGGACGCGTCCATGGCGGTCGCGGCGAGCACGAACGGGCTCTCCTTGAGCCGCATCGTCTCGGCGCGCACCACCCGCACCATGGTCGGTACCTGCGCGATGCCGAGCGAGATGGCGGCGCCCGCGAGGCTGGGCCCGTTGATGGCGGCCAGCCCCACCGCGAGGATGAGGAACGGGAAGGCCAGCGTCACGTCGGTCAGGCGGGAGACGGGCGCGTCGAGCCACCGCCAGTAGCCGGCGGCCAGCCCGAGCGGCGTCCCGACGACGACGGCGAGGCCCACCGCGATCACGCCCCACCATCAGCGAGGCCCGGATGCCGTACAACATCCGGGACAGGACGTCGCGGCCCAGGTCGTCAGTGCCGAGCGCGAAGCCGACGGTCCGGGAGCTGGAACGGGCCTCGAAGTGGACCTCGGCGGGCCCGTACGGGGCCAGCAGCGGGGCGAGGATCCCGGCGAGCACCACGAGCAGCGAGCATGACGCCGCCCGCGATCGCCTGCGGGTTGCGCAGCAGCCGCGGAGCACGCCGCGCCGGGCCAGCCCGGCGAGGTCGGCGCGCGAGCGCGCGTTCTCGATGACGGTCATGAGCGGCCTCCCACTCGGATACGCGGGTCGATGACGGAGTACAGGACGTCCACGGCGAGGTTGACCAGCATGTAGCCGCGGTGGTCACCACCACGACGGCCTGGATGACCGGGTAGTCGCGCTGGAAGACGGCGTCGAGCGTGAGCTTGCCGAACCCCGGCAGGGCGAAGATCTGCTCGGTCACGACGGCGCCCGAGATCAGGCCGCCGAGCTGCAGCCCGGCGATCGTGACCACGACGATCAGGGAGTTGCGCAGCCCGTAGCCGCAGCACCCGCGTGCGGCCCAGGCCCTTGGCGCGGGCCGTGCGCACGTAGTCGGTCTGCATGGTCTCGATCATCGAGGCCCGGGTCTGCCGCATGATGACGGCGGCCAGCCCGGTGCCGAGGATGAGCGCGGGCAGCGTCAGGTGTACAGCCAGCCCACCGGATCCTCAGTGAGCGGCACGTAGCCCGACGCCGGGAAAAGCCCAGCCCGATCGCACAGGTACAGGATCGCGAGCATGCCGAGCCAGAAGTTCGGCACGGACAGGCTGGTCAGCGAGAACCCGTTCGCCACCCACTCGGGCCAGCGCCCCCGGTAGCGCTCGGCGACCGGCCGAGCACCGATCCCCGAAGACGACGGCGACGACGATCGCGTACAGCGACAGCCAGAGCGTCACGGGCAGCGTGGCCGCGATCATGCTCGTGACCGGGCGCCGGTGCGGTGGACTCGCCGAGGTCACCGAGGCGACTGCCGAGGAACCGGCCGTACTGCACCCAGACCGGCTGGTCCAGGCCGAGGTCGGCGCGGATCTGGCGAGCCGCTCCGGGTGGCCTCCTCGCCCGCCATAGCGAGCGCGGGGTCGCCGGGCAGCATGCGGACGCCCAGGAAGACCACGAGGGACGCCAGCAGGAGCGTGACCGCCGACTGCCCGAGGCGGGCGAGGAGGTAGCGCGCCATCAGTCTCAGCCCTCGCGGCGACGAACGCGGCGTGGCTGAGCCGCACCACGCCGTCGGCGTAGGTGGAGATGCCGGCGACCTCGTCGGTGTAGCCGGTCAGGTTGCGGTCCGGTACAGGTAGATGATCGGGTTGTCCTCCTGCACCTGGGTGACCACCTGGCCGTACAGCTCGGCGCGCTCGCGGGTCGATGACGGTGGCGGCCTCGGTCAGCAGGTCGTCGACGTCGGGGTTGCTGTAGCCCGAGTAGTTGTTCCCGGCGCCCGTGCTGAGGAAGTTGAACATGTTGCCGTGCGGGTCCACGCGGCCCGACCAGCCGAGCTGCAGCAGGTCGAAGTCGCCCTGCTCCTGGACCTCCAGCAGCGACGAGTACTCGACGGGCACGATCTCGAGGTCGAAACCGCCGTCGGCCACCGACGCCTGGACCGCCTGCGCGAGGCGCAGGGTGTCGGGCGTGTTGGTCACCTTGATCTCGATCTTGAACGGCGTCGTCGACGCCGGCCTCCTCCAGCAGCTCGCGCGCCCCTCCGGGTCGTACTCCGGGCAGGCCTCGCTGGCGCGTGCTGAACGGGGACGCCGGGGAGATCGGCGAGCAGGCGGGGTCGAACCGGTCGTTGAAGACGGACTTCACGAGCTGCTCGCGGTCCACGGAGCCATCGAAGGGCCTGGCGGACCCGTGGGTCGGTGGCGATCGGGGTGTCGATCTTCCCGGGCGGTGCGCCGACGCCGTCGGTGTTGCCGACGTTGACCGTCATCGCCTGGTAGCCCAGGGAGCCGACCTCCAGCAGGCCCATGCGTTCTCGTCGCTCCAGCGCCGCGAGGTCCTGGGTCGAGAGGGTGTCGGCGACCTGGACGTCGCCGGAGCGCAGGTTGGCGGCGCGGATGCTGGCGTCGGTGATGATCCGGTAGGTGATCGAGTCCAGGTGCACGTTGTCGGCGTCGTAGTACAGGGGGTCGCGCTCGACGGTGATGGACGTCTGCGGGACGCGCTCCACGAACTTGAACGCGCCCACGCAGACGGGGTGCTCGCCGAACTCGTCGCCGACTTCTCGAGCGCTTCGGCGACATGATCATGCCCGCGCGGTCGGCGAGGACGCGGCGATCGGCGCGAACGGCGTCTCGTAGTCGATCTCGACGGTGTGGTCGTCGACGGCCTGACGTCGGTGATCGGGCCCAGCTCGCTGCCCGGGACGAGTCCTCCTTGGTGAGATGGCGCTCGATCGAGGTCTTCACGGCCTCGGCGTCGAACGGCGTGCCGTCGGCGAACTGGACGCCCTCCTTGAGCGGGAAGGTGACGGTGCGGCCGTCGTCGGACACCTCGGGCAGCTCGGTGGCCAGCATCGGGACGATCTCGCCCGCTGGGTCGATGTCGTAGAGCTTCTCGCACATCGTCTCCATGACGTAGCGCGTGTAGAGCGACGACGACGTGGTCGGGTCCAGCACGTCCGGCTCGGCCGACAGGGCCATCACGAGGTCGCCGCCCTCCTTCAGCTCGTGGCCCGCACGCGAGACCGTCGTCCGGTCCGGCTTCTCGCCCGCCTCCTCGCGGGGCTGCACCTGGTAGCAGGCGCTGGTCCCGAGCAGGACGACCAGCAGCGCGACCAAGCGCGGGGTAGGGCAGCCGGGACGGCCTCGACTTCACGGTCTCCTCCTCGCGGACGGGTCTCCGTGCCACAGCGCGAAATGTATACAATCCGTGCGAAAGGGACGATCTTCGTGCGGGTGCGCCGATCTGTCAATCGGGCGACGCGGTGTACGCCTCGGCCAGGGCCTCGTCGGCGGTCATGCTGAACCCTCGCCCGTACTCGCGGTCCCAGTCCTGCGGGGAGAGCGCTTCTCTGGCCTTGGCGAAGGGCCCGGCGATCTCGGCCGCCTGGGCGGGGGTGCGTGGGTCGCCGTTGCGTTCCCGCGTGGCGTCGGCAGAGCCCAGCAGTCGCGCTGCCGGTTCGTGCTCGCCGAGCTCTGCCAGAACCGCGCCGTAGTCCTCGGCCACCGTGATGTAGTGATCGCGGTCCGCCCCCCGGAGGGCCTCTGGGATCAGGTCCCGCATCTGACGTTGGGCCTCCTCGAGCCTGCCCAACATCCGCAGGTCACAGGCGACGTTGTGCCGGCAGTTCAACACCCCGATCTCGTCGCCCAGCTCGAGATAGAGGTCGGTGGCGACCAGGTCCAGCTCGAGGCACCGTTCGAGGTCGCCCGCGTCCCCGGCCACGAAAGCCAGCTCTACCGTCGCCGACGCCAACCGGTCGTCGTCGTCGATCGTGCGGGCAATCGCCACCGCCTCCTCGGCGGCGCGTTGCGCGGCGGCGTAGTCACCGCGGTAGTCCTCGTGCCCGGCCAGCCGGAGGAGAGCGCTCGACAAAGCCGCCTGGTCGCCGAGCCGGCGACACATGGACACGCACCGGTTCGCCAGCTCATGACCGCGGTCGAGGTCCTCCGGATTACGACAGGCCCAGCTGAGCCCCGACAAGCACTCGGCCAGCTCGACGCTGTCGCGGTCACCGGCGACGTCTATGGCGCGCTCGAGCCATCGGCGGCCCTCGATGCCGTACCCGTAAAGGAACCACATTCGGTGGCAAGCGGCGCAGAGCTGGATGCCGGGCTGGGCGTGGTCGGCTGACGGAGGTTCAGGGTCGTCGGGCCGCAGCGCCCAGTTCAGTGCTGCGCGGATGTTGTCGTGCTCGAGCTCGAAGCGGCGGCGGATGTCGAGCACTTGATCCGCGCGGCGGGTGGGGAGCGCGGTCAGCTCTTGGGCGACAGCGAGGTGGTGGTGCGCGTGGCGCTTGCGGATCGTGTCGAGCTCTCCGGACCCCGCGAGTTGGTCGTGGGCGTACCCCCGGATGGTCTCCAGCATGCCAAGCCGGGGTTCGCCGTCGGGGTCGAGTCGGTCACGGTGACGAGGCTGGCGTCCACCAAAGCGGCGACCATGTCGAGCGGGTCCGCACCGTCGAGCGTCGAGCGGTGACAGCAGCGATGGCGTCCAGGTCGGCACCGCCGTTGAACACCCCGAGCCGACGGAAAAGCTGCTGGATCGCCGTCAGCAGCCGGTACGACCAGTCGACCGTATCCCGCAGGGTCTTCTGCCGTCGGGGCCTCGGCCCCGGCGTTCAAGTCCAGACGCGGTGTGCAGCCTGGCCAGCAGCGCCTTGGGGCTGAGCAGCTTGATCCGTGCGGCGGCGAGCTCGATCGCCAACGGCAAGCCGTCCAGTCCGCGGCAGATCGCGACCACGTCGGCAGCGTTGTCCGCGGTGAGGACGAAGCTGGGGTTGACGCCGCGGGCGTGCTGAACGAACATCTGCACCGCGCCGGAACGGTGGGCTTCCTCCACGGTCGCGCCGCGGGCAGCTCCAGCGGCGGCACCGCATGCTGGAGCTCGCCGGTCACATGCAGCGGCCGCCGTCGAGGTGGCGACCACCACGACCTGCTGTGCGGCCGCCAACAGCTCCGCCACCTCCGCATCGGCACCGGATATCTGTTCCAGGTTGTCCAACACCAGCAGCGCGCGGACCGGTGTGCCACGTGCTCAAAGAGCGCCGGAGGCATCCGGCTGTCTGGGGGCACATCCAACACCTCCGCGATCGTCGTCCACATCACATCGACGGCCGTGACCGGAGCCAAGGGGACGAAGTAGACCCCGTCCGGGAAGGTCTCGACCAGGTCGTGCGCCAACCCGATGCAGAGCCGGGTCTTGCCGGACCCCCGGGACCGGTTAGTGTCACCAAGCGCACACCGGGCGACCGCACCAAGGACGTGAGCTCTGCCAGCTCACCGTCGCGGCCAACCAGCGCAGTGGGCGGGTGAGGCAGGCTCGATGCGGACCCTAGGGTCTTCAACTGCGGAAATTCGAGGCGTAAACCTTCGATCGTGAGCTGAAACAGGCGCTCAGTCTGGGCGATGTCCTTGAGCTGGTGGCTCCCCAGATCGCGAAGGCTCACCCCACCGGGCAGGCTGCTCTCAACCAGGTGCGCCGTCGCCTGTGACACCACCACCTGCCCACCGTGCGCCGCCGAGCGATCCGGGCGGCGCGGTGCACATCCATCCCGACATAGCCGCCGTCGTGGATGGTGGGGGAGCCGGTGTGGACGCCCATCCGGACCCGGACGCGCTCACCGGCCGGCCACACATGCCCCCAAGCCGAGTTGCGCCTGCACCACCGCTGCGACGGCACCCTGGGCGGTTTCGAACGCCACGAAGAAGCTGTCGCCCTCGGTGCCCAACTCGACCCCGCCATGCGACGCCCACGCCTCCCGCAGGACCTGCCGTTGCCCATCCAACGCCTGCGCATACGCGGGCCCCAGCCGGGACAACAACAGCGTCGACCCCTCGATGTCGGAAAATACCAGCGACACCGTCCCCGACGGCAGGTCCACCATGAGCCTCATCATCGACCCTCCGGCCGGGGGCGTGCTATCGCAAGTGCGGGCTTGGGTGTGCCGATCTGTCAAAACGGGGGGCCGCGCGGTCGCCTCGGTGCCACAGTGGCGGCACGAGGTGGTGCGCATGCGATCCGCGCCCTGGACGACCCGCCGTGCCCTGGCGACCTGTGCTGTCGCGCTCGGCTCCGTGTTGTCTGCTGTCGCCCTGCAGCCCGGCCCGGTCGGTGCCAGCGACAGGGAGCCGGCCGACTGGCAGACCCGCTTCGTCGCCACTGCCGGCCGGTCCGACACCTTCACCCTCGGCCGCACGTTCATGGAGATCGGGCCTACCGGCAAGTCGGTGATCCTGTACGCCAGCGGGCCGGACGAGAACAACGCCTTCGACCTGCGGCTGGCGCGCGGGCCGTACCCCGACGGGTCGTTCCACAAGGAGCGCGTCGACCCCGACGACGAGCTGGTGACCGGGTACGGCTCACTGGCGGTCGGGCCTTTCGGGCGTACGCACGTGAGCTATGTGAGCGGCGTCTTCCACGACCAGGGCGTGCTCAGGTACGCCGTCCGGAAGGCGCACGGTGGCTGGACCCGGACCGTCGTCGACCCGGTGACGTCGGTCGGCCAGACCGCCATCGCCCTGGACTCCGCGCGCCGGCCGGTCATCGCCTACACCAAGGTGAACACCCAGCTGCGGCTGGCGACGAAGACCGCAGCCGGGTGGGAGACCGAGCAGGTCGATGCGGGCGAGGTCGTCGCGCTCGACGTCGCGATCGATGCACAGGACCGCCCGGTGATCGCGTACGTGATCTGGGACGGCTCCGACTACGTCGCCCGCGTCGCGCGGTACAACGGCAGCTCGTGGAGCTTCGAGCCCGTCGGGCACGTGTCGTCGGAGGGCATCGAGTTCGGCATCGACCTGCTGCTCGCCCCGGACGGCTCCGCCGACGTCGCGTACCCGGTGCTCGAGCCGGTCCGCGGCCTGGCCCACTCGCACTCGTCCGTCCCCGGCGCACCGTGGGACGCCCAGCTGGTGCAGGCCGGCGACCTTTGGCAGCCGACCCTTGCGGCCGGGCCGGACGGTGACCTGCACGTCGTCTACTACGGCGCCACCCGTGGTTGCGTCCGGTACGGACAGCTGGTGGCCGACCAGTGGCAGCTCGGGACGGTCGCGGACAGCACGTCACCGAGCGTGCGGATGGGGCGGCTCTCGTCGATCGCGGTGGACGCCGACGGGCCGCGGATCGCGTACTACGTCGGCCGCGAGTTCGGGGGCTCGAGCCCTTGGGTGCGCCCGTTCCCGCGGGACTGACTGACCCCACGCGCCCGACTTGCCCCATGCCAGCAGTGACTGAGCGGTCACGTCAGGGTCCTTGGGCCGCGCAGCCGCGGAGACTGGCCGCCGTCCTCGTCATCTGGTGGCTGGTCCTGTTCGGCCTTGTCGTCGGTCTCGGCGAGCTCTCACCGGCCCGCTCGACGGGTCGGTGGGTGCCACGGACAGGGACCTGGCCCGCTGGTTCGCCGGCCACCGGACGCCGACGCGCACCGACATCGCCGAGCTCCTCACGCTGCTGGGCGAGACGGTGACCGTCATCGTGCTGGGTCTGTTGATCGCGTGCGGGGTCTGGTGGTGGCAGCGCAGCCTTCGCCCCGCGCTGTTCGTGGTGATCACGTCCGCCGGGGTGAGCGCGATGTACGTGCTGGCCGCCGTGATCGTCAGCCGTCCCCGCCCGCCGGTGAAGATCCTCGACCCGGGCCTCGTGCCCGACCACAGCTTCCCGTCCGGTCATGTGGCGGCGGCGACCGGCCTCTACGGGCTGATGGTCGTCCTGGCCCCGACTTACGCCCGGTCGGCGCGCTGGTGGGTCGTGCCGCTACTGGTGCTGCCGCTGCTCGTCGCCGTCGCGCGGCTCTACAAGGCGTCACTTTCTCAGCGATGCCCTGACCAGCCTGCTGTTCGCCTCCGCCTGGCTCGCGGTCACGACCACGACGCTGCTGCCCCCGCCGCAGCTCCGCACCTAGCCGCCCGGGGCCGGACGCGGCAATGGTGTCCGATTCGCCACGGAAAGTCACATTCGGCAAAACGCTGCCCGGTGACCCGGCGGCCACGCATGATGGGCCGGCGAATCACTGCTTTGGTCGCGAAGCGGCGCAACGACCCCGTTCCAACGGCCGGCATGCACCCCCGACGTCGCGCGACAGATCCCAAGGGCGGGGTCGTCGGCTGGCTCGTGCCTGCATATCCGCAGCGCAAGCCCGAGCCCTGGTGGCGTGACCCCGGGCTGGCCGCGGCCGCGACGTGGGGCCTGCTGGTGCTGGCGTTCAACCTCGCGGCCCCCGGGCCGATCGGTCAGGTCACCGGGACGCTGGTGGCCTGCCCGCTGCTCGCGGCCGGGCTGGTGCAGCGGCTGTGGCGGGTGATCGGCGCCGGCGTCCTGGCCTTGGCCGTGGTGGCCCGTCGGCACCGTTCGCCACCACCGGCTTCGACGTCGCGGCGGGCGTACGGATCGGCGGCATCGTGCTGGCCACACCCTGGCCGGACTCGGGGTTGCCAGCGTGCGGCTGACCCAGCGCCGCCAGCTGGTGACGATCGGCGAGATCGCCCGGGTTGCGCAGGACACGATCCTGCAGCCGATCCCGTCACGGGTGGCCCGCTTCGAGATCGAGACCCGCTACGTCTCTGCGCGCGACAACGCGAGCGTCGGCGGCGACGGCTACGAGCTGGCCAACACCCGGTTCGGGCCCCGGCTGCTGGTCGCCGACGTCCGCGGCAAGGGGCTGGAGGCCACCCGCACGATGGCAATGGTGCTCGGTGCATTCCGCGAGTGGGCGCACGAGGAGCAGCAGCTCGAGCGGCTGATCGAGCGGTTGCACGACTCGGTGTCCCGACAGCTCGGCGAGGGTGACTTCGTCACCGCGCTGGTCGCCGAGCTCGGCGACGACACGCTGTGGTTCGCCAGCGCGGGGCACCCGCCGCCGTTCCGCGGCCGCGACGGCAGCGTCGACTGGCTCGACTGCGAACCCAGCCCCCCGCTCGGGCTGCTCGCCGTCGAGGAGGGCGCCGAACCCGTCCTGCCCAAGGTGCACTCGCTGCGGCTGAAACCGGGTGATGTGCTCGCCTTCGTCACCGACGGCCTGCTCGAGCCGCACGTACGCGGCGGCGGCGAGCTGCTGCCGTGGCAGCAGCTGGTGGAGCCGATGACCGGGACCGCCAACCGGGCCGGGCTCACCACCACCGCCGAGGCGATGGTCGACGTCGCCCAGGCATGGACCGAGGAGGGCATGACCGACGACGCGGCCCTGGTGCTCTGCCGGGTGCTCCCCGACGGCGAGCGCACCCCGAACGCACTCCCGAACGCACTCCGGAACGCACTGCGGAACGCACCGGGTCGTAGCACCAGCGGACACCTGGCAACCGCGACTCCAAGGCGCGCACGCTGGCGCCCGTGACCGCCAAGACCCGCGCCCTCGCCGTCGCCCCGACCGTGCTCGGCCTGGCCGCCGCCGCCGTCTCCATGGCTCCCTTGCCAGTCGCGGCGGCGACCAGCGACTACACCTTCACCGTCGTCGCCGACAGCGTCGCCGACGACCTCGACCCCACCGAGTTCGGCTGGCGTCGATCAACGAGGGCGGCGACATCGCCTTCCGCGCCGGCCGGCCGGGCGTCGACGGGCGTCCGGTGTCGATGGCATCTACCGCGCCGACGCGGGCGTGCCGGGTCTGGTCACCATCGCCGAGGACGGTGACCGCTTCGACTTCCTCAGCAACAACCCGACGCTCAACGATGGCGGCCAGGTCGGCTTCGCCGCCGAGCTGGAGAACGGCGGCGAGGCGATCCTGCGCGGCAGCGGCGGGCGGCTCACCAGGGTCGCTGGCACCGAGCCGGGCCGCTTCAACTTCTTCGGCTTCGACGTCTCGATCAACAACGAGGGACGGGTCGCGTTCAAGGCAGAGCTCGACGAGGAGCTCGACTTCGACGAGGGCCTGTTCTCCGGTACGGGCAACGCGGTGGCCACCCACTACCGCGCCTCCACCTCCCGCTTCGAGGGCACCGACACCCGACCGTCGATCAACGACCGCGGCGACATCGGCTTCGACGAGGTCACGCCCCGCGGGTCCGGCGTCTTCGTCACGCACCGGGAGCGGTTCCGTACCGTCGCGGGACCCGACGAGGAGAACTTCGCCGGACCGCCGGTCCTCAACAACGCCGGCATCGCCGCATTCGTGACCTCGTTCACCGATCCCGAGACCGAGGAGTTCGTCACCGCGATCGTCTCCGGGCGCGCGGAGCCGCTCACGACGGAGGTCGACACCCGCGGTCCGTACGGCGACCTCGGCTTCCGGCCGCCGGCCCTCAACGACGACGGCGACGTGGCCTTCCACGCCACCCTCGACGACTTCACCACCTGGGCGTCTTCACCGGCCCGCGGCCACGCCGCGACGCGGTGCTCCGCACCGGTGACACACTCGACGGCGACACCGTGACCAACGTCGTGTTCTGCGAGGAAGGCCTCAACGACTCCGACGAGCTCGCCCTGGTGGTGACGCTGGACGACCCGGGCGCACCGGAGGGCTCGCGCACCGTCGTGGTCCGCGCCGCTCCCGTGAAGGTGCCGGTGCCCGGCGCGTAGTCTGGCGGCCGTGGCACCTCCCGACCTCGAAGCACGCATCAAGGAGCTGGAGCAGACCGTCCACTCCATCGAGCAGGTGCTCGACCTGGACGGCATGCGCAAGGACATCGCCGACCTGCAGCAGCAGGTCTCGGCTCCCGACCTGTGGGACGACCAGGCCAACGCGCAGCTGGTGACCGGCCGGTTGTCCGGGCTGCAGCACGAGCTCGAGCGCGTCAGCGCGGTGCGCCAGCGGCTCGACGACGTCGGCGTGCTGCTCGAGCTCGCCACCGAGTCCGACGACCAGGACACCACGGCCGAGACCCGCGCCGAGGTCGAGCGCGAGATCGCCGGCCTGGCCAAGCAGGTCGAGGCGCTCGAGGTGCGCACCCTGCTGTCCGGTGAGTACGACGCCCGCGAGGCCCTGATGACGATCCGCTCTGGCGCGGGCGGGGTCGACGCCGCCGACTTCGCCGAGATGCTGATGCGGATGTACCTGCGCTGGGCCGAGCGGCACGGCTATCCCACCGAGGTCTACGACACCAGCTACGCCGAGGAAGCCGGCATCAAGTCGACGACCTTCGCGGTCAAGGCCCCGTACGCGTACGGCACGCTCTCGGTGGAGACGGGCACCCACCGGCTGGTGCGGATCTCGCCCTTCGACAACCAGGGCCGGCGGCAGACCTCGTTCGCCGCCGTCGAGGTGGTCCCGGTGATAGAGCGCAACGACGAGATCGAGGTGCCCGACGAGGAGATCCGGGTCGACGTCTACCGCTCCTCCGGGCCGGGTGGGCAGAGCGTCAACACCACCGACTCCGCGGTGCGGATCACCCACCTGCCGACCGGCATCGTCGTGTCGTGTCAGAACGAGAAGTCGCAGCTGCAGAACCGCGCCAGCGCGATGGTCATCCTCAAGGCCAAGCTCCTGCTGGTGAAGAAGGCGGAGGAGCGCGCCGAGCTGGACGCACTACGCGGTGACGTGCAGGGCTCGTGGGGCGACCAGATGCGTTCCTACGTGCTGCACCCGTACCAGATGGTCAAGGACCTGCGCACCGAGCACGAGAGCGGCAGCACGGCTGCCGTGCTCGACGGAGAGATCGACGACTTCATCGAGGCCGGCATCCGCTGGCGCCGCGGCGCCGACAAGGTCGCGGCGGGCTGATCCGCCCGGCGAAAGCCGGTCAGCTCGGCCCGTAGTTGTACAGCGCGCCTCCCGGTCCGACCTGGCTCGCGCCGTCGGTGGCGTAGCCGCCGTAGGGCTGGGCGCCCTCGTAGAACGTCCAGCCTCCGATGGTGAAGCCGTTGAGCGGCACGTACCAGCCGTTGAGGTTCGCGTCGTACTGCCGCAGCGCGAAGTGCACGTGCGGGCCGCTGGCCGACCCGCCGCACGACACGTCGGTGCCCTGGTAGCCCAGGAAGTCGCCCGCATTGACCCGCTGGCCGGTGCCGTTGACGATCCCGGTGAGGTGGTAGTAGTCGGTCGAGAAGCCGTTGTCGTGGATGATCCGGATCCAGCCGGTGCCGCTGCTGCACATCGACCAGACCGCGCCGGGTCCGGCGGCGCGGGCGGTGCCGTCACCGCCGGAGAAGTCCGCGGAGCTGAACGGTCGGCTGGCACCGTCCCAGCCGTGTGGTCCACCGGTCATGGTCACGCTGGTGCCCACCGGCCACGGCAGCTGCAGCCCGGTCGACGCGAGCGGCTGTGCGTCGCGACCTGTCGTTGTCGCATCCGACAGCACCCGGCGCTCGTACGGCCGCAGGACCGGCGCCTGCCCGGCAAGCCGGCCGAAGTCGGGCTGACCCTCGAGGGCAACCTGCCATCCAGCGGCGCCGAGCCGCGCGAGGAACAGCCAGCCCTGCGGCGCGGCGCCCTCGACGGCCGGGGCGGTGACGACCGTGGTGCCGAATGTCCACGCCCGCGCCGGCGCCGCGGCGCGTTCGACATGCACCTGGATCTCGCGGTCCTGGGCAGCGAGCCGGGACGGGGACTCGTCACTCGCCCGGCGTACCTCGGAGACGACGGCGGCGGTCAGGTCGGCGGGCGTCCCGGCGCGGCCGGTGTCGACCAGGGCGCTCCGGGCCGCGGGCGACACCACGACGTCGAGACCGTCGCCGGACGGCGCTGCGGGACTGCCGGCCCCGGCACTCGCGCTGCCGGTGAGCCCGGCGACGAGGGTCAGGGCGGCCGCGGCACTGGCCGCCGCCCACCGCGTCCGATGCAGCGTCCGATGCAGGGTCGGGTGCAGGGTCGGCCGTGCCATGTCGCGCTCCCTCCGGGATGGACCGTCGCTCGGCGGTCTCTCCGTGCAGGGTAACGGGTCAAAAGGGACAAAATGGGTCAGCAATGCCGAGCCGGGCCGCGTACGGCATGCTCGGCCCTGTCGGTCCGTCACAGAACCTGCTGGAGGCTCCCCCATGTCCCTGACTGACCACGAGCAGTCCCTCGTCGGCAGCGTCCCGGCCGGCCTGTTCATCCAGGGGGAGTGGCGTGAGGCCGAGGGGGGCGGCACCCTCGACGTCGAGGATCCGTCGACCGGGGAGATCATCGCCCAGGTCGCCGACGCCGGCGTCTCCGACGGCGAGGCCGCGCTCGACGCCGCCGTCGCAGACGCAGGCCGACTGGGCCGCCACGCCGCCGCGCGACCGGGGCGAGATCCTGCGCCGCGCGTTCGAGCTGATCACCGAGCAGGCCGACGACCTCGCGCTGCTGATGACCCTCGAGATGGGCAAGCCGCTCAAGGAGTCGAAGGCCGAGATCGCCTACGGCGCGGAGTTCTTCCGCTGGTTCGCCGAGGAGGCGGTGCGCATCTCCGGCCGCTACTCGGTGGCGCCCAACGGCGCCACCCGGCTGCTCACCATGAAGCAGCCGGTCGGGCCCTGCCTGATGATCACGCCGTGGAACTTCCCGCTCGCGATGGGCACCCGCAAGATCGGCCCGGCGATCGCCGCCGGCTGCACGATGGTGATGAAGCCCGCCGCGCTCGACCCCGCTGACGATGCTGGCGCTGGCCGAGATCCTCACCGAGGCGGGCCTGCCCGACGGCGTGCTCAACGTGATCACCACCTCGTCGACCGGCACGGTGATGGAGCCGCTGATCCGCGACCCGCGGCTGCGCAAGCTCACGTTCACCGGGTCGACCGAGGTCGGCCGCACGCTGGTGGAGCAGTCAGCGCGCAGCGCCTGCTGCGGGTGTCGATGGAGCTCGGCGGCAACGCGCCGTTCCTGGTCTTCGCCGACGCCGACCTCGACGCCGCGGTCGACGGCGCGATGCTCGCCAAGATGCGCAACATCGGCGAGGCCTGCACCGCCGCCAACCGGTTCATCGTGCACGAGTCGGTGGCCGACGAGTTCACCCGCCGGCTCGCCGAGCGGATGGGCGCGCTGATCGTCGGGCGGGGCACCGACGACGGCGTCGACGTCGGCCCGCTGGTCGAGTCCAAGCAGCGTCGACAAGGTCGCCGAGCTGGTCGACGACGCGGTCGCACAACGGAGCCGACGTCGCGCGTCGGCGGCAACGCGGGCGACGGGCCCGGCTACTTCTACGCACCGACCGTGCTCACCGACGTGCCCGCCGACGCCCGGATGTTCCGCGAGGAGATCTTCGGCCCGGTCGCCCCCGTCTTCACCTTCGACGAGGACGACGAGGGCATCGCCATGGCCAACGACACCGAGTACGGCCTGGTGGCCTACGCCTTCACCCAGGACATCTCCCGGGCGATCACCGTGGCCGAGCGGCTGGAGACCGGCATGGTCGGGCTCAACCAGGGCATCGTCTCCAACCCGGCCGCGCCGTTCGGCGGCGTCAAGGCCAGCGGCTTCGGCCGCGAGGGCGGCGCCGAGGGCATCGAGGAGTACCTCGAGACCAAGTACGTCGGCATCGCGCTCTAGGGGGAGCTACCGCGGTCGCCGGCGGCCGGGGGGGGACGCGGTCGCGCCCCTCACATTCGGCGGAGCGGCGCGCCGTCGGGAGGAGGACGACGGGTCGACGCCGCGCATCGATTCACTGTCGGCGCGCCGTCGTCTGGCGGTCGCGCGGGCGCCGGCGCGGCTGCGCAGGAACTCCAGGTGGGGGAAGTCGTCGAGCGTCCAGCTGACCGGGATCTCGACCAGGTCGGCGCGCGGCCCACTGGTGCTGTCGACGTCGACGTGGTCGGGCGTGCGACAGCGGTAGGGCGCGTGGTCGTGGCCATCAGGCTGCTGTCGTAGCGCAGCCCTGTCCGAGCATCAGCTCGACGCTGGCGTCGGACAGTCAGCCGGGCGCGAAATCGGTGGGTGCCGGCGGTCACCTGCTGAGCGCGGCGCACGACGGGCCAGCAGGTCGGCCTCGACGTCGCGCTCCAGCACGGCGACGTTCTCGTGCGCGTACCCGTGCAGCGCGACCTCGTGCCTGCGAGACGACCTCGCGGCACAGGTCGGGGTAGGTGCGCGCGGTGTGCGCGGGACGAACCAGGTGGCGACCAGCCCGCGTCTCGTCAGCAGCCGCAGCAGCCGTGGTGCTGCGACGGCGGCGAACTCGCCGCGGGACAACGGCGTCGGCGAGACCACGCCGCGGGCGACGCATGCCGACAGCGCGTCGAAGTCGAAGGTCAGGCAGACCAGTCCGGACGGCATCGATCCTCCTGCGGTTAGGCCATCGGAAGGCTGGCGCTGCCGGCGCCGGCCCCGCCGTCGACGGTGAGGACGCTGCCGGTGACCCAGTCGGCGTCGGGCGAGCAGAGGTACGCGACGGCAGCCGCCACGTCGTCGGGCGTCCCGGGCTCCGGCCACGGCCGGGCGGCCTCGATCGCGGCGACGTACTCCGCCGAGAGCGGGTTGACCTCGCTGGCGGCGTCGACGAAGCCCGGCGAGACCGCGTTGACGTGGATCCGGTGCGGAGCCAGCTCCAGCGCCAGCGCCCGGGTCAGCGAGATCAGCGCCGCCTGCGTCGGCGCTGTAGCGGCCGCGCCCGGCTGGTGCGGTCGGCGGCCGTCGAGGTGATGTTGACGAGTGCCCGGCGGCATCGCGGCGACGAGCGGCCGCGCCACCTGCGTCGCGAGCCGAAGGGCGCCCGGAAGTTGACCGCGAAAGGTGGTCCCAGTCGCCGGCGGACTACGTCGTGCAGCAAACGGCTGGGGCAGAGCCCGGCGGCGTTGACCAGCAGATCGATGGGCCGCCCGACGAGGTCGGTCGAAGCATCGACGCACTCGAGCGCCGCGGCCGCGTCGGCGAGCTCGACCGCAGGCAGTGCACCTCGTCGCCGACCGCACGCAGATCGAGC
The DNA here is from genome assembly GCA_963785115.1 of uncultured Actinomycetota bacterium. Classification (GTDB taxonomy): domain Bacteria; phylum Actinomycetota; class Actinomycetes; order Propionibacteriales; family Nocardioidaceae; genus JACCWP01. The sequence goes on from CAWATY010000005.1 coordinate 243,072, forward strand.
AGCGACCGCCTCGCAGGCGTCGACTCTGGCGTCGACGAGCACGACGGCCGCCCGTCGGCGACCAGTCGGCCGGCGATGGCGGCGCCGAGGGCGCCGCCCCCGCCGGTGACGATCGCGCGCCGCGCGCTCACCGCTCCACCCCGTCGGGGTCGAACCGGCGGCTGGTCTCCAGCCGACTGCGTAGCCGTACGTAGTCGTTGCTGGTCATCAGACCCTCCGTCCCGTCCACCACGTCGCGGGCCCGTCGCGCACCGTCGACGAGAAGGTCGACCACGGTCGTCGCGAGGTAGGCGGCGGGCTCGACCGCGGCCCGGTGGTGGTCGCTCACCCGGTAGTCGCGGGTGTGGTGGCTGCCCAGGGCGCCGGACGAGTACGGGTGCGACACCGGCAGCACCCGGCCGAGGTCGCCCATGTCGGTGCACGCCCCGAGGTGTCGGCCACGCGCGTGCTGTCGCTGCCGACCACCGCGTGCGCGTTGGTCTCGACGACGTCGTCGAGCCGGCCCGACGACCGCAGCGGCAGGTACGTCGATGACGTGGTCACGCTCAGGCCGGCGCCGAGGGCGAGCGCGCCCGAGCGCAGGGCCGGGTGACCTTGTCCGTCGCGTCGTCGAGTCCGGCGTCGGTGCGCGTCCGCACCCACACGTCCAGCACCGCGGTGTCCGGACCGCTCCTGGCGAGGCCTCGGGCTGCGAACAGCGCGAGCTGGACCGTCACGGAGTCGGTGTCGGCGAACGTCTCGCGCTGGGCCTCCACCGCGGTCGCGGCCAGCCGCGCAGCCCGGGCGGCATCGACGCCGAGCCACGGGCTCGCGCCGGCGTGCGCCGCGACACCGCTGAACCGGCCCCGCAGCCAGCGGGCCCCGTTCAGCGTGTCTCCCACCGAGAAGCGCGGGCCGCCCTCGCGGCCGGTGTGCACCAGCAGCGCCAGGTCGAGGTCGTCGAGCTCGCCGAGGCGCAGCAGCTCGGCCTTGCCGGTGCCGAGCTCGACCGCACCGGCCGCTGAGCTGCTCCAGCCGTGCGGGTGGGAGCAGCTCCTCGGCCGGCACCGCGACGAAGGCGACCGACCCGTCCAGCTCGGGGAGCACGGCGCGCAGCGCGAGGTAGGCACAGGCCGCCGAGGCGAGCTGGGCGTGGTGGCCGCAGGCAGGCGCGGCACCGGTCTCGGGGTCGGCGAGAGGGTGGTCGGGCACCCGCACGCCGTCGAGCTCGCCGAGCAGCCCGACCGTCGGGCCGGGAGCTCTGCCGGCCTGCACCGCCTTGATCCCGGTCACCGCAAGTCCGGACCGGTGCGGGAGGTCGTGGCCGGAGAGCCAGCGGGTCACGTGCTCCGCCGTCCGGTGCTCGGCGTAGCCGAGCTCGGGGGTGCTCATCGCCGCCTGGCTGAGCCCGATGACGGACTCGGCGTGGCGCTCGACCTCGTCGCGTACCCGGCGCTTGAGCGCCTCCACGTCGACGGCGATGGTTCCCACCTCGGCTCCGGTTCGTTCGGGAGCCGTGACCCTAGCGAGCCGGCTCGACCGAGGTGGTTGGCCGATCGGACAACGCCTCAGGCTCCTGGTGGTGCCGCCGACAGGCATCCGTGCGCAGGAGAAAGGTGGCCACCAGCCGCTGGTCGGGGTCGTCCAGGTCGAGTCCGCTGACCTCGACCGCCCGGCGCACCGGTAGCGGACGGTGTTGGCGTGCACGTGCAGCCGCGAGCGCGCGCCGACGTTGCCGAACGGGTCCAGGTTGGCCGCCAGGCTCACCCCCAGCACCGTGTCGTGCGCGGCGTCCCACTCGCGCGCCGGGCGACCGGCCCCTCGGCCGGTCGGGGTCGTCGGCGACAGCTCGCACAGCCGGGTGGCCTGGACCCGGCTGCGGACGTCGTCGAGGAGGGCGACCCGGGAGCGGCCGTGCGCCGTCGCGGCGGAGCACCCGGAGCACCGCATCGGCCTGTGCGCGGGACTCGGCCAGGCCGGCCAGGCCGGGAGGACCGGACCGACCGCCGCCAGCACCGGCTGGCGCAGGGTGTCGGCAGCCCGGACCAGCAGGTCGCGCATGCCGGGGGGCTCGACGTCGGCGGGGAGGTCGCAGAGCGCGAGGTCGACCCTGCCCCGGGAGACCACGGGCACCGCTCGCACCCGGTGCGCGGAGAAGTGCACCGTGAGCAGGTCGGCCAGCCGGCGGGCCTGCGGCTCGTCGGGGACGGCGCACACGGCGACCGCGCAGCAGCGGGTGGGGTCGACACCGAGCCAGCTGGCCACGGCTCCGACGTCGGCGTCGCCGGAGAGCAGCTGCAGCACCAGTCCCTCGGCGAACCGGCGCTGCGGCTGGGCCTGGGCGTGCAGCCAGACCAGGTGCCCCGCGGCCGCGCGGGCCGCGTCGCGCAGCGTCTCCGCGGAGTCCGACGCCAGCGGCCGGTCGCCCTCGGCGACCCAGATCGAGCCGAGGATCTCGTCGCCGGCGCGGATCGCGACGGCCTGCCGCCGGCGGGCCTGCATCGCCGGGACGGGGGCGACGTCGACCACGTCGTCGCCGCCCCACAGCTCGCGGTAGACGCCCATCTCCCGCAGCCGCTCGCGGTATGCGGGTGGGCCGTACTGGTCGAGCACCGCCTGGTGCCGGATGAGGTCGTCACCCGGCTCCAGGCGGGACGCGGCCAGCACCTCCTGCTGGGGGCTGAAGATCATCACCGACCCGCCGACGGCGGCGGCCAGGGTGTTGGCCACGGACACCAGGTCACGGCGGGGGCGGTCGGAGGGGTCGCCGTCGAGCCGTGCGCCCCGCGATGGACAGCAGGCCGCGCAGCTGGCTGGTGAGCCGCGCCCAGCCCAGCCCCGGCGCGAGCGCGAGCAGGGCCACGCCGGTGCGGCGGGCGCACTCGACCAGGGCTTCGCGCTCGGCCGCCGGACAGCGGACGACGACGGCGGCCACCCCGCGGCCGGAGGCCTGTCGCGAGCAAGTCCGCCACGTCGACGGCGGCCACGCCGACCGCGAGCAGCAGGTCACCCTCACCGGCCTCGTCGGGGGCGGCCGGGTCGTGGATGACGACGTCGCGCAGCTCGGTCTCGTGCTCGGCGGGGACGGCCCACGGCGCGAGTGTCGACGTGCCGAGCGCCTCGAGGACGTCGACGACACGGGCACCGGACACGGCCACCTCCGATTGGCGATCCCCACAACGGAAGGGCCCGAACTCTAGCCGGGTGCACCAGCACGGCCGACAGTGCGGACCACGAGGGTGGACCGGTGAGCCCCTCCTTCGAGACCGCGCTGGCCGACCTCGTGGCTGTCGAGTCTCCCTCGGACGAGCCGCGCGCCGTCGAGGAGGCCCTCGACGTGCTGGCTGGGACGGTCCGCGCCGCCGCCGGCGACGAGGCCACCTGGACCTCGACCCCGGACGGCCCGCCGGTGCTGGCCTGGCACCGCGGCGACCCCGAGGACCCGCGCCGGGTGCTGCTGCTGGGCCACGCCGACACGGTGTGGCCGATCGGCACGCTGGCCGAGCGAGCGTTTGCCGTCGACGACAGCGGCCGGGCGTACGGTCCCGGCGTCTTCGACATGAAGGCCGGTCTCGTCATCGGCGTCTTCACGCTCGCGGCATTGGACCGCTCGTGGCCGGTGAGCTGGTGGTCACCGGCGACGAGGAGATCGGCTCGCCCGGCAGCCGGGAGGCCATCGCGGAGCACGCCAGCCGCTGCCAGGCGTCGCTGGTGCTGGAGGGCGCCGGACCGGACGGCGCGCTGAAGTCGAGGCGCAAGGGCCGCTCCGTCTACACCTTCGGCTGCGCGGCCTGGCTGCCCACGCCGGGCTGGAGCCGGAGCGCGGCCGCAACGCGCTGGTCCGGCTGGCGAGCCTCGTGCACCAGGTGGCCGCGCTCGCCGATCCGGGCGCCGGACGCTCGGTCACGCCCACCCGCGCCAGCGCGGGCCGGACCGTCAACACGGTGCCCGACACCGCCGAGCTCTCCCTCGACGTGCGCGTCGCCTCGGCCGCCGACCAGGAGGGCGTCGACCGCTGGCTGCGCGGTCTCGAGGGCACCGACGACTCCGGTGTCGAGGTCAGCCTCGGCGGCGGGATCGACCGGCCGCCCATGGAGCCGGAGGCGACGGCCGCGCTGCTCGACCGGGTGGCCACGCTGGACGCCGCCGGTGCCTTGCCGGTGCCGCCGCACGTCGCCGTCGGCGGCATCTCCGACGCCAACCTCACCGCCGCCGCCGGGGTCCCCACCCTGGACGGCCTCGGCGCCGTCGGGGGCGGCGCGCACGCCGACCACGAGTGGGTGGACCTGGACGCGACCCGACGTCGCGTCGACCTCGTCACCTCCCTGGTCGCCACCCTGGTGGCCGAACCACTCCCGAAGCCCCGGACGAGCAGGAGGCCGTGATGGACCCGACGACACCCGGACGGGCGCCCGACTTCGAGGAGGACCCCCGCTACGCCATCGCGAACCGCGAGGCGTGGTGGGCGGTCGGCTACTGGGTCGTCTACACCGTCGCGGTGACCGGCTCGGCGTACCTGCTGGGCTACGGGACCCCCGGCGACGAGCTGGACTTCGTGTTCGGGTTCCCGACCTGGTTCTTCTGGTCGGTGCTGGTCTCGAGCGTCGTCTTCTCGGTGATCCCCGCCCTGGTGGTCCGGCGCTGGTTCACCGAGATCTCCCTCGATGCCTACGGTGACGGACCTGTCCGGCGCACCAGGGCCACCGTCGACCCGACTACCGGAGGCCGCTGACATGCCCGCCATGGGGAATCATCATCCCGCTGGCGGTCTACCTGCTGATGCTGCTGGCCATCGCGTGGTGGGCCTACGACAAGCGCTCGGACGCCCCGGAGGGTGGGCGAACCGTCGACTACTACCTCGGTGGCCGGAACCTCGGCTGGTTCGTCCTCGTCTTCACGATGCTGGCCAGCGCGGCGAGCGCGGGCACGTTCGTGGGCGGGCCCGGGCTGGTCTACCAGGGCGGCTACGGCTGGGTGCTGGTGTCGGTCTTCCAGGTGCCCACCGCGTTCATCGCCCTTGCGCTGCTGGGCAAGAAGTTCGCGATCCTCAGCCGCAAGCTCGACCTGGTCACGGTCACCGACTTCCTCCGGCACCGCTACGAGCATCCGGCGGTCGTCATCACCGCATCGGTGGGCGTGGTCGTGTTCCTGGTGGCGTACATGGTCCCGCAGTTCGTCGGCGGCGCCCGGGTGCTGCAGGCGGTGACCGGCGTCAACTACAACACGCTGCTCATCGTCTTCGCCGGCGTCGTGCTCATCTACACCGCCTTCGGCGGGTTCCTCGCGGACGCGATCAGCGACACCCTGCAGGGCGTGATCATGCTGCTCGGTGGCGTGGTGCTGTGGATCGTCCTGCTGGTCGCCGCCGGCGGGCTCGGGCCGATCAACGCCGAGGTGGCAGAGCATCGACGCCGAGCTGTTCGCGCTGCCCGGGCCGGGCGGGTTCACCCCGGAGATGATCGCGTCGTACTCGCTGCAGCTCGGCCTGATGTTGTGCGTGCTGCCGCACCTGGCCGCACGCTCGATGAGCTACCGCGACTCCCGGTCCGTGCACCAGGCGATGGCGAGCGGCCCCGCGATCATGGCGCTGATCACCCTCGGCTTCCTCACCATGGGCCTGGCGGCGCACTACTTCACCCCGGGGCTCGACGTCGGCGACATGGCGCTGCCGCTGACGATCGTCGACGTGCTGCCCGAAGGCGTGGCCGGTGTGCTCTTCGCCGCGCCGCTGGCGGCCATCATGTCCACGGTCGACTCGATGGTCCTGGTCGTCTCGGGCGTGATCGTGCGCGACCTGTACCGCACGTACGTCAACCCGCAGATGTCCGACGCCCGCGGCTCGACTGCTCGGCTCGGTCGTGAGCGGGGTCGTGGGCGTGCTCGTCGTGGTGCTGGCGTTCCGGCCGCCGGACTACCTCGAGTACCTCGTCATCTACGCCATCGGTGGGCTCGAGGTGCTGCTGTTCGCACCGATCATCCTCGGCCTGTACTGGCGGCGCGGCAACGCGCTCGGCGCCGGGCTCGCCATGGCCGGCGGCGCGGGCTGGTACGTGCTGGTCAACGAGTGGGCACCGGACCTGGCACTCGGCATGTTCCCGATCGCGACCTCGTCGGTCGTCGCGATCGGGCTGTACGTGCTGGGCGCCTACCTCGGCCCGCCGCCGCGGCACGGCATCGTGGTGCGGTTCTGGGGCACCCAGCGCGCCATCGACGAGGTGCTCGCCGACGAGGCGGCAGCGGCCGGCCGGACCTAGCGACTCAGGTCCCCGGCCTGCGGGCCGGCGGCGGACAGCTGGCCGGCGTGCTCGACCAGCGGACCCACCGCGGCCCGCATCGCCGCGCGATCGAAGCGGGCGGCCGGGCCCTGCAGGCCGATCACGCCGACCAGTGTCCCGACGGCGTCGAGGAGGGGCGCAGCCAGCGCGTTCAGGTCCACCTCGCGCTCACCGATCGCCTGGGCCCAGCCACGGTCGCGGGTCCTGGCGACCTCGGTGGCAAGGGTCGCGAGGTCGGTGATGGTCCGGCCCGTGCACGGCGCCAGGCGGCCGCGCGGCATCGTGCCACCGTAGGCGAGGAAGACCTTCCCGGTCGCGGTCGCGTGCGGGACGCTCGGTCTGCCCACCTCGGCCACACTGCGCACCGACGAGGGGCTCTGCACGAAGTCGACGGTGATCGTCGCCTCGTCGGTCGGCACCGACAAGGTCGACGTCTCACCGGTCACCTGGGTGAGCTGCATCAGGTGCGGTCGACCCTGCTGGCGCAGGTCGACCCGGGTGAGCGCGGCGTTGCCGAGCTCGACCAGCCGCGGCCCCAGCCGGAACCGTCCGCTGTCCGGGACGCGGCGGACGAGCTCGGCCTCGGCCAGGGTGGCGAGCAGCCGGGAGACGGTGCTCGGGTTCACGCCGATCCGGCGGGCGATCTCGTTGGTGCCCAGGTCGTCCGGGACCTCCGCCAGCGCGCGCAGGACGGCCACCGCCCGCTCGACCGTGGCCACCGGTCTGGTCATTCGCCGCCCTTTGGTCGTCGCCGTCCTGGTCGTCGCTGGTCTCTGGTCGTCGCCGGGCGCCCGTGTTAGCGTCGCGACGTACCACCACTATATGCAACGGTGTTGCCATAAGGGCAACAAAGGACATCGATGTCGGGACATCCCGCAGACCCCTACGCGCTGCCGGACGCCGTCCGCTACGTGGTCGTCGGCGCGGGCGTGCACGGTCTGTCCACCGCCTGGCACCTCGCCCAGGAGCTGCGACGGCGCGGCCTCGGCGGTGGCACTGACGTCCTCGTGCTGGACAAGACCGGGATCGCCGGCCGGGGCGTCGGGCATCGCCTGCGGCATCATCCGCAACAACTACTTCCAGCCGGCGATGCGCCGGCTGATGGCGCACTCGGTCGGGGTGTGGGAGTCCCACCCGGCGGCGTTCTCGTACCTCCCCGTCGGATACCTGCAGGCCGCTCCCGAGGTGATGCGTGCCGGCGTGGGCCAGATCCATGCCGAGCAGCAGGCAGATCGGCTACCCGTCGACGCTGGTGGAGGGCGAGCGGGCGTGCCGCGGCTACCTGCAGGACCTGTTCGGTGACTGGCAGGGCGAGGGGATCACCAACGTCCTGCACGAGCACCGGGGCGGCTACGCCAGCAACCGCGCGGCGATCCAGGGGCTGGCCGACAAGGCCACCGCCGAAGGTGTGCGGATCGCCGCCGGGGTGCGGGTCGTCGGCCTCGATCTCGACGACGGCGCTGTGCGGTCGGTGATCACCGACAGGGGCGTCGTGCGCTGCGAGCAGCTGGTGGTCGCGGCCGGTCCCTGGGTGCGGGAGATGTGGGAGCTGCTCGACCTTCCCGCCACGATCGACGTACGCGGCCCCGACGGTCAGGTGCGCCGCGGCGTGGACATGTGGAGCTACCTGCTGCTGCAGGAGGGCACCCTCGGCGTCGACCCCGGTCTGTTCACCGACACCTCCGGCGGCATGCCCCCGGTCATGCACGTCGACTCGGACGTGCCGCTGGTCGACGAGGACGGCCACCTCGTCACCGACGCCATGTGGGGCATCTACTACAAGCCCGACTTCTCCTTCGGAGGGGTGCAGGGGGGCAGCATGCCGGTGCCGGTGACGACGCCGGCGGCCGACGTCGCGGTCGACCCGTACGGGCCGGCGAGTCCGGAGTTCGTCGCGTCGCCGGACGTTCGCGCACATGTGGACGGCTGCGCTGGCGCACTGCCACGAGCGGTTCGAGGGCACCAGCCAGCTGTACAAGGACGAGGCGTCCGGGGGACTCGGCTGCTTCACCCCGGACAGCTTCCCCGTCTTCGACGTGTTCCGGCAGAACGCCTATGTCATCGCCGACTCCAACCACGGGTTCAAGATGATCGGGGTCGGTGCCCTGGTGGCCCGCGAGCTGCTCGGGGAGACCGAGGAGCTCCTCGAGCCCTTCCGCTTCCACCGCTTCGAGCGCGGCGAGCTGCACCCGATCAGCAGCTCGCCCTTTCCGTGGAGCTGACCGTCCGGCCTGAGAGGAGGGGCGCCGTGGGCACCCCAGAAGCAGATGTCCGAGAACGACCCGAGGGCGGTGGCCCGATGACCGCCGGCGAGCCGCGGCGCGGCCTGCTCGAGCGGCTCGCGCCGGTCCGGTGATCTGCGCGGAGGGGTATGTCTTCGAGCTCGAGCGTCGCGGTTACCTGCAGGCCGGACCGTTCGTGCCGGAGGTCGTCCTCGAGCACCCCGACGAAGTCGTCGCCCTGCACCGCGACTTCGTGCACGCCGGCTCCGACGTGGTCGAGGCCCTGACCTACTACGCCCACCGGGAGAAGCTGCGCGTGCTGGGTAAGGCCGAGCTGCTGGAGGACCTCAACCGGCAGGCCCTCGCCCTCGCCCGGCAGGTCGCCGACGAGAGCGGCACGCTGCTGGCGGGCAACGTCTGCAACACCAACCTGTACGACCCGGCCGACCCCGACACCCAGACCCAGTCCCGGCTCATGTTCGAGGAGCAGGTGGGCTGGGCGGCCGAGGCCGGCGTCGACTTCGTGATCGGCGAGACGTTCCGCTACGCCGACGAGGCCCTGACGGCTCTTGCCGCCATCCGGGCCGCCGGGCTGCCCGCCGTCATCACGCTCGCCGTCGGCCGGCTGCCGGAGACGCGGGAGGGCCTGAGCATCCCCGAGGCCTGCCGCCGGCTGGCCGACGCCGGCGCCGACGTCGTCGGGCTGAACTGCATCCGCGGCCCGGCGACGATGCTGCCGCTGCTGCAGGGGATCGTCGACGCGGTGGACGTCCCTGTCGCGGCACTGCCGGTCCCGTACCGGACCAGTGCCGACCAGCCCACGTTCCAGTCCCTGAGCGGGCCGGATCCGAGCCTGCCCCCGGGCCGGCCGGCGTTCCCGACCGCGCTGGACCCTTTCACCTGCAGCCGGTACGAGGTCGCGGACTTCGCGCGGGCCGCCTCGGCGGCCGGCGTGCGCTACCTCGGACTGTGCTGCGGCGCCGGCCCGCACCACGTGCGGAGCATGGCCGCGGCACTCGGGCGGCACGCCCGCCGCCAGCCGCTACTCCGAGGACATGTCGCAGCACGCCTTCCTCGGGACCGACCCGGCGCTGAGCAGCGCCAACCGCGCGTACGGCCCACAGCTCTAGGCCGGTGACGAACCCCACCGTGCACCGGCGCCGCACCCGGTACTCCGCCGCCGCCCTGCTCCGCCACGGGCTCGTGGGCGACACCTGGCCGGCCGCCTGGCAGAGCCATCGGCCCAAGCCGGCCTACGACGTGGTGATCGTGGGCGGAGGGGTGCACGGCCTGGCCACCGCCTACTACCTGGCCCGCAACCACGGCATCACCAACGTCGCCGTCCTGGAGAAGAGCTACATCGGCAGCGGTGGCTCCGGACGCAACACGGCGATCCTGAGGTCCAACTACCTGACGCCCGAGGGCGTGCGGTTCTACGACCGCTCGCTGACGCTGTACCAGGGGCTCGCGGCCGAGCTGAACTTCAACGTGATGTTCTCCCGGCGCGGACACCTCACGCTGGCGCACAACGACGCGTCGTTGCGGACGATGCGCTGGCGCGCCGAGGTCAACAAGGCCTGCGGCGTCGACTCCGAGGTCGTCGGACCCGACGAGATCCAGCGCCTGGTGCCAGCGATGGACGTGTCGGACCGCACGCGCTACCCGATCCTCGGCGCGCTCTACCACCCGCCCGGGGGCATCATCCGCCACGACGCGGTGGTGTGGGGCTACGCGCGGGCGGCCGACGCGATGGGCGTGCACGTGCACCAGGAGACCGAGGTGGTGGGCATCGATGTGGCCGGCGGCACGGTCACCGGGGTACGCACCAACGCCGGCCACATCGCGGCCCCCATCGTCGTCAACTGCACGGCCGGCTGGTCGTCGATGGTCTCCGAGCTCGCCGGCGTCCGGCTGCCGGTGCAGACCTTCCCGCTGCAGGCGGCGGTCACCGAGCCGGTCCGCCCGTTCCTCGACACCGTCGTGGTCTCCGGCACGCTGCACGTGTACGTCAGCCAGACCGACCGCGGCGAGCTGGTCTTCGGCGCGAGCGTCGACCCGTTCGCCTCGTACTCCACCCGGGGGTCCTTGGAGTTCGTCGAGGGCCTCGCGGACCACGTGCTGCAGCTGATGCCGTCCCTGTCGAGGCTGCGGGTGCTGCGCCAGTGGGCGGGGCTGTGCGACATGACCCCCGACTTCGCGCCGATCATGGGCCCCACCGAGGTCGAGGGCTTCCTCGTCGACGTGGGCTGGGGGACGTACGGCTTCAAGGCCGGTCCCGTCGCCGGTGAGGCGATGGCCGAGTGCGTGGCCACCGGGCACACACCAGAGCTCATCTCCGCGTTCGGGCTCCAGCGGTTCGCCGAGGGACGCCTGGTCGGGGAGAAGGGCGCGGCGGCGGTCGGCCACTAGGACATGACGTGATCCTGCTTCCCTGCCCCTGGTGCGGCTCTCGCGACGCCGCCGAGTTCGGCTACGGCGGCGAGCTGGTTGCGCGACCCGATCCGCGCACCGCCACCCGCGAGACGTGGCGCGCGTACCTCTACCGGCGCGCCAACGTCGCCGGCTGGGTCGAGGAGAGGTGGTACCACCGGATGGGGTGCCGCCGGTACCTGACCGTGCGGCGCAACACGGTCACCAACGAGGTGGAGAAGCCGTGACGCACCGCCTCGAGCCTCAGCCCGGTGAGCAGATCGACCGGACGACGTCGTTCACCTTCGGTTGGAACGGTCGCAGCTACCCCGCGTTCGCCGGCGACACGATCGCGTCCGCCCTCGCGGCGAGCGGCGAGCGGGTGTTCTCCCGCAGCTTCAAGTACCACCGGCCCCGCGGGCTGCTGACGGCGTCGTACCTGGACCCCGGCTGCATCGTGCAGGTGGGCGACGAGCCCAACGTCCGGGGCGCGCACCGCCTGGTGGAGCCCGGGATGCAGGTGCGGCCGCAAGACGCCTGGCCGTCGCTGGCCGTCGACGTCAAGGCGGCCACGGGGCTGGTGTCCCGGTTCCTCCCTGCAGGCTTCTACTACAAGACGTTCATCCGGCCGCAACGGCTGTGGCCGACGTACGAGCGCGTGCTGCGCCGGTTCTCGCACGGCGGTGTGGTTCCCGCCAGCCCGATCGGTGCCGGGGACGGCCGGAGCGAGAAGCGGCATGCCCATCCCGACGTCCTGGTGGCCGGCGGCGGGCCGGCGGGCATGGCTGCGGCGATCGCTGCCGCCCGCGCCGGGGCCCAGGTGATGCTGGTCGAGGAGGAGCACGCGCTCGGTGGCCACCTGCGGTGGGGCGACGAGACCGAGCGGGCCGCGCTGCGCGCGCTGCGTGACCTGGTCGCCGCCACGGACGGCATCGAGGTGCTCACCGACTCCGTCGCGCTGGCCCGCTACGACCACAACCAGGTCGCGGTCCTGCAACGGCTGCCGCACGGCCACGAGCGGCTGGTGAAGGCGCGGGCCAAGACCCTGGTGGTGGCACCGGGCCTGATCGAGCGCCCCTACGTCTTCGCCGGCAACGACGTGCCGGGCGTGCTGCTGTCGACGGCCGTGCGCCGGCTGGTCAACCTGCACGCGGTCCGGCCGGGTGATCGCGCCGTGCTGCTCACGGCGAACCCGCAGGGTGACGCCGCGGTCGCCGACCTCGAGCGGGCCGGCGTCGAGATCGCCCACGTCGTCGACGCGCGCCGCGGCGACGACGTGGTGCGGGCGCTCGGCCGCACCGGACTCCGCGCCGTCGAGCTGACCGGAGGACAGCGGATCGAGTGCGACCTGCTGGTCACCGCGGTCGGCTGGACCGCCCCGACGAACCTGCTGTCGATGGCCGGCGACGTCGCCCGCTACGACCCGGTGGCCGCCCGCTTCTTCCCCGACGGCGAGCGGCTGCCCGACGACGTGCTGGCGGCCGGGGGGATCGTGGGTGACGGCACCGTCGAGGAGATCGTGGCGCACGCCGATGCCGTCGGGCGAGAGGCGGCGCGGCGGGCAACCGCGGTGTCCACCGGGGCGACGTCGGTGCCGGTGGCCGTCCCTGCCCTCCCGGTCGAGCCCCATCCCGAGCTGTTCTGGGGCTCCACCCACGGCATCGTCGACTTCTCCGAGGACGTGTCGTCGCAGGACCTGGTGACCGCGGTCGCCGAGGGCTACGCCTCTGCCGAGCTCGCCAAGCGGTACACCACCGCGACCATGGGCCCGGCGCAGGGCAAGCTCGAGACCCTCAACGCCGTGGCGGTGATCGCCCAGGCCACCGGGCGCACGATCGCGCAGACCGGCACGACTACCTGGCGGCCGCCGTACGCCCCGGTCACCCTGGGTGCACTGGCCGGCCGGCTCCGCGAGCCGCAGCGCCGCTCGCCGATGCAGGCGTGGCACGAGCGCGCCGGGGCGACCCCCCTGGTCGCCGGCGCATGGGTCCGGCCCGATGGCTACGGCGACCCGCAGGCCGAGGCGCTGGCGGTCCGCGAGCGCGTCGGCATCATCGACGTGACCCCGATCGGCAGGCTGGACCTGCGCGGCACGGACGTGCCGAAGCTGCTCGAGCTGCTGTACGTCAACCGCTGGCAGAAGCTCGCCATGGGGCGGGTCCGTTACGGCGTGATGTGCGCCGACGACGGCGTCGTCCTCGACGACGGCGTGACCGGTCGGCTGGGTGACCAGCACTACCTGATGACCACCACCACCAACGGCGCGGCGACGGTGTGGGAGTGGGCCGAGAGCTGGCTGCAGACCGAGCACCCGGACTGGCAGGTGCACGTCACTCCGGTGACGTCGTCGTACGCCGGCATCAACGTCGCGGGGCCGCGCTCGCGCGAGCTGGTGAGCAGGCTGGTCGACGACGACCTCGACCTGAGCGCCGAGGCGTTTCCGTACATGCACGTCCGCACCGGTCGGCTGGCCGGCGTGGCCGGCTGCCTGCTGTGGCGGATCGGCTTCACCGGAGAGCTCAGCTACGAGCTGCACGTTCCGGCCGGGTACGGGCTGCACGTCTGGGAGACCCTGCTCGAGCGGGGCGACGACCTGGGTGTGCGGGCCGTCGGCATCGAGGCGCAGCGCATCCTGCGGCTGGAGAAGGGCCATCTCGTCGTCGGCCAGGACACCGACGGGCTGACCCAGGGTTTCGGCACCGGCCTGGGCGGGCTGGTCAAGCTGGACAAGGACGACTTCGCCGGACGGCCCGAGCTGGTCTGGCAGCACGAGGCCGGTGACCACCCTCGCCTGGTCGGTGTGTGGCCCGGAGACGGCTCGGTGGTCCCGGACGAGGGCAGCCAGCTGCTCGACGACGACGGCCGGATCTGCGGGCGGATCACGTCGAGCCGGTGGTCGCCGACGCTGCGACGCTCCCTCTGCCTCGCACACGTCGCCGCGCACCTCGCCGAGCCCGGGACCGAGGTGACAGTGCGGCTGGCCGACGGCAGGTCGGTCGCGGCTTCCGTCACCGAGCACCTCGCGGCGCTCGACCCGGAGGGGGCGAGGCTCCGTGCCTGAGCTGCCCGTCGCGAGGAGCGCCGTCACGCCCCTCGCGCCCGAGGTCGTGGTCGCCGGCTGGGCGGTCAGCGGTCGTCGCACGTCAGCCGCGCTGACGATCACCGACTGCAGCCCGCTGGCGAAGGTGATGGTGAAGGCCACCGCCGACGGTGTCGTCGCCCAGGACATCGCGGTGCCGCTCGGTCACTGCCGGCGGCAGTCGTGGACCGTGGGCGGCGAGCAGGTGCCGGTGCTCGTCGTCGGGTCCGGGCCCGGGGAGTGGCTGGTGTTCGCACCACCCGGGACGCAGGACGGCGTGGTCGGCCTGCTGACGGCACGCGTCGCCGGTCCGCCGGGCGAGCTCGTGACGGTGCTGGACCTGACCCACGGCCGGGCCCTGTCGCGGCTCACCGGTGACCGCTCGGTCGAGCTGCTGGCCAAGGAGACCGCGGTGGACCTCGGCGAGCGGCTGTGCCCGGACGGCACCGCGCTGCGCACGGCCGTCGCCGGCCTCGCGACAGACGTCATCCGTGACGATCAGGGCCCGGTCAGGTCGTACCTGCTGCACTGTGAGCGCTCGTCCGGGCAGTACCTGTTCGACGTCCTGCTCGAGGCCGGGGCCGACCTCGACATCGAGGTCGACGGCTTCCGCCTCGACGCAGGTGCGGCGGAACCGGGCTAGCCCCGCCGGGCCGTCTCGAGGGCAGCGGCGACCCGGTACAGCCGCGCGTCCAGGCCGTGCGGAGCCATCAGCTGCACGCCGACCGGCAGCCCGTCGGCGGCGCTGCGACCGGCAGGCAGGGACAGGGCGGGGATGCCGGTGAGGTTGGCGACGACGGTCCAGCAGTCGGTGTACGGCGTGTCCAGCGGGTAGTCCGAGCCCCGGCCGAGCAGTGGAGCGGTGGCCGGCATGGTCGGCGACGCGAGGATGGTGCATCCCGCGAAGGCCGCGGCCACCTCCCGGCGCAGCGCCCGCACGATCCGGCGGGCCGGCACCAGCCGGCGCGGGTCGGCGGCCAGCTCGAGACCGGTGAGGTAGCGCCGCTCGGCCTCCGGTCCCAGCGGCATCCGGTGCGCGTACGGCGCCAGCGAGGTCACGCACTGGTACGAGGACACCGAGTAGTACGCGGACAGGGCGTCGGGCGCGCTCGGCAGCCGTACCTCGACCACCTCCGCACCGAGCCCGGCAAGTGCCGCCACCGCGTGCTCGAAACGACCACGCACACCGGGGGCGTTTGCCGCCCCCGACATCTCGGTCACGACGCCGATCCGGTGGCCGGCCAGGTCCACGTCGCGGGCGAGCCCGGCCTCGGCGAGACCGTGCAGCCCGGACATGACCTCGTGCAGCAGGGCGGCGTCGGCCACCGTGGCGGCCAGCGGCCCCGCCTGCTCGAGGGCGGGCGCGAAGGGCACCACACCCCGCCGGGGCACGCTTCCGTCAGAGGGCTTCACCCCGACCACGCCGCACAGCGACGCCGGCTCGCGGATCGAGCCGCCGGTGTCCGTGCCGACCGCCAGCGGCACCTGCCCCGCGGCGACCGCCGCGGCGCTGCCACCGCTCGAGCCGCCGGGCGTGCGGCGCAGGTCGTGCGGGTTGTGGGTGGGCCCGAAGGCCGACCTCTCGGTCGTAGCCCCCATACCGAACTCGTCGAGGTTCGACTTGGCGACCACCACGCCACCGGCTGCGCGGATCCGGCGCACCAGGCTGGCGTCGCGCGCGGCGGGGCCTTCGGGCAGCGCCCGCGACCCGCAGGTCAGGGGCATCCCGCGCACGCTCACGTTGTCCTTGACGACCACGGTCATGCCACTCAGCGGTCCGGGCGAGGCGCCCCGTTGGTGCTGCCGGTCGTGCCAGCCGGCGGTGGCCAGGGCACCGGCGGCGTCGACGTGCAGCAACGCATGCAGGTCGGGCTCGGTCGCGTCGATCCTCGCGAGCGCGGCGCGCACGGCGTCGACGACGGTGCGGTGCGGGCTCCGCCGGTACGTACGCCCAGGACTGCAGGGCCATGATCCGAGAATGGGGCCGGATTGTTTCCGTCGTGTTGCCGCGGTGCCCCTTTCTGCGGCGAGAAGTCAGGCGGTGGCGAAGCGGCCCAGGACGCGACCCGAACGGATGCCCGCGAGCCGCTCGGCGAACATCCGCTGGTAGCCGAGCTCCTCGCGACTGCGGGCAGGGGGGAGACCCGGCACCCGGGCCTGCTCCCAGTCGTCGTCGGGCGCCAGGTCGGCCGCCCGCTCGGCCATCACGTCGGCGGTTCCCGACCCGTCGCCGAACTGCTCCTTGCGCCGCCAGAGGATCTCGTCGGGGATCCAGCCGGTGAACGCCTCGCGCAGGATCGCCTTCTCCTGGCCCTGCTCGCCGGGCAGCTTCCACTCGATCGGCACCCGCTGCGCCACCGCGATCAGGTCGAGGTCGAGGAACGGCACCCGGGCCTCCAGCCCGTGCGCCATCGTCACCCGGTCGCAGCGCTGCAGATTGAGGTTGTGCAGGCCCTCGACGCTACGGATCAGCTCGAGCCGGAGATCGTCGGAGTCGGTGATGTCGCGCAGGTGGTCGTAGCCGGCGAACAGCTCGTCGGCCCCCTCGCCGGTCAGCACGACCTTGACGTGCTGGGCCGCGAGCTCGGACAACAGGTAGTTGGGCACCGCGCTGCGTACCAGCGAGGGCTCGAACGACTCGATCGACGCCACCACCGTCGGCAGCACGTCGACCACCTCGTCGGCGGTGTAGATGCGCTCGTGGTGGTCGAGGCAGAGGTGCTCGGCGACGATGCGCGCGGCCACGAGATCGGAGCTCTCGGCGGTGCCGGCAGCGAAGGAGTGCACCGGCTGGCCGGGCTCGGTCTCGCGGGCCAGGATGGCCGCGACCAGGCTCGAGTCGAGCCCGCCGGAGAGGAACACGCCCACCGGCACGTCGGACATCATCCGGCGGCGGACCCCGCGTACCAGCGCCGCCCGGATGGCGTCCGTTGCCTCGTCGCGGCCGGTGTACTCGCGGGTCTCCTCCATGATCTCCCCGTAGCGGACCATCCCGTCGGCCGGCGTCCACAGGTGTCCGGGCGGGAACTCCTCGACCATCGGTCGCCACTCGGTCTCGAAGGCCTGCAGCTCGGAGGCGAAGGCCGTGACGTCGCCGCGGCGCGCCCAGTACATCGGCTTGACGCCCAACCGGTCGCGTGCGGCGAGGAAGAACCCGTCGTCGCCGGCCACGCAGAAGGCGAACATGCCGCGCAGCTGGGCCACGCCCTCGACGCCGAGGAAGGACGCGTGGAGTGCCGCCTCGCTGTCCGACCGGGAGAGGAACGGCCCCTCGAAGTCGTCGCGCAGCACCTCGTGGTTGTAGATCTCGCCGTTGCACACCACCCACCGGCTGCCGGTCTCGTCGGCCAGCGGTTGGTCTCCGCCCTTGAGGTCGACGATGGACAACCGGGTGTGGCCGAGCCAGGTCGGTCCGACGAGCCGGGAGTGGGTGCCGTCGGGACCTCGGTGCTCGAGCCGCGCCAGCATCGGGTCGCCGACCACTGCGAGCGACGCGGGATCCGGAGGGCTGGCCGAGTCGTGCAGGACGGCGATTCCGCACACGGTGGGGAACACCCTTCGCCAGATGGAGGGATCAGGTTACCTGGGCGCGGCGCCCGGCGTCCGCCACGGCCTAGCCTGACGGAGTGCTCGAGACGGTCTCCACGACGCGTTACGTCACCCCCTTGCGCGAGGGTGGGTCGCTGCCCGGGCTGGTCGAGGCCGACGACCTCGGCACGTACGTGCTGAAGTTCCGCGGCGCGGGGCAGGGGCTCAAGGTCCTGGTGGCGGAGGTGCTGGTGACCGAGCTCGCCCGCCGGCTGGGCCTCCGCGTCCCGCGACTGGCCCTGGTCGACCTCGACGAGCGGATCGCGCGCTACGAGCCCGACGAGGAGGTCCAGGACCTGCTCAATGCCAGCACCGGGCTCAACCTCGGGATCGACTTCCTGCCGCGCGCGCTCGGGTACGACGGGGTGTCGCACCGGGTCGACCCCGACGAGGCCGCGCGGGTGCTCTGGCTCGACGCCCTGGTGGCCAACGTCGACCGCACCTGGCGCAACCCCAACCTGTTGGTGTGGCACGGCGACCTGTGGTTGATCGACCACGGCGCCACGCTGTGGTTCCACCATGGCTGGGCGTCCGGGCGGGTCGACCCGGAGCGCTTCGCCCGCCGCCCTTACGACGCCTCCGACCACGTGCTGTCCGCGCACATGGGCCGTGTCCCGGCCGCGGCGGCGGCGCTCGGCCCGCAGGTGACGCCCGACCTGCTGGCCGAGGTGATCCACCTGGTGCCCGACGAGTGGCTGGAGCCGGCGCCGGGACTGCCCGATCCGGCCGCGCTGCGCAATGCGTACGTCGACCACCTGCTGGCCCGGCTCACGCACTCCCCGGAGTGGCTGCCCACGGCGGTGGCCGCGTGAGCGGCCGGCTCGGGTTCGAGCACGTGGTGCTGCGGGCCGTGCCTCGGGTGGAGCGCGGCGAGCTGGTCAACGTGGGCGTCGTGCTGCACTGCCAGGCTGCCGACTTCCTGGGCGCGGCCGTGCACGTGGACCGCGACCGGCTGCTGGCCCTCGACCCGGCGGCCGACGTCGACGCCGTCTGTGCAGCGCTCGACACGGTCCAGGCCGTCTGCGCCGGCGACCCGGCGGCCGGACCGTCGGCCGGCGGCAGCCCGGGGGAGAGGTTCCGACGGCTGGCCGCGCCCCGCTCGACCGTGGTGCAACCCGGACCGATCCACGGCGGGGTCACCGACGACCCCGCGGCGGAGCTGGACCGGTTGCTCGACCGGCTGGTTCGCTGAGACGGTGAGCCGGTGACACCCAGCCCCGCGTCGTCCGACGTGAGCACGAAGTCGAGGGTCGCCGCCCCGGGAGAGGGCATCTCGCAGGACGAGCTGCAACTGGCCGCCCGCAACCATGGCCTGCCGCTCGAGGCGCTCCGTTACGACGTGACGCCGCCGGGGCTGCACTACCTGCTCACGCACTACGACATGCCGCTGCTCGACCGCGACACCTGGTCGCTGTCCGTCTCGGGACGGGTCGACCACCCCTACGCGCTGGACTTCGCCGAGCTGTCCGCGCTGCCGCACCGGACGGTGACGGTCACGCTCGAGTGCGCCGGCAACGGCCGGGCCCGCTACGAGCCGCGGCCGCAGAGCCAGCCGTGGCTGGTCGAGGCGGTCGGCACCGCCGAGTGGACGGGCGTGCCGCTGCGGCTGCTGCTCGAGCGCGCCGGCCTCGCCGCCGACGCCGTCGACGTCGTCTGCACCGGTGCCGACCACGGCATCGAACGCGGGGTGGAGCAGGACTACGCCCGTGCGCTCTCCGTGAGCGACGCGCTGGCCGACGACGTGCTGGTCGCGGACGCGATGAACGGGCAGCCGCTGCCTCCCCAGCACGGCCATCCGGTACGGCTGGTCGCGCCGGGCTGGTACGGCATGGCGCACGTGAAGTGGCTGGTCGGCATCGAGGTCGTGGCCGAACCGTTCGAGGGCTTCCAGCACCACGCCTACCGGCTGCGCGCCGACGCCGACGACCCGGGTGAGCCGGTGACCAGGATCGAGCCGCGGGCGCTGCTGGTGCCGCCGGGCTTCCCCGACTTCATGTCCCGGGCGCGGGTCGTCCGGCCCGGTGGGTACGAGATCGAGGGACGGGCGTGGTCGGGCTGGGCGCCGGTGACCCGGGTAGAGCTCAGCACCGACGACGGCGCGACCTGGGTCGACGCCGAGCTCGGCCCGGAGCCGGCGCACCCGTACGCGTGGCGGCACTGGCGGGCCGGCTGGGACGCCGCCACAGGTGAGCACGTGCTCTCGGCGCGGGCGACGGACGCCAGCGGACGCGCGCAGCCGGTCGCGGCCGAGTGGAACCGCGGCGGCTTCGCCAACAACTCGGTGCAGCGGGTCCGGGTGGTCTGCGTCGAGCACTCAGCAGATCAGTAGCCGGATCAGTAGCCGGATGCAGTCGGCGGATCAGTCGGCGGATCAGTCGGCGGGTGAGTCGCCGTAGCGCGCCCGCATCCCGCCGATGATCAGGTCGAGCCCGTAGTCGAAGGTGGCTCGGTGCGGCTGGGCCAGCAGGCCGGTGATCGCTTCCAGCAGCAGCGGTTGGTCGGCGAGGGCCTCGGCCCGGAGCAGGTTCAACTGCTCGTTGTCGGCCGCCGGTAGCGGCTGCGTCTTCGCCCGCTCGGCCTCCGCCTGCCACTCGGTCGCGCTGCCGATCACGTAGGAGCCGATGGCGAACAGCGACTGCTGCGCTTCCAGCGGCGGTATCCCGCCGTCGACGAGCACGGACAGCACCTGTTCGAGGTGCGCGAACTTCGCGCGGCTCGGGCGGTTGCCCGCGAGCACCCGCGGGGCGTCGCGGGTCTGGACCAGGGCGTCGAACATCCGGCTGGCGTGACCGTGCAGCCAGTCCCACCAGGGCTCGCCGTCGGCCGGCAGGCTCGGCGTCGCGCCGGTGCGGTGCAGCAGCTCCTCGGCCATCAGGTCCATCAGGTGCCGCTTGCTGTCGACGTGCCAGTACAGCGTGGGCGCGGAGACACCGAGCTCGCTGGCGATCCGGCGGAACGACACCGCCTCCAGGCCGCCCCCGCCCATCAGGTCGAGCGCCACGTCGACGATCGCCTCGGGCGACACGGGGGCCCGCTCG
Source organism: uncultured Actinomycetota bacterium (assembly GCA_963785115.1). Classification (GTDB taxonomy): domain Bacteria; phylum Actinomycetota; class Actinomycetes; order Propionibacteriales; family Nocardioidaceae; genus JACCWP01. The sequence goes on from CAWATY010000005.1 coordinate 263,662, forward strand.
GTTTTCACGCTTGACACTCTAACGATGTTAGAGGGATCCTGTCCGGCGTGTCTAACACCGTTAGAGAGCCCGCCATCGAGGCGCACGGGCTGACCAAGACCTACGGGCGCGGCGACCACCTGGTCGAGGCCGTCAAGGGCATCGATCTGGTGGTGGAACCGGGCCAGACCTACGGCTTCCTCGGCCCCAACGGGGCCGGCAAGTCGACGACGATCGAGATGCTGTGCACGATCCGCAACCCCACCGGTGGCAGCGCCACGGTGGCCGGCTTCGACGTCGTCGCCCAGCGCGACGAGGTGCGACGACGGATCGGGCTGGTCTTCCAGCAGCAGACCCTCGACCAGCAGCTGACCGCGCTGCAGAACCTGCGCTTCCACGCCGACCTGTACGGGCTGTCGCGCGCCGACGCCGACCGTCGCATCGACGAGGTGCTCGAGATGGTGGCACTGAGCGATCGCCGCAACGACGAGGTGCAGAAGTTCTCCGGCGGCATGAAGCGGCGGCTCGAGATCGCCCGCGGCCTGGTGCACGCCCCGCAGGTGCTGTTCCTCGACGAGCCGACGATCGGCCTCGATCCCCAGACCCGCAACGCGATCTGGAACTACGTGCACGACCTGCGCACCCGCACCGAGATCACGGTCTTCGTCACGACGCACTACATGGACGAGGCCGAGCACTGCGACCGGATCGCGATCATGGACAACGGCGAGATCGTGGTCGAGGACACGCCCGAGCGGCTCAAGTCCAGCGTGGGCACCGACCGGATCGCGCTGCGCACCGACGACGACGAGCTGACGATCAACCGGGTCCGCGAGCGGCTGGGCATCGAGGCGGCGATGCACGAGGGACAGGTGACGCTCGCGGTCCCCGACGGCGCCCAGGTGGTGCCGCGGCTGTTCGCCGAGCTCGGCGTCGTCATCCAGTCGGTGACCGTGACCCGGCCGAGCCTCGACGACGTGTTCCTGACCTACACCGGCCGCACGATCCGCGACTCCGAGGGGCGCGCAGTCGATGGCCTCGATGTTCGCGGCGCGCCGATGACCGAGACCCACGCCGGGAGGCGATGACCATGACCGTGCTCGACCGCGAGCCGCTGACCGCCGTACGCAACGACGCCGTCCACCAGGCCCGCGCGACCTGGGTCGTGACCCGCCGCGAGCTGCTGCGCTTCGGTCAGGACAAGGCCCGGATGTTCACCCTGCTGTTGCAGCCGCTGCTGTTCATCTTCGTGATGGGCACCGGGCTCGGCAGCATCGTCGACACCGGGGGAGGCACCAGCTTCCGCACCTTCCTGTTCCCCGGCGTGCTGGCCACGTCGGTGCTGTTCACCGCGGCGTTCTCCGGCATCTCGTTGGTCTGGGACCGCGAGTTCGGCTTCCTGCGGGAGATGATGGTCGCCCCCATCTCGCGCAGCTCGATCATCTGGGGCAAGTGCCTGGGCGGCGCGATCGTCGCCACCACCCAGAGCCTGGTGCTGCTGGCGCTGGTCGGCACCGTCGGGATCCCGTACTCGCCGGTGCTGCTGGTCGAGCTGATCGGCTGCCTGTTCCTCGGGTCGCTGCTGCTCACCGCGCTGGGGGTGCTGCTGTCGACCCGGATCAAGACCATCCAGGCCGCGATGCCGGTCAGCCAGATGCTGATCATGCCGATGATGTTCCTGTCGGGCTCGCTGTTCCCCACCAGCGGGCTGCCGAACTGGCTGCAGGTGCTGACGACCCTCAACCCGCTCACCTACATCGTGCAGCCCATGCGCCACCTCGTGCTGAGCCACCTCTCCCTGTCCGACGAGGAGCAGCAGCGGCTGATGCCGGTGGTCAGCTGGTTCGGCTGGGAGGTGCCGATCGGGGTGCAGCTGCTCACTGTGGCGGCCATCACCTTGGGCTTCGTGCTGTTGGCGGCGCGGACGTTCAAGACCACGGAGTAGACCAGGGGTAGCGGCGGGCGTGGCGGGTCCGGGAGCGCCGGACCCGCGACGTAGACTCCACGCCCTGTGATCCGCTTCGAGAACGTCACCAAGGCCTACGACGGTCAGCACCGCCCAGCCCTTGACGCCATCAACGTCGAGGTCGAGAAGGGCGAGTTCGTGTTCCTGGTCGGGGCGTCCGGCTCGGGCAAGTCGACCTTCCTGCGCCTGGTGCTCCGCGAGGCCCGTCCCACGTCCGGTCGGGTCTACGTCGCGGGCAAGGAGATCAACCGGCTCGCCAAGTGGAAGGTGCCGGGTCTTCGCCGCCAGATCGGCACCGTGTTCCAGGACTTCCGGCTGCTGCCGAACAAGACCGTCTCCGAGAACGTCGCCTTCGCCCTGCAGGTCATCGGCAAGCCCCGCTCGGTCATCGCGCGGGTGGTGCCTGAGACGCTGGAGCTGGTGGGGCTGTCCGGCAAGGGCGAGCGGATGCCCGACGAGCTGTCCGGCGGTGAGCAGCAGCGGGTGGCGGTGGCGCGTGCCTTTGTGAACCGGCCCATGATCCTCATCGCCGACGAGCCCACCGGCAACCTCGACCCCACCACCTCGGTGGGAATCATGAAGCTGCTCGACCGGATCAACCGGACCGGCACGACCGTCGTCATGGCCAGCCACGACGCCGGCATCGTCGACCAGATGCGCAAGCGGGTCATCGAGCTCGACGAGGGCAAGGTCGTGCGTGACCAGTCCCGCGGCGTCTACGGCTACCAGAGCTGAGGATCCATGGCTTTCACCCACTTGCTCTCCGAGATCGGCACCGGGATGCGTCGCAACGTCTCGATGACGGTCTCGCTCGTGGTGACCTTGTTGGTGTCGCTGGCGCTGGTCGGCGTCGGCCTGCTGCTGCAGATGCAGATCGGCAAGACCGAGGCCTACTGGGGCGACCGGCTGCAGATCCAGGTGCAGCTGTGCTCGGAGTCGTCGCTGTCGGGCGCGTGCATCGATGGAGCCGTGACCGACCAGCAGGCCGCCCGGGTCGAGCAGGTCATCGAGGACAACCCCGAGGTCGAGTCCTACGACGAGCAGACCTCGCAGGAGGCGTACGACAAGGCGCGTGAGCTGTTCGGCCAGAGCGACACCGGGCGCCGCCAGTTCGAGACGTTGACACCGCAGTCGTTCGGGCCGTCCTACTGGGTCACGCTGGAGGACCCCAATCGCGACCAGGCGGTGACCAGCGAGGTGCTGGGGCTGCCCGGGGTGGAACAGATCCGTGATCTGCGCAGCACCCTGGCCCCCCTCTACGACATCCTCGAGGTGATGCGCTGGGTCGCGCTCGGCACCGCGGGGGTGCTGATGCTGGCCGCCGTCATGCAGGTGGCCAACACGATCCGGTTGGCCGCCTACGCCCGGCGCCGCGAGATCGGGATCATGCGGCTGGTCGGCGCCTCGTCGTGGCACATCCAGCTGCCCTTCGTGCTGGAGTCGCTGCTCGCCGCCGTCGTCGGGGCGGTGCTGGCCTGCGGCGCGCTCGCGGCGTTCATGAAGTTCCTGGTCGTCGACCAGCTGACCCAGCGGTTCACCACGTTCACGCCCTGGGTGGGGTGGAGCGACGCCGTGATCGCAGGCGCGGTCACCGCCGCCTTCGCCATCGTGGTCGCGGTGGTTCCGACACTCGTACTGACCCGGAAATACCTGGATGTCTGAGTCTGGCCCGATACGGTTGTGACGCCAGTTACTCCTGACAACAGTTGAGGCGACACGTGGCCCGACACTTCCCCCCTGGTCGAGGCGCGCGCACCACCGTTCGGGTGGTGCTCGCCCTGACCCTCCTCGGACTCACCGGTGCGCTGCTGTCCCCGGCGGTCGCCGACCGCGAGGACCAGCTCGAGGACCGCAAGGACCACATCGGCGAGCGGATCCACGATGCGCGGCAGGAGCTCGACGCCTCGAGCCGGCAGTACTACCGGGCCAGCCAGGCGCTGGCGGTGGCCGAGGCCAGCCTCAGCGACGCGCGCGACGGAGCTCGCCGACCTGCAGGGCCGCCTCGACGCCGCCCGGGCGCTCGACGAGCAGATGCAGCAGCGGTTGTCCGACGCCGAGGACCGACTGGCCTCCGCGGAGGCCGACCTCGGCGACGCCGAGCAGGTCGTCGCCGACCAGCAGGCCGACATCGAGCAGTTCGCCGTCGGGTCGTACAGCAACGGCGACCCCGGCCTCATCGCGCTCGGCACGCTGCTCGCCGGCAACAGCCCGATGGACGTCACCGAGCTGATGTCGGCCACCGACAGCGTGCTGGCTGCGCAGACCGGCGACCTCGACCGGTTGGACGCGGCGCGGATCATGCTGCAGCTGCGTCAGGAGCGGGTCGAGGAGCTGCGTGACGACGTGGCGCTCAAGCGCCGCGAGGCGGCCGAGAACCTCGTTCGGGTGCACGACCTGACCGTGCAGGCCCGGCAGCAGACCGCCCACGTCCGTCAGCTCGTCATGGAGCGCCGCGACGCCCGGCAGCGGGCGCGGGCGGCCAAGGAGCACGACCGCAACGTGCTGGCGCGCACAGAGCGCGAGCGCGAGCGGGTCAAGGACATGCTGGCGGCGCTGGCCCGGCGCCAGGCCCGGCACGGCTCCACGCCCACGACGACGACGCCCAACGGCAACAGCGGCGGCTTCCTGGACTACCCGATCGTCGGCGGCTACATCACCTCGCCGTACGGCATGCGGATGCACCCGATCCTGCACGTCTACAAGCTGCACGACGGCACCGACTTCGGCGCCGCCTGCGGCACCCCGGTGCACGCCGCCGCGGCCGGGACGATCGTGTCGGAGTACTACAACTCCGGATACGGCAACCGGATCATCATGAACCACGGGATCGTCAACGGGGTCAGCCTGTCGACGTCGTACAACCACCTGACGAGCTTCGTCGCCAACTCCGGACAGTACGTCCAACGCGGCCAGCTGATCGGCTACTCCGGGACGACCGGCTACTCGACCGGGTGCCACCTGCACTTCATGGTCTACGTCAACGGCGCCACGACGGACCCCATGGGCTGGCTGTGATACTGGCCGGGTGAGCAAGGACCGGGACCGCAAGCAGATCGCGGCCAACCGCAAGGCCTACCACGACTACTCGATCGACGACACGTGGGAGGCCGGCATCGTCCTGACCGGCACCGAGGTCAAGTCGCTGCGGGCGGGACGCGCGTCCCTGGTCGACGGCTACGCCGACATCGAGGGCGGCGAGGCCTGGCTGCACGGGGTGCACATCTCCGAGTACACGCAGGGCACCTGGACCAACCACGCCCCGCGGCGCAAGCGCAAGCTGCTGCTGAACCGCGCCGAGATCGACAAGATCGAGCGCAAGGTGGCCGAGCGCGGCTACACCCTCGTCCCGCTCGCGCTGTACTGGAAGGACGGGCGGGCCAAGATCGAGATCGGGCTCGCCCGCGGCAAGCGGCAGTACGACAAGCGGCAGTCGCTGGCCGCCAAGGACGCCCGGCGGGACATGGAGCGGGCGGTGGGCCGGCGGGCCAAGGGCAAGGTGTGAGCCCGCCCGCGCTGACCGACGCCGACGTCCCCGGCTGGTGGAGCGCACTGGGCCTGCCTGGACTGGCCGACGCGCACGTGCACTTCCTGCCGCCGACGCTGCTGGCACGGGTGCGCGAGCACTTCGACGCGGCCGGCCCGCTGATCGGGCGCAGCTGGCCGATCACCTATCGCGGCGACGACGACGACCGCGTGCAGCGGTTGCGTGAGATGGGAGTGCGGTGGTTCACCGCGCTGCCGTACGCGCACCGGCCAGGCGTGGCGGCCTGGCTCAACGACTGGGCAGCGGAGCTCTCGGACCGTACCCCCGGCTGCGTGCGGTCGGCGACGTTCTTTCCCGAGGACGGCGTGGGCGCCGAGGTGCGCCGGCGGCTGGACGCCGGCACCCAGGTGTTCAAGCTGCACGTGCAGGTCGGAGGCTTCGACCCCGCGGACACGGGGCTCGACCCGGCGTGGGGCCAGCTCGCCGAGGCGGCGGTGCCGGTCGTGGTGCACGCCGGCTCCGGCCCCGTGCCGGGGCGGCACACCGGACCCGGACCGATCGCCGAGGTGCTGCGCCGGCACCCGCGACTGGTGCTCGTGGTGGCGCACGCGGGTGCGCCCGAGTACGCCGACTTCCTCGCGCTGGCCGAGAAGCACGAGCGGGTGTGCCTGGACACGACGATGGCGTTCACCGACTTCTTCGAGGCCGACGCGCCGTACCCGCGCGAGCTGCTGCCGCGGCTGCGCGACCTCGGGCTGGCGAGGCGGGTCCTGCTGGGCTCGGACTTCCCGAACATCCCGTACCCCTATGCCCACCAGCTCGAGGCGCTGAGCCGGCTCGACCTCGGCGACGACTGGCTGCGCGCCGTCTGCTGGCACTCCCCGCTGGCGGTGCTGGGCCTGTGACCGCTCTCGCGCTCGGCCTGGCGGCCCTCGGTCGGCCGGCTTACCTCACCCTCGGGCGGGACAGCGCGCTCCCGGTCGAGCGCACCGTCGCGGCGATGCGTCGGCGCTGTCACGAGGTCCTCGATGCCGCGTACGAGGCGGGCGTGCGGCACGTCGACGTGGCCCGCTCGTACGGCCTCGCCGAGGAGTTCCTCGCGCAGTGGCTGGCGGCCACGGGAGTCCAGGACATGGAGGTCTCGAGCAAGTGGGGCTATGCCTACGTCGGTGACTGGCGGATGGACGCCTCCGTGCACGAGGAGAAGGCGCATGACCTGGAGCGGTTCACCACCCAGTGGCAGCAGACCCACGACCTGCTGGGCGGGGCGGTGTCGCTCTACCAGGTGCACTCACTCACCGTGGACAGCCCGCTGCTCACCGATCCGCCGCTGCTGGCCGCGCTGGCGCGGTTGCGCGACGACGGCGTGCGGGTGGGCTTCTCGACCTCGGGACCGCAGCAGGCCGAGACGGTGCGCGCGGCAGCCACGGTGGAGATCGCGGGCGCCCGGCTGTTCGACGCGGTGCAGGCCACCTGGAACCCGCTCGAGCCCTCGGTCGGCGACGCGCTGGCCACGGCTCACGCCGAGGGGCTGCGGGTGCTCGTCAAGGAGGCCCTGGCCAACGGGCGGCTCGCGATGGACCCACCCGCCGCCCTGGTGCAGGTGGCGGATGCTCACGGCGTCGGTCCCGACGCGGTAGCGCTTGCTCTGGCGGCCGCTCAGCCGTGGGCGGACACCGTCCTGCTGGGCCCGGACAGCACCGAACGGCTGCAGGCCAACCTCCGGTTGTGCAACGTCGTCGTCGACGACGACCTCGTCGCGGCGCTGGACGACCTCTCCGAGCCGCCCGAGGCGTACTGGCGGCACCGCAGCGAGCTGCCCTGGGCCTGACCTCCAGGGCACCTCGGGAGTCAGGGCCGAAATTCGCTGTCCGTGGGCGCCGGTCCCGGCCACCATGGCTTCCGTGCTGGAGGTACGGCTGATCGGTCCCGACGACTGGGCCGAGTGGCGCGCGCTGCGCCTGGCCGCGCTGGCCGAGGCGCCCGACGCGTTCGGCTCCCGACTCGCCGACTGGCAGGACGCACCGCAGCAGCGGTGGCGCGACCGGCTGACCGCCGTCCCGTGCAACGTGGTCGCCGCGCTCGACGGCCAACCCGTGGGCATGGCGAGCGGCTGGCTCCCGGACGAGGGGCCCGCCGAGCTGCTGTCGATGTGGGTCGCGCCGGAGGCCCGCGGCCACGGGGTGGGTGATGCGCTCGTCGACGCCGTGGTCGCGTGGTGCACCCGGCACCGCCCAGGGGCGCTGACCCTCAACGTCCGGGAGGCGAATCCCGCGGCGATCGCGCTCTACGCCCGGCACGGGTTCGTCGACCACGGCAGGGCCGCCGAGGTGCCCGGCGAGGCGCCTGAACGGGTCATGGTGCGGGGGCCGGCGGAATAGCGGGCGCGGTCCCGGCGCTGTTGCCGGTACGCTGGAACCACAACTCAACAAGGGGCTGAACGGTTTCGACTTCGGTCGTACGGTTCAGGAGAAGCGGGCCGAGGACCCACGGTCATCTCGTGAACGATCCGTGGAACCTTACAAGTGCCAAGGCTAAGCGCACTGACTTCGCTCTCGCTGCCTGAGCAGTGAACGAAGGGTCGGCCCGGGAGCGCCTCCGTCCCGGTAGCCGGCCTCATTCAGGAGGCTCACCGCCACGACCCGGCCACGGGGTCGTGGTGGGACATCAACAGTGGCTGGGCCTGTCGGCGACGTGTCCGTACGAGCGCCGGGGCCGAGAAAATCGTCTGTACGGACTGCGCCCGGAGAATGCCTGAGTTGGCGTCGGAGGACGCGGGTTCGATTCCCGCCAGCTCCACCGCTCACCCTGCCACGAGGTCGGCCCCGCCGGGGCCGGCCTCGCGTGCGTCCGGATGCGATTGGCGACGCATGTCCTGGGTACGGGTCCCCGATGGGACAGGCACCGTCGGACGCCCCCGATGAACCCACCGTGGGGATGGGCCTGCCCGGTGTGTTGATCGGGATCGGCCTCGGCGGCTTCGTCGACGGCATCGTCTTGCACCAGCTGCTGCAGTGGCACCACATGGTGAGTCATACGGAGCCGACAGACACCGTCCTGGGCATGGAGCGCAACACCCTCGGCGATGGTCTCTTCCACGCCGCCGCGTGGCTCGCCGTCACCGCCGGGGTGGCCGTCCTGGCACAGCGGACGGCACCCGGCATCCGCCCGTGGGCTACCCGCGATCTCTGGGGATGGGCACTCATGGGCTGGGGGATGTTCAACCTGGTCGAGGGTGTCGTCGACCACCAGCTGCTCGAGCTGCACCACGTGCGCGACGACCTGGACGCGCCGTTGGCCTGGGACCTGGCGTTTCTGGCCGTCGGGGCGTTGCTCGTCGTCGCAGGGTGGCTGCTGGTCGGCTCCGCGGCTAGGGCAGGCCCTGGGTCCCGAAGCGGTCGAAGCTCTGGTTGGTCTCGGGCACGCCCGGGGTCGACTGGTTGAACACGTCGTAGTCCTCGGCGCCGATCCAGCCCACGGCCGCCATGCCGCCCTGCGATGATGTCGTCGTCCTGGAACGACTCGCGCCACCCGATGGCCAGCTCGGCGTCGCCGTCGCCGTCGACGTCCGCCGACCAGAGACCGAGGCCGAACTCGTCGTCGTCCTCCTCGCCCTCGCCCACGGCGGTCTGCCGCTCGCGCACCTCACCGGTCGACGTGCCCTCGTCGTCGACGTGCCAGCTGTGCACGCTCACCAGGCCGGTGTCGGTGGCGCTGCCCATGTCACGACCGGGCCAGGACACCGCGTAGTAGCCAGGGCTGAGCCCGGTCAACGAGCGTCCGAACCGTTGGCCGGGCACCGCGTCGTCAGGGTCGCCCAGGCCGCCGGGCGACCGTCCGCCGAGCGCTGTGAGGCTCGCTCCGTCGTCGCCGACCAGCACGCCGATGGAGCCGACGTCAGCGGCCGGGTCGAAGAACGTCCCCGGGTCGTCGTCGAACGGCGCACCCGCGATCAGGACCGGCAGCAGCGTGCCGCCCTGCTCGGTGAGGGCCAACGAGGTGCCGAACCGGTCGCCGTCGTCGTTGCTCAGCTCCTCGCTGGCTGCGCCCCCGCCGAGCCCCTCCTCGAAGTCGTTGAGGGTGAACAGCTGGTCGGTGGACGTGCTGAAGCTGGCTCCCGATCCGTACAGGACCTGCACGGTCCCGGTGTTGTCGGCGTTGCCGACGTCCTCGCGCGGGACGCCGACCACCAGGTCGTCGTGGTTGCTCCGACCGGCGCGCCCGGCGGTGAGCGTGGCGCCGAACGCGTCGCCCGGCTCCGCCACGCCGGCGACGCCCGCGCGGGCCTGGTTCCACTGGCCTGCGGCTGTCGCCAGCCCGGCCGGCTTGCCGTGGTGCAGGAACACCGCGCCGGCCCCGTCGTCCCCCCCGACCTCCTCCCCGGGAGCACCGACGGCCAGGTCGGCGTCGCCGTCGCCGTCGAAGTCGCCGGCCGCAAGGGCCGAGCCGAACAGGTCGCCGTTCTGCGGTGTGTCGGAGCGGACCTCCTGGAGCAGCTGCTGGCCGCCGGTCATGAGTCCGTCGTCGCTGCCGAACAGCACCTGGACGCGGCCGGCATCCAGACCCTTGACCGTGTCGCCGGGAATGCCGATGGCGAGGTCGTCGAATCCGTCGTCGTCGAAGTCGCCTCCCGCCCACGACTCGCCGAAGCGGTCGCCCGTGGCCGGCGTGCCGGTGACGCCGGCGGTGCCCTGGGACCACAGCTGCGCGCCCGATGTCGTGGTGCCAGCCGCTGATCCGTTCAGCACGGTCACGGCGCCGGCGTCCTGGATCGTGCCGACGCTCTCGCTGGGCACGGCGATCACCAGCTCGTCATCACCGTCACCGTCGAAGTCGGTGTGGCCCCAGGTGCCCGTTCCGGCCGCGGCCGCTCGCTCACTGCTCGTGACGAAGGGTGCCGTCGCGACAACGAGGACGACGACGCCGGCCACGCCGAGTGTGCGGATCACACTGGCTCCCTCCGCCGGTCGCTCGCCAAGAGCCCTCCGGACGCCCGGCTGATACGCCTCGCGGCGCGGTCAGGAGGACGAACGGAAATGCGGGTCGCGCAGATCGAAGAAGGTCATCTCTCCGACGTGCAGGTCGCGCTCCTCTTCCATCAGGGCCTTCAGCTCCGGCGGCGGATCCTTCGCCTCCCCCTCGCGTGCGGCCGCCTCGGACGTGAAGTAGACGACGTTGGTGTAGCTGCCGTCGTCGTGCAGCGCGACGATGCCGCCGAGGACGTCCGGACGGGCCATGGCGCCTGCCGTCTCGAACTGCTCGCCGATCTCACGCATCCGCTTGACGTCGGACACCCGTCCCTGGATGACCTGGACGAACCCGGCGTCGTCGGAACCCCCACTGCCCATCAGCACCACTTCACTGGTCTCGGTGAACGTGGCGTCGGGGATGAGCTGTGCGGTCTGCTGCCACCAGGCGTCCTGCTCGGGTCGTTCGCTGTTGCGCCGGGCTGCGTCCTCGGACTCGAAGCGGACAACGGCGATGGTCCTGCCGTCGTCGGTCACCCCGGACGTCGACCCCAGGAAGCCGACGGCGCCGGGGGCTACCTCCTCGGTCCACCTGTCGTCTTGGGCCCGCAACGCCTCGGCGTCGGATGTGCTGCCCTGGATCACTTGGATGAACATGGCGATCTCCTCACCCCGGTCACGAGCACGCTGCCGGGCGACCGGCGATGCCACGCTAGAACTGCCGGGCCGCCACGTCGAGAGACAAACAGTACGGTAACCTGAGTGTTACGGTAATCGTGTCGTTACGGAGGAGTGGCGTTGGCTGATCGTGCGGAAGCGGTTGCAGACAACGCCTTCGAGGCGCTGCGCGACCCCACCCGGCGCGAGATCCTCACCATGCTCGGGGCCGGCGATCGGTCCGTCCGTGAGCTCGCCGACGCCCTACCGGTCAGCCGGCCCGCCGTCTCGAGGCACTTGCGACTGCTCAAGGAGGCCGGCCTGGTGGCCGAGGAGCCGCGGGGCACCCGTCGCATCTACCGGTTGCAGGTCGAGGGCATGGAGGCGGTCCAGGCCTATCTGACCGAGGTCTGGGGTGACGCGGCTGTCCGGTTCCGCCTGGTCGCCGAGAACACCTCCCGTCCGCCGTCGAGGAGGCGCCGGTGATCGAGCCACTACGACTGTCGTTCGAGGTGGCCTGTCCGGTCGACCACGCGTTCGCGGTATGGACGAGTGGCATTGCGACCTGGTGGCCGGCCGACCACACCGTGTCGGGCGACCCGGGCGCCGACGTGGTGCTCGAGCCGGCTGTGGGCGGCCGGATCTTCGAACGCACCCCCGACGGCGCCGAGCACGACTGGGGCGAGGTGACCGCCTGGGACCCGCCGACGCGGTTGGCCTACCTCTGGCACCTCCGTCGGGACCGCGCCGACGCCACGGACGTCGAGGTCAGGTTCGTCGCGTCCGGGGACCAGCGGACCAGGGTCGAGATCGAGCACGGCGGGTGGGAACGGCTCGGCGCCGACGCGCAGACCTGGCGTGAGCGCAACAGCGGCGGCTGGGACTCGCTCCTGCCGCACTACCGGACCGCGGCAGGACCTACCGATGAGGTGGAGGAGCGGCATGGCTGACGGCACAGGCAGCAAGGACGACCCTTGGCGGCTGCGGACGGCTCCAGGCTCGTCGGAGTACACGATGTACCGCGACGAGGCGGCAGACCCGCCCGCGCTGGTGTGCCAGGTGGGCAGCACGACGCTGCGCTACCACCTGAGCGCGGTCGACGACCTGCACGCGTGGCTGCGGGCGCAAGGCGACTGGGTGCCGCTCGGTGCGGCGGACGAGAAGAAGCCCGCTCCGGACGGTTCGGTCGAGGCGTGGGGTCGCTCGGTCGACAACCCGGTGGGCGGTTGGTACGGGCTCCGAAAGGGGTACCGGGGACGGTTCGGGATGTACCTGCCGCCGTTGCTCGAGGTGCTCGGTCTGGCGGAGCTGACGCACGAGAAGCGCAACAACCAGGTGCGGGCGGTCTGACCCGAAGTTGCCGCGGCGGTCCGCTTCACTAGGTTGGTTCGCCGGAGCGTCCCCGATCCGTGGAGGCAACCATGCGCACGATCCTGGCCGTCATCGTCGTCGTCTGGCTGGTGATAGGACTCGCGGCCGCTTTCCAGCGCGACTACTTCTCCGGCGACGAGGAGACCGATTGCGCCGACCTCGGCAACATCTCGCTGACGATCGTCTCCGGGCCGCTCAACTACATGGGCGTCAACCCGAAGGTGAAGTGCGACGCCCCGGAGCCGTCGAAGTAGCGGTCGGCGGGGCAGTCAGGCTCAGCCGTCGACCTGCGGGAGCCGGGTCAGCGGGTCCGCGAAGCGGTCGTCACCGACCTCCTCGTCCACCATCTCTCCGCCGAGGTAGGCGTCGTACGCCGCCATGTCGAAGTGCCCGTGCCCGCAGAGCGCGGTGAGGATCACCTTCTCCTCCCCGGACTCGGCACAGGCCCTGGCCTCGCGGATGCACGCGGCCAGCGCGTGCGTGGGCTCCGGTGCCGGGACGATGCCTTCGCTGCGGGCGAAGGTGACAGCGGCCTCGAAGCACTCTGTCTGCGCGATCGCGATCGCCTCCAGCAGGCCGAGCTCGTAGACGTGCGAGATCAGCGGGCTCATGCCGTGATAGCGCAGCCCCCCGGCGTGGATGGGGTCGGGGACGAAGTCGTGGCCGAGGGTGTGCATCTTGAGCAGCGGGGTGAACCCGGCGGTGTCGCCGTAGTCGTACGCGTAGACGCCCCGGGTGAGTGACGGGCACGACGCGGGCTCGACGGCCCGGATCACCGGCTGCATGCGACCGGCGAGCTTCTCGCGCAGGAAGGGGAACGCCAGCCCGGCGAAGTTCGACCCGCCACCGGTGCAGCCGACGATGAGGTCGGGAGTGTCCCCGGCCCGCGCCATCTGCAGCAGCGCTTCCTCGCCGATGACGGTCTGGTGCAGCAACACGTGGTTGAGCACGCTGCCCAGCGCGTAGTGCGCCGTCTCGTCGCCGGCCGCGGCCTCCACGGCCTCGCTGATCGCGATGCCGAGGCTGCCGGGGTGGTCCGGTTCGTCCGCGCGGAGCTTGCGGCCGGACTCGGTGCGGTCCGACGGGCTGCGGTGCACGGTCGCGCCGAACGTCTCCATCACCGAGCGGCGGTAGGGCTTGCCGTCGTACGACGCCCCGACCTGCCACACCTCACACGCCAGCCCGTACTGCGCACAGGCGAAGGCCAGCGCGGTGCCCCACTGCCCGGCCCCCGTCTCGGTCGTCACCTTGGTCACGCCGCTGCGGGCGTTGTAGTACGCCTGCGGCACGGCGGTGTTGGGCTTGTGCGAGCCCGCCGGCGAGACGCCCTCGTACTTGTAGTAGATCCGCGCCGGTGTGCCGAGCGCCTTCTCCAGCCGGTGCGCCCGGTAGAGAGGCGAGGGTCGCCACAGCTTGTAGACGTCCAGCACGTCGTCGGGGATGTCGACGTAGGAGTCGGCGGTGACCTCCTGAGCGATCAGCTCCATCGGGAACAGAGGAGCCAGGTCGTCAGGCCCGACCGGCTGCAGCGTGCCCGGGTGCAGCGGCGGAGGAGGCGGCGACGGCAGGTCGGGGATCACGTTGTACCAGCGGGTCGGCAGCTCGGACTCGTCGAGCAGGAACTTGTGCTGCACCGCCATCTCCAGGCCTCCTCCACGGGGGAGGGCGACGCTACCCGATCGGGTCTTGTGCCGACCCTGCCCGCGGTGCTCCGCTGAGACGGATCAAGGAGGTGCCCGGATGGACACGGCACGGCTGCACGAACGGAGCGTGGCGACCTGGCTGGAGCGGGTGGAGGCGATCGGTCCCGACGACTGGTCGCTGTCCACCCCCTGCAGCGAGTGGTCGGTACGCGACCTGGTCAACCACGTGGTGGGGGAGGACCGCTGGACCGGTCCGCTGCTGCAGGGCCGCACGATCGACGAAGTGGGGGACAGCCTCGCCGGCGACCTGCTCGGCGCGGACCCCCAGGCCGCGGCCGCCGCGGCCGGTGCCGAGGCGGTCCGCGAGGTCGCCGACGGGCTGACGCCCGACCTGCGGGTGCACCTGTCGTACGGCGACGAGGCGGCCGACGAGTACCTCATGCAGCTGATCGCCGACCACGTCGTGCACGCCTGGGACCTCGCGAGCGCGATCGGCGGTGACCGTGACCTCGACCCGGAGGTGGTCGAGGCGGTGGCGACCTGGTTCGCCGACCGGGAGGAGCTCTACCGGTCCGCGGGGATCATCGGTGCGCGGGTCGACACCGACGTACCGGGGACGCAGGCCGCCTTGATCGCCAACGCAGGACGAGACCCGCGCTGGTCGGCCACGCAGGCCGTCGCGAGCCGACTTGCCGACGCCTTCGGTGCCGGGGACGTCGACGCGATCATGGCGGTGATGAGCGACGACTGCGTGTTCGAGTCCACGTCGCCGGCGCCCGACGGCGAGCGGGTGGAGGGTGCGGCGGCCGTGCGTGCGGTCTTCACGGACCTGTTCAGCGGGACCCCCGGGGCGCGGTTCGAGACCGAGGAGCTGGTGGCGCTCGGCGACCGGGCGGTGCTGCGGTGGCGGTTCTCGTGGGAGGGCGACGAGCCAGGGCACGTCCGGGGCGTCGACGTGCTGCGGGTGGCCTCCGGCCGGGTGAGCGAGAAGTTCTCGTACGTCAAGGGGTGAGAGTCAGCCCGGCAGGCCGAGGGCGGGGAGCGAGGCCGCGATCTGCTCGCGGTCGGGCTCCAGCCACGGTGGCAGCTTCAGGTGCCGACCCAGCTCGAGCAGCGGCTCGTCGACGTCGAAGCCGGGGGAGTCGGTGGCGATCTCGAACAGCACGCCGCCGGGTTCCCGGAAGTAGATGGACTTGAAGTACTGCCGGTCCTTGATCTCGGTCACCGACACCCCGGCGCCCAGCAGCTCCTGCTGCCAGCGCGTCATCGTCTCCAGGTCGGGGGCGCGGAACGCGATGTGGTGCACCGTGCCGCCGGCCTGCAGGCCCCGCTGGTCGGCCCCGGTCGCGACGTCGACGAGGGTCCCAGCGGCGCCGTCCGCCATGGCGAAGCGGGCGGCGCCCGGTGCCTCGGTGCCGCTGCCCATGCCGAGCAGCTGGGTGAGCATGGCGGCGGTCGGGTCGAGCTGCTGCTCGGTCAACGTCACCGAGTGCAGCCCGCGGATGGCGTGCTCGGCAGGGATGTCCCCGACGCCGTCCCAGCCCGACCGGGTGTCGCCCTCGCTGGCGACCAGGTCGATCACCATGCCGTCGTGGTCGCGCAGCGACACGACGTCCTCGACGTCGCGGGTGCGCGGCGCGTCGACGTCGACGCCCATGTCCTGCAGCCGCTGGTGCCACCAGCCGAGGGACTCCGGCGGGACGCTGAACGCGGTGGAGGTCGTGAGCCCGCTGCCCTGCCGCCCCGGCGGGACGTCGGGCCAGGGGAAGAAGGTCAGGATGCTCGACGGCGTGCCCTGCTCGTCGCCGTAGTACAGGTGCCAGGTGTCCGGGGCGTCGAAGTTGACGGTCTGCTTGATCAGCCGAAGTCCCAGCACCCGGGTGTAGAAGTCCACGTTGCGGTGCGGAGCAGAGGCGATGGCGGTGACGTGGTGCAGCCCGTGCGGAGCGATCGTGGTCACCGCACCGACTGTAGTCGTGGCCTTGAGGTTCGCTTGAGGAAGTCCTGCGGAGACCTTGTGCTGCGACCGGGCGGCTGCTTGAGGCCCCGGCGACACAGTCGTCCCATGAAGCGTTTCGTCTCCGTGGTCCTGCTCGCTGCCGGTTTGGCTGCCGGTCTGGTGCTGCTGCCCGTCGCGGCCGCCAGCGCGCACGACGACACCGAGATCGCCGGCGACGCTGGCCTGCGCACGGACGAGACCGGCTCCCGCGAGCTCCAGCTGTCCTGGGACCAGCGTGTCGTCGTCGTCAGGAGCACGGTGCCCGCCGTCTGGGGCGTCCGCGGAGTCATCCGCTGGTGGAACAGCGACCGGGCGGAGGGTCAGCCACGCATGGTGCTGCGCAACAACGCGCGGAGCGCCGACATCGTGGTGCGGACGATGAGCAAGCCGCACGCCGACTACTCCGGCTATGCGGAGATCTGCGGCTGCAGCGGTGACGAACCCCGCCTGATCACGCACGCGAACGTCTACCTCAACACTCCGGTCGTGCACCGCGAGGAGATGCTGTGGAACGGCTCGTGGAAGGCGTTCAGCCACTACATCACCGCGCACGAGATCGGGCACGCACTCGGCCTGCACCACTACCTGAACGTCGAGCGCTCGGTCATGTCGTACACCAACCCGTGGTGGGAGACCGGCGGTCGGCCGATCGCGTTCGACCACGGCGTGCTGGCCAGCATCTACTGAGCAGCATCTACTGAGCAGGGGCGGCCGGCGTCGGCCAGTACCAGCCGGCGTCAGGACAGCACGGTCACGGTGACCGTCGTCCCGCCACCGGGGGTGTCGCCGAGCTCGAGGTTTCCGCCATGCGCCTGGGCGATTCGGCGGCACGTCGCCAGACCGATGCCGCTGCCGGCGGTGCCTGCGTCGCGATCCAGCCGGGTCAACGGCTCGAGCACGCGGACCCGTTGTCCCTCAGGGATGCCCGGCCCGTGGTCGACGACGCGCAGCACCCAGCCGGTGCCCACCGACTCGCCGTGCACCTCGACGTTGGCGCGGTTCCCCCCGCGGGGACCGCGACCGACGCCGTACTTGACCGCGTTGGCGACCAGATTCTGCACCAGCGCGCGCAGCTGCACCGGGTCGGCGAGCAGCGTCACCTCCGGGCAGGTCACCGTCGTGCCGCTGCGGCTCACCAGCGCGGCCAGGTCGTCTGTGACCTCCCTGACCATGGGCTGCAGGTCGACGGGCGTGACCGTCGTGCGGCCGCCGACTGCGGCGAAGGACAGCAGGTCGTCGATGAGGATTCGCATCCGCTGACCCGAGCGCATGATCCGTCCGACGTACTTGACCGCGCGGGGGTCGCCCTCGACCGCCGGCAGCGTCTCCAGTACTTCGGTGAAGCCCAGCACCGCGGTCAGCGGCGTCTTGAGGTCGTGGCTGAGCCGACCGGCGAAGTCGGTGAGCACCGCGTTGCTTCGGGTCAGCTCGGACAGGGTCAGGTCCAGCCAGCGGGTCTGGCGGCGCAGCTCCAGCGCCTCGACGACCTGGTTGGCGATCGCCTGCAGGCTCTCGCGCTGCTCGGTCGACAGCGAGCGGCGGATGTTGTCGTGGACGCACAGGGTGCCGAGCACATGACCGGTACGGGTCACCAGCGGGGCCGAGGCGTAGAAGCGGATGTCGTCGTAACGGCCGTTGACGAACGGGTTGTTGCGGAAGCGGGGGTCGAGAGTGGCGTCGTCGACCACGACGACCGCGCGCTCGCCGAGGATCTGCGCGCACATCGAGTCGCCGGTCGGGCAGGTGCGCGGACGGGGGCCGGTGACGGCCACCGGGTGCTGCCGGCCCCGGTCGAAGATGTTGATGACCGAGCGTGGGGTGTAGCAGAGCTGGCTGGCCAGCCGGGTGAGCGCCACCAGCTGCTCGTCGTTGCCGTCGAGGGCGATGGCGAGCTCTGCGCTGCTGCCGCCGGTCGGGGTCGCGTCGGAGCGGGTTCGGGGCAGACCCTGGCTCGTCTCGACCACTGCGGCTCGGCTGTTTCTCGCCATCTCGGCCTCCCCCCTCACGCTGCAGGGGCGAGCCGGTAGCCGACGCCCCGCACCGTCTTGATCCAGCGCGCGGTCCGCGCGGTGTCACCGAGCTTGCGGCGCAGGTTGGCGACGTGAACCTCGACCAGGTGCTGGTCGCCGGCCCAGGTGTTGCCCCACACCGTGCGCAGCAGCAGCTCGCGGGTCCAGACCCGGCGCGGTCCGCCGAGCATGGTGGCGAGCAGGTCGAACTCGGTCCGGGTGAGCTCCAGCTCGGCGCCGGCCATGGTCACGACCCGGCCGTCGAGGTCGAGCTCGAGGTTGCCGTGCCGCACGATCTCGTGATCGTCCACGGCGGGCACCACCGCGAGCCGCGGTCGCCGGAGCAGCGCCGCAACCCGGGCCTGCACCTCCCGCGGGCTGAACGGCTTGGTGACGAAGTCGTCGGCGCCGATCTCCAGGCCGAGCAGCCGGTCGATCTCGTCGGCGCGGGCGGTGATCATCAGCACGTAGGCGTCGGTGAACTCCCGGATCGCCCGGCACACGGTGATGCCGTCGACGTCGGGGAGGCCGAGGTCGAGCGTGACCACGTCGGGCTCGACCTCGCGGACCAGGGCGATTCCGGCGCGACCGGTCGACGCCGTGTGCACGGTGAAGCCCGCCATCGCGAGCACGTCGTGCAGCAGCATCCGGATGTCCGCGTCGTCGTCGACGACGACGGCAGTCTTGCCCTCAGTCATAGTCACACTATGCCACGGGTGATCACAGAGAGTAATCATCCACGCTGAGCAAGTGGCCGTACGGGGGAGCCCGCGCCACTGATCGGGCGGCTGGACCGGGCCGATCCGGGGCGGCTACTGCAGGGCCATCTGGGGCTCGCCACCGACCAGCCCGTTGCCGCTGCGGGTACAGGTGCCGCCGGTCCGGGCCAGGAAGGCCTGGCGGACACAGTTGCGTACGGCGAGCTGTCCCCAGTAGTTGGGGTGCAGCGACTCCTGCACGTAGTAGTCGCTGCCGATGGTCGAGACGGTGCGGATCTGGTTCACCCACTCGGTCGCGTCGACGGCCCCTGCGCTGTGCCAGTCGGGCAGCCCGACCTCCTCGTACAGCCCGACGCCGGTCTCGCACAGCCGGCGGCCGTCGAAGGCCGATCCCAGGTCGAGGACAGAGGCGTTGGTCAGGCCGGAGCGGGCCAGGCCGTCCAACACGGCGCCGTTGATCGTCGGCAGGGCCGAGGCGTTGGCCCAGTCGGCGTCGGCGTCCCAGAAGCCGCATCCTCCCGTGCTCTGCCGGGTGAAGCCCGACTCCTGGTAGCGGAAGCCCGCTCCGTTGGGGATCGGTGAGGGGTAGGTCTGCACCAGTAGCCGCCAGTCAGCGTCGGAGTAGCCGGCGTTGGTCATCGCGGTCCGGACGTTCTGCAGCGCGCCCGCGATCCGCGCGGTCACCGCGTCGACGTTGCCGGGCGTGAACCGGTCGGTGACCGAGCCGTCGTCGGAGCAGTAGTCGGGATCCCACGACGGCGAGGTGAGGAAGTCCTCGACGCACTGCTGCACGATCGCGCCGAAGCCGAAGTCGTTGCCACCGATCGACACCACGACCAGCTCGACGTCCTGAGCGGTCGCGAGCTGCTGCAGCGCCAGTGCCTGCCCGACGTGGCCCGCGCCGTCGTCGTAGAAGTCGAGTCCCGGCTTGAACCATCCCTCCGACGTCGTGTACGTCGCGGTCTCGGCGCCGGAACACGCCAGGTTGGCCGACGCGACGGTTCCGATGTGGATCTCGGCGCTCGCGGAGCGGTGACAGCGCTCGATGGCCTCGCCGCCGCCGCCGTCGTGGTAGGCGGCGTCACCGAGCGCGTCCGCCCGGTCGGCGTCGTCGTTGGAGCTTCCGGCCCAGCGCCCGGCCTCGCCGGAGATGTAGGAGTCGCCGAGCGCCACCACGTACGGCGTGCCGGAGCCCGGACCCGCCGACGCGGTCGGCGGCGCGACCAGCAGCGCACCCCCCACGGCGAGCACGGTGGTCAGCAGGCCGGTCCAGAGCAGTGCCAGGCGTCGAGTCACGTCCGGGTCCATGCCCGACTTGTCCGGTTCGCAAACCGGCGCGGCTCAGACGACGACCGGCAACCGACCCAGCGGGCCGAGCAGCTGCTCCTCCTCGTAGGCCAGGTGGGAGACCAGCACCTCGACCAGCCGGGCGGCGGCGGCGCGCGCGTCGTCACCCGCCGGACCGGCCGTGCCGGACACCATCGTGACCAGCGCCCGGTCGAGCCGCTCGAGCACCAGGTGGATGACCTCGTGCTCGGACCCGAGCCGGTCCAGCACAGGCTCCAGCGTCGGGTCGGCGCTCGCCAGGTCGGGGAACATCCGGTGGTCCTCGATCGCGTGGTGGGTGGCAACCGTGCGGCAGTACGCCGCGCAGAAGGCCCCGATCGAGTACCGGTCCTGTCGTCCGGCCAGTCGGTGCAGGAACGCGCGGACGTCGCCGATGTCGGCGTCGGTGGGCGGCTGGTCCGCGGCGGCGAGCTGGTCCAGAGCCTCGACGATGCGGGACAGCTCGTCGCGCAGGTGCGCGTGCACCTGGGTCAGCAGCGACTGGTTGGGGTGGCCGCTGCGAGGCATCGCCGGGTCGGTGACGCTGGGGCGGGTGGTCTCGTCGAGCCACCCGTCGCTGTCCGGCACGCCGACGACGGTAGTCGGCTCAGCGCAGCGGCACGAACCTGTAGTGGCCGTGCCAGCTGGTGCGGCGACCGCCGGTCGCGTCGACCCGGACGCGGCACATCCGGCCGGCCACCGGCACCACCAGCACCCCGTCGGCGGCCAGCTGGTCGACCAGCGCCTCGGGGAGCTCGTCGGCCTCCGCCGACACCAGCACCCGGTCGTACGGAGCCTGTTCCGGAGCACCCAGCAGCCCCGGCGTCGCCTGCTGCACCCGCGCCCACTCGCGTTCCCGGGCGGCCACGTTGGCGGCACCCCACTGCGCAAGTGTCGGGCTCAGCTCGAGTCCGAGCACCCAGCCGGCCGGGCCGACGAGCTCGGCGAGCAGCGCCGTGGTCCAGCCGGAGCCGGAACCGACGTCGAGCACCCGGTGCCCGGGACGCACGTCGAGCAGGTCGAGCATCCCTGCGACGGTGCGCGGCTGGGAGTTCGTCTGGCCCTCGCCGATCGGCAACGGCCGGTCCTCGTCGGCCTGGGACCGGACGCCGGCGGGCAGGAAGTCGCGTCGGGGAACGACCCGGAAGGCCTCGGCCACGTCCATCCGGTCAGTCTGCTCCCGCGCAGGTCACCTGACACCTGACACCATGACCGCATGCGCAGCCAGACCGTGTCGGTCCGTACCGGCGACAGCGACACCGTCCACGACCTCACCGGCGAGTGCGAGAGGTTCCTGCGCGAGCACGCCGACGGTGGTGACGGCCTGCTGCACGTGTTCGTGCCGCACGCCACCGCGGGGATCGCGCTGATCGAGACCGGTGCCGGCAGCGACGACGACCTGCTCGCCGCGCTGTCCGACCTGCTGCCGGCCGACGATCGCTGGCGGCACCGACACGGCAGTCGCGGCCACGGCCGCTCCCACGTCGCACCGGCCCTCGTCCCGCCGTACGCCACGGTGCCGGTCGAGGGCGGGCGACTGGCCCTCGGCACCTGGCAGAGCGTGTGCCTGGTCGACCTCAACGTCGACAACCCCGACCGCGAGGTGAGGTTGTCGTTCCTCGCCGGCTAGTGGCTGCTGGCCGCGGCGACGGCCGCCAGCAGGTCGTCGACCGGCGGGTCGCCCTGGCGCGACGCGGGGCGGGACAGGAAGAAGTCGCAGTGGTACCAGCCGCTGTCCTCGCGACCGGTCGGGTCCAGCCCGCGGCCGCGCACCGCCTCCAGCGCGGCGTCCCGCTCGGCGTCGCTGACGAAGCGCCGCTGCGGCACCGTCGCCGAGGCCTGCTCGGTCACCAGTCCGTGCCGGGCCAGCGAGTCAGCGACGGCGTCGTAGGAATAGGTGCGCAGGCAGAAGGCTGCCACCCACGGCGGTGGGTCGGTGGGCAGCCGGTCGAGCAGCCGGTCGAAGGTGCGCTCGGAGACGTAGCCGATCCCGCCGGTGATGGTCACCAGCCCCACGTCGCCCACCCGTTCGGCGAGCCCGGGTGAGGGGTCGTAGGTCTCGAGGTCCTCGGCCCACCCGCCGTCGAGCAGACCGACCTTTCGGCCGTAGTCCACGGCGTTGGCCGCCACGTCCAGGCCCAGCACCCGTGGCGGGTGGGGGCGGCGCCGCTCGGCGAACCAGTCGCGGTCGCTCGCGGCCAGCTCAGCCGGCGACGCCTCCGTGAGCGCGTCGTCGGCGTAGTGGTCGTAGAGGTCGTCGAGGGTGAGCTCGAAGCGCAGCAGCGCAGCATTGATGCCGTAGGAGCAGCACACGTCCAGCACCGTCGTTGCGCCGGAGTCGGCCACCAGCCGGCGGAACACCGGCTGGGCGTTCGCGGGGATCTGGTAGCCGGTGGGCCGCAGCGTACGGAAGTAGTCGCGTGGGTCGGGCAGGTCGTAGATGTGGTCGAACCCCGCCTTGCCGTCCGTCCGGGCCGCAGTCATGGCCCTACACCCAATCACGTCGGGTGGGTGGGTCACCCGGCGCGTCGCGCCCGGCCGCCGCCCCGCGCCTGCAGGTAGTCGGCCACCACGTACTCGCCCAGCCGGCCCAGCTCGGGGGTGAACACGCGGCCGCCGTTGCGCCGGGCGATGGCATCGACGAAGCGGGCGAGCCCCGGGTCGTCGCCGAGCATGAACAGGTTGAGGGTGGCGCCGTAGCGGGTCATCTGGTCGACCTCGGCCACGGTGGCCCGCAGCGTCTCGCGGGTGGTCGGCCAGCTGAAGTACGGCGTCCCGTCGGGTTCGAGGTGGGCGGTCGGCTCGCCATCGGTGACGACCATGACCACCGGCTCGGCCTCGGGGTGCCGCCGCAGGTGCCGGCCGGCCAGCAGCAGCGCGTGCTGCAGGTTGGTGCCCTGCACCCACTCCGGCTCGACGTCGGCCAGCTGCAGTGCGGTCAGCCGTCGCGCCACCCGGTCGAAGCCGATGATCTGCAGTGCGTCCTCCCGGAAGCGGGTGGCGACCAGGTGGGCAAGGGCGAGCGCGGTCTGCTTCATCGGGCCCCAGCGGTCCTCCTGCACCATCGAGAAGGACAGGTCGACGCACAGCGCGACCGCCGCCTGGGTACGGCGCTCGGTCTCGGCAACGGCGAAGTCGTCGACCTCCAGTCGCAGCGACTCGCCGGTGCTGGCCGAGCGCAGCACCGCGTTGCGCACCGTCTGCACGGCCTCGATCGGCCGCTCCTCGCCGAACGTCCACTGCCGGGTCGTCCCGGTGCGCTCCTCGGCGGCACCCGCGCGCGGGTCGTCGTGGTCGCCGCGGCCTGTCGCCGCGTCGAGCGAGGCGAAGATGCGCCGCAGGGCGGTCTCGCCGAGCCTACGCAGGGCCTTGGGGGTGAGCTGCGGCCCGTCGCTGCCGCGGGTCACGTAGCCCTGTCGCTCCAGCTCGCGCTCGAGATCGCGTAGCGCCCGCAGGTCGGTGGCGGCGGAGGGGGCCAGCTGCCGCTCCAAGGCGTCGACGTCGACGTCGTCGAGGCTCGCGCCGGGGTGCTCCTGGCCGAGCTGGGCCTCGAGCGCCTCGAGGTCGGCCAGGTCGGCGACCGCGCCCACAGCGTCGCCGTAGCCCATCGGTTCGCCGCCGGACATCCGCATCGGCCGACCCTGACCGAGGCCCGGACGCAGGGCGTGCAGGTTGTCACGCAGCTGGCCGAGCTCGCTCTCCAGGTCGGGGTCGTCCATCGCCTCGGCCATCAGCCGCGCCAGCTCGTCGCGCTGCTCCGGCGACAGCGAGCGCAGCATCCGCTCGGCGGCGTCCTGGCGGCGTGCCAGCAGGTCGATCAGGTCATCGGTGTCCTTCGGGTCCTCGGGGAAGAAGTCACCGTGCCGGTCCATGAACTCGCGGAACTGCTCGGCGGTGTCCTCGCCGCGCGCGTGCGCCGCCAGCAGCTGGTTGAGATCCGCGATCATGTCGCGTACCGCCTGCATCGCCTCTGCCGCGTTCTCGTCGCCGTCGCGAGCCGCCTCCAGCGCCCGCTTCATGCCGGCGAACTGCGCGTCGAGCACCTCCGCCCGCAGCATCTCCCGGATCCGCTCGTAGCCGGCGCGGGCCTCGTCGCTGTGCCAGTCGTAGGGCGCCAGCTCGCGCACGGCGGTTGCGGTGTCGTCGGGGAGCGCGTCCAGGGCCATCTCGTCGAGGCGGGCCTGGTCACCGTCCTCGCCGGCCAGCTGGTCCCGCTCAGCGGCGAGCACCTGGTCGAGCTGTGCGCGGACCCGGTCCAGCGTGCCGGCGAGATCGCCACGGCGCTGCAGCTCACGGCGCCGCTTGCGCACCTGGCGACGCAACGCGTCCAGCCCCTGGCGGCCGTCGTGCCCGCGGCGCAGCAGCGCGCGCAACGCGTCCCGCAGGCTGGCGCCCTCCAGGACGTCGTGACCGACCTCGTCGACGGCGGCTCGCACGTCGAACGGCGCGGCAAGCGGGTCGTCGCCGCCCCGCCAGGAGCCGTAGCGGTAGCGCCGGGGGAGCGGCACCTCAGCCCCCGTACACCGTGCGGCCGTCGGCGCTGTCCTTGTCCAGCCGACGGGTCAGCCACAACCCCTCGAGCACCAGCTCGACCCCGGCCGCCACCTGGCCGGGCGAGACGCTGTCCTCCTCGACCCCGAGCCGGTCCAGCACGGTCGCCAGGCCGGGGACGCTGCCGAGCTGGTCGAGCAGCTCGCCCGCGGGCACGAGGACGCCGGTCTCGACCGTGTCGCCCTCGGCGAACCGCTCGGTGAAGCCGGCCAGGTCGGCACCGGACAGCCGGGCCCGGAACGTGGCTGCGACCGCCACCCGCAGCAGGTGGTCGAGCACCTCCTCCTCGCGGCCCTCCTCGCCCATCTCGAACTCGACCTTGCCGCGCAACGTCGGCACCACACCCGGCAGGTCGCCCACCCGGGCCACGGCGTGCTCCTCGCCGGTGAGTGCGGCGCGCCGCAGTGCCGAGCCGGCCGCAGCCTCGGCCGCGGCGACCGCGAGCCGGGCCGAGATGCCCGAGCGCTGGTCGACCGCCGACGACTCGCGCAGCTCGCGGGCGAAGCGGGCCAGCACCTCGAGCAGGTGCGCGGGGACCTCGGCGACGAGGTCGGCCTCCTGGGCCACCAGCGCGACCTCGTCGTCGACGTCGAGCGGGTAGTGGGTGCGGATCTCCGCGCCGAAGCGGTCCTTCAGCGGGGTGATGATGCGGCCGCGGTTGGTGTAGTCCTCCGGGTTCGCCGAGGCCAGCACCAGCAGGTCGAGCGGAAGCCGCAGCGTGTAGCCGCGGACCTGCACGTCGCGCTCCTCCAGCACGTTGAACAGCGCCACCTGGATGCGCTCGGCGAGGTCGGGCAGCTCGTTGAGCCCGAGCACGCCACGGTTGGTCCGCGGCAGCAGCCCGTAGTGCACGGTCTCGGGGTCGCCCAGGGTGCGGCCCTCGGCCACCTTGACCGGGTCGACGTCGCCGATCAGGTCGCCGACGCTGGTGTCGGGCGTCGCCAGCTTCTCGCCGTAACGCTCGTCGCGGTGCCGCCACGCCACCGCCAGCTCGTCGCCGTGCTCGGCGGCCAGCCGCTGCCCGGTCACGCTGACCGGCGCGACCGGGTCGTCGAAGGTCTCGGTGCCGGCGACGTAGGGCTGCCACTCGTCCAGCAGTCCGACCACGGTGCGCATCAGCCGGGTCTTGCCCTGACCGCGCTCGCCGAGCAGCACCACGTCGTGGCCGGCGAGCAGCGCGCGTTCGAGATCGGGCCGCACCGTGTCGTCGAAGCCGACGATGCCCGGGAACGGGTCGGTGCCCGCGCGCAGCGCGGCCAGCAGGTTCGTACGGATCTCGGCCTTCACGCTGCGGGGCTGGTAGCCGCTGGCCCGCAGCGCGCCGAGCGTGGTCGAGGGAGGGCGGGGGGATGCAGCCGTCACACCACGAACCTACGTCGCCGGGCAACCCGTCACACTGACGGCGTGGACCCGACGATCACGAGGCGGCGGCTGCTCGTGGGCGGCGGGGGGCTCGCCGTCCTGGCCGCCGGTGGCGTGGCCGGGTGGGCTCTGATGCCCGGGCGATTCAAGCTCCTGCTGGGTCTCGGCCCCGACCCGTACATCCCGGACAGTCCCGAGGGGCAGGTCAGGCTGGAGACCGTCACGTCGCGTGCCCGCGGTCAGGACGTCGACCTCTTCACCGCGGTGCCGGCGGGCCACGGCGACGGCGCGGGGCTGCCGGTGGTGGTCGTGCTGCACGGCAGCAGCGCCACCGCCGCCGACTTCCAGCCGTACGGCCTGGCCCGCTTCGTCACCGCCGCGGTCGAGCGTGGCGCCCCGCCGTTCGTGCTGGCCGGCGCCGACGGGGGGCAGAACTCCTGGGAGCCGGCGGGCGACGACGACGCTCAGGCCATGGTGATCGACGAACTCCCGCGCTGGCTGGCCGACCGGGGCTTCGACGCCGAGCGGCGGGTGCTCTGGGGCTGGTCGATGGGTGGCTACGGAGCGCTGCGCATCGCCGAGGTGGAGCCCGGTTGGGCCGCCGCGGTGGCGGCCTTCAGTCCCGCGGTCGACGCCGGCGACGCGGTGTTCGACGGGGTGGACGCGCTCGCGCCGACCCCGCTGGGGATCTGGTGCGGCGACGACGACTCGTTCCGCCCCGCCGTCGAGGAGCTGTTGGACGTGCTGCCGGTCGAGCCCGAGCTGGTCAGCCTCGGCGATGGCGCGCACACGCGGGTCTACTGGAACGACCACACCCTCGAGGCGATGGACTGGGTCGCCGGCCATCTGTGACGTCAGCTGTGACGTCTGGCGACACCCTTCGGGTCACGTACGGGGGGATGGCGTCGGCTGACGAGCAGTGCCAGGGTGACGGCATGCGTACCTCACGTGCCCTGTCCGTGATCGCAGTCACCGCTCTGGCCGCCGGCCTCGCGACGGTGCCTCCCGGGTCGGCCGCGACCGCCGGGGCCTCGGTGGCTGCCCCCACAACCGGGGCCGCGTCGTTCGAGTCCGCCGACGAACGCGCCCCCCGGCCGCGGTTGTCGGTGCACGTGCTCAAGAGCGGGCTGGACATCCCGTGGGACATCACCTTCCTGCCCGGCGGCGGGATGCTGTACACCCAGCGGGACCGGCTGGCGATCCGCTACCACGGGCCGAAGGGCGCCGACCGGCCGGTGCACATCGTCACCACGGGCATGTTCCACGCCGACGAGACCGGCCTGATGTCGATCCTCGCCGTCCGCGACTTCAGGAAGTCGCGCCAGTTCCTCACCTGCCACGGCGCCAAGGCCCCGGGCGGGCACGAGGTGCGTGTGGTGCTGTGGAAGCTGAAGAAGAACTTCAAGCGCGCGCACCGGGTGCGACAGGTGGTCAAGAACCTGCCGTCGACCTCGGGGCGGCACGGCGGCTGCCGGCTGCGGTTCGGGCCGGAGGGTGCGCTGTACGTCGGGACCGGTGACGCCGCCCAGACCAAGAACCCGCAGAGCCTGAAGTCCGGTGGCGGCAAGGTGCTGCGGGTGCAGCCCAAGACCGGCAAGCCGTGGCCGGGCAACCCGTTCATCCACGCCGACCACCCGATGAAGCGCAAGATCTACACCTACGGACACCGCAACGTGCAGGGGCTGGCGCTGCGACCGCACGGGGGCATGTGGTCGGTCGAGCACGGCACCTACCGCGACGACGAGGTCAACCGGCTGCGCAAGGGCGGCAACTACGGCTGGAGGCCGGGACCGGGGTACGACGAGTCGCCGCCGATGACGAACTACTCGCTGCCCGGCAAGCAGATCGGGGCCCGCTGGAAGTCCGGCAACCCGACGATCGCGCCGTCGGGTGCGGTCTGGCTGCGCGGCAAGAAGTGGGGCGTCTGGCAGGGCTGCCTGGCCATGGCCGTGCTCGGCCACACCCAGCTGCGGATCCTCAAGTTCAACAAGAAGGGGAAGTTCCTCCGGGGCTGGATCCCGCTCAAGGGCAACCGGCTCCGCACCGCGGTGCTCGGCCCGGACCACAACCTCTACCTGACCACCTCCAACGGCGGGAACGACAAGATCCTCAAGGTGGTCCCGCACAGATAGCCCGTCGAAATAGCGGAGCCCGGCGAAACAGCCCGTCGAAATAGCAGCGTCCAACCACCCCACACCGGCCGGGAGCGTGTGACCCTGGACGGATGGTGACCCCACGGTTCCTCGTCGCGACCTCCGCCTGTGCCCTGCTGCTGACGGGCGCCACCGCGGCCCCCGGCGCCGCGGCGCCGGTGGGGTCGGGGACCGCACGCGGCGAAGTGCCGACGCTCGACGTGCAGACGGTGCGCGGCGGGCTGTCGGTCCCGTGGGACCTGACGTTCCTGCCGAACGGGTCCTTTCTCTACACCCAGCGCTCCCAGTTGTCGGTGCGGCTGCACCGCGCAGACGGCAGCGACTCCAGAGTGGCGATCGACAACAGCACCATGTGGACGTCGGGCGAGACCGGGCTGATGTCGATCCTGGCTGCCCCCACCTTCGCCGACAGCCGGTTGTTCTGGACCTGCCAGGGGGCGGAGACCGGCGTGCCGGGAGAGCACCAGGTGCAGGTCTCGCTCTGGCGGCTGGGCCCGGCGGGGCGTGCCGCCGAGCGGGTGCGCAACGTCGTCAACGGCCTGCCCTCGACGAGCGGTCGGCACGGCGGGTGCCGGTTGCGGTTCGGTGCCGAGGGCGCGCTGTACGTCGGGACGGGCGACGCCGCCACGACGGAGAACCCGCAGAGCCTCACCTCCGGCGGCGGCAAGGTGCTGCGAGTCGTCCCGCGCACGGGCGCGGGCTGGCCGGCCAACCGCTGGGCGGACGCGCGCAACGTGATGAAGCAGCGGATCTACACCTACGGGCATCGCAACGTGCAGGGGCTCGCGCTGCGCGCCGACGGCGTGATGTGGTCGGTCGAGCACGGCACCTACCGCGACGACGAGGTCAACCAGCTGCGCAACGGTGGCAACTACGGATGGCAGCCCGGGCCGGGCTACGACGAGACACCGCCGATGACCGACTTCTCCCTTCCTGGCAAGCAGATCGCGGCCCGCTGGAGCTCGGGTGACCCGACCATCGCCACGTCTGGTGCGGTGTGGCTGCACGGCGCCGAGTGGGGCGTCTGGAACGGTGCGCTCGCGGTCTGCACGCTCAAGGACCACTCGCTGCGGATCATGCAGTTCGAGGCCGATGGCGACTTCGTGCAGATGTGGACGCCTGCCCTGCTGGACGGACCCGACCGGCTGCGTACGCCCGTCCTCGGACCCGACGGCGCGCTGTACGTGACGACCTCGTCGGACAGCGGGTCCCGGATCCTGCGGGTCGTCCCCTCCGGCTGAGCACCTAGGCTGACCGGGCCGTTCGCCCGGTCGGTCCAGCCCTGGAGGTCTCCGTGCCACACGTCACCGGACGCTTCACCGGACGCTTCAAGGGACGCTTCAACGGACGCACAGCCGTCGTCACGGGGGGCGCGCGCGGGATCGGTGCCGCGACTGCGGCCCGGCTGGCCGACGAGGGTGCGGTCGTCGCCGTGCTCGACCTCGACGAGGCACAGGCAGCGGCAACCGCGGTCGACCTGCCGGGGTCAGGCTCACTCGGCATCGGCTGCGACGTCACCGATCCCGGCTCGGTCGACGCCGCCGTGCAGCGGGTGGCCGACGAGCTCGGCGGGCCCCACGTGCTGGTCAACAACGCCGGCATCACCCGCGACAACCTGCTGTTCAAGATGACGCCCGACGACTGGGACGCCGTGATCGGCGTGCACCTGCGCGGGGCGTTCCTGGTCACCCGTGCGGCGCAGCGCCACATGGTCGAGCAGCGCTACGGCCGGGTGGTCAGCCTGTCCAGCGTCTCGGCGCTCGGCAACCGGGGGCAGGCCAACTACTCGACCGCCAAGATGGGCCTGCAGGGGCTCACCCGCACGCTCGCGATCGAGCTGGGGCCGTACGGCATCACCGCCAACGCCGTCGCGCCCGGCTTCGTCGTCACCGACATGACCGACGACACAGCGCGCCGGGTGGGCGTCACCCCCGAGGAGCTGCAGGAGCAGACCGCCGCAGTGACCCCGGTGCGCAGGGTGGGGCAGCCGGCGGACATCGCCATGGCGATCTGCTTCCTCGCCAGCGAGGAGGCCGGTTTCGTCACCGGCCAGACGCTGTACGTCGACGGTGGTCGCAGGCTGTAGTCCCAGGCTGTAGTCGCCGCGTCTGTAGTCACTGCGTGTAGTCATCCCGCGTTCGTACCGCCCGCCGACCGACCGACTGGCCGACCAGACCCGGACAAGTGATCCACACCATGTCAGCCCGGCTTGGCATCCGACGCCGATTGTGCGTACGGTCGGCCGAGTTTGCGGAGACGACCTGGTCGCCGCCCTCGACAACTGAATAGACACGCGCTTCGACGCCGAGTCCTGCCCCGGGAGCCGCGTGTCCGTCATGACGTCGACATGTCGTCTCGGGCAGGAGCGGGGGACCCACCGACGGTCCACCGTCACCGTGCGGACGGCCCACCAGGCCGGTCGTACTTGGGGTGAAGCCGCGCACTCTCGCGGCCGGGCACCTTCTCGCCCGAACCCGACAGCTCACCTCGCAGGCGTGAGAAGGAAGAAACCATCGTGTCTGCGTTCCTTCATGCGCGGCGCCTCCTGGTGCTGCCCCTGCTCGCGTTCCTGCTGGCGGCAGCTCTGGTCGCCGCTTCGGTGGCGACGGCACCCGGTGCCGACGCCGCCACCAAGCGCGAGAAGAAGATCCACAAGGCCGTTCACATCGCCCGCAACCAGGTCGGTGACCCCTACTCCTACGGCGCCGAGGGCCCCAACGCCTTCGACTGCTCGGGCCTGACCTCGTTCGCCTACAAGAAGGCGGGGCTGTATCTGCCGCGCTCGTCCGACGGGCAGTACCGCTTCCTGCGGGGCATCCGCAAGGAGAACCTCAAGAAGGGCGACCTGATGGCGCTGCACGGCAGTGGCGGCGTCTACCACGTCGGGCTCTTCGTCGGCTGGCGCGACGGCCGGCGGCTGATCCTGCACGCGCCCAACTCGGGCAGCCGGGTGCACGTCCAGAAGATGTGGACCGGCAAGTGGTGGGCGGCGACCGCCCGCCCGAAGAACTGACCAAGTCAAATACGGTCGATCGACATTCGACCCCGACACGACGGTGGGTCGCCGCCCTGGGCGGCGACCCACCGTCACACTGGAGACCATGACTGACGTGCGCCGCCCTGTCCTCCGCCTGCCCCGCGTCCGCCGCCTGGTGGCCGTCGTCGGCACGGTGGGTCTGCTCACCGGCCTCGCCGCCTGCGGCGCCGACGACGACAGTCCGGACGACGCCAGCGACGACCAGAGCCGCGCGGGCGGCAGCGCCGCGCTGACCTGGCCGCTCACCGGCCAGCCTGTCGACGGCGACCTGCCCGACCACCCGGTGATCGTGGTCAAGATCGACAACTCCAGCAGCTCGGCGCCGCAGATCGGTCTCGACGACGCCGACCTCATCACCGAGGAGCTGGTCGAGGGCGGCTCTACCCGGCTCGCGGTCTTCTACCACTCGCAGCTGCCCGACCTCACCGGTCCGGTGCGGTCGATGCGCGCGAGCGACATCGGCATCGTCAAGCCCGCCGACGCGGTGCTGGTCGCCTCGGGCGGCGCCGGGCCGACCCGGGCACGCATCGACGGTGCGGGGATCACGACCTTCCTGGAGGGCGCCGAGGGCTACGAGCGCGCCACCGACCGGTCTGCCCCGTACAACCTGATGATGCAGCTGCCCGACCTGGCCGACACCCTCGAGGCGGGCGACCCGCCGCCGCCGTACCTGTCGTTCGGCGACGCACCCGGCGGCGGCAAGCCGGCCGAGGCGTTCGACGTGGCCTTCTCGGGCGGCCACACGACCTCGTGGAAGTACGAGAAGGGCACCGGCTACACCCGGCCGGGCAGCTTCGCCGAGCCGGGCGCCGACTTCGTGGCCGACTCCGTGCTGGTGCTGCGCGTGAAGGTCGGCGACGCCGGCTACACCGACCCCGCGGGCAACCCGGTGCCGGAGACCATCTACGAGGGCACCGGCAAAGCGATGCTGTTCCACGACGGTCAGGTCGTCGACGGCACATGGTCCAAGGACGACCTGAAGGCTCCGCTCGAGCTGGAGACCGCATCGGGCGACGAGCTGAACGTCCCGGCGGGAAACACCTGGATCGAGCTGGTCCCCATCGACGGTGGCGACGTCACCCTGAAGTGACCTGAGGCCGACCCTCAGGCTGACCCTCAGGCTGACGGAGCCGGGCCGAGCAGCGACGTCGCGTCCAGCCCGGCGCCGGAGTCGGCCAGCTGGCGGAGGCCCGCGAGCAGGGCGCCGAGCACGACGGCGATCTGCTCGCCGGTCGCCGCCGCGTCGTCGGCTTCGGCGATCGCCTGCCCGGCGGCGCTCAGCGCGCCGAAGAAGACCTGGGCGAACGCCTCCAGCAGAGCGTCGTCAACCGGGTGCTCGGAGAGCAGGTCCTCGGCGACGCCGCGGATGACGCCGAGCGTGGTGCGCTGTTCCGAGGCCCGCCAGTTGTCGAGGCCGAGGGCCACCGGGCCCTCCTGCAGCACGATCCGTCGGTAGGCCGGCTGCTGGCAGGCGGCGAGGAACCCGCGCACCCCTGCCTGCGCGCGGCCCCACGGGTCGTGCTCCTCGGCCATCCGGCCCTGGATCTCGGCGACGGCCCGGCCCTCGATCCGGGTCAGCACGGCGTGGAACAGGTCCTGCTTGCCGGAGAAGTGGTGGTAGAGCGCGCCCTTGGTGACGTCGGCCCGGGCCACCACCTCGTCCAGGCTGGTGCCGGCGTAGCCGCGGTCGGCGAACAGGGCCGTCGCCTCGTCGACCAGGGTCTGCCGCGTGGTCTCGGAGAACTGCCGCCGACTGGCGCCGCGGGCGTCGTCGTGACTGCCGCGGCGGGCCCGCGTCCTCCGGGTCATGGCGCCACCCTACGCAGCCGGGCCGGCCCGCGAGGGTGCGACCGGGATCACGTCGAACCGGCGCGGTGCTCGCTTGCGTGGGCCGCCGCCATCCCGACATACTGAGAGTACGTACCGACAGTATGTCAGTACCTCAGTGAAGGGAGGATCCCATGACCTGGGAGACCTACCACCGCCGCGAGCACGCGCTGGACCGTGCCGCCGAGGCGGCCGACCGGCGCCTCGACGGCGAGCTGCCGTGGGACCTGTCCGCGGTGCGCACCGCCTTCGCCACCCCGTCCGACCTGCTGCTCGCCCTGCACCTGCGCTGGCACACCCGGCTCGCCGGCGCGGTCGAGCGGACCCTCGCGGACCCGCCCGACGCCGTCGCGGCCGACCTGGAGGCATGCGTCGTGCACGCCTGGCGGGAGACCGCCGCCTCGATGCCGGGCACCCGGGCGGTGCTCGACCGCCACGACGATGCTCCCGAGCTGGCGCGCGCCCGGGCCAAGGAGCTGGCGTTCCTGGCCTCCGCCGCCGGCCGCGCAGGGCTGGGCGACCCGGCTGCGGTCCGTGCCGGCGCCGCCGTGCGCAACCGGGCGGCCTGGATCCGCACCGTGCGGTCCCGGGCCCGCTCCGTGGCCTGACCTTGGCTGGACCCGTGGCCCGACCGGTGGCGTGACAGCATGACCGCGTGGTCGCCTCGCCGAGCATCTCGTACTCGATCACCGTCCGCCTCGAGCTGCCGGCCGGTGGGTCCGGCGTCGGGCAGCTGACCGCCGCCGTCGAGAAGGCCGGTGGCATGGTCACCGCGCTCGACGTGACAGCGTCCGAGGCCGACCGGCTGCGGATGGACGTCACCTGCGCGGCCTCGTCCACCGAGCATGCCGACCTCATCGTCGAGGGCCTCGAGCAGATGCCCGGGGTCGTCGTGCACAAGGTGTCGGACCGGACGTTCCTCATGCACCTCGGCGGCGTCATCGAGATGTCGTCCAAGCACCCGATCCGCAACCGCGACGACCTTTCGCTGGTCTACACACCCGGCGTGGCGCGGATCTGCCAGGCGATCGTGGCCAACCCCGAGGACGCCCGGCGGCTCACCGTGAAGCGCAACGCGATCGCGGTCGTCACCGACGGCTCGGCAGTGCTCGGGCTCGGCAACATCGGCGCCGCGGCAGCGCTACCGGTGATGGAGGGCAAGGCGGCGCTGTTCAAGCGGTTCGCGGGCATCGACGCGTGGCCGTTGTGCCTCGACACCCAGGACGCCGATGAGATCGTGCGCACGGTTGCGGCAATCGCCCCAGGATTCGCCGGCATCAACCTCGAGGACATCGGCGCCCCTCGCTGCTTCGAGATCGAGGAGCGGCTGCGGACGCTGCTCGACATCCCGGTCTTCCACGACGACCAGCACGGCACCGCGATCGTGGTGCTGGCGGCGCTCACCAACGCTCTTCGCGTGGTCGGCAAGCAGCTCGCGGACGTCCGCATCGTCATGTCCGGGGCCGGTGCCGCGGGGACCGCCATCCTCAAGCTGCTCATCCACTCCGGAGCGGGCGCGGGAACCGGTTCGGTCATGGTTGTCGACATCGACGGCGTCGTGCACCAGGAGCGCGAGGGCATGGGTGCTCCGCTGACCTGGATCGCCGAACACACCAACGCCGAGGGCGTGCGCGGCGACCTGCGCAGCGTGCTGCACGGCGCTGACGTGTTCGTGGGCGTGTCCGCGCCGAACCTGATCGACGCCGACGACGTCGCCACGATGGCGAACGACTCCGTGGTGTTCGCCCTCGCGAACCCCGACCCCGAGATCGATCCCGCCGAGGCTCGCAAGCACGCGGCGGTCGTGGCGACGGGCCGCTCGGACCACCCGAACCAGATCAACAACGTGCTGGCGTTCCCCGGGGTGTTCCGCGGACTGCTGGACGCGCAGAGCCGCACGATCACCGCCGACGTCCTGCGGGCCGCAGCCAGCGCCATCGCGTCGGTCGTGACCGACAGTGAGCTCAACGCCAGCTACGTCATCCCGAGCGTGTTCCACCCCGACGTGCACGACCGGGTCGCGACCGCCGTCCGCGACGCGGACCGGGCGGGTGACACCGACGGCGCGAGCTGAACCGACATGGTCGACGTTCCTACCTGGTGGACCGGGCAGCTGCTGGTCGCGACGCCGAGCCTGCTCGACCCGAACTTCGCCCGCGCGGTGGTGCTGGTGCTCGACCATGACGAGGACGGCGCCCTCGGCGTGGTGCTGGACCGGCCGTCCGAGCTGGCCGTCGCCGACGTCCTGCCGGCCTGGGCCGACGTCGTGGGCACTCCCGACCGGCTGTTCGCCGGCGGTCCGGTGCAGACCACGTCGGCGCTCGGAGTGGCGCAGCTGGCGACGGGAACGCCGGCAGCGCCGCTGGGCTGGCGCCGGGTCTTCGGCGACACCGGGCTGCTCGACCTCGACACGCCGGTCGAGGTGTTGGGAGACGCTCTGGGTGGGCTGCGGATCTTCGCCGGCTACAGCGGGTGGGGCGCGGGACAGCTGGAGGCGGAGGTCGAGGAGGGCTCGTGGCTGGTCCTGCCGGCGCTGCCGAGTGACCTGACCACCGCGGCTCCCGAGCGGTTGTGGGGCGAGGTGCTGCGACGTCAGGGCGGCCGGGTGAGTCTGTTGGCGACTTTCCCGGTTGACCCGATGCAGAATTGACCCAGCGGGTGTCGCTGTTGCCTCGCATCTGCTTGACTACGCCGCGTGAGTGTCCAGCCAGGGCCAGACGTCCAGGTTCTCGAGGACGTCCGGACCCAGCCCGTTACCAACGACGGCGATCACGAGCGGTTCTCGCACTACGTACCCAAGGACAAGCTGACGGGTGCGATGGTCGAGGGGACGCCCGTGGTGGCGTTGTGCGGCAAGGTCTGGGTCCCGAGCCGGGATCCGCAGCGCTTCCCGGTGTGTCCGGAGTGCAAGGACATCTGGGAGACCATGCGCCCGGGCAAGGATCGAGACGGGGACGGCGAGAGCCAGTAGGACACCCGGAGCTCACGCTCGTGGACCGGCGGTGAAGGGCCACCGGCCACAGCCACAGAAGGGGAGTACGCATGACCACAGCGACAGGAACGCGGGCAACGAGGCTTCGCGGCCTCGTCGTCGGCGGCGTGGGGGCCCTGGCCCTCATCGCGGCCGCCGCACCCGCGACCACGACGGCGAGCGCGTCGCCGGCACCCGACCACCGGGCCGTCAAGTGTCACAAGGACGGCGCCAGCTCCGCTCGGATGAAGGGCGGCAGCGCGCACAAGGACCCGAACTCGGTGTCCCGGCGCGCGGCCAACCGGCTCGAGCACCAGTGGCGCACGGCGGTCAACAAGCTGCCCGCCGGTGTGCGCAACGCGAACAAGCCCCGCTTCATCAACGTCAACGTCTACGTCCACGTCATCAAGGGCAACGACGACAAGGGCGCGGTCAGCAACCGGATCATCGAGAGGCAGATCCACGTCATGAACCGGGCGTTCGGCGGCCACACCGCGCCGCGCGCTCACAGCACGCCGTTCCGGTTCCGGCTGACCAGCATCGACCGGACGACGAACCCGACCTGGTACCGGCACTACCCGGGGTCCCAGGCCGAGAAGGCGATGAAGCAGGCACTGCACCAGGGCGACGCCCGTGATCTGAACCTCTACACGGCGAACCCCCGGCCCGGCAACCTGCTCGGCTACGCCACGTTCCCGCAGACGTACGACAACCACCCGCTGCTGGACGGCGTCGTGATCAACCGGGAGAGCATGCCCGGTGGCTCCTTCGGCCCGTTCGGCAAGGGTGACACCGCGACCCACGAGGTTGGTCACTGGCTGGGTCTTTACCACACCTTCCAGGGTGGTTGCGGCAACAGGAACGACTACGTCGCCGACACCCCCAAGGAGCAGACGCCTTCCAGCGGCTGCCCGCGTGGCAAGGACACCTGCCCGTCAAACGGCAAGGACCCGATCCACAACTTCATGGACTACAGCACCGACCCGTGCATCAACCTGTTCACCAAGGGACAGGCCAACCGGATGCGGCTGTCGTTCCTGGCGTTCCGCGACTGACAACTGACACACACCTCGGTGTGGTCAGGGCCCTGACTTAGGGTCCGGTCATGACATCGGCGCCCGGTCCCCCTCGTGGGGCCGGGCGCCGATCCATGTCAGAAGACACCCGTGAGAGCCCGTGGAGCAGCCGGCTGTGGCGGCCGACCACCGGCATCGTCGCGCTGGTCTCACTGGTCGCCTTCGAGGCCATGGCGGTGGCAACGGCCATGCCGGTAGCCGCGCGGGAGCTCGACGGGCTCGGGCTGTACGCGTGGGCGTTCACCGGGTTCCTCGTCACCAGTCTGGTCGGCACCGCGGTCGGCGGGCAGGTGTCGGACCGTCGCGGTCCGCGGGCCCCGTTCGTGGCTGGGGTGGCGCTGTTCGCCGCCGGCCTGGTCCTTGCGGGCACCGCGCAGCAGATGGTGCCGTTCATTGTCGGCCGGTTGGTCCAGGGCGTCGGTGCCGGCGCCATCATCGTGGCGGTCTACGTCGTGG
This sequence comes from uncultured Actinomycetota bacterium, assembly GCA_963785115.1. Classification (GTDB taxonomy): domain Bacteria; phylum Actinomycetota; class Actinomycetes; order Propionibacteriales; family Nocardioidaceae; genus JACCWP01. Next base: position 301,215 of record CAWATY010000005.1, read on the forward strand.
TCGGGGCGGCCTACCCCGACCGGCTCCGTCCCCGGATCTTCTCCTACCTCTCGGCGGCGTGGGTGCTGCCGGCGGTCATCGGCCCGCTGGTGGCCGGGACGCTCGCCGAGAACGTCTCCTGGCGCTGGGTCTTCCTCGGCCTGCTGCCGCTCGTCGTCGCCCCGGTCTGGCTGCTGTGGCCGGCGCTGCCGGGTCGCCCGACGGAGCCGGCAGCCGGCGACACCACCGGCGTGCGACTGGTCGCCGCCGTCGTGCTCGCCGTGGGCGCCGCCTGTGTGCAGCTCGGTGCGCAGCAGGTGCAGCACGGGCGACCGCTGGTGGGCGCAGTCGTGGGCGTACTGGGCCTGGTCGGTCTGGTCCTGGCGGCCCGACGGCTGATGCCGGCGGGCACCGGGCGGGTCCGACGCGGGTTGCCGTCGGTCGTCCTGCTACGCGGTTTGCAGGCCGGCGCGTTCTTCGGGGTCGAGTCGTTCCTGCCGCTGATGCTGGTGGAGCACCGTGGGCTGTCCCCGACCGCCGCCGGCGCGGTCCTCACCGGGGCCGCACTCGGCTGGTCTGCGGGCTCGTGGTGGCAGGGCAGACCGGCCATGACGACCGACCGGCGGCGGCTGGCAACCGTCGGGGCGACGCTGGTGCTGATCGGCCTCGCGGTCACCTCGAGCGCGGTCGTGACCGTGGTCCCGGTGGTGGTCGCCGTGCTGGGCTGGATCGTGACCGGTAGCGGGATGGGAATCACGTTCTCGACGCTGTCGGTGCTGCTGTTCCGGCTCGCGCCCCCCGGCGAGGAGGGCACGAGCACCGCCGCCCTGCAGATGTCCGACCAGCTGGGCTGCGTGCTCACGGTCGGCATCGGTGGGGTCGCGTACGCCGCCCTGCGCGACCAGGGCGGATGGGCGTTCGGGACCGTCTTCGCGGGGATGGTCGTGGTGCAGCTGGCTTCGGTCTGGGTGGGAACGCGAGTCACCACGGACCGGGTCGTCGCCCGCAGCTAGGGTGGCCGCTCCGCCACCGTGACAGCACCCCGAGAGGACGTGCGTGAACCAGGCTGCCCACCTGCCCCCAGCCTTTCCCGACCGCGCCGCGTGGGGCACCGCCGAGCGGTTGCGTGCCTGGCAGCGCGAGGCTCTGGACGCCTACCTGGCCCGGTCGCCGCGCGACTTCCTCACCGTCGCCACACCCGGCGCGGGCAAGACGACGTTCGCGCTGCGGGTGGCCGGCCACCTGCTCGAGCGGCGGCTTGTGGAGCGGGTGACGGTGGTGACGCCCACCGAGCACCTGAAGACGCAGTGGGCGGATGCAGCCGGACGCGCCGGGATCCCGCTCGACCCGGCGTTCGGAGGCACCGGCCGACGTACCGGCCGTGACTTCACGGGCGTGACCCTCACCTACGCCGGGGTCGCGGCCAACCCGCTGGCCCACCGGGTGCGGACCGAGCGGTTCCGGACCCTGGTCGTGCTCGACGAGATCCACCACGCGGGCCACGCGCGCTCGTGGGGCGACGCCCTGCGCGAGGCGTTCGAGCCCGCAACCCGGCGGCTGGCGCTGACCGGCACGCCGTTCCGCTCCGACGAGGTCCCGATCCCGTTCGTGACGTATGCGCCCGACGGCACCGCGCCCGGGGTGACCCGCAGCGTCGCCGACCACAGCTACGGCTACGGCGACGCGCTCGCCGACGGTGTCGTGCGCCCGGTGCTCTTCCTGGCCTACTCGGGCGAGATGCGCTGGCGCACCCGGGCCGGCGACGAGGTCGAGGCCCGGCTGGGTGAGCCCCTCACCCGCGATCTGTCCGCGCAGGCGCTGCGCACCGCGCTGGACCCCGAGGGGGAGTGGATCCCCGCGGTGCTGCGGGCGGCGGACCACCGACTCGGTGAGGTGCGCAGGCACGTCCCCGACGCCGGCGGGCTGGTCATCGCCAGCGACCAGCAGCAGGCACGCGCGTACGCCGCGCTGCTGGCCAGGATCACCGGCCAGCGCCCGACGCTTGTGCTCTCCGACGAACGGGCCGCCAGCCGGCGGATCGCTTCCTTCGCCGAGTCCGACGACCGGTGGATGGTCGCGGTGCGGATGGTGAGCGAGGGGGTCGACGTGCCGCGGCTGTCGGTGGGCGTCTTCGCCACGACGACCGCCACGGCGCTGTTCTTCGCCCAGGCGGTGGGCCGGTTCGTCCGCGCCCGCCGGCGCGGCGAGAGCGCCTCGGTGTTCGTTCCCAGCGTGCCGGTGCTGCTCGGCCACGCGGCGGCGATGGAGGTCGAGCGTGACCACGTGCTGGGTCGAGTCGAGGGCGGCGACGACCCGTACGCAGCGGAGCAGGCGCTGCTCGCCCGGGCCGAGCGGGCCGACGCCGCGTCAGCAGACGAGCAGCAGGAGTTCGAGGCGCTCGGCAGCGACGCGCGCTTCGACCGGGTCGTCTACGAGGGCGGTGAGTTCGGGCACGAGGGCGAGGTGCTCACCGGCAGCGACGAGGAGCTGGACTTCCTCGGCATCCCCGGCCTGCTGGAACCAGAACAGGTGCGCGAGCTGCTGCGCCGCCGCCAGCACCAACGCTCGGCCGATCGCCGGGCCCGGCCCGCGCCGGAGCCGTCGGTCCACGAGCGGCTGGCCGGGCTGCGGCGCGAGCTCAACGGCCTGGTCGCGGCCTGGCACCACCGCACCGGCGAGCCGCACGGCATGACCCACACCCGGCTCCGGCAGGCCTGCGGCGGCCCGGCCGCGCCCGAGGCCGGCGCCGACGAGCTGCGGGCCCGCATCGACGCGTTGCGCGACTGGGCCGCCCGCCCCACCGACTGACCCGCCGGCTGACCCGGGGGCTACACGCCGAGGTGCGCGAGGACCGCGAGGACGCGGACGTTGTCGTCGGACGAGGGGGCCAGGCCGAGCTTGGCGAAGATGTTGCCGGTGTGCTTGCCCACCGCCTTCTCGGTGACGTACAGCCGGGCGGCGATGGCGGCGTTCGACCGCCCCTCTGCCATCAGCCCGAGCACCTCGCGCTCGCGCGGGGTCAGCCGGGCGAGCGGGCCGCCGGCCTCGCGCCGCGACAACAGCGTGGACACGACTTCGGGGTCGAGCACGGTGCCGCCGCCGGCGACCTGGCGCACGGCGTCGACGAAGCGGCCGACGTCGGCCACCCGGTCCTTGAGCAGGTAGCCGACCCCGCCCTCGCGGCTGCTCAGCAGTTCGCGGGCGTAGAGCTGCTCGACGTACTGCGACAGCACCAGCACCGGCAGTCCCGGTTGCTCGACGCGTGCCTCGATCGCCGCGCGCAGCCCCTCGTCGGTGAAGTCGGGCGGTAGCCGGACGTCCACGATCGCGATGTCGGGTCGGTGCTCGCGCAGCGCGCGGAGCAGCAGCGGGGCGTTGTCGACCGCAGCGACGACCTCGATGTCGTGCGCCTCGAGCAGCCGGGTCAGGCCGTCCCGGAGGAGGGCGAGGTCCTCGGCGATGACAGCGCGCACGGCACCTCCATGCGGACGACGGTGGGCCCGCCCACGGGGCTGGTCACCGCCAGTGTGCCGTCGAAGGCCGCCAGCCGGCGCGCGACCCCCGCCAGGCCGGTGCCCGCGTCCAGCGACGCGCCGCCCCGACCGTCGTCTCCGACGATGACCCGCAGCCGGTCTCCGTCGTGGGCCAGCTCGACCCACGCCCGGCTGGCGCCGCTGTGCCTGCCGATGTTGGCCAGGCACTCGGCCACGGCGAAGTACGCGGCCGACTCGACCGGCGCCGGTGGCCGGCCCGGCAGCTCGACCGTGACGAGGACCGGCAGCGGCAGGTCGAGGGCGAGCGCCTGCACCGCCCCGGTGAGGCCGCGGTCGGCGAGCACCGGCGGGTGGATGCCTCGCACCACGGTGCGCAGGTCGGCCAGCGCCGACGTCGTCGTCGTGCGCGCCTCACGCAGCCAACGCTTGGCCGCCTCCGGGTCGCCCTCGAGGATCTCCTCGGCCATCCCGAGGCTCATGCCCAGCGCCACCAGCCGCGCCTGTGCGCCGTCGTGCAGGTCCCGCTCGACCCGGCGCAGCTCGGCGGCGGACAGGTCGACGCTGTCGGCGCGCGACTCGGCCAGCGTCTGCACCCGGCGCTCGAGGTGGCTGCTGCGGGTCGGCGACAGCAGCGACCGGTCGACCGCAGCTCGCCCGCGGCCCAGCGCCGGAGTCAGCCACCACCACAGCCCGAGCGCCACCACGGCGACGATCCACTCGAGGAACGCCTCCGCCTGGGTGTCCAGCACGTAGATCCCGTAGTTGGTGTCGAACACGCCGTCCGGCGTGATCGCGTACAGGATCGGGAAGAACGCGTACCAGGCGACCGCCAGCAGCAGCGACACGCTGAGCACCGACAGCACGAAGCCGAACGTCATCGACCAGGCCAGCCAGAGCAGGTCTCGCCAGCGGGCGGGGTCGCGTGCCCAGCAGTTCAGCAGCGACAGCACGCCGCGCTCCGCGGGCTCGCGGTACGGGCGATCCACCGGGCGGCCGGTGACGGCGCCGAGCAGCGAGCGGTACGCGCCGGCCATCGCGCCGGTGAGAGGGACCGCGACGACCAGCAGCAGCACGCCCGCGGTCACCAGCACCAGCGGGATGCCGACCACCGTGAGCACGAACAAGGTGATGGCCGGGCCCAGCACGAGCACGCCGACGGCGTTGTAGCCGGTCCAGCGCAGCCGGCCGGTCACCGGCGGGGGTAGTGCGGTCGTCGTGGTCACGGACCCATCGTCGCCCGTCGGGGTGGCCCGGGACAGGGGGTCTGCGCCCACCACGGCTGGGGCGCCAGGCCCCGTTTGCTCTGGCGCTGCGAGCACGAGGCTCGACGCAGGCCGGCGATCGCCGGCCGAACGAACCCGTCGAGGGGACGAGACGATGAGCGAGCGAACGACAAGACGACGTCCGGTCACCGTCCGGGTGGCCCGGTGGAGCGCCACCCATCCGTGGCGCGCGATGGGGCTCTGGCTGCTGTTCGTGGCCGGTGCGGTCGCGCTGCTGGTCACCGTGCCGACCCAGCAGGCGGGCGACGCCGACTTCCGGGTCGGCGAGTCCGGCCGGGCCGACCAGCTGATCACCGAGGCGGGGCTGGCCGAACCGGTCACTGAGTCGGTGCTGATCGGGTCGGCCGACGCGGACGCGGGCTCGCTGGACGCGGGTGCGGCGCGCTCCGCCGTCGCCGACCTGCGAACCGAGATGTCCGCGCTGCCGGCGGTCGACCAGGTGCTCCCTGCTGCCTGGTCCGACGACCGGAAGCACCTGCTGCTGCCGGTGCAGATGGCCGGGTCCTACGACGATGCCGCGGACGGCGTCGAGTCGGTGCAGGAGGTCACCGCCGACGTGGCGGCCGCGCACCCGGAGCTCTCGGTCGCCCAGGCCGGCGAGGCGTCGCTCGACGCCGGGATCTGGGAGCTGGTGGGTGAGGACCTGGCAGCCGCCGAGCGGCTGAGTCTGCCGGTGACGTTCGCGGTGCTGCTGGTCGCGTTCGGTGCGCTGCTCGCCGCGGGCATCCCGCTGGTCCTCGCCGTCACCGGCGTCGTCGCGGCGCTCGGCCTGTACGCCCCGCTGTCGTACCTGACGCCCGACGGGGGCAGCGTGGCCAACGTCGTGGTGCTGATCGGTCTCGCCGTCGGCGTCGACTACTCGTTGTTCTACCTCAAGCGCGAACGCGAGGAGCGCAAGCGCGGTCGCGGCACCGTCGACGCCATCGAGGTCGCAGCGGCGACGTCCGGGCACTCCGTAGTCGTGTCGGGGCTGGCGGTCGTCGTGGCGATGGCCGGCCTGTACGTCGTGCAGGACGCCACGTTCGCCGCGCTGGCCACCGGTGCCATCGCCGTGGTCCTCGTCGCGGTGCTGGGCTCGCTCACCGTCCTCCCGGCGGTGCTGGCCAAGCTCGGCCGGTTCGTCGACCGGCCGCGGGTCCCGCTGCTGTGGCGGCTCAACCGGCGGATCGGCTCCGGCGGCATCAGCCGGCGGCTGCTCGGCCCGGTGCTGCGGCACCCGCTGGCCGCCCTGCTCGCCGCCGCGATCGTGGTCGGCGTGTTCGCCGTGCCCGCGCTCGGGATGCGGATGCAGGAGACCGGTCTGGCCGCGCTGCCGGACGAGATCCCCGAGGTGCGCACGGCGACCGCGATCGAGCAGGCGTTCCCGGCCGAGGGCTCGACGTACGACGTCGTGGTGGCCACCTCTCCCGACCAGGTGGGCGATGCGGAGACCGCGCTGCACGCGCTGGAGCGCTCCGCGGTGTCGGCCGGCCTGGAGGCGGTGCCTGGCGAGTCGGTGCGGGTGTCGCCCGACGACGGGGTGGCGGTGCTTACGCTCGGCTCCTCCGGCCCCGAGGGGACCGACGCGGCCCGCAGCGTCGTCGAGGCGCTGCGCCACGACCTCGCCCCGGTCGCGCTCGACCCACTGGCCGACGGGAGCAGCGAGTGGGCGGTTGGCGGCGGCGCGGCCGAGTCCGTCGACTTCGTCGACAACCAGACCCAGATGCTGCCCTGGGTGATCGGCTTCGTGCTGGGCCTGACCCTGCTGATGATGGTGATCACCTTCCGCAGCGTGGTCCTCGGACTGCTCACCACCGTGCTCAACCTGGCGTCGGTGGCGGTCGCGTTCGGTGTGCTCGCGCTCGTCTTCGAGCACACGTGGGCCGAGTCGCTGCTCGACTTCACCTCCAGCGGCTACGTGGTGAGCTGGATCCCGCTGTTCCTGTTCGTGGTGTTGGTCGGCCTGTCGATGGACTACCACGTCTTCGTGCTCGGCCGGGTGCGCGAGGGCGTGCAGAGCGGGCTGTCGCACCGCGCGGCGGTGGAGGAGGGCATCACCGGCACCGCCGGCGTGGTGACCAGTGCGGCGGCGGTGATGGTGAGCGTGTTCGCGCTGTTCGCCACGCTGAACATGCTGGAGATGAAACAGATGGGCATCGGCCTGTCCGTCGCCGTGCTCGTCGACGCCACGCTGGTGCGGATCGTCATGCTGCCGGCGATGCTGCTGCTGCTCGGCAGGGCCAGCTGGTGGCCG
>CAWATY010000006.1:0-776331 GCA_963785115.1 uncultured Actinomycetota bacterium
ACAGGAACGAGTTCGCGATGACCCGGTAGGTGGTGCCGGGCACCAACGCCTCGCCGCCGATCTCGACCGAGCTCGTCACCACCCTGCTCCCGGGCGGTTCGGTCGAGTCCCAGGTGTAGGTGAGGTTCGAGACCTGCAGCACCTTGGGCGCCCCTTCGTTGGCGTCGGCCCACTGCTCCTCGAGCAGCGCGAGGATCTGCGTACCGGTCATGTCCATCGAGACCACGTAGTTGTTGAACGGCTGCACGGTGAACGCCGCGCCGTACGTGACCTCGTCGTCGGCGTTGGGCACCAGGTCGGCCCGGATCCCGCCGGGGTTCATGAACGCGACGTCGGCAGGCCCGGTGTCACCCGGAGCCACCGCGCCCTCGAACTCCCGCTGGCTGTCGGCGATCAGGTTGCCCAGCGCCGAGTCGCCCGACAGGTCGGGGTCGGGGTCGTCGAGGATCGTGGTGCTGACGAAGCCGATCACCTCGTTGGCAATGTCCTGCACCAGCTCGGCGTAGAACGCGATCAGGTCCGTCATCGCCGGGTCTTCGCTCACGGTGCGCGTGACGATGTGGTTCTGTGCGTACGCCGCCGGGCGGACCACGTCGCCCGTCGCACGGTCGAGCAGCAGGTGGATGTCGGTGATGATCCGGCCGAAGCTGGCGGCGCTGGTCAGCGTGCGCAGCCGGCCGTCGGGGTCCTTGACCATGCAGTTGTACGGCTGGTGGGTGTGGCCGCTCACGACCGCGTCGATCTCTGGGTCGAGGTTCTTGGCGATGTCGATGATCGGGCCGCTCACGCCGGCGCACTCGTCGTACGCGGTCGGGTCGGTCGGCACGCCGCCCTCGTGGACGAGGACCACGATGGCCTCGGCGCCACGCTCCTTGAGGCTGGGGACCAGGGCGTTGGCCGTCTCGACCTCGTCGTTGAACTCCAGGCCCTTGATGCCCGCCTGGGTGACGATCGCGGGCGTGTTCTCGAGGGTCATGCCGATGAAGCCGACCTTGATGCCGTCGACCTTGCGGACCACGCTGCCCTTCAGGATGGTCTTGCCGGTGTTCTTCTTCACCACGTTGGCGGCGAGGTACTGGTAGTCGGCGCCGGTGAACTTCTTGCCGTCGGGGCAGGAGTTCTGGTTGTTCTCCCCGTTGGGGCCGTCGGGGATGCAGCCGCCGCGCTGCAGCCGCTGCAGCTCGTGGTAACCCTCGTCGAACTCGTGGTTGCCGACGGCTGACACGTCGAGGCCGAGCTCGTTCATCGCCTTGACGCTCGGCTCGTCGTGGAATGCGGCGGACAGCAGCGGGGACGCACCCACGAGGTCGCCGGCGGCGACGGTCAGCGTCTCGGCGCCGTTGTAGGCGGCCTTGTTGCGCAGCTTGTCGAGGTGCCGGGAGAGGTACTCGACGCCGCCGGCCGGCGTGTTGTTGATCCGGCCGCTCGAGCTGCTCGACGAGATCGGCGCCAGGTTGCCGTGGAAGTCGTTGAAGGCCAGCAGGTCGAGCCGGACCACGTCGCGGGCCTTGGCCACGCGGTCGTAGGTGCCCTGGTGCCGGGCCTGCGGGTCGGAGGCCGATGCGCCGACGGACTGCGGTGACGTGGCCAGGCCGAGCCCGGCGACGAGCGCGCCGGCCGCTGCGACCGAGAGCCAACGGGTGGAGGAGTGCTTCATGGGCATGCGTCCCCTGATGAGAGGTTCGGGAGGGTCGCAGGCAACCTAACCGCCGCGGCCCCCCGCCGCCAGACCCGCGATCCGCGCCCTTTGGTTGCGCCATCCGCGCCATGTGGTTGCGCCATCCGCGCCGTTTGGTTGCGCCATCCGCGGCGTTCGGCTGCGCGATCCGTGGCTTGTGGTTGCGCCATCCGTGGCGATTGGCTGAGCCATCCGTGGCTCGTGGTGGCGGAACGCGGTGCTACCCACCGGTAGGTTGCCGCGGGTGAGTCGGCTGCTGCGGACGTTCAACCGGGTCACCCGACCACTCCACCGGCCGGTGCTGCACGCCGTCGTGGCCGCTCCCGGACCGCTGCGGCGGCTGCTGGCCGGACCGCCGGTGGTGGTCGACGGACGCACCCTCGATCCCGAGCTGCAGGCGGTCATCCGGCTGCAGCAGCTCACCGGCGAGCGGGTGCTGGAGCGGCCGCAGGACGTCGCCCGAATGCGCGCCGACATGCGCTACCAGACGCTGCTGATCGGCGGCCATCCGCCCATCGGCCGGGTCGAGGACCGCACGGTGCCCGGCCCCGCCGGTCCGCTGCCGGTGCGGCTGTACGTACCACGGGCGGCCGCGCAGCGTACGCCGCTGCTCGTCTTCTGCCACGGCGGCGGCTGGGTCGAGGGCGACCTGGAGACCCACGACCCGCTGTGCCGGGTGCTGGCCGAGCGCAGCGGCGTGCGGGTGTTGGCGGTCGACTACCGGCTGGCGCCCGAACACCCCTGCCCGGCAGCCGCCGACGACGTCTGGGCGGCGGTGACGTGGGCGGCGCAGCACGCGCGCGAGCTGGGTGTCGACCCGGCGGCCATCGCGGTCGGCGGCGACAGCGCCGGTGGCCAGCTCGCGGCCGTCACCGCTCAGCGCGCCGCGGCGGAGGGCGTCACGCTGGCGGCGCAGCTGCTGGTCTACCCCGCGACCGACATGGTCGAGCGGCGGCCGAGCCGGGACGCGTTCGGGCGGGGCTTCTTCCTCACCGAGGAGTTCATGGACTTCGCCGAGGCGGCGTACGTGCCCGACCCGGCCCGCCGCGGCGACCCGGTGGCCTCCCCGCTGCGGGCCGCCGACCTCGCGGGCGTGGCCCCCGCGATCGTGGTGACCGGCGGGTTCGACCCGCTGCGCGACGAGGGCGACGACTACGCCCGCGACCTCCGGGCCGCCGGCGTACCGGTCGAGCACTGGTGCGAGGACGCGATGCCCCACGGGTACGCGAGCTTCACCGGCGTGGGGACCAGCACGGCGGCCGCCATCGACCGGATCGTGGTCGCGCTACGTCGCCGACTGGGCTGAGCGGGCGCCCGAGTGCCGGTAGCGGACGTCGCTCGCGACGTGCCGGAATCCGAGCCGCTCATAGACGGCCCGGGCCGGCGCGTTGTCGGCCTCGACGTACAGCAGCACCTCGGCGAGGCCGCGCTCGCGCAGGTGTCGCAGGCCGGCCATCGTCAGCGCCCGACCCAGGCCACCGCCTTGCGCATCGGGGTCAACGCCGACCACGTACACCTCACCGACCGGTGGCGGGCCCGGGTGCACCTTCGTCCAGTGGAAGCCGACCAGCCGGCCGTCGCGCTCGGCCAGGAAGAAGCCGGCGGGGTCGAACCACTCGGCGGCGGTGCGCAGGGCAAGGTCGGACGCGTCGAGCCGGCCCTGCTCGGCGTGGTCGGCGAATGCCCGCGCGTTGACGCGCAGCCAGGCCGCCTCGTCGGCACCCACCCGGAAGCTGCGGATCGTCACGCCGGCCGGCGGCTCGACGGCGTCCAGCGGCTCGGTGAGGTCGCGCCGCATCTGGCACAGCTCGCGCACCCGGCTGAACCCGAGCTGCCGCGCCAGCCGCGCGGCGCCGGGGTGGTCGCCGTGCGACCACATCAGCAACGGCGCCGGCCGGGCCATCCGCAGCGCCTGCCGGACCACCGCCTCGCCCCATCCCCGCCGGCGATGGTCGGGGTGCACGACACACTCCGCCGCGGCCTCGGCGTCGGCCGGGCGCAGCTGCAGGTACGCCGCCAGCTGGCCCGCCTCGCGGCCGAGCAGGTGCTGCTCGCCGCGGTCGCCGGCGGCGAGCGTCAGCAGCGACTCCTCGTTGAGGGCGGCGGCGCCGTCGACGGCTTCGGCAGCCTCGACCAGGGCGACGACTGCCCCGCGCTCGGCTGCGATGAGGGCGGTCTTGAGCTCCACCGGGCGGGGCGTCGTCACGCCGACACCCTAGGAGCGCGACGGACGGATCGTGGGGGCGCACCTGACGGATCGCGCCACCACCAGCCACGGATCGTGCAACCGCTAGCCACGGATCGTGCAACCGCTAGGCGCGGATCACGCAACCGTTGGGCGCGGATCACGCAACCGTTGGGCGCGGATCACGCAACCGTTGGCCACGGGTGACGCAACCACCAGCCACGGATGACGCAACCACCAGCCACGGATGACGCAACCACCAGCCACGGATGACGCAACCACAGCCACGGATGGCGCAACCGTAGCTCACGGATGGGGCAACCAAAGGGCGCGGATGGCGAGTTCACCCGGGGTTTGCCCGGGGATGGGAGGATAGGGGGGTGCCTGAGGACCTGTCCGTCCGTACCGCGCCCGGCGTCGACGCCGGGCCGGCCGACGGTCGACGCAAGCACGCGGTCGAGGACTTCGACGTCGAGCCGCCGTACGAGCCGGTCGACCAGGACCTCCCCGACGACCGGTTCCTCGACCGCGAGCTGTCCTGGCTGGCGTGGAACGAGCGGGTGCTCGAGCAGGCCGAGGACAAGGACCGGCCGCTGCTCGACCGGGTCCGCTTCCTGGCGATCTTCGCCGACAACCTGGACGAGTTCTTCATGGTGCGCGTCGCCGGCCTCAAGCGGCGGATGGCCGCGGGGGTGGCGATCAAGGCGGCCAGCGGGATGCGGCCGCGCGAGGTGCTGGACAGCATCTGGCGCGAGAGCCGACGGCTCATGCACCGGCACGCCGAGCTGTTCCGCAAGGAGATCCGCCCCGCTCTGAGGGAGCAGGGGATCGCGCTGCTGCGCTGGAAGGACCTCACCGACAGCGAGAAGAAGGAGATGGGTGCGCTCTTCGCCGAGCGCGTCTTCCCGGTGCTGACGCCGCTCGCGGTCGACCCGGCGCACCCGTTCCCGTACATCTCCGGCCTCTCCCTGAACCTCGCGGTGGTCGTGCGCAACCCCGACACCGACCAGGAGCACTTCGCCCGGGTGAAGGTCCCGCCGAGCTTCCCGCGCTGGCTGCCGGTCGACGACCAGCGGTTCGTGCTGCTCGAGGACGTCATCGCCTCGCACCTCGACATGCTCTTCCCCGGCATGGATGTCGTCGCCAGCCACGCGTTCCGGGTCACCCGCAACGAGGACCTCGAGGTCGAGGAGGACGACGCCGAGAACCTGCTCAAGGCGCTGGAGAAGGAGCTGTTGCGTCGCCGCTTCGGCCCGCCGGTACGCCTCGAGGTGCACGACCACATCGACCCGCACGTGCTCGACCTGCTGGTGAGCGAGCTCGACGTCACCGACGCCGAGGTGTTCCGGCTCCGCGGGCCCCTGGACCACCGCGGACTGTTCGCCATCGCGGCTCTCGACCGCCCCGAGCTCGACCTCGACTCCTTCATCCCGGTCACGCACACCGACCTCGCCGAGGTCGAGACCGCCAACCCGGCCGACATGTTCGCCGCGCTGACGCGCCAGGACGTGCTCGTGCACCACCCCTACGACTCGTTCGCCACCAGCGTGCAGCGCTTCGTCGAGCAGGCTGCCGCCGACCCGCAGGTGCTCGCGATCAAGCAGACGCTCTACCGCACCTCCGGCGACTCGCCGCTGATCGACGCCCTCGTCGACGCCGCCGAGTCGGGCAAGCAGGTGCTGGTCCTGGTCGAGATCAAGGCCCGTTTCGACGAGCAGGCCAACATCCGCTGGGCCCGCAAGCTGGAGCAGGCCGGCTGCCACGTCGTCTACGGCCTGATCGGGCTCAAGACGCACGCCAAGGTCTGCCTGGTCGTCCGCGACGAGCCCGAGGGCATCCGCCGCTACGCCCACATCGGCACCGGCAACTACAACCCCAAGACGGCCCGCCAGTACGAGGACCTCGGCCTGCTCACCGCCGACCCCCAGATCGGCGACGACCTCAGCAACCTGTTCAACAACCTGTCCGGCTACGCCCGGGGGATGGACTACGACCGGCTGCTGGTGGCGCCGACCGCGGTTCGGTCCGGGCTGATCCAGCAGATCAACGCCGAGGTGGACCACCACCGCGCCGGCCGGGCCGCGCGGGTCCGCATCAAGGTCAACTCCCTGGTCGACGAGGCGGTCATCGACGCGCTCTACCAGGCGAGCCGGGCCGGCGTACCGGTCGACGTGTGCGCCCGCAGCATCTGCGCGCTGCGACCCGGGGTCGAGGGGATGTCGGAGAACATCCGGGTCCGCAGCATCCTCGGCCGCTTCCTCGAGCACAGCCGGGTGTTCTGGTTCGAGAACGGTGGCGATCCGCGGGTGTGGATCGGCTCCGCCGACCTGATGCACCGCAACCTCGACCGTCGGGTCGAGGTGCTGGTACGGGTCGGCGAGTCGCGACACGTCGACGAGCTCGGCCGGCTGCTCGACGCGTCGTTCGACGACGGTTTCGCCTCCTGGCACCTCGCGGCCGACGGCACCTGGGTCCGCCACGACCGTGACGCCGACGGCGTCCCGCTCGCCGACCTCCAGGAGCGGCTGATCGCCGCCGCCCGCCGCCGCCGCGACAGCCGGGTCACCTCGGCCCGCCACCCCGGCTGACCCGCCCCGCAGACCCGGCACTTCCGGCCGTACGAGCGCGCCGAGGAGCCTCTCGCCAGAAGATCGCGCCGTGTTCTCGCCTGGCGTTCACCCGTCGTTCACCGCTGCCGGCCCACCCGGTCACCTGCCCGGCCTAGCGTCCGGCGCGGACGAGAACGCCACCCTCATCGAGAGGCACCTCACGTGAAGCGCACGACCTCCCGCCGCATCGCCGCCCCCGTCGCGGCCGCCGCGGCGCTGGGCCTGACCCTGTCCGCCTGCAGCGCCTCCAACGAGGACCCGGAGGGCGGGAGCGACTCCAGCCTCTCCGGCGAGCTCGTCGGCGCCGGCGCCAGCTCACAGGAGGCAGCGATGGCCGGCTGGAGCGCCGGCTTCCAGTCCGCCAACCCCGACGTGACCGTCAACTACGACCCCAGTGGTTCGGGTGCCGGTCGCGAGCAGTTCATCGACGGCGGCGTCGACTTCGCCGGCTCCGACGCCTACCTCGAGGGCGAGGAGCTCACCGGCGCCGAGGACCGCTGCGGCCAGGTGGTCGAGGTGCCCGCGTACGTGAGCCCGATCGCGGTCATCTACAACCTGCCCGACGTCGACGAGCTGAACCTCTCCCCCGAGGCGATCGCCGGGATCTTCGCCGGCACGATCACCAGCTGGGACGACGACGCGATCGCCGCCGACAACCCCGACGTCGAGCTGCCGGACCTCGAGATCAACCCGGTGCACCGCTCCGACGAGTCGGGCACCTCCGAGAACTTCACCGCCTACCTCGACGCAGTCGCGGCCGACGTCTGGACCGACGGCCCGGTGGAGACCTGGCCGGGTGGCCTGGGCGGCGAGGGCGCGCAGGGCACCAGCGGTGTCGTGCAGGCGGTCGGCGCGGGTGAGGGCTCGGTCGGCTACGCCGACGCCAGCCAGGCCGGCGACCTCGGCACCGCCAGCATCGGGGTGGGTGACGAGTTCGTGAGCTACTCCCCCGAGGCCGCAGCCGCAGTCCTCGAGGCCTCGACCGTCGTCGAGGGTCGCAGCGACACCGACATCGCCTACGACGTCGCCCGCGACACCGAGGAGTCGGGCGTCTACCCGATCGTGCTGGTCTCGTACCACCTCGCCTGCACCGAGTACGACGACGCCGAGAAGGCCGGCCTGGTCAAGGCCTTCCTGGAGTACGTGCTCAGCGAGGAGGGCCAGCAGGACGCGGCCGAGGCCGCGGGCTCGGCTCCCCTCTCCAGCACCGTGCGCGATCAGGCGCTGGCCGCGGTCGACGCGATCCAGACGAGCTGACGGGTCGCCGGACGGTGGTCCGTGCCGGGGCTCGGGGCCCGGTGTGGACCGCCACCGCCCACCTGGGACACGATCGATGACAGTGACGACTGAGCCCCCCGACATCACCACCCCTGTGCGCCGACCGGGCGACCGGATCTTCTCCGGCACCGCGCTCGGCGCGGGGGTGCTGATCCTGCTGACCCTGGCGGGCGTCGCGATCTTCCTGCTGGTCGAGGGCTACCCCGGTTTCACGGCGGCCAAGGAGTTCACCAGCCCCAAGGACTCCTTCTGGCAGTACGTCGGGCCGCTGGCCTTCGGCACCGTCGTCGCGGCCACCATCGCGCTGGTGATCGCGACGCCACTGTCCATCGGCATCGCGCTGTTCATCTCGCACTACGCGCCGCGGCGGCTGGCCCAGTCCCTCGGCTACCTGATCGACCTGCTGGCCGCTGTGCCGAGCGTGGTGTTCGGCCTGTGGGGGATCATCTTCCTGGCCCCGCACGTGCTGCCGGTCTACGACTGGCTCGCGGACCACCTCGGGTTCATCCCGCTGTTCGAGGGACCGGTCGTGTCGTCCGGCCGGAACATGGCCACCGCCGGGATCGTGCTCGCGGTGATGATCCTGCCGATCATCACCGCACTGTGCCGCGAGATCTTCCTGCAGACCCCGCGGTTGCACGAGGAGGCAGCGCTCGCGCTCGGGGCCACCCGCTGGGAGATGATCCGGATGGCGGTCTTCCCGTACGGGCGGTCGGGGATCGTGAGCGCGGCCATGCTCGGGCTCGGCCGGGCGCTCGGCGAGACGCTCGCGGTCACGCTCGTGCTCTCGCCGGCGATCCTCTACTCGGCCAACCTGCTCGGGTCGCAGAACCCGAGCACCATCGCCTCCAACATCGCGCTGCAGTTCCCCGAGGCGACCGGCACCCGGGTCTCGGTGCTCATCGCGACCGGGCTGGTGCTGTTCGTGCTGACCTTCGCGGTCAACTTCGCGGCCCGCGCGATCGTCAACCGCCGCAGCGAGTTCTCGGGGGCGAACTGACGTGGCCACCGCCCTCGACACGACGCCCCGCAGCCCCGTCGACCGGTCCCTGCTGCAGCCGACACTGCCGGCGTACGCGCCGTGGGTGGTCCTCGTCGGCTCCGCGGTCGTCGGTGCGGTCGTAGCGGCGACGCTCGGGGGCGGCGTACCGGGCGCGGTGACGGTCGCGGTGCTCTGCTACCTAACCGGGATCTGGGCGGCCAGCCGCCGCGTCGAGGGCGGCCGGAAGGCCAGCGACCGGTTGGTCACCGGCCTGGTCGCCACCGCGTTCGGCGTGGCGCTGCTCCCGCTGGTCAGCCTGGTCTGGACGGTCGTCGACAACGGCATCGGCGCGCTGTCGGCCACCTTCTTCACCTCGTCCATGCGCAACATCGTGGGCGAGGGCGGCGGGCTCTACCACGCCATGTGGGGAACGCTGATCATCACCGGGCTGGCCACGCTGATGTCGGTCCCGATCGGCCTGTTCACCGCCATCTATCTCGTCGAGTACGGCACCGGGCGGCTGGCCCGGTGGATCACCTTCCTCGTCGACGTGATGACCGGCATCCCGTCGATCGTGGCCGGGCTGTTCGCGTACGCGCTGTTCGAGCTCTTCTTCGGCAGCGGGGTGCGGCTCGGGTTCGGCGGCTCGGTCGCGCTGTCGGTGCTGATGATCCCGGTGGTCGTGCGGGCGACCGAGGAGATGCTCAAGCTGGTGCCCAACGAGCTGCGCGAGGCGGCGTACGCGCTGGGCGTGCCGCGGTGGCGCACGATCGTCAAGGTGGTGCTGCGGACCGCCTCGGCCGGCATCGGCACCGGCATCACCATCGCCATCGCCCGGGTCATCGGCGAGACCGCTCCGCTGCTGATCATCGTGGGCACCACCGACTCGCTGAACCTCGACCCGTTCCACGGTCGGATGGAGTCGCTGCCGATCTACGTCTACTACCAGTTCACGCAACCCGGCGTGACCCAGGACGGCATCGAGCGGGCCTGGGGCGCCGCGCTGGTGCTGATCCTGATCGTGCTCGCGCTCAACCTGGTAGCGAGGATCATGTCCTTCGTGTTCTCCCCCAAGACCGGTCGCTGACCACCACCGAGGAGCGAGTCGTGGCCAAGAGCATCGAGGTGTCCGACCTGGACATCTACTACGGCGACTTCAAGGCGGTCGAGGACGTCACGGTCACCATCCCGGCCCGCCAGGTCACCGCGTTCATCGGCCCGTCGGGGTGCGGCAAGTCGACCTTCCTGCGCTCGCTGAACCGGATGCACGAGGTGATCCCCGGCGCCAGGGTCGAGGGCAAGGTTCTCGTCGACGGGCAGGACCTGTACGCCTCCGACGTCGACCCGGTCGCGGTGCGACGCGAGATCGGCATGGTCTTCCAGCGGCCCAATCCCTTTCCCACCATGTCGATTCGCGACAACGTGCTCGCCGGGATGAAGCTGAACAGCAAGAAGATGTCGAAGGCCGAGGCCGAGGAGATCTGCGAGCGCTCGTTGCGCGCGGCCAACCTGTGGGAGGAGGTCAAGGACCGGCTTCCCCGCCCCGGGTCCGGGCTGTCCGGTGGCCAGCAGCAGCGGCTCTGCATCGCCCGCGCCATCGCCGTCGAGCCGCAGGTGCTGCTGATGGATGAGCCCTGCTCGGCCCTCGACCCGATCTCGACCAGCGCGATCGAGGACCTCATCCACGAGCTCAAGGAGCACTACACGATCGTCATCGTCACCCACAACATGCAGCAGGCAGCCCGGGTGTCGGACGAGACCGCGTTCTTCAACCTCGCGGGCACCGGCAAGCCCGGCCGGCTGGTCGAGTTCGCGGCCACCACCAAGATGTTCTCCAACCCCGACGAGCCCTCCACCGAGGCGTACATCTCCGGCCGATTCGGCTGACTCGCGGTCAAGCCGGGCAGGAGGCGAACAGCAGGCCGCCGGTGCCGAGGTCGGACAGCATCCGGGCCTGGCGGTCGTCGCTGACCAGCCGCAGCACCAGGTCGGCGCCGGTGACCGACGCTTCGACCTGCTGGAACCGGTCCGACCACGCACCGCCCTGGGCCAGCGCGTCGCCGCGGGTCAGCGCCACCCGCACCGACTCCTGGGCCAGCGCCTCGGCGCCGTCGGCGAAGTGCAACGCGACGTCCAGCGCGGAGCCCTCGGAACTGACATTCAGGCCGAGCCCGAGCGCGTCGTACGCCGCCAGCGGCTCCCCCGCCTCGACCAGCCGCCGGGCGACCACCCGGTCGGGCTCCGACGCGGTGCGCAGCGAGGTGACGGCGCACCCCCGCTCGCCGCGGTGCACGACGACGACAGGGTCGTCCAGCAGCCGCAGCGCGGTGGCCGCCACGTCGGGCTCGTCGGCCATCGAGGGCTCGTCGCCGCGGATCACCGCGACCGCGTGCTGCGGCGTACTCGGGCGCGTCCGAAGCCACGACCAGCCCCTCGTCGGCGAGCACCGCCACGTGCCCGAGCACCGGGCTCAGCGAGGGGTCCACCGCCGCCACGACGTCGGGACCACCGGACCAGACGCCGCCCGCGTCGTCGGTGTCGCCGGTGGGCGGGGCGTACCCGAGGTCGGCCAGACCCGCCAGCACGTCGTCGGCCTCCAGGTCACCGAGGGACACCACCGCCACGGCACCGTCGCGGGACTGACCGAAGGCCTCCCACTCGCTGCCGACCACCGACCAGCCGTACGCGGCCGCCATCACCGGTGCCGCCTCGGCCAGCGGCGAGACGCCGACGAGGTCGGTCGAGAAGCCCTGCGTGAGCACCCGGCGCAGCGTGGCCGGGTCGTCGACGTCGGAGGCGGGCACGTCCAGCAGGTCGCGGACCGCGGTCCAGTCGGTGACGTTGGCCGTCTCGCCGTCGGCCGGCAGCGCGCCGAGCGCCGCCAGCAGGTCCGGCCGGGGGTCGGGCGCCGTGCGCGCCGCGACCACGCCGCCGACGACGGCGACGGCGAGCACGGCGACGGCGATCAGGGTGCGGCGCACGCCGGTCATCATGCCCGCCCCCCGGCTGCCAGACTTGGCCCGTGACCGACCGACCCGTCGAGGCCGCAGGCGCCGTGGTGTGGCGGAAGGTCGGCGACACGATGCAGGTGCTGCTCGTGCACCGCGGCCGCTACGACGACTGGACGTTTCCCAAGGGCAAGCTCGACCCCGGCGAGACGCTGCCCGTCACCGCGGTCCGCGAGGTGCAGGAGGAGACCGGCGTCCGTATCCGGCTCGGCCCCCGCCTGGTCCGGCACGAGTACCGGCTCAACAACCCTCCGGGCGACGTCAAGCAGGTGACGTACTGGTGCGCCCGGCCGGTCGACGCCAAGGCCGCCCGGGCGGCCGACGCGTACCAGCCCAACGACGAGATCGACGACGTGCGCTGGATCGACGTCGACAAGGCGGGCAAGCGGCTGACGTACGCGCGCGACGCCGCCGTGCTCGAGGAGTTCGGTCGCGCCGTCCGCGGAGACCTGCACCGCACCTCGCCGCTGCTGGTGCTGCGGCACGGCAACGCGAAGCCGCGCAAGACCTGGACCGGCGACGACGCCGTACGCCCCCTGGACAGCACCGGGCGCGAGCAGGCCGCACGGCTGGTGCCGCTGCTGGCGGCCTACGACGTCAAGGTGGCGGTGAGCAGCGACGCGACCCGGTGCCTGCAGACCGTCGAGCCGTACGCGCAGCGGCGACGGCGCGGCCGGGCGGTGCGGCTCGAGGAGGGTCCCCAGCTCAGCGAGGACAAGGCCGGGCGACGCTCGGTCCGCGAGACGGTGCGCGGTCAGCTCAAGGGCAAGCAGCGCACCGTGCTGTGCACGCACCGACCGGTGCTGCCGTGGGTGTTCGAGGCGCTGGGGCTGGGCGACGTGCGGCTGGAGCCGGGCCAGCTGTTCGTGGTGCACCGGCGGCGTGGCCAGGTGCTGGGCTCGGAGCTGCTGGACCCCTGACCGTCGGAGCGGCGCTCAGCGCAGCCCGAGGATCGTGTCGACCTGCTCCTGGGAGAGCGGACCGTCGTGCTCGGAGGCGGCGATCATGAGGTCGCTGGTGAGCTCGATCTCCGCCAAGACGTTCTCGTCGTGCACGCGCACGTCCACTTGCTCGCTCACAGGTCCTCCCTCCTCCTGTTGGATGAGGCAAGCATGCCCCACCCGGCCCACTCCCCGTGGCCCAACCGGTCAGAATCCCGACCCTGCGGTCGCCCTCGTACCGCCGGTGTCCCGAGCATGGATACACCGAGTCGACGAGGGGTTCCGCATGTACGTCCCACTGGTCCGACCGATGCGCCGTACGTCGGGACGCTCCCTGCTCGTCACTTTAGCCCTCGTCGCCCTGGTTACGGGCGCTTTTGCCCAGCGTGCCGCGGTCGCAGATCCGGGCACAGGTCCACGCTCGCCAGGCACCCTGCCCGGCACCCCCGCCGACGCCCCCGGCATCGGCGCCGCCCCCACCGGACCTCCGGTCCCGATGCCCGACCACCCGCGCGGCCTCCCGGCCCAGGCGAACTGGGGATCGGCCATCGAGGCACCCGCCCCGTACCAGCCCCAGCTGTCCTGCGCGGCAGGCCCGCTGAAGGGCACGGCCAAGCTGCGCGACCTGCTGCTGCGCGCCTACGACCACGGCGGCAACGGTGGCGCCATCAGGTCGTGCGCCAGCGGCGGGCAGTCCGAGCACAAGGACGGTCGCGCCTTCGACTGGATGCTCAGCATGGGCAACCCGGCCGAGCGCCGCACCGCCGGCGACTTCCTGTCCTGGTTGATCAAACCCGGACGCGACGGCAAGCCCGGCGCCATGGCCCGCCGGCTCGGGATCATGTACGTGATCTACAACCGCAAGATCTGGGCGTCGTACTCGCCCGGCTGGCGCGACTACAGCGGCAGCGACCCGCACACCTCGCACATCCACATCTCGCTGTCCTGGAACGGCGCCCGCGGCACGACCTCGTTCTGGAAGGGCCGGGTCGCACCCGTCGACTACGGGACCTGCGTGTTCTTCGGCGGATCACCGGCCGTCGCCGCCGCAGGATCGCCGACGCGTACGACGCCTTGCCCGGAGCCGAAGACCTCACCGCGCGGCTCGAGCCGGCCTTTCGCCTGGCTCGGCAACTCCGGCGACAGCGTCCGCAGGGCACAGCACCTGCTCGGCGTCTCGGCCACCGGCACGCTGAACACCACCACCCGCAAGAAGCTGCTTTCCTATCAGCTGAGCCATGACCTGCCCCGGACCGGAGCGCTCGACAAGCCCACGTGGGCCAGCCTCGAGCCCGGCAGCCGTACCCAGTCGGTGCCGTCGTGGCGCCCGCGACAGGCGGCCCGGTGGGGCATCGAGCACGGCAGCCCCGAGCTGCACCGCTCGTCGGCCGGGACCGCGGTCTACGCGCTGCAGGTGGCGCTGGGCATGCCCGACCGGCTGCGGACCGGATTCCTCGGCCAGCGCACCTCTGCCTCGGTCGGTGCGTTCCGCGCCGCCCATGGCATGACAAACACCCCGCAGGTGGACGCCGAGGTGTGGGACCTGCTGGCGGGCTGATCGACCGGACGGCTGATGTCACCCTCAGTCACATGGTCCCGCCTGTTAATTACATTATGTAGTGGGCTAGCCACACAGCGTGACTTTAGGGCATGCTCAGGGGTGTCAGAGGCCGACCGGGAGCGGCGGCCGACGCACCGTGTGACACAGGGTGACAACACCCGCCGTCACGCACCACCCGGCGGTCGCCTGCCGGAGAGGGAGTCACCATGAAGGTCATCGCCCGTCGCCTGGTCGCCACCGCGGCTGTTGCCACACTCGCCCTCGGCGCCGCCTCTGGCGCTGCCGTCGCCTCCGACAAGAACGGTGGCCGGGAGAAGGAGCGGGTCGTCGCCACGGCCAAGGAGAAGGAGCGCGTCGCGCCGGCCAAGGAGAAGGAGCGCACCTCCGCCCTGAAGGAGAAGGAGCGCAGCTCCGCCCTGAAGGAGAAGGAGCGCAGCTCGGCTCTGAAGGAGAAGGAGCGCAGCTCCGCCCTGAAGGAGAAGGAGCGCAGCGCCGTCGCGCTGAAGGAGAAGGAGCGCGAGAAGGAGTGACCACCTGAGGGTGGGGGACTCCCCCTACGATCTGCACCAGACCAGCCGCCCGGCCGCGTGTTCTCGAGGGAGATGCAGCCGGGCGGCTGTCTGCGCCGATCCAGTCGGACGCGGTCAGTCCAGCTGCAGCGCGCCGTCGGCGGGCGTCACCGGCGCGTCGACGGTCACGGTCTCGGGGTAGACGATGCCGGCGCCGGTGTTGAGCACCACCACCTCGTCGTCCGCCGCGATCCAGCCCTGATTCCGCAGCCGCCGCACGGCCGAGACCGCCGCGGCACCCTCCGGGCAGATGAACAGCCCCTCGAGCCGCCCGGTCAGCAGCACGTCGGCGAGCAGCTCGTCGTCGTCGACCGCCACCGCGGTGCCGCCGGTCTCGCGGACCGCCTCCAGGACCAGGAAGTCGCCCAGCGCCTTGGGCACCGTGATGCCGAACGCCACCGTGCGGGCGCCGACCCAGGGCTCGGACTCCGTCGCCCCCGCCTCGTACGCGCGCACGATCGGTGCGCACCCGGTCGCCTGCACCGCCACCAGCCGCGGCAGCGGTCCGCTCACCCAGCCGAGTCGAGACAGCTCGGTGAGGGCCTTGTGGATCCCGATCAGGCCGACCCCGCCGCCGGTGGGGTAGACGATCACGTCCGGCATCCGCCAGCCGAGCTGCTCGGCGATCTCGAAGCCCATCGTCTTCTTGCCCTCGATGCGGTACGGCTCCTTGAGCGTCGCCACGTCGGACCAGTCGAGGTCGCTGGCAGCCGTTCCCGCTGCCACCAGCCGACCGGCGTCGGAGATCAGGCCGTCGACCAGCCGCAGGTCGGCACCCGTCGCCACGCACTCGGCGCGGGTGATGCGCGGCGCGTCGACCGGCATCGCCACCAGCATCGGCAGTCCGGCCCGGGCGGCGTACGCGGCCCAGGCCGCACCCGCGTTGCCGTTGGTCGGCATCGCCAGCGCGCGGGCGCCGAGCTCGCGGGCCCGCGACACCCCCGCTGCGGCCCCCCGGGCCTTGAACGACCCGGTCGGCAGCAGGCCCTCGTCCTTGACCAGCAACCGCTCCACGCCCAGCTCGGCACCGAGCCGCGGTGCCGCCAGCAGGGGCGTCATGCCCTCGCCGAGGCTCACCACGTGCTCGGGGGCCGACACCGGCAGCAGCTCGTGGTAGCGCCACAGGTCCGGGGCCCGGGTCGCCACGTCGGCGGGCTGGATGCCGACCGCGTCCAGGTCGTAGCGGGCCAGCAGCGGCGAGCCGTCGTCGGGGCAGACCCCCTGCAGCCGGGTCGCGTCGAGCCGGGCACCGCAGCGCGGGCATTCCAGGTGGGACAGCGTGCTCCAGTCGGTCACCGCGCCATCCTGCCGGTGACCCGGTGCTGTCGGGCGACCGCCACCGCGACCAGCCCGGCCAGCACAGTCGCGACGAGCGCCACCACCACCGACGCGGACCACAGCTCGGTGCCGAACGGCAGCACGGCCACGACGGCCGCGCCGGTGGCGAGGAGCACCGGCGGGAGGACGTCGCCGCCGGTGACCGGGGCGAAGATCGCCAGCAGCACGAGCAGGTAGCCGGCGACGGGGGCGGCCACCGCGTACGCCACCAGCAGCGGTGGTGCGGCCACGTGGTGGATCGACGCCTCGATCGCGACCTCGAGCCCGGCGCCCACAGCCGCGAGCGCGGCGAAGATCCCGTAGTGGCCGTAGCCGAAGACGAACGACCAGCCGCGGCGGTTGGCCAGGCCGTCGCCGGACGGCTCCATGAAGTACAGCCACCACGCGCCGAACAGCAGCACCAGGCCCGAGATCGCGACGACGAGCAGCCCGCTGCCGACGGCGCCGGTGTCGATGCCCTTCTCGACGGCCACTGTGGCCGCGAACACGCTCTCGCCGAGCACGATGATCGTCAGCAGGCCGTAGCGCTCGGCGATGTGGTGCGGGTGCCACGGCGTCATGGTGCGGCCCTCCGCGACGTACGGGACCACCATCTCGCCGACGGCTAGCAGCAGGAACGACCCCAGCAGCAGCTCGTCCGGCAGCCAGAGCCGGCCCAGCCACAGCACCTGCAGCACCCCGATGCCGGCCGCGTACTTGAGCGCCGTCGCCCGCCGGTAGGGATCGGACCCGGCGGCCCGCAACCACTGGGCGACCATCGCGACGCGCATGATGAAGTACCCCGCCACGACGACGCCGAAGTCCTCGCTCTCGAACGCCCGCGGGATGCCGGCCGCCAGCACCAGGACGCCGCTCATCTGCAGCATGGTGAGCAACCGGTACGGCACGTCGTCGGTGTCGTAGGCCGAGGCGAACCAGGTGAAGTTCATCCACGCCCACCAGATGGCGAAGAAGACCAGCAGGTAGTCGACCAGTCCCGCAGCCGCGTGGTCGGCGACGACGTCGTGCGCGAGCCCGGCCGCGGCCTGGGCGATCGCCACCACGAACGACAGGTCGAAGAGCAGCTCCAGCGCGGTGGCGGCGCGGTGCTCCTCGTGCTCGTCGCGGGGCCGCATCGGCCTGCGCCACGGCACGGCCTGCCACGGCACCGGTGGGGGCTGCTGGCTCACAAGACCAGTCAAGCAGTGACTCCGCACACAACGCCCGGGTCTGACCTGCCGCCAGACGACCGATCCGGCTGCGCTCGACTCGCGGGCAGCGCGCCACCTGTGCTTGCATGGGTGCTTCCGCCCCCGTCGCGACGCCAGGTGATTCGACGTGGCCTCAGGCCGCCACAAGCAGTCCGTCCCCGCCTCTGCGCGGGTCCGGAAGCTCGGCGTCCCCGCCGCCGCTGCGCTGGCCGCCCTCGCGACGATCACGATGGCCACCGCGAGCAGCCCCGACACCGAGCCCGCCCAGGAGCCGACGCCGCTGGCCGGCGCCGCGCCCACCCGCCAGGTGCCCAGCCACCACGACGTGTCGCGGTCGGGCAGCGACCGGGCCTCGACCCCGCCCGCCAACGTGCAGCGTGCGGACGGGCGAGCGGCGACCAAGGCCGTGATCGTCGACCTCGAGGACCAGTGGCTCACCGAGGACCTCAACGTCTGGTCCGGGCCGGGTGAGCAGTTCCGGTTGCTGGCCGTGCTCGACACCGGCGAGAAGGTCGGGGCGACCGGTGTCATCGACGGTGCCTGGGCGCAGATCAGCTACGACGACTCCCTCGCGTGGGTGAACGCTGAGTACCTCGCCGACGAGAAGCCTGAGCCCGACCCGGAGGTGGCCGCGATCTCCGGCGGGCTGTCGTCGGCGCCGTGCTCGGACGGCTCCTCCATCGAGAGCGGACTCACCAGCAACGCCGTGAGCGTCTACCGGGCGGTGTGCGCGGCGTTCCCCGACGTGCAGACCTGGGGCGGCCTGCGGCCGGGCGACGACGGCGACCACGGCACCGGTCAGGCGCTGGACATCATGGTCTACAGCAACTCGACCCTCGGGCAGCAGATCGCCGACTACGTGCAGGCCAACGCCTCGGCGCTGGGCGTCAGCGAGATCCTGTGGGCGCAGCACATCTGGACCGTCCAGCGGGCCAGCGAGGGCTGGCGCTGGTTCCCGGACCGCGGCTCGGTGACGGCCAACCACTACGACCACGTACACGTCTCGGTGTACTGACCGGCGAGCCACGCTCCGACCGATGCCCGAGCAGTCGACGCCCGCGACGACCTCCACCGGCCCTGACGGCCGCCGCGACAGCGCGATCGCGTACGCCACCGAGCAGTCCCCGCGGCACCGAGCCGTCGTCAACGGGCTGGCCCTCGTCGGCCTGGTGACCTGCGCGGCGGCCGGCTTCGGCGCCGGCTCGCCCACGCTGTGGGGACTCGCGCCCATCGTGATGTACGCCGTGCTCTGCCTGGCCGGGATGGACCTCGTGGTCGCGACCGTGGTCAGCCTGCTCGGCGGGGTGCTCATCGCCCAGCAGTCGCCAGTCGAGGTGGGAGAGCTGCTCGGTGAGTCGCTGGCCAGCGAGGTCACCGCGATCGGGCTGATCATCATGCTCGGCGCCGGCGTCGGCGAGGTCCTGCGGGTGACCGGCGTCGCCGAGACCGTCGTCCGCTCGGTGCTTCGGCTGGCGGGTGAGGGCAGCAACCGGGCCGTGCAGCTCGGGGTGATGCTGTCCTGCCTGGTGCTCGTCGCCAGCCTGGGCACGCTGGCCGGTGCGCTGGCGATCGCGGCCCCGATCCTGATCCCGGTCGCCGCGCGGATGGGGTTCACCCGCTCGGCCACCGCCTCGATGATGTTCGTCGGCGGGTGCGCGGGACTGGCGCTGGCGCCGTTCGCGGGGTCGAACGTCGCGATCATGACCGCCGCCGACGTCGACTACCTGACCTACCTGCGCTACGGCGCCGCACCGATCGCCGCCGTGTCGCTGGTCGCCGCCATGTTCATCGTGCCGTGGATCCAGCGCCGCACCGCCGCGACCGACGACTACTACACCGACGTCGAGGCGCCGCCGGAGGAGGACCGTCCGCACGCCAGCCGGGCAACCGCGGTGTTCCTCACGCTGCTGGTCGCGAGCGCCGTGTACGCCACGACCACCGAGGCCGGCGTGACGTTCCCGCTGCTGGCCCTGCCGCTGCTCGGGATCGTCACCGGTGTCGCCGCCCGACTGCCGTTGACCGAGGTCGCCTCGCACATGTACCGCGGCGCGGCCAGGTTGCTGAGCATCTTCATGCTGTTCTGGCTGCTGGCCGCGCTGTTCCTGGTGATCGACGCGCTCGCGCCGTTCGAGGTGCTGCTCGACCACTACGGCCCGCGGCTGGAGAACTCGTCGGGGCTGGTGTTCGTGCTCGCGATTGCGCTGCTGGGGTGGGTCGGCGTGCCCGGCGCCACCGCGGCGCAGGTGGTGCTGATCGACGAAGTGTTCGGCCCGGTCGCCGCGACGCTGGGGATCGGCTCCGGGGCGTGGGTCATCGTGCTGCTGTGGGCCTCGAAGGCCGACACGTACGGGCCGTTCCCGAACGCCAACATGATCGGCGCCATGGGGTTGGCGCAGTCCACAAACCTGCGGGCCCTGCTCTACACCGGGTGGCTCGTCCTGATCCCGTCGTGCGCTCTGTACACGGTGCTGCTGGTGTTCCTGACGTGACTCGTACCGATCTGGTGATCACCGGCGGCACCATCATCGACGGCACCGGCGCGCCGGCCACAGCTGGCGACGTCGGCGTGACGGACGGCCGGATCAGCGCGGTGGCCGACCCCGGGACGCTTACCGGCCGCACCGTGCTGGACGCGACCGACGCGGTGGTTTCCCCGGGATTCGTCGACCTGCACTCGCACGCCGACTTCAGCATCACCGGCCACCCCGGCGCGGACACCGCGCTGGCGCAAGGCGTGACGACGCTGGTCACCGGCAACTGCGGGTTCTCGCCGTTCCCGCGCACCGACTCACCGCTGCTCGCGCGGGCGACGTCGTTCCTGGACTCGGAGCTGGACTGGAGCTGGCACGACGCCGGCGGCTACGCGGAGGCCGTCGACGCCACCGAACCGGGCGTCAACATCGTGCTGCAGGTCGGCCACTCGGCGCTGCGGCTGGCCGTGCTGGGCACCGATGACCGCCAGCCGGATCACGACGAGGTCCGGGAGATGCAGCGGCTGCTCGCGCAAGCCGCCGAGCAGGGGGTGCACGGCTTCTCCACCGGTCTGGTGTACGCCCCCGGGTGCTACGCGGATCCGTCCGAGATCACCGCGCTGGCGGAGGTCGCCGCCGACCACGGACTGCTCTACTCCACCCACATGCGCAACGAGGGAGCTGCCCTCCTCGACGCCGTCCGGGAGGCGCTGTACACCTCCGCCGCGAGCGGCGTCCGGCTCGAGATCTCGCACCTCAAGTCCGCGGGCCGCGCCAATCACGGGCTCGTCGTGGACGCGCTCGCGCTGATCGCCGATGCGGCCGAGCACGGCACGGACGTGACCTGCGACGTCTACCCGTACACCGCCTCGTCAACCACGCTCACCACGCTGCTGCCCGAATGGGCGATGGACGGCGGTGTCGACCGGATGCTCGCCCGATTGTCCGAGCCGGACGCCCGCGCCCGGGTGCACGCCGAGCTGTCCGAGCTGCTCGCCGGCGCCGTCGACCCGGCCGGCGTGGTGGTGGCCGAGGTGCCGGAAACCGACGACGCGGTCGGGTGCTCGCTGGCCGACCTCGCCGGCGACGGCGGCGACCCGGCCGACGCGACGCTGCGGCTGCTCGTGGACAACGACGGGTCGGTCTCGATCGTCCACCACGGCATGGCCGAGGAGGACATGACCACGGTGCTGGCGCACCCGCTGAGCAGCGTGGCCAGCGACGGCTGGACGCTGCGGCCCAGCGGGCCCGGGCGTCCGCACCCACGCAGCTTCGGCACCTTCGCCCGGGTGCTGGGCAGGTACGTGCGCGAGAGCGGCACGCTCGACCTGCCCGAGGCGGTCCGTTCGATGACATCGCTGCCCGCCTCGAGGGCGGGGCTGCCCGACCGCGGCGTACTGCGGGAGGGAGCGGTCGCCGACATCGCCGTCTTCGACCCCGCGCGGATCACCGACCGGGCGACCTTCGACGACCCCTGGCAGCTGGCGACCGGTGTCCGGCACGTACTGGTGGCCGGCGGGCTCGCCGTCGAGGACAACGCCCTCACCGGAGGACGCCACGGGCGCGTCCTCCGGCGGGGGTGAGTCGGCGGGTCAGAAGTTCAGGTGGCCCCGGCAGGTCTGCCCCGAGCCCGCGTTGTGCGCACGGAAGCCGATGCTGTCGGTGCCGGGCGAGTTGGCGATGCGACGCTCGACGCTGAACGAGCCGCTGCGGCCGCGAGTGGTGGCGGTGCCGCGGGCGGCGGTGTTGCCGTTGTGCATGATCCGCCACGTCCACTGCTGGCCGCTGGTGTTGCTGTCGACCTCACCCTCGACCTCGAGGCCGCCGTCGTCGGTCTTGGTCTTGAGCTTCCAGTCGGCGCTGCCGGAGCAGTTGCCGTTGCGGATCACCTCGTCGTCGCCGGCGAAGGCCGGGGTCGCGCTCACGACGCCGAGCGCGAGGAACAGGGCGCCGGCCGAGCCGGCGATACGAACGGTGCGGGAGCGGTTCACGGTGGTCCTCCGTTGTCTGGGCAGGAATGCGCCGGGACATCCGACCCGGCACTCACCACTGTGTGGCCGCGCAAGGGCAGCCCGCCATTGTCTGGTGGTCCTACGACGCAACCGCTGCTGAGTTTTCGCAGCCTGGGTTGCGAAAGTGCCGCTTCCCCAGCGCTGTAGCGCTGGGTCAGCACCGTTGTCGCTGGCTGGGCTGCGAAAACTCGGGCCGGGAGGCCGTAGGCTGCGGGGTCGATCCCTGGGTGCCGCAGCCCTCGTACGCGAAGGCGGCTGCCCGGCCCGGGCCTCTAGCTCAACTGGCAGAGCAGCGGGCTTTTAACCCGCGGGTTGTGGGTTCGAGTCCCACGGGGCCCACCACGTGACGCGGCAGGTGGCGCATCACCCACGATCTGGCCACGGTGCAGCCCACCCGTCAAATGATCGGCTCGGCCTTCTTCTGCTTGTCGAGCTGCTTCGAGACGACCTCGCGGACGTCCTTGCGGGTCGCGGCGTCGGGCAGGGCGTCGATCACCGCGAGCAGCTCCTCGCGGGCCGTGCGGTCCCGCTCGGCAAGGTTTTCCCGGAAGGCCTTCAACGCCTCCCGGGTCTGCAACGCCGCGCGCAGCGCGTCGCCCAGCGTCTTGCCGTCGGTACCGGGGATCTTGTCTTCGAAGCCGGGCATGTCGTCTCCGTTCACGAGCTGCTGCGCGCGGGGGATGATCCGCTCGACGATGCCGCGGATCTTCTTGTCGCCGGGACAGACCTTGCCGCCGCTGGTTGACCAGTGCTCCCCGCCAGCGGCCCGGCCCGCCAGCAGTCCGGTCGGGAAGTTGCCGTCGATCCCCATCCGGTGCCAGCCGATGCCGGCCTCTCCCGGGGCAGACGAGCCGAGCCGTTCCACCGGAATGCCGTGCTCCTGGTGGCACCAGACGGCCAGCTCGGCGAGCCACTCCTCCTGCTCCGGCGTCCAGTCCGGCACCTCGCCTCCCGGCCAGTCCGGGTGGCCGTCCCACGACTCCACTGCGATGCAGTCGTGGTTGCCCTCCAGGCAGGCCGACGCGCGGAAGTCGGTGTCGATGTATTGCTCGGCCTTGCCGGCAGCGTTCACGAAGAAGTGCGGGGTGGCTCGCCCGGACACGTTGAAGTAGGCGTGCATCGTCGGGTCGCCCCACTGCGCCGTGTGCAGGACGAGCCGGCGCGGCGTCATCGGCTGGCGCAGCTCACCCGACTGGTACCGGGTGACCGGCTTCCACGACGCACCGGGGAACTTCACGACTCAGCTCACGGGGTGGCGGTGCCGTGGAGCCGCAGCGCGACCTGGCGAAACTTCCGGTCCGCCATCCGCAGCAGGAAGGGGCGCAGCAGCCGAGGCAGGTCGGGAGCAACCTTCCGGGCGAACACCTCGGGGGGCGCGGAGTAGCGCATCGACCCGAGCGCCAACAGCTGCTTGTCCTTGGGGATCCACTCCATGCCGCGCTCGGCCATCTCCTCCCACTCCTCGGCGCTGACGTGCCGGGCCGCGATCGGAAGGATCTGCTGCTCCTCGGCGGCCAGGTGCTCGTCGAGGGCGGCGTACGCCTCCTCCATGGTGCCGGCCAGCGCCTCCCGATTGGCCTCCGACGGGTCGCCCTGCCAGGTGTCCAGCTGGCGCTGGGCGCGGACCAGCACCTCGTGGATGTGCTCGTGCTGGTCCTCCATCAGGTCGACGATCGGCTCGACCTCCTTGGGCGCGCGCTCGTGCAGCCGCGGCCACAGCAGCGCGTCCTCGTTCTGGTGGTGGTGGGTCAGCGCCTCGACAACGAAGGTCAGCATGTCGGCCGCGTACGCCGCCTGCTCGGTGTCGCCCGGCGGCACCCGTCGCACCGCTTTGGCGGCCAGCCGGAACTCACGCCGGAACACGGTGTGCGGCAGGAACATGTCGCTGGTGTCCGTCAGCTCGCCACCCGGGTTGCGCGGGTTGCGTGCGTCGCTGTCGGGCGTGTGCAGGTCGGTCATGCCGTGCTCCGTGGCCAGCCGCGCGGGCGACCCCGGCACGGCATCTCTCCGCCGGTCACGCTAACAGCGCGGGACGTTCGCGGCGGCCGTTTCCGAGGTCTCCGGAATCGGCCTCAGCGCACCCCGCGCGGCCGGAACTGGACGCTGATCCGCGGCCCGACCGGTCGCGCGGTCTTGGGCACCGCGTGGTCCCAGGTGCGCTGGCACGACCCACCCATCACCAGCAGGTCTCCCGGCCCGAGGGCGATGCGGCGTGACGTCCCTCCACCGCGCGGCCGCAGCGCCAGCTGACGCGGGGCTCCGAGCGACACGATCGCCACCAGGGTGTCCTGGTGGCGGCTGCGCCCGATCCGGTCGCCGTGCCAGGCGACGCTGTCGCGTCCGTCGCGGTAGTAGCACAGCCCCGCGGTGCGGAACGGCTCCCCGAGCTCGGCGGCGTAGTGCGCACTCAGGGCGTCGCGGGCCTGGTCGAGGGCGGGGTCGGGCAGGTCGTCGTCCTCGCCGTAGAAGGACAGCAGCCGGGGCACGTCGACCTCCCGGTCGTACATGACCCGCCGCTCGCCGTGCCAGGGGACGGTGTCGGCGAGCCGCTCGAACAGGGCGTCGGCCCCGGCGACCCACGAGCGGCACACGTCGATCCAGGCGCCGTTGGTCAGCATGGTGCGCTCGGTGCGACAGCTCAGTGGCCGCAGCGTCGTCTCGTCGGCGGCGTCCAGCAGGGACGGCTGGAGGGTGGGACCCATGACGCCATCGTACGCCATCGATCGAACAGGTGTTCGATCGCGCGTCGGTGGCTGCGTCGCCGGCGCGGGAGGGCCACCATGGACCCCGTGCTGCTGCTCGCGAGCGGTGACGACGGTGGGGGCCAGGTCACGCTGATCAAGACGCTGCTGGCCTGTGTGCTGGTGGTGCTCGCCTGCTACCAGGTGCTGCTGATGACGGTGACGTACGGGCTGGTGCGGGTGCGGTTCCTCGGCCCCGCACCGGCCGCCAGTGCACACCGCGCCATCGGCGACGCCGCCGTGCTGGTGGCCCTGACCGTGTCGTACCTGTGCGTGACCAACTACGACGTCGGCGACGCGTGGGAGGCGGGCGGTGGCTCGCGGCTGCACGTCTTCGCGGGCATCTCGCTGCTGAGCGTGCTCGCGGTCAAGATCGTCGCGGTACGCGCGGGCGGCCCGCTGGGCCGGCTGCTGCCGTACCTCGGCGTCACCGTGCTCGTGTTTGTTCTGCCTGCTGTGGTGGACCATGGCCATCACCTACTTCAAGGGGTGACATGTCCGACGACGATTTCCGACCGCCGGCCCAGGGGCGTCAGCTGCTCGGCTCGCTGCTGGTCGCCGCCGTCCTCGTGCTCGGCACGATGGGCGTCGCCTCCGCCAAGGTGGAGACTCCCGCGGCCTCGTGCAGTGACGACGGCTCCGGCCACAGCCACGGCGACTGACCCACTCCCAGCTCGCTCATCCGACCGTTGTGCCCTCGGCACAAAGGCCGGATCAGCGCCGAAGGGAAGCGAGTCGTCCTAGCCTGCCGCTAGGAGTCGAGGGTCCACGACATCGTCCGCTCCTTCGAGGTCGGCGACACGATCATCGTCGAGTCGATCTTCTCCGGGCGGCACACCGGCCCGATGGTCACGCCCGATGGGACCATCCCGCCGAGTGGCAACCAGGTCACCTTCGCCTACGCGGACTTCCTCCAGGCACGCGACGGCAGGTTCGTCTCACACCGCATCTACTGGGACAACCTGACCCTCATGGCAGCTCGGTGTGACGCCCTGAGAACGTGCACGTCCGCGACGATGGACCCCTTCCGCGCGCTAGGCGTCGCGGACGAGGATCTGGTCCACCACATCGGCGATGTCGGCACCACGACATCAGGTTGCGGGCCGAGCGGGCTGAGCACCATCCCCGGCCGGGCGACGAAAGCGGCAGCACACCCGGCGGCGAGCGCGCCGGCCACGTCCCACGCATGTGCTGCCACGAGGCGCACCTCGCCGACCTCGACCCCCGTGGCGCTCGCCACCGCTCGATACGGTTCCGGCCCGGGCTTGAGCTGCCGGACGCTGTCGGCGGACAGGACGACATCGAAGTGATCGCGGAGCCCGGCGGTGGACAGCTGCGCCTCCGCCACCGCCTGCACCGAGTTGGTGAGCGCGGCGACGGTGAGTCGGCTGCCGCGCAACGTGTCCAGCGCTGCCTTGACCTCCGGCGTGCGGCGGCAACGCACGCATCCGGTCGACCATCGCGGCCACTTCCGCATCGGTCACCTCGCGACCGACTCGCTCGGCGAGCATCAGCAGCGCCGCGTGCTGCGCGGTGCTGAAGTCGACGTACGACCCGGTGAGACCGCCGACGAAGGACAGCTGGAGCATCTGGGCGAACCACTGCTGCCGCAGACCGGGCGCACCCAGCAGCTCCTCGAACGGTCCGTCGAGGGCGCTCAGGTCGAGCAGCGTCTCGTTGACGTCGAAGGCAATGACGGTGGCCACGGGGCCTCCTTCCCTCGTCAGTGACTGTCGAGCAGTTGCGCCAACTTGTCCATCGCCTGTCCCCATGCGGCCGACGCGCCGTCCGCGCCGGCGGACGGGAACGGGCCTTGGCGCAGCACCAGTCGGGTGCCGCCGTCCTGCTCCGACAGCTCGACGGTCATGGTGACCACGGAGCCGTCGGGCATGACGTCGGTGACGGCGAGCAGGTGAGGCTCGCGGACCTCGGTCACCGTCCCGCTGAGCGGCATCGTCCGATCGCCGATCACCATCGTGAGCGCCCACGGGCCACCGGGGCGGGCCTCGACCGAGACCGACTCAGGGTCGACCGTGACCCCGGTCGGGCCGTACCACCGCGCCAGCTGGTCGGGATCGGTGAACGCTCGCCAGACCAGCTCGACGGGGGCGGCGAACCACCTGTCGATCTGGGCGTCGCGGGTGTCTTCGGTCATGGCTTCCCCTTGCGTCGGGGTGGCTGTTGCGCGGCCAGGTGGTCGTCGAGCCGGTCCAGGCGGGCCGACCAGACCGAGGTGACGTAGTCGATCCAGTGGCCTGCTTCGCGCAGCGGCTCGGTCCGGAGATGGTTGGTACGCCACTGGGCCTGCCGGGTCTGGGCGATCAACCCGGCCCTCTCGAGGACCCGCAGGTGGCGGGAGATCGCTGGCGGGCTGATGTCGTACGGCGCGGCCAGGTCGCCGACGGTCGATTCGCCTTCGCCCAGCCGGGCCAGGATGTCGCGTCGGGTCGGGTCCGCCAGTGCTGAGAACACGGCGCTGAGCTCGTCCACGGCCGGCATGGTGATTAACATATCCGTTAATTAATCGAGAGGTCAAGCAGTCAAGGGACGGGCCGTCACCTCTGCGTCCTGCGCCCTTCGTGTATACAGGCGACGAGCGGCGTTAGCTTGCACCAGTGACGTCTCCCGAACTTGCCGCTGAGCTCACGGACATCGAGCGTCGCCGCCTTCGGTCTCTTGTCGAACGTTCGATGGCAGAGGCCGAGAGTCTGCACGCGCCGGACTTCCAGCTTGTTCATCCGAGCGGCGGGGTGTGGTCCAAGGATCAGTACCTCGGAGGGATCGCGTCGGGTGTCATCACGTACCGCCGCTTTGAGCCCATCTCCTTCATCGACGTCATGGCTGACGGCGACCTCGCCGTTCTTCGATACCGCTCGCTCATCGACATCGCAGTCGCTGGGCAGGAGGCGGGCGAGGTGGAGTGCTGGCACCTCGACTGCTACCGCCGCGACGGCCCGGGCAACGCCTGGCAGGTGCGGTGGGCGCAGGCAACCGGTATCGATCGTGCGTGAACACCTCCGGCCGCTGGACGGATGGTCCGGCCGGGCGAGCCCTCCGGCGCGTACGTCATCGGAAGATCCGCGGGCCGCAGGGCAGGTCCGTCCGCGCCGGTACGCGGGCTCACGAGATGGAGTCTGCTGCTAGCGGCGCTCGGCGAGCAGCTCTCGGGCGGCGGGGGCGACGTCGCCGCCCCAGCGTTCGAGCTCGAACGGGTCGTCGCTCATCAGGATGAACGTGCTGGTGCCGTGCTCGAGGGCGAGCTCGACGACCTGCTCGGCCCGAAAGCCCTCGGGCACGTTGAGCAGCCGGCGGACGGCGCCCGGGTTACGCCCCGCCGCTCGGGCCGCCTCGTCGATCGTGGCGTTCATCGATGCCAGCGCACTGGTGCCTTCGAGCTTCGGGAGCGACGGCAGCCAGCCGTCGGCCAACCGCCCGACCAGCCGCAGCATCCGCGGACCCAGCGCGCCGACCCAGAGCTCCGGTCGGTGCGCCGGCGCCGGCCCGCGCTTGGCACCCATGACCCGGTAGTGCCGGCCGTCGACCCTCACCCCACCGCGCGTCTCGGTGTCCCACACCTGACGGAAGACGTCGATCGCCTCCTCCAGCGCCTCGACCGCCTCTCCGGGTGAGCGACGTGGGCCGCCCATCGCGACCACGGCGTCCCAGAAGGCGCCCGCCCCGATCCCGAGCTCGACCCGTCCGCCGCTGAGCAGGTCGAGCGACGCCACGGTGCGGGCGAGCAGCGCGGGCTGGCGCAGCGGCAGGTTCGTCACGTTCGCCGCCAGCCGGACGGTCTCGGTACGCGCCGCGACGTAGGCCAACAGGGTCCAGGTGTCGAGGAAGCGCGGCTGGTACGGATGGTCCTGGAACGTCACCAGGTCGAGCCCCACGTCCTCGCACATCGCCGCGAGCTCGGCCGGCCGCTGCGGGTCGTCCGCCGTGGGCGTGAGGAACGCGCCCAGCTGCAGGTCGTGGCCGTAGTCGGGCACGCTCGTCCTCCGTTGCCGTCACCATCGGCCGGTGCCTACCGCCCCATCGCCACAGGCATCCTCGCAGCCTGCATCGTCGCTCTGGGTCGCGACCTAGACCCGCCGGGGCTGCAGGCGGTTGTGTCGGTGGCCAAGCCCGAGCTGGCCGTGATAGTTGCGTCCCCAGCACCACAGGGTCTG
Source organism: uncultured Actinomycetota bacterium (assembly GCA_963785115.1). GTDB lineage: Bacteria > Actinomycetota > Actinomycetes > Propionibacteriales > Nocardioidaceae > JACCWP01. The sequence goes on from CAWATY010000006.1 coordinate 28,733, forward strand.
GTCGGTGCGGATGGCGCAGGTGTGCCTGTCACCCGCGCCCACGAGCTCCCAGTCGGTGCCGGTGCCCACCTCGGTGGGGATCGTCACGGTGACGGTGTCGCCGAGCCCGAGCTGGCCATAGTCGTTGTGACCCCAGCACCACAGCGTGTGGTCGGTGCGGGTGGCGCAGGTGTGGCGATGGCCGGCAATGACGTGGGCCCAATCAGTGTCGCTCCCAACCCGGGTCGGGACGGTACGGCCGGTGGTGTTGCCGACCCCGAGCTGACCCTGGCCGTTGTACCCCCAGCACCACAGGGTGTGGTCAGTGCGGACTCCGCAGGTGTGGTAACCGTCACCGGCGCCGACCTCGGTCCAGTCAGCGTCGGTGCCCACACGTGTCGGGGCGGTCCGGTCGGTGGTGTCGCCGAGACCGAGCTGACCGTTGGCGTTGTATCCCCAGCACCACAGGGTGTGGTTCGTGCGGGTGGCACAGGTGTGGGAATCACCGGCCTTGACGCCAGTCCAGTGGGTGCCGGTGCCGACCTGGGCTGGACTCTTGCGAGCCACCGTGCCGCCGAGCCCCAGCTGACCGTTGGCGTTGTTTCCCCAGCACCACAGGGTGTGGTCGGTGCGAATCCCGCAGGTGTGGGCGAACCCGGCGGCGCTGACGACTGCCCAGTCGGCGCCGGTTCCCACCCGTGTTGGTGTGTCCCGTCCCGTGGTGTCGCCGAGCCCGAGCTGACCGTTCCGGCCCGATCCCCAGCACCACAGGGTGTGGTTGCTGCGAGTGGCGCAGGTGTGGTCGTAGCTGCTGACTATCCCGACCCAGTCGGTGCGGGTACCGACCCGCGTGGGGCTCGTTCGCCGCTCGAGGTCGCCGAGGCCGAGCTGGCCCGCGCGGTTCCATCCCCAGCACCACAAGGTGTGATTGGTGCGAATTCCGCAGGAGTGGCGGCTTCCGGCGCTGATCGCTGCCCAGTCAGCGTCGACTCGCTGGCCGGTTGCTTCTCCACCGGCTGCCGTCGAAGTCCCGGGCACCGCCAGCAGTAGTCCGGCCGCGACGGTCATACCGGTGGCTATCGCGATACGTCGTGACACCTCGTGCCTCTCACTTCGCTTCATCGGGATTCCCTCGCTGTCGCGGACGCGGCGGTCGCGGATGTTGCGAAGCCGTTGTCGCACAACCCGGTACCTCTCCGGTGTTCGATCGGTAACCGCCTCCGGTATCGGTGCGGTAACTCCGCCGTTGACGTGTGCGCGTCGCATGCCCCAGCCGGGATGAGGGCCGCTCAGACCAGCTCGCCGCGCTTCCTGCTCAGGTAGGCGCGCTCGGCGGAGTTCTGGGTGGCGGTGAGGGCTGCGTCGTAGGCCTCCTTGGCCTCGGCGGTCCGGCCGAGCCTGCGGAGCATGTCGGCGCGAGCGGCGTGCCATGCGTGGTAGCCCGTGAGCGGCAGCCGGTCCATCAGAGTGAGGGCGACCTCCGGGCCGTCCAGCTCCGCGACCGCGACCGCGCGGTTGAGCGCGACGATCGGCGCCGGGTCGAGCAGCGTCAGCTGGTCGTACAGCGCGATCACCTGCGACCAGTCCGTGTCCGACGCCGAGGGGGCATCGGTGTGCACGGCGTTGATCGCCGCGAGTATCTGGTAGCGGCCGGGTCGGTTGATCGCCAGGCACTCGCGGACCAGGTCGTGGCCCTCGGCGATCAGCCCGCGGTCCCAGCCGGCACGGTCCTGCTCGTCGAGCGGAACCAGCTGACCGTTCCGTACCCGGGCCTCACGCCGGGCCTCGGTGAGCACCAGCAGCCCGAGCAGGCCGGCCACCTCCGGCTCCTCGGGGAGCAGCTGCCGGAGGATCCGCGCCAGCCGGATGGCCTCGCCGGTCAGCTCGGCGCGAACCGGGGCGCCGTCGCCGGAGGCGAGGTACCCCTCGTTGAAGACGAGGAACAGTACGGCGAGCACGCCGCCGAGCCGCTCGGGGAGATCGGTGGCCTCGGGCACCCGATAGGGAACGTTCGCCGCCGCGATCTTCTTCTTCGCCCGGGTGATCCGCTGCCCCATCGTGGTCTCGGGCACGAGGAACGCCTGCGCGATCTCGGGCACGGTCAGCCCACCGAGGAGGCGGAGCGTCAGCGCGATCCGCGCCTCCGGTGCGAGGGCCGGGTGGCAGCAGGTGAACAGCAGCCGCAGTCGGTCGTCCTCGACCGGCCCGGTGGGCTCGGGGGGTGTGTCGTCTTCGTACATGAGGGCCGCCTGGTGCTTCGCGTTGCGTTGCTTCTCGCGGCGGATCCGGTCGATCGCGCGGTTGCCTGCGGTGGTGGTGAGCCAACCGCCGGGGTTGGGAGGCACGCCGGAGTCCGGCCACTTCTCCAACGCGGCCACGAGCGCCTCACTCGCCGCCTCCTCGGCGATGTCGATGTCACCGAAGCGGCGGACGAGCGAGGCGATCAGGCGGCCGTACTCCTCACGGAAGACCCGCTCGACAGCTGTTCCGCCCTGCATCGATCAGTCTCGATCGGGCCGGCTCAGGCGAGGCCGTCGAACGGACGGACCTCGACCTTGCCCCGGCACGCCTTGGACGCCTCGGCCGCGAGCTTGAGCGCCACGTCGAGGTCAGGCGCGTCGATGACCCAGAAGCCCCCGATGACCTCCTTGGTCTCGAGGTAGGGGCCGTCGGTCATCACGGGCGCCTCACCCTGGCCGTCGACGACGGTTGCGGTCGTCGCCGGCTCGAGCCCACCGGCGAAGACCCAGTAGCCGTCGGTCCGAAGCTTGTCGTTGAAGGCGCCGGTCGCGGCGAATGACTCCTCCATCTCCTCCTTGGACCCGTAGTTGCCGAACTCCTGCATCTCGGCGGGGCCGTGCACGGACATCAGGTAGTGCGTCATCTCACTGCTCCTCGGTTCCGAGCGGTCCCGATGACCGCTGCTACCTCCACCACGAACGGCGTCCCGCCGGTACGACAACTTGCCACAGAAGTTCTTGTGATCGGGCTCTTCGGCGGAGCGGCGACTACGTCCTCCTGGTACCGACCGATGAGTTTCCTTCGCGCGACCTGTCGAATCAGTACCCGCCCGTTCGTGGAGGGGATAAGAGCGGGGCGCATCCGGCGCCCGCCGATGAAACGGAGCTCGACATGACCACCACGACGCAGATCCCCACCTACTCCACCACCACCACCGCGCCGACCTCGGCGGCCGTGCGGCAGCCGGTCTGGAAGCACGGGGTAGCCGCAGCCGTCGTCGCCTCGGTCGCCACGACCGTTCTCGCGGCGATCGCGTCGGCGGCCGGCGTCTCGTTCGCCGACAGCTCTGGCGTGGGCATCCCGCTCGTCGGGTTCGCGCAGCTGACCCTGATCTTCTCGCTCATCGGCGTCGGCATGGCCGCCGTCATGGCGCGCAAGGCGCGTCGGCCGCAGTCCACGTTCGTGCGGACGGCGGTCGCCCTGACCGCGCTGTCCTTCGTCCCAGATCTGACGTTCGGTTTCGACGCCGCTTCCGCGGCCAGCCTGATCACGCTGCACACCGTCGCCGCGGTGATCGTGGTTCCGACCCTGGCACGGCGCCTCGCGCACGCACGTTGACCAGGCCCGAACCGCCAAAGCATCCCCTTCCGCGTTGATCCGACCGTTGTGCCGCCGGCACGACGGTCGGATCAACGCATGAGGGGATGCTTCGGTCGGTGTTGCTCGAGGCGTTCTGTCGCAGGTGCAGCAACGGTGACCGGGCCGGATTCCAGACACGGGACACCTTGTCCCCGCCCTTCAATAGTGTCCATCGCGGCACGGATCTGGCGAGCATGAACTCACCGGGTCACAGCGAACGGGAAGGGCTGGCCATGGCTGCCTACGCGGTTGCGCATCTGGACGATATCCAGGAATTCGACGACGCCGGCAGTCACTACCGGCCGATCCGGCACCACCTGGGCATCACTGCGTTCGGCGTGACTGCTTGGACGGCCCGTGCGACGGGAGACGTCGTCATCAACGAGCACGACGAGGACGACCCCACCGCGGACCAGGAGCTCTTTCTCGTGCTGCGTGGCCACGCAGTGTTCGAGGTTGACGACGACCAGGTCGACGCACCGGCCGGGACACTCGTCTTCGCCCCTCCCGGCACGAAGCGGATGGCCACCGCCAAGGAGGACGACACGGCCATCATCGCGCTGGAAGGCACGCCCGGGCGGGCGTACGAGCCCCGCGGCTGGGAACTGTGGGCTCCGCTTGCCCCGCTCTATGGGGCCGGCGCGTACGCCGCCGTCGCCGATCGTCTTCGCGGCCTGGTCGCTGCCAATCCGCAATACCCCATGTTGTTCTTCAACCTCGCCTGCTGCGAAAGCCTCTCCGGACAGACGAGCGAAGCCCTCGAGCACCTCCGGTGCGCGGTCGAGCTGTCGGAGGAGTTCCGCCAGGCTGCGAAGGCCGACTCCGACCTGGATCCGATCCGCAACGAACCCGCGTTCAAGGAGCTGGTCGGCCACTAGACGCCTTGTCCAGGGCAGCCGTACGCCGCCTGCTCTACGACACCCCGGCTGCGGTCTGAACGGACTGTGATCACCTGCCTCCTCAGCGTCTGAGGTGGAGGGTGTTGGTGCGTGGCCGTCGTTCGGGGTCGACCCAGGCGGGTGGGATGAACTCGGGTCGTTTGTTGGCAGCCAGGCGGACGGTCCACTCGCCGCGGTGGATGACGACGTGGTGGGTGTGGCAGAGCAGCACCCCGTTGTCGAGGGAGGTGGGTCCGCCGAACAGCCAGTGGATGATGTGGTGCACGTTGGTCCAGGCCGGCGGCCGGTCGCAGCCGGGGAAAGCGCAGCCGCGGTCTCTGATCTCGACGGCCCGGCGGAGTTCCTTGGTGAAGACCCGGATCGCCCGGCCCACGTCGAGCGGGACGCCGTTGCTGTTGAGCAGCACCGGGATGATCGTGGCGTCGCAGGCGAGCCGGCGGATGTCGGCGGCACTGATCGGGGTGCCGGTGTCCAGCGTGCCCAGCCCGAGGGAGGCCTTGAGCGCCTCGAAGTCGATGGTGACGGCGATGTGGGCGGGGAACCCGAAGCTGGTCGGGGTCTCCGGTGCGCCGAGGGTGCGCCGGCAGATCTCCACCAGCGCGTCGGCCTGACGCTGCCCGGCAGTCCTGGTGTCATGGTGCCGCTGGTGCCGCGGGTGTCGCTGGTGCCGGGGTTGACACCGAACGCGCCGGGTTTGGTGAACGGTTCCAGCGCGGCGGACACGGTGGCCCAGGACTCCGGGTCGAGCTCGCCGGCCAGCCGGATCCGGCCGCGGTGGTCGACCCGGGCAGACAGCCTGTTCGTGCGGTTCTGCGTCGCGGGCCTCGGCCTGGGCGAGCGCTTCGGCCTCGGCCTGCTCGGCCACGTCGGGTGCGAGGTAGGCGAGCAGGTGCTGGCCGTAGCCGGCGAGAACCTGCGCGGAGTGGTCGGCCGCCCACTGCAACATGAGCTGCTCACCGCGGCCGATCACGTCCTGCGCCGAGCTCGGCGGGCAGGGTTCCGATGGCGGTGGCGATCACCCGGGCCTGGTCGGCGTCGATGTCACCGGCCGCGAACGCCGCCCCGGTCGCCGCCAGACCGCCGCCGGCCAGCTGTTCGCCGAGCTTGACACGCCTGGGTGACCTTGGCCCGCCGGGCGGTGAGCAGGTCGGCGGCCCAGGCGGTGGTCGAGGTGGCCCCGACGGTGGTGGCCAGATCCCGGCGGGACGCTTCGGCCGAGTGCGGCGTCCTGGATGGCCTCGGCCCGGCGGATCACGTTCTCCGCGGCGGTGATGACGCCGGCCACGTCGTCGTCGCGAGGCGGACCACAAGGTCAGCGACCCCGGGGCGACCAGCTCGTCGAGGCGTTGCCCGAACCGCGCGCACAACTCCGCCACCGGGTGGCAGGTCGTGCGTGGTGGGCTGGTCGCTCATGGGACAAACCTAGACGCCGCCACCGACACTCCTCCGACCCCGAATCCCCTTGTCCACAAGGGATATCTCCACGATGCAACATCACGCACAGTGTCCACATGAAGACCGTGACGACCACCCCTGGGGCCGCCTCTGCGCGCAGGTGCCACCATCAGCGGGTGCGCATCGCCACGGTCGCCGCCCTCGCCGGCACCCTCGCCGCATGCGTTCTGGCGCCCGCGCCCGTCACACCGGTCGACCCCGCGAGCGCCACGACGCAGCCTCAGGACGAGGGCTGCAAGAACAAGCCGCGGATCGTCTGCGGGCACGTGACGGTGCCGCTCGACCGGCACGACCCGGTCGAGGGCACCCTCGACGTCACCTACCAGGTGCTTCCCTCCCGCGGCGAGACGCGCGGCACGATCCTCGCCACCGAGGGTGGGCCGGGCTACTCCTCGATCTCCAGCACCCGTTGGTACAGAGACCTGTTCCACCCGATGCTCGAGCACCGCCAGCTGCTGATCGTCGACCTGCGTGGCACCGGCGCCTCTGGCGCGATCAACTGCCCGCAGCTGCAGGCCTACGCCGGCGACTACGTCACCGCGGTCGGCCGCTGCGGTCGCCGGCTCGGCAGCACCAGTGACCTGTACGGCTCCCGGTTGGCCGCGCTCGACGTCGTCGCGGTGCTCGACCACCTGGGTATCGAGCAGGTCGACTACTACGGCGACTCCTACGGCACCTACTTCGGGCAGGTGCTCGCGGTCAACCACCCCGACCGGGTGCGCAGCCTGGTGCTCGACGCGGCGTACTGGGTCGGCGGCACCGACCCGTACTGGCCCGACTCCAACGTCGCGCTGCGCCAGGCGTTCACCCTGGCCTGCCGCCGCGACGTCGTCTGCGCGCAGCACCCGGGTGCGCCGATGCAACGGGTGCGACGGCTGGTCGAGCGGGTGCGCCACCAGCCGATCACGGGCCGCGCGCCGAACGCCGACGGCGAGGTCCGCAGGGTCACCGTCGATGTCAACGCGGTGGTCACGATGCTGACAGCAGGGTCGGGCAACCCGACGGTCTACCGCGAGGTCGATGCCGCGATCCGCGCCGCGCTCCGCGAGCACCCGTACCTGCTGCCGCTGTTGCGTCTCGCCCGCGAGACGACGTACGAGGGCGGCGCGGGTGACTACCGGGTCTACTCCGAGGGGTTGTTCCTCGCCGTCAGCTGCAACGACTACGCCCAACCGTTCGACATCTCGGCGCCGATCGCCGAACGGCCCGCGCAGTACGAGCGCTCGCTGCGCCGTCTCGAGCGGCGCACGCCCCGAGTCTTCCGGCCGTTCACGGTGCGGGAGTGGACCGGATCGGAGTTCGGCTACTTCGACTCCTGCCTGCGCTGGCCGGCGCCGAGTCGCTGGGTGCCTCCCATCCCCGCCGACGCCGACTACCCCGACGTGCCCGTGCTGGTGCTGGCCGGAGATCTCGACTCCAACACCTCGTCGGGCACCGCACGCGACACCGCGGCCGCCTTCCCCCGCTCCACGTTCGTGCAGGTGCACAACACCGGCCACATCAGCGCGCTCGAGGACTTCGACCAGTGCGCGTCGCTGATCGTGCGCCGGTTCGTCCGGAGCCTCGACGCCGGCGACACGTCCTGCGCGCAGGAGCGTCGACCCTGGCGGCTGGTGGACCGGTTCTCGCGCACCGTTAGTGCACTGCCCGGAGCGGGGCCGCGGGCACGGACCGCACGTGCCGCTGCCGCGGCGGCCGCCGACGTCCAGGCGCGTTGGTACGGGATGTACGGCTACGCCGGCGTCGGGCTGCGCGGAGGCACCTTCCGCTGGTCGGGCGGATCATTCAGCGCCCCGCACCCGGTGGTGCGGTGGCAGCTCGACGCGGTACGGGTCGTTCGCGGCGTGGCGGTCAGCGGCACCATCAGGTGGCACCGACGAACGGGCGACGTCACTGCCCGGCTACGGGTCAGCGGTCGGGGTGCGTCCCCTGGGCGCCTGCTACTGCGCTGGAACGACGGTGAGCAACGGCCCGTGGCTCACGTCAGCGGGCGGCTGGCAGGGCAGCCGGTGCGGTTCCGGTTCGCCGCGCCGTGACGGCGGGAGTGCGGGCCCAACCCGGCCCCGGCCGGCCGAGCAGGTAGCCCTGTGCGCAGGTGACACCGAGCAGCCGCAGCTGGTCGAGGTCGGACTGACGCTCCACGCCCTCGGCGCACACGACCACGTCCAGCCGGTGCGCGTACGTGACCAGCGCGCCGATGACCGCCTGCCGTCCCGGGTCACCCGCGCAGCCGTCGATGAGGCCGCGGTCGATCTTGATGACGTCGGGACGCAGCTGGGCCAACCTGGTCAGCTCGGCGGCACCGGAACCGAGGTCGTCGAGCGCGATCCGGGCTCCGTGCGATCGGGCACGGGCGACCAACGCCAGCAGGACCCCCGGCGTCAGGCTGTCGGGCTCCTCGGAGAGCTCGACGACGAGCCCGGAGAGGTCGTCGGGGACGACCGCCCAGAAGCGCTCGGACTGCAGGGCGGTGGCCGAGGCGTTGACGAAGAGGTCACCGTCGGTGGGTCGGTCGGGCAGCGCCACGGCGGCCCGGATGGCGGCACCCTCCAGGAGGTCGCCGTAGCCGCGGTCGTGGGCGGTGCGGAAGACCTCCGCCGGGTCGGGTCCTGCGGTGTCGAAGCGGCAGAGCGCCTCGTGCCCCAGGACCTGCTTGGTCTCGATGTCGACGAGCGGTTGCACGACCATCCGGAAGGTCGGCAGCTCCAGGCCCGCCATCGGGTCGACGATGCCGCCGCGGTGCGCGACGACGCGGTTGCGCCCGTTGCGCTTGGCGACGTACAGCGCGTCGTCGGCGCGGGTGAGCGCCTGGCCGGGCTCGAGACCGCGCTCCCACGCCGCGACGCCGGCGGAGAAGGTCTGGCCGGGCGGGGTCACCGCACGCAGTCCCTCGATGAGCAGGACGGCTTCGTCCAGGGTCTGCTGGGGCAGCAGGACGGTGAACTCCTCGCCGCCGTACCGGGCGAGCATCCCGCGCGTACCCAGGTCGGACGTCCACGCGGCCACGCACTCACGCAGCATCAGGTCGCCGGCCTGGTGACCGTGGGTGTCGTTGTAGCGCTTGAAGTGGTCAAGGTCGAGGATCGCCACGCACAGCGGCTGGTCGGTGTCGCGGCTGGTGCGGCAGGCCCGCGACAGCTCGTGGTCCCAGGTGCGACGGTTCGGGGCGCCGGTGAGCGCGTCGGAGCGGGCGAGTGCGGCAAGCTGGACCGCCTGCACCTGAACGACCTCCAGCAGCCCCGCCATCCGCAGCACCACCAGCACCGACAGCACGACGGCCCCGACGCTCACGACCTCCCAGGCGATGCCGTCGCCGTTCGGGCCGTCGATCGCCAGGGCGACTCCTGGCAGGACGAGACCCGTGGTCAGGACGAGGAGCCGTCGGCGGGGGGCGATCAGCAGCTCGCGGTCGGGCGCCGGCTCGCCCAGGGTGCGCATCGACCGCACCGACGCGGCCGCCGCGACCAGCAGGTAGCCCACCAGCCACAGCGCGTCCACCCACCGCGGGGCGTCCTGCCCGAGCAGCGCCGTCACGTTGAAGCCGATGTCGGCGGCGAGGGTGACCCCGAGCGCAAGGGCGAGCAGCTTGTACGAGGTGGTGGCGGCGCCTGGTGAGGACCACAACCGGGCGGCCATGGCCAGCAGCAGCACGTCACCGATCGGGTAGGCCGCGCTGGTCAGTTTCGCGAACAGGCCCAGGCTCGAGTCGACTGCCAGCGGCTGGATGATGGTCACGGCGGCGAGCACGGTGGCGCCGCTGGCGATGATGCACGCGTCGAGCAGGGCGGTGCGGTCGCTGGCGCCGCGCCGGGTGCGCACCATGAGAAGGAGTCCCGCGGCGATCAGCGCGTACGAGGAGAGGTAGACCGCGTCGGACGGGGCCGGGTACATCGACAGCCCGAGGACGTCGTTCTCGAACGTCCACACCAGCTCGCCGAGCACCCAGCTGCCGAAGCCGGCGACGACGAGGATCCAGCCCATCCGCCGGTGCGGTCGGTGCTGCACGACGCCGGCCGCGGCAAGGGCGATCGCGGCGATGGCGACGGCGTCGTAGTACAGCGTCAGGCCCGCAGAGCCGTTCTCGAAGGGAAGAACGAGGTAGCCGCACGTCGCCAGGAACAGGACGACGAGCAGCCCGGCCCGTACGGGGGTCAGCTCTCGCACCTTCGCAGACTAGGTGCGCACGGAGCCGGGACCGCGGCTGAGCGCGGCGGCATGGCCGAACGGTCACGGATCCGGTCCGAGTGTCGGATACGTCCCCCACACACCGATGTCGTGCCCGTTCGGGGCCAGCACCCCCGCAACGGCACGAGATCCGTGACGGGTCAGGCCAGGGCGAGGGTGCTCAGCACCTGGCGGGCGGCGTCGCCGCCCTCCTGCTCGGCGACGTCGAGGGCGCCGGGCACGTCGAGGTCGTCACAGAGCCGGTCGCTCGCCGCCTGCGTCGCCGCCGGTGAGCCGGCAGCCCGCCCGGCCGCGGAGTAGAGCCGCTCGAGCCGGGCGGCCGCGGCGGGCAGCCCCGCGGGCTCGTACTCCCACCCGGTCGCCCAGGGACGGTCGAGCAGCAGCAGCCGCACGGCGGCCGGCGAGTGATCAGCGAGCAGGTCGCTGACGAGCGTGAGGTTGCCGGTCGACTTGGCCATCTTGGCGCCGTCCTGGTGCACGGTGCCGACGTGCAGCTGACGACGCGCGGCCGCTCCGCCGGTGGCCGCTCGCACCATCGCGTCCTGGTAGGCGTGGTGAGGGAAGCTCAGGTCGTCGCCGCCGACGAGCACGTCGACGCCGGCGCCGAGGACCGCCAGGCTCATCGCCGCGCACTCGGCGTGCCAGCCGGGCCGCCCCCAGCCCCACGGGCTCGGCCAGGCGGGATCGTTCTCCCCCGACGAGCGCCACACCGCAACGTCGAACGGGTCGTCACGACCCGGCTCGTCGGGTGCGTCGCCGTACTCGCGGGACAGCGCGAGTGCCTGCTCCCGCTCGAGGCCGCTGCCGGCGACGACGTCGGCACCGCGGAACCACACCGTGCCGTCCCGCTCGTACGCGTGCCCGCCGGTCAGCAGCGCAGCCGCGAGCTGCTGCACGTGGCCCACGTGGTGCCGGGCCCGCGGTTCGTGGTCGGGCCGCCGCACCGCCAGCTGGCCCATGTGCTGGGTGAAGAGGAACTCCTGGCCGAGGGCGAACTCGTCGTAGTGCCGGCCGCGGCTCTCCGCGGCCCGGGTCAGCACGTCGTCGACGTCGGTGACGTTGCGGCAGACCTCGGTCTCGACGCCACACCCCCGCACGACCGCGGCCAGGACGTCGGCCCAGACGAACGTCGCCGCGTGGCCCAGGTGGGTGACGTCGTACGGCGTGATGCCGCAGACGTACAGCCGGGCCGTCCCCACCAGCGGCAGCGGGAACCCGGCGAGCACCAGGTCGGCCGAGCGCACCGCAGGCGTCTCGGGACCGCCAACCCGGCCGGCCAGGCCCACGACGCCGGAGGCGGGAGCGACGAAGCGACTCACCCCGCAGATGATGCCAGCCCGCCGGCCGCGCCCGGTGAGCCCGTCAGCCCTCGTCGCGCTGGAAGGTCGCGTACAGCCACCACAGCGAGGGCACCAGCAGCACCGCACCGACCGCGAGCGCGCCCAGCGAGGCGCCGAGCACGGCATCGGTGGCGGCAGCCTGCTGGAGGTCGACCCCCGGCAGCAGCTGCGGGTACTGCGCCGCGCCCCAGCCCCACAGCAGCCCGGTGACCGCGAGCGCCGCAGTCAGCCGCACCGCGACGTACGCGCGACGCCACAACAGCACCAGCGAGGCGGCGCCGGCGAGCACCGAGCCCACCACGAACGGCAGCCCCGTGCCCGATCCGAGCTCGTCGAACAGGTCGGGGGCGTCGGCGCGCACGACCAGCAGCCCGAGCACCGACAGCACGCCCACCACCGCCCCGGCGCCCAGCGCCCGGCGGCGGAACGCCTCGGCCAGGTCGTCGCGCCCGGCCCGCTGCGCGTCGCGAGTGAGGTAGACCGCGGCGAGGTAGGCGGCGGTGCCGACGGCCAGGGCGCCGGTGATCGTCGAGGTGGGGTTGACCCAGCTGGACACGAGGTCGCCCTCGGCGATGCCTGGCGGCACCCGACCGGAGGCGATGGCGCCGGCGACCGCCCCGAGGAAGTACGGCGTCACCAGCGACGAGAAGGCGAAGGTCGCCCCGAACAGCCGCTGCAGTCTGAGCTCGGTGCTGGCCTTGCGGAACGCGAACGCCGAGCCGCGCGCGATGATGCCGAGCGCCACCAGGGTGAGCGGCACGTACAGCGTCGAGGCGACGGCGGCGAAGACCTCCGGCACGCCGGTCCACATCAGCACGATCACGAAGATCAGCCAGACGTGGTTGGCCTCCCACACCGGGCCGATGGAGTGCTCGATGAGTGCGCGCTGGTCGCGGCCGCGACGAGTGCCGCCGGCGAGCAGGTCCCAGACGCCCGCGCCGAAGTCCGCGCCGCCGAACAGCACGTACGCGGTGAGGCCGACCCACAGGACGGCGAGCATGATCTCGGGAAGCGGCACGGCCCGGCCCTCACACGACCGGCTGCTCGGAGACGTCGCGCTCCTGCGGGGCGACCGGCACCGGCCGGTCGCGGACCAGCCGGCGCAGCACGTACACCGTGGCCACGGTGAGGACGGCGTAGACCACCGACACCAGCACGAAGCCCCACACCAGACCGGGCGCCGGGTTGACGGCGTCCTCGGTGCGCTCGATGCCGTAGACGATCCACGGCTGCCGGCCGACCTCGGTGGTGACCCAGCCCGCCTCCAGCGCCACGACGGCCGCCACGCCGGAGACCGCGCCGGCCCGCAGGAACCAGCGCGAGCGCGGCAGGTCGCGCCGTCGCCACCAGGCCAGTGCGGCCCAGCCGACGAGCCCCAGCAGCGCGAAGCCCGCCCCGACCATCGTCTGGAACGACAGGTGCACGACGTTGACCGGTGGACGCTCGTCGACCGGCACCTCGTCGAGGCCGGCGATCTCGGCGTTCGGGCGCCAGTGCGCGAGCAGGGACAGCCCGTTGGGGATCTCCAGCGCGTACCGCAGCTCGTCATCGATGACGATGCCGCCGATGTGCAGGGGCACGCCGCGCTCGGTCTCGAAGACGCCCTCCATCGCAGCGAGCTTGACCGGCTGGTGGTCGGCCACGTGGTGCGCCGCCCAGTCGCCGACACCGATCTGCACCGGCGTGAGCACGGCGGCGACGGTGAACGGCAGCAGGAAGCCCAGCCGGTGGTAGCGGTCGGTACGCCCGCGCAGCATCGCGACCGCGTACACGCTGGCCATGCCGAAGCCCGCCACCATGAACGCCGCGACGATCATGTGTGCGGTCTGGGGCGGTGTCGCCGGGTTGAACATCGCAGCCCACGGGTCGACCGCGATGACCTTTCCCGCCTCCATGTCGAAGCCCGTCGGCTGGTTCATCCAGGCGTTGGCGGTCACCACGAAGAACGCGCTCGCGACCCCGGCCACGACGATGGGGACGCCGGACAGCATGTGTTGGACGGGGGGCAGCCGGTCCCACGCGTACAGGTAGGTGCCGAGGAAGATCGCCTCGATGAAGAACGCGATCCCCTCGAGCGAGAACGGCAGTCCGATCACCTGGCCGTACGTGCCCATCAGCCCGGGCCACAGCAGGCCCATCTCGAACGACAGGATCGTGCCGGAGACGGCGCCGACGGCGAACAGCACGCCCATGGCCTTGGCCCAGCGGCGGGCGAGCAACCGGTAGTTCACGTCGCCGGTGCGGTAGCCCCGCCACTCCGCGAGCAGAGTGATCGCGGGCATGCCCACGCCGAAGCAGGCCACGATGATGTGCCAGCCAAGGGACAACGCCATCTGCATCCGGGCGGCGCCCAGATCGGCCTCGGTGGCAGCGGCCAGAACCGTGTCGGCGGACACGGTCTCACGGTACAAGTCGGGTCCGATGCCCTAACGGGCACCTTCGGTGCACCGGGTGCCGACGTAGGCTCTCACGGTGACCGCCGCGCGCCGATGGTGCCTCGTTGCGCTCGGCGCCGTGCTGCTGGTCGGCTCACCCCTGGTCGTACGGGCGCTGCCGCCCGACGACACCGACACCACCGCCGCCGAGCTGCTCGCGTTGGTGCAGGACTCCGACGACGTGGCGTACTCCGGCCTGGTCGAGTCCACGGGCACCCTGCAGCTGCCGGTGGCCGACGACTTCAGCGAGATCGCCGACCTGCTGGGCGAGCGGTCTCGGCTGCGGGTGTGGTGGCGCACGGCCGACGACTGGCGGGTCGACCGGATCGAGACCGCCGGCGAGACCGACCTGGTCCGCTCCGGCCGCGGCATCATGTCGTGGGACTACGAGGCCGAGCGGGCGGTCGTCACGCACGAGCCCGACGTCCGGCTGCCGCGCGCGTCCGACCTGCTCCCCCCGCAGCTCGGCCTGCTGGCGCTGCGTGACGCGCGGCCCGACGAGGTCAGCCGGATCCCGGCCGAGCGGGTGGCCGGCATCGACGCCCCCGGCCTGCGGCTGGTGCCGGCCGAGGAGCAGTCGACGGTGGACCACGTCGACGTGTGGGCCGACCCCGACAGTGGCCTTCCGCTGCGGGTCGAGGCGTACGCGAAGGGCGCCGATCTGGCGGCGATGTCGACCAGCTTCGTCGAGGTGTCGCTGGCCACGCCGCCGGCGGAGGTGACCCGGTTCTTCGCCCCGCCGGGCGTCGAGGTCGACTTCGAGGAGGCCTTCGACGTCGCCGCCGCGGCCGACGAGTACTCCCCGCTGATCTCACCGCCCCGGCTCGCCGGCCTGGAACGCGAGTCGACCGACGGGCGCAGCGCCGTGGGCGAGTACGGCCGCGGCGTCACCCGGATGCTCGCCATCCCGCTGTGGGACCGGTCGGCCGAGCCGCTGCGCGACCAGCTGGAGAAGACGCCCGGCGCCGAGGAGCACAGCTACGGCATCACCCTGTCGGTGGGCCCGCTCAACCTGGTGCTGACGCCGGACGCCTTCGTGGACGAGCGCAGCTACCTGCTCGCCGGCACCGTCACGGCGGGCACGCTGCGCAGTGCCGCCGGGCAGCTGCTGTCGGGCGGCTGGACGATCCGGTTCCCTGAATGATCACCACGCGCTCCCTCACCAAACGCTACGGCCGCGTGCTCGCGGTCGACGCGATCGACCTCGACGTGCGCGAGGGCGACGTCTACGGGTTCCTCGGTGCCAACGGTTCGGGCAAGACCACCACGGTGCGGATGCTGCTCGGTCTCGTGCTTGCGACCTCGGGCGAGATCTCGGTGCTCGACCGGCCGATGCCACGCTCGGCTCGGCAGGTGCTGCCCCAGGTCGGCGCGCTGGTGGAGGGCCCGGCGGCGTACGGGCACCTGTCCGGGCGGGCCAACCTGCGGCTGCTCGACGCGTCCGGGCCCGGTGGTCCGCGGCGCACCCGGCGGGCGCGCGTCGACGACGCGCTCGACCGGGTGGGGCTCGCCCGGGTCGGGGGGCGCAAGGTCCGCGCCTACTCGCTGGGCATGCGGCAACGGCTCGGCCTGGCGGCCGCGCTGCTGCGTGCGCCGCGGCTGCTGGTGCTGGACGAACCGACCAACGGGCTCGACCCGCAGGGCATCCACGAGATCCGCGACCTGCTGGTCGAGCTCAACCGACAGGGCACCACGATCTTCCTGTCCAGCCACCTGCTGGCGGAGGTCGAGCAGATGTGCACCCGGGTGGGGGTGCTCGACCGAGGGCGGCTGGTGCTGCAGGACCAGCTCGCGACCGTGCAGCAGCCCACCGGCCGTACGGTCGTGCGCACGCCCGACGCCGACCGGGCGTTCGCGCTGCTGGACGGCCGGGTCGAGCACCGCGACGGCGACCGCCTGGTGGTGCGGCGCACCGATGCCTCGGCACTCAACACGCTGCTGGTCAACCAGGGCATCCGGGTGACCGAGCTCGGCCCCGAGCGCCGGTCGCTGGAGCAGGTCGTCCTCGAAGCGACCACGGCGAGCCCGGAGGTGGCGCCGTGATCGTCGTCGAGCTGCGCAAGCTGGTGACCCGCCCCCGGACGTGGATCACCATCGCTCTCATCGACGCGCTGCCCACCCTGGTGGCCGTGCTACTGGCGCTGACCGACCTAGGCCCGCGGCCCGGGACGGGACCGGCATTCCTGTCCGCCGTACTGTCCGACGGGACCCTGTTTCCTCTTGCTGCGTTGGCGATTGTGCTGCCGTTGTTCCTGCCGGTCGCCGTCGCGCTGACAGCGGGCGACGCCATCGCCGGCGAGGCACAGACCGGCACCCTGCGCTACCTGCTGGCCCGCCCTGTCGGCCGGACCCGGCTGCTGCTGGCCAAGCTGGTCAGCATCGTGGCATTCGTCCTGCTCACCGTGCTGGTGGTGGCCGCCACGGGCTACGTGGTCGGTGCGCTGCTGCTCGGCGACGCCCCGTTGTCGTCCAGCGTCTCCGGCACGACGCTGAGCCCCGAGGAGCTGGCCTGGCGCACCGTGCTGGCACTCGGGTACGCCGTGCTCGCGATGCTCGGCGTGGCGGTGATCGCCCTGTTCTTCTCGACGGTGACCGACTCGCCGCAGGGTGCCGCGATGGGGGCGCTCGCGTTCCTCGTCGCGTCGACCCTGCTGCTGACGCTCGACGCGGCCAACGCGCTGGACCCGTACCTGCCGACCCGCTACTGGCTCGCGTTCGTCGACCTGTTCCGCGACCCGATTCTGTGGCGCGACGTGCTGCGCGGCGTGCTCCAGCAGGCGATCTACGTCCTGGTGTTCCTCGGCGCCGCCTGGGCCAACTTCTCCACCCGCGACATCACCTCCTGACCCGCGGCATGCGGGTTTCGCAAGCCGGCTTGCGAAACCCGCACTCGCCCCGCGTCATAACACGGGGCAACTGACGCTTCCACGGGGCAACTGGATCCCCCGCCGTCTCGCGCCAGCCTCATCCGCCGAGCGCTGCGCACTCGTCGGCCGACGGGGCGACCGGCTGGTCGGTGCCGAGGACCTGCTCGACGATGCCCTGTACCACCGGGTCGTCGGGCAGGTCGCCGTGCGACACCTCGTCGTCGCTGCACACGCTCTGCACGGTGAGGTTGAGGGCGCCGTCGAGCTCAGCTGAGTCCGGCGGGGTGACGGTTTCGTCGGCGGTCGTCCAGATCGAGACGTAGACGGGACCCTCGGGTGTCTCGTCGTCAGCGTTGAGCGTGCGCAGCAGGTCGCTCTCGGTGGCCAGCTGCTGGCACGCGACCGGGCAGCCCAACGTGCCGCCGGCCAGGTTGGCGATCTCGGTGCCGTGGTGCGGCGACCCGAGCGTCACGACCCGCCGGGCCTGGGAATCGCCCCCCAGGTCGCGTACCCAGAGCCGCACGATGACGCCACCGGCGGAGTAGCCGACGACGTCGACGGACTCCGCACCCGTACGGGCCAGTGCGTCGTCGGCCGCCGTACCGAGGGCATCGGCCTGCTCGCGGAGGTCACCCGTGCCGTCGCCCACCGGCTGCACGATCGTCGCGTCGCGACCGGAGTCGTCGAGGGCCGCCTCGAGGCCGACGAGCGCGTCGGTGTTGCCGCCGTAGCCCGGCACGAGCAGCACCGGTCCCTGCTCGTCCTGCGCGACGGGGTCGACGTCGTCGATCGCCCGCAGCACCACGACGGCGACGACGGCCACCAGCGCGAGCGCGACGACAGCCGCGACCACCAGTACCAGCCGGCGCCGCGCGGGCGCCATCGAGTCGAGCACCTGTCCATGGTGCGTGGCCCCGGCGGCCGAGACCACCCGGTCGGGTCATCAGCACTAGTCCCTCCGGGCCTGCTCAGCGACCCTGCGGCCGCGTTACGTTCCCTCGTCCGACCGTTGCGCCGCCCCGGGAACTGCCATGAACCACGTCCGTACCCGCCTGCTCTGCCCACTCGTCGCCACCCTCGCCGGGTCGCTGCTCGCGCTGGCACCGCCCGCGCAGGCGGCGAGCACGACCGACCTGATCAGCCGGAACTCGCAGGGGCGGCCCGGCAACTGCCAGAGCAGTGAACCGGCGACCTCGGCTGATGGTCGGCTCATCGTGTTCACCTCGTGCTCGGGCAACCTGGTGCCGGGCGACGCAGGGCCGTGGGCGGACGTGTTCCTGCGCAACCGGACGACGGGCAAGACCGTGCGGTTGAGCGAGCGCCCCAACGGCACCCAGGCCAACGGCGACAGTCGGGTCCCCGCCATCTCGGCCAACGGTCGCTACGTCGTCTTCCAGTCCGCCGCGAACAACCTGGTGCCCCACGACACCAACAACCATGCCGACGTCTTCCGGCTCGACCGGCCGGCGGGCACGATCGTGCGGATCAGCGTCGGCCCCAGCAACCGTCAGGGCAACGGCGACAGCGGCGAGGGCAGCACCTCCATCTCCGACAACGGGCGCTTCGTCACGTTCATCTCGCGAGCCACGAACCTCACCCGCTCCGACGACGACAACAACTACCCCGACGTGTTCCTGCGCGACCTCCGCGAGAACAAGACCACCCTCGTCAGCAAGACGATGGACGGAGCGGCCGGTGGCGGCGGCCCGCAGGGCGCCCCGGAGATCTCCGCCAACGGCCGGTACGTGGTCTTCGGGTCAGCCTCGCCCGACCTCGTGCCCGGCGACGGCAACGGGCCGGACGTGTTCTGCTTCGACCGGGTGTCGAAGACGATCGTCTCGCTGAACGCCAACCAGACCAACAACCTGGGCCAGCACGGCGCCGAGGGAGTCACCATCTCGCGCAACGGCAAGGTCGTGGCGTTCCGCGGGATCGCCAGCCAGACGGGCAACCCGTCCCCGATCTGGCTCGCCCACCTCCGGTTCGCCGGGGGCGTCCCGCAGACGCCCCTGGTCGGCGACTACGTCCTGGTGAGCCACGCGGCCGGCGCCGGGGCCGACGAGGAGCCGGGCAACGCGCCGAAGCTGAACCAGTCGGGGTCGAAGGTGGCGTTCTGGTCCGGCAGCGACGCCCTGATCGGCAGCGACACCAACGAGAAGGACGACGTGTTCGTGTGGACGGGCGGCACCATCCGCCGGGTCAGCGTCGGGCGTACGGGTCAGCAGGCCAATGACGCGAGCCCCGCCTTCGGTCAGGCGGAGGGACTCGACATCAACGCCAGCGGCAACACGATCGTGTTCACCTCGCTCGCCACCAACCTGGTGCCGAACGACTCCAACAACACCGTCGACGTCTTCGCCCGGATCCAGTAGGTCCTGGGGTTCTGTCCGCGGGTTTCGCAAGTCGGCTTGCGAAACCCGCACTCGCCCCGCGTCATCACACAGGGCGAGTGCGGACAAGACGGGGCAAGTGACGGCGCACGGGGGGCGATCCACAGCCGACGGCCGCAGCTGCAGCAGTCCACAGGCTGCGGGCCGGCGCCAACCCGGCGACACCGGACCGACGATCGTGTCGGCGTGGACGAACAGGCATTGCGCAAGCGCGCGGCGGCATGTCACGACGTGTTCTCGACCAGGCAGGCAATGGCCAGCGGCTACGACGACCGCGCCATCACCTCCATGGTTCGTCACAAGCAGTGGCGACGGATCCGCCGTGGCTACTACATGTTCTTCGACGTCTGGCTCGCCACCAGTGATGTGGGCCGCCACCTGGCCGTCGCCCGCGCCGTCGTGAGATCGAGCGCGACACCGTTGATCCTGTGCGACATCACCGGCGCGCTGGCGCTCGGGGCACTGGCGTGGCAGCCGGCCCTGTCCACGGTCCACGTGTCCCGACTCGACGACCGCCACGGCCGTACCGAGCATGGCGTGACGCACCACCGCCGGGCGTTCGCGCTGGACGACTGCCTGCGCATCGATGACGACTTCGTCGTCGCCCCTCCGGCGTACACGATCTTCGGCGCCATGGCCCGGCACGGCCTCGAGGGCGCCGTCGTCATCGGTGACTCGGCGGTGAACCGCCGGACGGTGACCGAGGACGACCTCTCGCGAGAGGCCACGAGGGCCCGGTACGCACCGGACACCCGCACGGCTCGGTTCGCCGTCGGCCTTGTCGACGGACGAGCCGAGAGCCCGGGCGAGTCGCTGATCCGGATGGTCTGCTACCGCCAGGCCATCCCGCGACCCGAGCTGCAATTCCCGATCCGGCTGCCACGACAGACCGCGTATCTCGACTTCATGTGGGAGGACGCTGCGGTCGGAGGGGAGTTCGACGGCAAGCTCAAGTACCAGCGCTCCAGCAACCAGGACGAAGACCCGGGGGAGGTCGTCTTCCGGGAGAAGCGCCGCGAGGACGAGATCCTGGAGCAGGGGACCGTACGGATCATGCGGCGGTTTGTGTGGGCAGACATCCACCAGCCGGATCGCACGGCCGCGCGGATACGTACCGCCCTGGAGGCTGGTACTCGCCGCCGGACCCTCGCGATCTGAGCCTGCCTACGTCGACGCTGGCCCCGCTCCGCGACGACCTGAGCCTGAAACATCGGCACTCGCCCCGTGTTCTCCGCACTTGCCCCGTGTCATAACGCGGGGCGAGTGCGGGTTTCGCAAGCCGACTTGCGAAACCCGCATCACCAGCCGACCCCCCGGCGGGGCGGGGTCAGCTGCCCCAGTCGGGGCGGAGCGGGAAGTGGGCTGAGCCGTCGTCGTCGAGCCGTACGGCGAGCACCTGGTGCAGCTGGATCTCGTTGCGCTCGAAGCCGAGCCGGGAGCCGGCCATGTACAGGCCCCACACCCGCGCGGTGCCCTCCCCGACCTCGGCGACGCACTCGTCCCAGTGCTCGGCCAGGTTGCGGCACCACCCCGCCAGCGTGAGCGCGTAGTGCTCGCGCAGGTTCTCCTCGTGCCGCACCTCGAGGCCCACGTCCTGGATCGCGCTGATGATCCGGCCGGAGCCCGTGAGCTCGCCGTCGGGGAACACGTAGCGGTCGATGAACGCACCGACGTTGACCGGGCGGTTGCCGGGCCTCGTGATGCAGTGGTTCAGCAGTCGGCCGCCGGGCCGCAGCCGGTCGCGCAGGAAGGAGAAGTACCCCGGGTACTCCTTCACCCCGATGTGCTCGGTGAGCCCGATCGAGCTGATCGCGTCGAAGCCGGTCTCGGCAACGTCGCGGTAGTCGCTGTGCCGCACCTGCCCCCGGGCGCCAAGACCCTCGCGCTCGATGGCCTCCTGCCCCCAGTCGGCCTGCTCCTTGCTCAGCGTCACCCCGATGGCGCTGACGCCGTACTCGCGTACCGCGTGCCGCACCATGCCGCCCCAGCCGCACCCGACGTCGAGCAGCCGCATCCCCGGGCGCAGCCCGAGCTTGCGCGCAACCAGGTCGTACTTCTCGGCCTGCGCCTCCTCCAGCGTGGAGTCGGCGTGGGGGAACACCGCGCAGGTGTACGTCATGGACGGGCCGAGCACCCGCTCGTAGAAGGCGTTCGACACGTCGTAGTGGTGCTGGATCGCGACCGCGTCGCGACCACGGGAGTGCCGCAGGCCCTCGACCGCGCGTCGCCACCGCGGCAGGTGCTCCTGTGGCGGCGGGGGCGGGGGCTTCAGGTGCTCGATCCCGAGCCCGCGCACGATGCGCAGGACCTCGCCGGGCGAGGCCTGCAGCCGCATCCGGCCCATCAGGGTCTGCATCACCTCGTACGGGTCGCCGGGGTGCACGCCCGACAGCTGCAGGTCGCCGGCGACGTACGCCCGGGCCATGCCCAGGTCGCCCGGCGCCGTGAGCAGGAACGACAGTCCGCGCTCGGTGGCCAGGTGCAGGCCGATCGGGGCATCGGGCGGCCCGGCACTGCTGCCGTCGAAGGCGGTCAGCCGGAACGGGACGCCGTCGGGCATCAGCGCCGTCAACGCCTCACCGACCGAGACCCTGGTGGCCTGGGTGATGCTCACCTGCGATTCACCGCCTTTGCGTAGAGCCCCGTCAGCCGATCATCGGGATCGTAGTGCCGCTTCACCGCGTCGAGCGCGCGGCCGTTGTAGAGCTGGTCGAACTCCTCAGGCGAGTAGTAGGCGTCGGAGTACAGCGACTTGTGGCCGCCGACCGCGGTCACCTGCCGCTCGATCCGTCGGTTGACGTCACCGTCGGCCGCTCCGGGCGCGATCGGCACGGTGCCCCAGAAGCCGACGTTGACGTACGTGTGCCCCGGCTGCAGCGGGTAGAGCGGCCAGACCCGGGCCGACCCCGGGCCGGCGGGCTCGCGCAGCCGCAGCGGGCACAGCCACACCGGCCGCATGCCCACGTCGGCGTCGAACCAGGTGAGGAACTCGGCCAGCCGGTCGACCGGAACCTCGACGTCCTGGACCACCCGTTCCCGCTCCGGCCGGCCACGCCGCCGCTCCAGCGCGGCGTACAGGCCGTAGCGGTGCTCGAGACCGACCAGCCGGTGGTAGACGTCGCTGCGTCGCCAGCGCCGCGGCCACAACCGCCGCACCACCGGGTGCTGGGCGCCGAACGCCCCCGAGCACCAGAACCAGTCGGTGTCCCACCGCCACAGGTAGTCGTGGGTCGTGAGCACGTCGTGGGGCCGCTGCTGCAGCGACCGGTAGAAGACGTCCTGGCCGGTGTAGTCGCTCGCGCCGGTTGCGTCGTCGGACCACTGCCCGAGCGTCAGGTAGACCTCGTCGGGCGAGAACATCACCCCGTCGACGAAGTCGACCGGTTGGCCGTCGTCGGTGTGCGTGTCGACGATCGCCGCGATCCGCGCGCCGAGCTCGTCGAGCGGGACCCGTACGTGTCGGAACGCGACAGCCGCGTCGACCGGCTGGAGCTCGATCCGCAGTCGGGTCGCGTAGCCCAGCGAGCCGTAGGAGTTGGGGAAGGCGGCGAACAGGTCGGCATGCTCGCCGTCCGGCGTGGCCCGTACGACCTCGCCGGCACCTGTCAGCACGTCCATCTCGAGCACCGACTCGTGCGGGAGCCCGTGCCGGAACGACGTCGACTCGATGCCGAGCCCCGTAACGGCGCCACCGAGCGTGATCGTCCGCAGCTGTGGCACGACCAGCGGCATCAATCCGTGCGCGAGCGTCGCGTCGACGAGGTCCTCGTAGGTGCACATGCCCTGGACGTCGGCGGTGCGCGCCTCGGTGTCGACCGTCACGACCCCGGTGAGCCCCGAGACGTCCAACCCGGGCGTGGTCGGCGCACCGCGGGGGCGGAACAGGTTCGAGGTGCGTTTGGCCAGCCGGACGGGGTCGCCGGGCGGGATCTCCCGGTACGACTCGACGAGTCGACGGACCGCGGCCTCGTGCTGGGCCGAGCCGACAGGTGTCGCTGTCACCGTCATCCGACCAACGGTATGCCCGGGCGGGGCGCCGTGGCGGAGCGGGGGCGGAGCGGGGGCGGACCGGCCCGTACCGCCTGATCGAGCCGACCGAATTGCGCGGCGGCCGGTGCGACGCTTGGCTGGGTCGGCCGCCGCAGAGAGCGGGGCGCCGAGGGAGGCAAGTGATGGACACGCAGCAGATCGTGTGGATCGTTGTCGCGATCGTGGTGGTGCTCCTCATCATCGCGCTGATCGCGGCGATGTCCGGGAAGAACAAGAAGCGTCGCCGCCAGCAGGCGGGCGAGCTCCGCCAGCGGGCGGACCAGCAGCACCAAGGGGTCCGGCAGCACGAGGCGAAGGCCGCCGAGACCGACGCGCAGAGCCGCAAGGCCCGGGCCGAGGCGGACGAGAAGGCGGCCCGCGCCGAGCGGCTCGAGGCCGAGGCGCGCGACCAGCGGCAGGGCGCCCAGCGGGAGCGCCAGAAGGTGGACGACCAGTACCAGCGGGCCGACAAGGTCGACCCCGACCGCAAGGGCGACGGCCGCGGCCGCGGCGAGGGTCGCGAAGGCCATGAGGGACGGCGGCCGCGCGATCGCGACGGCGATGGTCGACCGGATGGCGGACGCCGCCACTGAGTCGTCGCCGTGCCCGCCCCCGAGCTCAGTGACGACGAGCTGAGGTTCCTGCACGAGACGTTCGACCTGGCCCGCTCGGGGGACACCGCCCAGCTGGCCGAGCGGGTGGACGCCGGAGTCCCGGTCAACCTGACCAACGACTCCGGCGACACCCTGCTCGTGCTGGCCGCGTACCACGCCCACGCGCAGACCGTGCAGGCGCTGCTCGACCGCGGGGCGGACACCACGCGGATCAACGACCGCGGGCAGACGGCGTTGGCCGCCGCCGTGTTCCGTCAGTCGGCGGACACGGTGACCCGGTTGCTCGACGCGGGGGCCGACCCGACGCTCGGCGGCAGGTCCGCGTTCGACGTGGCCCGGTTCTTCGAGCTCCCGGAGATGCTCGAGCTGCTGGAGGGCCGGACCGGCTGACCCGGCCCCTCCAGCAGCTCAGCGCGAGGGACTCAGCGCTCGACGGCCACGTGCTCGTTGGGCACGCAGTGCGTCATGACCTTGCCGGTCACGTCGCGGGGGCCGTTCTTGCCGAGGTTCTGCGCCCGCTGCAGCTCGTCATCCGACAGCGTCTGGGTGGCGAGCGGTGCCAGCCCACGCACGTCGTCGGCCGAGATGCCGAGGCCCTCGCCGACCCGCTGGCCAAGTTCGTCCTCGGCCATGAAGAAGTGCCACACCATCCGCTCCTGGATGGGGCGATCGCACTGTCCGAGGGCCGCGACCAGGTTGGCCACCAGGTCGTCCTGCTCCCACTGCTCCGACAGCAGGTAGCGCTCACCGGCCTGCTGGTAGTCGTTGGTCAGTGGGATCCGCTTGCGGGTCAGGCGACCGGTGATGACCGGTCCCTGCTCGTCGTGCGCCGGCTTCGCCGCCTCCTGCGGGCCGCCCAGGATGGTCGGCTCGTAGTTGACGTGCGGGTTGGCCTCCGGCCCCAGGTCGACGCCGTAGGCCATCTGGCCGTCGCGGAGGTTGGTCGCGACGTTCGCGTTCTTGGGCTGGTTGACCGGCAGCTGCAGGTAGTTCGGCCCCACCCGGTAGCGCTGGGTGTCGCTGTAGGAGAACGTGCGGCCGACCAGCATCTTGTCGTCGGAGAAGTCGAGACCGTCGACCAGCACGCCGGTGCCGAAGGCGATCTGCTCGTTCTCGGCGAAGAAGTTCTCGACGTTGCGGTTCAGGGTCATCGTGCCGACCTTGCGCAGCGGGAACTGCTCCTCGGGCCACACCTTGGTGTCGTCGAGCGGGTCGAACTCGAGCTCAGGGTGCTCCTCGTCGCTCATCAGCTGCACGTGCAGCTCCCACTGCGGGTAGTCGCCGCGCTCGATGGCCTCGTACAGGTCCTTGGTGTGCGAGCCCAGCTCGCCCCCCTGCACGGCGGCGGCGTCGTCGGCGGTGTACGACTTCACGCCCTGCTCGGGCAGCCAGTGGTACTTGACCAGCACGGTGTCGCCGGCGGCGTTGACCCACTTGTACGTGTTCACGCCGAAGCCCTGCATGTGGCGGTACGACGCCGGAATGCCGCGCGGGCTGAACACCAGCGTGACCATGTGCAGCGACTCGGGGGTCTGGCTGAGGAAGTCGAAGACGCGGTTGGGGTCCTGCCGGTTGAAGTTCACCGGGTCGGGCTTCTGCGAGTGGATGAAGTCGGGGAACTTGATCGCGTCGCGGATGAAGAAGACGCCGAGGTTGTTGCCGACGAGGTCCCAGTTGCCGTCCTCGGTGTACAGCTTGATCGCGAAGCCGCGTGGGTCACGCGCCACCTCGGAGGAGTCGCGGCCGCCGGCGACGGTCGAGAACCGGATCGCCAGATCGGTGCGCTTGCCCTTGTCCTGGAACAGCTTCGCCCGCGTGTACGTGGAGATCGGCTCGTCGCCGACGGTTCCGTCGGCCTCGAAGTAGCCGTACGCCACGGCGCCCCGCGCGTGCACGACCCGCTCGGGGATCCGCTCACGATCGAAGTGGCTGAGCTTCTCGAGGAAGTGGTAGTTCTCGAGAGTCGCGGGCCCACGGGCTCCGACGGTGCGCTGGTTCTGGTTGTCGGAGACGGGGTGGCCCTGCCGGTTGGTCAGGGTCGGGCGGTCGGTCATTCGGCATCCTCTCGGTGGTGGGCCGCGCAGCGGGGGCAGAGCCCCCAGAAGGTCACCTCGGCCTCGTCGACGACGAAGCCGGCGGCGCTGGACGGGGTGAGGCAGGGGGCAGCGCCGGTGGCGCAGTCGACGTCGGCGACCGCCCCACACGAGCGGCAGACCAGGTGGTGGTGGTTGTCACCGACCCGGGCCTCGTAGCGGGCGGGCGAGCCGGCCGGCTCGATGCAGCGGGTGAGTCCGGCGCGGGTCAGGGCGTCCAGGCAGTCGTAGACGGCCTGCGTCGAGATGTCGCCAGCCCGGTGGCGGGCCTGCTCGGCGATGTCGGTGACCGGCAGGTGCTGGTGTCCGGTACGGGCCGCCTCGAGTACCTCGAGCACCGCCAGCCGCGGCCGGGTGGCCCGCAACCCGACCGCGCGGAGCCGCTCGGCGGGCGAGCTGGCGGCGTGGGGAGGCACCTCCCCAACCCACCAGACAATCTGGAACGAGTCAAATCTGGCTCGGATGCCGAGTCAGTTGCCCCGTGATCTCCGCACCTGCCCCGGGTTATGACGCGGGGCGAGTGCGGGTTTCGCAAGCCGACTTGCGAAACCCGCATCACCTCTGCGCCGCACCACCTCAGCCGTTGGGGTCGTGGGCGAGCGGTTCGGACTTGTCGGCGGCGTGCCAGAGGAAGTCGACCTGCTGCTGCTTGCGCATGATCATGTGCTCGAGCAGGTGCTCGAGCGCCTCGCTGCGCGGCTCCTGACCGGAGTGCGGGATCACCGCGTGCAGCCCGGCGACGGCCTCGACCTCGTGCTGGAGCAGCGCGTCCAGGGCCTCCTCGGTCCCGCCCGGGACCTCGACGCTGCCGGCGTCGAAGCGCGGCGTGCCGCCGAGGGCGGAGAACTTCTCCACCAGGTGGTAGGTGTCCTCCAGCTCGGCGAGCACGAACTCCCGCAGCTGGGCCTTGATCGCCGCGCCGCCGACTCCGCGCAGCGATCCCGCCAGCACGGTCATCGTGAGCAGCGACTTGCCCTGCGCGTCCAGCGCGGCGCCCATCGTCTCGAGCGTCTTCTCCACGTCCATCTTGTCGGCCATTCGGGCGACCCTAGGCCCCGCGCCCGGTCCCGGCACGTCGGCGGAGGTCCGATCCGGAATGTCCGTAGCCGGCGCGGAGGTTGAGCAGCCCCGTGACCCTGCTGCTCGAGCCCCTGACCGTCCGCGGCCTCGACGTCCGCAACCGGGTGTGGGTCTCGCCGATGTGCCAGTACTCGTCGGTCGACGGCCTGCCGAACGACTGGCACCTGGTGCACCTGGGCCAGTTCGCCACCGGCGGCGCCGGACTGGTGTTCACCGAGGCCAGTGCCGTCACCGCCGACGGACGGATCTCCCCCGAGGACGCCGGCATCTGGTCCGACGCGCACGCCGAGGCGTGGGCCCGCGTCGCGACGTTCGTCCGCGCCCACGGCGCCCGCGCCGGCATGCAGCTGGCGCACGCCGGCCGCAAGGCGTCGACGTACGCGCCGTGGCGGGGCCACGGCTCCGTACCTGCGACCGAGGGCGGCTGGCAGGCGGTGGCCCCGTCGGCGGTCGCCTACGACGGCTACGCCGAGCCCCGGGCGCTCTCGCCCGACGAGGTCGCCGAGCTGCCCGGCCTGTTCGCCGCGGCCGCCGACCGCGCGGTGGGCGCCGGCTTCGAGGTGCTCGAGGTGCACGCCGCGCACGGCTACCTGCTGCACAACTTCCTGTCCCCGTTGTCCAACCGGCGCGACGACGCGTACGGCGGCAGCTTCGAGAACCGCACCCGGCTGCTGGTCGAGACCGTCGACGCGGTCCGCGCAGCGGTGCCCGACGCAGTGCCGGTCTTCGTACGGATCTCGGCGACCGACTGGGTCGCCGGCGGGTGGGACGTCGACCAGAGCGTGCTGCTCGCGCGGGCGCTGCGCGAGCACGGCGTCGACCTGGTGGACGTGTCCAGCGGTGGACTCTCCCCCGACCAGCAGATCGAGACCGGCCCCGGGCTACCAGGTGGCGTTCGCCCGGCGGGTACGGCAGGAAGCCGGGATCGCGACCGGGGCGGTCGGCATGATCACCTCGCCGAAGCAGGCGGCCGACGTCATCGCCGACGGGTCGGCCGACGCGGTGCTGCTCGCCCGCGCGCTGCTGCGCGACCCGCACTGGGCCCTCACCGCCGCCGCCGAGCTCGACCCGGCGCAGGCGCACTGGCCCAGCCAGTACCTGCGGGCGCGGCCCGACCGCTGACGACTTGTCAGCCGCGCCCCAGCCGGGCGCTCGGCCGGACGCTCAGCCGGACGCTCAGCCGGACGCGGCGACGAACCGCAGGGCCGCGGCGTAGCCCTCGAGCCCCATCCCGGCCACGACCGCGGTGGCGACCGGCGACACGTACGAGGTGCGCCGGAACTCCTCGCGCCCGTGCACGTTGGACAGGTGCACCTCGACCAGCGGCCGGTTCACCAGCGCGCAGGCATCGGCGACGGCGACCGAGGTGTGCGTCCACCCACCGGGGTTGACGACCACCGCGGCGTCGCGGTCGACCGCCTCGTGCAGCCACCCGATCAGCTCGTGCTCGGCATCGGTCTGGCGGACCTCGACGTCGAGCCCGAGATCGGCCGCGACCTTCGAGCAGGACCGCACCAGGTCGGCGTAGGTGGCGGTGCCGTAGACGTCCGGCTCCCGGGTCCCGAGCCGGGACAGGTTCGGGCCGTTGAGCACCAGCACGAGCACAAGGCCCTCCCGCGGATCCGGCCGAAGGCGGACGAAATGTCACGCCGCGTATGCCTGCATGAGCATAGCGACACCCCAGAAGTCACTTTCGCCACACAACGCACGTGAGAGGTGGCAGTCTGTACCGCGTGTCGCGAAGAAGGCGCCACAGGAGGTCAACGGTGGAAATGGCCGTACGACTGCGCCCCGAGCCGCAATCGGCAGGGATGGCGCGCGCGTGGATCCGGGAGCAGCTGACGTCCATGGGCCACCCCGAGCTGGTCGACTCCGCCCAGCTGGCCACCTCCGAGCTCGTGACCAACGCGGTGCTGCACGCCCGTACCCGGATCACCGTCGCGGTGCGCGACCAGGGCGATGAAGTCCTGATCGAGGTCGCCGACACCTCGGCCAATCGATTGGCACCGGCGCTGGGCGAGGCGCTCAACCACGACGGCGCGCTCACCACCGTGGGCAACGGCCTGCAGATCATCGGCGCCCTCGCCCGCCGGTGGGGCGTACGTGAGCGCGGGCGCTCCGGCAAGGTCGTGTGGTTCGTGCCCTCGTCCCCCGACGAGGAGACACGGGTGGCGCCCCGCTTCCCGCCCGACATGCTCGACGGTGCCGGCTTCGACGACATCGACACCGCCGAGGTGGTGCTGCTCGACGCCCCGGTGCGGCTGCTCTGGGAGACCCGGTTCCGGGTGCGCGACATGCGCCGCGAGATGACGCTGCTGACCTTCCAGGCGGACTCGCCGATCGACGTGCCCCGCCGGATGATCGAGGTCGCCTCCGAGGTCGAGAAGGTCAACGCCGCGATGCTCACCGACGACGAGGACTTCGAGCAGGCGGTGGCCCGCGGGGACGAGACGGTGACGCTGCACTACGTCGTGCCGCGCGCGACCGGCCCGGCCTGTGCGCAGCTCGCCGACCTGCTCGACGAGGCCGAGAAGTACTGCCGCAGCGCCCAGCTGCTCACGCTTGCGGCGCCGCCGACCGAACGCGCGCTGCGCCGCTGGTTCCTCGGTGAGTTCGCCCGCCAGGCCCACGGCGCGCCGCCCACCCCGTGGCAGCACCCCGACACCTGAACCGGCCGTCAGTCGTAGCCGAGCTCGTGCAGCCGCTCGTCGTCGATGCCGAAGTGGTGCGCGATCTCGTGCACGACGGTGATCTCGACCTCCGCGCGCACCTCGTCGGCGTCGGCGCACATCGCGAGCGTCGGCAGCCGGAAGATCGTGATGGTGTCGGGCAGCACGCCGCCGTACCAGGAGTCGCGTTCGGTGATCGGCGTGCCCTCGTACAGGCCGAGCAGCTCGGGGTCGTCCGCCGGCGCGTGGTCCTCGACCACGACCGCCACGTTGCGTACGAGGTCGGCGAGCTCGGCCGGGACGGAGTCGAGCGCCTCCCCAACCAGCTTCTCGAACTCGGCCCGGCTCACATCGACCACCCGGCCATTGTGACGGGCCCCGATCCAGCCGGCTCGGCCCGAACAGGACTCCTGGGCCGCCGGACGGGTCTGCAAGGATGCTCCGGGCTCACCGGAGTCACCCGCCCCCATCGTCTAGAGGCCCAGGACACCGCCCTTTCAAGGCGGCAGCACGGGTTCGAATCCCGTTGGGGGCACGCGGGTGCGACCTGCACCGTGCAGTAGCATTGCCGGTCGCACCACCAGCAGTTCCACCAGGCCCCGTAGCGCAGCTGGTTAGCGCGCCGCCCTGTCACGGCGGAGGCCGCGGGTTCGAGTCCCGTCGGGGTCGCCACGCTGTTCCCTGTGTAGGGTTCTGCGCGTTGTCCCGGGGCAGGTAGCTCAGTTGGTACGAGCGTCCGCCTGAAAAGCGGAAGGTCGGCGGTTCGACCCCGCCCCTGCCCACCGCACCGCCCTGCCTGGCCCCAGCCTCCGCCGACTCCTCGGCGCCTCGTCAACCACCCCGATGTCGCTGCCTGCCGGCGGCCGCAATGGCAGGCTGTCCGAATGCGCGTCGTGCTGCACGGGGTCCGCGGCTCGACGGCCTCACCGGGGGCGGAGTTCGCCCGCGTGGGCGGCAACACGTCGTGCGTCGCCATCACCCCCGACGGGCACGACGCCCCCACGCTGCTGCTCGACGCCGGCACCGGGTTGTCGAACGTGACGACGGCGCTCGGCGACGCGCCGTTCCGCGGCGACATCGTGTTGACGCACCTGCACTGGGACCACGTACAGGGGTTGCCGTTCTTCCGCGCCGGCGACCGCGACGACGCCCAGGTCCGGCTGCTGCTGCCGGCCCAGATGGACGCCTCCCCGAAGGTCGCGGGGTCGGCCGCGTCGTTGCTGGCCCGCTCGATGTCGCCGCCACACTTCCCGATCGGCCCCGAAGGACTTCGCGGAGACTGGTCCTTCGAGGCGGTCGAGGCCGGCGCGTTCACCGCAGGCGGCTGCAAGGTCACGGCGATCGAGGTGCCGCACAAGGGCGGCCGCACGTACGGGTTCCGCGTCGAGGCGGACGGGGCGAGCCTGGCCTACATCCCCGACCACCGTTCGATCGTGGACCCCGGACCAGGACTTCGGCTGGCTGCCGGCGTCGACGTGCTGTGCCACGGTGCGATGTTCGTCGAGTCCGAGCGCGCGGTGGCTGACTCCTACGGCCACGGGACCATCGAGGATGCGCTGCGCATCGCCGACGACGCCGAGGTCGGACGGCTGGTGCTGATCCACCACTCACCCTCGCGCACCGACGACGAGGTCGAGCGTCTGGTGCGCGAGGCGTGCGCGGACCGCACCGGCGTCCCGTGCGTCGGCGGTTGCGAGGGCGACGTCGTCCTCGGCTCCTGACTCACCAGGGCAGCATCAGCTCGCGCGGAGGTCGAAGCGGCTCCCCGGCCGTCGCGACCGGCCGGCCGGGGTCGCCGCGATGTCTCTAGCGACCTGGTGGTGTTGGCGGCCCTGGTGTGGTGGCCCTCGACGTCGTCGTCGGCGCCGCCGGCCTCACGGCTGGTGGTGGCGGTGACCCTCGACGTCGTCGTCGGCACCCTCGCGGCACTGGTGGTGACGGTGACCCTCGACGTCGGTGGTTCGTCGTCGGTCTCGCCGCCGGCCTCGCGGCCCGCCTTCTGGCGGTGGGCCTCGACGTCATCCCCTCCGGCAGCGTTGTCCTGGCGGTGGCGGTGCGCCTCGACGTCCTGGTCGTCACCGGGGCGAGTCTCTTGGTCGGACATGGTTCCTCCTGGCGTCTGGATCCGGGGGGCGTCCTCGGATGCGTTCCTCACAGTGCTCCCTCGCGGACACTTACGCTGTCGTTTGGCCGACACAACGCGCGCTTTCCCAGGCCCCCACACCTACCCCGCCTCGGCCGAGCCGAGCCCGGAGCGGGTCAGCGAGCGTGACGGGTGGGTGCGGCCCAGCCGCACGGCGGCTCCGTCGACCAGCGCGGCCGAGGGTGCGGACTCCGTCAGCGCCGCGATGAGTGCCGCGCCGTCGATCTGCAGCAGGTGGCAGTCGTCGGTCGCGCGCACGGTCGCGGTCCGGGGGATCTGCTCGATCAGGCCGATCTCCCCGAAGTAGTCACCGTTGCGCATGTCGCCGAAGGATCGCGTCGACCCGTGTTCTCCCTCGGCGGTGACCGTCAGCAGGCCCTCGACGATCACGTAGAAGTGGTCGGCCTCCTCGCCCTCACGCATCACGACCGTCCCGGCGTCGACGTGCACGTCCGTCGCGAACCCGGCCAGCTGCTCGACCGCGCCCTCGGACACCGACGCGAACAGGTCGCAGTCGGAGAGCAGCGTGATCCTCGGGGCGAGCCGCGCCCGACGCGCCGCCGCCTCGCGGTCCATCCGGCGCAGTGCCGGCCAGCCCAGCAGGCAGGCGACCGGGATGCCGACCGACGACAGCCACAGCACCGCATCCAGCCCGAGGGCCGAGACCGCCGGCGGCACCAGCAACGAGCCCACGATGATGGCGAGGATCACCATCGTGTCGAAGGCTCCGAAGACACGGGCGAGCAGCTCGTGCGGCAGCGCCCGCTGCAGCGCGGTGATGGCCAGGACGTCGACGACCAGGGTCCCGGCACCGCGCACGACCTGAGCGCCGAAAGCCACCGCAGGGTCCGACACGACCAGGAAGATCAGCGTGGGCAGGCAGTACGCCACCATCCCGGCCATGATCACCACGCTGAGGTGCGGCACCCGTTCGAGCCGGGTCACCAGCCCCGCGGCCAGCAGCCCGCCGACCCCGAGCCCGGCCAGCAGGTAGCCGTAGCCCTCGGCGCCCGTACCCAGGACGTCGCGGGAGAGGATCACGAACAAGACGGTGTCGATGCCGAACACGAGGGTCGCGACCAGGCTGTACGCGACGAGCACGAAGGCCGTCGACGACGTGGTGATCGCCCGCACCCCGACCAGCATCTGCTGGACTGCTCCGACCTCGCCGCCCTCGGTGACGTCGACGGGCGTGCTCCGGGCGCGCATCCTGCCGATAGCGACCGCCGACATCAGGAACGAGAGCGCGTTGACCGCGATCGTGATGGGCGGGGGCCCGAGCAGGAGCACCAGCGCTCCCAGCGCCGGCCCGACGATCACGGCGGCGTTGTCGATGGTGTTGCGCAGCGCGTTGGCCGAGCCCAGGTCCTTCTCCCCGACGAGCTGCGGGGTCAGCGCCGCCGTCGCGGGCTCGTAGACGGTGCTCAGCGTCGAGCTCAGCGCAGCCGTGACCATCACCAGCACGACCGGGCCGTCGAGGGCGGTCTGCACGGCCAGCGCGAGCATGACCGCGAAGCTGGCAAGGTCGATCAGGACCATGAGCCGGACCCGCTCGAACCGCTCGGCGATCACCCCGCCGTACGCCCCGAACACCAGCGCCGGGACGAAGCGGACAATCGTCGACGCGCCGACCCAGGCGGCCGAGCCGGTCTCGTCGAAGATCCAGACGACCAGCGCCACGTTGTAGGCCCAGGAGCCGATCGACGACGCGGTGAACGAGGCCATCAGCAGGCGGAAGTCGCGGTGCCTGAGGCTGCTGGTCAGACCCGGACCCTTGGCCACCATGCCACCCCCGGTCCGCCCGCCTCGGTCCAGCGCACGGTAGTCAGTACCGCCGGCACCCGCCGGACAACGACGACATTCGCGCCCCCACGCCTCACCCGGAAACGCCACGCCCTCGCTGCGACTGAGGTTCAATGCGAGCGGTGGACTGCACGGCGTGCGGTCGGGACAACGCCCCAGGGGGAAACTTCTGTGGCTACTGCGGCGCGCCGCTGGCGATGGTCTGCGGCGCCTGCGGGGCGCATCAGCCGCGCGCCGACCACGTGTTCTGCTCCGCGTGCGGCGCCTCGCTGACCGCCTCGGCCAGCACTCCACCCCCCGCTGCTCCCGAGCCACCCCGCCCCGCGGCGGCACGACGCCGCCCCCGCCCCGGCGGGTGAGCTGCGGTGGGTGTCGGTGGTGTTCGTCGACCTGGTGGGGTTCACCACGTGGTCGGAGGCCCGGGAGCCCGACGTGGTGCGGGAGCTGCTCAGTGGCTACTTCGACCGGGCGCGGACGGTCGTCGGGCGCTACGGCGGTGAGGTGGAGAAGTTCATCGGCGACGCGGTGATGGCGGTATGGGGTGCCCGCGTCGCCAGCGAGGACGACGCGGAGCGTGCGGTGCGGGCGGCGCTGGAGCTGGTCTCGGAGGTGGAGGAGTACGGAGAGGACGCCGGTGTCGTGGGTCTGCAGGCCCGGGCGGGGGTGGTGACCGGCCAGGTGGCGTCGTGGTCGAGTCCCGGGGAGGGGCTGGTGACCGGCGATCGGGTGAACACCGCGGCCAGGGTGCAGGCGGCGGCGCAGCCCGGGGAGGTGCTGGTCGACGAGGCGACCCGGGTGGCGGCACAGGCCGCGATCGCGTTCGAGCCGGCCGGCAGCCACCAGGTCAAGGGCAAGGCCGAGCCGCTGGTGCTGGCGCGGGCGCTGCGGGTGGTCGCCGGGGTCAGCGGGTCGCAGCGGGTCGACGGCCTGGAGGCCGGGCTGGTCGGCCGGGCGCGGGAGCTCGCGCTGGTCAAGGAGCTGTTCCACGCCACCCAGGAGAGCGGGCGGGCCAGGCTGGTGCTGGTCTCCGGGGTGGCCGGCGTCGGCAAGTCACGGCTGGGCTGGGAGTTCGAGAAGTACGCCGACGGGTTGTCCGCGGCGCTGTGGTGGCACCGGGGGCGGTGCCTGTCGTACGGCGACGGGGTGGCGTTCTGGGCGCTGGCCGAGATGGTCCGGCAGCGCTTCGACATCGCGCAGAACGAGTCCACCGGCTCGGTGGTCCGCAAGCTGGCCGAGCAGCTGCCCCGGTGGGTGCCCGACGAGGCCGAGCGGGACTTCGTGTTCCCCCGGTTGGGTGCGCTGCTGGGGGCGGGCGAGGCCGAGCTGTCCCGCGAGGAGCTGTTCGCCGGCTGGCGACTGTTCCTGGAGCGGATGGCCGCCAGCCAGCCGGTGGTGCTCGTCATCGAGGATCTGCACTGGGCCGACACCGGACTGCTGGACTTCATCGAGTACCTGCTGGAGTGGTCGGCCGACGTGCCGATCTTCGTGCTGGCCCTGTCCCGGCCCGAGCTCGCCGAGCGGCGTCCGGGATGGCTGGCCGACAGGCGCAACGCCACCAGCATCCAGCTGGACCCGCTGGACAACGACGCCGTCGGCGTCTTGCTCGACGGGCTCGTCCCGGCAATGCCGGCGGGAGCCCGCTCCCGCATCGTCGACCGCTCCGAGGGCGTGCCGCTGTACGCGGTGGAGACCGTCCGTTCGCTGATCGACCGCGACCTGGTGGTCCCGCGCGACGGCGCCTACACCCTGGCCGGCGACACTCGGCGACCTCGACGTCCCGCCCACGCTGACCTCACTGCTCGCGGCCCGACTCGACCAGCTCGGCCACGACGAACGCGACCTCGTCAAGGGATTGGCGGTGCTCGGCGGCAGCTTCGCCCAGCAGCGCGGTGGCCGCGGTCTCCGACCAGCCTGGCGAACGGCTGGACCAGCTGCTGACCACTCTGGTGCGCAAGGAGATCCTCACCGTCCACTCCGACCCGCTGTCCCCCGAGCGTGGCGAGTACGCCTTCACCCAGACCATGCTGCGCAGCGTCGCCCACGACCTGCTCACCCGCCGCGAACGCAAAACCCGCCACCTCGCCGTGGCCGAGCACCTGCGCCGCACCTTCCCCAACGACGGCGACGACGTCGCCGAGGTCATCGCCGCCCACTACCGCGACGCCTACCACGCCGCCCGCGACACCCCCGACGCCGACGCTCTCCGGACCCAAGCCGTCACCGCCCTGGCCCGGGCCGGGAAACGGCGCGCAGTCGATCGGCGCACCCGACACCGCCCAACAGACCTACCTGGCCGCCGCCGCGCTCGCCACCGACGAACCCGAGATCACCGCCTCACCGAGCAGGCCGCCCGGATGGCGCCGTCGGCGGCCGTTCGCCGAGGCACTGGCCTTGTTCGAGACCGTCCGGGCCACCCACCGCAGCCACCACCGCGGTCTCGACCGGGCCCGGACGCCGCGACGCCTGGCTGCGTGCTGTCCAGGCTCGGGCGCAACGGCGAGGGCGTCGAGCTGATGCTGCCGCGGTGCCGAGACCTGGACGGCGTGGACGACGTCGCTCTCGCCGGACCTGGAGGCGAGCGTCGCCTGCTGTACTGGGCGAGCGGCTGGTACCAGGAGGCCACGGCCACGCGAGCGGGCGCTGGCCCTGGCCGAACGACACGGACTTCCGGGGGCGCAGGCGCGGGCCATGGGCGCTATCGGCATCGTGCACCAGTACACCGGCTGGCCTGGACGCGGCCTCGAAGGGCTGAGCGCCGCAGTAGACATGGCTGAGCATCATGGCCTCACCCGGAAGAGGGTCGGTCGGCGGATGAACCTGGGCGACACCCTGTTCCAATTTGACCCCGGGAGGTGCCATCGAGCAGAGCCGGCGTGCCGTCGAGCTGCTCCGCCGGGTCGGAGCAGGCGACGAGGTCGCCTTCTGCTGGGGCAACCTCGCGATCTGCCAGTACTTCACCGGTGACTGGGACGCCGCCGACAGTCGGCACAGCGCGCGTTGGACACCGCTGTGGACGACTATCCGAAGAGACACGCTCCGGCATGCGCTGTTCCTGTTGCACCTGGCACGCGGACGGCGGACGGAGGCAGGCAGAGGCGGCCGGCATCGAGCGGCTGGCTGAGGTCAGCGACGGCGAAATGCAGGACGCTGTCTCGCTCGCGGTTGCTCGCACTGCAATGGCCCTGAACGACGGTGACGTCGACGGTGCTGTGACGACGGCCGTCGACGGCATGACGGCGGCACTCACGCTCGGCTGCGTTCACCGAGGGCTTCCGGCTGTTGTGGCCACTGGCCGCCGAGGCCGCGCTCCGCAGCGGTCATCTCGATGAACTGCGCGCTGTGATCGACAAAGCCACCTCCATGCCGGGCGATGGACTGCCGCCTTACCTGCAGGCGCAGGTCGGCCGCTTCCGCGCCCTGCTCGCAGCCGCCGAGGGTCACCACGACCAGGTCGAGGAGGGCCTGCGGGCAGCGGTGGATGCCCTCGAGGAGCTCGGCTACCCCTACTTCCGCGCGCTCGTGCAGGTCGACCTCGGCGACTGGCTCATCTCCCAGGGCCGCAGAGACGACGCCGAGCCGGTCCTCGCCGCCGCCCGCGAGACGTTTACCCGGCTGAACGCGCAACCGGCGCTGAACAAGGTCGACGCCCTGCAGGCCACGCATGCCGGCGAGGGCGTGGTCTCGTGAGCGGATCGTCCGATGCGCAGTCGGTGACCTGCCCCGCTTGTGGCAGCGACGACAACCGGGCCGGTCGCAAGTTCTGCGCGGATTGCGGATCACCCCTGCCCGTGGACTGCCCGTCGTGTGGTGCGGCGCTCGACCGCGCGGCACAGAAGTTCTGCGGCGAGTGCGGGCAACCGCTCATGGGCATCCCGGCTGCGGATGCGCCGGCTGTCGCCGGGGAGGCACCGTCGCCAACAGTTTCCGCCCACCCCGGCGGTGAGCTGCGGTGGGTGTCGGTGGTGTTCGTCGACCTGGTGGGTTTCACCACGTGGTCGGAGTCGCGGGAGCCCGACGTCGTGCGGGAGCTGTTGAGCGGCTACTTCGAGCGGGCACGCACGATTGTCGGGCGCTATGGCGGGGAGGTGGAGAAGTTCATCGGCGACGCGGTGATGGCGGTGTGGGGTGCACAGACCGCTCAGCGAGGACGATGCGGAGCGGGCCGTCCGGGCGGCGCTGGAGCTGGTCGCGGCTGTGGAGGAGTACGGGGAAGACGCCGGCGCCGTGGGTTTGCAGGCCCGGGCGGGGGTTGTCACGGGTCAGGTGGCGTCGTGGTCGAGCCCCGGGGAGGGGCTGGTGACCGGTGATCGGGTGAACACCGCGGCGCGGGTGCAGGCGGCGGCGCAGCCCGGGGAGGTGCTGGTAGATGAGGCGACCCGGTTGGCGGCGCAGGCGGCGATCGCGTTCGAGCCGGCCGGCAGCCACCAGGTGAAGGGCAAGAGCGCGGCGCTGGTTCTGGCGCGGGCGCTGCGCGTGGTGGCGGGGGTCAGCGGGTCGCAGCGGGTCGACGGCCTGGAGGCCGGCCTGGTGGGCCGGGCGCGGGAGCTGGCGCTGGTCAAGGAGCTGTTCCACGCCACCCAGGAGAGCGGTCGAGCCAGGCTGGTGCTGGTCTCCGGGGTGGCCGGCGTCGGCAAGTCACGGCTGGGCTGGGAGTTCGAGAAGTACGCCGACGGGTTGTCCGCGGCGCTGTGGTGGCACCGGGGGCGGTGTCTGTCCTACGGCGACGGGGTGGCGTTCTGGGCCCTGGCCGAGATGGTCCGGCAGCGCTTCGACATCGCCCAGAACGAGTCCACCGGCTCGGTGGTCCGCAAGCTGGCCGAGCAGCTGCCCCGGTGGGTGCCGGACGAGGCCGAGCGCGACTTCGTGTTCCCCCGCCTCGGTGCGCTGCTGGGGGCGGGCGAGGCCGAGCTGTCCCGCGAGGAGCTGTTCGCCGGCTGGCGGCTGTTCCTGGAGCGGATGGCCGCCAGCCAGCCGGTGGTGCTCGTCATCGAGGATCTGCACTGGGCCGACGTCGGCCTGCTGGGGTTCATCGAGTACCTGCTGGAGTGGTCGGCCGACCTTCCGATCTTCGTGTTGGCCCTGTCCCGGCCTGACCTTGCCGAGCAGCGTCCGGGATGGCTGGCCGACAAACGCAACGCCACCAGCATCCAGCTGGACCCGCTGGACAACGACGCCGTCGGCGTCTTGCTCGACGGGCTCGTCCCCGCCATGCCGACGGGAGTCCGATCCCGCATCGTCGACCGCTCCGAGGGCGTGCCGCTCTACGCGGTGGAAACCGTTCGCTCGCTGATCGACCGCGACCTGGTGGTCCCGCGCGACGGCGCCTACACGCTGGCGGGCGACCTCGGCGACCTCGGCGACCTCGAGGTCCCGCCCACGCTGACCTCGCTGCTGGCGGCCCGCCTCGACCAGCTCGGCCACGACGAACGCGACCTCGTCAAGGGACTGGCGGTGCTCGGCGGAACCTTCGCCCACAGTGCCGTGACCGCGGTCTCCGACCAGCCGGTCGCGCAGGTCGACCAGCTGCTTCGCACCCTGGTCCGCAAGGAGGTGCTGACCGTACGCAACGACCCGCTGTCCCCCGAGCGCGGCGAGTACGCCTTCACCCAGACGATGCTGCGCAGCGTCGCCCACGACCTGCTCACCCGCCGCGAGCGCAAGACCCGCCACCTCGCCGTGGCCGAGCACCTGCGCCACACCTTCGCCAACGACGGAGAAGACGTCGCCGAGGTCGTCGCTGCCCACTACCGCGACGCCTACGAGGCGGCCCGCGACACCCCCGACGCCGACGAGCTCCGGGTCCAGGCAGTCACCGCCCTGGCCCGGGCCGGGAAACGGGCACAGTCCATCGGCGCACCCGACACCGCCCAGCAGACCTACCTGGCCGCCGCCGCACTCGCCGCCGACGAACCCGAGATCACCGCCTATACCGAGAGGGCTGCGCACGCTGCCTACGATGCGGGGCGGTCCGCCGACGCGGTGGAACTCTTCGAGACCGTCCGCGCAGCCCACCTCGCCCACGACCGTCCGCTCGAACGGGCCCGGACCGCCGCGAGCACGGGCCGTGCGCTAGGCCAGGCCGGCCGCTTCGGCGAGGGGATCGAGCTGATGCTGGCTGACGTCGAGGCACTGGACGGCATTGACGACGTCGCCCTCGCCTTGCTCGAGGCGGAGATTGGCTTCCTCTTGACGTTCATCGGCCGGTACGACGACACGGTGACCGCCCACCTCGAGCGGGCGCTGCTGCTGGCCGAGCGACACCGGCTGCCACAGGTTCAGGCCCATGTGCTCGGCATCCAGGCAGTCGTACAGCTGAACCACCGCGCCGATGTGTCCGCAGCCATCGACGGTTTGAAGTCGGCGGTCGACGTCGCCGAGCGGTACGGGTTGACAAGTCTGGAGGCGATGTGGCGACTGAATCTCGGGGATGGGCTGACCCAGGCGGACCGGCCCGGCGGGGTCGAACAGCTCGAGCGGTCGGTTGAGCTCTCCCGTCGGATCGGTCAGTCCGACAGTGCCGCCATCGGTCTCGTTAACCTGGCGCTCATCGGCTACTTCACCGGCGACTGGGACGCCGCCGACCACGCGGCCCGCCAAGCCGTGGACGCCGCACCCGACGATCGCCTGAGCGACATGCTGCGGCTGCCGCTGACCCTGCTGCACGCGGCCCGCGGGAGGTGGGCGGAAGCCCGGGTTGAACTGGCCGCCCAACAGGCATCGGGCGAGTCCGACGAGCCACAGGGCTTGGCATCGTACGCAACCGCCAATGCTGCGGTCGCCGTGGCGGAGGGCAGCTTCGCCGCCGAAGTCGACTTGGCCGTCAGCACCATCCGAGCAATCACCGGAAGGCTCGGCGCGCACTCGGAGGCATACCGGCTGCTGTGGCCGCTGGCGGCCGAGGCGGCGCTGCGCACCGGCCGCCTCGACGACGTGCAAGGTCTGATCGACGCCGCCGAGGCCATGCCGGGCGACGGGATCCCGCCCTACCTGCAGGCGCAGGTCGGCCGCTTCCGCGCCCTGCTCGCCGCCGCCGAGGGCGACCATGATCAGGTCGAGCAGGGCCTGCGGGCAGCGGTGGCCGCCCTCGACGAGCTCGGCTACCCGTACTTCCGCGCCCTCGTGCAGGTCGACCTCGGCGACTGGCTCATCTCCCAGGGCCGCCGCGACGACGCAGAGCCGGTCCTCGCCGGAGCTCGCGAGACGTTCACCCGGCTCGGTGCGGTGCCCGCACTCGAGCGTCTCGACACGCTGACGTTGGCCGTGGGCTGACGCATCACGGGTGGGCACGCTGCCGCAGGGCGACCCGGTCGAGCACGTCGATGCGGCCCCGGCCGAGAGCGACGACGCCGTCCGCGGCGAGGTCCTGCAGCACCTGGTTGACCGTCGGCCGGGTCGCTCCGGCAAGGTCGGCGAGAGTGCCTTGCGTCAACGGGATCACGACTGCATCTCGCACCGGATCATCGTCTGCGTAGACGTCCACGAGCTCGAGCAGCCGGCGGTGGACCCGCAGCTCGACGTTGACGTGCAGGGCCTCGAGCAACCGCTGGCTGAGCTCCTCCACCCGCCGCGCGAGCAAGCCGGCGAGAAGACGCTCGAGCGCGGGGTGGCGGTGACACAGGGCGTGGAACTCCCTCCCGGACAGCGACAGGGTCTCGACCGGTTCGAGCGTCACCACCGTGGCCGTGCGCTGGGGCACCTCCCCGCGCAGCAGGGCGAGCTCGCCGACGTAGTCGCCGGGGCGCAGCACGTTCAGGACGGCCGTGGCCCCGTCGGGCGTCGACACCCGGACGACCAGCCGTCCCGCCGCGACCAGGTGCAGGCTGTCGCCCGGTCCGCCCTCCTGCATGACAGTCTCGCCGCGCTCGTAGCGCCGAGGGCGTGCCGACGCGAGCAGCTCTGCTCGCTCGGTCTCGGTGAGCGGGGCGAGCAGCGGCCAGGTCGTGTGCGGTGACGGCGGGCGTGCGGGCATCAGCGACCTCCGGTCGCCCGGCCTGACCGGGCTCGACGAAACGAGCGTTCGTACGCCGACATTCAGCCACACTGACGACGTGAGCACACCCACTCCAGAGGTCGTCGGGCTCCTCGTACGCCTCGCCGACGCGCTGGGGCACGCCGTCCGCCCGTCCTCGCAGCAGGCCGAGCTGCAACGGGCAGTCGCGGGCGTCCGGTCGGTGTTCTCGGCCGCCGCCTGCTCCTGCGCCCTGGTCGACCCGGGGGGCACCGGTCTGGTCTTCGTCGCGGCGGACGGCCAGGGTGCGGCAG
The DNA here is from genome assembly GCA_963785115.1 of uncultured Actinomycetota bacterium. Lineage (GTDB taxonomy): Bacteria > Actinomycetota > Actinomycetes > Propionibacteriales > Nocardioidaceae > JACCWP01. The sequence goes on from CAWATY010000006.1 coordinate 70,576, forward strand.
AGATCGTGGGGGTCTCGCTGCCGGCCGGCACCGGCATCGCGGGCTGGGCAGCCATGTCAGGACAACCCATCGCCGTCGCCGACGTGCGCGAGGACTCTCGCTTCGCCCGCGAAGTCGCGGAGTCGACGCGGTACGTCCCGCAGACGATCCTCGCCGCCCCTCTCGTCGACGAGACCGGTGAGGTCCTGGGCGTCATCGAGGTCCTCGACCCCAGCAGCCGTGGCGAGCACTCCGGCCACGACCTCGACGTGCTCGGCGTCGCCGCAAGCCTCATCGCCTCCGTGGTCCGGCTGACGGCCGTGTACGACGCGCTGGGCAGCGCCATCGTCACGACGCTGACCTCGGCCGATGATGCGGACGACATCAGCGCGGCGCTGGGACAGCTCGCGGCAGCCGGTGATGACGGTGCCGACCTGGTGGCCCTGGCCCAAGCGTTCAACGAGCTGTCGTCCAACGGCCCCGAGGCCGTCCGGCTGGCCGAGCGGGTGCTCGCCGAGGTGACGCGGTTCGTGAAGACCCGCCGATGACCTCGCCCGCCTGGTCATCGGCATTCGACCCGGAGGCGCTCACGCCGGTCGACGCGCTGCCGCTCCCGGCGCCGACGCCGGACTGGGCCTGGGGAGAGGGCACCGGAGCAGGGGTGCGGGTGGCCATCATCGACAGCGGAGTCGACGCCGGCCATCCCGCCGTGGGTGGAGTCGCCGGGTCGGTCGCCTTCGAACCAGATCCGGACGCCGAGTCGGGTTACCGCGCCATCGAAGGCCCGCACGACGACCTGGTCGGCCACGGCACCGCGTGCGCCGGCATCATCAGGCAGCTGGCGCCTGAGGCCGAGATCTACAGCGTCCGCGTCCTGGGTCCCAATCTCAAGGGCCGGGGCTCGTTGTTCCTGGCCGGGATCCGGTGGGCGGTCCAGCAAGGAGTCCACGTGGCCAACCTCAGCCTGAGCACGGCCAACGACCAGTGGTTCGCGCCGCTGCACGACCTCGCCGACGAGGCCTACTTCGCCAACGTGCTGCTGGTCTGCGCGGCCAACAACGTGCCCGGCCCCACCTACCCGTCGCAGTACGCGTCCGTCGTGTCAGTCGCCGCCCGCGACGGCTCGGACCCGTTCGCCATCGCGTACAACCCGCACCCGCCGGTCGAGTTCGGCGCTGTCGGCATCGACGTCAAGGTCGCGTGGTCCGGCGGCGGATCCATCACCGCGACCGGCAACAGCTTCGCCACGCCGCACGTCGCCGGCCTCGCCGCCCGGATGCTGTCGAAGCACCCCGGGCTCACGCCCTTCCAGATCAAGTCGGTGCTGCAGTCGGTGGCGGACAACGCCCGCTGACTGTCGCCGAACCGACAGACGCCCCACCGGTGACGTGTCACGCTGAGCCCGCTGACACCCCCGAGCACCGGAGGCCCTGATGCCCGATCCTCGCAACCCGGACTACCAGCTCGTCGAGGACGACGACGTGGAGGGCCACGGCATCACGTCGGGACGCATCCAGCCGCCGCGCGAGGAAGACGGCGACGTCCATGGTCACAGCGCACCCGACCCCGGGCCCGACGAGGAGGACGACGTGGAGGCCCACATGTACGTCCGCCCCGAGGACCAGAGCCGACCCAGCTGATCATTTCCTCGACAGCTGTCCTTCCGACCGCTCCCCGATCGTCTTCTAGGTGAGACGCGCATCGAGCGCGTCCGTGCCGAAGGAGTCGACATGTCCAGGTTCCTGTTGCTGTACCGCGGTCCCGCCTCGCCGATGGACGACATGACCCCCGAGCAGGGTGTCGAGCAGATGCAGGCGTGGGGGGCCTGGATGAGCGGTGTGGGACCGGCCCTGGTCGACCCCGGCTCGCCGCACGGGGCACGTACGTCGATCGTCGACGACGGCACCACCGGAGAGCCGAGCGATCAGAACGGCTACTCGGTGGTCGAGGCCACCGACCTCGAGGCGGCACGGGCCCTCACCGTCGGGCACCCGTTCCTGTCCGAGGGCAAGGGTCGCTTCAGCATCGAGATCTTCGAGCTGCTGCCGATGCCGACCTGATCCAGCGAAGGCGCGTTGACGACGCGAACCGGCGGGAGGACGATGCCGGGCACCCCGAGCCCGACGACCCTGGAGCGACGACCGTGGTGATCTGCCTGACCTGCGGTGTGGAGCACGCCGAGGCGACCGAGGTGTGCGCGATCTGCGCGGACGACAGGCAGTGGGTGCCGGCGGAGGGCCAGCGCTGGGCGACGCTCGAGGAGCTGCGGGGCTCGGGGCGTCAGGTGCACGTCCGCGAGCTCGAGCCCGACCTGTTCGGCGTCACCGCCGATCCGCCGGTCGGCATCGGCCAGCAGGCGCACCTGGTCCGCACCCCGAACGGGAACCTGCTCTGGGACCCACCCGGCTACGTCGACGACGCGGGCGGCGCGGCGGTCGGTGAGCTCGGCGAGGTCGTCGCGATCGTCGCCAGCCACCCGCACATGTACGGCGCCCAGGTCGAGTGGAGTCGCGCCCTCGGAGGCGCACCGGTGCTGGTCTCGGAGGCCGACCAGGAGTGGGTGGCGCGACCCGACCCGGTCATCGAGGTATGGAGCGGCACCCGCGAGGTCGCGCCGGGCCTCACCCTCAGCCAGCCGGGTGGGCACTTCCCCGGCAGCGTCGTGGCGCACTGGGCAGCCGGAGCCGAGGGCCGCGGCGTCCTGCTCAGCGGCGACACGTTCCAGGCCAACCCCGACCGCACGTCGACCACGTTCATGCGCAGCTATCCCAACCGTATCCCGCTGTCGGGGGCCGTGGTCGAGCGCATCACCCGGGCGGTGAGCGCCTTCGACTTCGACCGGGTCTACGACAACTTCGGCCACACCATCGACACCGACGCCCGTACCGTGCTGCGGCGCTCCGCCGACCGCTACGTCTGTTGGGTCAGCGGCGACTTCGACCACCTCACCTGAGCCCGCTGGGCGGCAGAAACTCAGGCCTTCCGATCTCGCCGCGGAAGCGTAGATTCCACGGCAGGGCATTTTCCGCCCCCGCCCGGCAGACCTCAGCGAGGAGGCAGCGGTGTACGAGAAGGATGGGCAGAAGTACTTCGTCGTCGACAGCCACATGCACTTCTGGGACGCGAGCCCGCAGAACTGGGTGGCCGGGCAGGAGCAGTTCGCCAAGGGCTGGATCGAGTGCTTCCACGCCTACCAGGGGCTCGGCCCGCCGGACACGCACTGGACGATCGAGCACTTCCAGAAGTACTCCGAGGACGACCTGATGAAGGACCTCTTCGTCGAGGGCCACGTCGACGTCGCGGTCTTCCAGCCGACCTACCTCAAGCAGTGGTACACCGACGGCTTCAACACCACCGAGCGCAACGGCGCCCTGGCCGAGAAGCACTCCGGCAAGTTCGTGGTCAACACTCGGTTCGACCCGCGCGACGGGCAGGCCGGCCTGGAGCAGCTCGAGGCCGACGTGGAGCGCTGGCACCCCAAGGGCGTCAAGCTGTACACCGCCGAGTGGCGGGGGGAGTCGCGCGGCTGGAAGCTCAGCGACCCCGAGGCGTACACCTATCTCGCACGGGCCCAGGAGCTCGGCATCACGAACATCCACGTGCACAAGGGCCCGACGATCTGGCCGCTGGACAAGGACGCCTTCGACGTCGCCGACGTCGACCACGCCGCGACCGACTTCCCGGACCTCAACTTCATCGTCGAGCACGTCGGGCTGCCGCGGATCGAAGACTTCTGCTTCATGGCCACCCAGGAGCCGAACGTCTACGCCGGCCTCTCGGTCGTCATCGGCGGCCTGATGCACGCGCGCCCGCGGTTCTTCGCCAAGGTGATGGGAGAGCTCTTGTTCTGGGTCGGCGAGGACAAGATGACTTTCGGCAGCGACTACGGCATCTGGGAACCGAAGTGGCAGGTCGAGGGCTTCGTCGACTGGGACTACCCCAGCGACGAGTACTCCGACTACCCCCGGCTCGGTGTTGACGGCAAGAAGAAGATCCTCGGCCTCAACGCCGCGCGGCTGTACGACATCGACGTCCCCGAGGAGTACCGGATCGCCGACACCCCGGCCGAGCAGGACGACGCGCAGCTGGTCGAGGACAAGGCCGGGGCCGGGGTGTGACCGGCCCGGCCCAGGTGCTCGAGGCGCTGGGTACGGTCCGCGACCCCGAGCTGGACGAACCGGTGACGACCCTGGGGTTCGTCGCCTCGTGCACGGTCTCCGCCGACGGGGTCGCGGACGTGCACCTGCGGTTGCCGACGTACTTCTGCGCCCCCAACTTCGCCTACCTGATGGTCGCCGACGCCCATGACGCGGTGAGCGCGGTGCAGGGGATCAGCGAGACCCGGGTCGTGCTCGACGACCACTTCGCCGCGGACTCGATCAACGACGGCGTCGCCGCTCGCTCCGGTTTCGTCGCCACCTTCGAGGGCGAGGCGGTCGCCGAGCTGGACGAGCTGCGCGCGGACTTCCTGCGCAAGGCGGTGTGGGCCGGCACCGACCGGGTCTGCCGGCCGCTGCTCGCGGCCGGACAGACCCCGGAGCAGCTGGCCGCGCTTCGCCTGGGCGACCTGCCGGAGTCGGCCGACAGCACCCGGCTGCGGGCCCGGCGGGCCGAGCTCGGTCTGCCGTCCGGCGACGAGGCGCCATTGTTGATCGACCCGGTCACCGGAGAGGCGATCGGGAGCAACGCGCTGCCGCTGCACCTGCGCCGGGCCAGGCTGACCGCGGTCAGCCTCGACGCCAACGCCGGGGTGTGCCGCGGCATGCTGCAGGCCCGGTACGGCAGCAGCGGAGTCGGCGAACACGAGCTCGAGCTGGGAGGACCGTCATGAGAGCCGTCCGGGTGCACGACTACCACCAGCCACCCGTGGTCGAGGAGGTACCCGAGCCGACCGTCTCCGGGCCGCTGGACGTGATCGTCAAGATCGGCGGGGCGGGAGTGTGCCGCACCGACCTGCACATCCTCGAGGGCCAGTGGGCCGAGGCGATGAGCCCGACGCTGCCGTACACGATCGGGCACGAGAACGCCGGCTGGGTGCACGCGATCGGCGACGGGGTCACCAACGTCGCGGTGGGTGACACCGTCATCCTGCACCCGCTGGCCACCTGCGGGCTGTGCCGGGCGTGCCGGGCCGGCGACGACATGCACTGCGAGGACTCGTTCTTCCCCGGGCTGTCCGACAACGACGGCGGCATGGCCGACTACCTGCTCACGTCGGCCCGCTCCTGCGTGAAGCTGGACCCGTCCACCAAGCCGGAGGACGTCGCGGCGCTTGCGGACGCGGGGATCACCGCCTACCACGCGGTGCGCAAGGCGGTGCCGCTGCTGTACCCCGGCACCACCTGCGTCGTCACCGGCGCCGGCGGGCTCGGCCACATCGGCATCCAGTGCCTGAAGGCGCTGACCGCCACCCGCATCGTCGTGGTCGACCGCAACCCGGACGCGCTGAAGCTGGCGTCCGACCTCGGCGCCGACGAGACGGTGGTCGCCGACGGGTCCCAGGTCGAGGTGGTGCAGGACCTCACCGGTGGAGCCGGCGCCCACGTGGTGCTGGACTTCGTCGCCGAGCAGGGCGCCGAGAACGACGGTTTCGCGATGACCAGGGAGGCCGGCTCGTACTTCGTGATCGGCTACGGCGGCACGCTGACGATCCCGACGCTCGACATCATCTCCACCGAGCGCAACATCGTCGGCAACATCGTCGGCACCTACAACGACCTCGCCGAGCTGATGGTGCTGGCCGAGGCGGGCAAGGTCACGCTGCACACCAAGACCTACCCGCTCGACGAGGCGCCGGCCGCGCTCAACGACCTTGACGCCGGCGAGGTACGAGGCCGGGCGATCCTGGTCCCGTAGCGGCGCTACCCGGACACCGCGATGGCGACCAGCACCGTGCTGCCGACGGTGAAGATCCCCAGTGCCGCCGCGGCCGCGACGTGGTCGAGCCGGAACGCCCGTTTGGTGCTGGCCTCACCACCGTCGCGCACCCAGTAGGACGTGATGGTGGTCGTGAGGATGAGCACGATGATCACGGCGTACGCCAGCGCGTAGATCTCGTCCAGCAGCACCAGCGCCCCGATCTCGGGGAGCGTCGACGAGTACGTCTGCTGCAGGAAGACCAGGGACAGCAGCGCCGTCGCCGGCGCGGCCAGCCGCACCTCGGTCAGGCTCGGGTGCACGAACAAGACGCTGCTGGCGAGCAGCAGCACGATGACAAGAGGCAGCAACAGCTTCCACAGGAAGAACGTGCGCGGCCTCTCGATGTCGATGTCGAACTGCGCCGCCGAGTACGTCCGGGCCGCGACCGACGTCTCCTCCTCGCCGAAGCTGGTGTCGTAGGTGTGGTCGATGACTGACACCGCCGACCCGGTGATGCTCCAGCCGGGCAGCTTCAGGCTCGGGTCGTAGCCGGACTCAGCCTCGTCGGCGACGTAGACCAGCTCGTCGGTCGCGTACGTCGTGTCCTCGATGGTCAGGCTGAGCGTCTGGGTGTCGAGCGGGTAGTCGGCGAGGTCGAGCGGCTGGAAGAACTTCCCCTGGACCCGGTACTCCTGGATCTTCTCGCCGGAGGCCAGCAGCTTCGGCTCGTCGTAGACCTTGGCCATGGTCAGGCCCCAGCGTTCGATGTTGTTCGTGAGCTCGAGGGTGGCGGTCGGGTCGCGGTCACCCCGCCACCGCATCCACAGGAAGAAGTCGGCGAAGTAGCTGCTGTCGGCCTGGTCGAGTCCCTGCAGGGTCACGGCGTAGAACCCGACCGTGACCGTGGTGGCGTCGGCGGGGACCTTGACCTCGTGGCCGCTCGGTGCCGCGACGGTCCGGCTCGTACCGGAGTCCGCCGACGCGACGCCGCCGATCAGCAGGGCACCCGCGATGAAGCTGAGCAGCAGCACGACCCAGGTCAACGGATGGCGCCTGACGGTGCGACGTGACCGCATGACCGCTCCTCGGATCGCTGCACGAGATGTTATGAGGGCGTGGCCTATTTCAGCGGTCCGACGCGGCGGGACAAAGCGGTTCGGCTGTGAGCAGTTGCCGGGTCCGATCCCGACCGACACGATCAGTCCCATGATCTTCATCGCGGTCAAGTTCCGCGTTCTGCCCGACGACGCGGACGGGTTCCCCGAGATCGTCGCGGACTTCACCCGGGCCACCCGCGCCGAGCCCGGCTGCCTGTGGTTCGAGTGGTCGCGCAGCGTCGAGGACCCGACGACCTACGTCCTGGTCGAGGCCTTCCGCGACGACGACGCCGGCGCGGCGCACGTGCAGTCCGAGCACTTCCGCACCGCCCAGCAGACGCTGCCGCCCCACCTGGTCGAGACGCCGCGGGTGATCAACACGACGCTCGAGCAGGACGACTGGTCGCTGCTTGGCGAGATGGAGGTCGACCGGGGCTGACCCGGCCGCGTCAGTCGTTCGGCGGGGCGTCGCGGTGCGCGGCGACCAGGTCGCCGAGGCTGGCCGTCGGCGAGATGACGTCGGGATCGGTGCGCACGGCCACCAGCGCAGGTCCCGGGTGGGCGAAGGCGTCCGCGAGCGCGCCGTCGAGGTCTGCCTCGGTCGACACCGTGCACGCACGGGCGCCGAGCCCGCGTCCCCACGCGGCGAAGTCGACGTCGTGGACCGCGACCGCGGCGGTGCGGCCAAGCTCGCGCGCCTGATGCATCGCGATCGTGCCGTACAGCGCGTTCTGGAAGACGACCACGACGACGTGCAGGCCGAGCCGTGTCGCGGTCTCGAGCTCCTGGCCGGTCATCAGCGCGCCGCCGTCGCCGACGACGGCCAGCACCGGGCGTTGCGGGTCGACGCACGCCGCGCCGACCGCCGCCGGTACGGCGAAGCCCATCGCCCCGTTGGCCGGTGCCAGCTGGGCGACGCCCGGCCCGAACCGCCAGTACCGGTGCAGGAACGCCGCGAAGTTGCCGGCGTCGTTGGTGACCACCGCGTCCGCGGGCACCGTGCGGTGCAGCGCCGCCACCACCCGCGCCGGGTGCACGTACGCCGGCGTCCCTGCTGGGCCGGCCAGGACAGCGCCGTCCGCCACCTCGTCGGGCAGCCGGGAGGAGGCGTCGGCCGCCGCGTGCCCCGTGCTCCAGTCCCGGACGGGAGGGTGCGCGGGCGCGTGGGACAGCAGCTCGCGCAGCAGGTCGTCGGCGTCGCCGGGCATCCAGTCGGCTCCGGCCCCGGGATCGAAGCGGCCGATCGACACCGGCTCGGCGGCATCGACCGGCAGGGTGAAGCGCTGGCTGGTCACCTCGTCCCACCGCGTCCCCACCGCCACGACGAGGTCGGCCGCGCGCACGTCGCGCAGCACGGCGTCGGGCAGCGCCAAGCCGAGGTGGCCGAGGAAGTTCGGGTGCGCCACGGGAAAGCGATCCTGACAGCGGAAGGCGACCTGCACCCCGACCCCGAACCGCTCGGCCACCGCGACCAGGTCGGGGTTCGCCGCGCTCACCCCGCGCCCGACCACGAGCACCGGCCGCTCGGCCTCCACCAGTCGCTTCGCGAGGGCTGCCGGGTCGGCAGCGGGCCACCGGGCGGCGTCGGTGACCGGCTCCGCGGGCGGCCCCGTCGGCGGGGCGGCCACCTCCGCATCCACCTCCGCATCCACCTCCGCATCCACCTCCGCATCCACCAGGTCGGTGGGCAGCACCAGGACCGCCGGGCCGGGGCGACCGCTCACCGCCGTACGCAGCGCGGTGTCGAGCAGGGGGAGCACCTCGTCGGCCGACGCCGCCTCGGCTGCCCACTTCGCCAGCGGGGTGAACATCGCGGCGAGGTCGACCTCCTGGAAGGCCTCGCGGCCGCGCAGGTCTGTCGCGACCTGGCCGAGCAGCACCACCATCGGGGTGGCGTCCTGCATGGCCGTGTGCACGCCGATGGCGAGGTTGCTCGCCCCGGGACCGCGGCTGGCCAGGGCGAGTGCAGGCACGCCGGTCAGCCGGGCCGTGGCGTCGGCCATGAACGCCGCACCCGACTCGTGCCGGGTGGAGACGAGCGCGATGTCGGGGTGCTCCTCGAGCGCGTCGAGCAGGCCGAGGAACGACTCCCCCGGCACCGTGAACGAGTGCGTGACCCCGGCCCGCGCCAGGGCGTCCGCGGTGGCGGTGGCGACCGTTGTCATCGCGCTCCTCGAGGTCGTCAGGTGATCAGCTCCAGGGCCTGGTCGAGACCCTGGTACGCCGCCGCCGCGACGAACACCGCGACCAGCCCGAGGCCCACGTTCTGGCTCCTGGTGTTCACGTTGTCACCCATGATGTCGCGCCGGTTCAGCATGAAGATCATGCCGATGACGATGAGCAGCAGGAACGGCGAGGTCAGCACGTGGGACACCACCACCAGGGCGATGAAGCCCGGTGCGCCGGGCAACGACCAGAGCACCGCCAGCAGCCCCCAGGTGATCATCACCCGGTAGAAGACGTCCCTGCTCGGGTCGCCGTCGTAGCGCTCGCCGCGCGCCGGGCGGACGACGTGCAGCGCCTCGACGGTCATCTTGCTCAGCGCGAAGATCGATCCGGACACGGTCGTCCAGGCCGCACCCAGCAGGCCGAGGTAGAACAGGTACGGCCCCACCGGCCCGATGGCCGTGCCGAGAGCCTGGGCGATGTCGTCGGCGGTCTCGACGCCGCTCTTGCCGAAGAGCACCTCGGCGCCGATCGCCCAGATGCACACGGCCAGGAACAGCACGACGATGGTGCCGAACAGCAGGTCGTACTGCTGCACCCGGCGGTGCCCCGGCGTCGTCCAGCCCTTCTCGCGCAGAAACTGCGGGTAGAACAGGTTGGCCATCGATCCCAGCGTCGCCAGCACCAGGCTGGAGGCCACCAGCGACGAGTCGAAAAGCCCCTCCTGGGCGGGCAGGTCGAAGGCGAAGCCGCGCAGCAGCTCCGGCCAGTCGATGCCGACCATCACGACGCCCACTGCGAACGACCCGACCATCACGACGAGGATCACCTTGAAGATCCGCTCGATCACCACGTAGACGCCCTGGAAGGTCACGACGAACACCGACAGCGCGCCGACGACCGACCACCAGAAGGCCGGCAGCCCGCCGAACAAGCCGCGCAGCGCCACCCCGACCCCGCTCAGCGTGAACGCCATCAGGATGTGGGTGTAGACGACGAACGAGACCAGCATCAGCCACCCGAACATCGGATGGGTGCGCGCGAACCCGCGCACGATGCTGGGGTCGCGCTGCACGTTGTACAGCGGGTACCTGCCGAGGTTGTTGACGAAGATGAAGCGGAAGATGAGGGAGAGCGGCAGCACCCACAACAGCGCGTAGCCGTAGTTGCCGCCGGCCACCGAGTTGTCGATGAGGTCACCGGTGCCCACCCAGCTGAGCGCCACCACGATGCCCGGACCGAACGACTTGACGTAGGACCAGAAGCCCCCCGCGGGCACCGGTGCCGCCCGCTCCTCGGTGACCTGCCGGGGGGTGTGCACCCCAAGTCCGCCGGCGCCCTCGGAGGGTGCTGCGGCCTGGCTGGGTTCGGTCATGTCCGCTCCATAGATCCGGGCATTTCGGGCGTTGATATCCTGGTGTACCATAATATGATGTTCATGGAAGGGCAACGGGCATGACGAATTCCGCCGGGCTGCGGATCGCGGTGGCCCCGGACCCGGACGGCGCCGCGAGCGAGATCGCCCGGGGCGCGGGGGCCGAGGTGGTGGGCCTGGACGCGGCTGAGGCCCTGGCCTGGACCGTCTCCGACCCCTCCGAGTTCCCTGAGCGGCTGCCCGACGCCGTGCGCTGGGTGCAGCTGCCCTCGGCCGGGGTCGAGGCCTGGATCGCGCGGGGGATCATCGACCGCGAACGGACCTGGACCTCCGCCACCGGCGCGTACGCCCTGCCGGTCGCCGAGCACGCGCTGCTGCTGTTGCTGGCCGGCCTGCGCCGGCTCCCCGACTGCACCGCCGCCACGACCTGGACCAAGACGGACCTGATGCCGAGGCTCGACACCCTGCAGGGCGCGTCGGTCGGCATCGTCGGCGCCGGCGCCATCGCCCGCGCACTCATCCCGCTGCTGTCCGCGCTCGGCGCACGCACGCTCGCCGTCAACCGCAGCGGCCGCCCGGTGGAGAGCGCCGAGGTGACGGTGCCGGCCGACGACGCCGACACCGTCTGGCGCGGCGCCGACCACGTGGTGATCGCGGCGCCGGCCACCCCCGACACCCGGCACCTCGTCGGGCCGCACGAGCTGGAGCTGATGGGCGGGTCCGGCTGGCTGGTCAACGTGGCCCGCGGCTCGCTCGTCGACACCGACGCCCTGCTCGCCGCCCTCGACGCGGGCACCCTCACCGGCGCCGCCCTCGACGTCACCGATCCCGAGCCGCTCCCGGACGGCCACCCACTGTGGACCCACCCACGGGTGATCATCACCCCCCACGTCGCGAATCCCGAGGTCACGCTCCGCTCGGGGTTCCACCAGCGCCTCGGCAGCAACGTCGAGCGGTACGCCGCGGGCGACCCGCTGCTCGGCCTGGTCGACGTCGACAACGGCTACTGAAATTCGCGACTGATACGTCGACTGAATGGAACCCGCCATGACCAACGACGGCACGCCGCACGGCCTCAGCACCGTCCTCGACAGCACCGGCGTCGAAGCCCTGCGTCAGGTCGGCACGGCGACGATCACGACCCAGCTGATGGATCGCGGGCTGCGCAACACGTTCCTGCACGGTCCCCGGCCGCTGCGACCGGACCCGGTACGGATGGTCGGAGAGGCCTTCACCCTGCGCTGCATCCCGGCGCGCGAGGACCTCGACGTCCTGTCGGTGTTCCAGGACTACGACCACCCGCAGCGCAAGGCGATCGAGACGGCGCCGGCCGGCTCGGTCCTGGTCGTGGACGCCCGCGGACAGACCCGGGCCGCCTCACTCGGTCACATACTCGCCACCCGGTTCCGGCTGCGCGGGGGAGCCGGCATCGTCACCGACGGCGCCGTGCGCGACCTCGCCGGTTTTACCGGTCTCGACCTGCCGACGTACGCCGTCGGCGCATCACCCACGACGAACCTCGCTCAGCACCACGTCGTCGACATGCAGCTGCCGATCGGGTGCGCCGAGGTCCCCGTCTACCCCGGCGACGTCATGGTGGGTGACGAGGACGGCGTGGTGTGCATACCCCGGCACCTGGCCGCGGAGGTCGCGCGCGACGCGATGGAGCAGGAGCGGCTGGAGGAGTTCGTGCTCAGCCGGATCGAGGGCGGCCGCCCGCTGCGCGGCACCTACCCGCCCGACCAGCAGACCCTCGCCGAGTACCGGTCCCGCTGACCGCGCTCACCCAGCGGCGTCGGTGTCCTGGGTGGCCCGCAGCCGGGCGATCGACCGCTCGATGTGGGCCCGCATCAGCATCTCCGCCCGCTCGGCGTCCGACTCCAGCGCCGCCCGCAGGATCTCCTGATGCTCGTCGCACTCCGTCCGCCAGGTCGGCCAGTTCTCCCACAGCACGCCGATGGTCGCGAGCGCCGTGAGGTCCTGCAGCCCGTCCAGGGAGGCAACGACCAACCCGTTCTCGCTCTGCGCGTACAGGGCGCGGTGGAAGCGCCGGTTGGCCATGGCCAGCTCGGGCGCGTGGTCGTCGCGAGCCAGCTGCCAGGTCTCGTCCAGCGCCTCCTGCGCGGCGGAGAAGTCGGCGGCCGCGGACCGTACCGCGCCCGCGAGGGCCCACGGCTCGAGCAGCGCCCGCTGCTCGTAGACGTGCCGGACGTCGGTGAAGCTCAGCCGGCGCACGGCGACGCCGCGGTTGCGGGTGGTCGTGAGCAGCCCGGAGCCCGAGAGCATGATCAGCGCCTCGCGGACCGGCGTCTTGGAGACGCCCAGCATCTCGGCCAGCCGGCGCTCGACGAGCAGCTCGCCCGGCCCGATCCGACCGGACAGGATGGCCGCCTTGATGGACTGGGCCACCAGGTCGGAGTGGGAGGTGGAGGGTCCGAGGGGCGCCAGCGACACCTCGCCCGGGATGCCCTCGCTCACCGCTCTGGTATATCATATCCGGCCGATGGAACCGGACGAGAACGCCGAGTGGAACCTCGGACGACCGGTCGGGTACGTCTGGATGCGGCACGCCGCCTCGCGGTAGCGTTGACGGTGGCGCAGTCCCGCGCCCGACCCTCGATCCGGTGCCCACGCCACCGGCGCGACGGGGGTAAAGGGGGCTCGAGTCCTCGGGACGCCGCCAGACCGGCCCCTTCCGGCGGGGCGACAGGAGCGTGGGTCCTCGAGCTGCCGCCGACGCGGGGAGCCGAGTGCCATGACCCGTCAGAAGTCCTTCAAGTCCCACGTCCGTGCCCGGATGGCCAGGACCGGGGAGCGCTACGCCGCCGCCCGCCGCCAGCTGGTCGAGACCGGTACGGCCGACGAACCGTCCGCACCGAGGACGGGTGCCATCGGCGCCATGTCCCGCCGGGTGTCCGACGAGGCGGTCCAGCAGCGGACCGGCAGCACCTGGGCGGAGTGGTTCGGCCTGCTCGACGCCCAGGACGCCACCGCGATGACCCACACCGAGATCGCCCGCTGGCTGCGCGACGAGGTCGGCGTCGACGGGTGGTGGGCGCAGAGCGTCACCGTCGCGTACGAGCAGGAGCGCGGGATGCGCGTTGCCGGCCAGCGCCCGGACGGAACGTTCGACGCCAACGCGACCAAGACGATCCGGGTCGGCGCCGAGCGCGCCACCGAGGCGTTCAGCGACGAGGCGCTGCGCCGACGGTGGCTGCCCGACACCGACCTGGAGCCGCGCGTCGTGCGGCCGGGACGCCGGTTCACCGCGGCAGTGACCGACGGCCCGGGCCGGATCACCGTCGGCTTCGACGCCAAGGACGACGGCCGCTGCCAGGTGGCGCTCACCCACGCCCGGCTGCCCGACGCCGACACAGCCACGGAGCGCAAGCAGTACTGGCGCGAGCGGCTGCTGGCGCTCAAAGAGCTGCTGGAGCCGTGAGCGGGCGCGCGACCTGAAGGTTTCCCGAAGGTCGGTGCCGAGACTCGTCTCGACACCGAGTGGGAAGCCGGGGCGGATGACCACGACGACCGTTGGACCATGGACCACGTGGCCGGGAGGCCTCGACGACGTCGCGCCGCCGGTCGGACCGCCGGCAGACCCGTCGATCAGCGCCGCGCGAGGGTGGCGGCTGGTCCGGGACCTCTACCTACGCGGAGAGCTGGACCGGGCCCTGGAGACGGCAGCGGGCTGCGACCTGGGCGACGCCGACGACGCGGACGCGGCCCAGGTCCTGGCCTGGACCGCCTCCTGCCACGCCCGGCGCGGCGACCTGGGTCGTACCCGGTCGCTGGTCGAGGCCGCCCTCGCCCGCGCCATGGCGTCGGGTGACGACCGCGCGCTCGCCGCCGCGCACTGTGCCGCCGCCCAGCAGGGTCCGACCGAGCTCGACCCCGAGGGCCGGGCCGAGCACCTCGCTCTCGCGCTGGCGCACGCCCGCCGGGCCGGTGACCGGCGCGCCGTCGCGCGGGCCCTGACCGCCCAGGGATCGGCCCTGCTCGAGCAGGGCGACTATGCCGCCGCCACGGCGCTGCTCGACGAGGCGACCGACGAGGCAGGCGCCGCCGGCGCGGCGGCGGTGGAGGCGCTCGCGGTGATGAACCGTGGGTTGGCGCACTGGTGCCGGGGAGGACTGGACGAGGCCAGAGACGACTACGACCGGGCGGTGCGGCTGTACCGCAGGGCCGGCAGCCGCGAGGTCTGCTACGCGCTGGTCGGTCTCGGCGACGTGCACCGCGAGCAGGGCGACCTCGCGCTGGCGCGGGCCGCCTACGAGGAGGGCCTGCAGGTCGCCGAGCGCACGGGGGACCGGCAGGGCCTGGTGCCGGGGCTCTACCAGCTGGCCAAGGTCCTGGTCGACGACGACCCGGAACGCGCCGAGGCGGCCGCCCGGCGGGCCGTCGGTTACGGCTGGCCCGACCTGGCATGGGCGCACAACGCGACCGGCTGGGTCGCGCTGTGCCGCGGCGACCGGCGGGCGGCCACCCGGGCGGCGGCCGCCGGCGGCGCCGCGGCGCGCGCGCAACGCGACCGCTACGGCCTGGCCGAGTCGCTCGAGCTCGCGGCGATGGCCGCCGACGACCGGGCCGGGCTGCTGCTCGAGGAGGCCCGGGCCACCTGGCGGCGGGTGGGCAACCCGGTGCGGCAGGCAGCCTGCGAGCTGGCGCTCGCCGCGCAGGCGGAGGGCACCGCCGGCCACGCGGCGGTGGGCAGGGCCCGGCGGACGCTGCGGCGCCACGGCGTGGGGCCGGGGTCGTCGCGAGCGGCGGGGCTGCTCCGCTTCGTGACCGACGAGCCCTCCGACCGGCTGGTCGTGCGGGTGCTCGGTCGGTTCGAGGTGACCCGCGGCGGCGTCCTGATCGGCCCCGCGCAGTGGCGGTCGCACAAGGCCCGCGACGTGCTCAAGCTGCTGGTCGCCCGGCACGGTCGTCCGGTCCCCCGCGAGCAGCTGATGGAGACGCTGTGGCCCGGAGCGCCAGTCCGGCCGCTGCGCAACCGGCTGTCGGTCGCGCTCTGCACGTTGCGTACCGTCCTGGACCCCGACCGCAGGCACCAGCCGGACCACGTGCTCACGACCGACGGCGACCTGGTCGGGCTCGACCTGACCCACCTGGAGGTCGACGCCGAGGTCTTCGCCCACGAGGCGCGCTCCGGGCTGGCCCTGCGAGCAGAAGGCCGCCTCGCCGAGGCCGCGGAGCGGCTCTGGCACGCCGAGGAGCTGAGCGGCGGCGACGCGTTCGCCGAGGACGCCTACGCCGACTGGGCCGCCGAGCTGCGGGAGGAGGTGCGGGCGACGTACGTGGACGTGGCGCACGCCCTCGCCGACGACGCGCTGGCGGCGGGCGACCCGGTCACGGCGGCCGCCCTGCTGCGGCGGCTGCTCGGCCGCGAGCCGTACGACGAGCGGGCCCACCTGCACCTGATCGGGGCGCTGGCGAGCGCCGGGAGGCACGGCGACGCCGGGCGCGCGCACGACGCGTACGTCCGGAGGATGCACGAGCTGGGAGTGGCCCCGCGGGCCCTCCGGCGGCCGCAGCCGCGCGCCGGCTAAGACCAGTTTCAGGGGGTACGGCGAGCCTCGGAGTCGTCCACGACTCTGCGCACCTGGAGGACACCATGTCCCGCTCTTCGGCTCCCCCGACTCCCGCACCTTCCCCGACAGCCCGCTCGACCCGGCGGCTGCGCGCACCGCAGCTGCTCGTGCTGGCATCGACCGTGCTCATCGCGTTCGCGCTCACCGGCGCGCTCACCAACACCAGCGGCGCCAGTGCCGGGCAGGCCCCACCGCCAGCCCCCGTCGAGGAGTGCCAGGCCGGAGCGGTCATGGCCCGCGCCTTCGTCGACGCCTCAGCCAGCTTCCCGTCGACGTTCGTGCAGGAGGGCGTGACCAAGCGGTACAACTGCGCGAGCAGCGCGAACAAGGTCCTGGTGCGGCGGGCCAACACGGGCACCTACGAGGTGCGCTTCCCCGGCATCAGCGAGGTCGGCACCGGACCGTTGGTGGCCTCGGTCGACGTCGCCCAGCTGGTCGGCGGCATCACACCCTCTGAGGACATGCAGATCACGGCCGCCACTCGGGAGGGCGACGGCCAGCGCACACTGGTCATCGCGTGCGGCGACGTCGACAACACCACCCGATCCGACCTGTGCGACTTCACGGTGACGCTGTTCGGAAAGTGAGTCCGCGGCGCCGCCAGCACCGCTAGCAGGACACGACAGCGCCCCGGTCCGGATCGGACCGGGGCGCGTTCGTGCGCTGAGTGGACCGCCGAGGCGGTCCGGGTGTGTCGGTGTCGGTCAGGCGTCGGCCGGGCCGCGCTGCTCGGGCAGCGCCATCCCGGTGCCTGCGAGCAGGGCCCGCACCTCGGTCTCGCGGTAGCGGCGGTGGCCGCCGAGGGTGCGGATCGAGCTGAGCTTGCCTGCCTTGGCCCACCGGGTGACGGTCTTCGGGTCCACCCGGAACAGGGCCGCGACCTCCGACGGTGTCAACAGCGCCTCGGTCTGAGTCGGCTGCGCGGTCATGGGTGCCTCCCTTGATGTCCCCACGGCTTGGGTGACAATCGGTTTGTCTCGATTGAGAGTGTGGCAGATGCGTCCCTCTCTGACCCGAAAACGCAAAAGTCCACCGAAACTGTTCCCGATTTGACCCTCGGATCAGTTCGCGTGCTCGCGCAACGCGACCAGACCCCACCACGCGGTGACGCGCTGGTACGTCTCCGCGGAGTCGTCCAGCCGACCCTCGCGCAGCGCCTGGACGGCCTCGGTCATGTCTCGCAGCGAGCGGTCCGGCTCGTCGACGTCGATGTCGCGGACGACGCCGCCGAGACCGGCGAGGTCGAGCTCCACCCAGCTGTGCGCGTGGAACGCCTCCAGCCAGCGGCCGAGGTCGACCACCTCGGCGACCTCGTCGGAGCCGTCGAAGTGCTGGCGGGCGGCGGCGTGCGCCCGTGCCACCCGCCGCCGGGCCTGCACCATCGGCGTCAGGTAGCGCACCGTGGCCACGCCGTCGACGGCGTAGGCCTCCTGCTCGTCCGGCGCCGGAACCAGCAGCCACGCCAGCGGGAGCCGCCAGGTCGCCTCGCGGACGTGGGCAGCCGCGCCAGGGTGGTCGCGGCGCCAGGCCCGCAGCGCGTCGTCGGCGTCCTCGACCAGGGGGGCCGGAGCCAGGGCGCGGGCCGCGGACGGCGAGAGGCTCTCGACCAGCCGGGCCAGCGAGAGCCACGAGCGCAGCGTCTCGTCGCTCGGGGCCACGAAGCTGCGGCCGTCCCGGCTGAGCCGGAAGGGGGTGCCGCTGTCCCGGACGAGCCCGACCGCGAGCGAGCGGATGGCCGCGCGTCGGGACCGCTCCTGCTCGGCCCGGGTGAGCTCGTGCCCCTCGGGACGATCACGTCCGCCGGGGTCCGGCCCCGCCGCACCGGCGAGGACCTCGACGGGCTCGTACACCCGGAGGTAGGCGGCGTACGGAAGCACGCCGCCGACAGTAGCCGGGGCCTGGAGAGGGTCGGCGAGGTCCCGGGGAGCCCTCGGCCAGCGCGATCGGCCGTGCGCCACACTGGCCTGGTGAGCGCACCAGACGACGGCGTCTTCGCGCGGTCCACCGGTCACGAGCAGGTGGTCTTCTGCGCCGACCGGGCCACCGGGATGCGGTGCATCATCGCGATCCACTCCACCGCCCTCGGCCCCTCACTGGGCGGTACCCGGTTCTACCCCTACGCCGACGAGCAGCACGCTCTCGACGACGTGCTGGCCCTGTCCCGAGGGATGTCGTACAAGGCCGCCCTCACCGGGCTCGACCTGGGCGGCGGAAAGGCCGTGGTGATCGGCGACCCCGAGACCGACAAGACCCCCAACCTGCTGCGCGCCTACGGGCGGATGGTCGAGTCGCTGTCCGGCCGCTACGTCACCGCGTGCGACGTGGGCACCTACCCGCCGGACATGGACGTGGTCGCGGAGACCTGCCGGCACGTGACCGGTCGCACCGAGGCCGCCGGCGGGCTCGGCGACTCGTCGGTGCTGACCGCCTACGGCGTGCTGCAAGGGATGCGGGCCTGCGCCCAGCACGTGTGGGGCAGTCCCGGTCTCGCCGGGCGCCGGGTCGGGGTCGCCGGTGTCGGCAAGGTGGGGCGCCACCTGGTCGACCACCTGGTCGACGAGGGCGCCGAGGTGGTCGTCACCGACGTCAACCGGGTCGCGGTCGAGACGGTGCTGGCGGCACACCCGGACGTCCAGGTGGTGGCCGGCACCGACGACCTGGTCCGGGCGCCCATGGACGTCTACGCCCCCTGCGCGCTGGGCGGAGCGCTCGACGACGCCACGGTCGAGGCGCTGCAGGCCGCGATCGTGTGCGGGGGCGCCAACAACCAGCTCGCCCACCCCGGCGTCGAGAAGCGGCTGGAGGACCGCGGGATCGTGTACGCGCCCGACTACTGCGTCAACGCGGGCGGACTGGTTCAGGTCGCGGCCGAGCGGGACGGCCACACCCTCGAGGCCGCCCGGCAACGGGTCACCGGGATCTTCGACACGACCCTGAGCGTGCTCACGAGGGCCCGCGCGGAGGGAGTGCCCCCGTCAGTGGCGGCCGACCGCACCGCGGAGCAGCGGATGACCGACGCGGGCTGAGCTTCCGGCCGGTGGTGTGACGACGTCAGCGGGCGGCCGACTCCGCGTCCTCGTCGTCGAGGTACTGCGCGTAGGGGTCGTACGGGTCCGGCTCGTCGACCGGCTGCGGGGCGGGGTCGTGGCCGTCCCCGTGCAGCTCACGCTGCAACTGGTCGAAGTCGGTGCCCTGGGCGCGGTACTTCAGCTCCCGGGCAACCTTGGTCTGCTTGGCCTTCGCTCGGCCGCGGCCCATAGGGTCGACCCCCTTGCACAGGTCGAGCCGGGAGAGCCGCGAGGGCCCCCGGCCGTGTCATGAGTTCTGTCGTACCTCAACGGTACCCGCCCGGACGGGCATTCCGCACACCGGCAGCGCAGAATCTCGACGTCCGATCCGTGGACCGGCCGTCTCGCAGTCAGGAATGGCTGCCGTGCAGCCGCACGGCGGCGGGCTCGCCGCGACCGGTTGCCGGGTCGGCGGACGTCACCTCGCCGCACGTCCAGGCCGGCAGGCCCCGCCCGGTGAGGAGCTCGACGGCGGCGTCCGCGGCGTCGGGAGCGACAACCGCGACCATGCCGACACCGAGGTTGAGGGTGCGCTCCAGCTCGGCGGTCTCCACCCCACCGACGCGGGCCACCAGGTCGAAGACCGGCTGCGGCCGCCAGCTGGCCCGATCGACCTCGGCGGCAGTGCCCGGAGGGAGGACCCGGGCCAGGTTGGCGGCCAGTCCACCCCCGGTGACGTGCGACATCGCGTGCACCTCGACCGCGTCGGCGAGCGCCAGGCAGTCCTTGGCGTAGACCCGGGTCGGCTCCAGCAGCTCGTCGCCGAGCGACCTGCCCAGCTCGTCGACGTGCCGGTCGAGCGCCCAGCCGGCCTGCTCCAGCAGCACCCGTCGGACCAGCGAGTAGCCGTTGCTGTGCAGCCCGGACGAGCCCATCGCGACCAGGACGTCACCGGGAAGGACGCGCTCGGGACCGAGCAACCGGTCGGCCTCCACGACTCCCGTGGTGGCACCCGCGAGGTCGTACTCATCGGGTGCCAGCAGTCCTGGGTGCTCCGCGGTCTCGCCGCCGAGCAGGGCGCACCCGGCGACGACGCACGCCTCGGCGACCCCCTGGACGATCGCCGCAACCCGCTCGGGCACCACCCGGCCGCAGGCGATGTAGTCGGTGACGTACAGCGGCTCGGCCCCGCAGACGACGAGGTCGTCGACGAGCATCCCGACGAGGTCGAAGCCGATCGTGTGGTGCCGGTCCATCGCCTGCGCGACGGCGACCTTGGTGCCGACGCCGTCGGCCGAGGTGGCCAGCAGCGGGTGGTCGTACGCCTTCAGCGCCGAGACGTCGAACAGACCGGCGAAGCCGCCGATGCCTCCCCGCACCTCCGGCCGGCGGGCCTTGTCGACCCACTCGCGCATCAGCTCGACCGCACGGTCGCCCGCGGCGATGTCGACGCCGGCCGCGGCGTACGTGCTGGGCTCGGTCACGGCACCGAGCCTAGAGCCCCGTCCGCGCACCCCGGCGTCCATCCGCCCCCGGTCGCACCCCTCATCGCTGATCCGACCCTTCCGCGCGCCCTCCCGCCGCTGATCCGACCCTTGTGCGCACCACGGGATGACGTCCGTCGAGGGGGTCCGGGAGTGCACCCCGGGCACAAGGCTCGGATCAGCGAGGAAGAGTGAGGCGACACGCAGGCACAAGGGTCGGATCAGCGAGGGAGGGGTGCGGGCGCGGCTCGGTCAGGGGCGCGTCAGTGCGTCGCCGGCACCGCCGCCGGCGGTGAGGGTGGGGAGGCCGTCGGCTCCGTCGGTGGCGACCGGGGTGAGCTCGAGCAGGTTCTTGCCGAGCTGCTCAGCCGGCGGCAGCGGCACCGGGTAGATCCCGTCGAAGCAGGCGCGGCAGAGGTTGTCGGCGGGCACGTTGGTGGCCGCGACCAGCTCGTCGAGGTCGACGTAGCCGAGCGAGTCGGCGTCGATCGAGCGGCAGATCTCCTCGACGCCCAGGCCGGTGGCGATCAGCTCGGCCCGGCTGGCGAAGTCGATGCCGTAGAAGCACGGCCACTTCACCGGCGGCGCCGACACCCGCACGTGCACCTCGCGGGCACCGGCCTCGCGCAGCATCCGGACGACGGCGCGCTGGGTGTTCCCGCGCACGATGGTGTCGTCGACGACCACCAGCCGCTTGCCCTCGATCACGTCGCGCAGCGGGTTGAGCTTGAGCCGGATGCCGAGCTGGCGGATGGTCTGGCTGGGCTGGATGAACGTGCGACCGACGTAGGAGTTCTTGACCAGCCCCTGGCCGTACGGGATCCCGGACTCCTCGGCGTAGCCGATCGCGGCCGGCGTGCCCGACTCCGGCACCGGGATCACCAGGTCGGCGTCGACCGGGTGCTCGCGGGCCAGCCGGCGGCCGATGTCGACCCGTACCGAGTGCACCCGCTGGTCGGAGATCCGGGTGTCCGGGCGGGCGAGGTAGACGAACTCGAACAGGCAGCCCTTGGGCTTGGCCTCGGCGAACCGCTGGGTGCGCAGGCCGTGCTCGTCGACGGCGACCAGCTCGCCGGGCTCCACCTCGCGCACGTAGGCCGCGCCCACGATGTCCAGGGCCGCGGTCTCGCTGGCCACCACCCAGCCACGCTCCAGCCGGCCGATCACCAGCGGGCGGATGCCCTGTGGGTCGCGGGCGGCGTACAGCGTGCCCTCGTCCATGTAGACCAGTGAGAAGGCGCCGCGCAGCTCGCGCAGCACCGCGACGGAGGCGTCCTCGAGGGAGCGGTCGGGATACGACGCGAGCAGCGCGGTGACGACACCGGTGTCGGTCGTCTCGGCGTCCCGCGCCTGGCTGGGCAGCAGCTGCCCGGAGTCGGCGGCCCGTTTGTCGAGCAGCGCCACCAGGTCGTGGGTGTTGGTGAGGTTGCCGTTGTGCCCGAGCGCGATGGCCCCCGACGCCGTCGGCCGGAACGTCGGCTGCGCGTTCAGCCAGTTGCTGGACCCGGTGGTCGAGTAGCGGCTGTGGCCGACGCCGACGTGACCCTTCAGGGAGTCGAGGGTCGCGTCGTCGAAGACCTGCGAGACCAGGCCCATGTCCTTGTAGACCACGATCTGCCGCCCGTTGCTGACCGCGATGCCGGCCGACTCCTGGCCGCGGTGCTGCAGCGCGTACAGGCCGTAGTAGACGAGCTTGCCCACGTCCTCGCCAGGGGCCCAGACGCCGAACACTCCGCATGCGTCCTGGGGGCCGTGGTCCTGGGGGTCGAGGTCGGCGGTGAGCCGACCATCTCCACGGGGCACGGGCCCACTGTACGGGCCGACTACGGTCGTCGCGGGCGGCGCACCGAAGGGTGTGACAGCCGTGACAGCAGACCCCGAGGAGGACGCATGAGCCAGCCGGACCGGCCCGCCTCGTTGCGGGTGACCGTCTGGGGCGAGAACGTGCACGAGCAGACCGAGCCGGCCGTGGCGGAGCGCTATCCCGAGCGGGATGCACGGCGCGATCGCGGCGGGCGTGGCCGAGCACCTCCCCGACGCGGAGGTGCGAACGGCGACCCTGCAGCAGCCCGAGCACGGGCTGACCGAGGACGTGCTCGCGGCGACCGACGTGCTCACCTGGTGGGGGCACAAGGCGCACGACCAGGTCGACGACGCCGTGGTCGATCGCGTGCAGGCGCACGTTCTCGGCGGGATGGGGCTGCTGGTCCTGCACTCCGCGCACTTCGCCACGATCTTCCGCCGGCTGATGGGCACCACCTGCGCGCTGCGCTGGCGCAACGGCGGCGACCGCGAGCTGGTGTGGACGGTCGACCCGAGCCACCCGATCGCCGCGGGCGTGCCGCAGCCGATCGAGATCGAGCAGCAGGAGATGTACGGCGAGTACTTCGACATCCCGACGCCGGATGAGCTGGTCTTCGTCAGCGGCTTCAGCGGTGGCGAGGTCTTCCGCAGCGGCTGCACGTTCCGCCGGGGGCACGGCCGGGTCTTCTACTTCTCCCCCGGCGACCAGGACTACCCCGTCTACCACCACCCGGCCGTGCGACGGGTGATCGCCAACGGCGTGCGCTGGGCAGCGGGAGAGCGCCGCGAGCGGCTGCTGCCGGGGATCGACTTCCGCGCGTCCGGCGACCTGTCGCCGCTGCCCGGGACACCGCCGGTGGCCGGCCTGCCGTGAGCGGCCCGCCGCTGCGGGTGGTGCAGGTCGGCGCCGGCGGGATGGGCCAGACCTGGCTGGGCGCGCTGGCGGCGAACCCGGACGTGCAGCTCGTGGGCGTCGTCGACCTCGACCTCGCCGCCGCCCGGGCAGCGGTCGAGGCGTACGCGCCCGGCGCGCCGGCCGGGGCCGACCTGCTCGAGGTGGCGACGGCCGGAGAGGCGCAGGCCGTCGTCGACGTGACCGTGCCGGCGGCCCACCACCCGGTGACCCAGCAGGCGTTGCTCGCGGGGCTGCCGGTGCTCGGTGAGAAGCCGGCGGCGGCGAGCGTCGCCGAGGCGCTGTCGCTGGCCGCGACGGCCGAGGTCACCGGCCGGTTGTTCATGGTGAGCCAGTCGCGGCGCTACGACCGCCGGCTGAGCACGCTGCGCGGGTACGTGCGCAGCCTCGGTGTGCTGGGGTCGGTGACGACCGAGTTCGCCCGCGCCCCGCACTTCGGCGGCTTCCGCGAGCAGATGGCGCACCCGCTGCTGGTCGACATGGCCATCCATCCCTTCGACACCGTCCGGCACCTGCTGGGCGCCGACCCCGTCGCGGTGCGCTGCGAGACGTGGAACCCGTCGTGGAGCTGGTACGCCGGGGACGCCTGCGCGACCGCGCACGTCGAGCTCACCGGCGGAGCGCGCTTCGGCTACACCGGCAGCTGGTGCGCGCCCGGCCTGGAGACGTCGTGGAACGGCGCGTGGCGGGTCAGCGGCGCGCGCGGGTCGGCGACCTGGGACGGGGAGGGTCCGCCTCAGGTGGAGTCGACGGAGCCGGTGCCGGCCGTCCCCGAGCCGGGCCCCGACGGCATCGCCGGGGCACTGGTGGCCTTTGTGCGGGCGCTGCGCACCGGTGAGCCGCCGCACGGCGAGATCCACGAGAACCTGCTGAGCCTGGCGATGGTCGAGGCCGCGGTGCTGTCGGCGGACGAGGGCCGCCGGGTGCTGCTCGACGACGTGCTCGCCCGCGCGCACGAGACCGCGGTCGCCGGCGAACGGCACCCCGAGGTGGCGGCGGTGCTGCGCCGCGGCGTACGGCCGGTCAGCCCGTAGCGGGGCGGCAGGTCAGCGGGAGTCGGCCGGGGCCAGCCGGTCGAGCAGCAACGCCTCGGCCACGCAGACCCTGCCGAACTCCGCGAGGTGCAGGCTCTCGTCGGCACCGTGGGCACGGGCGTCGGGGTCCTCGACGCCGGTGACCAGGATCGCCGCGTCGGGGAACGCCTCCGCGAACTCTGCGATGAACGGGATCGACCCGCCGACGCCGATGTCCACCGGCCGGGTCCCGTCCCAGGCGTCGGTGAACGCACTGCGGGCGGCGTCGTACGCCGGACCGCGGGCGTCGATGGCGTACGGCGCGCCCAGGTCGGGGCTGCTCACGGTGACCTCGCCGCCCCACGGCACGTACTGCTCGAGGTGCTGTCGCAGCAGGTCGTACGCGCGGTCGGGGTCGTCGCCCGGGGCGATCCGGAGGCTGACCTTCGCCCGCGCGACCGGGAGCAGGGTGTTCGACGCGTGCGCGGCGTCGGGGGCGTCGAGACCGGTGATCGCGATGGCCGGGCGGGTCCACAGCCGCTCGACGACCGACCCGGTGCCGATGGTGCGCACGCCGTCGCGCAGCGACGACTCGGCCCGCAGCCGCTCCTCGGGGTACTCCAGGTCGCTGGCCGGGCCCGACACCAGCCCGTCGACCGCGACGTCGCCGGCCTCGTCGTGCAGCGTCGCGAGCAACCGGACCAGCGTGGTCAGGGCGTCGGGGGCGACACCGCCCCACATGCCGGAGTGCACCCCGTGGTGCAGGGTGCGCACCTCGACCATGCAGTTGACCAGGCCGCGCAGCGTGGTGGTGAGGGCGGGGACGCCGACGTCCCAGTTGCCGGAGTCGGCGATGACGATGACGTCGGCCGCGAGCCGGTCACGGTGCCGCTCGAGGATGGCCGGCAGCGACTCCGAACCCGACTCCTCCTCGCCCTCGACGAAGACCGTGACACCGACGGGCGGCTGGCCGTCGTGGGCGAGGAAGGCGGCCAGGTGGGCGGCGATGCCGGCCTTGTCGTCGGCCGTGCCCCGCCCGTACAGCCGGCCGTCGCGCTCGGTGGGCTCGAACGGCGGGCTGGACCAGTCCGCCGCGTCGCCCGGCGGTTGCACGTCGTGGTGGGCGTAGAGCAGGACGGTCGGCGCGCCTGCGGGTGCCGGGTGCTGGGCCACGACGGCCGGGCGGCCACCCTCCTCGACGAGCCCGACCTCGGCGAAGCCCGCCTCGCCGAGGATCCGCGCCACCGCGTCGGCGCTGCGCCGCACCTCGGGGGCGTCGCCGTCCACGTCGCTGACCGACGGGATCCGGATCAGCTCGTCGTGCCAGTCACGGACCCGTGGCATCACCCGGTGCACGGCGTCGCGGAGGTCCTCGGTACGCGTCGTCTCGGCCATGCGCGGACCCTATGCGAGCCCAGCCCAGGACGAATGTCGTGCCGGTTCGGGGGCTCTGACCCCCGCAAGGGCACGACATCTGCCGGGCCCGTGACGGATGTCGTGCCGGTTGGGGAGCTCGCACCCCCGCAAGGGCACGACATCGGAGTGCGGGGAAGGACGGTCAGGGGTGGAGCGGGAGCCACTCGGAGAGGTCGGAGCGCTCTCCGGACGCGCGGAGCCGGCCGCTGGCCAGCGCATCGTCCCAGCCGAGGCGGCCGGTGCCGAGCTCGATCCAGGTGTCGGCGTCGGTCTCGACCACCGCCGGCGGCGTGCCGCGGGTGTGCCGCCCGCCGGGTACGCACTGGGCGACGGCATAGGGCGGCACCCGGACCTCGACGCTGGCGCCCGGGGCCTGCTCGCTCAGCACGGCCAGCAGGTGCTTGACCAGCAGCCGGCGGTCGGCCTCGCCGGCCGAGCCGTCGGCGACCCGGGCAAGGGCGGCGTCGACCTCGGCGACGGGCACACGACGCAGGCGGGCGGGCACCCCGCCGACGCTACCCACCGGATCCCTCCCCACCGATGTCGTGCCATTCGGGTGGCCCGGACCCCCCAACCGGCACGAGATCGGTCCCGCGTCTGGATGACCGCCGCCGGGCCGGAGTCCCGTGAATCACACTGGCCTCACCCGTCACAGGTAGAGTCGGCCCTTATGCGCTTGCGGACCCTGCTGCTCGCGACGACTCTCCCGGCCGTCCTGGCCGCCTCGTTGCTGGTCACCACCCACGCCTCCGCGGATCCCGCGGCGGGCCAGCGAGGCGACGGTGGTGGCTCGACCCGGATCCGTACCCCCGGCTCGTTCACCGGCTACGGCTTCGACACCTGCGTCTCGCCCCCGTCGCGGACGATGGACCGCTGGTGGCGCACGTCGCCGTTCAGCGCGGTCGGCATCTACATCAGCGGCCAGGGCCGGGCCTGTCCCGCCCGCCGCCAGCCGTACCTGTCGCCGCGATGGGTCGATCGCCAGCACGACCGCGGCTGGCGGATCCTGCCCCTGCACGTCGGCCTGCAGGCGCCGTGCTTCCAGGCCGGCGACCCCACCCCGACCAAGCCGCGGATGTCGAGGGAGCCCGCAACCGCCCGCCACCAGGGCCGTAACGCCGCCGAGGCCTCGATGCAGCAGGCGCAGCGCTTCGGCATCGGCCGGCACAGCGTGCTCTACCTCGACATCGAGTGGTACGACCGGGACCGCCGCGAGTGCGACCAGGCGGTGCTGAGCTTCGTGCACGGGTGGACGAGCCAGCTGCACGGCTCCGGGTTCCGCTCCGGGCTCTACTCCAGCGGATCGGCGACGATCCGCTCGCTCGACGTTGCCCGGCACCGGGACCCCCGGCGCTTCGAGTGGCCCGACCAGATGTGGACCGCGTGCTCGGACTGCCGCCCGGTGGGCGACGTCGCCCCCTACCTGCGCGACGACTACTGGCGCGGCTCGCACCGGCTGCACCAGTACGCGCTCGGGGTCCGCGCGCGCTACGGCGGCATCAGCTACACCATCGACCGCGACTGGCTCGACGTCGGCCACGGCTCGCGGGCGAAGAAGCCGACCGGCACCTGCGGACGCCGGCTCGAGTGGCGGCGCTACCCCCGGCTGTCCCGCGGCGACCGCGGCGGACAGGTGGCTGTCGCGCAGTGCCTGCTGCGCCACCAGGACTTCCTGTTCGCCAAGCCCAGCAAGCGTTTCGGGCCAGCCGTCGAGCGGGCGGTGAAGCGGCTCCAGCGCGAACGGGGCCTGCCCGTCAGCGGCGTGCTCGGCCGGCGCTCGTGGGTCAGCCTGGTCGCAGCCGGCCGCGACCCGCTGGTCAAGGTGGGCTCGGACAACCGCGCGGTGTGGCGGCTGCAGCGGGCGATGGTGGCGGCCGGGCACCGCTGCCCCGTCAACGGCGTCTTCGGGCCGCGTACGGCGGACGCGGTGCGCTCGTGGCAACGCGCCACCGGCCGGCCGGGCACCGGTGTCGTGACCGGGCGCCAGTGGCGCGCGCTGCGGCACGGCGACGTGGGCTGACCGACGGCGGTAGACGTCTGGCACAGTGTCGCCCTCCCACTGCATCGACCCCGGGGGACGCCTGTGCGCACGCTCGCCTCGACCTGTCTGCTCGCCGCCACCCTCGCGGTCGGTGTGCTGACCGGACCCGCCGACGCCGACCCACGCGGCCCCGCCGCCGTCGGCGAGCACGTCCGCGGCGCGCCGCCACGGGAGACCGGCCGGTCCGTGACCGTGCCGGGACGCCTTACCGGCAAGGCGTTCGATGCCTGCCGGGCGCCGACCTCCGCGCAGATGGCCGACTGGCGGGAGAACTCGCCGTACGCCGGCGTCGGCATCTACCTCGGCGGCGTGCAGCGCAAGTGTCGGCAGCCGGAGCTGTCGGCCACCTGGGTGCGTCGGCAGACCCGCGCGGGCTGGCACGTGTTCCCGCTCTGGGTGGGACCACAGGCGTCGTGCAGCCGGTACCAGCACACGATGTCGGCCCAGCGGCCGCGCGCGTACGCCCAGGGCAAGGAGCAGGCCAACCGCGCGGTACGGGCAGCGCGGGCGAACGCCATCGGCCGCGGCAGCACTGTCTACTACGACCTCGAGGACTACGACATCAGCGGCGACCGCTGCCGTCGGGCCGCGCTGGCGTTCATGTCCGGCTGGTCGACCCGGCTGCGCGCGCTGCACTACGTGCCCGGTGTCTACTCCAACGTCGCCGCGGCCATCACCTCGCTCAACTTCGCCGACCAGCTGTCCCCCGGCTCGTACGCGATGCCGCACGACATCTGGTTCGCGTGGTCCAACGGGCGCGCCGACACCTACATCCCGCGGCGCTGGGTCAGCCATGACCGGTGGGACCGGCACCAGCGGATCCACCAGTACGTGATCGACGAGGAGCGCACGTTCGGCAGCACCACGCTGACCGTCGACGTCAACTACGTCGACGTGCGCTGACCGACGTCAGGCCGGAACCCCCGCGAGCGGCGGCGGGCAGCGTCGCGGACCAGCGGGCGCGCAGCTCGGCGAGCGGTAGCGCGAACAGACCCTCGACCTCGAGCACGGCATCGGCCCCGTCGGTCGTGGTGACACCGAGGCGACGGTGCGGCACCCCGTGCGACTCCGCCGCCGCCACGAAGGCGTCCTCGGTGCCGTGGCGGGACCGCGACCACCGCGCGGGCCACCGACTCGGCGAACAGCGCCACGAACGGGTCCCCGTCCGGCAGCGCCACCCGCGCGCCCACGCCGCGGCGCAGGCAGCACTCGGCGAGCGCCTGGGCGAGGCCGCCGTCGGAGACGTCGTGGGCAGCCGTCACCAGCTGCTCGAGGCCCGCCTGCCGCAGCAGCCCGGCCAGCGCCCGCTCGGCCGGCAGGTCGACCACCGGCGGTCGTCCGCCGAGATGTCCGTGCACCACGTGCGCCCACTCCGAGCCGGACAGCTCCTCGCGGGTCTCCCCCAGCAGCCACACCGACTCACCTGCTGATGCGAAGCCCTGCGGGACCCGTCGGCGCACGTCGTCGAGCACTCCCAGCACGCCGACCACCGGGGTGGGCAGGATCGCGGTGCTGCCGGTCTGGTTGTAGAAGCTCACGTTGCCGCCGGTCACCGGCAGCCCCAGCTCGCGGCACCCGTCGGTCAACCCGCGCACCGCCTGCTCGAACTGCCACATCACCGCCGGGTCCTCCGGCGAGCCGAAGTTGAGGCAGTCGGTCACGGCAAGCGGCTGGGCACCCACGGCTGCCACGTTGCGGTACGCCTCGGCCAGCGCCAGCTGGGCACCGGCGTACGGGTCGAGCCTGGCGAAACGCCCGTTGCAGTCGGTCGACAGCGCGACCCCGAGATCGGTCTCCTCGTCGACCCGCACGACACCGGCATCCTCGGGCTGCGCCAGGACGGTGTTGCCGCGCACGTAGCGGTCGTACTGGTCGGTGACCCACGACTTGTCCGCCAGGTTGGGCGCCGACACCAACCGCAGCAGGGTCTCGCGCAGCTCGGCCGGTCCGGCGGGGCGGGGCAGGTCCTCAGCGGCGTCGGCCTGCAGCGCGTCCTGATCCTCGGGCCGGGCGAACGGCCGCTCGTACACCGGGCCCTCGTGCGCCACCGTGCGCGGCGGCACGTCGACGACCCGCCGGCCGTGCCAGTCGATCTGCAGCCGGTCGCCGGTGGTGACCTCGCCGACGACGGTGGCGTCGACCTCCCACTTCGCGCAGACGGCCATGAACGCGTCGACGTCGCCGGGCTCGACGACCGCCATCATCCGTTCCTGGCTCTCGCTCATCAGGATCTCCTCGGGCGCCAGCGACGAGTCGCGCAGCGGCACCCGGTCGAGCCACACCTGCATGCCCCCGTCGCCGGCGCTGGCGAGCTCCGAGGTCGCGCACGACAAGCCCGCTCCGCCGAGGTCCTGGATGCCGGCGACCAGGCCCTGGTCGAACAGCTCGAGGGTGCACTCGATCAGCAGCTTCTCCATGAACGGGTCGCCGACCTGCACGCTGGGTCGCTTCGTCGGGCCGGTGGCGGTGAAGGTCTCGCTGGCCAGCACCGAGACCCCGCCGATGCCGTCGCCGCCGGTGCGCGCGCCGTACAGCACCACCAGGTTGCCGGCCCCGCTCGCGTGCGCGGTGTGCAGCTGCTCGTGCCGCAGCACCCCGACGCAGAGCGCGTTGACCAGCGGGTTGCCCGCGTACGTCTCGTCGAACACGACCTCGCCGCCGACGTTCGGCAGCCCCAGGCAGTTGCCGTAGCCGCCGATCCCGGCGACGATCCCGGGCAGCAGCCGTGCGGTGTCCGGGTGGTCGAGCGGGCCGAACCGCAGCGGGTCCATCACCGCCACCGGCCGGGCGCCCATCGCGAGGATGTCGCGCACGATGCCGCCGACGCCGGTCGCGGCGCCCTGGTAGGGCTCGACGTAGCTCGGGTGGTTGTGCGACTCGACCTTGAACGTCACGGCGTAGCCCTGGCCGACGTCCACGACCCCGGCGTTCTCGCCGATGCCGGCGAGCGTCTTGCCGCGCGGTGTCTCCTGGGCCAGCTCACCGAAGCGGCGCAGGTGCACCTTGCTGGACTTGTACGAGCAGTGCTCGCTCCACATGACCGAGTACATCGCCAGCTCGGAGCTGGTCGGGCGCCGGCCGAGGATCTCGCGGATGCGTGCGTACTCGTCGGCCTTCAGCCCGAGCTCGGACCACGGCTGCGGTTGGTCCGGCGTCTCGCCCGCGCGGTCGACGGTGTCGATGGTCCCGAGGGTGCCGAGGGTGCCGGTGGCGTCCGGCGAGGGGGCGGCGAGGTCCGGCACGTCGCCAGCGTATCCACCCCTAGGCTGCCGCCGTGGACCGCCGCGAGCTGCACGAACCGCTCGAGGCACCCGCCGTCCGCGGCACCGTCGAGGAGCTGTACGCGCGGGTCTCGGCGCGCTTCCCGGAGCGCGGGCTGCGCGCCGTCTGCGGTGACCTCCTGGTCCTGGTCGACGAGGTGCACAGCGGATCGGCAGAGATCCAGGGCCGGGTACGAACGGCGCGCATCGCCTCCCGGGCGCTGATGGCGGCTGTCGTGATCGCGACGGGCGTCGCCCTGGCGGTCGCGACGCGAGACGCGGTGACCGACCCGGGCACCGTCGACAGCTCACTGGACCTGCTGCCGCTGATCGAGACGACCGTCAACGACGTGGTGTTCGCCGGCATCGCCGTGTTCTTCCTGTGGTCGTTCCCCGAACGCATCCAACGAGGCCGGCTGCTGGCCCTGCTGCACCAGCTGCGGTCGGTCGCGCACATCATCGACATGCATCAGCTCACCAAGGACCCCGAGCAGCTGCGCCCCGGGTTCGTGCCGACCAGCGCGAGCCGGAGCCTGGCGATGACCCGCGACCAGCTCGAGC
The DNA here is from genome assembly GCA_963785115.1 of uncultured Actinomycetota bacterium. Taxonomy (GTDB): domain Bacteria; phylum Actinomycetota; class Actinomycetes; order Propionibacteriales; family Nocardioidaceae; genus JACCWP01. Next base: position 102,145 of record CAWATY010000006.1, read on the forward strand.
GCTACCTCGACTACTGCTCGGAGATGCTCAGCCTGGTGGGCAAGACCGCTGCCCTGTGCGCCGAGGAGTCCCGCGACAGCGTCGTGCTGGAGACGGTGAGCACGGTCGAGCAGCTGACCGTCGGGCTGTCCCGCAAGATCTGGCAGAAGATCTCGAACCTGCCGCCCGCGAGCTGACGCGTCCCGCGGTCGGTACCTCCGAACTGCTGCCCCGACGGCCGGGCATTCCCTACCCTCCAAGCATGAGGATCGACGTCGACGGCCACAGCTACGGGTCCTGGGAGGAGCTGCCCGAGCACCTGCGGCGGCAGCTCGAGGCCACCGGGATGATGGGCGACGCGGACGGCGACGGCGTGCCCGACCTCTTCCAGGGCCGGATGCCGCCCGGCCTCCCCACGGCCGCGCAGTTCAGCGTCGACGGCCAGGTCTTCGGCTCGCTCGACCAGCTGCCGCCCGAGCAGCAGGCACGGGCCAGGGCGGCGCTGGCGGGACTGACCGGGGTAGCCGGGCAGACCGCACCGCCAGGTGCCCCCGGAGCACCCGGACCGGTCCCGGCGACTCCCCCGTCCGCACCACCGCCGCAGCCGGTGGCGTACGACCCGACCGCCGCCGGATGGGCGCCCCCGCCCGGGCAACGGGTCGCCGCACCGTCGACGTCGAGCTACCCGGGCGTGATCGTCGAGAACCGCAGCAAGCTGCCCGGCTGGCTCAAGTGGATGCTGCTGATCGACGTGGTCATCGCCGCGGTCGTGCTCTGGATCATCTTCGGCTGACCCGATCCGGCGCGGGGAGCTCAGCCCGCCGCGACCAGCGCGACCGCCGCGGCCGCGAGGGTCAGCCCCACGGCCTGCACCCGGCCGATCCCCTCCTTCAGGATCAGCGCGGCCAGCAGCACGGTGAGCGCGGGGTAGAGCGAGGTCAGCACCGCCGCCACCGTGAGCAGCCCGGTCTGCGTGGCGAGCAGGAAGCAGACCGTGGCCGCGGCGCTGAGCAGGCCGACCCAGAGCGCGGGCAGGCTGGAGCGCCCCGGCACCCAGGGCGCGGAGAGCGCGACGGCGAGGACGGCCGTGGCCACGACCGCGACGCTCTGGGTCAGCACCAGCGGACCGAAGCCGGCCTCCTCACGGACCGGGTCGAGCGCCGCGAACAGCAGCCCGAACCCCAGCCCGGCCAGTACGCCGTCCAGCAGCCCGTCGCCGCCGGGTCGGGCAGCCGGTTCGTCGGGACGCGACACCAGCCAGATGGCGGGGAACGCGCAGACCACGCCGAACCAGGTGAGCAGCGCCGGCCGCTCGCCGGTCAGCACGCCCACCAGCACGGGGAGCAGCGCCGCCCCGACAGCCGAGACCGGGGCGACGACGCCCATCCGGCCGAGCGCAAACCCGCGGTAGAGGAAGCCGGCACCGGCGCCGCTGCCGATCCCAGCGAGGGAGGCCCACGCCCAGTCGGCAGGCTCGGGGTCGCCGCCGAGGAACAGGACCAGCACGAGCAGGCACACCGCCGAGGCGAACTGACCCACGATCGCGACGACCCACGGGCTGATCCGCCGCGACAGCAGACCACCGACGAAGTCGGACAGCCCGTACGCCAGCGCCGACCCGAGAGCGAGGACGACCACCACGTCGCGACCCTACGGACCTGCCCCGACGTACGGTGACGTGCGTGGCGGACCGGCTGGAGACCGAGCGGCTGGTGTTGCGGCGGTGGACCGATGCCGACCGCGACACGTTCGCGGCGCTCAACGCCGACCCCGAGGTGATGCGCTTCTTCCCCGCTCCGCTCAGCCGCGAGGAGTCCGACGCGCTGATCGACCGGATCGAGGCGGGCTTCGCCGAACGCGGGTTCGGGCTGTGGGCGGTGCAGGTCAAGGACGCCGAGCCGTTCGTCGGCTTCACCGGGCTGTGGCGGCTGAACCCGCAGGTGCCCTACGACGGCACCGAGGTGGGCTGGCGGCTGGTCCGGTCGGCATGGGGCAAGGGCTACGCCACCGAGGCCGCGCGGGCGGCGGTGGCGTACGGCTTCGGCGACGCCGGTCTCCGCGAGATCGTGTCGATCACCGCCGCCGTCAACGCACCCTCGCGCGCGGTGATGCAGCGCCTCGGGATGACGTACGACCCGGCCGAGGACTTCGACCACCCCGGGGTGCCGGCCGGGCCACTACGCCGGCACGTGATCTACCGCCTGCCCGCACCGCTCGGACCGTGACGTGCCCGCACCTGTCGGGCGACTGGTCAGGCGGCGGCGAGCGCGCTGAGCACGGAGGTGAAGAACCCGAGGCCGTCGGTGCCGGGACCGCACAAGTCCTCGACGGCGTGCTCGGGGTGCGGCATCAGGCCGACCACGTTGCCGCGCTCGTTGGTGATGCCGGCGATGTCGCGCAGCGAGCCGTTGGGGTTGCGCTCGAGGTAGCGGACCACCACCCGGCCCTCGCCCTCGAGCCGGCCGAGGGTGTCAGGGTCGGCGACGTAACCGCCCTCGCCGTTCTTCAGCGGCACCACGATCTCCTGCCCGGGGGCGTAGCCCGACGTCCAGGCCGTGCTCGCGTTGTCGACCCGCAGCCGCTGGTCGCGGCAGACGAACTGCTGGTGGTCGTTGCGGATCAGCGCACCGGGCAGCAGGTGCGACTCGCACAGCACCTGGAAGCCGTTGCAGATGCCGAGCACCGGCGTCCCCCGGCGGGCCGCCTCGACCACCTCGTTCATCACCGGCGCGAACCGGGCGATGGCGCCACAGCGCAGGTAGTCGCCGTACGAGAAGCCGCCCGGCAGCACGACCGCGTCGACGCCCTGCAGGTCGTGGTCGCCGTGCCACAGGGCCACCGGCTCGGCGCCCGCGACCCGCACGGCCCGGGCCGCGTCGACGTCGTCGAGGGAGCCCGGGAAGGTGACGACACCGACCCGGGTCATGCGGGCTCACCGTCCTCGATGCGCACCGAGAAGTCCTCGATCACCGGGTTGGACAACAGCGTCTCGGCGATGGTGCGCACCTCGGCCAGCCGCTGCTCGGTGAGTTCGTCGACCTCGAGCTCGAAACGCTTGCCCTGGCGGACGCCGGTCACGCCGTCGAAGCCGAGCCGCGGCAGCGCCCCGTGCACGGCCTTGCCCTGCGGGTCGAGGATCTCGGGCTTGAGCATGACGTCGACGACGACGCGGGCCACGGGGCCTCCTGGGGACGGGGAGCCGGCACGTCGAGTCTAGGAGGAGCGCGGCGGCGAACCGCCACTCGCCACCCGCCGCACCAGTCTGCCGAGTGGCGCAAGACTTCCCCTTCGGGACGTTCAGACGAGCACTCTTGCGCCACTCGGCGGAGGGGAGGGTCGGGCCGGCTCGGGTCAGGCCAGCTCGCGCTTGAGGATCTTGCCGCTCGCGGTCATCGGCAGCTGGTCGCGGAACTCCACCTGGCGCGGGTACTTGTACGCCGCCATCTGCTCCTTGGCCCAGGCGATCAGCTCGTCCTCCGTGGTCTCGTCGCCCTCGGCGCGGATGACGTACGCCTTGATCTCCTCGCCGTGCGACTCGTGCGGGACGCCGACGACGGCCGCCAACGAGACCCCGGGGTGCTGGATCAGCACCTCCTCGACCTCGCGCGGGTACACGTTGTAGCCACCGCGGATGATCATGTCCTTGGCCCGGTCGACGATGTAGTAGTAGCCGTCCCCGTCGCGCCGGCCGAGGTCGCCGCTGCGGAACCACCCGTCGCGCATGACCGCCTCGGTGGCCTCGGGGCGATTGCGGTAGCCCTTCATGATGTTGTAGCCGCGGATCGCGATCTCACCGATCTCGCCGACCTCGGTGACCTCCTTCCAGTCGTCGTCGATCAGCTTGAGCGCGACGCCCCAGATCGGCGTGCCGATCGAGCCCGGCTTCGGCTCCCGGCCCGGCGGGTTGAACGTCGCCACCGGCGAGGTCTCCGACAGGCCGTACCCCTCCTTGATCTGCACCCCGAAGCGTTCCTTGAAGTCCTTGATGATCTCGACGGGCAGCGACGAGCCGCCGGCGACAGACACCCGCAGGTTGCGCGCCAGCCGCTCGACGTCGACCGAGTCGTCGAGGGCGCCCAGCAGTCCCCAGTACATGGTCGGCACCCCGGCGAAGAAGGTGACCTCCTCCTGCTGCATCAGCCCGAGCGCCGCCTTCGCGTCGAAGCGGGGCAGCAGCACCAGCGTCGAGCCCTCGCAGAAGCCGCCGTTGAGCTGGACGGTCTGACCGAACGAGTGGAACAGCGGCAGCGTCACCAGGTGGGTGTCCCATCCGGTCTCGGGGCGCCCGTGCAGCTGGAAGGTGCTCATCGCGTTCATCGTCATGTTGGCGTGCGTGAGCTCGGCGCCCTTGGGCTGTCCGGTGGTGCCAGAGGTGTAGAGGATCACTGCGGTGTCATCGGCGCGGGTGGGCCGGGTCTCGAACACCGGCGACTGCCCCTGCAGCGCCTGGCCGAGGGTCTCGGCCCCCTCGATCGGCGACTCGGCCGAGGGGTCGCCGGTGATCAGCACGAAGTGCTCGCAGCCGTCGGTCGCCTGGAATCCCTCCCAGCCCCACGTGCCCATCGGGAGCTCGGCCGTGCCCTCGAAGCACAGGTAGGCCTTCGCAGCGGAGTCGCCGAGGTGGTACGCCACCTCGCGTCCCTTGAGCAGCACGTTCAGCGGCACCACGGTCGCGCCGGCCTTGAGGATCCCGTAGTAGGCGATCGGGAAGTACGGCAGGTTCGGGCAGGTCAGTGCCACCGTGTCGCCGGGCTCGACGCCGCGCGACGCCAGCAGATTGGCCACCTGGTTGGCCGCCGCGTCGACCTGGGCGTACGTCAACCGGGTGTCGCCGAGGACGACCGCGTCACGGTCGGGAACGGCGCGGGCGCTGTGCTCCAGCATCTCGGCGAGGTTGAGCACGGGTCCTCCTCAGGGGCGCGATGCCGCGAGTATGCCCCTCCCGGCACCGCCGGGCCACGGCTGCGAGACCCGGGCATCGCCGAACAAAACTCACCTTCCGTAACCGTGTGGTCACTGATTCGTTGGACCAGGAGGTCGCGCGACCCCGTACCCGACCCGGGAGCTCCGCATGGTGACGAGGAACGGCGTTCCGCTGGGCGCCGACGTCTGTGACGTGCCGCTCGGCCATGACGCGGCGGTGCGCTGCCAGCTGCACGTCGGGCACGGCGGCACGCACGCCCATCGCACCCGGTCGTCGAGCGGTCTGGTCGTGGCGCGGTGGCCGGACCCGCCAGCCGCCGTGTGCCGCGACCTGGGGTTCAGTCGAAGCGCTGCCCGGTGAGCCGCTCGTAGGCCTCGACGTAGCGACCTCGGGTCGCGGCGACGATCTCGTCCGGCAACGGAGGCGGCGGCGACGTCCCGTGCCGGTCCCAGCCGCTGTCGGGGCCGGTCAGCCAGTCGCGCACGAACTGCTTGTCGTACGAGGCCTGGGGACCGCCGGGCGCCCAGCTGTCCCGCGGCCAGAACCGCGACGAGTCCGGTGTGAGCACCTCGTCGGCGAGGACCAGGGTGCCGTCGGCGCGCCGGCCCACCTCGACCTTGGTGTCGGCGAGCACGATGCCCCGCTCGGCGGCGACGGCGTGGCCGCGGGCGTAGACCTCGATCGTGAGCCGGCGCAGCTCGGCGGCCAGGTCGGCCCCCACCTGCGCCTCGACGTCGGCAAAGGTCATCGGCTCGTCGTGGGTGCCGACCAGTGCCTTGGTCGTGGGGGTGAACACCGGCGACGGGAGCGCGTCGCCCTCGACCAGGCCGGGCGGGAGCGGGACCCCGCAGACTGCGCCGTCGCGGGCGTACGCCTCGACGCCGGAACCGGCCAGGTAGCCGCGGGCGACGCACTCGACGGGCACCATGTCGAGCCGCTCGACGACCACCGCGCGCCCGGCCCAGTCGGCGGGGGAGCCCGCCGGCAGCTCGGTGGACAGCACGTGGTGCGGCAGCAGGTCGGCGAGCTGGTCGAACCACCACAGCGACAGCTGGGTCAGCACCCTGCCCTTGTCCGGGATCGGTGTCTGCAGGACGTGGTCGTAGGCAGAGATGCGGTCGCTGGCCACCATCAGCAGCCGGCCGTCGTCGAGCGCGTACAGGTCGCGCACCTTGCCGGAGTGGACGGGGCGGGAGCCCTGGACGTGCACGACGGTCACCCCGCCGATCCTAGGGGTGACCGTCGTGGACAGACGGAGAGGCGCGTCAGCAGCCGCCGCAGTTGTAGTAGGTGATGTCCCAGTGGTTGGCCTCGTCGTAGTAGATGTTGCCCGAGCCCGACTCGTACTTGCCGCCGCCGATCGGCGTGAACGTGCCGGTGATGTAGCCGTTGAGGCACGAGCTCTGCGAGATGTCGAGCTTGTAGCCGTTCCAGTGGCTGTAGGTGCCGTCGGCGTGCCCGGTCTCGGTGCCGCCGGTGACGTTGATGGCGCAGCCGGTGGCGCCCTTCAGCGTCTTGATGCCCTGGATGGTGTCGTTGTTGACCTGCTCCAGGGACGTGCAGGTGGGGTTGTTGCGATCACTGCAGCCGCCCGACGACGACACGGTGATGCCGACCGCACTGAGCTGCGAGCGGGCCGCCGAGTCGGACAGCTTCGTCACCGCGGCCGCCGGGCTCGCGGTGACGAACGCCAGCCCGACCACGAGCAGCAGCGCGGCGAGCGGGGCGGCCAGGATCCGGAGGGTGCGCGTGAAATGTCCCATGTGTCCGTTCTATCGCACCTCGGGGTCAGCCAACACCCCGTCCACCCGCCAGCGGGTTTCGCAAGTCGGCTTGCGAAACCCGCACTCGCCCCCCGTTATGACACGGGGCAAGTGAGGAGTTCGCGGGGCAAGTGACGGCCGAGGTGCCGGTGGCGACGACCGATGACGCGGGCCACCGGGCGACTGGATCACCGCTGCGGGAGGATGGGGCCGTGCCGGATGCCGTCGTCGTGGGGGCCGGGGTCAACGGACTGGTCGCCGCCAACCTGCTGGCCGACGCGGGCTGGTCGGTCGAGGTCCTCGAGCAGCAGTCGACGCCCGGCGGGGCGGTGCGCAGCGACCATGACGTGGCCGAGGGTTTCGTGCACGACACCTTCAGCGCCTTCTATCCGCTGGGGGCCGCCTCACCGGTGATCTCGGGCCTCGACCTCGAGCGCTACGGGCTGCGCTGGAGCCACGCCCCGGCCGTGCTCGGCAACCCGCTGCCGGGCGGTCGCTGGGCGCTGCTGCACCGCGACCGGCAGGCCACGGCAGCCGGGTTCGACCGCGCGCATCCTGGTGACGGCGCAGCGTGGCTCGACCTGGTGGCGCAGTGGGACCGGATCGGGACGCACCTGGTCGGCGCCCTGCTGTCGCCGTTCCCCCCGGTCCGCCACGGCGTCCCCCTGCTCGCGCGGCTCGGCATCGAGCCGGGCATGGAGACCGCGCGGATGCTGCTGGTCAGCGCCCGCCAGCTCGCCGCCGAACGGTTCGGCGGGGAGGGCCCCGGCCTGCTGATGGCAGGCAACGCGTTGCACGCAGACTTCTCGCCGGAGGGCGCCGGGTCGGGCATCTTCGGCTGGATCATGACGATGCTCGGTCAGGAGGTCGGCTTCCCGGTGCCGCGCGGTGGCGCCGGTGAGCTCACCGCCGCGTTACTCCGCCGGCTTGACTCGCTCGGCGGGCGGGTGCGTACCGACGTCGACGTGACCAGCATCGACGTACGGGACCGCCACGTCACCGGCGTCACGACCGCCGACGGCGAGCGGGTAGAGGCCACGCAGGCCGTGCTCGCCGACGTGCCCGCCGACCGGCTCTACGGCGGGCTCGTCGACTGGCAGCACCTGCCGGCCCGCACCCGCCGGCTGATGCGCCGCTTCGCGTGGGACCCCGCCACCGTCAAGGTCGACTGGGCGCTGTCGGGGCCGGTGCCGTGGGACCCCGCCCCCGACGTCGCGCCCGGCTGTGTCCACGTCGTCGACGACCTCGACGACCTCACCCTCGCCGCCGCCCAGGTGGCCGCGGGCCGCATCCCGGCCAACCCGTTCCTGCTGGCCGGACAGATGACGACCTCCGACCGCACCCGGTCACCCGAGGGGACCGAGTCGGTGTGGGCGTACACGCACGTGCCGCAGCGGGTACGCGGCGACGCCGGCGCTGACGGGCTGACCGGCAACTGGGACGGTGGCGACGCCGAGCGGTTCGCCGACCGGATGCAGGCGCGGGTCGAGCGGTACGCGCCCGGCTTCGGCGACCGGGTCGTCGCCCGGCGGGTGTTGTCGCCCGTCGAGCTGCAGCGGCGCGACGCCAACCTGGTCGGCGGTGCGGTCAACCAGGGCACCGCTCAGCTGCACCAGTCCATGGTGTTCCGGCCGGTGGCCGGGCTGGGCCGGGCCAACACTCCCGTCCGCGGCCTCTACCTGGCCGGAGCATCGGCGCACCCCGGCGGCGGCGTGCACGGCGCACCGGGGGCCAACGCCGCCCGCGCGGCGCTAGCCGGCCGGCGCGTTCGGCTGGTGCTCGACCTCGCCACCCGCCGCCAGCGGTAACGGCACCAGCGTCCAGTACTCCACCGGCAGCGATGCGTCGCCCGAGGCCATCGACTCGTCGGCCAGCACCTGCCCGCCCGCGCCGTACAGCGTGATCGACGGCGCCCGCATGGCCGCGTCGGCGAACCGCTCGTCCTCCCGCTGGAACACCACCCAGCCGTCGACCGTCTCGGCGGTCAGCACCAGGCCATCGCCGAAGTCGAGCTCGACCCGGGCCACGTCGGCCGGGAACCGGTCGACGTAGCCGAAGTCGCCGTCGCCGAAGGCGTAGCTGTTCTGCTCGAGGCGCCCCTCCCCCGGCTCGGGTGCTGTTATCGGGTAGCGCGCCGTCCAGCCGTTGAACTCGTCGTCCGGATCGGTGCTCAGGTGGCACTCGGCCCAGGTCTCCCGGTCGGTTGAGCGGATCACCGCGCTCACGTCACCGCTCGGGTCGGTCTCCGCCGTGAGCACCCGCGCCCCGACGCCGTACTCGACGGGGTCGAGCGGGCCGTTGTCCACCTGGGTGCAGCGCGCCACCAGCGGGTTGACGCCCATGGCCGGCGTCATGCTGGTGTACGCCAAAGGCAGGATGCCGTCGCCGGGGGCCATCGACTCGTCGGCGAGCACCGAGCCGTCGGCGTCGTACAGCGTGAGCGTGTCGAGCGAGACGTCGCCGAGGCCCTCGATGGTCCGTTGCAGCACGACGAAGCCGTCAACCGCGGGCGCGCTCAGCGTCCGCCCGTCGGTCAACGTCATGTCGACCCGGGCCACGTCGGCCGGGAAGCGGTCGACGTACATCACCGTGTCGTCGTTGACCTCGATGGAGTTGGCCTCCTTGCCCGGTAGCTTCGGCGCGTCGACCGGGTAGGTCAGCACCGGCTCGGTGAAGGAGGACTCCCCGCCCTCGAACAGCGTGCAGCTCGCCCAGTAGTCGCCGTTGCTGGACAGCACCGCCGCGCCGAGGCTGCCGTCGGCGGCCTCCTCCGAGGTGAGCACCTTCGACCCCGCCCCGAACAGCGCCGGGTCCAGGCCGCCCTTCGTCTCGCTGCAGCGCTGGAGCACCGACTCCGAGCCGGCCGGGCCGTCCGCCCGCTCGCTGCCACCGCTCAGGCTGAGGGCGGCCACCGTTCCCGCTGCGACCGCGCCGACCCCGGCGACGGTCGTGGCCTGGTGCACGACCAACCGGCGCCGCCCGCGCCGCAGGTCGGCGCGGCTGTCGCCGCGCATCGGCGGCTGGCCGGCCACCAGGTCGGCCATTGCTTCGCGCAGCTGCTGCTCGGTCATGGGGTCCTCCCGCTGTTCTCGAACGTGATCCGGGTGCCGGCAAGCGCGACGCGCAGCCGGTCGAGGGCACGGGCGCTCTGGCTCTTCACGGTGCCGGTGCTGATGCCCAGGTCGCGGGCCACCTCGTCGACCGACAGGTCCAGCCAGTAGCGCAGCACCACGACCTTGCGTTGTCCCTCCGGGAGCCCGGCCAGGGCGGACCGCAACGCGTCCCGGTCCTCCACCGACCGGCTGCCCGGGCCGGCGCTGTCGTCGTGCCGCTCGACCGGGGTCTCCGGCCTGCGGCGGCGCCACCGCCAGTCGTCCACGTGGGTGTTGACGAGGATGCGCCGCACGTACGCGTCCTCGCCGCCGTGCCCGCCCACCTTCGGCCAGGCCAGGTACAGCTTCACCAGCGCCTGCTGGGCGAGGTCCTCGGCCCGGTGCCAGTCGCCGCAGAGCAGGTACGCCGTCCGCACCAGCCCGGGACGCCTGGCGTCGACGAACTCCGCGAACGCGTGGTCGCGATCTGGTCGTCGCACCCGAGGTCCCCATCCGTTGCCGGTGTCCCTGTCTCCCCCTGCAAACGTCGCGGGGGCCGGCCGGGTTGTCAGGAGGGGTGAGCTCGGGCGGAAGGGATCGGGCTCAGAGGATCGCGCCGGGGAGGTACGCGGCCGCCTCGGGGTGGCGCGCGACGAGAGCCTCGACCCTGGCGACGACCGCGTCGACCTGGTCGGCGGCGGCTCCGGTGAACGCGAGCGGTGAGGCCACGGCCTCGTCGAGCGCGTCGCGGGAGAGGCCGAGCCGCGGGTCGGCAGCCAGCCGCTCGAGCAGCCGGTTGCGCTCGGCCCCCTGCTCCCGCATCTCAAGGGCGACGGCGACCGCGTGCTCGCGGATCGCCTCGTGCGCCTGCTCGCGGCCGACGCCGTTGCGTACCGCGTGCATGAGCACCTTGGTGGTGGCGAGGAAGGGCAGGTAGCGGTCGAGCTCGCGGGCGACCACCGCGGGGAACACGCCGAACTCGTCGAGGACGGTCAGCATCGTCTCGAACAACCCGTCGGTGGCCAGGAACGCGTCGGGCAGCGCCACCCGCCGCACCACCGAGTCGGAGACGTCGCCCTCGTTCCACTGGTCGCCGGCCAGCTCGCCGAGCATCGCGGTGCTGCCGCGCACCACGACGGCCAATCCGTTGACCCGCTCGCAGGAGCGGGTGTTCATCTTGTGCGGCATCGCCGACGACCCGACCTGTCCGGGCTGGAAGCCCTCGGTCACCAGCTCGTTGCCGGCCATCAACCGGATCGTCGTGGCCAGGTTGGAGGGCGCGGCCACCAGCTGGGCCAGCGCGGTGACGGCGTCGAGGTCGAGCGAGCGTGGGTAGACCTGACCGACGCTGGTCAGCACCCGGGTGAAGCCGAGGTGCTCGGCGACGCGCCGCTCGAGGTCGGCGAGCCGCTCGGTATCGCCGTCCAGCAGGTCGAGCATGTCCTGCGCGGTGCCCACCGGACCCTTGATCCCGCGCAGCGGGTAGCGCGCCACCAGCTCATCGACCCGCTCCAGGGCCACCAGCAGCTCGTCGGCGACGGACGCGAACCGCTTGCCCAAGGTCGTCGCCTGCGCGGGCACGTTGTGGCTGCGCCCGGCCAGGACGGTGTCGCGGTGCTGCGCCGCGAGCCGGGCCAGCCGGGCCAGGGTGGCCACCGCCCGGTCGCGCACCAGCACCAGCGAGTCACGCACCTGCAGCTGCTCGACGTTCTCGGTGAGGTCGCGCGAGGTCATGCCCTTGTGCACGTGCTCGTGCCCGGCCAGGGCGTTGAACTCCTCGATCCGCGCCTTCACGTCGTGCCGGCTCACCCGCTCGCGTCGGGCGATCGAGTCGAGGTCCACCTTGTCGACCGCCGCCTCGTACGCCTCGAGCACGCCGTCGGGCACCGCGACGCCGAGGTCGCGCTGCGCCGCGAGCACCGCGATCCACAGCCGACGCTCGAGCACCACCTTGTGCTCAGGCGACCACAGCGCGGCCATCGGCGCCGAGGCGTAGCGGTGCGCCAGCACGTTGGGGATCGCGGTCACGCCCCCATTGTCGCGCACAGGCGGCCCGGACCTGCCGACGGACGTTCCGGCCGGTACGAGCGTCCCGGCGCTCAGCCGGCCGGAAGATCGGCGGGCGGAAAGGGAGCGATCAGGATGGCGGTCCGGCGCGCACCCGGCGCTCGACCTCGGCCAGCCCGCCGGGACCGGGCTCGAGGCTCCACCAGCTCTCCACCCACCAGGTGGCACCGGCCCGCTCCCACGCCGACGGGTCGCCGGGATCGAGCCGGACGAACTCGCCACTGCTGTCGGCCTCGATCACCACGTCGTAGGGCGCGTCGGCGAGTCCGGCGTCCGCCCGGCGCTGGCGAACCAGGCCGACGACGTCGGCCAGCTGGTCGACGGTGATGGGCGCCTCGTCGTCGGGGCGTCCGTGCACCGCCGGCAGCAGGCCGTCCCAGCGGGCCGCCCGGTCGAGGGACGGCTGCCGCTCGCGGCCGAGCACGTGCGCACCCACACACCACACCGGCGGTCGCGGTCGCTGCACCGGTGGGTCGGGCGGGAAGAACTCGGTCGGCCGCGCGGTGTAGTAGCTGCCCTCGTAGGAGAACGGCTGCCCGCGCATCAGGCCGTCGAACACGGCCAGGCACTCGTCGACCTGCTGGGCGCGCACCTTGCGGCCCTCGTCGGCCTCGAACGCCGTCCATCCCTCGTGCAGGGCGCCCAGTCCGGCGCCGAGGATCGTGCGCCCGCTGCTCAGCCGGTCGACGGTGCCGACGCGGGACGCGAGGTCCCAGGGCTTCCACCGCGACACCGGAGTCAGCAAGGTGCCGAGCCGGATCCGCTCGGTGGTCATCGCGGCCGCGGCCAGGGTGACCCACGCGTCGACGCCCCACACCGCCTCCCAGGTGAACACGGCGTCCCATCCGTGCTCCTCGCCGAGCGCGGCGATCTCGGCGAACTGCCGGGAGTCGGCGTGCGGCACCACGAACCCGTACCTCATGACCGCGACGGTAGGTGCGCCGACCGACAACGACCGGCGGCGGGACCGATTCCGGCACCGACTCCGCAAGCAGGGTCAGGCGACCGACCGCGCGGTCGGTCAGGATCGTCACCGTGACCACCGACGACCGGCTGCGCGGCATCCTCGACCTCGTCGAGGACAGCCTGGACGAGCCGGAGCTGACCGGGGAGGACCTGGCGGGGCGCGCCTACCTGTCGCGCTTCCACTTCGACCGGCTGGTTGCCGCCGCCGTCGGCGAGCCGCCCGGCGCGTTCCGACGGCGGCTGCTGCTCGAGCGCGCCGCGCACCGGTTGGTCAGCGGCGACGAGTCGGTGACCGAGCTCGCGTACGCGGCGGGCTACGGCTCCCCGGAGGCGTTCACCCGCGCGTTCACCCGGGCCTACCGGGCCGCGCCGAGCGAGTACCGCCGGACCCGGCGAAACGACCACCTGCTGCCCGCGGCCAGCGGGATCCACTTCCACCCCCCGGGCGGCCTGCGCCTGCCCGGACCCGAGAGGAGCACCCCGATGGACGTCCTGACCCGGATGCTCGACCACCACCTGTGGCTGGTCGGCGAGATCGTCGACCGGCTCGACCAGGTCGACGCCGAGACGCTCGACCGCCCGATCACCCTGTCCGTCGAGGGCATCGACGAGTCGCCGACGCTGCGCGGGCTGGCCGACCGGCTGGTCGGCCAGCTGGAGATGTGGGTCGCTGCCGTGCGTGGCGCGACGGTCATGCCACCGCAGGGGGCCACCGATCCGGCCGGCCTCCGGCTGCGGCTCGAGGAGGTGTCGCCGGAGTTCCGCGACCTCGTCCTCGCCCCGTTGCACGAGGGCCGCGCCGACGAGACCTTCGTCGACGCCGTCTGCGACCCGCCGCGTACGTTCACCTTCGGCGGCGTGCTCGCGCACGTGCTGACCTTCTCCGCGGTGCGCCGGACGATGGCCGTCGGCGCGCTGGAGACGGCCGGCATCGACGACCTCGGCGCGGGCGACCCGATGCAGTTCGTCGGCGGCCACGGCGAGGACGCCTCGCGGATCACCCGCCGCCGCGAGTGAGCGGCCGGGACGCGCCTACTCGACGATGCCGAGCCGCTCGTCGGCGGCGAACGCGATGGCCTCGTCGAGAGTGATCGTCAGCGAGTCGGTCGGGACGAGGCTGTTGTTGCCGAACAGCGGGTCGATCATCACGGCGACGGCGTCGCCGTCGTCCTGCAGCACCCGCAGCCAGAACGCGCCCGAGCCATCGGTCGCGCCGCCGACCTTCGCCACGGTGCCGTCGGGCGCGGTGTAGTCGTGGCACGCCGAGTAGCCGCAGCCGCCGAACGACCCGGTGAACGCACCGTCCTCGCCGATGGTGACCATCACCATGCCTTCGCCGGCCTCGCCGTCGGCGTGCCAGCCGAGCTTGGTCCCGACGACGTCCGTGCCGCTCCCCTGCACATTCTGCGAGAAGCGCAGGAACTCGCCCTTCGGGTCGAGCCGGTCGCGCCCCACCTGGTAGATCAGCTCGCGGGTGGCGCGGTGCCCGATGACCATGCTCGCCCCGCCGCCCGAGCCCGCACCGGCCACGTGACCTCCACCCGGATTGGGTGAGGCGTGGGTGACGCGAGGGTGGGGGCTCTGCCCCGGGGGCTCCGCGGACCCTGTGGCCGGTCCCGACGGGTCCGAGGCGTCGTCTGACCCGGCGACGTCGATCCCCTGGTCGTTGCCACCGGCGCCCGGCAGCCAGGCGGCCGCCACGACGACGACTGCCACCGCGGCCGCCGCGGCGATCCCTGCCCCGACCCGCCGTTGCCGGCGCAGCCGCCTGCCGTTGGCGAGGTCCAGCGAGTGCCCGCCCGGCATCGGCGGCTCGTCGAGCACCGCCGCTCGCATCCGCTGCTCGAGGTCACGCTCGTCCATGCTGGTCACCCCTCGGCTCGTTCCCCACGTGGTCGGGTGTCAGGAGCTCGTGCAGGCGGTCGAGTGCTCGACTGGTCTGGCTCTTCACCGTGCCGGTGCTGATCCCGAGGTCGGCGGCGCACTCCTCCACCGAGGCGCCCCACCAGTGCCGCAGCACCACCACCCGGCGCTGCCCGGGCGGCAGCGCCTGCAGCGCACGGATCAGCGCGTCGCGGTCCTCGACCGACGCCGCGGGACGGGCGGTGTCGTCGATCCCGTCAAGTCCCGCGCGCTCGCGTCGCCACGGCCGACGGCGTTCGTCGTGGTGGGCGTTGACCAGGATGCGGCGCGCGTACGCGTCCTCCCGGCCCTCACGCACCAGCCGCGGCCAGGCCACGTACAGCCGGGCAAGGGTGGTCTGGACGAGGTCCTCGGCCAGGTGCCAGTCGCCGCAGAGGAAGTACGCCGTGCGGCGCAGGTGCCCGCGTCGTTGCTCGACGTAGGCCCCGAACTCGACATCGTGCCCGTTTCCCATCCGACCCCCTCCCGCTGCTCCGTCGAGTGTCCAACGGAACGTGGTTCGGATCGGTTGTCAGCCGAGCCGGTCGAGATCGGCGGCGATGTCGGTGCGGTGCTGGCCGCCGTCGATGCGTACCTGCTGGACGGCCGCGTAGGCCCGTCCCCTGGCCTGCTCGACGTCGGCGCCGACCGCCGTGACCGCGAGCACCCGTCCGCCGGCCGTGACCACGCGCCCGTCGACGGAGGCGGTGCCGGCGTGCAGGACCTGGACGCCCTCGCACGCCGCCGCGTCGGCGAGCCCCTCGATCGCGCCTCCGGTGCGTGGCGCCACGGGGTAACCGGGCGAGGCGACCACGACCGTCACCGCGGCCTCGTCGCGCCAGCGGGGTGGATCGGTCTCGTGCAGGCTCCCGGTGGCGGCCGCCAGCAGCAGGGCGCCCAGCGACGAGGCCATCAGCGGCAGCACCACCTGCGTCTCCGGGTCGCCGAAGCGGGCGTTGAACTCCACCACCCGCATCCCGCGCGACGTGAGCGCGAGCCCGGCGTAGAGCAGCCCGGCGAACGGCGTCCCGCGGCGGGCCATCTCGGCCAC
This sequence comes from uncultured Actinomycetota bacterium, assembly GCA_963785115.1. Classification (GTDB taxonomy): domain Bacteria; phylum Actinomycetota; class Actinomycetes; order Propionibacteriales; family Nocardioidaceae; genus JACCWP01. Next base: position 117,889 of record CAWATY010000006.1, read on the forward strand.
CGTCGGCCGCAGCACCCGGGCCAGCACGTCGTCGACCAGGTCGGGTGGTGCCCAGTCCAGGGGCGCGTACGCACCCATGCCGCCGGTGTTGGGCCCGGTGTCCCCGTCGCCGATCCGCTTGAAGTCCTGGGCGGGCACCAGCGGGACCACGGCCTCGCCGTCGGTCACCGCGAACAGCGACACCTCGGGGCCGTCGAGGTACTCCTCGACGACAACGGTGGCTCCGTCCTGCAGACACGTCCGGGCGTGCGCGAGTGCCTCGTCGCGGTCGTCGGTGACCACGACGCCCTTGCCGGCCGCGAGCCCGTCGGCCTTGACGACGTACGGCGCGCCGAACGCGTCCAGCGCCGCCGCCACAGCCTCGTCGGTGCTGCAGACGTGCGCGAGCGCGGTCGGCACGTCGGCGGCCGCCATCACCTCCTTGGCGAAGGCCTTCGAGCCCTCGAGCCGCGCCGCCACGGCCGTGGGGCCGAAGCAGGCGACACCTGCGGCGCGTACCGCGTCGGCGACGCCGGCCACCAGCGGCGCCTCGGGACCTACCACGACCAGGTCGACGCCGAGCCGGGTGGCCAGCGCCGCCACCTCGTCGCCGTCCATCGGGTCGACCGGGTGCAGCCGCGCCTCCGACGCCATGCCCGGGTTGCCCGGTGCGGCGTGCACCTCCTCGACGACGTCGTCGGCCGCCAGCGCATGCACCAGCGCGTGCTCCCGCCCGCCGGTGCCGACCACCAGCACCTTCACCCGCGGTCTCTCCTCACGGCAACCTCACAGCAGAGCCTCACAGCAGGTCGTGCACGACGACGGACTCGTCGCGGCCCGGTCCGACACCGATCACCGAGATCCGGCGACCCACCAGCTCCTCGACCCGGCTGACGTACGCGCGCGCGTTGGCCGGCAGGTCGTCGAGGGTGCGCGCGCCACTGATGTCCTCCCACCAGCCGGGCAGCTCCTCGTAGACGGGGACCGCGTGGTGGAAGTCGGTCTGCGTCATCGGCATCTCGTCGTGGCGCACCCCGTCGACCTCGTACGCGACGCAGACCGGGACGGTGTCCAGGCCGGTGAGCACGTCCAGCTTGGTGAGCACGAAATCGGTGACGCCGTTGATGCGCGCGGCGTACCTGCCGATGACGGCGTCGAACCAGCCGCACCGCCGTGGTCGGCCGGTCGTCGTGCCGTACTCGGCCCCGATCTTGCGCAGGTGCTCGCCGGCCGCGTCGTGCAGCTCGGTGGGGAACGGGCCCTCTCCGACCCGTGTCGTGTAGGCCTTGAGGATCGCGCTCACCCGGTCGATGCGCGTCGGGGGGATGCCGGAGCCGGTGCACGCGCCGCCGGCCGTCGCCGACGACGACGTCACGAACGGGTAGGTGCCGTGGTCGACATCGAGCAGGGTGGCCTGGCCCGCCTCGAGCAGGACGGTACGGCCGGCGTCGAGCTCGCGCTCGAGCAGCAGCGCGGTGTCGGTGACCATCGGGCGCACCCGGTCGGCGTAGCCGAGCAGCTCGTCGACCACCTCGGCCGGGTCGACCGAGCGGCGGTTGTAGACCTTGGCGAGGATCTGGTTCTTCAGCTCGAGGGCACCCTCGACCTTCTGCAGCAGGATCTTCTCGTCGAACAGGTCCTGAACCCGGATGCCGACCCGGTTGATCTTGTCGGCGTACGTCGGACCGATCCCGCGGCCGGTGGTGCCGATCCGGCGGGATCCGAGGAACCGCTCGGTGGTCTTGTCCAGCACCCGGTTGTACGGCGCGATCAGGTGCGCGTTGGCGCTGAGCACGAGGTCGGAGGTGTCGTGGCCGCGGGCCTCCAGCGCCTCGATCTCCTCGAAGAGCACCGACAGGTCGACCACGACGCCGTTGCCGATCACCGGGGTGACGCCGGGGGTGAGGATGCCGCTGGGCAGCAGGTGCAGGGCGTAGGTCTCGTCGTCGATGACGACGGTGTGGCCGGCGTTGTTGCCGCCGTTGAACTTCACCACGACCTCGACCCGCGAGCCGAGCTGGTCGGTGGCCTTGCCCTTGCCCTCGTCGCCCCACTGGGCGCCGACGATCACGACGGCGGGCATGGGTCCTCCATCGGTACGACCGGGGGCGAAGCGCCGCAAGGGTAGCGAACCGGCCGGGAGGGTGGACGTGCGTCTCGCTAGCGTGGCCGCCGTGGAGCGCTGCCTGGTCGTGACGAACGCGGAGGCGGGCAGCGCGGAGGAGGAAGCCGTCGCTGCCGCGGTCACCGAGCTGCGCGCCGCGTACGAGGTCGAGGTGCTGGCCACGGCCGACCCCGACGACCTGCGCGACGTGCTGGCCCGGCGCGACGGCCGGCTGGTGGTGGTGGTCGGCGGCGACGGCAGCCTGCACGCGACGGTGGCCGTGCTGCACGGGGAGGGATGGCTCGACGACACGGTGGTGGCGCTGGTGCCGCTCGGCACCGGCAACGACTTCGCCCGCGGGCTGGAGCTGCCGCTCGACCCGGCCGAGGCGGCGCGCGCCGTCGTCGACGGCAGCGAGCGCCGCTTCGACCTGTTCGTGGAGGACGGCGGGCAGGTGGTCGTCAACGCCGTGCACATGGGCGTGGGGGTCGATGCTGCCGACCAGGCGACGAAGCTGAAGGGCCGCTGGGGTCGGTTCGGCTACGTGCTCGGCGCCGCGCGGGCCGGGTTCGTGAGCAAGGGCCAGCGACTCCAGGTCGTGCTCGACGACGACATGGTGGCCGACGGCAGGCACCACGTCCTGCAGGTGGCGGTCGCCAACGGCCGGTTCGTCGGCGGGGGCACGCCGATCGCGCCGACGGCCGACCCGGGCGACGGCAACGCCGAGGTGGTGCTGTCGTACGCGCTGGCGCCGGCGAAGCGATTCGCCTACGCCGTGCTGGTGCGGCTCGGCCGGCACGACCGGCGACGTGACGTCGAGACCTACCAGGCGTGCCGGATCGAGGTGTCGTCGCAGCGACCGTTCCGGTGGAACGTCGACGGCGAGATCGAGGGTCCGGAGCGACGTCGGGCGTGGTCGGTGCACTCAGGTGTGCTGCGGTTCCGGGCGCCCGGCTGACGGACCGGGTTCAGGTCCAGCCGCGCTCGCCGGCGCGGACGCCCGCCTGGAAGCGGGACGAGGCGCCGAGCTCGGCCAGCAGGTCGGCGACCCGGCGCCGCACCGTACGGACCGAGCAGCCGAGGGCGCGGGCGATCTGGTCATCGACGAGGCCCTGCGCGAGCATCGCGACCAGCTGGCGGCGGCCGTCGGTGTGGATCGCCTCGCTCGACCCCGGCGGCACGTGCGCCCGGTCCCACAACAGGTCGAACAGCTGGCGCAGGGCGGCGACGAGCGCGGGCTGGCGGACCAGTAGCCGCTGGCCCTCCGGGCTGCCCCACCACTCGGGCAGCAGCGCAGCCTCGGTGCCGAGCACGACGAGCCGGGTGGGCACCTCGTCGAGGACCCGTACCTTCTCGCCGGCCTCGATCCGGCGGATCACGTCGCCCGTCGGCTCGGCGAGCGCGGCGACGGGGTAGAGCGCGCGGGACTCGCGGCCGGAGCGCAGCTCCTGGAGCAGGGCGAGGTCGGCGTCGCGGCTGACGGGCAGCGCCCACTGGTCGGGGCGGAGATAGACCAGCTCGCCGGTGGTCTCGACGAGCAGCCGGGCGAGCACGTCCAGGAAGTCGCCGGGGGCGACCATCTCGAGCTCGGCGGAGCCGGCGCGGCCGTGCCGCCGCGAGCGGTTCTCGGCGAGCAGGGCCGGGACGCTCAGTCGCGCGCTCCCCAGCGCGGCCTGTGCGTCGACCAGCCGCGCCGTCGCCTCCTGGACCAGCCGGCCCAGCGCGCGCTCCGGGGCCTCCACCAGCACCTGGTCCCCGGCCCGCCGGACCAGGCCGAGCGCGACCAGCGCGTCGACGGACTCCCGCACGTCGGCCAGCGACGAGCTGGTCAGGTCGCTGAGCGTGACCAGGCCGACCGGGCCGTGCACGAGCAGCTGGCGGTAGACCGCCTCCTCGCGGGCGGCCACACCGAGCGCGCCCAGCGCGTCGTCCATGGTGGCAGGTTAGTGCCGATGGCCGCACCCGGACACGACAAACACCCGCAGTGGTGGGACGGTGGCCCCTGAAGGCGTCGGAAGCGCGTCGGGGGACGATTCCGGCGCCTTCTGGCGTGCCCGGACAGATCACCGCTTCTCGGACGAGCCGCTCAGATCAGCTCGGCCGCGGCCTCGGGGCTGGAGTCGGCCAGGAAGGCGCGGCAGCGCTCGGCCTCGTCGGTCTCGTCGATCTCGGCGGCCGCCCGGGCCAGCGCCGCGAGCGCGCGCAGGAAGCCCCGGTTGGGCTCGTGCCGCCACGGGACCGGGCCGTGCCCCTTCCAGCCGCTGCGGCGCAGCGCGTCCAGGCCGCGGTGATAGCCGGTCCGCGCGTACGCGTACGCCGTCACGTCCTGCCCGTCCTCCAGCGCCCGCTCGGCGAGCACCGCCCACGCCAGGCTCGAGGTCGGGTTGGCGCGGGCGACCGCCGTGGCATCGGCCCCTCCGGCCAGCAGCTCCGCCGCCGGGTCCGACGCAAGCATCGTCTCCGGCGGCCCACCCAGCAGGTTCTCGTGCATCCCCCCATCCTGCCCCGCCCACCCCTGCTGCGTTTTCGCAGGGTGGGCTGCGGAACCAGCGCTTCCCCAGCGCTACAACGCTGGGTGAGCGACGGGAAGGCTGGGTCAGCGCATGCCAGCGGGCCGTCACAGCAGGCCGTCCGTACTTGTTGTCCACAGCTGCGTCGCCGCCCGGCCTCGCCCACAGCCCGGCAGCTCGCGTCCTCCACGGCTGTGCGCCGCGGGCGACAGTGCCCGCCATGCACAACGAACTGCGTGAGCTGGCGGACCTGCAACGGCAGGTCTTCACGACCGCGGACGCTGCGCGCCTCGGGTACGGCGACCGGGACATCCGTCGCGCGGTCGACGCTGGCCAATGGGTACGGCTGCGGCGGGGCGCGTTCGTGTTCAGCGACGTGTGGGCCGCCGCCGACGACGATCGCCGCCACCTGCTGGTCGCCCGTGCCGTGGCACGGCCGTTGGCGGGCCGGGTGGCGCTCAGCCACACCACGGCCACGGTCGCGCTGGGCGTGCGACTGTGGCGTCCCGACCTGCGACGCGTCCATCTGACTCGACTCGACGGGCGCAGCGGCGGCATCGAGCACGGAGTGGTCCACCACGACTTCCCGGCGGGGACGGGCTCGCCCCAACCAGTCGTCGACGCCGACGGCATCGACCCGGACTTCGTCGTGCTTCCCGCCGCGGAATCCGTGGCCGGCGCGATGCTGCTGCACGGACTCGACCAAGCGGTCGTGATGGGTGACTCCGCGGTCCACCTGGGCGTGGTCGACGACGACGCGCTCGTGCGGGTCACCGAGCGGTGGGAGCTCACTCCGTACTCACGACACGCGCGGCTGGCGGCACGCTTGGTCGACGGACGAGCCGAGAGCCCCGGCGAGACCAGGGGCCGGCTGATCTTCTGGCGCGCCGGGCTGCCCCGGCCCGAGCTGCAACTCGTGGTGCGCGGACGTGACGGCCAACGGGCCAGGACCGACTACGGATGGCCCGAGCTCGGAGTGGTGGGCGAGTTCGACGGCAAGGTCAAGTACCTGCGCAGCTGGCGGGAGGGCGAGACGGCATCAGAGGTCGTCGCCCGGGAGAAGGCCCGAGAGGAATGGATCACCGAGGCGGGTTGGCTGGTGCGGCGGATCATCTGGGGTGAGCTCGCGACGCCGCGAGTCGTCATCGAGCGCTTCCGGCGCGCCTTCGAGAGCGCCGCCAGGCACATCGCCTGACCTCGCTGGGAGGAGCGGATCCGACCGGGTCGCGGATCGGCTTCCCCAGCGCAAGCACCGCTTCCCCAGCGCTACAGCGCTGCGGGAGCGACATTTTCGCAGCCCACCCTGCGAAAACTGCGCCCTCGGCGCGGCCGCGTGGCTGTCGCGTCGGCGTCAGCCGAGGTGGGTGCCGGCGGAACGGAGGTGCTCGCAGGCCTCGGTGACGCGGTTGGCCATCGACTCCTCGGCCGCCTTGCCGTAGGCGCGGGGGTCGTACGCCTTCTTGTCGCCCACCTCGCCGTCGATCTTCAGCACGCCGGAGTAGTTGCTGAACATGTGGTCCGCGACGGCCCGGGTGAACGCGTACTGGGTGTCGGTGTCGACGTTCATCTTCACCACGCCGTAGTCGACCGCGGCCGCGATCTCGTCGGCGCTCGAGCCCGAGCCGCCGTGGAACACCAGGTGGAAGGGTTTCGCACCCTCGCCGAGGTCCCACTTGTCGGCGACGGCCTTCTGCGCCTCCTGCAGGATCTCCGGGCGCAACTTGACGTTGCCCGGCTTGTAGACACCATGCACATTGCCGAACGTCAGCGCGGTGAGGTAGCGACCCTTCTCGCCGAGCCCCAGCTCCTCGACGGTACGGACCGCGTCGCCCGGCGCCGAGTAGAGCTTCTCGTCCATCTTGCCGACGATGCCGTCCTCCTCGCCGCCGACCACCCCGACCTCGATCTCGAGGACGACGTGCGCGGCGGCGGCCTTCTCGAGCAGCTCCTGCGCGATCTGCAGGTTCTCCTCCAGCTCGACCGCCGAACCGTCCCACATGTGCGACTGGAACAGCGGCTCGCCGCCCGCCTCGACGCGCTCCTTGCTCAGCTCGAGCAGCGGTCGGACGAAGCCGTCGAGCTTGTCCTTGGGGCAGTGGTCGGTGTGCAGCGCCACGTTGACGGGGTAGTTCTTCGCGACCTCCCGGGCGTACGCCGCGAACGCCGCCGACCCGGTCACCATGTTCTTGATGGTCGCGCCGGACAGGAAGTCCGCCCCGCCGGTCGACACCTGCACGATCCCGTCGCTCTCCGCCTCGGCGAACCCGCGCAGCGCGGCGTTCAGCGTCTGCGACGAGGTGACGTTGATCGCCGGGTAGGCGAACGACTTCTCCTTGGCGGTGTCGAGCATCTGCGCGTAGACCTCGGGCGAGGCGATCGGCATGGCGGGCTCCCTCGGCGGACGGTGGCGGCACCGGCCAGGATAGTCAGCGCAGCTCGGACTGCAGCGCTCGCGCCGCCACCTGGACCGGGTCCCACGTCGACGACAGCGGCGGGACGTACCCGAGGTCCAGGTCGATCAGGTCGGCGACCGTCATCCCGGCCCACAGCGCGGTCGCCACGATGTCGACGCGCAGCCCGGTGCCCGAGCCCCCGACGAGCTGTCCCCCGAGCAGCCGCCCGCCTGGCTCGGCGGTCAGCCGGACCGTCATCGGCTCGGCGTCGGGGTGGTAGCCCGCGCGAGTCGCGGTCTCGACGGTCGCCGACACCACCTCGCGACCGAGGGCTTCGGCATCGGTGACGCTCAGTCCGCTGCGGCCCACCTCCAGACCGCAGGCCGTGGTGACCGCCGTGCCCACCACTCCGGCGAACACGTCGGAGCCGCCGGTGAGGTTGCGGCCGATCACCCGGCCCTGCTTGTTGGCGTGCGTGCCGAGCGGCACGTGCGCGTACGCCTCGCGCACCCGGTCCCACACCTCGACGCAGTCGCCGGCGGCCCATACCCCGGGATGCCCGGGCACCGCCATCGAGGGATCGGTACGCACCCCGCCGGACTCGCCCACCGGCAGGTCGGCCGCCGCGGCCAGGGCAGCCCGGGGACGTACCCCGAGACCGAGCATGACGATGTCGGCGTCGTACGTGCGGTCGCTGGTCGTGACCCCGCGGACCCGGCCTCCGTCGCCGGTCTCGAAGCCCTCGACCCTGGCGTCCATGTGCACGGCGACGCCCATCTCCTGCATGGCCTCGCGCACCCGCCGCCCGAGCTCAGGGTCGAGCGTGCCCATCGGCTCGGCCGCCTGGTCGAGCAGCGTCGTGTCCAGGCCGCGCCGCAGGCAGGCGTCGGCCATCTCCACGCCGATGTAGCCGGCACCGACGACCACCGCCTTCTCGACGCCGGACCGGCCGAGGGAGTCGAGCAGCCGGCAGCCGTCGTCGAGTGTCTGGACTCCGTGCACGCCGGCGGCGTCGGCGCCCGGCACGGGCGGCACCACCGGCTCGGCCCCGGTGGCGAGCACGAGGTGGTCGAAGCCGATCCGCTCGTCTCCCTCGTCGGCCCGCACCGTGACCTCGCGGGACGCGAGATCGAGAGCGGTGGCGGTCGTGCCGGTGCGTACATCGATGCCGCGCTCGCGGTGCTCCTCGGGAGTACGGGCGACCAGCGCGTCGGGTCCGTCGACCTGGCCGGCGATCCAGTACGGGATGCCGCAGGCGGAGTAGGAGGTCCAGAGACCGCGTTCGACCACGACCACCTCGAGGTCGTCGCCGCCGCGGCGCTTGGCCGTGGCCGCAGCGCTCATGCCGGCGGCGTCACCACCGATCACGAGCACGCGCGTCGTCATCCGCGCACCGTAGACGGCCGCGGACGCCGCAACCACCCCACGCGGATCGCGCAACCACACGCCGCGGATCGCGCAACCAAAGGCCGCGGACCGCGCAACCAAAGGCCGCGGATCGCGGTCAGGTGGGGGGCCAGGCGGTGGAGAGGTCGGCGTGGCGGCGGATCCAGGCATGCATGGCGACGGCGGCAGCGGCGCCGGCGTTGATCGAGCGGGTGGAGCCGAACTGCGCGATGGACAGGGTCTGCGTGCACGCATCGCGGGCCGCCGCGGTCAGCCCCGGGCCCTCCTGGCCGAACAGCAGCACGCAGTCGCGCGGGAGGTCGGCGGTCTCCAGCGGCAGGCTGCCCGGCTGGTTGTCGACGCCCAGCAGCGGCAGCCCCTCGCTGGCCGCCCACTCGGCGAGCGCGGCCACGTCGGGGTGGTGGCGGACGTGCTGGTAGCGGTCGGTCACCATCGCGCCGCGACGGTTCCACCGGCGCCGGCCGACGACGTGCACCTCGGCGGCCAGGAACGCGTTGGCGGTACGGACCACCGAGCCGATGTTCAGGTCGTGCTGGAAGTTCTCGATCGCCACGTGGAAGCCGTGCCGGCGCCGGTCGAGATCCGCGACCACCGCGTCCTGCCGCCAGTAGCGGTAGGCGTCGACCACGTTGCGCCGGTCACCGGCGGCGAGCAGGTCAGGATCCAGCCGCGGGTCGTCCGGCAACGGCCCCTCCCAGGGGCCGACTCCGACGGGGAGGTCGTCCTCGCTGTGCATCTGCTGGTCCTCCCGTGTTCAACCGACGGCGGTCCGGCGGTCGCGGCGCCCGCCTAGCGTCCCGGGTGTGGAGCTGCTGGGTCCCCAGGACCTGCTCACCTCGGCCGGGCCGTGGGCCCTGACCGCCGCCGCCCTCGTGATCGTCGCCGAGTGCGCCGTGCCGCTTGGCGTGGTGCTCCCCGGCGACACCCTGCTGCTGTCGGTGGGCATCCTCACCGGCCACGGGGTGGTCGCCCAACCGCTGCTCGTCGTGGTCGGCGTGCTGGTGGCGGCAGCGCTGGCCGGCAACGTCGTCGGGTACGAGACCGGCCGCTGGGTCGGGCCCCGGCTGCTCGGCGGGCACGCGTCGTCACGCACGGCGCGGGCCCGCCGGTTCTTCGACCGCCACGGGCCGTCGGCCGTCGTGCTGGCGCGGTTCGTGCCGGTGCTGCGGACGCTGGTGACCGTGACCGCCGGCGCGGCCGGGATGCCGCGGCGCGCGTACCTGGCCTGGTCCGCCCTCGGCGCGGTGCTCTGGGCGGGCGGGCTGACGACGCTCGGCTGGGCCGCCGGTCAGGTGCCGTTCGTCCGCCAGCACGTCCAGCCGCACCTCGACCTGCTGGTCCTGCTGGCCGTGCTGCTGGTCGTCCTGCCCACGGCCACTCACCTGGTGCGGGAGCGGCGCCGCACGCACGCACCGGCGGTCGCGGTTCCGCACCCGGTGCCCGCAGGTCAGGGCAGCTCCAGGTCGTCGACCCCGTAGGCGAACCGGTACGGCAGGCCGGCCTCCTCCACCTTCGCCCGCGCGTCGGTGTCGCGGTCGGCGACGACCGCCACGGCGACGACCTCGGCGCCCGCCTCGCGCAGCGCCTCGACGGCGGTGAGCACCGAGCCGCCCGTGGTCGAGGTGTCCTCGACGGCGAGCACCCGCCGCCCGCTCACGTCGGGGCCCTCGATCCGACGCTGCAGCCCGTGCGCCTTGCCCTGCTTGCGAACCACGAACGCGTCCAGCCGACGACCCTCCGCGGCCGCCGCGTGCAGCATCGCTGTCGCGACCGGGTCGGCGCCGAGAGTCAGGCCACCGACGGCATCCACGTCGAGGTCGCGGACCAGGTCGATCATGACCCGGCCCACCAGCGGCGCCGCCTCGGCGTCGAGGGTGACCCGGCGCAGATCGATGTAGTAGTCGGCCTCGCGCCCGGAAGACAGGGTGACCCTGCCCCGCACGATCGCCTTGTCGTTGATCTGGCGACGCAATGCCTCGCGGTCGGCGGTCACGTCGGTGCGGTCCGTCACGTCGGTCACGGCGCCCGACCCTAGTCGGCGCCGGGCTGGCTAGGGTCGGACGCATGCAGCGGCGCTCGCAGCGGGTCACCGGTCTCGGCACCACGATCTTCGCCGAGATGTCGCAACTGGCGCTGCGAACCGGTTCGGTCAACCTCGGCCAGGGCTTCCCCGACGTCGACGGACCGAGCGAGGTGATCGAGCGGGCGGTCGAGGCGCTGCGCACCGGGCACAACCAGTACGCCCCCGGCCCCGGCGTGCCCGAGCTGCGGCAGGCGGTGGCCGAGCACCAGCAGCGGCACTACGGGATCGAGCTCGACCCCGACCGGGAGGTGCTGGTCACCACCGGTGCCACCGAGGGCATCGCCGCGGCCCTGCTGGGGCTCATCGACCCCGGCGACGAGGTCGTCGTGCTCGAGCCCTACTACGACTCGTACGTCGCCGGCATCCAGCTGGCCGGTGGCGTACGGCGACCGGTGACCCTGCGGGCACCGGACTTCCGGCTCGACACCGACGAGCTGCGGGCGGCGGTGTCGCCACGGACGCGGGTGCTGCTGATCAACAGCCCGCACAACCCGACCGGCACCGTGCTCACCGAGCGCGAGCTGTCGGCGATCGCCGAGGTCGCTGTCGAGCACGACCTGGTGGTCGTCACCGACGAGGTCTACGAGCACCTCACGTTCGACACGTCCGTGCACCGGCCGCTGGCCACCTTCCCCGGCATGGCCGAACGCACCCTCACCGTCTCCAGCGCCGGCAAGACGTTCTCGTTCACCGGCTGGAAGATCGGCTGGGTGTGCGGGCCGCCGGAGCTGGTCGCCTCGGTGCTGACGGCCAAGCAGTTCCTCACGTTCACGTCCGGCGCACCGCTGCAGCCGGCCGTGGCACACGCGCTGCGGTTGCCCACCACGGTGCTCGACGACCTGCGCGAGGAGCTGGAGGGCAAGCGCGACCTGCTCTGCGACGGGCTCAAGCGGATCGGCTTCGGCGTGCACGTGCCGCAGGGGACGTACTTCGCGACGACCGACGTGCGACCACTCGGCTACGACGACGGCGTGGAGTTCTGCCGCGACCTGCCGACCCGGGCTGGTGTGGTGGCGATCCCGCACCAGGTGTTCTACGACGACGTCGAGGCTGGTCGGCCTCTGGTCCGGTGGGCGTTCTGCAAACGCGACGACGTGCTGGTCGAGGCGCTGGGCCGACTCGAGCGCGCCTTCGGCTGACCCGCTGACCCAGCGACGTCCACGGACCCCCAGCGCAACAGCGCTGGGTCAGCGCAGTTTTCCCTGCCTAGGCTGCGAAAACTGCTGCCACGTGGTCGGGGCGGGCCCACTCGTGCGCGGGTCAGACCGCGCCGGCCTTCTTCCCGGCGAACCACGAGCCGGCATCGCCGACGAAGAGCATGACCACGATGGCGATCGCGGCCACGGTGTAGAGCAGCCCGAGCGGGAAGAACACCAGCCCGAGCAGCGCGGTCGGCACGCTCAGCACGGTGAGCAGGATGCGGCCGAGGCCGGACCCGCGCAGCACCATCACCGAGACGACGATGGCCAGCACGGAGAACAGGATGAAGATCCCGCCGGTGACGAATCGTGAACGTCTGCAGGTCCGAGGCCGTGAGCGTGAACTCGTCGAAGAGCTCACTGAAGTTGGGGTCGGCCTCCAGCTCGTCGTAGACGTCGTCGGTGGCGACCGCGACGGCGAGCACGAGAAAGGCCCAGAACAGCACGGTGAGCCCGGAGAGCACCATCGTGAGGATCGCCGAGGTCGTGACCGTGCCGGGGCGCTTGGTCGGGTACGGCGTGGGTGGGGGTCCGTACCCGTAGGGCTGCTGGCCGTAGGGCTGCTGGCCGTAGGGCTGCTGGCCGTAGGGCTGCTGGCCGTAGGGCTGGTTGGGGTCCGTGGGGTACTGCGGCGGGGGCGGAGGCGGGGGCTGCTGGCCGTACGGCGGCGGCTGGCCGTACGGCGGGTCGGACTGCTCGGGCGGCTCCTGGCCGGACGGTGGCGTGGGGCTCGACATCGGGTCTCCTCGCAGGGTGCTCGCGGCGCGGTCGGGTGCCGGCCCCGACCCCACCGCGGCGTACCAGCTGCGCGCGTCGCGAGTCCACAACAAGACGACGCCGACGACGGCCAGCAGGGCGGGAACGAGGCCGGCCCATCCTGACACAGCCGACGGCAGCGCCATCACGGGAAGCACGACGGTCAGCGCGATCCGCGACGGCTGGTGGCCGCGGTAGGCATACACGGCGAACACGACGGCGGTGATGCTGAGCACGGCGACCCCGGTGAGCATCCAGCGCATGGCCCGGAGCACGTCGTCGGGGTCGATGGTGATGCCGAGCGGATTGGGGGCCTGCTCGATCTCGTCCCGCAGCGCGGAGGAGTCGAGCTCGGCGGTGACTCCGAGGCACGCCACGAGCACCAGAGCGGCACCCCCGCCGGCGAGCAGGCACGCCCGCGCCACCGATCGGGGCCGAGGCGGCAGCGCACCCGAAGACACCCCGTCATCCCATCACGCGGCGTACCAGCGGGACCCGGTGGACCGACCGGACCGACCGGACCCGCCGCACCCGGCTGCGTTTTCGCAGGGTGGGCTGCGAAACCGGAACTGACCCAGCGCTGTAGCGCTGGGTCAGCGTCACCGTCGCAGCCTGGGCTGCGAAAACTCGGCCACCAGAGCCCCGGTCAGGAGGGGGTGGTGACCTGGAGGCCGTCGGTGTCGGGGTCGGCGTCGACCCGGACCGTGGAGCCGTCGGTGACGGTGCCGGCGAGCAGCGCCTTGGCCAGCCGGTCGCCGATGGCGGTCTGCACCAGCCGGCGCAGCGGTCGGGCGCCGTACGTCGGGTCGAAGCCGGTCAGCGCGAGCCACTCCCTCGCCGCGTCGCTCACCTCGAGGGTGATCCGGCGCGCGGCCAGCCGGCGGGCCAGCGCGGCCACCTGCAGGTCGACGATCCGGGCCAGGTCGTCGGTGCCGAGCTGGTCGAACAGCACGACCTCGTCGAGCCGGTTGAGGAACTCCGGCTTGAACGCCTGCCGAACCAGGCCCATGACCGCCTCGCGGGTGGCCTCGTCATCGAGGGTCTGGTCGGCCAGGAAGGCCGAGCCCAGGTTGGAGGTCAGCACCAGGATGGTGTTGCGGAAGTCGACGGTACGACCCTGCCCGTCGGTCAGCCGACCGTCGTCGAGCACCTGCAGCAGGATGTCGAAGACCTCGGGGTGCGCCTTCTCGACCTCGTCCAGCAGAACGACCGTGTACGGCCGCCGCCGGACCGCCTCGGTGAGCTGCCCGCCCTCCTCGTGACCGATGTAGCCGGGCGGCGCGCCCACCAGCCGGGCCACCGTGTGCTTCTCGGAGTACTCGCTCATGTCGAGGCGGACCATCGCCCGCTCGTCGTCGAACAGGAAGTCGGCCAGCGCCTTCGCGAGCTCGGTCTTGCCGACACCGGTCGGGCCGAGGAACAGGAACGACCCGGTCGGCCGGTCGGGATCGGAGATGCCGGCCCGCGCCCGGCGCACGGCGTCGGACACGGCGGTGACGGCACGACGTTGGCCGATCAGCCGGCGGCCGAGCTCGTCCTCCATCCGCAGCAGCTTGCCGGTCTCGCCCTCGAGCAGCCGTCCGGTGGGGATGCCGGTCCAGGCCGCGACCACCTCGGCGATCTCGTCCGGCCCGACCTCCAGGCGCACCATGGGGTCGGCGGCGGATCGCTCGCTCGCGTCCTGCGCCGCGGTGAGCTCGCGCTCGAGCGTGGGGATCTCGCCGTACGACAGTCGGGAGGCAGTCTCGAGGTCGCCGTCGCGCTGCGCCCGCTCGACCTGCACCCGCAGCTCGTCGATGCGCTCCTTGATCTCGCCCACCCGGTTGAGGCCCTGTCGCTCGGCCTGCCAGCGGGCCTCGAGCCCGCGCAGCTCCTCCTCCTTGTCGGCCAGCTCGCCACGCAGCGCGGCCAGCCGCTCCACGCTCGCGGGGTCGCTCTCGTCGGCGAGGTGGAACTCCTCCATCTTCAGCCGGTCGACCGCGCGCCGGAGCTCGTCGATCTCGACCGGCGACGAGTCGATCTCCATCCGCAGCCGGCTGCTGGCCTCGTCGACCAGGTCGATCGCCTTGTCCGGCAGCTGCCGACCCGGGATGTAGCGGTGGCTCAGGGCCGCCGCGGCCACCAGTGCGGAGTCGGCGATCTCGACCTTGTGGTGCGCCTCGTACTTCTCCTTGAGCCCGCGCAGGATCGCGATCGTGTCCTCGACGCTGGGCTCGCCGACGAACACCTGCTGGAAGCGGCGCTCCAGCGCGGCGTCCTTCTCGATCCGCTCGCGGTACTCGTCCAGCGTGGTCGCGCCGATCATCCGCAGCTCGCCGCGGGCCAGCATCGGCTTGAGCATGTTGCCGGCGTCCATCGCGCCCTCGCCGCTCGCGCCAGCGCCCACGACCGTGTGCAACTCGTCGATGAACGTGATGACCTGCCCGTCGGACTGCTTGATCTCGTCGAGCACAGCGGTCAGCCGCTCCTCGAACTCACCGCGGAACTTCGCGCCCGCGACCATCGCACCGAGGTCGAGCGAGATCAGCCGCCGGTCGCGCAGCGACTCCGGCACGTCGCCCGCGATGATCCGCTGGGCGAGTCCCTCGACGACCGCGGTCTTGCCGACGCCGGGCTCGCCGATCAGCACCGGGTTGTTCTTGGTACGCCGCGACAGCACCTGGACCACGCGACGGATCTCGGCGTCCCGGCCGATCACCGGGTCGAGCCGCCCGTCGCGAGCCTGCTGGGTGAGGTCGATGCCGTACTTCTCCAGGGCCTGGTACGTGCTCTCGGGGTCCTGGGTGGTCACCCGGGCGGTGCCGCGGACCGCGCCGAACGCCTCCTGGAGGGACGCCGCGCTCGCACCGGCCGCCTCGAGCGACTCCCGCGCCGGGCCGGCGACCGTGGCCAGGCCCACCAGCAGGTGCTCGGTGGAGACGTACTCGTCGCCGAGCTCGCCGGCGAGGTCGCTGGCGCGCTGGAACACCTCGAGCAGCGACCGAGACATCCCGGGGGCCTGCACGTTCGCGCCCTGGGCGCGGGGCAGGCCGGCCAGATGCTTGTCGACGTGGTCGGCGGCGACGGCCGGGTCGGCGCCGGCCGCGCGCATCAGCGCGACCGGCGTGCCGTCGGTGGGGGTGAGCAGGGCGGCGAGCAGGTGCGGCGAGTCGGTCTGAGGATGGCCCGCGACCGCGGCGCGCTGCACGGCCGCCGACACCGCTTCCTGGCTGCGGCGGGTGAGGCTGGAGGCGTCCATTCGTGTCCTTCGTCGGGTGTGCAGGGAGTCTGTCAGTCTCAACGCGGCGAAAGTTGAGTCGATTCCCCTCAACTTGAGGCTTCGAGTGGCGCAAGAATGCCCGTTTCCCGCCACCAAACGCGCACTCTTGCGCCACTCGGCGGAGATGGGTCCGGCGGTGGTGGGGCGCCGGCGGGCGGGGTCAGGCGCGGCGGACGACCTGGGCCTGGCAGCTGAGCTCGCCCTCGGCGGGGGCCGGCAGCGAGGTCAGCTCGACCGGCAGCGACTCGCCGCCGGCGAGCGTCACGCGCTGCCGCTTGGCCTGGGCGGTGGTGCTGGTCGGCCCGGCCACCAGCACGGTCAGCACGTAGTCGGCATCGTCGGCACCCGAGTTCGTGAGCGTGCCGCTCGCCGCCCAGGTGCCGTCGTCGTCGGGCGCGCAGACGAAGCCGGACAGCGCGGCCGGGTCAGCCTCGCCCGCGGGGCCGTCCGGCTCGTCCGTGGTGGCGGTCGGGGTGGTGGCCGGCGGGTCGGCCGACGGCGCCTCGGCCGGGGGGCTGCACGCCCCCGCGACCACGACGACCGCGGCAGCTGCGGCCAGCCGGAGCAGGCCCGCCAGCGGTCGGCCGGACGTCGCAGAACCCACGACCCGATCACACCACGGCCGGGCCGGTGATCGGCTCAGCCGCGCCGCCAGACGACCAGCTGGGTCGACCGGTCGGGCGCGCGTACGGGCAGGTTGGGCGAGGTGGCCAGCGCCTGGTGGGCGGCGGCGAGCTCGGCCTGCAGCTCGGCCACCTGCTGGCGCAGGACGACCACCTGCCGCTCGAGGTCGAGGACCCGACGCACGCCTTCGAGCCCGAGCCCCTCACCAGTGAGCCGGACCACGGCGTGCAGCAGCTCGATGTCGCGCATCGAGTAACGCCGGCCGCCGCCACCGGTACGACCCGGCGACACCAGCCCGAGCCGGTCGTACGTGCGCAACGTCTGCGGGTGCAGCCCGGTGAGCTGCGCGGCCACGCTGATCACGAACACCGGGGTCTCCGGGGCGGGCAGCGGCTCCTTGCGCGGGACGTCCATCACGCCTCCCTCACCATGCACGCCACGCGGTCAGCCACGAGATCAGCCACCGGTCAGCCCTGCGGCTCGAAGAGGGTCGCACGCGGGTCGTCGGTGCCGCGGGACTGCCGGTAGGCCTCGAGCGCCGCCCGGGCCTCGTCGGTGAGCTCGTCCGGCACCTGCACCGAGACGCTGACCAGCAGGTCGCCGCGGGTGCCGTCGCGCCGGGTGGATCCCTTGCCCCGGGCCCGGAAGGTGCGTCCGGTCGGGGTGCCGGGCGGGACCTTGATCGAGACCGACCGCCCGTCGAGGGTCGGGACCGAGATCGTCCCACCGAGCGCGGCCTCGTCGAGACTGATCGGCACGGTGACGGTCAGGTTGTCGCCACGGCGGCCGAACACCTTGTGCGGGCTCACGTGCACGGTGACGTAGAGGTCGCCGGCGGGTCCGCCGCGCTCGCCGGGAGCACCCTTGCCTCGCAGCCGGATCCGCTGTCCGTCCTTCACGCCGGCCGGGATGCGTACCTGCATCGTGCGCGACGACGCCGCGCGCCCCGACCCGTGACACGTCGGGCACGGGTCGTCGACGACCATGCCCCGACCACGGCAGTGCGTGCAGGGCTCGGTCATCGCGAACAGCCCGCCGGTGGCGGACGTCTGCATACCGGTGCCCTCGCAGTACTCGCAGACCCGGGGGACGGTGCCCTTGCGGGCGCCGGTGCCGCGACAGTCGCGGCAGGCGGCGTCGCTGGTCATCCGCAGCGGCACGGTCACGCCGTCGACGGCCTGCTCGAAACCGATCCTCGCCTCGGTCTCGACGTCGGCGCCGCGACGCGGCTGCGCGGTGGAGCGGGTACGCCCACCACCGCCGCCGAAGATGCCGCCGAGCAGGTCGGACAGGTCGAAGCCGCCGGCCGTCGGACCACCGCCCCCACCGGGGAAGCGGACGCCGCTGCCGGAGCCGAACATCGCCCGCTGCTCGTCGTACTGCTTGCGCTTCTCGGGTGAGGACAGCACCGCGTAGGCCTCGGAGATGACCTTGAACCGCTCCTCGGCCTTGGGGTCACCGTGCCGGGCGTCGGGGTGGTTCTCCCGCGCCAGCTTGCGGTAGGCCTTCTTGATGTCGTCGGTCGACGCGTCCTTGGACACGCCGAGCGTCTGGTAGAAGTCCTTGCCGATCCAGTCGCTGCTCACCGCCACCTCCCTCCTCGCGCTCGTCCCTGTTGCCCGATCACCAGGTGCGGCGACCCTCGTCGTCAGGTGTCCCCACGCCGGCCTGGCCCGTCTCGTCGTGACGACGTCGGGGCCGGCGACGTCGCGTCGACCGGGCCGGGGCCCTCCGGCGCCTCCGCCTCGTCGAGGGTGGGTGCCGCGACCGCCGTGGCGGGCTCGACGACCGCCACCCGCGCCGGACGCAGCACCCGGTCGCCGACCCGGTAGCCCGGCTGCAGGATCGCCCGCGCCGTCGGTCCGTCGACGTCGTCGGACAGCTCGTGCATGAGCGCCTCGTGCACCCGCGGGTCGAACGGCTCGCCGGCCTCGCCGAAACGCTCGAGGCCCAACGTGGTCAGCGTCCGCTGCAACGCGTCGGCGACCGCCTTGAAGCCCCCGGTGAGCTCGCCGTGCTGGTCGGCACGGTCGAGGTCGTCGAGGACGGGCAGCAGGCCGGTGAGCACGCCGGCGAGCGCGGTGTCGCGCACGATCGCGCGGTCTCGGTCGACACGTCGCTTGTAGTTGACGTACTCGGCCTGCAACCGCTGCAGGTCGGCGGTCCGCTCGTCGAGCTGCTGCTGCAGCTCGACGAGCGGGTCCGGGACGTCCGCCACACCGTCACCCTCGGGGGACTGCTGCTCGGGCTCGCGCTCGGGCTGCTGGGTCACTTGGACTCGTCCTCGTCGACGATCTCGGCGTCGACGACGTCGCCGTCGCCTGCGTCATCACCGGTCGCGGTGTCGTCGCCAGCCGGGGCACCGGTCGCGGCCGCGGCGGCGTCACCACCGGCCGCGTACATGGCAGCGCCCATCTTCTGCGACGACTCGCCGAGCTTGGTGACAGCCGCGCCGACCGCGTCGGCGTCGTCGCTCTCGAGCGCCTTCTTCAGCGCGTCGAGGTCGGTCTGCACCTCGGACTTGACCTCGTCGTCGACCTTGTCGCCGTTCTCGGCGAGGAACTTCTCGGTCGTGTAGACCATCGACTCGGCCTGGTTGCGGGCCTCGACCGCCTCGCGGCGCTTGCGGTCCTCGTCGGCGTACTCCTCCGCCTCGCGGACCATCCGGTCGATGTCGTCCTTGGACAGGGCCGAGCCGCCGGTGATCGTCATCGACTGCTCCTTGCCCGTGCCGCGGTCCTTGGCGAAGACGTGCACGATGCCGTTGGCGTCGATGTCGAAGGTGACCTCGATCTGCGGCACACCACGCGGTGCGGGCGGCAGCCCGGTCAGCTCGAAGTTGCCGAGCGGCTGGTTCTGGCCCCACATCTCCCGCTCGCCCTGGGCGACCTTGATCTCGACCGACGGCTGGTTGTCGTCGGCGGTCGTGAAGACCTCGGAGCGCTTGGTCGGGATCGTGGTGTTCCGCTCGATCAGCTTGGTCATCACGCCGCCCTTGGTCTCGATGCCGAGCGACAGCGGGGTGACGTCGAGCAGCAGGACGTCCTTGACCTCACCCTTCAGCACGCCGGCCTGCAGGGCGGCGCCCACGGCCACGACCTCGTCGGGGTTGACGCCCTTGTTGGGCTCCTTGCCGCCGGTGAGCTCGCGGACGACGTCGGCGACGGCGGGCATCCGGGTGGAGCCGCCGACCAGGACGACGTGGTCGATCTTGGCGACGTCGATGCCGGCGTCCTTGATCACGTGCCGGAACGGGTCCTTGGTGCGCTCCAGCAGGTCAGTGGTGATCCGCTGGAAGTCGGAGCGGGACAGCGTCTCGTCGAGGAACAGCGGGTTCTTCTCGGCGTCCACCGTGATGTAGGGCAGGTTGATCGACGTCTGCTGGCTGCTGGACAGCTCGATCTTGGCCTTCTCGGCGGCCTCGCGGACGCGCTGCATGGCCATCTTGTCCTTGGTCAGGTCGATGCCGTTGGCGGCCTTGAACTTCTCCACCAGCCAGTCGACGACCTTCTGGTCCCAGTCGTCGCCACCGAGGTGGTTGTCGCCACTGGTCGCCTTGACCTCGACCACGCCCTCGCCGATCTCCAGCAGCGACACGTCGAAGGTGCCGCCACCGAGGTCGAAGACGAGGATCGTCTGGTCGTGCTGGCCCTTGTCGAGGCCGTACGCGAGTGCGGCGGCCGTGGGCTCGTTGACGATGCGCTGCACGGTCAGGCCGGCGATCTCACCGGCCTCCTTGGTGGCCTGGCGCTGGGCGTCGGAGAAGTACGCGGGAACGGTGATCACCGCGTCGGTCACGGGCTCGCCGAGGTAGGCCTCCGCGTCGCGCTTGAGCTTCTGCAGCACGAACGCCGAGATCTGCTGCGGCGTGAACGACTTGTCGTCAACGGTGGTGTTCCAGTCGCTGCCCATCTCGCGCTTGACCGAGCGGATGGTGCGCTCGATGTTGGTGACCGCCTGCCGCTTCGCGACCTCGCCGACGAGGACCTCGCCGTTCTTGGCGAAGGCCACGACCGAGGGCGTCGTGCGTGACCCCTCGGCGTTGGCGATCACGGTGGGTTCGCCACCCTCGAGGACGGCGACGACGGAGTTGGTGGTGCCGAGGTCGATGCCGACCGCTCGGGCCATGGGGTCCTCCTGAAAAATCGGGTTCGGGGTGCGGGCGACGCGGTCTCACCGCGCCTTGAGTCTGTACGGCTCAACTTTAGTCAGCCGCGGATTGTTCCCCACCCCGGACCCCGGTGTTCCAGGGAGTACCGGTCCCGTGGGTCAGCCGGCCGGGTCGAGGTCGCGGACCATCATGACCTCGTCGCGGTCGTCACCCGGCGCGACCCGTACCGCCCTCGGGTGCCGGCCGACGACGGTGTAGCCCAGCCGGGAGTAGAAGTCCTCGGTGCCGTGTCCCGCGCGCACCGTCAGCTGCAGCTGCTCGAGGCCGAGTCGCGACCCGAGCTCGTGCAGGCCGCGCATCAGCAGCAGGCCGGCACCCCTGCCCTGGTGGTGGGGGTGGACCATCACCCGCAGCACCGTGCGCCAGTGCCGGCAGAGATCGGTGTCCCGGTCCACCAGCAGGCCCATGCCCACCGCCGCGCCGCGGGCCTCGTCGCCGCCTCCCTCGCCGTCCCCCTCGCCGTCCCCATCCCGGAGCACACCGAGGGCGTCGGCACCCGCGGCGACCCTGGCCAGCGCGGCGTCCAGCACCTCGGCGACGGCGTCGACCTGCGCCGGCGGGGTGAAACCGACGCTGCCCCCCGCGTCGGTGACGGCGACCCAGGTGCGCAGCAGGTCGGCGCGCAGCTGCGGGTCCGTCGCGGCCGCGGGCTCGACCGCCTCGAACGTCAACGCCATCTCGGATCTCCTTGTTGCGACCGATTCGCAACAGCAGCCTATCCCGCGCCACACCCCAGACGCTGATCCACACAAAGGGGATGAAATGACCCCCTGGCGAGGCAGGGTGGGGCCCGAGCCCAGTCATCACCCAGTCATCGCCCAGTCATCGCCCAGTCATCGCCCGAGAAGGGATGCCTCCCATGCGAACCCGCCCCTCCGTCCGCGCGGTCCTGGTGGCCGCCGCCGCGACCTCGATCGCCGCCGCCGGCCTGCTGGTCGCCAGTCCTGCCCAGGCCGCGGAGTTCCAGACCTACGGCTCCGGCGTCAACGTCCGGGCCGACGCGACCACGCAGTCGGCCGTCGTCGGCACCCTCAGCGGCCCGACGACCATCGACGTCGACTGCCAGAAGAACGGCGAGCGGGTCATCACCGACGGCGGCGGAGACAGCACCTGGTGGGCACACGTCCCCGCGCTCGGCGGGTACGTGACGGTCGCGTACGTCGACATCCCCGAGTCCCAGCTGCCGGGCGTCGCCGAGTGCGAAGCCCCGCCGCCCGCCGCAGGCGACGTCACGCTGGCCGAGCTCGAGGCCATCTACGGCGACCTGTCCGACGACGCCACCATCGAGGCCGGCCTGCCCTCGCTCAACGCCGCGATGACCGAGGCAGGCATCACCACCCCGGCCCGCAAGGCCGCCTTCCTGGCCACGCTGCGCAACGAGAGCGGGTTCCGCTACAACGCCAGCGAGGCCGCCAGCTCGGCCACGTACAAGGGCCGCGGCTTCATCCAGATCACCGGCGACTTCAACTACGGCCCGGCCGGCGACTGGCTCGGGGTCGACCTGCTCGGCAACCCCGAGCTGGCCGCGTCGCTCGACTACAGCGCCCAGATCGCGCGCTGGTACTGGACGGTCGCCCGCGACATCAACCCGATGGCCGACGACCTCGACATGGCCGCGGTCAACGTCGCGATCGGGTACGCGCCGAGCGACGCCGAGGACGCCGAGCGCTGCGCTGACTTCCAGGCCGCGCTGGCGTACTACAACGGCTCGGTCCCGCCCGGCGTCAACTGCACCCGCGGCGCGACCGCAGCCTCCTCGCCCGCCCAGGCGCAGGAGTACGCCCAGCAGGAGCAGGCCTGGAGCCCGTCCGACTGACCCGGCGCCGCTAGGCCAGCAGCCAGGGCAGGCAGGCCAGGGCGGTGCCGGCGGCGAGGACGGCGGTGTCGGTCGGCGTCCAGCCGGCCGGCTCCGCCCAGGTGCGGTGCTGCGCGGTGGCGAAACCGCGGGCGTCCATCGCCACGGCCTGGCGACCGGCACCGCGCAGGGTCGCCACCAGCAGCGCGAACGTCATCCGGCTCGCGTGCCGGATCCGCGCGACCGGGCTGCGGCCGGGCCCGAGACCGCGGGCCCGGCGGGCCCGGTCGAGCTCGCCCCACACCGCACCGAGGTGCTCCACCCGCTGCAGCCCGGACACGACGGCGACCACGGGTCGCGCCGGCATCCGGAGCCGCTGACCGAGCTGGTCGCCGAGCCGGGCGGGGTCGATCAGCGGTGCCAGCAGCACTCCGGGCAGCGACAGCACGAGCACCCGGCAGGACGCGGTCGCCGCCAGCGCGAGGTCGTGCCCGCCGAGCAGCCAGGTCGACCACGCCACCGACAGCGCGGCCACGGCCGGGGCCAGCAGCCGCCAGGCCCCGCGGACCAGCCCCGGCACCAGCAGCACTGCCAGCGCCGCCACGACGGCCAACGCCGTCGACGCTGCTCGCAGGTCGTCGAGGGCCAGCGACGCCGGCACCCCGAGCAGGCCCACCGTGAGCAGCGCCAGCGGGTTGGTCCGCGCCAGCACGCCCCTCATGAGGTCACCACCTGGCCGCGCTCCAGCACGATCTCGCGGTCGGCGAGCGCCACCAGGTCGCGGTCGTGTGTCGCCACCGCAACCCCGCGGCCGGTGGCGGCAAGCGCCAGCACCCAGCCGGCGACCACCGCCCACGTCACGCGGTCCTGGCCGACGGTGGGCTCGTCCAGCAGTGCCACCGCCGGCCCGTGCGCGAGCGCCGCCGCCAGCGCCAGCCGGCGCTGCTCGCCCCCGGACAGCCGGTACGGGTCGGCGCCCGCGACGCCGCCCAGGCCGAGCGCGTCCAGCACCGCCTCGGGATCCACCACCTGGCTCAGCCGCCGCCCGGTGGCGGCGACCTCGTCGACGACCCGGTGCGTCACCAGACCGTGCTCCGGGTCCTGCGGCACCCAGCCGATGCGCCGGGCCAGGTCGGGCGAACGCCACCGCCACGGAGCAGGGTCCAGTCCGCGGGCGAGGGAGGGATGCGCGCTGACCGCGCCGGCCGTAGGACGCAGCAGCCCACCCAGCGCCGCCAGCAACGTCGACTTGCCGGCGCCGCTGACGCCGGTCCAGGCCGACACCGCGCCGCCTGGCACGACGGCGTCGACGCCGTCGACGGCCTGCTGCACCCGGGTGTCGCGCAGCCCACGGGTGCTCAGCCGGACGCCGAGGCCCACCGCCTCCAGCCACGCACCGTCGGGAGGTGCCACCGCTGCCAGCAGCTCCGCCGGGAGAGGTGCCGGGTCGGGTGCCGGCAGCCCCGGCACCCACACCCCGTTCGCCGCCAGCGCGGTGCCCTCGACCGCGAGTGCCGTGCGCGGTGCGTCGTCGCACACCAGGCGCCCGTCCCGGTCCAGCACGACCAACCGGTCGACGTGGTCGACCCACGGCCCGAGCCGGTGCTCCACCACGACCAGGGTCGCTCCGGTGGCCGCCACGACCTCGAGAACCGCCGCGCGCAGCACCGCCGCCGCCTGGTCGTCGAGCATCGAGGTCGGCTCGTCGAGCAGCAGCAGACCCGGTCGCACTGCCAGCGCACCGGCCAGCGCGAGCCGCTGGGTCTCGCCGCCGGACAACGTCCGGGTGGGGGTCTGTGGTCCGTACGGGAAGGCGACCGCGGCGAGCGCCTCGGCGACCCGCGCGGCGATGCGGTCGCGGGGGAGCGCGAGGTTCTCCGGCCCGAACGCCACGTCGCGTCCGACCCGGTCGGCCACGACCGCGTCGCCCGGCCGCTGGAGCAGCAGCCCCGCGGTGCCGTCGACCACGACCTCGCCCTCCCGGTCGCCCTCGGCGTCAGCGCCCAGCACCCCCGCGGCCGCGCGCAGCAGGGTCGACTTGCCGGCCCCGCTCGGCCCGCACAGCAGCACCCGCTCGCCCGGCGCCACCGTGAGGTCGAGCCCGCTGAGCACCGAGCGGGTTCGGCCCGCCGGCCGCCAGCCGAAGCCGCTGAAGCGGAGCCCGGCCGGGCGTACCGACCGCTCGGCCAAGGGTGGGCAGCACCGGCCGGTCAGGCAGGGTGTCGGTCCCGGTGCTCGCGCCCGGGCGGGAACGCGTCCAGCGCCCCGGTGGCGGCGAGGGCACGCACCAGCAGCCACCCACCGACGCCGGCGACCACCGCGGCCGAGAGGGCGAAGAACCCGAGGTAGGCGAGCTTGTAGGCCCAGTCCCAGTAGGAGAAGTAGGCGTGCCACTCGTAGGCCGCCTCCAGCACCGCGGACAGCACGCCGCCGAGCGCGACGACCGCCCAGCCGAAGCGGCGGTAGCGCCACAGCGCGAGGGCGAGCTCGATCCCCAACCCCTGCAGGAATCCGGCGATCATCGTTGCCGCTCCCCACTCGTTGCCGATGAGGAACTCCACGTTGGCCGCGACCAGCTCGGCGAGCAGCGCGGCGCCCGGTCGGCGGACGACGAGCCCGCCGACGACGCCGGCGAGCAGCCACGGCCCCACCAGCAGTCCGCCGAGCGGTGCGAACGCGGTGAGCGCCAGGCTCAGACCGTTGTAGGCGAACGCCCAGCCCCAGTAGGCGACGCCGAGCGCGACGCCGAGCATGACCACGGTGACGAGGTCGACGGTGCGCCAGGCCAGCAGCGGACCGCTGGCGGTGGCGTGGCTGGGACGCCCGGACGAGGTGACGGACGGTGTGCTGACGGTGGGCATGGCGCCTCCGACTCCCTTCGCCGGTGCTAACCGGAGCAGGTTCAAGGGTCTGCGGAGATCCGCACTCTCAGCGCTTTTGCGCTCCCCTGTCGTACCCGCCCGACGCTACACCGCCGTCGCCCGACCCGGGCAGCCGCGAGGGTCAGAGGGCGGGACGCCCACCCCGCCAGACGGCGTGCACGAGCGGGACGCCGGGGCGGTAGGCCAGGTGCACGTAGGACGGCGCGTCGAGCACCACCAGGTCGGCGCGGGCGCCCAGGGACAACCGGCCGACGTCGTCGCGACGCAGCGCCCGAGCACCGCCGGCGGTGGCCGACCAGAGCGCCTCGGCGGGCGACATCGCCATCTCGCGCACGGCCAGCGCGATGCACAGCGGCATCGACGACGTGTACGACGTGCCGGGGTTGCAGTCGGTGGCAAGCGCCACCGTGACACCCGCGCCGAGCAGCCGTCGCGCGTCGGGCCAGGGTGAGCGGGTGGAGAACTCCACGCCCGGCAGCAGCGTGGCGACCACGCCGGCTGCCGCGAGGGCGTCGACGTCGGCGTCGCTCAGGTACGTGCAGTGGTCGGCGGACGCGGCGCCGGCCTCGCACGCGACCTGGACGCCGGGGCCGGGGCCGAGCTGGTTGGCGTGCACCCGGGGCAGCAGACCGGCCGCCGTCCCCGCGGCGAGCACCGCTCGCGCCTGGTCGGCGTCGAAGGCCCCCCGCTCGCAGAACACGTCGACCCAGCGCGCGTGCGGTGCGCACGCCTCCAGCATCGGCCCGCACACCAGGTCGACGTAGCCCGCCGCGTCGTCGGCGTGCTCCGGTGGCACCACGTGCGCGCCGAGGTACGTGGTCTCGGGGGTGAGCGTGCGGGCCACGGCGAGCGAGCGCGCCTCGTCGTGCACGCTCAGCCCGTAGCCGCTCTTGATCTCGACCGTCGTGGTGCCCTGCCGCAGCATCTCGGCCACCAGTGCCCCGGCCCGCGCGGCCAGCTGCTCGTCCGTCGCCGCGCGGGTGGCCGCCACCGTGGTGCGGATGCCGCCCGCCTCGTACGCGACCCCGGTCATCCGGGCCTCGAACTCGGCGGAGCGGTCGCCGGCGAAGACCAGGTGCGCGTGCGAGTCGACGAACCCCGGCACGACCACCCGCCCGCCGACGTCGACGGCCTCGTCGGCACTCGGAGCCCGAGCGGTCGGGCCGGCCCACACCACCCGCTCTCCCTCCACGACGAGCGTCGCGTCGGGCACCAGGCCGAGCGCCGACCCGTCGCCGAGCGCGGGGTCGGCGGTGACCAGCTGGCCGATGCCGGTCAGCGCGACGGCGGTCACGGCTGCTCACCCCACGTCGCCTGGACGGCGTCGGCGAGGGCGGCCGGAACGTCGCCGAGCAGGTGCCGACCGCCCGTGACCACCCTGCGGCCGGCCACCACGACATCGGTGACGTCGCCGGCGGTGGCGGCGAACACCGCCGCGTCGGCCGGCGGTACGACCCCGGCAGTACGCACCGACCCGTCGAGCGCCACGGCGACGAGGTCGGCACGGGCTCCGGCAGCGATCACGCCCGCGTCGGGACGCCCCAGGCAGGCGTGTCCACCCACGGTGCCGGCAGTGAGCAGCTCGTCGGCGCCGAAGTGCCCGCGCCGCCCCGACGCCAGGCGTTCGTGCAGCTCGATGCCGCGCAGCTCCTCGAACGGGTCGACGACCGCCTGGCTGTCCGAGCCGACGGCCAACGGCGAACCGGCGTCGACCAGGGCCCGTCCGGGACCGATGCCGTCGGCGAGCTCGCGCTCGGTCGTCGGGCACAGGCAGACCGTCGTCCCCGAGCCGCCGAGCAGCGTGACGTCGGCCGGGGTCAGGTGGGTCGCGTGCACGGCCGTGGTGCGGGGACCGAGTGCTCCCGCGTCGTCCAACAGCTGGGTGGGCGTTCGTCGGTACGCCGCGACGCACGCGTCGTTCTCGGCCGCCTGCTCGGACACGTGCACGTGCAGCGGCGCCGCGCGGTGCGCGGCCCAGCCCACCACGGCCGGCAGCTGGTCGGGCGGCACCGCACGCACCGAGTGCACGGCCGCACCCACGACCACGTCGTCGGCGTCCGCGTATGCCGCCGCGAGGTCGTCGGCCCGCTCGGCCCAGCGCTCGCCGTCGCCGTCACCGAAGCGCTGCTGCACGCCGCTCAGCGTCTCGCCGACCCCGCCGGCCAGGTAGCACGCGTCGAGCAGCGTGATCGTCAGCCCTGCATCGCGGGCCGCGGCGACGAGGGCGTGGGCCATCACGTTCGGCTCGTCGTACGGCACCCCGCCCCGCTGGTGGTGCAGGTAGTGGAACTCGCCGACCGTGGTGTAGCCGGCGAGCGCCATCTCGGCGTAGACCGCGCGGGCGAGCAGCCGGTAGCCGTCGGGGTCCACCCGGTCGGCGGCGGCGTACATCTGCTCGCGCCAGCCCCAGAACGATCCCGCAGCGCCAGGTCTCTGGGTGCGGCCGCGCAGCACGCGGTGGAACGCGTGGCTGTGCGCGTTGGCGAGGCCCGGCAGGACGAGGCCCGGCAACCGGTCGGCGTCGCCGGCCGGCGAATCGGCGTGCACCGCGACCACCCGGCCGTGGTCGACCTCCACGAGCACGGACTCACGTGCACCCTCGACCGGGCCAAGCCAGGCCCGCTCGCACCAGTACCCGTTCACGGCCGCTCGCCTCGGATCCGGTCCAGCTGGGCGTTGACCAGCCCGGCCGGCAGCACGGGGTCGTCCATGGTGAACCCCAGCCGTCGCCCGTCGGTCATCGTCACCACCAGGCCGGGACCGCGCGCCAACACGGTGCCGGTCCGCGCGGGGATGACGCGGAAGCCCCAGCCGCCCCACTGCAGCGGTCGCATCCGGGCAGCTCTGGCCTCCACCAGGTCGGCCCACGGCAGCACCATCGCGGGCAGTCGCCACAGCCACACGGCAACGCCGCGCTCGTCCAGCGCGACGTGCATGCGGACCAGCAGGACGGTCGCGAGCGCCAGCACCCAGCACAACCACGCCGCCGCCGGGAACGGTCGCCACAGCAGCGCGCCGGTGACCGCGAGCAGGCCGACGCCGGTCAGGTAGAAGCCCGACCAGGCGTCGTACCGCCAGGACGGCGACGAGCCGGCACGCAGCACCGCGCGCGGCAGGCCCTCCGCCGGCGCGGGCGGCGACGGGTCCCGCGGCGGCGAGCCGTACGCGGACCCGGCCAGCCGGGCGGTCAGCAGCACGGCGAGGAGCGGAACCGCCAGCTCGACGTCGGGCACCGGAGGACGAGCCGGGTCCGGCGCGGCGGTGACGGTGACGACCAGCAGGCCCCACATCCCGGCGACCGCGCCGGTGACCACCCCCGCCGTGGACACCGCCGCCCGGCGACCGAGGAACGAGCCGCCGGGCAGCAGCAGCACGGCACCTGCGGCCAGCACGGCGACCAACCCCGTCGCCGCGACCACCGCGGTGGCGGTCGTGGTGGGCAGCATTCCCGTCGGCATGCCACCGGACCACATCACCACGAGCTCGTCGGGCAGGTCGGCCACCGCGGCCACCACGACGACCGCGATCACGGGCAGCACCACGACCAGGAGCGCGACCAGCGGACGCCTCACCCGGACGCACCGGCCAGGTCGGCGAGCACGCGGGCCAGCGCGTCGACACCCGCCTCGCAGTCGGCCGGCTCCGCGTGCTCGTCGGGGGCGTGCGAGACGCCGGTCGGGTTGCGCACGAACAGCATCGCGGTCGGCACGCCGGCCGCGGCCAGGACGCCCGCATCGTGCCCGGCCCCGGTCGCGAGCACGGGTGCACCCCCCAGCAGCGCGGCGAGCCGGTCACGCAGCCCCACGTCGAAGGAGACCGAGGCAGTCACCGACTCGGCCGTCACCTCGATGCTGGTGCCGTCGCGGTCGGCCCGCTCACCCGCCAGCCGGACGACCTGCCGGACCAGCGCGGCCACGGTCTCGTCGTCGGGCGCCCGCGCGTCCAGCCAACCGCTGACGCGCGACGGGATCACGTTCGTCGTGCCCGGCGCGACCTCGACCCGGCCGAAGGTGGCCCGCGCGCCTGCCAGCCGGGCCTGCTTGTTCGCCGCCAGGGCGGTCATCGCGAAGCTGAGCATCGGGTCTGCGCGGTCCTGCATCGCCGTCGTGCCGGCGTGGTCGGCGCGCCCGGCGAAGTCGAAGCGCCAGCGGCCGTGCGGCCAGATGGCCGACGCCACACCCACCGCCGCGTCCGAGTGCACCAGCCCTCGGCCCTGCTCGACGTGCAGCTCGACGAAGGCGGCCGGCGACCCGAGCAGGTCCGAGCGGCCGAGCTGCGGCTCGGAGCCCGAGCCGGTGCCTGAGTCGGTCTCGGCGTCGGTCATCGCGTCCAGCAGGAATCGGCCCGAGGGGTCCCGCAGCTCGGTGGCCCGGGCGGGGTCGAGGGCTCCGGTCAGCAGCCGCGATCCCAGACAGGGCAGCCCGAACCGCGAGCCCTCCTCCTCGGCGAAGACCGCGATGCCAACCGGCCGTCCCAGCACGACGCCGTCCGCGCGCATCCGGTCGATCGCCGCCAGCGCCGTGACCACACCCAGCGGGCCGTCGTACGCCCCGCCGTCGTCGACCGAGTCGAGATGGCTGCCGGTCACGACACCGTCGTCGACGGCACCGTCGACAGGACCGCCCCACCAGGCGACCACGTTGCCGTTGCCGTCGCGCCGCAGGTCGAGGCCGCGCGCGGACGCCTGCTCGGCGAACCACGCCGAGCACTCGCGCTCGGCGCTCGACCACCCCGGCCGGCGGTAGCCGCCGCTCGCCGGGTCGCGACCGATCCCGGCCAGGTCGCGCCACATCGCCGCGAACGAGGCCGGCGGCTCCGACGGCTCCGACGGAACGGTCGGCACGGTCGGCGCGGACGGGGGCATGGGTCAACATTGGCGCATGGAGTTCCGCGACGTCGTACGGAAGCGCCGGATGGTGCGCAGCTACACCACCGACCCGGTCGACTCCGACGCGATCCGACGGGCGCTCGAGCACGCCACCCGGGCACCCAGCGCCGGCTACAGCCAGGGCTGGGCGTTCCTGCTGCTGGACACCCCGGACGACGTGCGCCGGTTCTGGCGGGCGAGCACGCCCGACGGGGCCGGGGACGACGCGTGGTCGGGCGGCATGACCAAGGCACCTGTGGTGGCGGTTGCCCTGTCCTGCAAGGACGCCTACCTCGACCGCTACGCCGAACCCGACAAGGGCTGGACCGACCGCGACGAGGCGCGCTGGCCCGCTCCCTACTGGGACATCGACACCGGCATGGCCGCACTGCTCGTGCTGCTGACCGCCGTCGACGAGGGCCTCGGCGCGTGCTTCTTCGGGGTGCCGCCGGACCGCATCGACGCGTTCCGCGCGGAGTTCGGTGTGCCCGACGACCACCACCCGATCGGGGCGATCACGCTGGGCCACCCGGCCCCGGAGCAGGTGCGCGGGTCGGCCGCCGCGCGGCCAAGGCGAAGCGTCGACGAGGTCGTCCACCGCGGGCGCTGGTGACGCCTGGTTGCCCCGGTCAGGTGGCAGCGATAGACCAGACGACCGTGAGCGCCGCGGCCGCACCGCTGATCGTGGTGATGGGCGTCGCCGGGTCGGGCAAGACGTCGTTCGCCGAGGCGCTCGGCGCCCGGCTCGGCCTGCGCTACTCCGACGCCGACGGCTTCCACCCGCAGGCCAACGTGGACAAGATGGCGGCCGGTGATCCGCTCACCGACGACGACCGCTGGCCCTGGCTCGACCGGGTCGGTGCGTGGCTGGCCTCCTACTCCGCGACCGGCGCGATCGTCAGCTGCTCGGCGCTGCGGCGGGACTACCGCGACCGGTTGCGCCGGCAGGTGCCCGACGCGCTCTTCGTGCACCTGGCCGGGCCGCAGCAGGTCGTCCGGGCGCGGATGGAGGCGCGGCGCGACCACTTCATGCCGGCCTCGCTGCTGCAGTCCCAGTACGACACGCTCGAGCCGCTCGACGACGACGAGCACGGCATCACCCTCGACCTCGACCAGTCGGTGCCCGCGCTGGTCGACGACTACCTCGACCGCGCCGACCGGGCCGACCGCGCCGCTCCTGATGGCTGCGTGACGTGGGCCATGGCGGGGGCAGCGAACCGGCCCTACGGTCGGCGTCCATGCAGCCGCCCGCTTTCGCCCGGTCCGCCCGGCCTGCCCGCACCGTGCTCGGCGGGCTGCTGCTCGCGCTGCTTGCGGCCGCCGTCCCGAACGGTCCGGCAGCGGCCGCCGCGGCGGACACCGGCCCGGAGCTGAAGAACTTCCCGGAGGCGCTTCTCTACAGCGTCACCGAGCCGACGGCGACACCGCTCGGCGCCAACGACTGGGACTGCACGCCCAGCCGCCGGCACCCGCGCCCGGTCGTGCTCGTGCACGGCACCGCGGAGAACAGGTTCGACAACTGGGCGCTGATGTCGCCGACGCTCGCGGACGCCGGCTGGTGCGTCTTCGCGCTCAACTACAACGGCCTGTCGCCCACTCCGTTCTACGGCACCCGCGACATCGGCGAGTCCGCGCTCGAGCTGGGGCACTTCGTCGACCGCGTCCTGCGCCGTACCGGTGCGCGCCAGGTCGACCTGGTCGGGCACAGCCAGGGCGGCATGATGCCGCGGCGGTACCTGCGCGTCGACGACTCGGCCGCACGCAAGGTGCACGACCTGGTCGCGCTGGCGCCGTCGAACTACGGCACCACCGCCAGCGGGGTGCTTCCGGTGATCGGCTCCCTGCCCGGCGGCGAGGTGGTGCTGGGAGTGCCGTGCTTCGCCTGCGTGCAACAGCGCGAGGGGTCCGACTTCCTCCGTGACCTCAACCGCGGACCCGACACCGTGGCCGGGGTCCGCTACACGGTGATCGCGACCACGCACGACGAGGTCGTCACCCCGTGGCGCAACGCGTTCCTGCGCGACGGGCGGGCGGCGTACGTGCGCAACATCTCGCTGCAGGACCGTTGCCCGGCCGACCAGGTCGAGCACCTGGGGATCTCCTACGACCCCGTGGCGATCCGGTTGGTTCGCAACGCCCTCGACCCGGCGACCGCGCGGCCACCGACCTGCCCCTGATCGGCGCCGGCCCGGCGTCGCTCACCGTCCGCCGGTCTCCCGCATCGGCACCCGGACACCGCGGGCCTCGGCGACCCCCGCGGCGTCGTCGTAGCCCGCGTCGACGTGCCGGATCACCCCGGTCGCGGGGTCGTTGGTGAGCACCCGTTCCGCCTTCTCGGCAGCAAGTGGCGTTCCGTCGACGCACACCACCTGGCCGGCGTGGATCGAGCGGCCGATGCCGACGCCGCCGCCGTGGTGGATCGACACCCAGCTCGCGCCGCTGGCGACGTTGACCATCGCGTTCAGCAGTGGCCAGTCGGCGATGGCGTCGGAGCCGTCCAGCATCGACTCGGTCTCCCGGTAGGGCGAGGCCACCGACCCGCAGTCGAGGTGGTCACGACCGATGACCAGCGGGGCCTTCAGCTCGCCGCTCGCCACCATGTCGTTGAAGCGCATGCCCGCGAGGTGCCGCTCGCCGTACCCCAGCCAGCAGATCCGGGCCGGCAGGCCCTGGAAGGCGACCCGTTCCTGGGCAGCGGTGATCCACCGCCGCAGCGGCTCGTCGTCGGGGAAGAGGTCCAGCACCGCGCGGTCGGTGGCGGCGATGTCGGCGGGGTCGCCGGACAGCGCGGCCCAGCGGAACGGGCCCTTGCCCTCGCAGAACAGCGGGCGGATGTAGGCCGGCACGAAGCCCGGGTAGTCGAACGCTCGGTCGAACCCACCGAGCCGCGCCTCGGCCCGCAGGGAGTTGCCGTAGTCGAACACCTCGGCGCCCGCGTCGGCGAACCCGACCATCGCCTCGCAGTGCCGGGCCATCGACTCACGCGCCCGCTCGGTGAAGCCGGCGGGGTCCTTGCGACGTTCGGCGTCCCAGTCGTCGAAGGCGATCCCCCTGGGCAGGTAGGCGAGGGGGTCGTGCGCGCTCGTCTGGTCGGTCACGACGTCGATCGCGGCGCCGCGGGCCAGCAGGTCGGGCACCACCTCGGCGGCGTTGCCGAGCAGGCCGATGGACAGCGCCCGCCGCGCGGAGCGCGCCTCGTCGGCCAGCCGCAGCGCGTCGTCGACCGAGTCGGCGCGGACGTCGAGGTAGCGGTGCGCGATCCGTCGCTCGATCCGGGAGGCGTCGACCTCGACGCAGATCGCCACGCCACCGTTGAGCGTCACGGCCAGCGGTTGGGCACCGCCCATGCCGCCGAGCCCGGCGGTGAGGGTGACGGTGCCGGCCAGCGACTCGCCCCCCTGCTCGGCGGTCGCGCCATTGCCGTCCCGCGCCAGCTTCGCGGCCACGGCGGCGAAGGTCTCGTACGTGCCCTGCAGGATCCCCTGGGTGCCGATGTAGATCCACGAGCCTGCGGTCATCTGGCCGTACATCGTGAGCCCCAGCGCCTCCAGCCGGCGGAACTCCTCCCAGGTGGCCCAGTCGCCGACCAGGTTGGAGTTGGCGATGAGCACCCGCGGCGCCCACTCGTGGGTGCGCAGCACGCCGACCGGCCGACCGGACTGCACCAGCAGCGTCTCGTCCTGTCGCAGGTCGGTCAGCGTGCGGACGATCGCGTCGAAGCTGGGCCAGTCCCGGGCGGCCTTGCCGGTGCCGCCGTAGACGACGAGCTCGTCGGGATGCTCGGCCACCTCGGGGTCGAGATTGTTCATCAGCATCCGCAGTGGCGCCTCGGTCTGCCACGTCCGGGCGGTGAGCGTGCTCCCGCGCGGTGCCCTGACCGGCCGCGCCGCACTGTGCGTCGTCATGGCACGCCATTCTGCCGTGGGCCACGGTGCCGTCGGTCAGGCCGGGAACACCTGCGGGTCCACGCCGAGCTCACGCATCCGGGCGGCGTAGGTCCGGTACGCCCGCCGGGCGTCGCCCCGGCGACCCGAGCGGTCCAGCGCCTCCACCAGGGCCAGGTGCGCCCGCTCGTCGTGCGGGTCGTGCCGCAGCACCCGGAACAGGTAGCGCGAGACGGCGTCGTGGTCACCCTCGTCGGCGGCCAGCCGGGCCAGCGCGTGGGCCACGGTCACGTAGACGTTGCGCGCGTCGTCGCGCAGCTGGGCGGACCAGTCCTCGTACGCGTCCTCCTCCAGGAAGTCCCCGGCGTACGACGCCTCGGCACGGGTCAGTGCCGCCCACGCCGCCGACCGGTCATGGCCCCGCCGGGCAGCCAGGCCCTGGTTCGCGGCGTCCAGGAACTCCATGACGTCGACGGTCATCACGCCGGGCTGCACCCACACCGACGAACGGTCGGACTGCACCGGGTGCTCGGAGTCGTAGACCTTGCCCGGGTCGAGCACCGACCGCAGCGTGGACAGGGCCACCGACAGCCGCGCCGTGGCCTTCGCCGGGTCCTCGTCGGGCCAGAGCAGCTCGATCAGGGCGTCCCGGGTGACCCGTCCGCCGCGCCGGGCAACGAGGACCTTGAGCAGGTCGCGTGGCTTCTTCGAGCCCCAGTCGGCATTGCTGACCGGCACGCCGTCGCGGAGCACCTGGAAGCCGCCGAGCGTGCGCACGACCAGTCGGGGCGCGGCGGTCCGGGCCGAGGCCACCCGGCTTGCCAAGGCGGCGAGCCGGCGGGCGCCCGCCCGGCGCAGACCGGCCTCGGCAGCGACCGCCCGCTCGGCGGCGTCGGTGGCGTCGAGCTGGGCGAGGGCGAGGTCGGACTTGGCGACCCCGAGCGGGTTATCGAGCCGGCGCCAGATCTCGCCGGCCTCCTCCAGGTCGGCGAACCGCTGCTCGTCCGGCCGCGCGAGGGCACCGAGCAGCAGGGCCTCGGCCACCGTCGACCGGTCCCGCCGCCCCCGCGCCACCCTGGCCGCCTCCCCGGCGCGCTCGGCGGCACCGGACAGGTCGCCCTGCACCAGTGCCACCCAGCCCCGGGCCAGCACCGCGTGCTGGTGGTGGAGGCCGGCGGCGACGCCGACCGCGCGGTCGGCGAGCTGCGTCGCGAGGTCCGGATCGACGTCGGCGAG
Source organism: uncultured Actinomycetota bacterium (assembly GCA_963785115.1). Taxonomy (GTDB): domain Bacteria; phylum Actinomycetota; class Actinomycetes; order Propionibacteriales; family Nocardioidaceae; genus JACCWP01. The sequence goes on from CAWATY010000006.1 coordinate 153,038, forward strand.
CGTCCGTGCCAGCCCGGACAGCGCCGGCACCAGGCCCTGCAGGTCGCCCGGTGGGTCGGCGATCTCGATCGCCTCCTCGTACGCCGCGCGCGCCAACGCGAGGTCGCCCTGCTCGCGGTGCACGTCACCGAGGAAGGCCAGCGGGTACGCGACCATCCGCGACCCGGTCCGCTGGTACTCGGTCCGGGCCAGCTCGAAGTCCCGCGCCGCTTCGTCGAGGCGGCCCAGGCCGCACAACGCCTGCCCACGGTTGAGCAGGGCGAGCGCCCGGAACGTCGTGAAGCCGCCCTGCTCGGCCGAGCGCAGCGCCACCTCGAGCTCGGCCAGGGCCTGTGAGTACGAACCCTCCTCGAGATGCTGCGACGCCCGGTTGCACTGGATCCGGGCCACCTGGAAGACGTCGCCCACCCGCTCGGCGTGCTCGAGGGCGCGCAGGTAGTGGGTGTCGTTGGCCCGCCGGTCGCCCGCGAGCGCCGCCGCCATCGCGAGCGCCGTGTGAGCCGTGGCGGCAGCGCTGCTGTCGCCGGCGTCGTCCGCCTCGGTCAACGCCTCCCGGGCCAGCTCGGCGCAGCGGTCGCGGTCACCGGTCAGGAACGTCGCCGCCGCGAACCACGCGCGCAGCAGCGCCCGGTCACGGCCGGCACCGGTGTCGCCCAGGCCCCGCTCGTACAGGACCACCGCGGCGTCGATCTCGCCGCGCATGTGCAGCGCGAGGCCCGCCCGCCAGGCCACCCCGACCGGCACCGGTCCGGCGGCGGGGACGAGTGCCCGCAGGCAACGCAGCGCACCATCGCCGTCGCCCCGGGCCTGCCGGGCCTCGCTCTCCAGCAGCACCAGCCGGTCCGAACGACCGGGGCGCGGGAGCCGCCCCAGCAGGGTGAGCAGCAGCGCGCCCTCCCCCGCCGCCAGCGCCTCCGACCCGTGCGCCTCCAGCAGGGCTGCCGCCGCGGCAGAGTCCCCGACGTCGGGGTCGTCGACGGGCGGCGCTGCCGCGTACGTGCGGAGGGCGTCGACCGGGTGCCCGTGCCCGGCGAGCCAGCCCGCTGCGGCGTTGCGGGTCGCGGCGACCTCGGCGCTCGACGCCCGGTCGGTGACGACCGTCCGCACGACCGGCGGCACGGTGAACCAGCCGTCGCGACCGGGGTCGGGCGCGACCAGCGTCCCGCGGCGCTCGGCCGCCGCCAGCACGGCATCGGCATCCGCCACCCCAAGGGCCGACGCCAGCGGCGCGGTGAAGCGCTCCAGCGGGGCGACGGTGCGAACCAGTGCGGCCACCTCGCCCGGAGCCCCGACGAGGACCTCGCCGACCACCGCCTGGAAGGTGCGGTCCCGCTGCTTCTCGAGCTGCTCGAGGGCGTCGCCGCGGCGGTCGGACGCGGTCGCCCCGAGCGCCTCCACCCCGAGCCGCAGGGCCATCGCCCACCCGGAGGTCAGCGCGTGCAGGCGGGCCGCGAGGCCGCGGTCGCCGTCGCCGGCCACGCGTTCCAGCAGCGCCGCCACCTCGTCGACGGTGAAGGCGAGGTCGGGGGCGGTGAGCTCGGTCAGCTGCCCCTCGACCCGCAACCGGTGGGTCGCGAGACCGAGCTCGTCGTGGGAGCTGAGCACCAGGTGCAGCCCCGGCGGTGCGTGCCGGCACAACGCCTCGAGCAGCCGCTGGGACTGCTCCGAACCCACCAGCTCGTGGACGTTGTCCACCACCAGCGCCAGGTCGCCCTCGAGCCCCTCGGCGAGGCCGACACCGATGCCCTCGGCCAGCGCCTCGCCCTGAGTGGTGGCCTCGGAGTCGACGTAGCTGCTGACGTACGGCGGCCGGCCGGCGGGTGCCCGGCCGATGGTGGCCCCCAGGCCCGGCACCCGCAGCCGCAGCGCGGCGACCAGGCCACGGGCGAGGGTGAACGGGTCCTGGTCGGCCGCGTCGGCCGCGTACCAGACCCCGGAATCGTCCAGCCAGGTCGTGAGCAGCGTCGTCTTGCCGGTGCCGGGGCCGGCGACGACGGTGGTGAGCCGGCGAGCGAGCCCGTCGTCGAGGCGGGCCTCCAGACGGGGCCGCCGGATCGCATAGGGGGAGGGCCGCGGCGGGACGGCTCGCGGTGCCACGAAGGCCTCGCCCGCGTACGGCCCGGCGCTCACGGCAACGGCCCCACCACTGCCTCGGCGGTCGCGACGACCGCGCCCGACGCCACCAGCCCGACGGCCGCCTCGATCTCCGGTGCGAGGTGACGGTCGGGACCGGGGCCGGCCACGTGCTCGCGCAGCAGCGCGCGTACGGCGGCCGTTCCCGCCGCCGGTTGCAGCGGCGCGCGGAGGTCGAGCGCCCGCGCCGCCGTCAGCAGCTCGACACCCAGCACCCGGGTCAGACCGTCGACGGCGCGGCGCAGCTTGCGGCCGGCCGACCAGCCCATCGACACGTGGTCCTCCTGCATGGCGCTGGACGGGATGGAGTCGACGCTCGCCGGGACGGCCAACCGCTTGAGCTCGCTCACGATTCCAGCCGCGGAGTACTGCGCGATCATGTGCCCGGAGTCGACGCCCGGGTCGTCGGCGAGGAACGGCGGCAGCCCTTGGCTGCGAGCCACGTCGAGGAACCGGTCGGTGCGCCGCTCCGACATGCTGGCGACGTCTGCAACGGGAATGGCGAGGTAGTCCAGCGCGTACGCCACCGGAGCGCCGTGGAAGTTGCCGTTGGACTCGACCCTGCCGTCGTCCAGCACGACCGGGTTGTCGATCGCCGCGGCCAGCTCGCGCTCGGCCACCCCGGCGGCGAACGTCACGGTGTCGCGCGCCGCGCCGTGCACCTGCGGTGCGCAGCGCAGCGAGTAGGCGTCCTGCACCCGGGTGCAGTCGGGACCTCGGTGGCTCGCCACGATCGGCGAGCCGTCGAGCATCGCGCGGACGTTGGCGGCGCTCGCCAGCTGGCCGGGGTGCGGACGCAGCGCCTGCAGGTCGGCGGCGAACACCCGGTCGGTGCCGAGCAGGGCCTCGACGCTCATCGCGGCGACGACGTCGGCGGTGCGCAGCAGCAGCCGCAGGTCGTGCAGCGCGAGCAGCAGCATGCCGAGCATGCCGTCGGTGCCGTTGATCAGCGCCAGCCCCTCCTTCTCGGCCAGCTGGACGGGCACGATCGCGGCCTCCGCGAGCACGTCGACCGCCGGGCGGCGCGCACCCTGGGGGTCGCGCACCACGCCTTCGCCCATCAGCGCCAGCGCACAGTGCGCCAGCGGCGCCAGGTCGCCGGAGCAGCCGAGGCTGCCGTGCTCCGGCACCACGGGGGTGATGCCGTGGGTGAGCAGGGCGGCCAGCACGCGGGCGGTCTCCAGCCGGATGCCGGTGTGTCCGGTGGCCAGCGTCGACAGCCGCAGCAGCATCAGCGCACGGACCACCTCGGTCTCGACGTCGGGCCCGGTGCCGGCCGCATGACTCCTGACCAGGCTGCGCTGCAGCTGGGCCCGCCGCTCGACCGGGATGTGCACGGTGGCGAGCGCCCCGAAGCCGGTGGACACCCCGTAGTGCGGGAGGTCGTCACCCGCCAGGACCTGCACGGCCTCCCGGGCACGGATGATCGCCTGCTCCGCCTCGGGCGTGAGCCGTGCGCCGGCGCCGTGGCGGGCGACCCCGACCACCTCGTCGGCAGTGACCGGACCGACTCCGACGCTCACGTCTGGGTGCACGCTGCCCAGCGTCCACCCCGGGTGCCCGCTCGCGCCACCGCATCGGTCCCCGCCGTACGGTGACGCGGTGATCAGGCAGGAGACGGCCGACGACGCCGGGGCGATCGCCGCGGTCTGGTCGGTCGCCCACCCGCACCTGGTGGTCACCGACGCCGGCACGCGGGCCCGGCTGCACCGGAGTGACCCGGGCATCACGATGCACCAGTGGGTGGGGACGGCCGCCGACGGTCGCGTCGTCGCCGAGTCGCGCCTGCGGCTCGAGTCCGCCGACCGCACCCGCGCCATGTTGGCGCTCGTGGTGCATCCCGACGAGCGGCGCCGCGGCATCGGCGGCGCGCTGCTCGCGGAGGCACTGCTGGTCGCCCGCGCCCACGAGGCAGACGTGCTGCACGCACTCGCCGACGACCAGGACGGCGTGATCGTGGCCGAGCAGTGGGGCGCCCGTCGGGTACGCCCGCACACGGTCAACGCCTGTGACCCGGCGGCCGCGCCCGCGCCGGCGAGCCTGCCCGCGGGGCTGCGGCTCGTCGGCTGTGACGCGTTGCCGGACCGGGCCGAGGTGCTGGCGGTGCTGAACGACACCGCCGCCGACGACCCCAGCGGCCTGTCGCACACCATGACGCCCGACGCGTTCGCGTCCTTCTGGGAGGAGCCCGACCACCACCCGGAGCTCGGCGCGGCCGTTCTCGACGGCGCCAGGGTCCTCGCCTTCACCAGCACCCGTGCCGACCTCGGCCGTGGTCAGGCGTTCACCAGCATCACCGCCTCTCGCCGGGAGGCGCGGGGCCGCGGGCTGGCGACGCTGGTCAAGTCGGAGGCGCTGCGGGCGATGGCGGCCGCAGGGATCCGCTCCGCGACCACGGTCAACGACGACGACAACGCTCCGATGCTCGCCGTCAACCGGCGGGTCGGTTACACCCCGCTGGCCCGGATCTGGTCGGTCGAGCTGCCGCTGCGCTGACCCCCGACCAACCCAATGCACTCTGGTGCATACCGGACAGTTGGGCCTACAGTCACTGCGGCATCCCCGGCTCACCCCTCGACCGACCAGGAGACCCCATGTCGTCGATCCGACCCTCGCGACTCCCCCGCCGTGTCCTGGCCGTGCTGGCAGTCGGTGCGGCAGCGGTCGCCCTGGTGGGGCCGGCGAGGGCCGGGACCGTGGCCGACGAGGCGGCGGCAGAGGGCAACGGGTCAGCGTTCGCCGGGACGCAGGGCGGGCACGAGCGGATGGGCGACTACGACGCCCGCGCGGTGACCACCACCACCGCTCACGGCGAGGCGCTGCTGCGCTCCGCGTCCGACGCGACCAACCGGCTGACCGACCTCGTCGGTGTGAACGCCATGGTCGACGTCGACCCGCTCACCGGCACTCCCCGCCAGCTGGGGTCGTGGGAGGGCTACCTGACCGGGCCGAGCAGTGCGTCGGCCCGCACCGTGGTCCTCGACTACGTGCGCGCCCACCTCGGCGCCCTCGGGCTGACGTCTGCCGACCTGCGGACCTTCCGCCTCGCCAACGACTACGTCGACGTGGAGGGCACGCACCACCTGTCGTGGACGCAGACGGTCCGGGGCGTCCAGGTCTTCGGCAACGGCCTGCGCGCACACGTCAGCGACGAGGGTCGGCTGATCGCCGTGCAGGGCTCGCCGGTGGGCGACCTGGCCGGACTGGCCGCCGGCATCCCGACCGAGCCGGCGACGTCGGCCGCCTCCGCGCGCAGCGGCGCCGCCGAGGACGTCGGGGGCTCCGCCGACGAGGACGCAGCCGAGCGCACAGCAGACGGCGTGGTCACCCGGTGGGCCAACGGCGACCAGGCCACGTTGTCGTGGTTCCTCACACCGCAGGGCCTGCGGCTCGGCTGGTCGACCTACACCGACGCAGGCGACGGGCTCGTCTACACCCACGTGGTCGACGCCGACAGCGGTGCGGTCCTCTACCGCCGCGACCTCGTCGACAACGACCGGGGCGACGCGAAGGTCTACGACTATTACCCGGGTGCCGCCAGGGGCGGAAAGCCGCGGGTCGTGAACTTCTACGACAAGGGCTGGCTCGGTGAGCGCCGCGGCTGGCTGCGCGGCGCGTACGTCTCCGCGTGGGCCGACGTCGACGACAGCAACACCTTCTCCGACAACGAGCTGACTCCGATCCCGGGCACCAACAGCGGGCCCCAGTTCAACCTCCGGCACTTCGACTCCAACCGGCTGTGCAGCGCGAAGTTCGTCTGCACCTGGGACCCCGACCAGGCGTACTCGTGGCGGGCGAACCGCAAGGCCGACGTGACGAACGCGTTCTTCCTGGCCAACAAGTTCCACGACTGGTTGGCGCGCGGCGTCATCGGCTTCACGCCGCAGGCGGGCAACTTCGAGGCGGTCGACGGCGACCCGATCCTGCTGCACGCGCTGGACGGCGCGAACACCGACAACGGGTTGCCGGACGCCAACCACATCGACAACGCGAACATGTCGACGCCGCCCGACGGCATCGCCCCGACCATGCAGATGTACCTGTGGCACTTCCCGCACACGCCGAACACCGTCGAGCCGTGGGTCCCCATGAGCGGGGCCTTCGACGCGAGCATCCTCTACCACGAGTACACCCACGGCCTGTCCAACCGGTTGGTGGTCGACGCCGACGGCAACTCGACGATCAGTGGCATCCAGGCCGGCTCCATGGGCGAGGCGTGGAGCGACTACTACGCGATGGACTTCCTGGTCGCCCAGGGGCTGCAGAAGGACAGCACGTCCCGTGACGGCCAGATCCGCGAGGGCAAGTACACCCTGGCCGACAAGTTCACCTTCCGCACCGAGGCGATGGACTGCGACCCCGACTCCACGGCCGGCCCGTGCACGGACATCAACGGCGACAAGGGTGGCTACACCTACGGTGACTTCCCGACCATCGGTGGTACCCCCGAGGTGCACGCCAGCGGCGAGGTGTGGTCGCAGACGCTGTGGGACATCCGCGAGCGGCTCGGCCGCCGGGTGGCCGACAACCTGATCACCCGCGGCATGGAGCTGTCCGCCGCCGACCCGTCGATGCTGGACATGCGCAACGCCATCATCACCGCCGACACCGTTGCTTACGACAGCGCGCACAGCGCCACGCTGTGGCGGCTGTTCTCGCACCGCGGCATGGGCTGGTATGCCGGCTCGGTCAACGCAGGCGACTCCCAGCCGATCGAGAGCTTCAAGATCCCGCCGGCACCGGACAAGCCGCGCGGCGCGCTGCAAGGGCTGATCACCGATCCGGTCACCGGCGACCCGGCGGTCGGCGCCAGCGTGACGATCACCGGTCACCCGGAGTACACCGACGCGGCGAACGACAACGGCGTCTACCGGATCGACAACGTCCGGGCAGGCAAGTACCAGAAGGTCGCCGTCATCGGTGCCGGCTACGAGACGATCGTGAGGGCGGCCAGCGTGCCGAGCGGCGGCACCCGCCGGGTGGACTTCGAGACCCGTCGCGACTGGGCTGCCAGCAGCGGCGGTGCCACCCTCGACGACTTCAACGGACCCGACTACACGCCGTTCGGCTGTGGACCGGCAAGGGCCATCGACGGAGCCCAGGGGACGGGCTGGGGCAGCACGACAGGCAACGACGCCGGCGAGCCGACCAACACGCCGGTGCCGAAGTTCATCGTGGTCGAGCTCCCCGAGACGATTGACATCGCCGCCGGGACCGACCCGGAGGCAGGCACGGCCTTCCGCGTCGACCCCACCAACGTCTGCGGCGACCCGGGCAGCTCGTCGACCAACGAGTACCGGATCGAGGTCTCCGCCAACGGCACGGCGTGGACCGAGGTTGCCGACGACGCCTTCGGCACCGTCGAGGACCCCGACACCCGCGGGCACTACTTCGACGTGGAGTCGTCGCAAGACGTCAGCGGCGTCAACTTCGTCCGGTTCTGGATGGACAGCCCCCAGGTCCCCGACATCGAGACGAACTGCCCCGACGGGGCGTTCGGCGGGTGCGAGTTCATGGACATGACCGAGATCGAGGTATTCGGCACGGCGACCCCCTAAGACCCCTGACACCCGACCGTCGGCGGGCAGCCCGTGTGTAGCATCCCCGGAGCACCGCGGGCGCGCCGCTGACCGGGCGAATTGGGAGTCGAAGCCGTGATCCTCCGACTGGTCCTGGGGCTCGCCCTGACTGTGGTGGCCGTCGCGGTGGCGGCCCGGCGCGTCTGGTGGCTGTACCGGCTCGGCCAGTCCGGGCAGCCCGCCCCCGAACGCCTGGTGGGTGTGCGGCAGCGGGCCGGCGAGGCGGTCCGTACGCAGCTCGTCGAGGTGTTCGGCCAGCGCAAGCTGCTCAAGTGGACCGTGCCCGGGGCCGCTCACTTCGTCGTCTTCTGGGCGTTCCTGATCCTGGCCAGCGTCTACCTCGAGGCATACGGCGCGTTGTTCGACGACGACTTCGCGATCCCGCTGATCGGGCGCTGGGCCGTACTCGGATTCCTGCAGGACCTGATCGCGTCCCTGGCACTGATCGGCATCGTGACGTTCGCCGTCATCCGGCTACGCAACTCTCCCGCGCGGCTCGACCGGCGGTCGCGGTTCAAGGGCTCGCACCTCGGTGGCGCGTGGTTGATCCTGTTCATGATCTTCAACGTGATCTGGACGATGTTCCTGTACCGGGGCGCGGCCAGCAACGCTGGCAACTTCCCGTACGACTCCGGCGCCTTCGTGTCCGAGGGTGCGGCGCGAGTCCTCGAACCCCTCGGGCACGACGCGAACGAGGTGCTGGAGTCGGTCGGGCTGCTGGCCCACCTGGGCGTGATGCTCACCTTCCTGGTGATCGTCGTCTACTCCAAGCACCTGCACATCTTCGTTGCCCCGTTGAACGTTCTGTTCTCGCGGCGCCCCAAGGCGCTCGGCGCGATGACGCCGATGATGAGCAACGGCAAGCCGCTCGACTTCGAGGAGGCAGACCCGGACACCGACGTCTTCGGCCGCGGCAAGATCGAGGACTTCACCTGGAAGGGGATGCTCGACTTCGCCACCTGCACCGAGTGCGGACGGTGCCAGTCGCAGTGCCCGGCGTGGAACACCGAGAAGCCGCTCTCACCCAAGATGCTCATCCTCGACCTGCGCGACCACGCGTTCGCGAAGGCGCCGTACCTGCAGGCGGCAGAGGACGCGCGCGAGTCGCTGCCCGACGCCGTCAAGGCCGAGGCGGAGCGTCCCCTGGTCGCCCCGCTCGACCAGGGCGGCGTCATCGACCCCGACGTGCTCTGGTCGTGCACCAGCTGCGGTGCCTGCGTCGAGCAGTGCCCTGTCGACATCGAGCACGTCGACCACATCATGGACATGCGCCGCTACCAGGTGCTGGTCGAGTCGAACTTCCCGGCCGAGCTCAACCAGCTGTTCAAAGGCCTGGAGAACAAGGGCAATCCCTGGAACATGGCCCAGTCGGCCCGGATGGACTGGGCCAAGGACCTGCCGTTCGAGCCCAAGGTCGTCGGCACCGACGTCGAGGACCTGTCCGAGGTCGAGTGGCTGTTCTGGGTCGGCTGCGCCGGCGCGTACGAGGACCGGGCGAAGAAGACCACGCGTGCGGTCGCCGAGCTGTTGCACACCGCTGGCGTCGACTTCGCCGTGCTCGGTGATGGCGAGACGTGCACCGGCGACCCGGCGCGTCGCGCGGGCAACGAGTTCGTCTTCCAGATGCTCGCGATGCAGAACGCCGAGGTCCTCACCGAGGCCAAGGCCACCAAGGTGGTCGCGACCTGCGCGCACTGCTTCAACACGCTGAAGAACGAGTACGAGCAGGTCGGTGTCTCGCTCGAGGTGGTGCACCACACCCAGCTGCTGAACAGGCTGGTCCGCGACGGGCGGCTCACCCCCGTGGCCGACACCGGCGGATCCGTTGCCGGCAAGACGATCACGTACCACGACCCGTGCTTCCTCGGTCGGCACAACGAGGTGTACGCGCCGCCGCGCGAGCTGCTCGAGGTGCTACCCGGTGCGACGTTCACCGAGATGCCGCGGAACTCGGAACGGTCGTTCTGCTGTGGCGCCGGCGGTGCCCGGATGTGGATGGAGGAGAAGATCGGCACCCGGGTCAACTCCGCCCGCACGGCCGAGGCGGTCGCGACCGGCGCCGACCAGATCGCCGTCGGCTGCCCCTTCTGCCGGGTGATGCTCTCGGACGGGCTGACCGCACAGCAGGCGGCCGGCGAGGCCCGCAACGAGGTCGAGGTGCTCGACGTCGCCCAGCTGTTGCTTGCGGCGGTGCAGCGGGGCGACGACGCAGACGCCACCGCGGCCGAGCCGACCGCTGTCGAGGCCGGCGACCCCGACAGCGTGACCGCCACCCCCGAGGTCGGTGCGGGCGCGGGGGCGACCACCTTCGAGGCAGGAGAGGCGGTCGACAGTCCGGCCGGTGGCGGTGCAGACGGTGGCGATGTCGACGACGTCGAGCCCGGCGACCCGTCGACCGACGACGCATACCGGCCGGAGGCGTGACCACCGCGGATCCACCGCACCGCGAGGTGCCACGAGTGGCGCCATCAGGTGCCGCGATCACCCAATCGGCGGCATCTCGGTGAGCGCGCGGCTCTCCGGCTCGGTTCGCCGGGCCGGCAGCCAGCGCGGCACCAGCAGTGCGACGACGGCGACGGGGAGGGTCAGTGCCGCCATCGTGCTGGCGACCGACCACCAGGTCGCGCCCAGCGCGAACAACGCGAACGCGACGAGCGCCACCACCTCGCTGAGCAGCCCGTAGACCGAGGTCACCGTGGCGCGCGCCCGGCCCTCGATCGCGTCCTGCAGTCGCGCCTCGCTGACGATCGTGGCGTTGTGAGCGAGCCCGTAGCCCACACCCAGCAGGACGAAGCCGACCACCTGGCTCAGCAGCGACCCCGCCACCAGCCCGACGGCCGCTGCGGCCACGATCGCTGCGATGGCACGCGACCCCAGCCGCGCGGTCCGGCCGGCCAGCGCGGTCCCGATCATCTGACCCAGCACGGTGATGCCGATCAACAACGGCACCGCGGTCGCGGTCGCGCCCTGCTCGCGCGCCAGCAGCGGGAAGAACTCGTCGTACGCCGTGGTGCCCAGCAGCAGCGCGCACAGCAGCACGCCGTGCCGCACCACCGGACGCCGGTGCACCTCGCCCACTCCGGTCCGCAGCATCCCGAGGTAGCGCGTGGCGAAGCTGGTCCGCCTGCCCGCGCCCTCCTCGGCCAGCACCTCGTCCGCTGTCGTGGCGCGCGGCGCCGCGGGCAGCGCGAGCGCGAGCACTCCCTGCAGCAGTGCGACGGCGACGCTCACTGCCCCGACCAGGTGGTAGCCGCCGATCGCGTACAGCGGCGCGGCGACCACGGTGGCGACCAGGTTGCAGCCCATCGCCACGGAGTGCGCCGCTCCCATCAGGCCCGCGTACGCATCCGTCGCCTCGACCGCGGCGAGCTCGTCGTACAGCAGCGCCTCGAACGTGCCGGACATCAGCGCGCTGCTGACGCCCCACAGCACGAAGCCCGCTGCGAAGCCGACGTACGAGGGCGCGTACGTCCAGGCGGCGAAGCAGCACGCGTACAGCACGGCGCTGAGCACCAGCAGGGCCCGTCGCGACACCGTGTCGGCCCAGGCACCCGACGGCACCTCCAGCACGAACGAGGTCACCGACCAGATGACGAACAGCGACGAGATCTGCCCGACCGACATCCCGTGGTCGGCGAACAGCAGCGCGTACAGCGCGTACATCGGGATGAGGTCGCGCAACGCGAAATAGCCCAGCGCGCGAACGGCCAGGCTGCGCGGGACGGTGCCAGGTCAGGTGAACGACGAGGGGTACGTCACGCGGGCACCGTGGCAAGCCACCGCCGCGCCTGTCAATGGATAAACCGGTCAGCCGTCCCCGTGCGGGCGTCCGCCGAGCCGGGCCGCGGCCGCCGCCGCGAGCCGGCATCCCGCAGCGAGCTGGTCCGCGACCGACGCGTCCTGCGCCCGGGCCGCCAGCAGGCCGGCGCAGAAGGCGTCACCCGCGCCGGTGGTGTCCACCACGGCGACCTCGGGTGCCGCTGCCCACAACGGATCCGAGCCCCTCGCCTGCCACAGCACGCCATCTCGACCGCAGGTGACGACCACCTCGGGGACATGCTCCAGCAGCGCCGTCGCGGCGCGCTCCGGATCCGGCTCGCCGGTGAGCACCGCTGCCTCGTCGACGTTGGGCGTCAGCAGCGAGACGCCACGCAGCCAGCCTGTGAAGCCGTCCGCCGCGCGCAGAAAGGCCGACGAGCTGGGATCGACGCTCACCGCGACACCGCGGGTCCCGGCCTGCAGGACCAGGTCGAGCGCGACCTCCCGCACGTCGGGGTCGAAGAACGAGTAGCCGGTGAGGTGCAGGTGGCCGACGCCGTCCCACGTCTCGTCGGGCACGTCCGCGGACCGCAGTCCGGCGTTGGCGCCGCGGTCGACGTACATCGTGCGCTCGCCCGCCGGGTCGACCAGCAGCACGATCGCGGCGGTGCTGCGAGCGTCGTCGCCCACCAGCCGGGCGTCGACCCCGTGCGCTGTGAGGGCCGAGGTGTGTCGCGACACGTCGTCCGCTCCGACCCTGCCGACGAACCGCACCCGGGCGCCGGCACGGCCGAGCCACGCGGCGACGTTGGCCGCCGATCCGCCGGGCTGCCGCTCGATCCGCGCCGCGGTGTCACTGGCCACCGTGGTCGCTCCGAGCGGCCGGACCAGGGCGTCGTCGACCACGTCGCCGACGACCAGCACCCCGCGGCCGGTCACGGGCGCAGGCTGGCCCAGGCCGTGGCGATCCGGCCCGCCACGTCGACGTTGCCCGCCGCGATGCGCAGGTTGACCTCCAGGCTGCGACCCCCGGTCTGCTCGACCATCTCGGCCAGCAGGAACGGGCTCACCTCCTTGCCGCGCAGGCCACGCTGGTCTGCCGCGTCGAGGGCGCGGCGGAGCGCGTCGTCGTGCAGGTCGGGGTCGAGCTGCTCCTCGAGCGGCAACGGGTTCGCGACCACGACCGCCGAGTCGAGGCCCAGCTCGTCGCGAGCTGCCATGACCCGGGCGACGGCCACCTCGTCGGCTACCTGCCAGTCCAGCGGGTGCCCGGAGTCGCTGACCCAGAACCCCGGGAAGCAGTCGGTGCCGAGGCCCAGCACGGTGATGCCCAGCGTCTCCATCCGCTCCAGCGTGGCGCCGACGTCGAGGATGGACTTGACGCCCGCTGAGACCACGACGATCGGCGTACGCGCCAGCGTCGGCAGGTCGGCCGACTCGTCGAACGTCTGGGCCGCGTGCCGGTGTACCCCGCCGAGCCCGCCGGTGGCGAAGACCCGGATGCCCGCCCGGTCGGCGAGGTACGCGGTCGCGGCCACCGTGGTGGCCCCGCTCCGACCCCGCGCCGCGGCGACCGGCAGGTCACGCACGCTGACCTTGACCACGTCGTCGTCGCCGGCGACGCGGGACAGCTGGTCGTCGCTCAGTCCGACGCGTACCTCGCCGTCCAGCACCGCCACCGTCGCCGGCACCACGCCCGCCTGCCGCAGCTGGCCCTCGAACGACCGGGCCGCATCGAGGTTGCCCGGTCGCGGCAGGCCGTGGCTGATGATCGTCGACTCCAGCGCGACCACGGGTCGGCCGTCTGCCAGGGCGTCCGCGACCTCCTCCGCCACCCGCACGCCGGGAGCCTACGCACCCGGATGGCTCGGTCAGGCGTCGCGGTGGACGTCAGACCGGGCGTCGTGATGACGCCGTCAAGACGACAAGTGACGCCACATGTTGTCAGAACTGACGCCATGGAGGGTTGACGTGACGTCATGAGGCTGTCAAAGTGGCGTCATGGACCTCACCCCCTACGTCGACCGGCTCCGCTCGGACCTCACGTCGGCCGCCGAGGCAGCCGGCCCCGAGGCCCGCGCGGTGGCGGAACGGCTCACCCTCGCGCTGGACTCTTCGGTGCGGATGACGGTGCTCGAAGCGCTGTCCGACGCGGCGGCGGAGGTGACTCAGCAGCTGCCCGGCGCCGCGGTCGATGTGCGGCTCAAGGGTCGCGACCCCCAGTTCGCGGTCACCTTCACCGAGCCGGAGGCCGACGAGACCCAGCAGATCCCGGTCGACGAGCCCTCCGACGAGGCCGCCGACGAGGACGACACCCTCGTCCGCATCACCGTCCGGCTGCCCGAGAAGGTCAAGGTCCGGGCCGAGGAGGTCGCCAACCGCACCGGACAGTCGCTGAACGCCTGGATCGTGCAGGCGCTGCGGCTGGCTACCCGGGAGCGGGCGGTCAACGTCGACATCGACCTGGGGTCGTTCCCGTTCGGTCCGCCGAGTCCCCCGGCCCCGCCCTCACCGCCAGGCTTCGGCCCGCGCCGGCCGCGCCGGGTGCAGGGGTGGGTCCGATGACGGACTCGAAAGCCGGCTTCACGGCCCCCGACATCAGCACCGACACCAGCGCCGAGACCACGTGGATGTCCGCTCAGTCCCCCCAGCAGGAAGGCCCCACCATGCACGACTTCGCCGTTTCCGGGCCGGTCCGGCTGCGCGTCCAGATGGGCGCTGGGCGGCTCGAGGTCGAGGCCAAGGAGACCGACCAGGTCACCGTCGACGTCCGTGGCGGCGAGAGCAGCCGCGAGACCGTCGACCAGACGGTGGTCGAGCACCGCGGCGACGAGGTCGTCGTCGAGGTGCCCCGCCGGGCCGGGTTCCTGCGGCGCAGCGCGGAGATCGAGGTGGTCGTGACGCTGCCGCCGCAGAGCCGCCTCGACATCCGTACCGAGTCGGCCGACGTGGTCACCAGCGGCCCGCTGGGCGACTCCCAGGTCAAGACCGGCTCCGGCGACCTGCGCCTGGACCACACCGGCGAGCTGCGGGTGCAGTCCGGATCGGGTGACGTCACCGTCGGCACCGCCAACGGCACCAGCACCGTCACCACGGGCTCCGGCGACGTCGTCGCCCGCCTGGTGGGTGCCTCCGGGCGGGTCAGCACCGGCTCCGGCGACATTCGGGTCGAGCGGGCAGCAGGTCCGCTCCAGGTCAACAGCGGCTCCGGTGACGTCTCGGTCGACACCGCCGGTGACGACGTCACCGCCAACACGGCCTCGGGCGACCAGCATCTCGGCCGCGTCGAGCGCGGCCGGGTGCGCCTCAACTCGGCCTCCGGCGACATCCACGTCGGGGTCGCCGACGGCACCGCCGTGTGGCTCGACGTGAACACGATCAGCGGCAGCCTCGACTCAGCGCTGTCCGGAGGCGAGCCGCCGGGCGAGGACGAGGACAGCGTCGAGCTGCGCGTCAACACCGTGTCGGGCGACATCGCCCTGGCCCGCGCCTGACCGAGGCGCCTGACCGAGGCGCCCGACACCCCGACCACCGCCAACCCACTCCCACATCGCACGTCAGCTCTCCTCAGCACGCCCATCCACCGGAAGGGAACCACCATGAACCACCTCAGCTACGACATCGCCAGCCGCGAGATCTCCGAGCAGCTCACCCCCCGGCGGGTCGCGCCGCAGCCGGCCCACGAGCGCCGGTTCCGTCGGGGCACAGCCCGCACCCTGCGCAGGCTGGCCGACGAGCTGGACCGTCCGGGCCCCGCCTGATGCCCACCGCCACGACGACGCCGCTGACCGAGGCCCTGGCCCACGCGCCCGTCGGCGATCTGCCCCGCAGCACCCCGCCGGCCGCGATGGCCGACTGGATGCGCTGGTGCATGACGCCCGGCGTCAGCGTTGCCGTGCTCGACGCCGGTGAGGTCACGGACGTCTGGTGCGCGGGGGTCGGCCGGGTCGGCGACGACGACCCGGTCACCCCGCGCACGATCTTCCAGGCCGGCTCGGTCAGCAAGCCCGTCGCCGCGGCCGTCGCCCTGCGACTGGTCGCCGAGGGTGTCGTCGACCTCGACGGCCAGGTCGACGAGTGGCTGCGCAGCTGGCGGGTGCCCGCGGTCGGCGAGTGGCAGCCACGGCTGACGGTGCGCCAGCTGCTCTCGCACACCGCCGGCCTCACCGTGCACGGCTTCGCGGGCTACCCCGCCGGCGGCGCCGTCCCGTCCCTGGTCGACGTCCTCGACGGCCGCGGCAACAGCCTGCCGGTACGGGTGAGCAGCATCCCCGGCCTGCAGTTCAGCTACTCCGGCGGCGGCTACTGCGTGCTGCAGCAGCTGCTCGTCGACGCCACCGGGCTCGACTTCCCGGCGCTGGCCGACGAGCTGGTGCTCGGTCCCTTCGGAATGCGCGACAGCACGTACGCGCAGCCGCTGCCCGCCACCCGCGCGGCCGAGGCCGCCACCGGCCACGTGCCTGGTCCGTCACCGGTGCCCGGTCGCTGGCACACCTACCCGGAGATGGCGGCCGCCGGATTGTGGTCCACCCCCACCGATCTGGCCCGCTTCTTCGTCGCGATCGACGCGAGCCGGGCCGGCGCCCCGGGTGCGCTGCTCCCGCAGGCGCTCGCCGAGCAGATGGCGACGCCGGCCGCCGACAACGTGCCGTACGGGTTGGGACTTCGGCTCCCCGACGACGACGAGGACTGGATCGGTCACCAGGGCACCGACGAGGGCTACCGCACCAGTGCCGTCCTGCACGGCGACGGGCGCGGAGCGGTGGCGATGGCCAACGCCGAGCACGGTGAGGTGCTCATCGACGAGGTGGTCTTCCCCGCCCTGCGCCGGAACGGCCGCCTGCCCGAGTCGGCGCCGGAGGCGGCGGACACGGCAGACCCACGCCTGCCCGCGGACCTCGCCGGGCGCTACCGCTGGGAGCGCGGCGAGCTCGAGCTGCGTGCCGTCGGCGCAGGGCTCAGCCTCGTCGTCGCCGGCCAGCGACCGGTGCCGTTGCACCGCGACGCCGACGGCCGCTGGCGCTCGCCCGGACTGCGGGTCGACGCCCACGTCGACGGCGACAACCTGGTCCTGCACCAGCACGCCGAGTACACCGCTGACGTGGTGGCCCGCCGGTGTTGACCCTCACGGTCACGCTCTTCCGGCCGTACGCGCGTCCGGACGATCGGGTCGCCGGAAGGTCCGGGGTGGCGGCTGAGCCGCAGCCCGTCGCTACACCCGGGTGCGGTGGAAGTTCGCGTACGACCGCGACGGCGTCGGACCGCGCTGGTCCTGGTAGCGCGAGCCGTACACCGCCGAGCCGTACGGATGCTCGGCCGCCGATGACAGCCGGAAGAAGCACAGCTGGCCGATCTTCATCCCCGGCCACAGCTTGATCGGCAACGTGGCGACGTTGCTGAGCTCGAGCGTCACGTGCCCGGAGAACCCGGGGTCGATGAACCCGGCCGTGGAGTGGGTGAGCAGTCCGAGCCGGCCCAGCGAGCTCTTGCCCTCCAGTCGCGCCGCGACGTCGTCGGGCAGCGTGACCAGCTCGAACGACGAGCCGAGCACGAACTCGCCCGGGTGCAGGATGAACGGCTCGTCACCGTTCGGCTCGACCTGCCGGGTGAGCTCCGGCTGCTCCTCCGCGGGGTCGATGTGCGGGTAGCGGTGGTTCTCGAAGACCCGGAACATCCGGTCCAGTCGCACGTCGACGCTGGACGGCTGCACCATCGTGGCGTCGTACGGATCCAGCCCCACCCGACCGGCGTCGACCTCGGCCCGGATGTCGCGGTCGGAGAGCAGCACCTGCGCACCCTAGCGAAGGGCCGACCTCCCGCGCCGTCCTAGTATGGTGCCGCTCACTGTCGGCCGATCCGAGCTCGGCCGGAGTGCTCGCGGGCGTAGTTCAATGGCAGAACATCAGCTTCCCAAGCTGACAGTGGGGGTTCGATTCCCCTCGCCCGCTCCAGTCACTGCTGCATCCTCGGATCGTGCGTCGGGTCGGCATACATGGCAGGACAGCCACGGCTGGTGGCGTCGGGGCGCAGCTCGTAGTGCCAGGACTCGTTGCGGTAGATCTGGCACAGCCCGTAGGAGGCGCCGTGCACGGACAGCCAGGCCGTGGCCTGGGCGGGCCCGATGTCGACCGCGTCCCCGGACACGTGAGCCGACGTGTTCGCCGTGGCGACCCAGCGGGCAGCTTCCGCTTCCGATCCGTACTCGGAGACCGCCGCACGGAGCAGCTGCTCCTGGTAGTCGGGTGAGCGCCATCCACTGTTGACCTGGAGCTCCACGCCGTCGTCCGCTGCATCGGTCGCGGCTCGGCGAAGGGCATCGAGCAGCCCCGGATCGAGGTTGGCCACTGCCGGAATCCCGTCATCGAAGACCGACGCGCGGTCGGGGACGACGCCGTCAGCCTGGCCGAGCGCTCCATGCCGGTCGCCGCGGAGAACGTCGCCGAGCGAGGGAGCCGACGACGACACCGATTGATGGCCGAGGGTGGCGATGATCGCCGCGACGACGACTGCCAGGCCCGCGAGAACGAACCGGCGAGCTCGGCGAGGTGCTGTTCCTGCTGGGGCGGTGTGGTTCATCCCTCGAGTGAAGGCAGCGCGGTGTTGCCGGCACGTATGCGCTTTTCGATACGCCGGCGATATGCGCCGGCTCGTAGCATCGAGAGTGAGATGCGTGTGTTGATCGTCGAGGACGAGCCCTTTCTGGCAGAGGCCATCCGCGATGGACTACGCCTGGAAGCGATAGCCGCCGACGTCGCCGCTGACGGTGACACCGCTCTGGAGCTGCTGAGCGTCAACGACTACGACATCGCCGTCCTCGACCGCGACATCCCCGGGCCTTCCGGTGACGAGATCGGCAAACGCGTCGTCGCCTCCGGGACCGGAATGCCGATCCTCATGCTCACCGCTGCCGACCGGCTCGACGACAAGGCCTCCGGCTTCGAGCTCGGCGCCGATGACTACCTGACCAAGCCGTTCGAGCTGCGCGAGCTCGTGCTCAGGCTCCGAGCACTCGACCGCAGGCGTGCCCACCACCGGCCACCGGTGCGGGAGCTCGCAGACCTGCGTGTGGATCCGTTCCGCCGCGAGGTCTATCGCGACGGCCGCTACGTCGCGCTGACCCGGAAGCAGTTCGCGGTGCTCGAGATCCTCGTCGCCGCCGAAGGCGGTGTGATCAGCGCCGAAGAACTGTTGGAGCGGGCCTGGGACGAGAACGCCGACCCGTTCACCAACGCCGTGCGGATCACCGTCTCGGCACTGCGCAAACGCCTGGGCGAGCCCTGGATCATCGCCACGGTGCCCGGCGTCGGCTACCGCATCGACACCGCAGCCAGCCCCGAGCGCACGGGCGACGCGCGTGAATAGGGAGCCTGGGTTGAGTGTCCGGCTCAAGCTCACCCTCAGCTACGCCGGCTTCCTGGTGCTCGCCAGTGCCTTGTTGCTCGCGGCTGTGTGGGTGTTCCTGCTGCGCTACGTACCCGAGGTCATCGACACCACCGGCCTGACGCGTCGCAATACCCCTGGGATCTTCGTCCCCAACCGCTCCGACCTGCTGCGCGCCTTCGCCCCGAAGGCGGCCGCGGCGCTGGCGTTCCTGCTGGTGTTCGGCCTGCTGGGAGGATGGATCCTCGCCGGCCGGATGCTCGCCCCCTTGACGCGCATCACTGGCGCCACCCGCCTGGCCGCGGACGGATCGCTCTCGCACCGGATCCAGCTGGACGGCCGTACCGACGAGTTCCGCGAGCTCGCGGACGCCTTCGACACCATGCTCGCGCGGCTCGAGGCTCACGTCGCCGAACAGCAGCGATTCGCCGCCAACGCCTCCCACGAGCTGCGCACCCCACTGGCGATCACGCAGACACTGCTCGACGTCGCCCGCAACGATCCGAACCGAAACACCGACGAGCTTGTCGACCGCCTCCACTACGTCAACACCCGAGCGATCGACCTCACTGAGGCACTGCTGCTGCTCAGCCGCGCCGACCAGCGATCCTTCACCCGAGAACACGTCGACCTGTCCCTGCTGGCGGAGGAGGCCACCGAGACGCTGCTCCCGCTGGCGGAGGGGCGCGGTGTCACGATCGAGACCTCCGGCGGCATCGCACCGACCATCGGATCGCAGGCGCTGCTGCTGCAGATGACCACGAACCTCGTGCACAACGCGATCGTCCACAACCTGCCTGAACAGGGCACCGTGTGCGTGACGACCAGCGTTCACCCCACGAGTGTGGTGCTCACTGTCGAGAACACCGGGCAGCAGCTCACCCCACAACTGGTGTCCACGATCGTCGAGCCGTTCCAGCGCGGCACGGGACGCATCCGCGACGGCTACGCAGGTGTCGGCCTCGGCCTGGCCATCGTCCAGAGCATCGCCCAGGCGCATGACGGAACACTCACCCTCACCCCCCGCTTCGCTGGAGGGCTCCACGTCACGGTTCAACTGCCCGCCGCGCCACCGCACGCCGCCAGCGGTGGTCACTTGGGCGGCAAGGAGCGGGCGTAGCCGACGCCGTGGTCCACCCAGCGCCGCAGCTCGTCGTCGGTCTCGACCGCCGTCGCGTCGACGTGCAGCCAGCCGGCCATCTCTCGCCCCCGCATCTCGAAGCGGCGCACGTGCGGCTCCCGCAGCAGGGTGTCGGCCTCGGCCGGGTCGATGCGCAGCAGCAGGCCGCCCCTGCTGCTCGCGCTGACGGCCAGGTGCCCGTGCACCAGGAAGGCGAGCCCACCGAACATGCGCTTCTCCGTCACGCCGGCTTCGGCGCCAAGCGCCTCCCGGACACGATCCGCGAGATCCACGTCGTAGGCCATGTCGGTCAGTCTCCCGCCGCCTACCGACAGCCCGGCGGGTGGCGGGAGGCAAGGCCGCGTTTCGAGTCGCCCGGGCTGGGGATAAGTGCACCCGGGCGGACGACGGCGAGGAGACAGCCGATGAGCACCGAGATCGAGCCTGAGGCCGAGCAGCCGGGCGGCGAGGGCGTTCTCGCCAACCTGGACTCCCAGGCCACGACCTCGTTCTACTGGTACCTGGCCGTGCTCTCGTGCATCGGGGGCTTCCTGTTCGGGTACGACACCGCGGTCATCGGCTCGGTCCTGGACTTCGTCCCCTACGAGCTGTCCCCCTTCGCCACCGGCTACCTGGTCGCGGGAGCGTCGCTCGGCGCCGCCGTCGGCGCCCTGGCCGCAGGTCCGCTCACCGACCGGTTCGGACGCAAGTCGCTGCTCATCGTCGACGCCGGCATCTACGCGGTCGGATCGCTGCTGTCCGCGGTGGCCCCGAACACCGAGGTCCTGCTCGTCGCGCGCACCCTCATCGGCCTGGCCGTCGGCGCCGACTCGGCCATCGCCACCGCGTACATCGCCGAGTTCGCCCCGCGGAAACGGCGCGGCGCGCTGATGATCATGCAGCAGTGGATGATCACGGTCGGCATCTTCGTGTCGTACGTCGTCGCCGTGGTGACCTTCAAGATCGCCCCCGAGTCGGCCACCGGCGCCGACTGGCGGATCATCCTCGGCATCGGTGCGGTGCCCGCGGTGCTGGCGCTGCTGCTGCGCGCCCGGATGCCGGAGTCGCCGCGCTGGTTGATGCTCAACAAGCGCTACGCGGACACGCAGCAGGCCCTCGGCACGCTGGGCGTCGACGTCACCGAGGACGAGGTGCGCGAGACCGCCGAGCAGATCGTCGAGACCGAGCGCCGGCTCGAGCGCAAGACGCTGTGGACCCCCGGTGTGAAGCGCGCGCTCGCCGTGGTCTCCGTCTTCTTCATCTTCCAGCAGATCACCGGCATCAACGTCCCCTTCTACTACGGCCCGCAGCTGCTGGGCGGCTACCTGCAGGAGGGCAAGTCGGCCGTCGACGCCGCGGTCGCCGGGGTCATCGCGGCGGGGATCCTGGGTGCCGTGAACGTGGTCGCGACGTTCTTCGCCTTCCGCTACATCGACACGATCGGCCGCCGGCGGCTGGCGATCGGCGGCTTCCTGGGGATGGCGGTGTCGATCCTGATCGCGGCGCTCGGCGTGCAGGCCTTCACCGGCCTGCCGCGGGTCTGGATCGTGATGATCGGCTTCTCGCTGTTCATCACCGCGTTCGCGATCGGGGTCGGCGGGACCGGGTGGCTGATCCAGGGCGAGGTGTTCCCCACCGCCGTACGCGGTCGCGCGGCGGCCGCCTGCGCCAGCCTCGACTGGCTGGCCAACTTCGTCATCATCCAGTGGTTCCCGACGCTGAACGCGGCCTGGGGACTGGCGTGGGTGATGGTGCTGCTCGCCGCGCTCTCGGTGCTGGCGGCGTGGTTCGTGTTCCGGTTCCTGCCCGAGACCAAGGGCCTCGCGCTGGAGGAGGTCACCGCCGTCTTCGACCGGCAGGCCGCCCGCTGAGACCCGGTCAGCCCGCGGCGAGCAGGTCGGGGTCGAGGACCAGGCCGGTCATCGTCTCCCGGTCGAGCAGCTGCTGGGCCTCAGCACCGGCACGGGTCGGCGTCTTGACCCGCTCGACCACGCGGAGCAGGAAGTCGCCACCGGGCTGCGCCTCGACCTCGTGGGAGAACCACTGCTGGTCGGGGTCGATGTCGCTCGGCGGGGCGACGTACCAGGCTCCCGACCCCCAGCGCTCGGACGCGAGCCGGTAGGTCGTCTCGACGCCCGTGTCGGAGTCGGTACCGACGTCACAGACCAGGTAGAGCTCCGCGCGCAGGTCGGACCGGCAGGCCTGCGCGGAGTCGCCCTCCGTCTCGCTCTCCGCGTGCATGATCGAGACCGACAGCTCGTGGCCGTCGCCCACGTCGGCCGACACCGACCACTCCACGGCCTCGTCCCAGCGCTCCGGGGGCAGCGAACCGTCGTCCGACCCGGGGCCGACCGCCTCGGACGTGTTGCCGTCGTCATCTGCGGGCCAGGCCTTCATCTGCACGTCGGTCAGCTCGGTGCCCGACGGGAGAGCAGCGCGGAGCAGGTCCAGGATGCGCGGGTTGATGTCCTCGGGAGGCACCGCCAGCGCCCACTGCTGATCGCCGTCGCTGCTGGTCGAGGTGTCGCCCCACGGCAGCAGCGCCACGGCGGCCACGGCCACCGCACCGGCGAGCAGCCCGGCCCCCGCGACCCGGCCGGCGGTACGTCGGCGGCGACGGGACCGGCCCGACGCCAGCGTGGTCTGCAGGTCGGGACCCAGCGACGGCTTGGCGGTGACGTCGCGCAGCTCGTGTCGCAGCGTGTCCTCGATGGTCATGGTCGTCCTCCGCGGGTCGTCGGGTCGGTACGCACGGGCTCGTCGTCGGGCAGCAGCCCGCGGAGCCGGTGCAAGGCGCGCGAGCACTGGCTCTTGACAGTGCCCTCGGCCACGCCGAGGACGGCTGCCGTCTCGGTGACCGACAGGTCGTCGAGGTAGCGCAGCACCAGCACCGTCCGGTCGTTCGGGTTGAGCCCCGCCAGTGCGTCCATGAGCTCGACGCGCAGTCCGGGGTCGTGCGAGTCCGGCCGGTCGGGCACGTCCGCGGTCACCAGCTCGGGACGGCGTCGCGACAGCATCCGCAGGCAGGTGTTCACCAGCACCCGGCGGGCGTACGGGTCGGGCGTCTCGCCATGGATCGCGGGCCACTTCACGTACACCCGGCTGAACGCCTCCTGGGTGGCGTCCTCGGCGGCCGGCCAGCTGCCCAGCACGGCGTACGCGGTGCGCACGTAGGCCGCCCGGCGGGCGTGGAAGAAGGCGATGAAGTCGCCTTCCCACCGAGGTGGTCGTCGCACCCGGGCTCCTCCCGTCCGCGCCCGGAGTGTTCCGGACACCCTCTAGAGCCTGCCGGGGCCCGGGAGGTTCCCTCCGCCGTCAGTCGGCAGCGGGGATCACGTCAGCCAGCGGTCGAACCACTCGCGGACGCGCCGCATGACGTCCTCCTGGTGCCGCCGCTCGCGGATGCCGTGCGGCTCGCGCGGGTACGTCACCAGCTGCACCGGCGCCTCCTGGTCGCGCACCGCGCGGTGGAACGAGACGGCCTGGCTGACCGGGACACGCTCGTCCTCGGCGCCGTGCAGGATCAGCAGCGGGGTGCTGCGGCGTGCGGCGTAGGAGATCGGCGACCCGAACGCGGCGTGGTGCGGACCCGGCCCGTCCCAGGGCAGGCTGCCGCCGAGCGCGGCCTCGAAGGTCGGCAGGTCGCTGGTGGCGGCCATCAGTCCCCAGTCGCTCACGCCCGCGCCCATCACCGCGGCCCGGAACCGGTCGGTCTGGGTCACCGCCCACGCGGTGAGGAATCCGCCCTGGCTCCAGCCACCGATGCCGAGTCGGTCCGGGTCGGCGATGCCGCGCTCGACCGCGGCGTCCGTGCAGGCCATGACGTCGTCCCACTCCACGGTGCCCATGCCGCCGCGCGCGGCGTTGGCGAAGTCGTTGCCGTGGCCCATCCCGCCGCGGTAGTTGGGCAGCACGACGGCGTAGCCCGCGGTCGCGAGCCACTGTGCCCAGTCCAGCGGGTGCAGGTGCGGCTCGCGGCCGCTGCGCCCGTACGGCCCGCCGTGCACCAGGACGACGGTCGGAGCCGGTCCGTCGGGACCGTCCACGGGGCGGACGACGATGCCGTCGACTGGATGCCCGTCGGCACTGACGCAGGCGAAGTCCTCGACCGCACCGAGGCGTACGCCCGCCAGCGGCTCGTGGTGCGTCGACAGCACCGCCATCTCGGGCGGACGACCGGCCACCACCTCGGTCAGCTGCGTCGGGTCGGCGGCCACCGCGGCGACGACGGCACCGTCGTCGGTCAGCACGACATCGGCGTCGTCGAGGTCGCCCGGAGCGGTCCACAGCGGCTCACGCGCTCCGCTCGCGTCGCACCACTCCAGCCGACTGTCGAGGCCCTCGGCGACACCCAGCACCACTCGGTCGCTGCCCGCCGGCACCACGACGCCGGTCGCGCACAGCGGCTCGTCGGGCCCGGGTGCGAGCACGGCGCGTTGCCCGTCGGCCACGCGCACCGTCCAGACGGTGTAGGCCGAGCAGGGCGCCAGGTCGTGCGGAGCGGCGCACACCAGCCGGTCGTCGCCCCACCACGCGAGACCCTGGGAGTAGGGCAGGTCGACCAGCCGGCGCGGCTCGGACGACCCGTCGGCGGCGAGCACCCAGATGCTCGACCTGCTCAGGTCGTCGAGGTCGGTGGTGGGTCGGGCCACCACGGCCAGCGCGTCGCCGGTCGGCGACCACGCGACCTCCACCGGGTGCAGGTCGGCCTCGAGCAGGGACGTCGGGTCGCCACCCGTCGCGGCGACGCGCAGCACCCGGTTCCACTCGCGCCGCTCGCCGTAGACGTCGGCGTCGTCGCGCTCCTCCTCGCGGCGCTTGTCCTCGTCGTCCTTGTCGTCGGGAACGAGTACCGCGAGCGACCGGCCGTCCGGTGCCCAGGCGTACGCGTCCACCGACCTCGCCCGCACCAGCAGCGGCGCGGCCTCGCCGCCGGAGACGTCGAGGACGTACAGACCGGCCGTGCCGCGCTCGGCGCGGTCGGAGCAGAACGCCAGCCGGGTGCCGTCCGGCGACCACCGTGGCTGGGTGTCCTCGCCGCCGTGGGTCCACCGCCGGGCCGACGCCGGGTCGCCCACGTCGGCCACCCACACCGCCGACTCGGCGTGCTCGTCGGCCTTGCCGTACGGCGCCGCGCACCACGCCACCCGGCTCCCGTCCGGCGAGAGCCGCACGTTCGTGGCGCGCCAGGTCGACGCGACCAGCGCGGCCGTCAGCGCTGTGCTGGGCGTGGTGGGCGTGGAGGGCATGCCGTGCAGGCTATGCCCGGCCGCGGCGCGGTCAGAGCCGGGCCAGCGCCTCGCGCATCCCCTGCTCGGCCTCGTCGCCGAGCTCTCTTGAACGGGCGGTCGAGCAGCGGCAGCGCGAACAACGGCTGCACGAAGCGGAGCCAGTTGGTGAAGTCGAGCACGGCACGGTAGTGCACCTCGGTGCCGCTGCCGTTCGCGGTGAACGTCATCGTGTCGGTCGCGACCAGCTGATCGTTGACGCCACGCAGCACGATGCGGCTGGGCGGTTGGTGCTCGACGACGGTGTAGGTCAGCTCGGTGCGGTTGCCGTTGAACTCCGAGGTGTTCTCGTACGTCGTGCCGACCCCGCCGTCGCCCGACGAACGCACCGTCTTGATCGTGCCCGGATCCCATTCCGTGGTCGTGCTGAAGTCGCTGAGGTAGGCCCACACCTTGTCCGGGTCGGCGGGGGTCTGGATGGTGCGCTCGATCGTGGGCATGCCTCGACGGTACGGAGCGCGGCGACGCCCGCAACTGCGCCCGCTGCGGATCTGCTCCGCATCGGGTCGGGGGACTATGCGCCCTGCGAGACCACAGCGCGCTGACGCGACTGCCCCACCAGCCGGGCCGCGACGTCTCGGGCCTGCTCGCGCAGCTCCGGGATCGCGGTCGTCTCGTACAGCGTCCCGCGACGGGCCAGCCCCACGGCGTACATCCACGGGGTCGGCGACCCGTCGCCCCGCAGCAGCCGGCCGTGGGTGTCGACGTCGAGTCCGAGCCCCAGCGCATCCGGGCGGGCGAGTCCGTCGGCCAGCAGGCCGTCGACCAGGGCGCTCCAGCCTGGGGCGCAGAGCGGCTGCGACCCCGAGCAGTTGACCACCCGGGTGAACGACGACGGGTCGGGCACGCCACCCGGGTGCACGGTCAGCACCCCGGAGCTCAGCAGGCCGTCCAGCTCGTCGCGCACCGACGGCGCCATCCGGTGCCGGTGCACCTCCCAGCGCCGTGACACGTGCCGGACGAACCGGTCCCGGTCCTCCACCGACAGGGCCTGCCAGAGGTCGGCGACCTGCTCGCGGATCCCGTCGACGAGTCCTTGCCAGTCGTGACCCGCCGCCTCGGCGCGGGTCAGCTGACCCCGGAAGGCCGAGATCAGGCCGCGCAGCGTGCGCGGCGCTGCGGCAAGACCGGCACCCACGGGCGCGGGCTGTTCCGCGTGCACGCGGGGGAGCAGACCGTGCCGGCTGGTGGCGACCAGCCGCACCCGCGGGTGGCGGCGAGCGAGCGAGATCGCCACGTCGACCATGGTGAGCCCGGTGCCGATCAGCAGCACCCGGTCGCCTCCGCCGACGCCGTCCAGCGCCCCCGGCACCCACGGGTCGGCGACGTAGCGCTGCCCGGCGAACCGGGCCGAGGCGTCGGGGCTCGGTGGCGGGTTGCCGACCGCGAGGACGACGCCGTCGGCGTGCTGGGTCCAGCCACAGCTCAACGCCACCTCGGCCCGGCCCGGCTCATCGGCGTCGACCCGCACCGCCTCGCCCCGGACCCGGATCACCCGGCGCCAGGGCGTCTCGGGCGGCTCGGACAGCAGGCCGCCCAGGTAGCGGCCGTACGTGCGCCGCGGCAGGAAGGTCCCCCGGTCGGGCTGGATGCCGTGGTCGGCGCACCAGCGCAGCAGGTGGTCGGGGTCGTCGGGGAAGGCGCTCAGCCGGGTGGCGGTGTTGTTCATCAGGTGGTGCGGGTCCGCCGCGCCGTACGCGAGTCCGGGCCCCACCACGTCGGCCCGCTCGATCACCCGTACCTCGACCGGGTGCTCCGGCGTCGCCCGGCGCAGCAGGTGTGCAGCGACCAGGACGCCGGAGGCTCCCCCGCCGACGACGACGACCCGGGTCGGCTCCCCGGTGGGCTCCGGCTGCCCGCGCAACGCGCGAGTCGGCTCGATCGACACTCGTTCCTCCCTCGGATGACTCAATTAGACCACTCGACTTGATCGACTTTAACGACGGACGTCGGGACGGTGGAGTTCCCGGTGGGGGCTCAGCCGGTCAGTGCGGTTCCCAGGCGTCCTTGTTCTCGGTACGGCGCTCCACCCGCGCCGGCAGTGCCCCCTCGACCAGGTGCCGGATGGAGACCGTCTCGAAGACCTCGCGCAGGCTGCTCCGCGCGGCGATCCACACCTTCTGCAGGCCGTCCGCGCTGTCGTTGTAGCTGACCGCCTCCGGACGCAGTCCGTAGACGCTGACCAGCGGGCCGTCGACCGCGCGGATGACGTCGGCGACGGTGATGGTCTCGGCGGCCCGCCCCATCCGCCAGCCGCCTGCCTGCCCGCGCTGGCTCATCACCACGCCCGCCCGGCGCAGGTCGGCGAGAATGGACTGGAGGAATCCGTGCGGGATGTCCTGCAGCCGGCCGATCTCCTCGGCCGACACCGGAGCGCCGTCGCCGCGCCGCGCGATCTCGATGAGTGCTCGCAGGGCGTAGTCAGACTTGGCCGAGACCCGCATGGCACCAAGTCTGCCAGATCGACCGAGTTGACATGGCTGAGCCACACCACCGGGATGCGCGGCATTCGGTGGCGTGGCCCAGCCGTTCCGGTGGCGGCCTCCCTGGTCAGCGCTCCACCGGGCTCATGGTGACGACCCCCTCCGGCGCCACGCGCGAGCGGCGCTCGGCGCGTACCGCGATCGTCAGAAGCTGCAGCCAGACCAACGCCCAGGCCGCGCACAGCACACCGACGGTCAGGCTGCTGGCACCCAGGCTCTCGGCGATGGTCTTGAGGTTGGTGAGGATGATGACGCCGCCGGCCAGGACGCCCAGCAGCCGCGCGGCCAGGTGCCGTACCAGCCAGGCGGCGATCGGCGCGGCGACCACGCCGCCGAGGAGCAGGGCCAGCGCGTAGCCCCACTCGATGCCCTGGCTGCCGAGCGCGAACAGGAATCCCAGCGACCCGCCGACGGCGACCACGAATTCGGAGGTGTCGATGGAACCGATCACCTTGCGCGGCTCCAACCGGCCCGACGACAGCAGCGTCGTGGTGCCGACCGGGCCCCAGCCGCCGCCACCGATGGCGTCCATCAGTCCGCCGACCAACCCGAGCGGGGCCAGGAACAGCGGCGAGTGGTGGCCCTTGAACTGCGGACGACGACCGCCGAGGACGAGGAACCGGTAGAGCACGTAGGCACCCAGCGCGAGCAGCAGCCCGGCCATCCACGGGGCGGCGGTGTCGCCAGGCAGGCTGGACAGGAAGGTGGCTCCGGCGTAGGCACCGACACCGCCAGGAAGGGCCATGATCCCGACGGTGCGCCAGTCGACGTTGCCGAGCTTCCAGTGCGAGAACCCGGAGACCAGCGAGGTGCCGACCTCGGACAGGTGCACGGCGGCCGAGGCCGCGGCGGGGGCAACGCCGGCGGCCAGCAGCAGGGTGGTCGAGGTCACCCCGTAGGCCATGCCGAGCGAGCCGTCGATCAGCTGGGCGAGCAGGCCGACGAAGCCCAGGACGATGAGCGAGCGCATGCGATCTCCAGGAGCGTACTAAATCTAGTTGATCACTACGGTAAGCAGACTCGGTGGGATCGGTCAACCGGATCG
Organism: uncultured Actinomycetota bacterium; assembly: GCA_963785115.1. Lineage (GTDB taxonomy): Bacteria > Actinomycetota > Actinomycetes > Propionibacteriales > Nocardioidaceae > JACCWP01. The sequence continues at coordinate 181,825 of CAWATY010000006.1, forward strand.
CCCGGATCGTCCGCCCGGGCGGATGTGGCGTGCGTCGCTTGCCACTGCCGCCGGGGGCGGTATCGTAAGTTACTGACTGGTAGGTAATCGAGCGGGAGCGTGCATGAGTCACTACCGGAGCAACCTGCGCGACATCGAGTTCACCCTCTTCGAGGTGCTGGGGCGCGACCAGGTGCTGGGGCAGGGTCCGTATGCGGACCTCGACGCCGAGACCGCCCGCGCGATCCTCGCCGAGGTCGAGCGGATGGCCACGCACGAGCTCGCGGAGTCGTACGCCGAGGCCGACCGCACGCCGCCGGTGTTCGACCCCGGCACGCAGCAGGTCAGCCTCCCGGAGGGCTTCAAGCGCGGCTACCAGGCGTGGATGGACGCCGAGTGGTGGCGGCTGATGATCCCCGCCGAGCTGGGGGGACAGCCCGCCCCGGCGTCGCTGCAGTGGGCGGTGGCCGAGATGGTGCTGGGGTCGAACCCCGCCGTCTGGATGTACGCCTGCGGCCCCGCCTTCGCCGGCGTCGTGTTCCGCAACGGCACCGAGCGCGACCGCCGGATCGCCCAGCACGTCGTCGACCGGCGCTGGGGCGCGACCATGGTGCTGACCGAGCCCGACGCAGGCTCCGACGTGGGCGCCGGGCGTACCAAGGCCTACCCGCAGCCCGACGGGAGCTGGCACCTGCAGGGCGTCAAGCGCTTCATCACCTCGGGTGAGCACGACCTCGCCGACAACATCGTGCACCTGGTGCTCGCCCGCCCGGTGGGTGTCGACGGCGCCGGTGGCCCGGGCACCAAGGGACTCAGCATGTTCGTGGTGCCCAAGCAGCACTTCGACCTCGAGACGGGCGAGCTCACGGGCGAGCGCAACGGCGTCCGCGTGACCGGCGTCGAGAAGAAGATGGGCATCAAGGTCTCGACCACGTGCGAGCTGACCTTCGGCGAGCACGAGCCGGCAACCGGGTGGCTGCTCGGCGAGGTCCACGACGGCATCGCGCAGATGTTCCGGGTGATCGAGAACGCCCGGATGATGGTGGGCACCAAGGCGATCGCCACCCTCTCCACCGGCTACCTCAACGCGCTCGACTACGCCAAGGAGCGGCTGCAGGGCCCCGACCTGACCCGCGCGGCCGACCGCACTGCGCCGCGGGTCCCGATCACCCGGCACCCCGACGTGCGTCGCTCGCTGATGACCCAGAAGGCGCACGCCGAAGGGCTGCGCGCGCTCGTGCTCTACACCGCGAGCTGGCAGGACCGGATCGCACTGGCCGCCGCGCGCGGCGAGCGCGACGACCTGGCCGAGCGGGTCAACGACCTGCTGCTGCCTATCGTCAAGGGGCACGGCTCGGAGCGCTCGTGGGTGCTGCTCGGCACCGAGTCGCTGCAGACGTTCGGTGGTTCGGGGTTCCTGCAGGACTACCCGCTCGAGCAGTACGTCCGCGACGCCAAGATCGACACCCTGTACGAGGGCACGACCGCCATCCAGGGGATGGATCTGTTCTTCCGCAAGATCGTCCGCGACCAGGGCCAGGCCCTCGGTCACCTGTCCGGCGAGATCCAGGAGTTCGTGGCGTCCGAGGCCGGCAACGGACGGCTCAAGGTCGAGCGCGGGCTGCTGGCGCAAGCGTTGGCCGACGCGCAGGCGATCGTCCGGGCCATGATCGGCCAGCTGACGGAGTCCGACCCCGCGGCCGAGGGCGGCGACCCCCGCAACGTCTACCGGGCGGGGCTCAACACCACCCGCCTGCTCGCCGCGCTCGGCGACGTGGTGTGCGGGTGGCTGCTGCTGCGCCAGGCCGAGGTGGCCCTGCGGCGGCTGGACGAGGGCGCGGGCTCCGACGCCGCGTTCTACCAGGGCAAGGTCGCGGCGGCGTCCTTCTTCGCCACCACCGTGCTCCCCCGCCTGTCCGCCGAGCGCCAGATCGCCGAGACCACCGACCTGTCCCTGATGGACCTCGACGACGCCGCCTTCTGAGGGCCGCTGCATCCAGGTTTCCCACGTTCGCTTGGGAAACCGAAGGTTCGCCCGTGTAATAACACGGGCGAACCCCGGGTTTCGCGGTGGAAGCAGGGGCCGGCGGCCGGGATTCCGCAGGGGATGTGGCAGCGGATGCCACCGCGGATGCAGGGCCGGCGGCGGGTCGGCGCGTGCACGGACGCGGCCTCACCACTACCGTCAGCACGAGAACCGCGACAACCGCGGCGACGACGGAAGGGTGCGCCATGGGCATCGGAGTGGGCGTCCTGCTGATCGTGGTGGGGGCGATCTTCGCCTTCGCGATCGATGTCGACCTCGAGGTGGTCGACGGTTACGTGCTGGGCTGGATCCTCATCGCGGGTGGTGTTCTCTCCATCGTGCTCGGGTTCTTCATGCAGGCCCAGCGCAACCGGAAGACGCACGTGGTCGAGGAGCGCCGGTACGACCAGCGCTGAGGCTCGGCTCAGGACCGACAGGCGCACACCGTAGGTTTTCTCCGTGGCCGACGACCTGCCCGTCCTGCTGCTCGAGGACGCCGCCGCCTTCGAGGCCTGGCTGGACGCGAACCCCGAAGCCGACGGCGCCTGGCTGCTGATCGCCAAGAAGAACGGCAAGGTCCCCACGGTCGCGTACGCCGAGGCCGTGCAGGTGTCGCTGTGCAACGGATGGATCGACAGCCAGGTACGCCGCCACGACGACGACTGCTACCAGCAGCGGTTCACACCCCGGCGCAAGCGCAGCCCGTGGTCGCAGATCAACCGTGAGCACGCCGAGCGGCTCATCGCCGAGGGCCGGATGCGACCGGCCGGCCTGGCCCAGGTCGAGGCGGCCAAGGCCGACGGGCGCTGGGAGCTGGCCTACGCCCCGCCGTCGACCGCCGAGGTGCCGGACGACCTCGCTGCTGCGATGGCGGCCAACCCTGACGCGGCCGCAGCCTTCGCCGCCTTCAACAAGCAGAACCGCTACGCGCTCGTGCACCGGCTCTCCCAGCTGCGCAAGCCGGAGACGCGCGCCCGGCGGATCGCTGACTTCGTCACCAAGGTGGCCGACGGCTGGAAGCCCTACCCCTGAGACTCCGTACGCTGCGGGGCGTGGACGAGGCGGCGACCTACGTGGCGGCGTGGCGCGAGGCCACCGACCGGCTGCTCCAGCTGTGCACCGCGTTCGGCTCCGATGACTGGGCGGCGCCCACCGACTGCCCGGGCTGGAGCGTGCAGGACGTGATCGCCCACCTGGCGCACATCGAGTCGGTGGTGGCCGCGGACGAGGGCGAGACCGTCGTCGCGGGTCGGCGCGAGGTGACCGGCGACTGGACGGCCGTGGGCGTGCAGCAGCGTCGCGGCTGGTCCCCCGACGCGGTCCGGGCCGAGCTGGCCACCGCGGTCCTGCACCGCTCGGTCGCGCTCGACCGGATGGCGCCGATCGACCCGACCGGGCGACCGGAGGTGGTTCCCGCCGGCATGGACTGGGACTGGGCCACGTTGCTGCGCAACCGGGTCATCGACGTGTGGGTGCACGAGCAGGACGTCCGCCGCGCGGTCGGCCGCCCCGGTGGCATGTCCGGGCCGGCGGCCGAGGTCACCGTACGCACCTTCGCCGCCGCGCTGCCGTACGTGCTCGGCAAGAAGGTGGCGCCGTCACCGGGGACGGTGGTGGTCTGGCGGGTGTCCGGACCGGTCACGCTCGACCGCGTGCTCGGGGTGGGTGACGACGGCCGCGCCCGGCCGGTTTCCGACGGCGCCGACCCCGCTGCCAGGCTGACCATGGACACCGAGACGTTCTGCGTCCTCGCCGCAGGCAGGCGAGGGTGGGACGGCGTCACGGTGGACGTCGAGGGAGACCCCGACCTGGCGCACCAGGTCGTCGACGCGATGGGAGTGACGCCGTGAGCTGGTCGACCGACCACATCCCGGACCTGACGGGCGCGTGGGCCCTGGTGACGGGCGCGAGCAGCGGCATCGGCCAGCAGGTCGCGCTCGAGCTGAGCCGGCGCGGCGCGTCGGTGGTGCTCGCGGGCCGCGACGAGGGCCGGCTGGCAGCGAGTGTCGCCGCCATCCGGGCCGACCTGCCCCAGGCTGACCTCCGCACGTTGCGGCTCGACCTGTCCGACCTCGGGCAGGTGCGCGCGGCCGCCGACGAAGTGCTGGACAGCTACGAGCAGCTCGACCTGCTCTTCGCCAACGCGGGCGTCATGGCGACACCGGAACACCACACCGCTGACGGCTTCGAGCTGCAGATCGCCACCAACCACCTGGGTCACTTCGCGTTCTGCGGACTCGTCCTTCCCGCGCTGCTCGCGACGCCGCACGGGTCGCGGGTCGTGGTCACCTCGTCGGCCAACCACCGGCTGGTACGCGGCATCGACCTGCGCAGTCTGACGCCTGGCGGTGCCCCCAGGCCGTACCGACGGTGGCGCTCGTACGCGGAGTCGAAGCTGGCCAACCTGCTGTTCATGCTCGAGCTGCAGCGCCGCTCGATGGCCGCCGACCTCTCGCTGACCAGCGTCGGCGCGCACCCCGGCTACACCGAGACGAAGCTGCAGCAGACCGGTCCCGCCATGGCCGGGCCGACCATCGGCTCGCGGGCACTGCTGGTGCTCACCAAGGCCGTGGGCCAGTCGGCGTCGCACGGCGCGTGGCCGCTGCTGATGGCGGGCACGCAGCCGGGCCTGGCGGGCGGCGCGTACGTGGGGCCGGGCGGCCCGTTCGAGGGGCGCGGCCGACCCCGGCTGGTCGGGATGTCCGCGGCCGCCTCCGACCCCGACCTCGCCCGCCGCCTCTGGGACGCGAGCGAGGAAGCCACCGGCGTCCGCTTCCCCTGACCTCCCTCGCTTCACCGAGGACGAACGCCCCATTCGGGCCAGGTCTCGTTCATCGCGGTGTGGGTGACCTGGCGCTCCCCACCGCCCCGGACCCGGACCGTGTAGATGTCGCTTTGCGTTCCGTCGTAGTGGCTGTAGGCGATGCGCCTCCCGTTGGGAGACCAGGCGGGAAGTTCTCCGGTCCCAGCGTCGGTCACCGGGCGCCGAGGTCCACCGTTGACTCGCCGCACGAAGATGCGGTCGCCGGTCGCGGTGGAACTGCTGTAGGCGATCCGCCCGCCGGTCGGCGAGTACGAGGGCACCCCGTCATCGATCGTGTTGTGGGTGATCTTTTGCTTGTCGCTGCCGTTGGGACGCCTGGTGTAGATCTCTTGATCATGTCCGTCGAAGGAGTCGTAGACGATCCGGTTCCCGGCCGGCGACCAGTCCGCATGGTTGTCCCAGACCCCGTTGTGGGTCAGCTGGTGCCAGCCGGTGCCGTCGGCCCTGATCGTGCAGATCTCGAAGTCGTTGGTGCCGTCGAAGTCACAGCCGTACACGATTCGCTCGCCGGACGGAGACCACGCCGGATGGATGTCGAGGGTCTCGTTGTGGGTGAGCTGGCGCTTGTGGGTGCCGTCGCTCCGCATGATCCACAACTCGTTGCCGTCGCCGGCACTACGGCCGAAGACCAGCCGGTGACCACCCGGAGCCCAGGCCGGTGCGTTGTCGTACCAGTCGTTGTGGGTGAGCCGTTGCCTGCTGCTGCCATCGGCCTTGATCGTGAACACCTCGGGAGTGCCGGCAGGGTACGCCTCATACGCAATGCGGCCATTGGGCCGAACGCGCACCCCCGATTCGCGAACAGCGGGACCGGTCACCGATCCGCACGGCCGCGGTCGAGACGATCGCGTCAGACAATCGGGCGCGCTCCTCGACACCGATCTCCGCCCCCTGCGCGGCGCCGATCGAGCCCGCCACCAGGCTCCCCACGGCAGCCACCAGCCCCGCGCCGCGGCAGAGCTGCCTCGTAGCCACCTTCGGTCGACACGTCCTTGCACGTCCCTTGGCTGTGAGCGATGTCTGATTCACCGGGTCGTTGTCGCACAAGCCGGTGTCTCTACGGTGTCCGGGCGGTCACTGCACCCGGTATCGCTGTCGTCACCGTGGCGCAGAGGAGGCGGGTCAGGCCGCGGTCAGGAGACGTGGCGGCGGGACTGCACGGTACGGAACCGGGGGGCGACGAAGGCGCCGTCGGTGAACGACGCGGTGGCGGCCGGGTTGGCACCGGTGCCGTGGAAGTCGCTGAACGCCGCCGACTGGTTGACGAACACCGGCCCGGTCAGGTTCTCGCTCAGCGCCACGCCGGCGTCGAGCGCGGCCGACCGGGTGGCAGCGAGCACCGTGTCGTCGGTCGAGTAGACCGAGGCGGTCATCGCGCCGTGCGCCAGCACGGTACGGACGAACGTCTGCAGCGACGACTCGGTCGACGGCGTCGCGATCAGGTAGGCGACCGGCCCGAAGCACTCGGTGGCGTAGGCGTCCTCGTCGTCGACCGAAAGCCCCACCAGCAGCGGCGTGCGCACCCGCGCGTCGGGCCACGCCGGGTGCGTGACCGTGCGCGACGCCACGAGCACCCGGTCGCGCTCGCCGGCCGACTCGAGCCGCGTCAGCACGCCGTCGTCGACGACGGCCCCGAGCAGCTCGACCGCCTTGGCGTCGTCACCGAGCAGGCGGTCGAGGGCGGCTGCGATGCCGGCGGCCACATCGTCGTAGGACTTGTGTCCCTGGTCGGTGTCGATACCGGCCTCCGGCACGAACAGGTTCTGCGGCGCCGTGCACATCTGCCCGGTGTAGAGCGCCAGCGAGAACGCGAGGTTGCCGCACATGCCTGCGAAGTCGTCGGTCGAGTCGACGACGACGGTGTTGACGCCGGCCTTCTCGGCGAAGACGACCGCCTGGGTCGCGTGCTCCTCCAGCCAGTCGCCAAAGGCGTTCGAGCCCGTGAAGTCGACCAGCCGCACCTCCCGGCGCACCGCGAGGTCGGCTGCCAACCGGTCACCCTCGGCCTCGGCGGCGAGCGTCGCGAGGTCGGGGTCGAAGCCCGCCTCGGCCAGCACCTCGCGCGCCACCTGCACGGTGATCGCGAGCGGCAGCACGGCACCGGGGTGCGGCTTCACCACGACCGGGTTGCCGCACACCAGCGACGCGAACAGTCCTGGCCACGAGTTCCAGGTCGGGAAGGTGTGGCAGCCGATGACGAGCCCCACGCCACGCGGCACCACCGTGAACGTCTTCTCCATCCGCACCGGATCGCCCCGGCCGGGCTTCTCCCACACCGCCGTCGCGGGATGCCGCGTCATCTCGTCGTACGCATAGGCCAGTGCCTCGAGCGCGCGGTCGAGCGCGTGCGCGCCACCTGCCTGGAAGGCCATCACGAACGCCTGGCCGCTGGTGTGCTGCACCGCCTGCGCGAGCTCGAAGATCCGGGCGTGCAGCCGGGCCAGCACGTCCTGGCAGACCGCGACACGCACGTCGGCGCCCGCGTCGCGCCAGTCAGGCACGCCGCGCGTCGCGGCGGTCAGCAGCGTGTCCAGCCCGGCCGCAGTCACCCGGGGGTACGTGACGCCCAGCTCGATCCCGTACGGCGACCGCTCACCGGCCACCGTTCCGTCGGCACCGGGCGTCTCCAGCGGGAAGGCCGTGCCCAGGGTGGCCTCGAAGGCCGCCTTGCCGTCGGCCGCGGCCGACTCGCCGTAGACCCGCGGGCTCGGCGACTCCGGGTAGGCCGAGAAGTGGTCCCGCTTGCGGATCGCCGCGAGCGCCTGCTCCAGCGTCTCGCGGTGGCGCGCGGCGAGCGCGTCGGTGACGGCGGGGTCGTGCGGCATCGGCATCTCCAGCGGGTATGACAGACGGGCGACAGCGGTGCGGTCAGTCTGTCACAGCGGGCACGGCGCTCTGCTGCCGCGACGACTGCCAGGATGATGCCGTGCTGATCCGCCCGATGCGCGACGACGACGCCGAGCTGGACACGGTCCTCACCCTCAACCAGGCGAACCTCGAGGGCGTCGGGCCGCTGGATCCCGAGCGGTTGCGCTGGCTGCTCGCGATGACGGCGGAGTCGGGTCAGGCCCTGGTCGCCGACGACGGGGAGGTCGCCGGCTTCGCGATGGTCTTCGGACCGGCCACGGCCTACAACAGCGTGAACTACCGCTGGTTCGTCGAGCGCTACGGCTCGTTCGGCTACCTCGACCGGATCGTGGTGGCCCCGACCCACCGCCGCCGCGGCGTGGCCACCCTGCTGTACGACGCCGCCGAGGACGCCGCCCGCGAGACCGGCCGGCTGGTCTGCGAGGTCTATGTCGAGCCGCCCAACGAGGCGTCGCTCGCGTTCCACGACCGGCGCGGCTACGCCGAGGTCGGGCGCCTCGCGCAAGCGAACGGCAAGACCTGCGTGATGCTCGAGAAGGCGCTGGCATGACCTCCGACTCCAAGGCAGTCGCCCGCGCCTGCGCCGACGCGATGTGGGTGGAGGACCAGGCGAGCCAGCGGCTCGGGATGCGGCTGGACGACGTCGGACCGGGCACCGCAACGCTGACCATGACGGTGCGCGACGACATGGTCAACGGCCACGGCATCGCCCACGGCGGGTTCGTGTTCGCGCTGGCCGACTCGGCGTTCGCGTTCGCCTGCAACTCCTACGACGTCCGCACCGTCGCGTACGGGTGCACCATCACCTATCTCGCGCCGACCCGGCTGGGCGACCAATTGCGAGCGGTGGCCACCGAGCGCTCGCGCTCGGGACGGACGGGCACGTACGACGTCACGGTCACCTCGGCCGGCGAAGTCGTGGCCGAGTTCCGCGGGACCAGCCGCACGCTCGGCGGGTCCCTGCTCGGCGGATGACGCCAGGCAGGGGGCGCCGAGGCAGGCGACGCTCGGGTTGGGGGGGGGGGGGGGGGGGGGGGGGGGGGGGGGGGGGGGGGGGGGGGGGGGGGGGGGGGGGGGGGGGGGAGAGAGAGAGAGAGAGAGAGAGAGAGAGAGAGAGAGAGAGAGAGAGAGAGAGAGAGAGAGAGAGAGAGAGAGAGAGAGAGAGAGAGAGAGAGAGAGAGAGAGAGAGAGAGAGAGAGAGAGAGAGAGAGAGAGAGAGAGAGAGAGAGAGAGAGAGAGAGAGAGAGAGAGAGAGAGAGAGAGAGAGAGAGAGAGAGAGAGAGAGAGAGAGAGAGAGAGAGAGAGAGAGAGAGAGAGAGAGAGAGAGAGAGAGAGAGAGAGAAAAAAAAAAACACACCAACGCGGGGCAGACGCACGCGGTCGCGGTCGGCGACGCCGGTGGCGCCCGGGAGAGCGCTCCGGCTGCACCTGCGGGCCAGCCGAACGAGTCCCCGACCGCCACGCAGCCACGTCCGCGCGACGGTTCGACCACGAGGGACCGGACCCCCGCGGTGTCCGCGTCGGGGGTGACCGACCTCCGCGTCCCTACCTGCCACGTCACGTCGCGCGCGGGCGTCTACCACCGGCCACGACCGGACCTGGACCAGCACCCGGCTGGCCCTCGGGCGACAACGTGAAGGTGCGGGCGCAGGACGCACAGGCGCGACCACGGTCCGCACCTGCACGTCCGCGTCCGGTCCCTGGCCGCGCGGTTAGGCTCGGATCTCTGACGGGACCTCTGACGAGGGGGAGCGGGTGCGCCGGACCGGACGCGTGGCGGTCGCGCTGCTGCTCCCTGCCGCGGTCGCGACGGCCTGCACCGACGAGCCTGAGCAGGTGGCCGCACCCCCGACCTCGAGCAGCACTCCGGACGAGACCGGTACGTCCCCCACGGACCCGGCCGCCGAACCCGGCTCGAAGGCCGGCGGCCGGTGGGCAGCGGCGGTCAACGTGCTTGTCGAGGACCCCTACTACCCCGAGGTCGGTGAGCCGCAGGTCGACGCGCTGCACTACGACCTCGACCTCTCCTGGGATCCCGACAGCGCCGTGCTCGACGGCATCGCTCGCATCGACTTCCGCGCAGCGGACGACCTGACCGAGCTGCAGCTCGACCTCGGCCTCCCGATGACGCCGACGACGGTGCGGCTGGACGGCAACGAGGTGGACGAGACCCACGACGACAACCTGCTGCTGATCGACGGGTTCGACCCGTTGCCCGTCGACTCGCGGCACACCCTGCGGATCGCCTACCGGGGCAGTCCGGAGCCGGTCGACGAGCCGACCACGCGCGGAGACATCGACGGCGTCGGCTGGCACACGATGCGGGACGGCGGCGCGTGGACGATGCAGGAGCCGTACGGCGCCTTCACCTGGTACCCGGTCAACGACCACCCGTCGGACAAGGCCTACTACGACATCAGCATCGAGACGCCGGCCGACGTGCGCGGCGTCGCCGGCGGGCAGCTCGTATCCGACGACGTGGCCGACGGCCGACGCACGACCCGCTTCCACCTGGGTGAGCCGGCGGCCGCCTATCTCATCACCCTCGCGGTCGGCGACTACCGGCTGGAGCGCGACACCGGGCCGGACGGGCTGCCGGTGTCGTACTGGGTGCGCCCGGAGGACGGCCGGTTCGTGCCGGACCTGCGACGCACGCCGGAGCTGCTCGAGTGGCTCACCGATCTGCTCGGGCCGTTCCCGTTCGACCACGTGGGCGCGCTGGTCATGCCGGGCGGGACGGCGATGGAGACCCAGGAGACGATCTCGATGGGCACCCAGGTGCCGCTGCGGATCTACCCCGAGGTGCTGCTGCACGAGTACGCCCACCAGTGGTACGGCGACACGGTGACGCCGGACAACTGGCCGGACCTGTGGCTCAACGAGGCGTTCGCGACCTACCTCGAGATGGCCTGGATGGCCGACGAGGGCGGGCGCCCCCTCGACACCTGGGCGAGGATCCTCGAGGCGGCTGACCAGGACATGCGTGACGAGGACGGGCCGCCCGGGGCCTACGACGAGGGGGAGTTCGCCGAGGACAGCGTGTACTTCTCCGGCCTGCTGATGCTGCTGCGGATCCGCGACGAGGTCGGCGAAGACGCCTTCGACGAGGTGCTGCGTGGCTGGCCGGAGCAGCAGCGCGGCTCCACCGCCGACCGCGACGAGTGGGTGGCGTTCGCCGAGCAGACCACCGGCGCCGACCTCGCCGACTTCGTCGACGAGTGGCTGACCTCGGAGACGACGCCGGACTGACGTCGCCGCCCCTGCTTCGGTCTAGGCTGCCGACGCACCGTTCGCCCACGCCCCAGGGGGGACCCCGTTGCCGTCGCTGCCGGCCGCCCGTCGCACCACCAGCGCGCTGGTCGTGACCGCGCTCGTCCTGCTCGCGGCCGGTCCCGCGGTCGGGGCGCACGACGACGACGTGGCGCTCTCGACACCGCGCGAGGACAGCTACTACCCGCGGGTCGGTGAGCCCGACATCGACGCCCTGCACTACGGGCTCACGGTGTCCTGGGCGCCGCGCACCAGCACGCTGACCGGCACGACGGTGATCCGCTTCCGCGCGGCGCGCGACCTCGACGACGCGTTCGTGCTGGATCTCGGCAACTCGCTGCAGGTCTCGTCGGTACGCCTCGACGGAGCCGCCGTCGGCAGCGAGCACCCGGCCGCCGGCCACCTGCTGCGGGTGACCGGCACCGGCGACCTGGTCGCCGGGTCGCGGCACGTGCTGCGCGTCGACTACGCCGGAGTACCCGAGCGGGTGCCCGCCCCGAGCGCCCGCTCCGACATCGGCCGGCTGGGCTGGAAGACGACCCGCGACGGGGACGCCTGGACGATGCAGGAGCCGTACGGCGCCTTCACGTGGTACCCGGTCAACGACCACCCGTCGGACAAGGCGTTCTACGACATCCGGCTGGACACGCCGCGTTCGGTCCGCGGCGTCGCCAACGGCCGACTGGTTTCCGAACAGGTGGGCACCAGCCGGCGCACCACGCACTTCCGCATCAGCGACCCCGCGGCCAGCTACCTCGTGACGATGGCGATCGGCGACTACCGCGGCTACGACGACCGCGGACCGCACGGGCTGCCGATCACGTACTGGCTCCGCCCCGTCGACCGCGACCTGCTCCCGGAGCTGCGCCGCACGCCCGCGATGCTGCGCTGGCTCGAGCAGCGCCTCGGGCGGTACCCGTTCGCGACCGCGGGCGCGGTGTTCGTCCCGAGCCAGTCGGCGATCGAGACGCAGCAGACCGTCACGATGGGCAACGGCAGGAGCATCGCCCCCCGGGTGCCCGAGGTGCTGCTGCACGAGTACTCGCACCAGTGGTACGGCGACACCGTCACGCCGGCCGACTGGCGCGAGCTGTGGCTCAACGAGTCGTTCGCGATGTACCTGCAGATCGTCTGGGAGTCGCAGCACGGCGGCGTGACCGTGCGCGCGTACATGCGCTACATCCGGCGCATCGACAACGAGCTGCGCGAGCAGGACGGCCCACCGGGGGCGTACGACCCGGAGCGGTTCGGCGGCAGCTCGGTCTACTACAGCGGCGCCCTGATGCTGCACGAGCTGCGCACGCGGATCGGGGCGGCGCAGTTCGACCGGGTGCTCCGGGCGTGGCCGCAGCGGCACGCCGCCGGCAACGCCGACCGCGGCGGCTACCTCGACTGGCTCGACCGGTTCACCGGCCGGCACCTACGGCCGTTCATGCTCGACTGGCTGCTCTCCGAGACGACCCCCGGCTCGTGAACGCCGACCCGACCGCCACGCTGCCGGCGTCCGCCGACGAGCTGCGCGCTCTGCAGCTCGAGCGACTGCGGACGACGCTGCGGCACGCGTACCAGAACGTCGGGCACTACCGGGAGACCTGGGATGCCGCCGGCGTGCATCCCGACGACATCCGCGAGCTGGCCGACCTGGGCCGGTTTCCCCTGACCAGCAAGGCGGATCTGCGTGCGCAGTACCCGTTCGGCATGTTCGCGGTGCCCCGCGAGCAGGTCAGCCGGGTGCACGCGTCGTCGGGCACGACCGGCCGGCCGACGGTGGTCGGCTACACCCGCGACGACGTCGAGACCTGGGCCGAGCTGATGGCCCGGTCGATCTGGGCGGCGGGGGGTCGACCCGGCGACGTCGTGCACGTCGCGTACGGCTACGGGCTGTTCACGGGCGGGCTGGGTGCGCACTACGGCGCCGAGCGGCTCGGATGCACCGTGGTGCCGGTGTCCGGGGGGATGACCGAGCGGCAGGTCCAGCTGATCACGGACTTCACGCCGCGGGTGATCATGGTGACCCCGTCGTACTTCCTGTCGATCGTCGACGAGATGGAACGACAGGGTCTCGACCCGGCGTCGACCAGCCTGGCGGTGGGCATCTTCGGCGCCGAGCCGTGGACCGAGCGGATGCGCGCGGAGGTCGAGCGGCGCTGCGCGATGGACGCCGTCGACATCTACGGGCTCTCGGAGGTGATGGGACCCGGGGTCGCGCAGGAGTCGGCGGTGACCAAGGACGGCCTGCACGTGTGGGAGGACCACTTCCTGCCGGAGGTCGTCGACCCGACCACCGGCGCGGTGCTGCCCGACGGCGAGGAGGGCGAGCTGGTCTTCACCTCCCTGACCAAGCAGGCCATGCCGGTGATCCGCTACCGCACCCGCGACCTGACCCGGCTGCTGCCCGGATCTGCATATCCCTCGTGCCGCCGGATGCAGAAGATCACCGGCCGCAGCGACGACATGATGATCGTCCGCGGCGTGAACGTCTTCCCCACCCAGGTCGAGGAGCAGATCCTGCGCGTCGAGGGACTGGCGCCGCACTACCTGTGCGTGCTCACCCGGCCGGACCGGCTGGACGAGCTGACCGTCCGCGTCGAGGCGCTCGACGCCGACCTGCCCGCCGCCGAGCGGGAGCGGCTCGGCCGCGCTCTGTCCGGACGCGTCAAGGACGCCGTCGGGGTCAGTGTCGCCGTCGACGTCGTGGACCCCCAGGCGCTGGAACGCTCGCTGGGCAAGGCGAAACGGATCGACGACCAGCGCGGTCTGCGGACGTGAGCGCGCTCGGCAGTCTCACCGTCTTCGTCGGTTCCTCGCCCGGCAGCTCGCCGGCGTACGCCACCGCCGCCCACGCACTCGGCACGCACCTCGGCCGGGTGGGCACCACGCTCGTGTACGGCGGGGCGCAGGTCGGTCTGATGGGGGTCGTCGCCGATGCCGCACTGGCCGCGGGTGGCGAGGTGGTGGGCGTGATCCCGCGCTCGCTGGTCGACCGCGAGATCGCGCACGACGGGCTCACCGAGCTGCACGTGGTGTCGTCGATGCACGAGCGCAAGCAGCTGATGGCCGATCTCGGCGACGCGTTCGTCGCGCTGCCGGGTGGCGTCGGCACCCTCGAGGAGCTGGTCGAGGTGTGGACCTGGCAGCACCTCGGACTGCACGCCAAGCCGGTGGCCCTGCTGGACGTCGACGGCTACTGGGAACCGCTGCTGGCGCTGGTCGACAGGATGGTCTCCGCCGGGTTCCTGTCCGCCGAGACGCAGCGCGCCCTGGTGGTCGCGCACGATCCCGAGCAGCTGCTGGGTCTCCTGCAGGATGCCTCGGCTCCGCCGACGCGCTGGGACTGAGGCAGGTCAGGCGGCCGTCGACTGCGGGTGCCGCAGCCGGTCGTAGGCCTCCGGGTCGCGCGCGTACAGCGTGCGCCGGGTGCGCCGGCGGAAGCGCCAGACCTGGATCCCGCCGAGCAGCCACATCGCGTACTGGGTCGACATCGCCCACCGGAACGCATCGGGGGTGTAGCCGCTGCCGGAGCCAGGAGTGCGCCAGTCCAGCACCAGCCCGATGACGACCACCCCGATCAGGCTGGCGACGAACCCGCCCTGGTTGACGATGCCGGTGGCCCCGCCGACCCGCTCGACCGGGTTGAACGTGCGGGCGAAGTCGAAGGCCACCATCGAGGCCGGACCGCCCATGCCGCAGACCAGGACGAGCACCGCCAACAGCCAGATCGGCGCGTTGCCCGGCCAGGCGAGCACCGCCGTCCAGACGGCGACGATCGCGCCGAGGATGCCGAGCACCAGCGTCGAGCGGTGGAACGGCACCCGGGCGACGAACGTGCCCACCAGTGGGCCGGCGACCATCGCGGAGACGGTGAGCAGGGTGAGCAGCGCGCCCGCGGCGTTCGGCGAGAGTCCCTCGCCCTGCACCAGGAACGGGTAGCCCCACAGCAGGGCGAGGACGGTGGCGGCGAACTGCGTGCTGAAGTGGACCCACAGCCCGAGCCGGGTGCCCGGCTCGGCCCAGGCGGCGCGCAGCGTGGCAGCCACGTCGGGCAGCGACACCTTGGGTCCCGCCACGACGACACGGTCGGGCGCATCGTGCACCACGACGGCGAGAGCCACCGCGAGCAGCACCCCGAGACCCGCGGCCGCCAGGTAGGTCGTGGTCCAGCCCAGCCCGCTGAGCGCGTACGTCATCGGCACCGCGGCCGCCACGGCACCGAGCTGCCCGGTGAGTCCGGTGACCTGCGTGAGCAGTGGCACCCGCCGGCCGGAGAACCACGCCACCACCAGCCGCAGCACGCTGATGAAGACCATCGCGTCGCCGGTCCCGACGAAGACCCGGGCGGCCAGCGCCGTGCCGTACGACTCGGCGAACGCGAACCCGAGCTGGCCGAGGGTCATCAGGCTGAGCCCGGTGAACAGGATGCGGCGGGCGCCGTACCGGTCGATCAGCAGCCCGACCGGGATCTGCATGACCACGTAGAGCAGCAGCTGCATCATGACGAACGTGGACAGCTGCGCCGCCGAGATGCCGAAGCGGTCGGCGGCGACGATGCCGGCGACCCCGAGCGAGGAGCGGTGGAAGACGGCGAGGACATAGACCGCGAGCGCGACCAGGTAGCCCGCCCAGGCGCGGCGCCTCACCGGACCGCCCCGCGAGCCGTCTCGGCGGCGCGCGCGAGATGCTCGTCGGTGAGCGCGACGAAGGCCTCGCGGTCGCCGCCGCGCAGCAGGGCCACCAGCCGGGTGTGCTCGTCGACGGCGACGTCCATCCGCTCGGCGGAGACGCGCATCGCCGCGGTGTTGATGCAGACCTGGCGCTCGCGCAGGGACCGGTAGAGCCGGGCCAGGATGGAGTTGCCGGCCGCCGAGACGAGCGCCTCGTGGAACGAGCGGTCGGCCTCGCTGAAGGCCGCCGGGTCGCCCGCGGCACGCTGGGCGATCATCTCGGCCAGCCACCCGTCGAGGACGTCGGCGAGCTCGGCACCGGCGGCGTGCGCACGCGGCGCCGCCCAGGTCTCGATCAGCGCGCGGGCCTGCAGGACGTCGTCGGCCTCCTGGACCGACACCGGCACCACCAGCGCCCCCTTCTTCGGGTAGAGCCGGAGGAATCCCTCGACCTCGAGGCGCAGCATCGCCTCACGGACCGGTGTCCGCGAGACCCCCACCTCGGCCGCGACCGCACCCTCGGTGAGCAGCTCACCGGCGGGGTAGCCGCCGTCGAGGACCCGCTGCTTGACGTGGGTGTAGACGCGCTCGGAGGCAGACGTGGCAGACATGTTGCATCTATCATAGATGCAACAGCTCACCACCAGCAAACCGGCGTGAGACGAAGGTCGCCGGGTCAGTGGGCGAGCGCGCTCGCAGGGTCGTGCAGGATGCCGGCGACGTCGGCGAGGAACCGCGAGCCTGCCTCGCCGTCGACGACACGGTGGTCGAAGCTCAGCGCAAGTGTGGTGACCCAGCGCGGCTTGACCCGGTTGCCGACGACCCACGGCCGCTTGGCGATCGCGCCGATGCAGAGGATGCCGGTCTCGCCGGGGTTGAGGATCGGGGTTCCGGCATCGACGCCGAAGACGCCGACGTTGGTGATCGTGAAGGTGCCGCCGGCCATCTCCGCTGGCTGCGTACGCCCCTCACGCGCGGTGGCCGTCAGCGCGGCCAGGGCATCGGCCAGCTCGCGCAGCCCCATCGCGTCGGCGTCCTTGACGTTGGGCACCACCAGACCCCGTGGGGTGGCGGCAGCGATGCCCAGGTTGACGTGGTGCTTGAGCACGATCTCCTGTGCGGCGTCGTCCCAGGTGGCGTTGAGCTCGGGCGTGCGCCGTACCGCGAGGCAGACCGCCTTGGCCACCACCAGCAGCGGCGAGACCTTGACGTCGCGGAACTCGCTGCGCTCGCGCAGCCGGCGCACCAGCCGGACGGTGCGGCTCACGTCGAACGTGACCCACTCGGTGACGTGCGGCGCGGTGAACGCGCTGGCGACCATGGCCTGCGCCGTCATCTTGCGCACGCCCTTGACAGGCACCCGGGTCTCACGGGCTCCGCTCGCCACGACCGCTGAGGCGGGCGCAGACCCCTGGCCGGCGACCGCCTCGACGTCCGCGCGGGTCACCACGCCGCCGGCACCGGTCGGGCTCACCGCGCCGAGGTCGACGCCGAGGTCCTTGGCCAGCTTGCGCACCGGCGGTTTTGCCAGCACCCGTACGCCACCGGCGGCGTGCGAGACGTGCCGACCGAACGGCGGCGCCGTCGTGGGCGCCGACGGGACGGCGTCGTCGACCGACAGCTCGGGCGCCTGCTCGGGGGCGGTCGAGAACGCCGACTGCACGCCGAGCTGAGCCGTCGCTGCTGACTCGCCGAGCGGCACCGCCCCGGCCTTGCGCGGCCGACGCTTTGCCTCCGTGGTCTTCGGGCCGTAGCCGACCAGCACCGACGTGCGACCGCCCGGCGCGGGTCCGCCGATGAGGCCGGGCTCGACCGCGCCCTCCTCGGGCGGGGTGCCCACCACGGACTCGTCGGGAGGCTCGGCGCCAGACTCGGGCGAGGTCTCGGTCGCGGCCCCAGCAGCGTCTCCGCTGGACACAGCGATGATCGGCGTGCCGACGGCGACGGTCTGGCCCTCGGGCACCAGCAGCTCGGACACCGTGCCGGCGAACGGGCAGGGCAGCTCGACCAGCGACTTGGCGGTCTCGATCTCGACCACGATGTCGTTGACCGCCACCGTGTCGCCGGGCTTGACCCGCCAGCTCACGATCTCGGCCTCGGTCAGGCCCTCCCCCACGTCGGGGAGCCGGAACTGCTTCACGTCAGGCATCTCGTCTCCGGTCAGTACGCGAGCGAACGGTCGACGGCATCGAGCACCCGGTCGAGGTCGGGCAGGTACTCCTCCTCGACCCGGCTCGGCGGGTAGGGGGTGTCGAACCCGCCGACGCGCAGCACGGGCGCCTCGAGGGCGTAGAAGCACTCCTCGGTGATCCGCGCCGCCACCTCGGCACCGATCCCGAGGTTGACCGTGGCCTCGTGCACCACGACCGCCCGCCCGGTGCGGCGCACGGAGTCGAGCACCGGTCCCATGTCGAGCGGCGACAGCGTGCGCAGATCGATCACCTCGAGGCTGCGGCCCTCCTCCGCCGCGGCCAGCGCGGCCTCCAGCGAGGTCTTCACCATCGGGCCGTACGCGAGCACGGTGACGTCCGTGCCCTCCCTGACCACCCGGGAGGAGAACAGCGGCACCGCCGGCTCGGTGACGTCGACGTCGGCCTTCTCCCAGTAGCGCCGCTTCGGTTCGAAGAAGACGACCGGGTCGTCGGCGGCCACTGCCTGCTGGATCATCCAGTAGGCGTCGGCGGGGTTGGAGCACGCCACGACCTTGAGCCCGGCGGTGTGCGCGAACTGCGCCTCGGGCGACTCGCTGTGGTGCTCGACCGCGCCGATGCCGCCGCCGAACGGGATCCGGATGACGATCGGCACGATCAGCTTGCCCTGGCTGCGGAAGCGCAGCTTGGCCACCTGGCTGACGATCTGGTCGTACGCCGGGTAGACGAAGCCGTCGAACTGGATCTCGCACACCGGCCGGTAGCCCCGCATCGCCAGGCCAACTGCGGTGCCGAGGATGCCCGACTCGGCGAGCGGGGTGTCGATCACCCGGTCCTCGCCGAAGTCCTTCTGCAGCCCGTCGGTGACCCGGAAGACGCCGCCGAGCTTGCCGACGTCCTCGCCCATGACGAGCACCTTGGGGTCGTCCTCCATGGAGCGACGGAGCCCCGCGGTGAGCGCCTTGGCCAGCGTCATCTCGCTCATGCCGACGCCCCTTCCGCGACGGTCTCGTCCACGTCGTCGAAACCGGCCAGGTAGGCGGCGTACTCCTCCTTCTGCCGGACCAGCTCGGGCGACTGATCGGCGTACACCTGGTCGAAGATGTCGAGGATGTGCGGGTCGGGCATCTCGAGGCAGCCCTCCCGCAGCCGGGCGGCGACCGCGTCGGACTCGGCCTCCACCTCGGTGAAGAACGCCTCGTCGGCGCCGCCACCGCGGGCGAGGTAGGCCTTCACCCGGGCGATGGGGTCCTTGAGCTTCCAGTGCTGCAGGTCGTCGTCGAGCCGGTAGCGGGTCGGGTCGTCGGAGGTGGTGTGCGCGCCCATCCGGTAGGTGTACGCCTCGACGAACGTCGGGCCGCTGCCGTCGCGGGCCCGCTGCAGCGCCGCGGTCGTCACCGCGTGGCAGGCAAGCACGTCGTTGCCGTCGACGCGGACGCCCGGGAAGCCGAAGCCGAGCGCGCGCTGGAACAGCGGGATGCGGGACTGCCGCTCGATGGGCTCGGAGATCGCCCACTGGTTGTTCTGACAGAAGAACACCACCGGCGCGTTGAACACGCTGGCCCAGATGAAGGCCTCGTTGACGTCGCCCTGGCTGGTGGCACCGTCACCGAAGTACACGATCGCCGCCGAGTCGCGCTCGGGGTCGCCGGTGCCGACGCACCCGTCCCGCTGCATGCCCATCGCGTAGCCGGTCGCGTGCAGGGTCTGGGCGCCGATCACGATGGTGTACAGGCCGAAGCCGTTGTCGCGCGGGTCCCAGCCGCCCTGGTCGACACCGCGGAACAGGCCAAGCAGCCGCAGCGGGTCGACGTCGCGGCACCAGGCGACGCCGTGCTCGCGGTAGGTGGGGAACGCGAAGTCCTGCGGCCGCATCGCCCGGCCGGAGCCGATCTGCGCTGCCTCCTGACCCAGCAGCGAGGCCCAGATCCCGAGCTCGCCCTGCCGCTGCAGCGCGGTCGCCTCGGTGTCGATCCGGCGGGTGAGGACGAGGTCGCGGTACAGGCTCTTGATCTGCTCGTCGTCGAGGTCGGACGAGAAGTCCGGGTGCTCGACCCGCTCGCCCTCCGGGGTCAGCAGCTGGACCAGGTCACGGTCGACGTCGATCGCCGCCGACAGTGTCGCGGACAGTCCGTCCTCGTCAGTCACGCTTGCTCCTTCTCGGGCGTCGACCGTCGGGGTCACCGGGGCCGATGGGCGTCCAAGGTCGCGGACCGGTCCCCTCGCGCCGGGGTGGTGCGCGCGGTTCACGGTAACGCCACTGTGACCGCAGCCACAGCGTCCGAGCAGGGTACCCGCCGCCGCCCCGGGGCAGGCAGCCAGCGGGTACTAGGTTCGCTCCGGTCCCGCCCCTTACCAAGACTCACCAAGACCTGTACCGAGAGGAACCCCACATGGCCGCCGGAGAGCCCCGTGACCACGGGGCGGGCGAGCCGGGAGCGGGCACCCCACCGGCGGGGGCGGTGCCGCAGGTGGGCAGCTCCGGGCCGCCCGCCGCGCCCGTGCTGGTCGCCCTGGGCATCGTCTACGTGGTCTGGGGATCGACCTATCTGGGCATCGGGATCACCGTCGAGTCGATGCCGCCGCTGTCGTCGGCCGGGGCGCGGTTTCTCACGGCGGCAGTCGTGATGGGGCTCGCGATCGCGGTCCGCTCCGGCGTCCGGCACCTGCGGGTGCGTCCGCGCGAGCTGGGCTCCGCGGCGCTGATCGGACTGCTGCTGCCCGCGGGCGGCAACGGACTCGTCAGCGTCGCCGAGGACCACGGCACGCCGACCGGCGTCGCGGCCCTGGTGATCGCGTCGGTGCCCCTCTACGTGGTCCTCTACCGGGCGGCCACCGGCGACCGACCTGCACCGCTCACCGTGGGCGGAGTCCTGATCGGCTTCGCCGGGTTGGCGATGCTCGTCGCGGTCGAGGGGCCGGGAGGCGCCGTCCCGGTGCTGCCCACCCTCGTCGTCGTCTTCGCCGCCGGCTGCTGGAGCCTCGGGTCGTTCGTGTCCCCGCGGATCTCGCTGCCGGTGGACCCGTTCGTGGCGAGCGTCTACGAGATGGCCGCAGGCGGCCTGGTGATGCTGGCCGGAGGGGCTGCGGTCGGTGAGCGCTGGGCGCCGGGCGAGTGGACCACGCGCTCGATGCTGGCCTGGGGCTACCTGGTCGTCTTCGGCTCGCTGGTGGCGTTCACGTCGTACGTCTGGGTGCTGGGCCGGGCCCGGATCTCGCTGGTCGCGACGTACGCCTACGTCAACCCGGTCGTGGCGATCGGCCTCGGCTGGCTGGTGCTGGGCGAGCCGGTCACGGCCGCGATCGCCAGCTGCGCGGTGGTCGTGGTCGCGGGCGTCGCCCTGGTGGTTGGGGCGGAGAGCCGGCGGGCCGACACGGGCTGACCCTTGCCCAGGTTCGGCCCGGCGAGGACACTCTTGCCGAAACGGTCGCCGACGAGGTGACGTGGCAGGACGCGGGGGAGGAGCCCGACATGGACGTACGCACCGGACGACGGCAGCCGGGGACACGCCGCTGGGTCGCCGCGGCGGCCGGGTGTGCGGCAGTTCTGGCCGCTGCTGTCCCGGCCCAGGCGGTCACCGGCAGCGACGAGGGCAGGCTCCCTGCCGGCGATCCCTCTCAGCCGGGTCCAGCGGCGAGCGGCGGGTCCACGGGGATCATCACGCTGGGTACGGCCACACCGCCCCGGCTGCTGCCCGACCGCCACAACACCGACGACAACCAGCTCAACCCCGGCAGTGACAACCAGGGGTGGTGGTCCTCGCTGGGTGGAGGTCGAGACGGCAACGACAACTACCTCGTCGGTCGCGCGGTGTTCGAGGGCGAGACCGGCTACTACCACAACTTCTTCAGCTTCCGGCTCGGCGACGTCGACCGCCGGGTCATCTCGGCCGAGCTGCTGGTCGCGCGCTATCGCGGAGCCGGCGACCGCACCGAGACGCTGGGTCTCTTCGGAGTCAACACCGGGGCGCGACAGCTGAACCACAACAGCGGGCAGGACGCGCAGATCTACCGCGACCTCGCCACCGGGCCGCGTTACGCCACGGTCCGGGTGCCCACCGCCCACGAGCGCGGCGCACAGCTGCGGATCGGCCTGAACGACGTGGCCGTGCGCGCCATCAACCGACACCGCGGTGGATGGTTCTCGATCGGCGGGGCGCTGCTCAGCCTGTCCGGCGACGAGACCCGCGACGAGTACGTGTTCGGCTTCAGCCGGGGCCAGGGCGTGCAGCGGCTCGTCCTCTACACCAAGGCTCCCGGAGGCGGTCGGTAGTCGGTCCGTCGGCCGGCCGCTCAGCCGGCCGCTGGCGCCACGGGCGCAACCGCGCGTGCTCCGAACACCACCATGTTCCGGCCCGACGCCTTGGCGGCGTACAGCGCCTCATCGGCTGCCGCGATGAGTTTGCCGGCTTCCGCATCCTCCTCGCGCGCTGTCCAAGCCCCACCGATGCTGACGGTGACGACCGAACCATTCGGGGCCGGGATCGCCAGGTTCGCGACAGCCCCTCGCAGCCGCTCCGCGATGGCCTCGGTCTCGGCGAGGTCGACCTGCTCGAGGAGCACAACGAACTCTTCCCCGCCGTACCGGCTCAACAGTGCGTCGACCTGGCGGACGCTGTCGGCCATCACCCGGGCAACGCGTTGCAGGCATTCATCGCCAGCCGCGTGACCGTAGTTGTCGTTGTAGTCCTTGAAGTGGTCGAGGTCGACGATCAGGGCTCCGCGCCGCCCGGCCACCTCGTGGAGCCACGCCTGTGCCGCGGTGTCGAGAGCACGCCGGTTGGGGACCCCCGTGAGTGCATCGATCGTCGCGTCGCGGGCCAGTTGCTGGTTCAGCGAGGCGAGCTGGCTCAACCGCACTTCTCGACGGGCCTCCAGCACCGTGGTGTGCAGTTTGGCGACGTACAGCTTGACGTTGGTGTACTCGTCTCGGTGTGCCACGAGCATGCCGAAGAAGACGAACGCGACCATGGTCATCGACGCGTCGGTGCGGATGACCGCGGGCGTCACCGTCACCTGGGTCATCGCCACGACGAAGAGGAGGCCCATCGTCACCAGGGTGGCCGCGGTGATCACGAAGGACGTGCGGATCGCCGAGGAGAAGAACGTGACGATGAGGAAGGCGCCCACGAAGTACGTGATCCCGGTCGGCGCGTCGGTCAGGATCTGCAGCGCGCAGACCCACGCGAGCATGCACAGCCCGACCAGCGAGCCGTAGACGTGGTGGATCCGGGTCCCTGGGTCCCGGCGGAGGGCCCACCAGGAGACCGGGAGGTACAGCAGCCCCAACGGTGTGATCACCAGCAGCCGGGTCCAGGCGGAGACCCCGGCCATGTCCGGGATCAGGTTGGCGTCGGACAAGGTGAAGGCGTCGAATGCGAGGACCCCGGCGAGCACCGCGACGATGGCTCTGGCGCGCTCGCGCCGGTTGTGCTCGATGCGGAACTGGGCGCGCAGCTCGTCCGGCAGCCGGACCCACACCCGGCTGGTTCGGACGCGCCCGAGGAGATCCTCCACGCGCGCGATCTGCTGCGAGTCCACGAAACCCTCCGTCCGCCGGCTGAGGTAACGGTAACGCTGTGTAGCCGAAACACCCCCTTCCGTAACCGAACGGCGGAGCCAGAACTGTCCCCGTGACCGGTTGGCGGGTGCTGTCGGGCCTCGCCCGGTCGGATCCCCGGTGCCTGAGCTCAGGCGAGCGAGTCGGCCCACGCGCTGTGCAGGTCGGCGTAGCGACCGCCGGTCGTGTCGATGAGCTGCTGCGGGGAGCCGTCCTCGACCACCCGGCCGTCCTCGAGCACCAGCACCCGGTCGGCGATCTCCACCGTCGTGAGCCGGTGGGCGATGATGATCGCGGTCCGCCGGTGCAGGATCGTGCGCAGGGCCCGCTGCACCAGCCGTTCGCTCGGTACGTCCAGCGACGAGGTGGCCTCGTCCAGGATCAGCACCGCCGGGTCGGCGAGGAACGCACGGGCGAAGGCCACCAGCTGTCGCTGGCCCGCCGACAGCCGCCCGCCGCGCGACTCGACCCGGGTGTCGTAGCCGTCGGGGAGGCTGAGCACGAACTCGTGCGCGCCGATGGCCGTCGCCGCCCGCACGACCTCGGCGTCGGAGGCGTCGGGGCGGCCGAAGCGGATGTTGTCGGCGATCGTGCCCGCGAACACGAAGTTCTCCTGGGTCACCATCACGACGGCCCGCCGCAGGGTCGGCTCGTCGAGGTCGCGCAGCTCGACGCCGTCGAGGGTCACCCGCCCCGTGGTCGGGTCGTAGAACCGGGCGACCAGCTTGGCGATCGTCGTCTTGCCCGCACCGGTGGCGCCGACGACGGCGATCGTCTGGCCGGCAGGCACGTCGAGGTCGAGGTGACTCAGCACCGGGCGGCCGGGGACGTACTGGAAGCCGACGTCGTGCAGGCGGACGGCGCCCTGCGGGTCGGGCAGCGGCACCGGCACGACCGGCTCGGGGACGTCGGGCTCCTCCTCCAGCACCCCGGAGAGCTTCTCCAGCGCGGCGCTGGCGGACTGGAAGGTGTTGTAGAACTGGCTGATCTCCTGCATCGGCTCGAAGAACTGCCGCAGGTAGATGAGAAAAGCGGCCAGCACGCCGATCGTCACCGCGCCGCTGAATGCGCGATAGGCGCCGTAGACGAGCACGATCGCGATCGTCACGTTGCCGATCAGCTTGATGCCCGGCATGAACAGCCCGACCAGCCGGAAGGCCCGCATGTTGGCGTCGCGGTAGTCGGTGTTGACCTCGTCGAAGATCTCCTCGTTGCGGTCCTCACGACGGAACGCCTGTACCGCCCGGATGCCGGTCATCGTCTCGACGAAGTGCACGATGACCGCGGCCACCGTCTCGCGGGTGCGGCGGTAGGCCACCGCCGACGAGCGGCGGAACCAGCTGGTCAGCCAGAGCAGGAACGGGAAGCTGGCGAGCGCGACCAGGCCGAGCTCGACGTCGAGCACCAGCAGCATGACCGAGGTGCCCACCAGCGTGAGGGCGGCGTTGATCAGCCCGTCGAAGCCGGTGTCGAGCATCTCGTCGATGGCGTCGACGTCGGACGTCAGGCGGCTGATCACCCGACCGGACGTGTAGCGGTCGTGGAAGGCCGGGCTCAGCCGCTGGAAGTGCCGGAACACCCGCCGCCGCAGCTCGAGCAGGACGTCCTGACCGACCTGTCCGCTGATCGTGAGAAAGGCCTGTCGCGAGATCGCCTGCACCACGACCGTGACCAGCACCGCGCCGGTGATCGTGAGCAGCACCCGGCTGCCCTCGCCGGCCTGCATGGGCGGGATGCCGTTGTCGATGCCCTCCTTGACGAGGTAGGGGATCGCGAGCCGCGCGGCGTTCTCGACCACGACGATCGCGAACACCAGGGCCAGGATCTTGCGGTACGGGCGCAGCAGTGAGGTCAGCAGCCGCCGGGACCGGTCGCGCAGTACCAGCGACGCCCGCTGCGGGACGTCGTCCTGCGACTCGGCCGCAACGCCCCGCCAGTCGGACGCGTGGTGCTCGGGCGGTGCTGGGCTGCTCATGCGCTCGCCCCCGCCTCGGCGAGGTCGGCGTCGGTCTCGGCGTCGGCCGCCAGCAGCTCGCGGTAGGCCGGGACCTCGGCCAGCAGGTCGGTGTGCCGGCCCACGTGGGTGATCGTGCCGCCCTGCAGCAGGGCGACCTTGTCGGCCAGCAGCACCGTCGAGGCGCGGTGGGCGACGACGATGCCGGTGGCGTCACGCAGCACCGCGCGCAGCGCCGTCTCGACCAGCGCCTCGGTGTGCACGTCGAGCGCTGACAGCGTGTCGTCGAGCACCAGGATCCGCGGCCGCGCCAGGACCGCCCGCGCCAGCGCGAGGCGCTGCCGCTGGCCCCCGGACAGCGACATCCCCTGCTCGCCGATCCGGGTGTCCAAGCCCCAGGGCAGCTCGTCGACGAAGGTCGCCTGCGCGACCTCCAGCGCCTCGCGGATGTCGGCCTCGGAAGCATCGGGACGACCGAGCGTGAGGTTCTCGCGGGCACTCATGCTGAACAGCGTCGGCTCCTCGAAGGCCGTCGCCACCACCTCGCGCAGCGAGCGCAACGTCAGGTCGCGGACGTCGACGCCGTCGATGGTCACGCGACCGGCGGTGACGTCGAGCAGCCTCGGGACCAGTGCGGTCAGCGTGGTCTTGCCCGAGCCGGTGGCGCCGACCACGGCGAGGGTCTCGCCGGGGCGTACGTCGAGGTCGACGTCGTGCAACACGTCGTCGGTCGCGCCGGGGAAGCGGAAGGCCACGCCCTCCATCCGCAGGTGGCCGCGCGGGCGCTCGAGCACGCGGGTGCCACCGACGATCGTGGGGCGGGTGTCGAAGATCTCGACCACCCGGTCGGAGGCCGTCATCGCCTCCTGCATCATCGAGAGGATCACCCCGAGCGCCGCTACCGGCCAGACCAGGGACAGCAGCAGGGTGATGAAGGCGACCAGCGTGCCTGCCGTCAGCTCACCCTGGCCGACCGCGACCGCACCGAGGAGCAGCACCAACGCGAGCGCGACGTTGGGGATGATCTCGAGGAAGGTCCAGAACCGCGCCGCCAGCCGGACCTTGTCCACCGACGACTCGTACAGCTTGGTGGCATCGACGTTGAACTTGTCGTACGCCAGCCCCTGGCGACCGAACGACCGGATCACCCGGATGCCGACGGCCGCCTCCTCGACCTGGCTGGCGACGTCACCTTGCTGGTCCTGCACCCGGCGGGACACCACGACGTAGCGGCGCTCGAACTTGCGCGACAGCCAGATCACCGGCACCACGGCGACCGCGACCACGATGCCGAGGGGCCAGTACAGGTGCAGCAGGAGCGCCACGGTCACGACCATCTGCACGACGTTGATGACCAGGAACAGCATCCCGAAGCCGGAGAAGCGCCGGATGGTCGACAGGTCGGTGGTGATGCGCGACAACAGCTGGCCGCTCTGCCAGTGGGCGTGGAACTCCATCGGCAGCTCGTCGAGCTTGCCGTAGAGGTCGCGGCGGATGGCGGTCTCGACCCCGAGAACCGCGCTGGCCTGCACCCAGCGGCGGATCAGGATCAGCCCCGCCTCCAGCACCCCGAGCCCGAGCGCCAGCAGGCCGAGCGGCCAGATCCCGCTGCGCTCGCCGTCGGCGATCGGGCCGTCGATGATCGCCCGGATGGTGAGCGGGATGGCCAGCGCGACCAGCACGCCCAGCGTCGCCGTCGTGCCCATCAGCACCAGCGTGCCGACGTAGGGGCGCAGGTAGCCGCGCAGCCGCCACAGCGAGGTGGCGGCGCGGCGTCGGGTCGGGTCGTCGACGGCCGGGTGCGGGGCGGTGACGGTGGCAGGCGGCATGCGGCGGTGGGGCTCCTGCGGGGCGCGGGCGCGGCGGGGCGCGACGGTCTGTCGGGCGATACGAGGCGGTAAGGATCAGCGTACTCCGCGCCTCTGACAACTCCGAACGATTTGTCGGGTCGCGCAGTCAGCGGTGCGCGGTCCGCCAGGCGGTGGCGACCTCGAGGAAGACGTCACCGGCATCCGGCTCGGCGACGGTCACGCGCACCCCGTCGCCGGCGAACGGCCGCACCACGACACCGGCCTCCTCGCAGGCCGCCGCGAACGGAACCGCGTCGTCGCCGAGCGGTAGCCAGCAGAAGTTGGCCTGTGTCTCGGGGACCTCCCAGCCGGCCCGGGCCAGACCGGCCACCACCCGCTCGCGCTCCTCGACCACCGTGGCCACCCGGGCCAGCAGCTCGGCCTCGGCCTGCGGCTGCAGCGACGCCACGGCCGCTGCCTGGGCGACGCCCGAGACACCGAACGGCAGGGCGACCTTGCGGATTGCTGCCGCCACAGGCTCGTGCGCGACCGCGTACCCGACCCGCAGGCCGGCCAGCCCGTAGGCCTTGGAGAAGGTGCGCAGCACGGCCACGTTGGGACGCTCGCGGTACGCGGCGAGGCCGTCGGCAGCGTCCGCGTCGCGGACGAACTCCACGTACGCCGCGTCGACGACGACCAGCACGTGCTCGGGCACCCGGTCGAGGAACGCCTCCAGCTCGTCCGCGTGGACGGCCGGACCGGTCGGGTTGTTGGGCGTGCAGACGAGCACGACCCGCGTGCGCTCGCCGACCGCGTCGGCCATCGCCTCCAGGTCGTGCCGCGCGCCGGGGCCGAGCGGCACGGGCACCGAGCTCGCGCCGGCGGCGGCGACCGCGATCGGGTACGCCTCGAACGACCGCCAGGCGTAGACGACCTCGTCGCCGGGCTCGCAGAGCGCCTGGATCAAGTGGTAGAGCACCGCGACCGAACCGGTGCCGGCCGCGAGCTCGGTGACCGGAACGTCGAGGCGCCGAGAGACCGCGTCGTAGAGCGCCGTGCAGGCCATGTCCGGGTAGCGGTTGACCGCCCCGGCCGCCTCGTCGAGCACCGCCTTCACGCTCGGCAGCGGCCCCAGCGGCGTCTCGTTGCTGGACAGCTTGTACGTCGGCCGCCCCTCCCGCGGCTCGGCCGGTCGCCCCGGCGTGTACGCCGGGATCGCGTCCAACGACGCCCTCGCCCGCGGCCCCGCGCTCCCGCTCATGGCCCGCACCGTAGCCCCCCGCGAAGGAGGTCCGCCGGTCAGCCCCAGGCTGCTCGCCCCTGACGGGATCACCGAGATGCCGTCCGCGTCCCACCGCCGATCGCCAGCGGCAACGCGACAGGTGGTCGCGAAACCACGACCTCGCCGCTACGCCGGGACGCGAGGGGGACGTCGCGGCCGACGACGACGTCGAGGGGGTTGGTCAGGCATCGGATCGAGCCGCCGCCCTTGTGCAGCTCGGCGACGTCGACCACGAGCACCCGGAACCCCCACCGCTCCAGCCGCGCCCGCACCCGCGGCGGGCAGGCAGGCATCACGACGGTGCGCCCGACGACGACCGAGTTGGCGCACAGGGTCAGCGCCTCGGCCTCGGTCAGCACCAGCGGCTCGGGGACGAGGTCGAGCAGCAGCCGCGCGCTGGCCGGTTCGAACGCCTCCGGGCAAACCAGGGCCCGGGTCGCGTCCAGCGGGCAGAACGCGAGGTCGAGGTGGTACATCGCGGGGTGCGCGATGCGCAGCCCCCGGGCCCGCACGCCGAGCTCGTGCGCGAGCGCCTTGACGCCGACCTCGTCGGTGCGCGGCCCGTAGCCGACGACCACGCCGTCGCCCCAGCAGAACGCGTCACCGGCCTCGAGGTACGGCCCGACGCCGTCGCGCCCGACGTGCACCGGAGCGAAGCCGCGCTCGGCGAACCACGGCCCGGCGCTCGCCTGCTCCATCCGCCGCTGCCGGTGGCGCATGTGCGACAGCACCACCCGGCGGCGGCCGCGTTCGTCGGCGAAGGCGAACCCGAGGTTCATCGCGTAGACCATGTCCGGGGCGTCCGGTCGCTGCTCGAGCACGTCGACGCGTGCCCCCGTGGACTCCAGCGTCGCCACCAGTGCCGCCCACTGCGCGGCCGCCCGCACCGGGTCGGGCTGGTCGTGCAGGTGCATGTACGGGTTGATCTCGTACGCCACCCGGAAGTGGTCCGGCCGCACCATCGCGTAGCGGCGTCCCCACTGCAGCCGTCGACCCATGCCGGACCCTCCTCGTGTGGCAGCCGGTGTCACCTGAGTTTCGTCGGATTGTCGGACAATCCCAGCGTGCGATCATGATGCCCGCAACGAGCCGTCCGGCACAAGTCGGCGTCCGGTCGCCGTCCGGACGTCAGCCGGACGTCCGCCTGGTCGACACCCGGTCGACACCCGGTCGACACCCGAGGGGACCGATGTACGACTCGCTCGAGCTGGAGCAGAGCTCCACCGTCGACCGCGCCGCCGAGGCGCTGCGGCGCGCGCTGTTCGCGGGCGAGCTGGAGCCGGGCACCCCGCTGCGCGAGGTCGCCCTCGCCGACTCGCTCGGCATCGCCCGCAGCACCGTCCGCGAGGCCCTCGGGTTCCTCGCCGCCGAGGGCCTCGTCACCCGGATCCCCTACCGCGGCGTGCTGGTCGCGGCGCTCGACCCGGCCGACGTGCACGACGTCGTCGCGGCGCGACGCGCGTTGGAGGAGGCCGGCGTGCGGGCCTGGCCCGAGGCCACCGACGAGGCCCGCGACGCGGTGCGCGACGCGCTGGACGCGTACGCCCGCGCCGCCCGCACCGGCGCCGGGACCGGGCCGGTGACCGAGGCGCACCTCGGCTTCCACAAGACACTGGTGGCGCTGACCGGCAGCGCCCGGCTGGTGGCGGTGACCGAGTCGTTGCACGGCGAGCTGAGGCTCGCCCTGGCCGGGGTCGACCGCCGGCGCGGCAACGTCCGCGAGCAGGTGGCCGCGCACCGGGCCCTGTTCGAGATCGTCGAGAGCGGAGACGTCGCCGCCGCGGTCGAGGCCGTACGCGCCCACCTGGCCGACGCCGAGCAGTCCATCCGCGAGGCCGTCACCGGCTGACCGTCCCGACGGGGCGCCTGCCACCATGGAGTCGTGGAACGCATCCTCGTCACCATCGCGGTCAACGCCGCCGCACTGGCCGCTGCGGCCTGGATCTTCGACGGCATCGGTGTGGGCAGCAAGGGCTCGGACACGTCCGACCGGGTCGTCACCCTGCTGCTGGTCGCCGTCCTGTTCGGCATCGTCAACGCGATCGTCACGCCGATCGTCAAGCTGCTCTCGCTGCCCTTCATCGTCCTGACGCTGGGTCTGTTCCTGCTCGTGGTCAACGCCTTGATGCTGCTGCTCACCCGCGAGATCGCCCAGGCGCTCGACCTGTCCTTCCGGGTCGACGGGTTCTGGACCGCGGTGTGGGGCGGCCTGGTCATCTCGCTCGTCGGCATGGCGCTCAACGCCGCGCTGGACAACACCGACTGAGCCAGCCGTGCTGACCGAGCCGGACCTCCCCGCAGCACGACGACCCGACCGCCCGTACGCGATCGGGCTGATCTGCCTCGGCAACATCTGCCGCTCGCCGACGGCCGAGGTCGTGCTCGCGGCCCGCGTCGCCGAGGCCGGTCTGGGCGACCGGGTGCGGCTCACGTCCGTCGGCACGGGCACCTGGCACGTCGACGAGGCGATGGACGAACGTGCCGCGACCGTCCTGCGCGCGGCGGGGTACGACCCCAGCCGACACCGTGCCCGCGGGATCGACGACGGCTGGCTCAGCGACCAGGACCTGCTGCTCGCGATGGATCACCGCAACCACGCCGACGTGGCGGCGCTGCTCGCCGACGACCCCGAGACCCGTGCGCGACTGCGCATGTTCCGCCACTTCGACCCGGCCGCACCCGAACCCGACGCCGATGTGCCCGACCCGTTCTTCGGGGCAGAGGACGGCTTCGACGACGTGCTGGTCGTGGTGGAGCGCACCGCGACGGCGCTCGCGGAGCGGCTTGCCGCGGAGCACGGGGTGAGCGGCTAGCGCCCTCGTTGGTGCAGCACCGCAGTACGGTGCTGGCCATGGCTCGGATGGGGACGATCGCCACGCGCGCCGAGCAGCTGCTCGGGCGGACCGTCGTCGCGACGACGCCTGTGCCCGGCGGCGACATCTGCACCGCGACCCGGCTGCGGCTCACCGACGGCGGCAGCGCGCTGGTCAAGTCACGCCCGCACCCGCCTCCCGGCTTCTTCACCGCCGAGGCGCGCGGGCTCACCTGGCTGGCCGAGGCCGACGGGGCGCCGGTGCCCCCGGTGCTGGGGGTCGACGACGACTGCCTGGTGATCGGCTGGGTCGAGACCGGCCGCCCCACGGCCGAGGCGGCCGAGCGGTTCGGCCGCGAGCTGGCCGCCACTCACGGCGCCGGGGCGCCGTCGTACGGCGCCGAGCAGGACGGCTTCATCGGCACCGCGCCGCTGCCCAACGCACCGGCGGACGACTGGCCGGAGTTCTTCGCGACTCGCCGGATCGAGCCCTACCTGCGGGCCGCGCGCGACCGCGGCGCGCTCACCGACGACGACGCGGCAGCCATCGACACCGTGCTCGACCGCTTCGGCGATCTCGCCGGGCCGCCCGAGCCGGTGTCCCGGCTGCACGGCGACCTGTGGTCCGGCAACCTGCTCTGGGCAGCCGACGGCCGGGTGTACCTGATCGACCCCGCCGCCCACGGAGGGCACCGCGAGACCGACCTCGCGATGCTCGCGCTGTTCGGGTCCCCACACCTCGGCCGAGTGCTGGACGCGTACGCCGAGGCGACCCCGCTCGCCGAGGGCTGGCGCGAGCGGGTCCCGCTGCACCAGCTGCACCCGCTGCTCGTGCACGCCGCGCTGTTCGGCGGCAGCTACGGCGGACGGGCCGGCAGCGCCGCCCGGGCGGCGCTCGACCCGCCGCCCCCCGACGAGGCCGACCTGCCGGCCTGATCCCCGGCCGATCCGCACCCGATCCTCAGCGTGGTCTCAGGCCCACCTGGCAGCCTGGGGTGCATGCGCATCCTGGTGGTCGACGACGATCGCGCCGTCCGCGACTCGTTGCGCCGCTCGCTGCAGTTCAACGGGTACGAGGTCGAGACGGCGGCCGACGGCGCCGAGGCCCTCGCCCGCGTCCCGGCCGCCCGGCCGGACGCGATCGTGATGGACGTGATGATGCCCCGCCTCGACGGGCTCGAGGCCACCCGTGCGCTGCGCGCCGCCGGCAGCCAGCTGCCGATCCTCGTGCTCACCGCCCGCGACGCCGTCGGCGACCGGGTCGACGGGCTCGACGCCGGCGCGGACGACTACCTCACCAAGCCGTTCGCGCTCGAGGAGCTGCTGGCCCGGCTGCGGGCCCTGACCCGGCGGGCGACCCGCGTCGACGACGAGGAGCCGACGCTGCTGTCGTTCGCCGACCTCTCCCTCGACACCGCCACCCGCGAGGTGTCCCGGGGCGAGCGCCCGCTGACCCTCACCCGCACCGAGTTCGCCTTGCTGGAGCTGTTCCTGCGCCGGCCGCGCCGGGTGCTCGACCGGTCCTTCATCCTCGAGGAGGTCTGGGGCTACGACTTCCCCACGACCGCCAACTCGCTCGAGGTCTACGTGGGATACCTGCGACGCAAGACCGAGGCCGAGGGCGAGACCAGGCTGCTGCACACGGTGCGCGGCGTCGGCTACGTCCTGCGTGAGACGGCGCCGTGAGGGTGGCGTGACCGCCCCCGCCCCGCCCTCACGCTGGCACCTGCCCGGCCGCGACCAGCTGACCCCGCGGGTGTCTCTCGCGTCGCGGGTGACCATTCTGACCTCGCTCGCGGTCGGCCTGACGCTGGCGGTGGCGAGCGCGGCCGTCTACCTCACCCTGCGCAGCGAGCTCCAGTCGTCGCTGGACGACTCGCTGCTGCAGCGCGCCCGCACCACCGCGGAGACGGCGCAGGCCGGCAACATCTCCGACGGCGCGCCCTGGACGCTGGCGGCCACCGACACCCGGATCGCCGTCGTCACCGAGACCGGCGCGATGGCCGGCAACGACCTCAGCATCGCGCTGCGCCGGTACGTGGGCGAGCCCGAGCTCGCCGTTGCCCGCGGCGACGCCACGTCGTCGATCCGCACCGTCTCCATCGACGGAACCCGCTACCGCGTGGCGGCAGTGCCCATCACGCCGGTGGCCGCCCTCGTCCTCGCCCAGTCGATGGAGCCGACCTACGAGACCCTCAACCAGCTCGCCCTGGTCGCGTGGGGGGTCGGGATCGCCGGGGTGGTGCTTGCCGGTTTCGCCGGTCGCGCGGTCGCGACCAACGGTCTGCGCCCGGTGCGCCGGCTGACGTCTGCCGCCGAGCACATCGCGCGCACGGACCAGCTGGAGCCGATCGCCGTCACCGGCGACGACGAGCTGGCCCGGCTGAGCAGCGCCTTCAACACCATGCTCCAGGCGCTGTCGGCGTCGCGGCTGCGCCAGACCCAGCTGGTGGCCGACGCCGGGCACGAGCTGCGTACCCCGCTCACCAGCCTGCGCACGAACCTGGAGCTGCTCGTCCAGGCCGACCGCACTGGCGGGCTGCCGCCCGACGCCCGCGCCGAGGTGCTCGACGACGTGCGCGCCCAGATCGACGAGCTCAGCACGCTGGTCGACGACCTCGTCGAGCTGGCCCGCGACGAGCCCATGCAGCGCGAGCCGGAGGCCGTCGACCTCGCCGAGGTCGTCGACGCCGCGGCGGCCCGGGTACGCCGCCGGGCCCCTGGCGGCGTACGGATCGACGTGAGCACCGAGCCGTGGCTGGTGCTCGGCGAGCCGGTGCTGCTGCAGCGGGCCGTCACCAACCTGCTGGACAACGCGGTCAAGTGGGGACCGCCGGACGGAGTCGTGACCGTCCGGCTGGAGCAGGGCCGGCTCACCGTCCGCGACGAGGGCCCGGGAATCGCGGCGACCGACCTGCCGCACGTGTTCGACCGGTTCTACCGCTCACCGGAGGCCCGCACCATGCCCGGCTCCGGCCTCGGCCTGGCGATCGTGCGCCGCACCGCCGAGCGGCACGGCGGCGAGACGGCGGCCGCCAACGCCGACGACGGGGGCGCGGTGCTCACGCTGACGCTGCCCGGCCGTCCTAGCTGACCGGCTGACCCGGGCGCCACACCGTCGCGGTTGGTTGTTGTCGAACTCACGGGTGCTGCTCAGCGGCGTCTCAGGGTGCCGAGCCACGGTGGGGCCATGACCACGCACGAGCCCCCCGAGCAGCCTGCGCACCAGCCGTCCCCCCAGCCGACCCAGGAGCCCCGGCACCACCTGGTCGCCGCTCCCCTACTCTGGTCTCGCCCAGGCTGGCCCCTCCCCCTTCGGTCCGCCGCCGGGCGACCCGTACGCGGCGGGTCCGCGCGAGCCGGCGGACCGGCCGCGACCCGGTCGCCGCGGCGCACTGGTCGTCTCGGCCGCACTGGTCGCCGGCCTGCTCGGCGGGGTCGGCGGAGCGGCCGGGTGGTCGGCGCTCGACGACGACCCGGCGAGCACGCCCGGTGTCACCACCGCCGACACCCTCTCGGCGCAGAACACCTCCTCGACCGGCACCGAAGGCGTCGAGCGGGTTGCCGCCGCGGTGCTCCCCTCCGTGGTCAAGATCGACGTCCGCACCGCGCAGGGCGGCGGCAGCGGCTCCGGCGTGATCCTGTCGTCCGACGGTCAGATCCTCACCAACAACCACGTCGTCGCCGAGTCGACCGGTGACCTGACGGTGTCGTTCAACGACGGATCCACGGCACCGGCCCACGTCGTCGGCACCGACCCGCTCACCGACCTGGCGGTCATCCAGGCCGAGGGCGTCAGCGGGCTGACCCCGGCCAACCTCGGCAGCTCGGACAAGGTCGACGTGGGCGAGGAGGTCGTGGCGGTCGGGTCGCCGTTCGGACTGCAGAGCACGGTGACCAGCGGCATCGTCAGCGCGCTCGACCGTCCGGTCGACACCAGCGACGGCAGCGGCGAGGGCTCGGTCTTCCCGGCGATCCAGACCGACGCGGCCATCAACCCCGGCAACTCCGGGGGCGCCCTGGTCGACCTGTCCGGCAACGTGATCGGCATCAACTCCGCGATCCGTACCAGCGGATCGACGATGCAGAGCGAGGGTGGCTCGATCGGCCTGGGCTTCGCGATCCCCATCGACGAGGCGCGCCCGATCGTGCAGCAGCTGATCGACGGTGAGACCCCCACGCACGCCCGGATCGGTGTCACGGTCGGCGACGCGGTGGCCTCGAGCGGCTTCACGAGCACCGGCGCCGAGATCGGCGACGTCACCGCCGGCAGCGCCGGCGACCAGGCCGGGCTGCAGAAGGGCGACGTCATCACCTCCGTCGACCACGAGCCCGTCACCGGGGCCGACGCGCTGGTCGCCACCGTCCGCAAGTACCGGCCCGGTGACGAGGTCACGCTGACCTACCTGCGCGACGGCGAGACCGACACCACCACGCTCACGCTGGACAGCGACGAGGGCTCGCCCGCCGCCTGACCCCCAGCTCCACCGCTCATCCGACCCTTGTGCCGTGGCACAAGGGTCGGATGAGCGTGGAAGACGATGAGCGTGAGGGGGCGCGGGGGGTCAGCCGGTGAGCGCCGCCAGCAACCGGTCGAGCTTGAGCCGGGTCTCGGCGTACTCGACGGCGGCGTCACTCAGCACGGTGACGCCGCCGCCGGTTCCGGCGGTGTAGGTGTCGCCAGCGTGCACCCAGCTGCGGATCACCATCCCGAGGTCGGCGGCGTCCGCCGACAACCAGCCGAACGCACCGGAGTAGACCCCGCGGGCGTCGTCCTCGAGCGCGGCGATCAGCTGCATCGTGCGCAGCTTGGGCGCACCGGTCATCGACCCACCGGGCAGCAGCGCACGCACGGCGTCCAGCGCAGTGACGCCCTCGGCCAGCCGGCCGCGTACCACCGACACCAGCTGGTGCAGTCCCGGCAGCGTCTCGGCCTCGAGCATCCACGGCACCTCGACGGTGCCCAGCTCGCTCACGGTGGCGACGTCGTTGCGCAGCAGGTCGCAGACGATGAGGTTCTCCGCCCGCAGCCGCGGGTCGGCGGCCAACCCGGCCGCGAGCGCAGTGTCGCGGGCCGAGTCGGCGTCGCGTGCCACGGTGCCCTTGACCGGCCGGGTCTCCACCACCCCGGACCCCACGGCGGCGAAGCGCTCCGGTGACGACGCCAGCAGCGTGCCGCCCGGGTGCTGCACGTAGCCGGCGTAGGGCGCGGGGTGCATGCGGCGCTGCCACCGGTACGCCTCCCACGGGTCGATCGCCGAGGCCACCCGGTGCCGGTAGGTCAGGTTCACCTCGTAGGAGTCCCCCGCGCGCAGTGCACGTTGCACGCCGGCGAACGCCTCGCCGTAGCGGCCGGGCGACCACGTCGACACCATGTGCACCGACGGCCGGCTGACGAGCGGCGACGAGGCAACCTGTGGGGGGAGCACGGGCGGTACGGCGAAGCCGACGGCACGGGCCTGCCGGGTCCGGTGGTCGAGGGCCAGGTGCCGGCGGGACCGCAGCCAGCAGGCATCGGGCACCCCGGCGGTGCCCTCGGTGCGGGCGGGCAGGTCGGCCCGGCACCCGTAGCCCCACCACCCCACCCAGCGCTCGCCGGGCTCGGCCACGGCCAGCCGCTCGGCCAGCACCGCGAACGGATCGGTGCCCACCTCCGCGGAGCGGTCGCCACGGTGCTCGCGCACGACGCCCTCGGCGGCGCTCCAGGTCAACGAGGGCTCGTCGTCGTCCAGCCAGCCGACCAGCGTGCTCCGGCCCGTCCACGAACGGGCGCCGCGACCGTCCAGCCACCAGACGCGGTCGTGGTCACGGCGCAGCGCCGCCACCAGCCCCTCGGGGTCGGTCCACGGCAGCGGGTAGTGCCCGGTCGGCAGCTCGGCGGTCACCGCGACCCCGCCAGCCAGGCCGCCACCAGGTCGCGGCCCCCGAGGGTGAGCACCGACTCCGGGTGGAACTGCACACCGGTCCAGGCGCGTTCCCGGTGTCGCACGCCGAGCACCACCCCGTCGGACCCGGCCCGCGCGGTCACCTCGAGGTCGGCCGGGACCACCGTGGCGGCCAGCGAGTGGTAGCGCACGACCTGGACCTGCTGCGGCAGTGCGGCCCACACGCCGTCGCCGCTGTGCCGCACCGTGTCCATCCGGCCGTGCGCGGGCTCGACGGCCTCGACCGTGCCGCCGCAGGCCACGACCATCGCCTGCATCCCCAGGCACACACCGAGCACGGGGACGTCTGCCTGCGTCAGCACCTCGCGACCGATCGCGAAGTCGGCGGGGTTCGCGGGATGCCCAGGTCCGGGAGACAGCACCACGTGGGTGAAACCCGCGTCGAGCACGGCGTCCACCGGCACCTCGTCGTGCTGCAGCACCACGGGCAGCACGCCGGTCACCGTGCCCACCAGGTGGGCGAGGATGGTCGCGTACGAGTCGTGGTGGTCCACCAGCACGACCCGCGCCGACGACCGCATGGCAGCCCGTCAGCCGAGCAGGTCGCCGACCAGCTCGCGCAGCACGTCGGCCCCCTGCTGGCTGAGGATCGACTCGGCATGGAACTGCACCGACCGGTAGTGCGGCCCGGCCAGCAGGTGCACGTCGCCGCTGACCGCATCGGTCTCGACGCTCACGCCGGACGGCAGCCCGCCGGACGGCACCCGGGCGACGAACGTGTTGTAGAAGCCGACCACCTGCTCGGTGCCGAGCACCGGCAGCCGGGTCTGCGTGCCCTGGAACACGATGTCCTTGTAGGCCAGGTCGAGCCCGAGCAGTCCGGACAGCACCTGGTGGCCGAGGCACACCGCGAGGAACGGGCGCCGCTGCTCGAGCAGGGCCGCGGTGGCCGCCCGCAAGGTCGCGATCTTGGGATCGGTGAGGTCGCGTGGGTCGCCCGGGCCCGGTCCGACCACGACCAGGTCGTAGCCGTCGAGACAGCCGGGCTCGTACGCGTCGTGCCGGACGACGGTCGAGGTCATGCCGAGGACGCCGAGCACGTGTCGCAGCATGTTGACGAAGTCGTCCTCGCCGTCGAGCACGACGGCGCTCAACCCCTTGAGCCCGGGGACCGGGGGCGTCGCGGACTGGTCGGTCAGCCAGAACGGCGCGAGCCGCTGGTTGCGCAACCCGAGCGCGATCCGCACGTCGTCGTCGGCGGCCAGCGCGCTGACCTCGGCGGCGACCGCCTCCGGCGGGTCGACCAGCCCGAACGCGGTGAGCACCCCGCCGGCCTTGGCGTGTGTCTCGGCCGTCTCGTGCGCCGCGTCGGAGTCGCGCACCAGCGTGGCGCCCGCGGTGATCCGTACCAGGCCGGTCAGGTCAACGTCGGCGGTGCGGATGAGGATCGGCGAGTCGAGGGTCGGCTCGCCGTCGGCGTCGCGGCCCAGCAGCGCGAGAACCGAGCCGTAGTAGCCGCGGCCGTGCGGCTCGTAGCGCGCGATCAGCCGGCAGGCGTTCTCGACCGGGCTGCCGGTCACCGTGGCCGCGAACATCGAGTCGCGCAGCACCTCGCGCGGGTTGCGGTGGGTGCGCCCGGCGAGCAGGTACTCGGTGTGCACCAGGTGCGTCATCGGCTTGAGGTAGGGCCCGAGCACCAGGCCACCCTCGGAGCAGATGTCGCACATCATCTTCAGCTCCTCGTCGACGACCATGAAGAGCTCGTAGATCTCCTTCTCGTCGGCGAGGAAGTCCAGCAGGCCCTGCTTGCGAGCCGCGTGGTCGCCGAGCCCGCGCAGCCGGAACGTGCCGGAGATCGGGTTCATCCGCACCTGGCCGCCGTCGAGGCTGACGTGTCGCTCCGGGCTGGCGCCGATCAGCCAGCGCTCGCCGGTGAACACGCAGAACGTCCAGTACGCGCCGTGCTCGCGCTCGAGCAGCCGCCGGAACACGGTCAGCGCCTGGGCGTGCCCGAACTCCTCGGCCCGGGCCTGCCAGGTGCGGCCGAGGACGAGGTTGGCGCCCTCGCCGTTGCCGATCTCGTCGCGGATGACGGCGCCGACGGCGCGTTCGTAGGCGTCGTCGGGCACGTCGAAGCCGCCGCGGTCGGCGAACACCGGGGGCTGGTCGGGCAGGGCGGCGAGCGCCTCGTCGAGGCCGAGCTCGCGGTGCTGGTCGAGTGCGAAGGCCGACAGCGGGGTGCCGTCGTCGACGGCGTCGAAGCCGCGCTCGCGGACCTGGCGGTAGGGCACCGCCAGCAGCGTGTCGAACGCGCGACCGCCGGTCGGTGTCCCGGTGCGCAGCGGCACGTCGGCGAGTCGTTCGAGGTCGGTGCGCGGGCCGGCCAGCAGGTGCACGGTGTCGTCGTCGCGCAGCCGCAGCAGGGCGTACGGGCCGAGTCCGGCGACCTCGGTGTCCAGCGTCACCCCGGTGAGCCTATCCGCGGGTCCGGGAATGCCGGGCCCGGTCCTCGCGCTGGTACCCCTGTCCCCCGCACCGTCCGGTGTCCCGTCCAGTCACAGTGACCATCCCGAGGAGCAGCCCGTGCCGTACACCCCCACCACCACCCGTCCCGCCGAGGCGTCGGGCACCTTCGCCCTCGGCGACCTGACGGTCCACCGGCTGGGCTACGGCGCGATGCAGATCACCGGCGAGGGCATCTGGGGCGAGCCGCGCGAC
Source organism: uncultured Actinomycetota bacterium (assembly GCA_963785115.1). GTDB lineage: Bacteria > Actinomycetota > Actinomycetes > Propionibacteriales > Nocardioidaceae > JACCWP01. Next base: position 221,604 of record CAWATY010000006.1, read on the forward strand.
CGTGCCGAGGCGGTCCGCGTCGTGCGCCGCGCGGTGGAGCTCGGCGTGACCTTCATCGACACCGCCGACGCGTACGGGCCGTACGTCTCCGAGGAGATCATCAAGGAGGCGTTGCACCCCTACCCCGACGACGTGGTGGTCGGAACCAAGGCCGGACTGGTCCGCACCGGACCGGACGGGTGGCACCCGGTGGGCCGGCCCGAGTACCTGCGCCAGGAGGCCGAGATGTCGCTGCGCCGGCTCGGCCTCGAGCGGATCGACCTGTTCCAGCTGCACCGCATCGACAGGGCCGTGCCGCAGGCCGAGCAGATCGGCGCGCTGACCGACCTGCAGGCCGCGGGCAAGATCGGCCACATCGGGCTGTCGCAGGTGAGCGTTGCTCAGTTGGAGGAGGCGCGCGGGCAGGCCGACATCGTGTCGGTGCAGAACCTCTACAACCTCACCACCCGCGACGACGAGGACCTGCTCGAGTACTGCGAGCGCGAGGGCATCGCGTTCATCCCGTGGTTCCCGATTGCCACCGGTGAGCTGGCCGCCGAGGGCGGACCGCTGGATGCGATCGCCCGCGACCACGGCGCTAGCCCGGCCCAGCTCGCCCTCGCCTGGCTGCTGCGCCGCTCGCCGGTGCTGCTGCCGATCCCCGGCACGTCCACCGTGGCGCACCTGGAGGAGAACGTCGCCGCGGCCGAGATCGACCTGAGCGACGACGAGTACGCCGCGATCGACTCCGCCGCCACGGCGGCTGCGTGACGGTCAGCTGCTCCCTTCCACGGCGACGGACGGCGGCAGCTCGGTGTAGTCCTGCACCTCGATCGTCCCGCCGGTGGTGACGTCGACCGGTTGCAGACCGACCGGCTCGCCGTCGCGGTAGGTGACCAGCGTCAGCTGGGCGGGTCGACGCAGCTTGCTGCCGAGGGCGATCGCGTACGCCGCGCCACCGGTCGTGCCGTTGGTGAAAGTCGTCGCGACGTGACCGTTGGTCCCCTCGACCCGGTCGGGCCCGACCTGCCGGTGCAGGTGCCCGGACAGCACGAGGTCGACGCAGCCGCGCCGGGCCGACTCGTAGCCGGAGTTGGGGTCGTGCACCACCACCGTGCTCACGTCGCCGTCCTCACATGCCACGTCGGCCAGCCGGTCGGCCTGCTGCTCGATGGTCTCCTCGCCCTGCACCCGGGTGGGGGTGTACGCGCTCGCCCGTGGGTCGGCGTCGCCGAGGAAGGTGATCCCCGCGACCTCGACCGGCTCGCCGTCGAGCACGGTGAAGTCGAGGTCGGACATCCGCTCCTCGATGGTGTCTCCGAAGTCGTGGTTGCCCGGGACGGCGACGACCTTGAGGTCGCCGGCCCGTTCGGCCGCCTCGGCCAGCGAGTCGATGCTGAACGTCTCCCACTGTGCACCCGACGACGTGTCGTCGCCCGCGTCGACGAGCACGCTGGCGCCACCCGCCCTCGCCAGCGCCGCGACCGTGTCGTCCATGCCGATGTTGTCGTGCCGGTCGCTGACCAGCAGCGCGACCGTCTCGTCGTCGGACGGCTGGTGCAGCTGGTCGGCGATCCGCGGCACCGCGTCGGTGAGGTCGGAGTAGAAGACCAGCGACGCCCGGTAGGCCTCGATCGCGCCCTGGATGAGCGTCGCGGCGCCGCGGGTCTCAGCGCTGTCCGCGATCTGCACGCCCTCGAGCTCGGGCACCGACGAGACCTCGGGGAACAGCTCGGCGAGCGGCACCCAGGGAGGCCGGGGCGGTGACTCGTGGGAGGCGATCGGCAGCAGCAGCCCGGTGACGGCGGCGCACACGAGCGCCGTCACCCCGACCGTGCGCAGCCGCGGTCGGCGCAGGACGCTGCGGGGACGCCGCACGGCGCGGGTGAGCCCGGCCAGCCAGCGACTCCTGGCCTGCGGTCCCGCCCGGCGCCAGCCGTACGTCAGCACGAGACCGCACAGCACCGCCACGCCGGCCCCCCGCGCGGCGTGCACCCAGGCCATCTCGACCAGCGCGGACTGGACCTTGGCGATCTCGCCCTCGGGCGCGCTCGCGATCAGGGCGTCGTTGCGCACCACCGCCTCGGCGGTCTCGACCTCGGTGGAGGTGAGGTCGAGGCGCACACCGAGCGACAACGGGAGCCCGGCGTGCACCCGGACCGCGGGGAGCAGCCCGCCGAGGTCGAGCGTGGCCCAGCCGTCGGTGGTTGGCCCGACCCGTCCCGAGTGCGCGCCGACCGTCACCGGCCGGGTGTCGGTGAGGAAGCCGTGCACGGCCACGGTCGCCCCGATCAGCAGGGACACGACGACGCAGACCAGGCCGGCCACGACCGGGCGCCGCCGCGGCTCGGTCACGACCGGGCGGACTCGGCCACCCGCTCGAGCCACGTCGCGGTGGCACCCACGGTGACCACCCGCTGGGTGGCCCGGGTGAGCACCACGTACAGGGTGCGCCAGCCGGCCTCCGACTCGCCCACGACCTCGTCGGGCTCGAGCACGACGACACCGTCGAACTCCAGCCCCTTGGTGTCCAGCGGCATCAGCACCCGCACCCGGTTGTCGGTGGCGGTCACATCGGCGAGCAGCGCCCGTACCCGCGCATGGCGGGCCACAGGGGCGACCACGGCGACCGTGCCCTCGACCGACCCGGCCACCTCACGCACCGCCGCCACCAGCTCGGCGTCGACGTCGCCCCCGACCCGGTGCTCGGGTTCGTAACCGGTGCGGCGAACAGCGTCCGGGAGGTCGGGGTCGCGGGTGGCGACCTGGGCCACCCGAGCGGCCAGATCGAAGACCTCGGCGGAGTTGCGGTAGTTGGTCGAGAGCCGGAAGGCGTGCTCGACCTTGCCCGCCAGCGCCTCCTGGCGGGCCTGCTCGGCCTCGTCGGGCAGCGGCCACGCCGACTGCGCGGGGTCGCCAACGACGGTCCAGCTGGCATAGCGGCCACGCCGGCCGAGCATCCGCCACTGCATCGGGGACAGGTCCTGCGCCTCGTCGACGAGGACGTGGGCGTAGCTGTCGTCCTCGGTGCTCGTCGTGGCGCGCACCCGCCGCTGCTCGGCGTCGTCGCGCTCGAAGCTCATCTGCTGCCGCGGCTCGGCGTCCTCGTCGAAACGCTCGGGAGGCACGTCGCCGAGGAGGTAGCGGAGCTCGTCGAGCAACGGCACGTCCTCGATGCTCGGCTCGGGATGCTGCCGCCAGCCGTCGAGCAGCAGCTGGATCTCGTCGGCGTCGAGGACGCCCTGCGCGTACCGGCGCAACCGGTCGGGCTGGTGCAGCCACTCCCAGACCTGGACCGTGTCGAGCGGGGGCCACCAGGCGCGCGCGAGCTCGCCGACCGGCCCGTCGCCACCGAGCTGGGCGTCGAAGTCGTCGCGGCCACGGTCAAGGGCACGTTCGGCCACGACCCGGCTCCACAGCAGGTCGAGCAGCGCGGGCTCGACCTTCGTCAGCGCCCGGTTGCGCCGCTGCCCGCCCCCGAGCAGCTGGCGGCGTACGGCGGCGAGGTCGCGCCGGTCGAGCACCAGCACCTGGTCGCGCCAGAACGTCCGGAACTCCTCGGGCACGTCGGGCGCCAGGTCGCGGGCCGCCCGGCCGAGGATCCGGCGGATGCGCGACGAGCCCTTGAGCCGCGCGACCAGCGGCGCGTCGTGCCGGGTGGCGTCGATCCCGTCGACCACGCCGCCGAGGGCGCGCAGCGTGACGCTGGTCTCGCCGAGGCTCGGGAGCACTCGCTCGATGTAGCTCATGAAGACGCCGGACGGGCCCACGATCAGCACGCCGCCGGACTCGAAGCGCCGGCGATCGGTGTAGAGCAGGTACGCCGCCCGGTGCAGCGCGACCACGGTCTTGCCCGTGCCCGGCCCGCCGCCGATCGTCGTCACCCCGCGGGCGGGGGCGCGGATCGCCTCGTCCTGCTCCTTCTGGATGGTGGCGACGACGGAGTGCATGTACGCGTCGCGGGCCCGCGCCAGCTGCGCCATCAAGGCACCGTCGCCGATGACCGCCATGCCCTCAGGGGCGGAGTCGGCGTCGAGCAGCTCGTCCTCGACGCCGGTGACCGTCCGTCCCTGGCTGCGCAGAACCCGGCGCCGGACGACGCCGTCGGGGTCCTGCGCCGTGGCGCGGTAGAACACGCCCGCCGCTGGCGCCCGCCAGTCGACGAGCAGCACCTCGCGCTCGGCGTCGCGGAGCCCGATCCGGCCGATGTAGCGCGCGGTGCTGTCGACGAGGTCGAGCCGGCCGAAGACCAGCCCCTCGTGGGCGGCGTCGAGCGCGGCGATCCGGCGCGCCGCCTGGAAGACCATCGCGTCGCGCTCGACCAGGCCGCCCTCGTGCCCGAGCGCGGCTCGGCCGTGGCCCTCGCGGGCCAGCTCCTGGGCCGCCCGGCCGGCCTCGTCGAGGCGGTCGTACACCTGGTCGACGAAGGCCTGCTCGACGGCCCTCTCGTGCTCGGCGCTCGGCTGCGTCACCGATCTCCTCGTGCTCCCCGTACGGGACGGCGGACTGGACGTGTTCGCGAATGCGCGAACTGAAGATTCTACGCTGCACCGATGGGCTCGCCGCAGCACATCTCGTCAGGCTCCCCGTACGAACGGACCGTCGGCTTCAGCCGGGCCGTGCGGGTCGATCGGCACGTGCACGTCGCCGGCACCGCGCCGGTGTGGCCCGACGGGTCCGTCGACACCGATCCGCTGGTCCAGGCCCGGCGGTGCTGGGCGATCGCGCTGGGGGCGCTGGCCGAGGCCGGTGGCGACGCGACCTGTGTCGTCCGCACCCGGACCTTCCTGGTCGACCGCGCCCACGAGGCCGCCGCCTCGATGGCGCACGGTGAGCTGTTCGCCGACGTGCGACCGGCCAGCACGATGCTCGTCGTCGCCGGCCTGCTCGATCCGCGCTGGCTGCTCGAGGTCGAGCTCGACGCCTACCTCCCGGAGGGCTGACATGCGGGTGCTGACCGACGACGACGTCCGGGCCCGCCTCACCCCGGCGGTCGCGACCGGCTGGATGCGCGAGGCACTCGCCGCCGCTCGGAAGGCCGGCTGATCGCGCCTCCGCGGACGTCGACGGAGCTCGGGGACGGACGTCTGGTGTTCACCACCGGCGCGCTGGCCGGGCACTGGTACGGCTACCGCTCGTACGACACGTTCGGGTGGGAGACGGTCGGCGACCGCGAGGCCGACCAGGTCGTGGTGGTGCACGAGTGGTCGACCGGGCTGCTGCGCGGCTGCGTCGTGGGCTGGGAGCTGAGCCCGCGTCGGGTCGGTGCGATCGGCGCCGTCGCGGTCGACCTGCTGGCACCCCCGCAGTCGACGTCGCTCGGGGTGGTCGGCACCGGCCGGCAGGCATGGACGCAGGTGTGGGCGATCGCGGCGGTGCGCCCGCTGGCCGAGGTGCTGGTGCACAGCCGGGACGCCGGACGGCGCGAGGCGTTCGCCGCCCGGGTGAGTGCGGAGCTGGGGCCGGCGTGCCGGGCCGTCGACAGCGCCCGGGCGGCCGTCGAGGGCCGCGACCTGGTGGTGCTGGCGACCTCCAGCGCCACCCCGGTCGTCGAGGAGGGCTGGCTGGCACCCGGAACCTGGGTCAGCACGCTGGGGCCCAAGCAGGCGGGCCGGGCGGAGTTCGCTGCCGAGCTCGCGGACTGGGCCGACGTGATCGTGACGGACTCGGTGGCCCAGGTGCAGGCGTACGACCCGCCGTTCGTGCTGGCAGGCACACCGGCCGCCGACCGGATGCTCGCGCTCGGCGACCTCGTGTCCGGACGATCTGCGCTCCCCGAGCCTGGCCGGTCGGTGCTGTTCTGCTCGGTCGGGCTGGCCGGCACCGAGGCGTACCTCGCCGCGCGGCTGCTGGAGGGCTGATCCCGCTGGGCCTGACGTCTCATCGCACGTACGGCCCATTTCCGTGATGAGACGTCAGGCTCAGCGGTCAGTCGCGGGAGAGGAAGGCTTGCATCGCGGCGCGGGACTCGTCCGAGGCGAACAGCCGGGCCGACAGCGTCGCCATCTCCTCGCCGTGGGCGTCGATGTGGGCGAGCAGGTCGGCGGTGACGACCCGCTTGGTCTCGCGCAGGCCCTGTGGCGTGCCCTTGCGCAGGGCGTCGAGCACGTCGGCCACCGCGGCGTCGACCTCGCCCGCGGGCACGGTGCGGGTGACCAGGCCGACCCGCTCCGCCTCGGCGGCGTCGAACGTGTCGCCGCCGAGGAAGCGCAGCGCCGCCGCCCGGTCGGACATCCGGGGCAGGCAGGTCAGCGAGATGGTCGCCGCGGCGAGGCCGAGGCGCACCTCGGTGAAGGCGAACGAGACGGTGTCGGCGGAGACGACCACGTCGGCCGCACCGACCAGCCCGAGCCCGCCGGCGCGTACCGGGCCGTCGAGCCGCACCACGACCGGCTTGGGGAGCGCGACGATCGCCCGCTGCAGGGCGACCATGGCCCGCGCCACGGCTTCCATGCCGTCGTCGACGGCCTCGCGCATATCCGCCCCGGAGCAGAACACCGGGCCGGCGGAACGCAGCAGCACCACCCGGACACCGTCGTCGGCGCCGGCCGTCTCGAGCGCGGCCAGCAGCTGAGCGGTCAGCGCGCGGCCCAGCGCGTTGCGGTTGGCCGGGCTGTCCAGCGTCACGGTGGCGACCTCGTCGACGACGTCGACGTGCACCAGCTCGGTCATGGCGCCACCTCCATTGACCCGATGTCGTGTGCGTTCGGGGGTCCGGGCGACCCTAGTGGCACGACATCGGCCGTGGCGCGGGGGAACAGCGCTGTGCCCGGGGAGGTTGTGGGCGGCATGTCCACCCACGTGACCGGCCAGCCGGCCGGTTACGTCGGTTCGCCGCTGGTCGGCCCCGACCCCGATGGGGCGCCGTGCTCGGTGCACATGGGCACCGCTCCGGCCCGGTGGATCCTGGCCGCCTCGATCCTCGCCACCGGGATGGCCTTCCTGGACGGCACCGTGGTCAACGTCGCGCTGCGTGCGATCGGTGACGACCTCGACGCCGACCTCGCCGACCTGCAGTGGGTCGTCAACGCGTACCTGCTGGTGCTGGCCGCGCTCATCCTGCTCGCGGGCTCGCTCGGCGACCTGCTCGGTCGCCGCCGGGTCTTCCTCATCGGCGTGGTGTGGTTCGCGGTCGCGTCGGTCGGCTGCGGGTTGGCGCAGGACCCGACGATGCTGATCGTCGCGCGGGCGCTGCAAGGGGTCGGCGGTGCGCTGCTGACTCCGGGCAGCCTGTCGATCATCCAGTCCGCGTTCCACAAGGACGACCGCGCGGCAGCGATCGGGGCGTGGTCGGGCATGGCCGGCGTCACGACGGCGCTCGGCCCGGTCGTTGGCGGCTGGTTGGTGCAGTCGGCGTCGTGGCGGTACGTGTTCTGGATCAACGTGCCGATCGCCGTCGTCGTGGTCGTGATCGCGCTGCGGCACGTGCCGGAGAGCCGCAACACCGACCTGTCCGGGTCACACGTCGATGTCACCGGTGCGGCCCTCGGCGCGATCGGGCTCGGCGGGGTGACGTACGCGCTGATCGAGATGTCGTCGGGTGGCGCGCTGCCGCTGGTCGCCGGTGTGGTCGGCGTCGCTGCGCTGGTGGCGTTCGTCGTGAGCCAGCGGCGCGAGGAGTTCCCGATGGTGCCGCCGAGCATGTTCCGGTCGCGGGCGTTCACCGCCACCAACGCCCTCACCCTCGTCGTGTACGCCGCGCTCGGCGGGATGACCTTCCTGCTGGTGCTGCAGCTGCAGGTGGTGGCCGGCTACACCCCGCTGGAGGCAGGGGTGGCAACGCTGCCGATCACCGCGCTGATGCTGGTCTTCTCCGCCCGGGCTGGCCGGCTGGCCGCACGGATCGGGCCGCGCCCGCAGCTCACCGCCGGCCCGACGCTGACCGCCGCCGGGACGTTGCTGCTGATGATGATCGGCAGCGACGCGTCGTACTGGATCGACGTGCTGCCGGGCGTGCTGGTGTTCGGCACCGGGCTGACGCTGATGGTGGCGCCGCTGACCGCGACCGTGCTGGCCGCCGCCCCCGACCGGCACGCCGGCGTGGCCAGCGGGGTCAACAACGCGATCGCGCGCACCGGCAGCCTGCTCGCGGTCGCGGCGCTGCCGGTGCTCGTCGGTCTGTCCGGCGACGGCTACGAGGACGTCCAGACGATGACCGACGGCTACGTCGCCGGCATGGCCGTGTGCGCCGGGTTCCTGGTCGCCGGCGCCCTGGTCGCCTTCCTCGGCCTGGCCCGTACGCCCCCGGCCGTGCTATCCGCATAGGGGTTTCCCAAGCGAACCCGGGAAACCGAAGGTTCCCCCGTGTCACAACACGGGCGAACCTCGGGTTTCCCAAGCGAACTTGGGAAACCCGGTCACCACCTTCGCGGGGCGTTTTGGAGGAACTCGCGGACGACGGGGCCGGCGTCGCTGTTGCCGCCGGCGCCGTCGACGACGAGGCAGGCGAAGGCCAGGTTGCCGCGGTAGCCGATCAGCCAGCCGTGGGTACGGGGCGGGGTGTCGGTGCCGTACTCAGCGGTGCCGGTCTTGGCCGCGACCCCGCCGGGGAGACCGCGCAGGCTGGACGCGGTGCCCTGGGTGACCACCAGCCGCATGATGCGCTGCAGGTCGGCCGTGGTCGCGGCCGGCAGCCGTCCCACGACGGGGCCCGGGTCGCCGGCGACCAGCGACGGCGCGTGCGACTGTCCCGAGGCGACGGTCGCCGCCACGAGCGCCATGCCCAGCGGGCTCATCAGCACCCGCCCCTGCCCGATCATCGAGGCCGCCCGGTCGACCACCGAGCTCGCCGTCGGCACCGAGCCCGAGAACGCCGGCAGCGGCAGGTCCCACTCCGCCCCGACGCCGAACTGCGCGGCCATGTCGGCCATGTCGTTGTCGCCGAGGTCGTCGACGTGGTTGACCACGGTGGTGTTGCAGGAGGCCGCGATCGCGTCGGCGAACGTCGACCCCGTCGGCAGCGACGTGAACTCGTAGTTCTTGAACCGCTTGCCGTCGATGACGGTCGTGCTGGGGCAGGCCGCCGGCTCGTCGACCCGCAGCCCCGCGCCGACCAGCGCCGCGGTCGACACCGGCTTGAACGACGAACCCGGCGGGTACTCGCCGACCAGCCCGGTGTCGTACGAGGTGACCTCGGGACCGTTGACGTCGACGAGCACCTCGCCGGTGCGGGCGTCGACCGCCACCAGCACCGTGGTCTTGTCCTGTCCGGCCACCGCCCGCTCGCCGGCGTTCTGCAGGTCGTAGTCCAGCGTCGTGCGCAGCGGCTCGCCCTTCGTCGGCGGCTGGCGCCAGAGCACGTCCAGGCGCTTGCCGGACCGCGCGTCGACGAGGGTGACCGCCCCGCCGGGCGAGCCGGCCAGCTGCTGCTCGTACGCCGCCTGCAGCCCCGAGGAGCCGACGAGGTCGGTGGACAGGGCCAGCTCGGAGGCGCCCTTCAGCGACTCGGCCGTCGCCGGCGAGACGCTGCCGAGCACCGCGCGCCCCCAGGTGCTGGTGGGGGTCAGCGGCAGCCGCTCGAAGTCGACGGCCACGCCGGGGATCCGGAACAGCTGCTCGCGGATCGGCCGGTAGTCGTCGAGCCGGTAGGTGATGACGTCGACGAACCACTCCGGGTCGGCGGCCTCGGCCCGCTCCCGCAGGGCGTCACCGTCGATGCCGAGCAGCGCCGCGAGCCGCGGGTACGTCTCCGCGCGCGCCTTGCCCGGCACCACCCCGATCCGGAAGGCCGGCTGCAGGCTGGTGAGGAGGAAGCCCTGCCGGTCGAGGATCGACGCCCGCGTCGGCACCTGCCGGACGCGGTCGAACGCGGTCTCGTCGGTGAGCCCCGGGTGCAGCACGCCCGGCTCCCAGGAGACGACCGGATCACCCGAGACGTCGACAGTCACGTCGGTCTCGTAGTCCCAGGTGCCGATCCCGGCCAGGTCGGCCGACACCGTGAGCGGCTGCGAGCAGGTGTCGCCGGAGCAGGCGGGGTCGCCGGCGGCCGCCACATCGGCTCCCGTCAGCTGCAGCTCGTCGACCATCGTCGACAGCGCCGCCGCGGCCGGTCGCGACGCGTCGGTGGCGGCTCCGAACGCCTCGCTGTCGAGCTCCGACCACGCCGTCGTGAGGGCGTCGACCGCATCGGACGCCTGGTCGACCCCGGTGTCGGACTCGTCGTCGCCGTCGGCCGAGTCGCCGTCGGTGCACGCCGCCGCGAGCAGCCCCAGGGCCACCACCGCCGTCACCAGGCGGCGGGCCGACCGGCCGCTCGAAGGTCGTGCGGGCCTGCCGAACCCGTCGTGCGTCCCGCACTCTCGTCTGCCCCCCACGCGTCCCGGTCACATCAGTCGGCGCACGACGCCGAGCGGCGCATACCGCATCACCCGCGCGCTGACTGCCCACGGCCATCGTGGCACGTACGCCTCCGACACCTCGCGCTCGATGGCGTCGACCATGGCCCGGCAGCCGACCATCGTGTCGACCATGAACCGGATCTTGTGCGCGACCCGCTCGTTCATCTCCGAGCGGATGTAGCCCGGGTACAGCGTGGTGACCGCGATCGGGCTGCCCAGGACGTCGGAGCGGATGCCGTCGGCGAGCGCCGCCACCGCCGCCTTGGACGCGCCGTACGTGGTCATCGCCGACGGCATGCCGCGGCTCGCCGCAACCGACGAGACCACCACCAGGTGCCCCTGACCTAGCCCGGTAGAACTCGCGCATCGCGGCCTCGCACTGGGCCAGCGCGCCGAGGACGTTCGTCGTCGCCGTCTGCACGTTGACGTCGAGGCGCCCGGTGCCGATCCGGGCGCCCTTGCCGAGCCCGGCGTTGACCACCACCCGGTCGAGGCCGCCCAGCGCGTCGCGGCAGTCGTCGAAGACCTCCTGCACCGCGGCGTGGTCGTTGACGTCCAGCCCTCGCGTCTCCACCCGGATGCCCGGGAACGGAGTCCTCGAGCTCGGCCCGCAGGTCGTCCAGCCGGTCGGTGCGGCGGGCGGTCAGCGCCAGGTCACGGCCGCGCGCCGCGAACAGTCTGGCCATCCCGGCCCCGAGCCCGGAGCTCGCCCCGGTGATGAGAATCCGTTTGCGCACCGGGTGGGCGGTTCGTCCTGCAGGCACGGTGCAGCCCTTTCGTCGTCGTCGCGCAGCGGGCACGCTAACGGTTCTACAGTGACCGTCATGCCCCCAGTCGGCTTGCTGACTCCGGTGACTGTCGGGGAGTACTCGCGGGGCACTGCGGCGCGCATCGGGGCACTCAGCACGGCCACTCTGCTGATCGGTCTGCCGCTGTCCGACATCGCCTACGGCCAGGGCGTCGGCTACCACCTGGTGGTCACGCTGCTCGGTGCGGCGGTCGTGCTGATCGCCGCCTGGACGGTGCCGTGGGACGACCTGTCGCCCCGGTTCCTGCTGGTCTGGCCGGTGCTGGTGCTGGTCTCCATCCTGGTGTGGTCGACCGCCGGCCCGAGACGGCGCTGCTGTTCCTGTCGTTCATCAGCCTGTCGTTCCTCTACGTCGGCGTCACCCAGCCGCCGGGGACCGCGTTGGTGCTGATCGCGCCCGCCGCGGTGACGTGGTGGGCGGTGATGGCGGTGATGGAGGTCCCGACCTCGCAGGCCCTGGTCCGGCTGACGTTCGCGACGATCGTCTGGCTGCTGATCGCCGAGGTTCCGGCCTGGCTGCTGCAGCGGCTGCACGGGATGCAGGTGCAGCTCGCGGTACGCGCCGGCACCGACGCGCTCACCGGCTTGAGCAACCGCTTCGACCTGCCGACGGGCGCTGTCCGCGCTGCTGCCCGGCGACTGCCTGGTGCTGCTCGACCTCGACCACTTCAAGGAGTTCAACGACGAGCACGGGCACCAGGCCGGCGACCTGGTGCTCGCGGACTTCGGGGCGTTCATCGGCCGCACCGTGCGCTCGTCCGACATCGCCTTCCGCTACGGCGGCGAGGAGTTCCTGCTGCTGCTGTCGCAGACGACGGCGCGAGACGCACAGCACCTGGTCGACCGGGCTCCCAGGCGTGGACGCGGCGTACCCAGCTGACGTTCAGCGCCGGCATCGCGCTCGCGTCCAAGCAGGGCGACGAGGACGCGCTCAAGCTCGCCGACGCCGCCCTGTACGCAGGCGAAGGCCGCGGGCCGGGCCACCAGCCGGGTGCACGTACCTGAATGACGCTGTCCTGAGTGACGCTGCCCGAGTGAGGGCCCGAGTGACGGCTCGCAGGGTCACTCGATCGTGACGCTGACCAGGTGCCAGCCGGTGGCACCGTCGGGACGCGGGGGCACCTGGTCCTCGGTCTGCGTCTCGCCGTCGCCGTCGGTGGCCCGCACCTCGAGCTCGTGGTCGCCAGGCTCGGCGTCCCACTCGTAGACCCACTGTCGCCAGGTCGACACGGTGTCCTCGGTCGCCAGCCGGCACTCCTGCCAGTCGCCACCGGAGACCCGCACCTCGACCTTGTCGATGCCTCGTCCCTGTGCCCAGGCCACGCCGGCGACGGCGACCCGCCCCGCCGGCAACAGCTCGAACGATGTGCGGCACGTCGATGCGGGAGGCGGTCTTGATCGGCCCCTCCTCCGACCACCCGCGGTCGGTCCAGAACGCATTGAAGTCGTCGAAGCGAGTGACCTCGATGTCGGTGACCCACTTGGTCGCGGACACGTACCCGTACAGCCCCGGCACGACCATCCGCACCGGGAAACCGTGCTCGATCGGCAGCGGCTCGCCGTTCATGCCGATGGCGAGCAGGGCGTCGCGACCGTCGGTGACAGCGGCGATCGGCGTGCCCACGGTGAAACCGTCGGCGCTCGTCGACAGCAACGCGTCGGCGCCGTCCTGCGACACCCGCCTCGTCGAGCAGCTCCGCCAGCGGGACCCCGAGCCAGGTCGCGTTCCCCACCAGCTCGCCCCCGACCTCGTTGGAGACGCAGGTGAGCGTGACCCGGCGCTCGACGAGGCGGCGCTCCAGCAGGTCGGCGAAGCTCAGCTCGATCTCGTGGTCGACCAGGCCGTGGATCCGCAGCGTCCAGGATTCCGCCGGCACGTCGGGCGGCGACAGCGCGGTGTCGATCCGGTAGAAGTCGGCGTTGTCGATGAGGTAGGGGGTGATGCCCTTGATGTCGAGCTGGGCACCCCGTGGCACCGCTCCGGCCCCGTCGATCGCGCGAGGCAGGGTGATGTCGGCCCGGGACGCCACAGCGGCCGAGCCTCCGAGCGCTCGCGCGCCCACGCCGGCCGTGACGGCGACGGCACCAGTGGCGAGCACCGAGTTCAGGAACCGACGGCGGTCGAAGTCCGGACGGGTCTCGTCGTCGGGACGCGACCTGAGCGCGGCCGGCTCCGCCTCGGCGGGCGCCTGGGAGTACGCCGGCGCCGATGGTGCAGCCCGGTCAGCATCCAGGCCAGCGACACCAGGCTGACCACCAGGGCGACCAGGGCCGGCAGCACGGTCAGCGGGAACTGCACCAGCGAGGTGCGGTCGGTCCCGGCCGCGACCACGGCCACCGCACCCAGCAACGCGGTGAGCGCGAGCGCCAGCCGCGGTCGGCGCAGGCCGACCAGACCGGCGAAGGCGGCAACGCCCGCGACCACGGTGTAGATCCCCGCGAGCAGCACGGTCTTGTCGGCGGTGCCGAACCGCTCGACCGCGAAGTCCTTGAGGAACGGCGGCGCGAGATCGACCGCGGCGTTGCCCACCGAGAGGATCGGGGTCGGCAGACCGGTGAAGAACCCGGCCACCAGGGCCGACGCAGCGACGCCCGCCGTGGCCGCCAGCAGGCCGGCCCCGGCCGCGTACAGCCGGGTCGTCCAGCGGGAGCCCTCACGTCTGTCATTCGACACCGCCGCGTCGCGGGATGGCCCGAGGCCCGCTCGGGTCCGCCGCCCGCGGCGTACGGTTCCCGGGGTGAGCACGATCGAGGCCCGGCCCGACCCGGTCGCCTGCGGCGGCGAGGACCGACCGGACGGGCCCGTGCTCGACCTGCTGCCCGGCCGGCAGGTGCCACTGAGCCTGCGCGCGACCGGACCGCAGACCGTGGTGACCCGGCTGCTGCCGCAGCGGCAGCGGCGCACCGTGGGCGCCTGGTGCTTCGTGGACCACTACGGACCGGACGACGTCACCGGCACCGCCGGCATGCAGGTCCCCCCGCACCCGCACACCGGCCTGCAGACGGTGAGCTGGCTGCTCGAGGGCGCCGTGCACCACCGCGACTCGCTCGGCAGCGACGTGGTGCTCGAGCCCGGCGCGCTGGGCCTGATGACCGCCGGCCGGGGCATCGCGCACAGCGAGCGCTCGCCCGACGATCCGGCGGGACCGCAGGGACGCCTGCACGGCCTTCAGCTCTGGGTGGCGCTCCCCGAGGGAGCGCGCGACGGGCTGCCGGCATTCGCCCTGCACGACCACGACCTTGCCACGCTCGCCCTCGACGGCGGGTCGGCACGCGTCTTCGTCGGCTCGCTGGGCGGCTACACGTCGCCCGCGACGACGCACACGCCGCTGCTCGGTGCCGAGCTGCGGCTCGACCCCGGCGCCACCGTGACGCTGCCGCTGTCGGCCACGTACGAGCACGCGCTGGTCGTGGCGGCGGGCGGGCTGGTCGTCGACGACACCCCGCTGGCGCCCGGCACGCTGGCCTACCTCGGCACCGGCCGGGAGGCGGTGACCGTCACCTCCCCCGAGGGGGCGGTCGCGCTGCTGCTGGGCGGCGAGCCGTTCGCCGAGGAGCTGGTCATGTGGTGGAACTTCATCGGCCGCAGCCAGTCGGAGGTCGAGGAGTTCCGCCGGACCTGGAACGACGGCACCGGCAGCTTCGGGCAGGTCGAGGGCGACGACGAGCGGCTGCTCGCACCGCCGCTGCCCGGGAGTGCCGCTCAAGCCGCGGGGACGGACCGGCTCGCGGCCGGTCGATCGACCCGACGGAGGCCGCACGTCGCCGGCGACCAGCCACCGCTCACCACCTGCCGCCACGGCACCCGCGCCACGAAGCCCGGCTCAGGGAAGCGCAAGTCGCCGTCGACGAGCCGGCCACGACGGCCGGTCAGCGTCGGCCTGCCGGCGCCGCTGCGGTCGGCGACATAGGTCGTCAGGTCGAAGCGGCCGGGGTCGCAGGCGAAGCCGGTGCGACGCGTGCCGGGGCTGGCGGTCGCGGGGAGCTGGGCGACCCGGGAGCCTGTCCGCACCCAGACCAGGGCGCCCTCGACCACGGTGGCCACCCGGTAGAGCGGGTCGCCGGCACGCTCGCCCGCCCGCACCAGCACCTCGGCGTCACCGTCCCGGTCGAGGTCGAGACCGCCGGCCACCGCGGGTTCACTCGCTCCGAGCGGCGCCTGGCCGCGCAGCTGGTACGGACCGTCGAGGGTGCCCACGACATCGAGCACGAAGGTCCGTTCACCCGTCCTGGTCACCGTGACCTCGTCGCGGGCGCCGTCACCGTCAATGTCGAAGGCCCGCGCGCCGCGGCGGCCGCGCTCGATCCACGCACCGAAGACCTGGTCGTCGGGGACGAGGTCGTCGGCACCCGCGGACGTCTCGGTGCGGGCGAGCGTGGACAGCGGCCCGGCATCGGCGCCGAGACAGGGCTGCGGCACCAGGAACGTCGCGCGGTCGGCCGAGGCAGACCAGGTCGCCGACAGGCCGCCACAGGGAACCGCCCTGGGCGACCCCGCCGGCGGGCGCAGCAGCAGTCGTTGCTGGGGCGCCTCGTCCGACCCGCGGTAGCCGCCGACCAGCGTGTAGCCGTAGTCGTGGTGACCGCCGACGTCGAGCAGCAGCACGAAGCGGCCGCGGTCGTCGGTGTCGAGCCCCACCAGCCGGACGTCGACGACGAGGTCGTCGATGCCGTTGTTCACGCGTACCGCGACGACGTCGAGGGCCGTGGCATCACCCGGGTCGTCGTCGACCGTTCGTTCCTGCGCCGCCGCGGTGCCGGACACCCCCACCAGGCAGCCGCACATGAAGCCGGCCAGCAGCAAGGCCAGCAGTCCCCTGACCCACCCGGAGCGCGGGAAGCCGGGGCTCCGGCCGACCCCGCGGGTGGTCACGGCTTGGGGAACAACCGGCCGGACGGCCGGCAGACCACCCCGGGACCGGGCAGCCGGACGTGCAGGAAGTACCGCTCGACCCGCTTGTCGATGCACGGGCTGGCCGCGAACGCCGCGTGCCCGAAGTCGTCCAGGGTGAGCAACCTCGACTCGGGGAAGAGGTCGGTCACCGTGACGGCGCCGGAGTAGGCGGTGGCCGGGTCGTGGGTGTTGCCGATCGCCAGCAGCGGGGCTGACGTGTCGGTGGCGAACGGGACCCCGGAAGGCGTCGGAGTCGTCACCCGGCCAGCTCGCGCACGGACCGGACGCCCACGTCCAGATCCGGCCGAACCAGCGCCCGGAGTCCTCCGCCCGGCGGCCGGCCGACGCCCAGCGCAGCTCGCGACCGGGGTTGAGCGAGTCGCTGCAGGCGACCCCCTCGAAGCCCGGCCAGTACGAGCTCCTGCCACCCGTCGGCGGCGCCGAGCCGTTCACCGGACCGCCCCACGGGTCGCCCGCCGCGGCTCGGCTGTCGGCGCCGTAGGGGCCGGGCAGCAGCTGGCCACGGATCGAGCGCTGCAAGGCGGCCAGGGCAGCCCCGTAGTCGCGCGACGCGTGCTGCCGGTCGAGCAGACGCTCGGCCAGGGCGTCGACGTACTCCATGAGGAACGGGATCGACTGCCGGTCGTACAGGGTGCCCAGCGCCAGCCCGACCACGTCCTGGTAATAGACCTTGCCGAAGCCCTTGATGCGCACCGGACCGTGCGAGAGCTTGCGTAGCACTGCCCGCCAGGTCCCGGCCGCGTCACCCGCGAGGGCGCAGCGCTGCTTGCCCGCCACGTCGCACTGGGCGAGGGCGTCGCGCATCGACTCGAAGGCGCCGGTCTGGCTGCGCAGCCGGGCCGAGAACGGGTCACGGTGCCACTGGCCGGGCTTGCGGCCGGTCGCCCACGCGACCGGGTCGAGCACACCGTCGACGGCCAGCGCCCGGATGTTGTCGGGGAACATCGCGGCGTACGTCGTGCCGAGATAGCTGCCGTAGGAGATCCCGTAGTAGTTGATCTCGTCCTCGCCGAGCGCCTGGCGCACGAGGTCCATGTCGCGTGCCACGTCGGCGGTCGACATGTGGTCGAGGACCGCGTTGTGGTCGTTGCGGCACATGTCGCGGATGCCCTCGTCGAAGGCGATCTGGCGGTGCAGCTGCGGCTTGCCGATCGGGAACGGCACCTGGGGGAACGCGGGGAAGTCATCGTCCGAGCGGCAGCGCACGGGGGTGCTGTAAGCGATGCCGCGGGGGTCGATGCCGACGATGTCGAAGCGGTCGACGACGCCCTGCGGGAACAGCGTGCCGGCGAAGGCGACGAATTCGGAAGCGGACCCACCGGGACCGCCCGGGTTGGCGAACAGCGTTCCGATCTTGTCCGCGGAGGGCTTGGCCCGGTGCCGACTCATCAACAGCGAGATCGTCTCGCCCGTCGGGTCGTCGTAGTCGAGCGGCACCCGGACCCGGGCGCAGTCGACCCGCGGCGGCGCCTCGCCGCCCGGGCAGTTGTCGGCGCTCCAGTCGACCGCGGGCACGGGTGCGTGGACCTCGGTCCGCGTGGGCGCGGCCGGTGACGACCCCGCGCTCGCCGGGATCGCCGGGGCCAGGCCGGCGGCCAGAGCCGTCACAGCTGCGACGGACAGCAGAGCAGTGGTACGAGAGCGCATGGTCGTCCCCCCGGGGCGGTATGAGTGCGTGCGGCACGGTACCGCCGCGTGTCTCCCGCCGCCGCGGGTCGCGAGGTCATGTGTCGATGACCGCCCGGTAGACGTCGAGGGTGCGCGCGGCGACGGCGTCCCAGCCGAACTCGGCGACGGCCCGCTCCCGGCCCGCACGTCCCATCTCGGCCGCGCGGTCGGGGTCGGCGGCGACCGCCGCAAGTGCGGCGCCGAGGTCGGTCTCGAAGCTCGCGGGGTCGACCGGGACGCCGGTGCCGTCGCTGGTCTGCTCGATCGGCACCAGCACCCCGGTGGTGCCGTCGACGACCACCTCCGGGATCCCCCCGGTGGCGGTGGCGACGACTGCGGTCTCGCAGGCCATCGCCTCGAGGTTGACGATGCCCAGCGGCTCGTACACCGACGGGCAGGCGAACACGGTGGCGGCGCTGAGCAGGGCCACGACGTCGGCGCGGGGCAGCATCTGCGGGATCCAGACCACCCCGTCGCGCTGCCGGCGCAGGTCGGCGACCAGCGCGTCGACCTCTGCACCGATCTCCGGGGTGTCCGGCGCGCCGGCGCACAGCACCAGCTGGACGTCGGGCGGCAGGGCGACCGCGGCCCGGAGCAGGTGCGGGAGACCCTTCTGCCGGGTGACCCGGCCGACGAAGAGCACGCTCGGCCGGTCAGGGTCGACGCCGAGCCCGCGTACCCGGTCGGGGTCGCGGACGGGTGTCCACCTGGTCGTGTCGATGCCGTTGTGCACCACGTGCACCCGGGCGGGGTCGACCTCGGGGTAGCAGCCAAGGATGTCGGCCCGCATCGCCGCGCTGACGCCGACGACCGCGGCCGCAGCCTCGACGGCGGTGCGCTCGGCCCACGAGCTCAGCGCGTAGCCGCCGCCGAGCTGCTCGGCCTTCCACGGGCGCAGCGGCTCGAGGCTGTGCGCCGTCACGACGTGCGGCACGCCGTGCAGCAACGCGGCCAGGTGGCCCGCCAGCGCCGCGTACCAAGTGTGCGAGTGGACGAGGCTCGCGCCGGCGCATTCTGCCGCCATCGGCAGGTCGACGCCGAACGTGCGCAGCGCGGAGTTGGCGCCGCTCAGCTCGGGGAGGTCGGGGTAGCCCATGGTGCCCGCCTCGTCGCGCGGCCCGCCGAAGCAGCGCACCCGCACGTCGACGTCGCCGCGCCCGCGCAGCGCCCGGACCAGCTCGGCGACGTGGACGCCGGCGCCGCCGTAGACCTCCGGCGGGTACTCGCGGGTCAGGACGTCGACCCGCAGCGGCAGGCTCATGCGCCGCACCCTAGTGGCGTTCGCCGACGGGTGGCCGGTGGGCGAGGGCTCCCCTAGGGTCGCGGCGTGGCCGTGCGCGCGCGGGAGCCCAAGGTCCTGGTGGTGGTGCTCGCCGGCGGCGAGGGCAAGCGGCTGATGCCGCTGACCGCCGACCGGGCCAAGCCGGCGGTGCCGTACGGCGGCATCTACCGGTTGATCGACTTCGCGCTGTCGAACGTCGTCAACTCGGGCTACCTCAAGATCGTTGTGCTCACGCAGTACAAGTCGCACAGCCTCGACCGGCACGTGACCGCGACCTGGCGGCTGTCGTCGATGCTCGGCAACTACGTGGCGCCGGTGCCCGCCCAGCAGCGGGTCGGCAAACGGTGGTACCTAGGCAGCGCCGACGCGATCTTCCAGAGCCTGAACCTGGTGGTCGACGAGGAGCCCGACATCATCGTCGTGGTCGGCGCCGACCACGTGTACCGGATGGACTTCTCGCAGATGGTGCAGGCACATCTCGACTCCGGCGCGCCGGCGACCGTCGCCGCGATCCGGCAGCCGATCGCGCTCGCCGACCAGTTCGGCGTCATCGACGTCGACCCGGCCGACACGACGCGGATCCGCGAGTTCCTGGAGAAGCCGACAGCGCCCGGAGGGGCTGCCGGACTCGCCGGACGAGGTGCTGGCGTCGATGGGCAACTACGTGTTCGACGCGGCGGCGCTGGTCGATGCGGTGACGGCGGACGCCGACAGCGAGGGAAGCAAGCACGACATGGGCGGCGACATCGTGCCGGCGTTCG
This sequence comes from uncultured Actinomycetota bacterium, assembly GCA_963785115.1. Classification (GTDB taxonomy): domain Bacteria; phylum Actinomycetota; class Actinomycetes; order Propionibacteriales; family Nocardioidaceae; genus JACCWP01. Next base: position 241,354 of record CAWATY010000006.1, read on the forward strand.
TGACCCGCGGCGAGGCCGGCGTCTACGACTTCCAGCGCAACGAGGTCCCCGGCACGTCCGCCCGCGACCGCGACTACTGGCGCGACGTGGGGACGCTGGCGTCGTACCACGAGGCGCACCTCGACCTGGTGTCGGCGCTGCCGGTGTTCAGCCTCTACAACTCCGACTGGCCGATCTTCACCTCCTACGGCCCGCTCGCGCCGGCCAAGCTCGTGCACGGCCCGGCCGAGGAGGAGCCGTTCGCCGACGAGGCGCTGCTGTCACCGGGCGTGGTGGTGAGCGGCTCCCGGGTGGAGCGCTCGGTGCTGTCGCCCAACGTCTTCGTCGAGACCGGCGCCGAGGTGACCGACTCGGTACTGCTCGACGACGTCGTCGTCGGCACGGGGGCGCGGGTGCACCGCGCGATCCTGGACAAGAACGTCGTCGTCCCCCCCGACGTCGAGATCGGCGTCGACCCCGACGCCGACGAGGCCCGGGGCCTCACCGTCCGCGACGGTCTCACGGTCCTCGGCAAGGGCGAGACCGTCCCGCGCGGCTGACCGCTCAGCGACCGGTGTGGGCCAGCACGCCGGCACGAACTCGTCCCACATCGGGCTCTGCCTACCTGAGGTGGGAGGGGACGGCGGCTGACGACCGAAGTCGAGTCGAAATGCGGTCCATCTGGCGGCGGCCCTACACAGGTGCGAGGCGTGGAGTGGGGGCGTCGCGATCCGTTTCTGGGTGCAAGATTCGAGGGGCGATGGACGAACGGGCCCGCCCGGTACATGTACTGGGCAACGGATCACAAGCCTGAGGAGTAGAGATGTCCTCGTTCGACGAGCAGCTTGCGCTGTCTTCGCCCCCCGTTCCCGCTCGGTCCCCGGAACTCGATGCTGAGTTCGTCCACGTCATCGCACAAGCCGAGCGCTCAGCCGTGCCGCGACGGAAGCTTCGTAGCAGGAGCGTGGTGATCGGCAGCGTGGTCGTGCTGGGAGCACTCGGCTGCCGGCGGGCGCCGCAACTGCAGCCGGGCTCGTCCCGTGGTTTGAGTCGGCGCCGTCACACGGTGTCGTGACCACCTCGACGGGCGCTCGATGCACCCTGACGTTCGGCGTGAAGGAGCACGACGATCCGGCCGCTCCCGTCAGCGATGCCGTGCGGGCGCGGGCAAAGGCTGCTGCCGAAAAGTACCTGAAGGACTTCGACCTTTCGACACTGAACGTCGCTCAGGCAACGCGGGCGGTGTCTCCGCGTTCACGGTGGACTCAGAGGCGGGTCCGGCGATGACGGTCGACGAGTATGAGGTGGACGCCGTCTACCAGGAGGTCGGGCGGCGCGTCGACGCTGAACTCGTCGAGCAGCACCTTCCCGTGACGGCCGTGAGTCTGTCGATGGCTAGCGCGTGTGATGGTGACGATCGGTGACTGCCGTGGACCGGGCCATGGCGCGCACCGCGCTCCGTGAAACTTCGAGCGATCTGCTCGCCTACTTCGTCCGTCGAGTGGCATCGCCTGAGGATGCGGCTGACCTCTACGGCGAGGTCATGCTGACGGCTTGGAAGAAGATCGACAAGATGCCGGAGTTCTCCGAGCGTCGGCGAATGTGGTTGTTCGTGATCGCAGCGCACACGCCTCAGCAACTATCGGCGAACCGCCTCTCGAAGGCTGGAGATGACGGAGCGACTTCGCCATCATGCTGCGGCGAGCACGCCGGCCCCGGAGAACGCCTATGCGGTGCGTGATGCCGTGTTACGACTACACCGGGCCCAACGTGAGTTGGTGATGCTCATTCACTGGGATGGGTTCACGATCGTGGAAGCGGCTGAGATTCTCGGCTTGAACCCGTCCACCGCACGCAGCCGCTACGCCGCGGCTCGGGAGCTACTTCGGGATGCATTGGTCGACGAGAAGGCGTGAGACCTACAGGCCAGGATCCCACCGGGCTTTCCGAATGCTCCCGCTGCGACGTGCTCTTCGGCCTCGAAGGCCTTCATGTCACCGACGCTCATTGCGATCAGGACTCCGGAGCACTGACAGTGTCGGTCGAGTCGCCGCCCTCGGTGATGGCCTGCCCCACATGCGGCGTCGTCGCGCAAAGCCACGGACGACGTGATGTTCGCCTGGTCGACGCCCCGTGCTTTGACCGGCCCACCAACCTGATCTGGCGGAAACGGACTTGGCGCTGTGCCGTGCCGTCGTGTCCGGTCGGGACGTTCACCGAGCAAGACCCCGAGGTTGCCAGGCCGCGGGCGCTGCTCACGACCCGGGCATGCTGGTGGGCGATTTCCCTCAGATCCGGCGCGAGCACGGCTCGGTGTCGACCCTCCGCGCCGGGGCCGGCCAGGACTCATCGGCCCGCCGGAGCTGTCACCGGCAGAACGCCATCTATGGCGACGTCGCGGTGACAAGTCGGGTCAGGTGAGTGAGGCGGGCGGGGTGAAGCGATCGCCGTACGCCTCCGCCAGCTCGTGGGCGCGGGCGACGAAGCCCTCGACCCCGCGACCGGTCGGGCCCTCGTAGCCCCGCACGTACTGCACCGCGCCGCCTCGCAGCGGCGGGAACCCGATGCCCAGGATCGAGCCCACGTTGGCGTCCGCGGTCGAGCGCAGCACGCCCTCGTCGAGACACTTCTGGGTCTCGATCGCCATGGCGAAGCACATCCGGTCCTGCATGTCGGCGAACGGCACCGGGCTGTGCTGGTCGACCGCGCAGCCGAAGGCGTCGTACAGCCCCGGCCACAGCCGCTTGGGGCCGTCGGCGGGGTAGTCGTAGAAGCCGGCGCCGGCGGACCGGCCCGTCCGTTCGTGCTGCTCGACCATGGCGTCGACCACCAACATCCCCGGGTGCTCGACGTGGGTCCGCCCCTCGGCGGCGGCAGCCTTGCGGGCCTCGGCCTCGATGTGCCGCGGCAACGTCAGCGTGAGCTCGTCGAGCATCGCCAGCGGCGGCGCCGGGAAGCCCGCCTGCGAGGCGGCCCGCTCGACCGACACCGGGTTGCACCCCTCGCCGACCAGCGCGGCACCCTCCAGCACCAGCGTGCCGAAGACCCGCGAGGTGAAGAAGCCGCGTGAGTCGCCGACCACGATCGGGGTCTTGCCGATCGCCAGCACGAAGTCGTAGGCCTTGGCGAGCGCGACGTCGGACGTCTGCTCACCCACGATGATCTCGACCAGCCGCATCTTGTCGACCGGCGAGAAGAAGTGCAGCCCGAGGAAGTCGTCGCGCCGCTGCACGCCCTCGGCCAGACCGGTGATCGGCAGCGTCGACGTGTTCGAGCACAGCAGCGCGTCGCCGGCGACTGCAGGCTCGGTCTCGCCGAGCACCCGGTGCTTGAGTGCGGCGTCCTCGAAGACCGCCTCGACCACGAGGTCGCAGCCGGCCAGGTCGCCGAGCGAGTCGGTGGGGTGAATCCGGGCGAGCAGCTCGTCGCGCTGCGCCTCGGTGCCGCGTGCCTTCTCGATCCCCCTGTCCAGCAGGGACTTCGAGTGCGCCTTGCCCTTCTCGGCCCGGGCAGTGTCCGTGTCCTTGAGCACGACGTCGAAGCCCGCCTTTGCGGTCGCGTACGCGATGCCCGCACCCATCATCCCGGCGCCAAGCACCGCGACCCGCGTCGGACGCCACTGGTCGTGGCCGTCGGGCCGCGACCCGCCCGCGGTGATCGACTGCAGGTCGAAGAAGAAGGCCTGCGTCATGTTCTTGAACTGCTGGTGGCAGATCAGGTCGACGAGGTAGCGCGACTCGATCCGCAGCGCCGTGTCGATGTCGACCTGGGCACCCTCGACGGCCGCCGCCATGATCGCGCGCGGCGCGGCGTAGGGGGCGCCCTTGAGCTGCTTGCGCAGGTTGGCCGGGAAGGCCGGCAGGAACTGGGCCAGCTTGGGGGTCGAGGGCGTGCCGCCGGGAATCTTGTGTCCCTCGCGGTCCCACGGCTGCGTACGCGCCTGCTCGTCGTCGGCGTGCTCGAGCACCCAGGCCCGCGCGGTCGGGACCAGGTCGGCCGCGTCGTCGACCAGCTCGTCGACCAGCCCGGCGGCCAGCGCCCGCTCGGGCTTCATCCGCGGGCCCTGCAGCAGCACGTTCATCAGTGCGTCCTGCAAGCCCAGCATGCGCACCGTGCGGGTCACCCCACCGCCGCCGGGCAGCAGCCCGAGGGTGACCTCGGGCAGCCCGAACTCCGCCTTCGCCCCGGCGACGGCGATCCGACGGTGGCACGCGAGTGCTATCTCGAGGCCGCCGCCGAGGGCCGTGCCGTTGAGCGCGGCCACCACCGGCCGGCCGAGGGTCTCCAGCGCCCGCAGCTGATGCTTGATCTCCTCGACCTCGGCGAAGACGTCGGCCGCGTCGTCCGGGCCGGCCTTGGTCATGCCCACCAGGTCGCCACCGGCGAAGAAGGTCTTCTTGGCGCTGGTGACCACGACACCGCGCACCTCGTCGCGCTCGGCGACCAGCCGCTCGACCGCACGCCCCATGGCCGCGATGTAGGCCGCGTTCATGGTGTTGGCACCACTGCTCGGGTCGTCGAGGACCAGCATCACGACGCCCTCGTCATCCCGTTCGTAGCGGACCGCCGCTGTCGTCTCCTGGGTCGTGTCGTGCGCCTGCGCGGTCATGCCAGCCTCTCGATGATCGTGGCGACACCCATGCCGCCGCCGACGCACAGCGTCACCAGCCCGTAGCGCTGCTCGCGCCGCTCCAGCTCGTCGAGGACGGTGCCGAGCAGCATCGCCCCGGTCGCGCCGAGCGGGTGACCCATCGCGATCGCGCCGCCGTTCACGTTGGTGAGGTCGTGCGGGACGGACAGGTCGGTCATGAACCGCTTGACCACGGCGGCGAACGCCTCGTTCATCTCGAACAGGTCGACGTCACCGATCCCGAGGCCGGCCTTGTCCAGCGCCTTGCGGCTGGCGGGCGCCGGCCCGGTGAGCATGATGGTCGGCTCCGACCCGCTGACCCCCGTCGACATGATGCGCGCCCGTGGCGTCAGCCCGTGCCGGCGGCCGGCCTGCTCGCTGCCGACCAGAACCAGGGCGGCGCCGTCGACGATGCCGGAGGAGTTGCCGGCGTGGTGGACGTGGTCGATCCGCTCCACCCAGTGGTACTTCTCCAGCGCCACGGCGTCGAAGCCGCCGTGCTCGCCGATCGCGGCGAAGCTCGGTTTCAGACCGGCGAGGCTCTCGACGGTCGTGTCCGGTCGTACGTGCTCGTCGTGGTCGAGCACGGTCAGGCCGTTGCGGTCGCGCACCGGCACGATCGAGCGCGCGAACCTGCCGTCGGCCGAGGCCTTCGCCGCGCGGTGCTGGGACTCGACGGCGTAGGCGTCGACGTCGGTACGCGACCAGCCGCCGAGGGTGGCGATCAGGTCGGCCCCGATGCCCTGCGGTGCGAAGTCGGTGGCGAAGGCCGTCATCGGGTCCATCGCCCACGCGCCGCCGTCGCTGGCCATCGGCACCCGGCTCATCGACTCCACGCCGCCGGCGACGATGAGGTCCTCCCAGCCGGACCGGATCCGCTGCGCCGCCTGGTTGACCGCCTCCAGCCCGCTGCTGCAGAACCGGTTGAGCTGCACGCCGGCCACGGTGTGCGGCCAGCCGGCGGCGAGCGCCGCGGTCTTGGCGATGTCGGAGCCCTGGTCGCCGATGGGGGTGACGCAGCCCAGCACCACGTCCTCGACGCCGCCCGGGTCGAACCCGTCGTGCCGGCGCTCGAGCTCGTGCAGCAGGCCGACCACCAGGTCGACCGGCTTGACCTCGTACAGGCTGCCGGTCTTCTTGCCGCGGCCGCGCGGGGTGCGGATGGCGTCGTAGACGAACGCTTCAGCGGGGGGACTCGGCATCCTGCGATCGTGACACGACCGCTGTCACGGTGTCATCGGCGGCCGGCTGTGTCCTTGGTTACTCGCGAGTACGACGGTGCTGGAAGCCCCTGCTCAGCCGACGGGGACGTCGACCAGCCAGCCGTCGGCGGTCGGCGCGATCGCGCGGTCGTAGCCACCGGCGACCAGCACCCGGTCGGCCGCCACGGCGGTGGCCGTCTGGAACGACCGGGCTGCCCCGAGGTCGGCAGCGCCGCCCGCGAGCACCCGCAGCCGCCGGCTGACCGGGTCGAACACCACCGGTCGGCGACCGCCCGCCACCAGCACCCGGCCGTCGGCGAGGTCGGCGACCGCGTCGGCGATCTTGTACCGACCGGACGGCAGGTCCGGGCCGGGGATGAACTCTCCAGCGCCGGCGAGCAGCAGCTCGGTGTCGCGGAACCGCCGCCGGCTGTCGGTGCTCGGTGCCCCGCCGACCACCCAGAGGCCGCCGCCGGGCAGGGCCGCCACCCCGTGCTTGACCCGGGCCCGCAGCAGGTCGGGACCGGGGGCGAAGCGCGCGGTCGCGGCACACCAGCGGGCGGTCGAGCGCAGCGCCGCGTCGTCGGAGCCGGTGCCCCCCACCAGCAGCACGCAGTCGCCCAGCCGGGTGGCGGTGTGCGCGGTACGCGGCTGCGGCAGCGGCGGGCCGGCGGCGACGGTCCCCGCCACCGGGTCGACGATCTCGACCGAGGCCGTGGCCTCGCCGTCGGCTCCGCGGCCGCCCGCCACCAGCACCCGGCCGTCGGGGAGCAGGCTCGCGGTGTGATCGGCACGAGCCTGCCGCAGCGAACCGGCGGCCGCGAACGCCTGGGTCGCCGGGTCGTACAGCTCCATCGTGGCCGTCGGCGGCGCGCCCTCCCCCGGGTACCCGCCGACGATCAGCACCCGACCGTCGGGCAGCAGCGTCGCGGTGTGGCTGACCCGCCCCTGGCTCATCGTCGGACCGGCGGTGGCGGTGCCGTCGGGCCCGACCAGCCACGAGGTCGCGGCGGCGTCGACACCCTCGCAGCCAGGCGCCGAGCAGCCGCCGGTGAGGAGCACCCGGCCGTCGGACAGCAGGGTGGCCCGGTGCACCGCTCGGGGGAGCCCGAGGTCGAGCATCGCGTCGACGCTCGGGGACGACGTGCCACGGTCGGGCGGGACCGGCTGCTGCGGCTCGCCCGTGCAGCCGGCAACCAGCACGGCACCGGCGACGACCAGAGTCAGCAAGCCGGCGGCCGGTCGGCTCCCACGCACGGCCATGGCTCAGTGTGCCAGCCTTCGGCCATGACCGAGGCGCAGCGCCAGGCCGTCGGGGACCGGGTCGTCGAGAGACGGGCCGTCGGCGAACGCGCCGTCGAGGAGCTGGGCGTCGACGACCTCGCCGAGCGGGCGGGCATGAGCGTGCGCACGGTGCGCTTCTACGCCGGCCGGGGGCTGCTGCCGCCGCCGCGGATGCAGGGCCGGGTCGGCTGGTACGGGCCGGATCACCTGGCCCGGCTCGAGCTGGTCCGCGAGCTGCAGGCGCACGGGTTCACCCTGGCGGCGATCGAGCGGTACCTGGCCCGGATCCCGGCGGACGCCACGCCGCAGGACATCGCGCTGCACCGCACCCTGCTCGCGCCCTGGGCGCCGGACCTGCCCGAGACCGTCGACCGCGCCGACCTGCAGCGCCGGGCCGGCCGCGAGCTGGACGACGCGGCCCTGGAGGTGCTGGTGGCGCTGGGCGTCCTCGAGCCCACGCCGGACGACGGTGTCTTCCGGCTGGCCCCTTCGCACCTGGGGCTCGGCGTCGAGATGCTCGAGCTGGGGCTGCCGGTCGAGGCAGCCGCGGAGGCACACCGGCTGTTCGCGGCGCACGGCCGGGCGCTGGCGCAGGAGCTGACCGAGCTGTTCCGGTCCCGGTTGTGGCCGTTGCTGCGCGAGTCGGACGAGCCGCCGGAGCGCATCCAACAGGTCGTCGAGCGGTTCAAGCCGGTGACGGTGCAGGCGCTGGTCCTCGCGTACGAGCAGGCGGTCGACGAGGCCAAGCGCGAGACCATCCGCCGGCGGGCCTGAGCCGGGGGACGGGCGAGCAGCCAGCGTCGCCTGGCAGAGTAGGCGGATGAGCACCCTGACCTGCCCGAAGTGCCAGGGCGACATGCGCAGCTACGAGCGCAACGGCGTCACCGTCGACCAGTGCGGCGACTGTCGCGGGATCTTCCTCGACCGCGGCGAGCTGGAGCACCTGGTCGAGGCCGACTCCCGCGCCCACGCCGCGCAGCAGCCCGCCGCTCCCCCGGCGCCACAGCGCGACCGTCGCGACGACGGCGGCGACGACTACGGCGACCGCTACCGCGACGACCGGTACCGCAGCTCGTCCGGCCACCCGCGGAAGAAGAAGGAGAGCTGGCTGGAGAACCTGTTCGACTGACCGTCAGGTCAGCGCTCCGGGCTTGTCGCGGTACATCGCCTCGTCGGCGGCCCGGAGCACCGTGGCCGCGTCCACGCTGTCAGCGGCGACCGTGGCGACCCCGACGCTGAGTCCGACCTCGACGACCAGGTCGTCGAACACCACCGGAGTTGCCAGGGCGGCGCGCAACCGCGCCGCCAGTCGCTGCGCCTGCTCGTGCCCCATGTCGCGGGCCACGACCACGAACTCGTCGCCACCAAGCCGGCCGACGGCGTCCTGCGCACGGCTGGCGTCGGCCAGCCGCTGCGCGACTGCCGCGAGCACCCGGTCGCCGCAGGCGTGGCCGTGGTCGTCGTTGACGCTCTTGAACCCGTCGAGATCGCAGAACAGCACCGCCCCGGGACGACCGGTGCGCCGCGCGTCGGCCACCGCCTCGGCGAGGAGCCCGTGCATCGCGTGTCGGTTGAGCAGGCCGGTCAGCGGGTCCTCGTTGGCCCTGCGGCGCAGCTCCTCGTGCACGGCCCGGCGGCGGGTGACGTCCTGCACGTCGGCGACGGCGTACATGGCGGAGCCGTCACCGGCGCGTACGGCGGACAGCGTGGCCTTGACCCAGATCGGGGTGCCGTCGGACTGGACCCAGCGCAGCTCACCGGACACGACGTCCTTGGCCCCGCAGCGCAGTACCCGGACGGCCTCGAGGACCGCCTCGCGGTCGTCGACGTGCACGATGTCGAGGGCGCGGGTCGTGAGCAGCACGTCGGCGCGCTGTCGCAGGATCTGGCAGAGGGCCGGGTTGACCCGCGTCAGCAGGCCGGTGTCGGTGCCCGACAGCATGATCACCGCCATCCCCGTGCCGGCGCGCTCGAAGGCGAGCCGGAACGCCTCCTCGCTGCCGCGCAGCTGCTCGGTGAGGCGGGCGTTGTCGACGGCGGTGCCGGCGTGCGCCGCGAACATCTGCAGCAGGTCGCGCTGTGCCTCGCCGGGGCGGCGGCCGTCGCTGGGGAGGTCGACCGAGAGCATGCCGACGAGGTTGCCGCACGGTGCGGTGAGGGGGGCGTAGAGCAGGTCCTCCGGGTGCCAGGCATCCGGGTCGTCGACGGCGGCGAGATCGGACACCCACATCTCGGCCCGGGACCGCTCGGGCACCCGGTCGGCGGGGACGAAGCGCAGCGTGCCCCATTGCTCCGCGACGGCGAGGTCGGCGTCCCAGGTGTCGGCCGGGTAGCGGACTCCGAGCAGGTGGGCGCACATGTCGGGGTCGCCCGCGCAGGCGACGACCAGGAACTCGCCATCCGGCATCCGCCGGTTGAGGACGGCAGCCTCGAAGCCCACGACCTCGACCACGCCGTCGACGACGGCCTGCAACGTGTCGTCGAGGGTGGGGCACCCGCTGATGCGGTCCATCAGGTCGTGCAGCCGGCGCAGGGTTGCTACATCGAGGGCGCGGTCGGTCGTCTCCATGCTGCGAGCTCCCGTCCGCGCATCACAGCACGCTCGTGGCCATTGTGGTGTCCGTGCGGCCTCCACGTCCTATGGGCGGGCAAGAACGGCCGCGACGGAGGACAGGCTGGTAGTCCGCTCGGCGGACATTCGGCGCGTCCGGCGCGGATCGGGCGTCACACACCCAGTGAACGACCCACGATCTCCTTCATCACCTCGGTGGTGCCGCCGTAGATCGTCTGCGCACGGGTGTCCAGCCAGGCCCGGGAGATGGGGTACTCCGCCATGTACCCGTAGCCGCCGTGCAGCTGCAGGCACTGGTCGGCGACCCGCTTCTGCAGCTCGGTGGTCCACCACTTGGCCATCGCCGCGTCGGGGATCGTCAGCCGCCCCCGGTCGAGCTCCTCGACGCAGCGGTCGACGAAGACCCGCGCCACCTGCGTCTCGGTGGCCATCTCGGCCAGCACGAACCGCGAGTGCTGGAACGACCCCACCGGGCGGCCGAAGGCGGTGCGCTCCCGCACGTAGCCGAGGGTCGTCTCGAGCATCGCCTCGCAGGCCGCGACCGCCACGCCGGCGATCGCCAGCCGCTCCTGCGGCAGCCGCTCCATCAGGTACCCGAAGCCGTGCCCCTCCTCGCCGAGCAGGTTGGCCGCCGGCACTCGTACGCCCTCGAAGGACAGCTCGGCGGTGTCCTGTGCCTTGAGGCCGATCTTCTCCAGGTTGCGGCCCCGCTCGAAGCCCGGCATCCCGCGCTCCACCACCAGCAGCGACAAGCCCGCGGCGCCGGTCCCGGGGGCGGTCGAGGCGGCGACGATCACCAGGTCGGCGCTGATGCCGTTGGAGATGAAGGTCTTGGCGCCGTCGAGGACGTACCCGTCGCCGTCCCGCCGCGCCGTGGTGCGGATCGCCTGCAGGTCGGAGCCGGCTCCGGGCTCCGTCATCGCGATCGCGGTGATCGTCTCGCCGGTGCAGAAGCCCGGCAGCCAGCGCGCCCGCTGCTCGTCGGTGGTCAGGTCGAGCAGGTACGGCGCGTTGATGTCGGTGTGGATCGTGAAGCCCACGCCACTGGCGCCGATCCGGGTCAGCTCCTCGCCCAGCACCAGGTTGTAGCGGAAGTCGCGGCAGCCGCCCCCGCCGTACGCCTCGGGGACCATGAAGCCGAGCAGGCCGAGCCGGCCGGCCGCCGTCCAGAGCTCACGGGGGACGATGCCGGCTCGCTCCCACTCCGCGTGGTGGGGCGCGATCTCCTTGGCGCAGAACGTCCGCACCGTCTGCCGGAACGCCTCGTGCTCGGGCTCGAAGATCGTGCGCTCCATGTCAGTCCTCTTCCTCCCGTTGCTGCGCGACGCCGTCGGCGAGCAGCTTCTCGACGTCGGCGATACCCCAAGCCTGCAACGCGTTCCGGGTGTGCTCGCCTGGACGGCTCGGCGGCGTCGACAACACGGCCGGCGTGCGGGAGAAGCGCGGTGCCGGGCTCGGCTGCTCGACCCCGTCGCGCTCGACGAACGTGCCGCGGGCGGCCAGGTGCGGATGGTGCGGCGCCTCCGCGAGCGACAGCACGGGCGCGACGCACGCATCGCTGCCCTCGAAGACCTGCAGCCAGTCGGCAAGCGTGCGCGACCCGACGCGCTCGGCCAGCACGGTACGCAGCCGCGGCCACTGCGCGGGGTCGTCGCGGTCCCGCACCGCGTCGTCGGCCAGGCCGAGCCCGTCGAGCAGGGCGGCGAAGAACTGGGGTTCGAGCGGACCGACCGCCAGATGGCGGTGGTCGGCGGTCTCGTACACGGCGTAGAAGGGCGCCCCGCCGTCGAGCAGGTTGACGCCGCGGCGGTCCTGCCACAGCCCGGCTCCCAGCAGGCCGCGCACCATGGTCGCCAGGTGGCTGGCTCCGTCGACGATGGCCGCGTCGACCACCTGGCCGCGCCCGCTGGTGCGGGCCTCCAGCACCGCGGCCAGCACGCCGACCACGAGGTACAGGGCCCCGCCGCCGAAGTCACCGACCAGGTTGAGGGGCACCTGGGGCGGACCGTCGGCGGACCCGATCGCGTGCAGCGCCCCGGTGACCGCGACGTAGCCGATGTCGTGCCCGGCGGTGCCGGCGAGCGGACCGTCCTGGCCCCAGCCGGTCATCCGTCCGTACACCAGGGCCGGGTTGCGGGCCAGGCACTCGTCCGGGCCGACGCCGAGCCGCTCGGCCACGCCGGGCCGGAACGACTCGACCAGGACGTCGGCGCGGGCGGCGAGGTCGAGCACCACTCCCGCCCCCTGCGGGTGCTTGAGGTCGACGGCGACCGACGGCCGACCGCGGGTGAGCAGGTCGTGCTCGGGCGGGCCGAACGTCGTGCCCCCGCCCGGGCGGTCGACGCGGATCACGTCGGCGCCGAGGTCGGCGAGCAGCATGCAGGCGAACGGCGCCGGCCCGAGACCAGCGAGCTCGACGACGCGCAGGCCGGCCAACGGACCGGGCGCGGTCCCGGCCGCGCCGCCGTGCGTCATGGCGCGAGTGTGACACCATCGCTGTCACGATCGTCAATCGGAACGTCAACCGAACGGGGTAGCGCCGAGGGAGGCGAGTGATGAGCGCGCGCGTGCACCGCACCCGGCGCCTCGGCATCGCCTACACCCGTACCGGACGCGGTGAGCCCGTCGTGCTGGTGCACGGGATCGGACACCGCCGGCAGGCCTGGGACCCGGTGCTCCCGTCGCTGGTGCGCAAGCGCGAGGTGATCGCGCTCGACCTGCCCGGCTTCGGGGAGTCGCCGCGGCTCCCCGCCGGCGAGACCTACTCGATCCCCGCCGCGATGGGCCGCTTCGCCGAGCTGTTCGACGAGCTCGGTCTCGACCGGCCGCACGTCGTGGGCAACTCCCTCGGTGGCGCGATCGCGCTCGAGCTCGGGGCCGCCGGGCTGGTCTCGTCGGTCACCGCGCTGGCGCCGGCAGGCTTCTGGACGGCGATCGAGCGGGCCTGGACGCTCACCGTGCTGCGCAGCGTGTGGGTGTCGTCGCTGGCCCCCGACTTCCTGCTGCGGCGGATCGCCGCCGACCCGTTGTGGCGGGTGCAGTTCGTGCGGCACCTCTACGCGCACCCAGGGCGGCAGGACCCCGAGGCGTTCCTCGGCGACGCGCGAGCGCTTCGGGACTGCGCCGGGTTCCGCCCGACCGCGGCGATGGGCCGCGGCTACGTCTGCACAGCCGTGCCGGACGTACCGACGACGATCGCCTGGGGAACGCGAGACCGCGTGCTGCCCCCGGTCCAGGCCGCCCGGGCCCGTCGGCGTCTGCCGGCCGCCACCCACGTGGCGCTGCGCGGCTGCGGCCACGTCCCGATGGTCGACGACCCCCGCCTCGTCGCCCGGGTCGTCCTCGCCGGCACCGCCCGCCCCGCCTCCGCCGCCGCCTGACCCGGCCTGACCCTCGCCTGACCCCGGCCTGACCCCGCCTGACCCCGCCTGACCCCGCCTGACCCCGCCTGACCCCCGCCTGACCCGTCCCGCAACCGTCAGACCGTGGCCGAGTTTTCGCAGGCTGGCCAGCGAAACCGACGGTTCCCCAGCGCTACATCCCTGGGTAAGCGACCCTTTCGCAGCCTGGGCTGCGAAAACCGAACCGCGTCAGGCGGTGGTCAGCTGGGTCAGCGGGCGTGGAAGCGGCGGAGGAAGTCGCGGGTACGGGGCTCGCGGGGGTGATCGAGCAGCGAGCGGGCCGAGCCCTCCTCGTGCACGACTCCCTCGTGCAGGAAGCAGACCCGGTCGGCGACGTCGCGGGCGAAGGCCAGCTCGTGGGTGGCGATCAGCATCGCCATCCCGGTGCCCTTGAGCTCGGCCACCATCTGCAGCACCTCACCCACCAGCTCGGGGTCGAGCGCGGAGGTGACCTCGTCGAGCAGCAGCAGGCGTGGCCGGCAGGCGACCGCGCGCACCAGCGCCACCCGCTGCTGCTGGCCTCCGGACAGGCTGTCGGGGTACGCGGTCGCCTTGTCCGCCAGGCCGAACCGGTCGAGCAGCTGGTGCGCACGCTCGCGGGCCTCCTGCCGGCGCAGCCCGTGCACCCGCCGGGGCGCGAGCACCACGTTGTCCAGCACCGACAGGTGCGGGAACAGGTTGTAGGCCTGGAAGACCAACCCGACGTGGCGTCGCACCTCGTCGGGGTCGACCCGCGGGTCGGTCACGTCCTGGCCGCCGAACCACACGGTGCCGTCGTCCACCCGCTCCAGCAGGTCGACGCAGCGCAGCAGCGTCGACTTGCCCGACCCGGACGCACCGATCAGGCAGATCACCTCGCCGGTCTCCATGGCGAGGTCGATGCCGGCCAGCACGTCGCGCCCGCCGTAGCGCTTGCGCAACCCTTCCAGCCGCAGCAGCGGCACCACCGGGTCGGCACCGGTGAGCGCGGTCACCCCATCACCCGCCCCTGCTCGCGGCGCACCTGCCGGATCGCCAGCCAGTCGGCGAACCGCGCGATCGGCACCGTGGTCGCGACGAAGAAGCAGGCGGCCACGACGTAGGGCGTGAAGTCGAAGGTGGCGCTGGCCTGCACCTGCGCCTGCCGCAACGCCTCCACCACCGTGCCGAGCACCGACACGAGCGCCGTGTCCTTCTGCAGCGACACGAAGTCGTTGAGCAGGGGCGGCACCACCCGGCGGAGGCCCTGCGGCAGCACCACCAGCCGCATCGTCTGCGCGTAGGTCAGGCCCAGCGCCCGGGCGCTGGCCACCTGGCTGGGGTGCACCGACAGGATCCCGGCGCGGACCACCTCGGCGACGTACGCACCGTAGGACAGCGTCAGCGCGATGACCCCGAACCAGAACGGGTCGGAGGGCATGCCCTGGAGCTGGAGCGCGGGGAAGCCGAAGCCGACGAGGAACACCACCAGCAGTGTGGGCACGCCGCGGAACACGTCGGTGTAGACGACCGCCAGCAGCTTGACCGGCATCAGGCCCGGCGCCGGCACCACCCGCACCACGGCGACGAGCACGGCCACGCAGAGGATGGCGACCTCGGCGACCAGGAACAGCTTCACGTTGACCCAGAACGCCGCGGCGATCTCGGGGAAGGCGGTACGTCCCTCGTCGACGTCGAAGTAGGTGCTCCGGACGGAGTCCCACCCCGGCGAGAGCGTCACCCCGTAGCCGAGGATGCCCAGCACGGCGACCGTCGACGCCATCGCGACCAGGGCACGGCGAGACGACCGCCGGCGCCGGAAGGAGTCGCGCTCCCGCTGGACCGTGCTTGGCGACCAGTCGCTGGTGCCGCTCAGGACAGCACCGGAACGTCAACGGTGTCGGAGAGCCAGCGCTGCTCCAGCTGAGCCAGCGTCCCGTCGGAGTCGAGGGTGTCGAGAGCCTTGTCGACGCAGTCGACCAACGGGTTGCCCTGCTCGAACAACAGTCCGAACTGCTCGGTCTCACCGGTCGTCGGCTGGAACTGCCCGACGATCGTGCTGCCCGACAGCACGGCCGCAGTGATGTAGAAGGCGCTGGGCAGGTCGGCGACGATCGCGTCGACCGAGCCGTTCTCGAGCGCCTTGGTCGCCGCATTGGTGTCGTCGAACACCGCCACCTGTTCGCTGGGCTGGATCTCGGACTCGATCGCGGCCAGCGAGGTCGTGCCCACCTGGGCACCGATCGTGGCGTCCTGCAGGTCGGCCAGCGACGCCGCGTCGGCGAACTCCGAGTCCTGCATGGTGATCACGGCCTGCGCGGCGTCGTAGTAGCCGCGCGAGAACGTCACCTGCTCGGCCCGCTTGGGGGTAATCGAGATCTGGTTGATGTCGAAGTCGAAGTCCTTCGGCCCCGGCTGGTAGCTGGCGTTGAACGGCACCGTCACCCACTCGACCTGATCGGCGGCGAACCCGAGCTCGTCGGCGACCGCGTACGCCACCGCCGACTCGTAGCCCTTGCCGTTGGTGGGGTCGTTGCCCTGGAACCACGGCGGGTATGCCGGCTTGTCGGTGCCGATCGTCAGCTGGCCCTCCGTCTTCACCGGGAGCGACTCGGTGCTGCAGTCCGAACCGGCGGCCGAGGTGTCGTCGGCGTCGTCGGCCGTCTCCTCTTCAGGCGCGCACGCGGAGGCGGCGAGCACCACCACGGACGCAGCCACCAGGGACAGGGCGCGGATCAGGGCTCGTCGTCGCATGCGTGTGATCGTAGGGTGCGGCCACCCCTCTCCGAGGCCCTTCGGGCGGAGTCCTCAGTGCCCGATCCGTGCGGTCGAGGACAGCCCGAAACGCTCGGCGGTGAGGTTCTTGATGCCTGCCGGGAACCCGTCCAGCGACGCCAGGTGGGCCGGCAGCAGCGCACGCTGCGCGTCGCCGTCGCCGTCGAAGGCCTCGATGCAGCGCTCCGGCTCGGCGTTGGCGAGGGTGAGGATGGCGCCGGTCGCTCCCACCCGCCCCGCCATCGTGAGCACGGGCGCCGCCCCCACGTAGACGTCGCCGTCCATCGCCGCGAGCGTGCGCAGCAACCGCTCCGCGTCACCGGACGAGTCCTTGATCCCGTCGACCGGCAGATCAGCGAGCACCTCGACGTCGAGGCCGGGCGCCGAGGCGAAGGGGAAGTGGTACGCCAGCACCGGCCGGCCGCCGGCGGCCTTGGCCACCGTGTCGTAGTACGGCCGGGGGTCGATCACCCGCGGGGGCGACAGGACCAGCACGGCGTCGGCTCCGTCGTCGAACGCGTGCAGGGTGAGACCGGCGGCGAGCTCACCGGTCGTCGAGCCGGTGCCCGCGATGACGGGCACGTCGTCCGGGAGTGCAGCGCGCACGGCGCGGGTCAGGCTGCTGCGCTCGTCGCCGCTCAGGGCCGACGCCTCGCCGGTCGTGCCGGCGACGAGCACGGACCGGACGCCCCGGTCGACGAGGCGTGCGGCCAGGTCAGCCGTCGCGGCGGTGTCGAGGCCGCCGCGGGCGTCGAAGACGGTCACGAGCGCGACACCGACACCGGTGAACAAGGGGGCCATGCGGGGAACTCCTCACTATCGGGCGGACTGTCGGGGAATCAGGTCACGGGCTTGGTGGTGGGATCGAGCGATCCAGCTCGACCACCGCGCTGCCGATGGTCGTGCGTCGGCCGCCGTCGTCGGTGGTCCAGAGCTCGAGCTCGACCCGCTCGCCGTCCCGGCCCACGACCTGACCCCCGCAGGTGCACGGGCGGTCGCGGAAGTCCATCCCGCGGTACGACGCTTCGAGCGACACGAGGCGACCGCGGCCCGCCAGCCACTCCTCGACGAGCCGGCCGAGCCAGGCCGTCTTCAGCAGCCCGTGCACCGCGAGGTCGGGGTGGCCCAGCTCCGCGGCGAACGGCACGTCGTAGTGCATCTCGTAGAAGTCGCCGCTCGCCCCGGCGTACTGCACCAGCGTCCGCAGCGTGGGGACGATCGTCAACGGAGGAAGGGCTTCCCCCACCTGCTCGCTCATCGACGGATCCGCGTGCCCACGTGGCGCACGGCCAGCTCGCCGTCGGCGTGACGGAACTCGGTGACGAAGGTGAGGATCGCCATCGGCCCCGCACGTCCGCGCTTCTCGGTGACGCCGGTGAACCGCTGCGCAGAGCGGAGCTCGTCGCCCAGCCGCAGGGCCGCGTGGTACTCGAAGCGGTCTCCGCCGTTGAGCCAGCCGGCTCCGTAGCTGCTCGCCGCCGGCAGCAGCGGCGGTTCGTGCAGGAAGCACGCGCACAGCGTGGCAGGAACAGCGGTGGGGTCGTCGGTCGGTGCTGCGCCGATCGCCTCCCGGTAGAACCGGAGGTGCCGCCGCTCGATCACGTCGCACCGCTCGGGGGCGACCCAGCCGACCGCGTCCTCGAGCTCCTGGAGGGCCGGTCGGGTGCTCATCGGCTGTCCTCGGCAGTCGCCGCCCTGCCGGCGGCGCCCTCCTCGCGCCGGACGGACTCCAGCCACTCCAGCGACTCCGGCGAGCCGCCGGGGAACGACGCGCCCGCGTCGACGAGGAACGTCCGGTGCCCGTGGTTCCTGAGCGCGTGCTTCACCGCCGCGGCATCGCCACGCTCGATGAGCTCCAGGATCCGGCGGTGCCGCTCGGCGTCGCCCCGCAGGGTCTCGCGGCTGCGCCGGGCCTGCCGGTTCATCCCCATGCACAGCCGCATCTGCATGGCCAGCGACCGGAAGGCCTCCTCGAGGCGGCGGTGGCCGGCCAGGCCGACGACCGCGAGATGGAAGTCGAACCCGCGCTCGGTGACCCGGGCGGAGGAGTCGTCGGCAGCGGCCTGCTCGAGCGCGGCGAACGCGTCCCGGCACCGCTGCAGCCGTGCGGGCGAGCGGACCGGGACACCCATGTCCACCGCCATCCGCTCCAGCTCGTCGCGGAAGGTGAAGATCTCGTAGACGTCGTCCAGGCTGAGCGGGGTCACGATCGCGCCCCGGCGCTGCACCTGCACGATCAGGCCCTCCTGCTCGAGCACCCGCATGGCCTCGCGCAGCGGGGGCCGGCTGATGTTGAGCACGCCGGTGAGCCGGTTCTCCACCACCCGGTCGCCGGGTCGCAGCTGCCCGCTCAGGATCATGTCCCGCAACGCGGCGGCGGCCAGCGTGACCAGGCTCGGCGGGGACTCGATCTGCCAGCCCGAGGCGGCGGTGGACGACGGGGACACGTCGGCGGTCGGTGCCACCACACCTCCTGCGGCTGCCCACGATCTGGCTGGGGCTCTTGTCACGGTATGTCTGACTTCTGTAGACAGTAGTCCACATCACACCGCTCTCGGAAGGGTTCATCGATGTCCGACGACCGCGCCGCGCCGCTGGCAGGCGTCACGGTCCTCGAGGTCGGCGCCTTCATGGCCGCACCGTTCGCGACCATGCAGCTGGCCGACCTTGGCGCCCGGGTGCTGAAGGTCGAGGTGCCCGGCACCGGCGACCCGGTACGGGCCACCGGGCCCTTCGTCGAGGGCGAGAGCTCGCCGTTCGCCCGGCTCAACCGCAACAAGCAGTCCGTCGCCCTCGACCTCAAGTCGGCGGCGGGTCGCGAGGCGCTGCTGGCGCTGGCGTCGACCGCCGACGTCCTGGTCGAGAACCTGCGACCCGGCGCGGTCGCGAAGCTGGGCCTCGACTACGCGAGCGTCAGCCAGGTCGCGCCCCGGCTGGTCTACGCCTCGGCGTCCGGCTGGGGGCAGGACGGACCGCTCGCGCGGCTGCCGGGGCTGGACATCATGGCCCAGGCCCGCGGCGGCCTGATGAGCATCACCGGCACGCCCGAGGGCGACCCGGTCAAGGTCGGCGTCCCCATCTGCGACCTGGTCTGCGCGCTGTACGTCGCCCTGGCGGTCACCGCTGCGCTGCGCGAGCGCGACCGCACCGGGGTCGGTCAGCACATCGACGTCTCCCTGCTGGAGTCGGGCGTCTCGTTCGCCGTCTGGGAGGCGGGCAAGTACTTCGCCTCCGGCGAGGTCGGGCGGCCGATGGGCTCGGCCCATCAGAGCTCGGCCCCCTACCAGGCACTGCGGAGCGCCGACGGGTACGTCACCGTCGGCGCCGTCACCGCCAAGACGTGGACGGGGCTGGCAGTCGCCCTCGGGATGCCGCAGCTGCTGGACGACCCGCGCTGGTCGGACGCGTTCGCGCGGCACGCCCATCGCGAGGAGCTGATCGACACCCTCGAGCAGGCCACCACGACCCGGACGACCGACGACCTGGTCAACGCGCTGGAGGCGGCAGGCGTCCCCTGTGCACCCATCGCGGACTACTCGGAGGTCTTCACCAGCGAGCACCTGAACGCGCGCGAGTTCTTCTGGGACGCCCCGCACCCCGTGATGGGGCAGGTGCGCCAGCTCGGTTCGCCGATGCGCTTCTCGCGCACGCCGGTCGTGCAGCGGGCCGCGGGACCCCGCCTGGGCGCAGACACCCGGGCGGCGCTGCGGGACGCCGGCTACTCCGACAGCGCGATCGACGAGCTCACCGCCACCGGCGCCGCCCAGGACGCGGAGCCGGCTCCGGACCGTACGCCGACCGAGAGGACCCCGCGATGACCGAACCGCTCGCCCCCGGCGTCAGCGCCACGCTCGACCGAGTCGTCGGCGAGGAGCACTGCACGCACCGCGGCGGCTACGACATCTTCTCCACCCCGAATCTCGTGCTGCTGCTGGAGGAAGCGGCCATCGACGCCCTCGCACCGCACCTCGGCGCGACCCAGTCCAGCGTCGGCAGCCGGATCGACATCGCCCACGTGGCACCGACCCTGCGGGGCCAGCGGGTGTTCGCCACGGCGACCGTCACCGAGGTCGACCGCAGGCGGGTCGCCTTCGACATCACCGTGCGCGACGACGTCGAGGTCATCGGCCACGGCACCCACGACCGGTTCGTCGTCGACCTCGAACCGTTCGTCGACCGGCTGCAGCAGAAGGCGAAAACCGCCACCACGGAGGAGTCACCATGACCCGTACCGCACTCGTCGCCACCGTCGGGGGCCTCGTCGCCCTTGCCCTCGCCGGTTGTGGGGACACCGGGGACAGCTCCTCGGGCAGCTACCAACCACGCGGCGACGTGACGATGGTGATCCCGTTCGCCCCCGGCGGCGGCAGCGACATCGCCGGCCGCGCCACCGCGGCGGCGATCGAGGAGGCGGTCGACGGCGTCAACGTCAACGTCGAGAACCGCGACGGCGGATCGGGCGCGGTCGGCTACTCCTACCTGCTCGGGCAGTCGGGCAACGGCGAGACCCTGCTCGCGACCGAGACGGCGCTGCTGGCGCTGCCGAACACGCAGGACGTCGAGTTCGACTACGAGGACTTCACCCCGATCGCCAAGCTGGCCGACGACTACACGCTGATGGTGACCACCGCCGACGCACCGTACGAGGACTGCAAGGACGTCGTCGAGGCATCACAGTCGGAGCGGCTGATCGCGGGCATCAGCGGTCAGGCAGGCGTGGACAACATCGTCCTCACGCTCACCGAGCAGCAGACCGGGGCGGAGTTCGACCGCGTGGTCTTCGAGTCCGGTGGCGAGCTCACCGCAGCCCTGCTCGGCGGCCAGGTGGACATCGCCTCGCTCAACCCAGGCGAGGTCATGGGCCAGCTCGAGTCCGGCGACCTCAAGGCGCTGTGTGCGTATTCCGAGGAGCGCTACGACTACGAGGAGCTCAAGGACATCCCGACCGCCAAGGAGCAGGGCATCGACGTCGCGTTCGCGCAGTTCCGCGGCGTGCTCGCGCCGGGCGGGATCACCGACGCACAGCGGGACTACTGGATCGGCGTGATGGAAGACGTCGTGCAGACCGACGCTTACCAGGACTGGGTCGAGTCCGGCCTGCTGCAGGACACGACGCTCACCGGCGACGAGTTCACCGAGTACCTCGAGCAGAGCAACGAGACCGTCCAGCAGGCCATGGAGGAGTGACGACCGTGCCCGCCAACGACCGCACCGCGGCACGCGGCCAGGTCACCGCGTTCGCGCTGCTCATCGCGGCAGGCGGCTATCTCGTCGTGACCTCGTTCGGCTACGGGCTGCGCAACGAGGACGACTCGGTCGGCCCTGGCCTCCTCCCGCTCGTGATCGGGGCATGCATGGTCGTGCTCGCCGGGTACGAGCTCGTCGTCCAGGTAGGCGGGGGCCGGACGCCGCCCCGTGACGCGCTGGCGGACCTGGCGGGCGATCGGCCGGCCGAGGCGGAGGGTGGCGACGGTGACCGGGCCGACGGCATCGACATCTTCGGCCGGACCGAGCCCGAGCGGGTGCACCAGCTGTGGACGGTCGCCGCGGCGATGCTGGTCGCGATCCTGCTGGTGCCGCTGTGCGGGTTCCTGGGCGCGTTCGGCGCCCTGGTGCTGTTCATCTCGGTCTGGGTCGAGCGCCGCCCGTGGCCGGCCGCCGTGGCGGTCACGGCGGTGTCGGTCGCGGTCGTGCACGTGGTCTTCGTGCTGCTGCTCAGCGTGCCGCTCCCCGGCGGGCTGCTCGGACTGGGGGCCTGAGCGGTGCTCGACCACCTGATGCTCGGCTTCGAGACGGCGCTGTCGCCGGCGAACGTCGGCTGGTGCTTCGTCGGTGTCCTGCTGGGCACCGTCATCGGCGTGCTGCCGGGGCTCGGGTCGACCACCGGGGTGGCGGTGCTGCTGCCGCTGACGCTGGCGTTCGAGCCGGTGACGGCGCTGATCATGCTGGCCGGCATCTACTACGGGTCGCAGTACGGCGGCACGATCACGTCGGTGCTGATCTCCACGCCTGGCGAGGCCGCGACGATGGTCACGACGCTGGACGGCTACCAGATGGCCCGCAAGGGCCGAGCGGGTGCCGCGCTCGCGATCTCGGCCATCGGCTCGTTCGTCGCCGCGATCCTGTCGTTGGGGCTGCTGATCGCGCTGGCCCCACCGTTCGCGTCGTTCGCCCTGCGCTTCGGTCCGCCGGAGATGCTCGCCGTGATGATCCTCGGCCTGGCCACCATCGTCAGCTTCTCCGGCGACGACCGTGTCCTCGGTCTGCTGATGGCGCTGGTGGGTCTCGGCATCGCCTGCATCGGCGTGGACTCCGGCAGCGGGGTCGCGCGCTACACCTTCGGCGACATCCATCTGTTGTCCGGCATCCCGTTCGTCGAGGTGATGATCGGCCTGTTCGCCGTCGGAGAGGTCCTGCACCAGATCCGCGAGGGTGCGGCCGCGCCGATCCGCGCCGGCTTCCGGGACCTGATGATCACCCGCGACGACCTCCGCCGCTCCCGCGGTCCCATCCTGCGGGGCAGCCTCGTGGGCTTCCTGCTGGGCTGCCTTCCCGGCGCCGGTTCGACGCTCGCCTCGTTCATGGCGTACGGCGTCGAACGCCGAGTGTCCAAGCGGGGCAAGGAGTTCGGGACCGGTGCGATCGAGGGCGTGGCCGCGCCAGAGAGCGCGAACAACGCCGCCGCGCAGGCGAACTTCATCCCGACGCTGACGCTGGGCATCCCCGGAGGCGGCACGACCGCGGTCCTGCTCGGCGCCTTCATGGTCTACGGCATCCAGCCCGGACCCCTGCTGTTCGAGGACCAGCCGACCCTGGTGTGGGGACTGCTGGCGTCGTTCTTCATCGGCAACCTGATGCTGCTGGTCCTGAACCTGCCGCTCGCGCCGGTGTTCGCACAGATCCTGCGGGTGCCGTACGGCTACATGTACCCGCTGATCCTGCTGACCAGCTTCGTGGGCGCCTACTCGATCCAGTTCACGATGTTCAGCGTGTGGGTGGTCTTCGTGTCCGGGCTGGTCGGG
The DNA here is from genome assembly GCA_963785115.1 of uncultured Actinomycetota bacterium. GTDB lineage: Bacteria > Actinomycetota > Actinomycetes > Propionibacteriales > Nocardioidaceae > JACCWP01. The sequence continues at coordinate 264,177 of CAWATY010000006.1, forward strand.
TACGCGATGAAGCGGCTCGGCTTCCCGCCAGCCCCGCTGGTGCTCGGACTCGTCCTCGGCCCGCTGTTCGAGAAGGCCCTGGTGCAGACGTCGGCCATCGGGGACGGCAGCGTGCTGATCCTGTTCCAGCGGCCGATCTGCCTGACCGTGCTCGGTCTGGCGGTGCTGCTGTTCGTCGCTCCACCGCTGTGCTCACGACTGGTGCGACGCCAACCCGCCAGCGTCGACGCAGACGCCAACTCCAGGAGGTAGTCCGTGGCCGAGCCCGAGCTGTTGGTCGACCGTGCAGACGGCGTCCTCACGGTGACGTTCAACCGTCCCGCGCAGCGCAACGCGATGACGTTTCCGATGTACGACGGGTTGTACGACGCCTGCGAGCACGCCGATGCCGACGACGACATCCGGGTGCTGGTGCTGCGCGGCGCAGGTGACCGGGCCTTCGTCGCGGGCACCGACATCGCGCAGTTCGCCGACTTCGACGGTGCCGACGGGCTCGCGTACGAACAGCGGATCGCACGCATCGTCAACCGGTTGGAGGACGTCGACGTCCCGACCGTGGCGGCGGTGCAGGGCTACTGCGTCGGTGGCGGGCTCGCGCTGGCTGCCGTCTGTGACCTGCGGGTGGCGACCCGGTCGTCGACGTTCGGCGTGCCGATCGCTCGCACGCTCGGCAACTGCCTGTCGATGAACACGTACTCGCTGCTGGTGCACCACCTCGGTCCGGCGCGGGCGCTCGACCTGTTGCTGCGCGCCCGGATGGTCTCCGGCGAGGAGGCGCACGCGGCCGGGTTCGTCGCGGAAGCGTGCGACGACGGCGAGCTGGACCGGGTCGTGGCCGAGGTCGTCGGAGTGCTGCTGAGCAATGCGCCGCTGAGCATGTGGGCGGCCAAGGAGGCGGTGCGCCGGCTGCGCCGCGCCGAGCTGCCCGACGGCGACGACATCGTCACGAAGGTGTTCGGCAGCGACGACTTCCATCAGGCGGTGGCGGCGTTCGCGGCCAAGGAGAAGGTCGTCTGGACGGGTCGCTGACCGTTGCTCGGACTTCACATCTCGGACCATGCCCGGCACAGTGGGCGGGTGCACCGGACCCGGATCGTGCTGGCTCTCGCCGCGACGGCGGCCCTGGTCTCCACCTCCGCTCCCTCGTTGCCCGCGGCCGCCTCGGCCGGGTCCGCCCCTGACACGCCGCCGACCGACGCACCCGCGGCAGCTCCCGCCGGCTCCACCGAGTCCGCGGAGGCGGTTGAGCGCACGGTGCGGCTCGGTGGCGTGAAGGTACGGCTCCGCCCGGGCACCAAGCAGGTCATCACCGTCAACCACAGCACCGGCTGGCACGCGCAGGTCACCTTCTGGCGCAAGACCGACGCGGACGGCTGGAAGCGGATCGCGGGCACCGGCAACGGTCGCACCGGTTACGGGGGTCTGGTGCCGGGACCCGAGCGCGAGCAGGGCACCGGCACCACGCCTCTCGGCTCGTACCCGGTGACCGAGTCGTTCGGCCTGGCGAAGAAGCCGCGCGGCACGGCGCTGCCGTTCCACCACGTGCGCAAGGGCGACTTCTGGGTGCAGGACAACGCGTCGCGCTTCTACAACCAGCTCCGCAACCGCAGCCAGGGCGGCTTCCGGTGGTGGCTCGACGGCTACAACTCCTCCGAGCGACTCAAGGACTACCCCGGCCAGTACCGCTGGTCGGTGGTGATCGACTTCAACCGGCCGCACCCGGTCCGGCACCGCGGCTCGGGCATCTTCCTGCACGTGAACGGCGACGGCGCGACCGCTGGCTGCGTGTCGACGCCGAAGCCGTTCGTGCGCCAGGCGATGACGCGGCTCAAGCCGCGGCTGCACCCGGTGGTGGCGATCGGCCGCTGACCGGCCGTCAGGACTCGAGCGACAGCTCGCCCAGCGACACCGACCGCAGCGCGAACTGCGCCTGCGGCGTCGACCGCCGCCAGGTGTCGCGGGTCGTGTCGGTGATGCCGTCCTCGAGCGCCGCGCGCAACGTCGGCCGGTCCAACGCGATCGCCCCGACGTCCGCGGCCGCGGGACCGCCACCGGCCCGGTCGGGGGTCAGCTGCAGGTCCTCGACCCAGCCGCGGGCCGCCCGGACCCCCGCCCCGTGGCCGAGGGCGGACAGGGCCTGCGCTGCCAGTCCGGTCGTGTTGGCGTTCGCCGGCGACCCCTCGACGGCCGCGAACCCGCCGCCGCGCAGCTGGGCGTCGTCCAGCCACGTCGCGACCGTGTCGGTCGCGCGCGCCGGCACCACAGCCCCGTCCTTCAACGCCGCCAACAGTGCCTGCGCCGCAATGGCCGTCGAGTCGACGTACGCCTTTCCGCCGGCAGGCGTGCACCGCTCGAACGCCAGCTGCTCGCGGAAGTAGCCCTCCCGGCACTGCTGGCGCAGCAGGTAGTCGACGACCTGCTGCGGGACCTTGCCGGACCGGGCCAGCGCGATGACCGCCAGCGACTGGGTCAGCGTGCTGCTGAAGTCGTCGCCGCCACTGTCGCTGACCCGCCCGCTGGGCCGGACCTGGCTCAGCAGCTGGTCCCTCAGGTCGAGGTCGATCGAGTGCACGGTGCCGCGCATGCCCGCGACCCGGCGGGCCAGCAGCAGCTTGGCGACCGCGCCGGCGAAGAAGACGTCGTCGAACTGCACGTACTCGAGGGCGTTGTCGCTCACGGTCTCGATCACACGCTGCGCACGCACCGGTCGGACACCGGTGGCGACCAGGGCGAGGTAGGTGTCGATGGTCAGGCCCCAGTCGTCGAACGCGAACGCGACGTTGCGGATGCGGTCGTTGTCCAGCTGGGAGACCAGCCAGCGGGAGGAGTCGGCCGCCTCGCCGGCAGGTGCGGAAGCGGCATCGGCGGCGGTATCGGCGGCGGTGGCGGTAGCCGGTGCGGCGACCAGGCCGCCGCCGAGCAGGGTGCCGGCCAGCAGGCCGGACAGGGCGCACGCAAGCATGCGCGGGAGGGTGCGCGGGAGGGTGCGCGGGAGAGAGCGCGAGAGGGTACGGAGCACGGGAGTGCCTTTCGGTGAGCGGTCCTCAAGGAGTCGACCGGTCGGGCGGCCGCACGCGCGGTCCCTCGACCGGACTCCGCCCTGCAGACCTCGACAGTGGAGCAGGAGCCGCTCGCTCCTCGGTCGGGCATTCCGACTCGCGGTCCCCAGGTGCACGCGCTGCGTACGACCTGGTGACCGCCCACGGCTGCGGGTCAGTGCCGGATTTCGACCGGCTTCCCCCCACCGGGGAGCTCACACGCCGCGGCGAACCGCGGCGGCCGCACGCTAGCAGTCGTCAGCCGGGGTCGGCCTGCTGAAGCCGGGACGACCAGCGTTCCTCGATCCGCCCGTAGTGCCAGATCGCGAGCGCGAGCCCCCAGCAGACGACGAACAGGGCGACGATCCCGTAGCCCACGTAGGCCAGGTCGATCCCGGCGACGTAGCCCACGAACCCCTCGGTCAGCGCGAACTTGTCCGAGAGCACGCCGAGCAGCGAGATCGGTCCGACGACGAGTGCCACGACGACCGAGAGCGAGGTGATGGTGAGGTTGTAGAAGACCTTGCGCACCGGCCGGAAGAACGCCCAGCTGTAGGCGAAGTTCATGAACGCGCCGTCGAGGGTGTCGAACAGCGACATTCCCGCGGCGAACAGGATCGGCAGCGCCAGGATCGCGTAGAGCGGCAGGTTGCCGGCGGCGGCGGTCCCCGCGGTGGCCAGCAGCGCGATCTCGGTGGCGGTGTCGAAGCCGAGCCCGAACAGCATGCCGAGCGGGTACATGTGCCAGGGCTTCTTCACCGCCCGCGTCGCCCGACCGTAGAACCGGTTCAGGAAGCCGCGGTTCTGCAGCTGGGCCTCGAGCTCGCGCTCGTCGTAGCGGCCCTTCCGCATGTTCAGGAACACCTTCACGATGCCCACCAGGATCACCAGGTTGAGCATCCCGATGAGGACCAGGAACAGGCCCGCGACCGTCGGTCCGATCCACCCGGCCGCCTGCTGCAGGGCCGAGCTGTCGTCCTCGACGGCACCGCTGAGCCCGCGGATGCCGATGGCCAGCAGGGCGGCCAGCACGAACACGATGGTGGAGTGGCCGAGGGAGAAGAAGAACCCGACGCTGAGCGGCCGCTGCCCTTCGTCGACGAGCTTGCGGGTGGTGTTGTCGATCGCGGCGATGTGGTCGGCGTCGAAGGCGTGCCGCATGCCCAGGGTGTAGGCGGTGATGCCGAGCGCGAAGCCGAACGCCTCCCCCGACGCCAGCGACAGGTGCTGGTCTGCGGTGGCGGCCAGCAGCCCGAAGCCGAGGACGTGCAACCCGACGATCACCGCCGCGAGCGCCGCGGCCCGGCGCCACTCCTGCGGGCTGAGGGCATGCCGCACCCGGTCCCAGCGAGAGGCGGGAGCTGTGACGGACCCGGCCAGCATGGCGCCATCCTGGAACGCCGGGAGGCGTACTGCAAGTCGTTCGCAGCAAGCAAACCTCCGAGGCGACTACCCGATGCACCAGTGGGTCGAACGGCCCATCGTCACCACGTACCGGCGACGCGACCGAGCCGGTCCGACACGATGGACGGATGGGGGACACCCTGGCGCTGGCCGCCGACCTCATCTCGCGGGCGCAGCGTGGCGGCGCCCGCGATGCCGTCGTGCGCGCGGAACAGGCCCTGGCCGCCGGTCCCGGCCCCGACCCGGCGACGGTGGCGCTGCAGTTCGCGCTGGCGGTCGCCGAGTCCGAGCTCGCCCGCTGGGACGACGCCGAGACCGCGAGCACCCGCTGCATCTCCACCGCGGTACGGATGGGCTCGCCGGGGTGGCAGGTCAACGCGCTCGCGCTGCGTGCGCAGCTGCGGCTGGCGCAGGGGCGTACCGAGGAAGCGGTCGAGGACATGGTCGACGGCGAGGTCCTGCTGGAGATGTGCGACGACCGCGGGCTGCGTAACTGGGCGCACGCGGCGCTGGGCAGCGCCTACCAGGAGCTGCGCTGCTACGAGCTCGCGCTGCCGCACTTCCAGCGGGCGGTACGGATCACCGAGCAGCCGATCCCGTTCCCGGACAGCCTGCACGTCGACCTGTTCAACCTCGCGGACCTGCACCTGAGCTGGGCCGATGAGCTGGAGCGGGTCGGCCTCGACACCCCGGAGCGGGTGGCGGAGCACGACGAGCACGTGGCCCAGGCCGACGAGTGGACGACCGAGGCGCAGTCCGGTCCCGCGGCCAGCCACAGCTCGCCGTGGAGCACCGGCTTCGCCCTGCTGCGCGCCAGCATCGACGCCCGGCTGACGCCCGCGAGCGCCCTCGAGGGGCTCACCAGGCTGCGCGACTCCGGGCTGGAATCGGGCCGGCGCGACGACGCGGCGATGGCGGGTGCCGCACTGAGCCGGGCGCTACGCAGCCTCGGCGACCTCGAGGCCTCGGACGAGGCCGTCCACGGCGCCATCGACCTGCTGCAGCGGGAGACGCTCACCTCCGTCGCGCTGGCCGTGCACCACCAGGCGCACGAGACCGCACTCGCCCTGGACCGACCGGGGGCACGGGAGGCCGCGGCCTACCTGCGGCTGTCCGCCCGGCTGCTGTGGGACCAGCGGCTGCGCACCGTCGCTGGCACCCGCGCACGCCGTGACTACGCGCTGCTCGCGCGCGCCCATGCCGAGGCCGCGCGGATCGCCCGTGAGGACCCGCTGACCGGGCTCGCCAACCGCCGCGGGCTGCACGAGGCGCTGGCGCAGATGCCGACCGGCCCGGCGTCCCTGGTCGTCGTCGACGTCGATGACTTCAAGGCGGTCAACGACACGCACGGCCACGGGGTGGGCGACGAGGTGCTGGTCCGGCTCGGCGGCGCCGTCCGCGACGCCGCCCGCGGCGAGGACGTCGTCGCCCGCTGGGGCGGCGACGAGTTCGTGGTGCTGATGCGCGACGGCCACGACGTCGCCCGCCTGGTCACCGACCGGATCAGCCGGGCGCTGGCCACCCTGGACTGGTCGGCCACGGCGCCAGGCCTGCGGGTCGGCGCGAGCGTCGGGTGGGCGTCGGCCGGACCGGGCGAGCTCACCGGCGACCTGCTGGCCCGGGCCGACCGGGAGATGTTCGGCGCCAAGCGCCGGAAGCCCCAGCCGCCCACCGGGGCAGTCAGCTGGTCCGGGTCACCTTCGCCAGCCCGCCCGGACGGTCCACGTCCACACCTCGTGCGGCCGCGAGACGGGCAGCCACCAGCTGACCCGGAAGAACGGTCGGCACCGGACTGAGCCACCCGGCCACCGCAGGTGTGGTCGCCAGCGGGACGGCCGCGGCCGACCGCGGGACCTCGACGCCGGTCGCGCGGTCGACGAACGCGACGACCGGCGCACCGCGCTCGGCGAGGTCGGGCAGCAGCTCGGCCACGCTCGCGGTGGCGGGCTCGGCCGGCAGCGCCAGCAGCACCGGGGTGCCGGGGCCGACGGCGCCCAGGGGGCCGTGCCGCAGGTCGGCCGGCGAGTACGGCGACACCAGCAACCCGGCCAGCTCGGTCGTCTTGAGCGCCAGCTCGTGCGCGGTCGACAGGTTCAGCCCGCGCCCGACGGCGACGCCGCGGTCGTGCGGGTCGAGCAGGGCCGCCGCGTCGTCGACGGCCGCCGACCCGGTGAGCCGGTCGAGCAGCGACGCGACCGCCGCGGGGACCGTCCGCAGCTCGTCGACCATGACCTGCCGCTGCGCGTCGTCGTCGGTGAGCGCGACGGCGACGACCGCGAGGGCCAGCAGCGAGGCGGTGTAGGTCTTGGTGGCCGCGACCGAGCGCTCGGGTCCCGCCCCGAGATCGACGACGTGGGTGGCGGCCGCGGCCAGCTCGGACCCGGGGTCGTTGGTGACGGCGAGGGCGGGGCGGCCTTGGTCGCGCCCGGCGGCGAGGACCCCGACGACGTCGGGCGAGCTCCCGGACTGCGAGATCGCGACCACCAGCTGGTGGCTGAGGTCGGGCGTCGTCCCGTACACCGTCTGCAGCGACGGCGTGGCCAGCGTGACCGGGAGCCCGGGCCGGGTCCCCCACAGGTACTGCGCGTAGCGGGCGGCGTTGTCGGAGCTGCCGCGGGCCGCCACCACGATGCCGCGCACGTCGCCGGCGCCGAGCACCGCGGCACGCAAGCCGTCGAGCTCGGGCAGCAGCCGGTCGAGCAGCCGGCCGAGCACCGCCGGTTGCTCCGCGGTCTCCCGTGCCAGCGCGGTGGTCACACCGGTGTCCGGTCCACCGGCCGGCCGGCCAGCAGCGCCTCGCGCACCGAGAGGTCGTCGTCGAGCACGACCAGGTCGGCCCGGCTGCCGGGCGCGAGCCGGCCGATGTCGGGTCGGCCGACGAGGTCGGCGGGAGCGCGGGTGGCGGCGACCAGCGCCGCCGCCGGGTCGACGCCGAGCGCGCACGCGTTGCGGACGGCCCGGTCGAGCGTCAGGGCGCTGCCGGCCAGCGTCCCGTCCTCGTTGCGCACCGCGCCGTCGCGTACGTGCAACGCAACACCGGCGAGAACGTGCTCGCCGTCGGGCCGGGCGGCCGCCGCGGTGGCGTCGGTCACCAGGACGACCCGGCCGGCGGCGGCTGCCCACACGGTGCGGATGACGTCGGGGGCGAGGTGGTGTCCGTCGACGACGAGCTGGACGACGACGTCGGCGCGGGCGAGCGCGGCACCCGGCACGCCGGGCGCGCGGTGCCGCAGCGGGCTCATCGCGTTGAACAGGTGGGTCACCGTGCGAGCACCGGCGTCGAAGGCCGCGTGCGCCTGCTCGGCGGTGGCGTCGGAGTGACCGACCGACACCAGCACGCCGTCGGCGGCGAGGTCGGCCACGATGCCCAGCGCACCCGGCAGCTCGGGGGCGAGCGTGACCGCGACCACCGGGCCGCGGGCGCGCCAGCGGGCGAGCTCGGCGGCGTCGGGGTCGCGCCGGTGTGCCGGCGGGTGGGTGCCGAGCCGGCGCGGTGACAGGTACGGACCCTCGACGTGCACGCCGAGCGGCTCGGCGCCGTCGCCGGACCACTCGCCGGGACCCGACGGCACGACCTGTGCCAGGACGTCCAGCGCCGCGTCGGTCGCCGCCGCAGGGGCGGTGATCAGCGTCGGCAGCCAGGCGGTGACGCCGTAGCCGGCGAGTGCGCGGCCGACGGCCCGCACCTCGTCCCGCCCGGCGGCCATCAGGTCGATGCCCGCGAAACCGTTGACCTGCAGGTCGACGAGCCCGGGAGCGGCGATCCGCCCACCCCGGGCGGGCGGCAGCCCGACCGCCGCCACGCGGCCGTCGTGGACCGACACGTCGCCGGGCAGCAGCCGGCCGTCGACCAGCGCGCTGGCGACCCCGAGGCGCCGGGCGGTCACGCGGTGGCCCCCGCCGAGTCGGCGCCGACCACGCGCAGCCGGCGCAGCGGTGCGGCCGGGGCGGGCAGCCGCAGCGGGTCGCGCCCCGGAGTGAGCCGGCCGAGGACGCGCGGCGCCGTCGCGGTGGTGGCGCCGCTGACCGTCCCGGGCAGACCGTGCCAGGTCAGGAAGCCGAGCAACGCCCACATGCAGGCCTCCTTGGCGTCCGGGTCGAGGCCGTGCGCGGCGCTGGTGGTCAGCGCCGGGCCGGCCTGGGCGCCGTCCACGGTGCCGTCCCCGGTGCCGGCCAGCGCGTCGGCGAGGGCGGCCATCAGCCCCGGGTGGTGCACGCCGCCACCGGACGCGACGACCTCCACGACACCGGTGGGCACGTCGGCCGCGACGGTGCGCGCGGTCAGCGCCACCAGCGTCGCCAGCAGGTCCGGTCCGCCGACCTCGGGCAGGCCGGCCAGGGCGGCGTCCAGGAGCGCGGCGGAGAAGGTCTCGCGACCGGTCGACTTCGGGGGCGGCAGCGCGAGGTAGGGCGTGGCCAGCAGCCGGTCCAGCAGGTCGGTGCGCACGGTGCCGTCGGCGGCCAGTCGGCCGTCGCGGTCGTACCCGACGGCGCCCTTGCTTATCCGGCGCACGGCCACGTCCAGCAGGCAGCACGCGGGACCGGTGTCCCACGCCCGCACGCCGTCCGGGGCGACGACGGTGAGGTTGGCGATGCCCCCGAGGTTGAGGGCGGCCCGGGCCCTCCCGTCGTCGGGGGCCAGCCAGTACGCGTCCAGCGTGCTCGCCAGCGGTGCGCCATGCCCGCCCGCGGCGACGTCGCGGACCCGCAGGTCCGAGACCACCGGAAGCCCGGTGGCCTCGGCGACCCACGCGGGCTGGCCGAGCTGGAGGGTGCCGAGGCAGCGGTCGCCGTCGACCTCGTGGTGCACAGTCTGGCCGGGTGAGACGACGAGGTCGGCGTGCCCGCCGGCGAGCTCGTCGACCGCGAGCCGGGCGGCCGCGCCGACGGCCTGGCCGACCTCGGTGTCGAGGGCGCACACCTCGGCGGCGGTGGTGGTCGCGGGCGGTAACAGGGCCAGCAGCCGCTCGCCGAGACCGCCGGGCCAGGCCCGTTCGGCAACGCCGAGGACGCGCAGCTCGACGCTGCCGGCCGCGTCGCCGGTCCAGTCGAGCTCCACCGCCACGGTGTCGAGCGCATCGGCGGACGTGCCGGACGCGACGGCGACGACGATCACGTGGCGGGTCCGGTCAGCGCGTCGCGTACGCGGCCGTCGGTGGCCGCCAGCCGGGTGCGGGCCTCGTCGGCGTCGATGCCGGCCAGCAGCGACACCAGCGCAACCGGGGTGCTGCCGCCGGCGGCGGCGAGGGCCGACTCCGCGGTGGCGGGGTCCACGCCCGCGACCTCGCGGACGATCCGGGCGGCCCGCCGGCGGAGCTTGTCGTTGCTGGTCTGCACGTCGACCATCCAGGCGCCGTACGTGCGCCCGATCCGCACCATCGCACCGGTGGACAGCACGTTGAGCGCGACCTTCTGCGCGGTGCCCGCCGTCAGCCGGGTGGAGCCGGCGACCACCTCGGCGCCGGTGAGCAGCTCGACGGCGACGTCGGCGCGGGCGGCGGCGGGGCTGCCGGCGTTGTTGACGACCGCGACCGTACGAGCGCCGGCGGCGCGACCGGCGTCCAGCGCGCCGAGCACGTACGGGGTGCGGCCGGACGCGCTGATGCCGACCACGACGTCGTCGGCGTCCACGTCCAGCGCGGAGACGTGCCGGCCGCCCGCCGCGGCGTCGTCCTCGGCGCCCTCGACCGAGCGGTCGGCCGCCGCACCCCCGCCTGCGAGGACCGCGACGACCCGGTCGGGAGAGACACCGTAGGTGGGTGGGCACTCGGCGGCGTCCTGCGCGGCCAGCCGACCGGGGGTGCCGGCACCCGCGTAGACGATCCGGCCGCCGGCCGCGAGGGCCTGCTCGCACAACGCGACCGCGTCCGCCAGCGCGTCCCGGGCCGCGGCCATCACCGTCGGCACCTGCGCCTCGGCCTCCAGCAGCACGTCGACCAGCGCGGCCGGGCTGCGCTGGTCGAGGTCGTCCAGTCCGGGGCGCGCCTGCTCGGTGGCGAGCAGGTCGACGTCGACCCCTCCGCCGGTGGCCGCGTCGGCGCTCATCGGCTGACCTCCCGCTGGCTCCGCCGCACATGGGCCTCGTGCGGCAGGTCCTCGCGCACGGCCAGCAGCAGCGCGCCCTCCGCCGAGCTGCCCTCGGCCGGTACGAGTGTCGCCCCGGCCGGCAGCCCCGCCCGCCAGGTCGCGAGCAGCGATTCGCCCGCGGCGGCCAACCCCCCGACGACGGCGACCTCGACCGTGCCGTCCGAGTCCACGGCGCCGGCGGCGGTGGCGGTGGTCTCGGCGAGCAGGGAACCGGCCCGCTCGAGGATCCGGGTGGCCTCCGGGTCGCCGGCCTCGGCGCACGCCACGACGTCGGGGACGAAGGCCGCTGTCGCGCGGACCGTGGCAGGCGTCAGCGGCAGCAGCCGCGGCAGCCGAGCGGGGTCGCCGTAGCGACCCTCGGCGACAGCGGTGAGCGCGGTCGCGCGGCCGCGGCCGTCCCGGGCGCGCAGCACCGCGCGCAGCGCCTCGCGGCCGATCCAGGCGCCGCTCCCGTCGTCGCCCAGCCACTGCCCCCAGCCGTCGACGACCGTGACCCCGCCGTCGGCAGCGACCCCGGTGGCGACCGCACCGGTCCCCGCGGCGAGCACGACGCCGGGCCGGCCGGACAGCGCGCCGGCGTGTGACGTCACCGCGTCGGTGCTGATGCCGGCCGGGCAGTCGAGTCGCTCGGACAGCCGGGCGGCGAGCGCGTACGCGGCCTCGGGCCCGGCCGCACCGCCGGCGGCGCCGACCACGAGCCCGCACACCGGGGACCGGCCGACCAGCGGCGCCACCACGTCGACCACCGCCTGCACCCCGGCTGCGGCCCCATCCGGCTCGGCCAGTCCGGGTGCACCGGCACCGTCGCCCCACACCGCCGTACCCACGAAGTGGCGGAAGGCGGCTCGCCAGTCCGGCGAGTCGTGCGCCGGTGTCCGCCAGCTCGCGGCGTCGAGCGGGAGCGGGGCGGCGACGGCACGGCAGCCGGTCTTGCCGAGGTCGACCCCGACGGCGAGGGCGGCGGCCAGGGCGGTCACGACGGCTCCAGGTCGTCGGAGCCGAGCAGCAGGTCGGCGACCACGTCGGCGTGCGCGCGGCCGGCGCCGTAGCAACGGACCCAATGGTCTGCGGGCAGCTCGGCATCGTCGGGCAGGCCGGTCTGCACGACGACCGCGTCCGGTCGTGCGGCCAGCAACGCGGTGAGCAGCTCACGCTCCCGGGCCAGCCGGTGTGGTGCGTCGACCACGGCGACGACCGGCCGGGCAGGTCCGGCGAGGGCGCGGGCCACCGCGCCTGCGGGGTCGTCGTCCGGTCCGCCCCGCGCGACGTCGGTCGTGGCCTCGGTCGTGTCGGGGTCGTGCCGCCGCAGAGCGACGGCGAGCCGCGGCGCCGCGCGACCCGCCGCGATGCCTGCACCGCTGCGCAGGTCGAGCACGTGCGGGGCACCGCTGATCCGTACGCAGCCGTGCACCTGCGTCACCGCCAGCAGCACGTCGTGTGCCAGCGCACCCGAACCGAGGTCGGCGGGTTCGGCGGGCGCCGAGACCCGCTGGTCGCGCAGCCGCTCGCCCAGGGCGTGCACCCGACCGGCCGCCTGCTCCACCCGGCCCAGGGTGAGCCGATCGTCGACGAGGGCGGCGAGCACGGCGTCGCGCACCTGGTCGAGCACGGCGCGGTCGTCGTAGCCGCGGGGGTGGGCCGGGTTGCCGATGCAGAGCAGGTCGACACCCGCCGCGAGCGCCCGGACCGCACCCTCGACCCGGCCGACGCCGGCCGAGATCGCGTCCATGTCCAGGGCGTCGCTCACCAGCACCCCGGCGAAGCCGAGCTCGTCGCGCAGCAGCCGGGTCCAGACCGGGCTGAGCGTGGCGGGCTCGTCGCTGATCGCGGGGAACCTGATGTGCGCGGTCATCACGCAGTCGACGCCGGCGGCGACCGCCGCCGCGAACGGTGGCAGGTCGCGGGCCCGTACGACCGCCTCGTCGTCGTCGACCACGGGCAGCGTGAGGTGCGAGTCGGTCCGGGTGGAGCCGTGGCCCGGCCAGTGCTTTGCACAGGCCGCGACACCGGCGGTCTGCAGCCCGCGGACGCTCGCCGCGACGTGCCGCGCGACCAGGGCGGGGTCGCTGCCGAACGACCGGATGCCGATCACCGGGTTGGCGGGGTCGGCGTGGACGTCGGCGACGGGTGCGGCGACCAGATCGACCCCGGCCGCGCGGTACTGCCGGCCCGCTGCCTGGGAGAGGCGCTCGGTGACCACCTGGTCGTCGAAGCGTCCGAGCGCGGCGGCACCCGGCCAGGACGACCCGGCCCGGTGCTCGACGCGGGTGACGTCGCCGCCCTCCTCGTCGGAGGCCACCATCGCCGCACCCCGGGCGTCGTGGACCGCCGCGGTGAGCGCGGACAGCTGCGCGTCGTCGCCGACGTTCTGCCCGAACAGGAACACCCCCGCGAGCCCGTCGGCGAGCCGCGCCGCCAGCCAGTCGGGCAGCGTCTGCCCGTGGAAGCCGGGAAGCAGCACCCCGTCGACCAGCCGGACCAGGCCGGGGTCGCTGGCGTGCGGGGCGCTGCGGGGAGCGCCGAGCGGAGGAGTCATCCCTTCACCGCTCCCGCCACGAGGCCGTCGGTGAGCCGGCGCTGAACCACCACGAAGAACACCATGACGGGGATGGTGATCAGGGTCGAGGCCGCCATCACGGCTCCCCAGTTGGTGCTGTACTGGCCGAAGAAGAAGCGCAACCCGATCGCGGCCGTGTACCTGTCGTCGTCCTGCAGGAACTGCAGCGCCAGCATGAACTCGTTCCACGCGGTGATGAAGCTGAAGACGCTGGTCGCGACCAGCCCCGGCGCGACCAGCGGCAGCAGCACCGAGCGGAACATCCGCCACCAGCCGGCACCGTCGACGTACGCCGCCTCCTCCACCTCCAGCGGCACCGCGGCGACGAAGCCGCGCAGCGTCCAGATCGCGAACGGCAGCGAGAACGCCAGGTAGACGACGACCAGGCCGATCAGGGTGTCGAGCAGGTACAGGCTGCGCGCCTGAAGGAACAACGGGATCACCAGCGCCTCCAGCGGCACCATCTGCACGACGAGGACCATCACCAGCACCGACGTGCGGAAGCGGAACCGGAACCGGGCGACCGCCACCGCGGCGAGGAGCGCCACCGCCGAGCTGACCAGCACGGTGCCGAGCGCGACCAGCAGGGAGTTGCGCAGGTAGCCGCCGAAGCCACCCTCGTCGAGCACGAAGCTGAAGTTGTCCAGCGTCCACTCGGTCGGCAGCAGCCCGCGCGAGCCGTCGTTGGCGCGGGCGTCGAACGCGGTCGAGACCATCAGCCAGACCGGGAACAGCGTGAAGACCAGCACGGCGGCCACTCCCACGACCGTGCCCGCACGGCTCCACGCCCGCCGGGCGCCGACCGGCCGGACCCCCGCCTGCAGCCCGCTCACAGCTCCTCCTCGCGGAACAGCAGCCGCAGGTACGCCACGGTGATGAGCAGCAGCACGACCGTGAGCAGCACCGCGATCGCGGCGCCGAGCCCATAGCGGGACTGCCCGAACGACTCGGTGTAGGACCAGGTGCCGAGGTTGAGCACGTCCCGGTTGCCACCGGAGCCGCCGGGCATCAGGTAGATCTGGGTGAAGACCTTGAAGTCCCAGATCGTCGACAGGATCGTCACGACCGCGAACACCGGCTTGAGCAGCGGCGCGGTGATCGTCCAGAACCGCCGCCACGACCCGGCCCCGTCGACGATCGCGGCCTCGGTGACCTCCCGCGGCACGGTGAGCAACCCGGCCAGGACGGTGACGGCCACGAACGGGAACCCGTGGTGCACGACGTTGAGGGTGGCGATCGCGTAGAACGTGAGCCGACCGGTGAACAGGTTGGTGGTCTCAGGATCGAGCAGGCCGACCGCGTCCAGCGCGTCGGTCAGCACGCCGGCGCTGGGGTCGAAGGCGAAGACCCACACGTACGTGCCGGTCACCGCAGGCACCGCCCACGCGGCCATCACGGCCGTCGTCACGATGCCTCGCCAGACCGGCCCCAAGCGGTAGAGCAGCAACGCGACGGACGTGCCGACGACGACGGTGAGCACGACACAGGCGGCCGCGAACACCACCGTGTTGGGCAGCGCGGTCCGCCACAGGAACGGGTCGCCGAAGACCTCGCGGTAGTTGGCGAAACCGACCCAGAGCACCTCGCCGGTGACGAGCTGCCGGACCCCGAGCTCCTGCAGCGAGACGACGACCACGCGCACCAGCGGCCAGAGCAGCAGCACGCCCAGGACGCCGAGCGCGGGCGCGAGCAGCAGCCACGGCCGGGCGGCGCCGCGCCGGGCTGCCCGCCGACGACCGGACGGCGCACCACCTTGCGGTCCGGCCGGTCCGGCCGGTCCGCCGGGCGGCTCGGGCCGCACGGTCGTCGGGGTGACGGTCACGCGGTCCCCTTCTGCTGCTGGCCGGGTCCGGTCAGCCCCGGGAGAAGATCTCGTCCATCTCGTCGGCTGCGGTCGCCGTTGCCTCGGGGACCGTGGCCTTGCCGGTCAGGATCGACTGCACCATGGCAGGAACCGTGAGCTTGGCCTGCACCTGGCCGTAGAGCGGAGTCGCCGGCACGCTCGCACTCGCCTCGGCCGCCTGCTCGGCGAACGGCGCAACCAGCGGGTCGCCTTCCTTCTCGATGTCCTCGAGCAGGGTCTGCTCGCCGGGGAAGAACCCGGAGACGTCGGCCCACTTCGAGGCGTACTCGCCGGTGCTCATCATCTTGACCAGCGCCCAGGCGAGGTCGGGGTTCTCGGCGCCCTGCATGACCGACAGGTTCGACCCGCCGAGGAACGACGGCGACAGCCCGCCGTCAGGCCCCGGGATCGGCACGGCGCCGAGCTTGCCCTTGAGCTCGGGGGACGCCTCTTCCAGCGCGGCGATCGTCCAGTTGCCGGCGATCATCATCGCGACCTCGCCGCGGCCGAACGCCTCGGACACCTCGGCCTCGTCCCAAGTGGCGGCGGCCGGGCTGGAGAGATCCTCCTTGACCGCGAGGTCGGTGTAGAACTGCACGCCCTGCTGGGCCTCCTCGGAGTCGATCGTGGACGTCCAGGTGCCGTCCTGCTCCTCGGCGATCTCGCCACCGGCGCCCCAGATGAACGGGTAGACGCTGTACTCGCTCTCGCCCGGCACGGCCATCGGCACGATGTCGGGGTCGGACTGCTTGATCGCCTGGCCGACCGACACCAGCTCGTCCCAGGAGGTGGGCGGCTCGACGCCGGCCTCGTCCAGCACGTCGGTGCGGTAGACGATGGAGCGGGTGCCGGCGTACCAGGGCATGCCGTAGAGCGCGCCGTCGAGCGTGGCGGCCTCCACCAGGCTGGGCACCAGGTCGTCGGACAGGCCGGACTCCTCCACCTCGCTGCTCAGGTCGTACAGGCCGCCGGCCTCGCCGAACTCGCCGGTCCAGGTCGACCCCACCTCGGCGACGTCGGGGGTCTTGTCCGCGGCGAACGAGCTGAGGAACTTGTCGTGCGCGGAGGTCCAGGGGATGTACTGCACGTCGAGCTCGGCGCCCGTCTCCTCGGTGAAGGCGTCGCCCAGGTCGGCGAAGTACGGGTCGTAGTCGGCGGCGTTGCCCTCCATGATCCAGACCTCGAGCGTCTCGCCCTCGGCCGAGATGTCGCCGTCGTCGAAGTCGGCCGGCTCGTCGGAGCCCTCCGACCCGCCGCCGCACGCGGCCAGCGTGGAGGCACACAGCGCCGCGGCGAGGACCGCGCCAAGACGGACCCGGCGACTTCCCTGGTGACGTACCCGCATGATCGCTCCCTCCTGGGGCCCGGGAGGGCCGACGAGACCAGAGGTCTAGAACTCTTGGCCCAGCATGCGGAGGAGGGGCCCGGCCGTCAAGACCCCGGCGGGAAGATGTCGACGACGATTCGGTAGCGGTCGCCGCGGTAGATCGACCGGACGAACTCCACCACCCGGCCGTCGGCCCGTCGGGAGGTGCGTTCGAAGCAGAACGCCGGCGAACCGACGGGCACCCCGAGCTCGGCCGCGTCGTCAGCGGTGACCAGCGTGGGCTCGGCGGTCTGCGTGCCGGAGACGACGGGGGTGCCGTACCGGCCGGCCAGCAGCTCGTAGAACGACGCCCCCTCCAGGTCGTCGCCGTCGAGGCCGGGTGCGATGTCGCAGGGCACGTGCAGGTCCTCCAGCGCCATCGGCACGTCGTCGGCGGTCCGCAGCCGGCGCACGTGCAGGACCGAGGTGCTGGGCGGGACACCGAGGACGGCCGACAGCACGACCCCCGCGGGCGAGATCCGCGCGTGCAGGGTGTGCCCGCCCGGCCGCAGGCCGCGACCGCGCATGTCGGCGGAGAACGACGAGGCCGACAGCCGCTGGGCGATCGTGGTGCTGGGGACCACGAACGTCCCCGACCCCTGACGGCGCAGCAACCGGCCCTCGTCGACGAGCGTGTCGACGGCGCGCCGCAGCGTCATCCGGGCCACCCCGAGCCGTGCGGCCAGGTCGCGCTCGGCCGGCAGCGGCTCGCCGGCCGACATCGTCGCCATCAGCTCCGCGAGCTCGGCGCGCACCCGCTGGAGCTTGCCGACCTCGCGACCGGCACTGACCGTCATGGACCATTGGTATAGCACAGCCCTCAGGCCGTAGGCTGCGGAAATGACCCGCAGGTGCCGGGGCACCCCGGCCCCGGGGCGGCGGGCCCACGGGAGGGCGACGAGCCGGTGAGCCGCACCGCCGAGGAGTGGGACGACGCGTACGCCGAGCGCGCGGCGAGCGGGGCGACGCTGTGGACGGCCGGTCCCAACCGCACGGTGGCCGAGGTGCTGACCGACGTCGCTCCCGGCACGGCCGTCGACGTGGCCGCGGGCGAGGGCCGGCACGCGGTGTGGCTGGCCGACCGGGGCTGGCAGGTCAGTGCGGTGGACTTCTCGGCGATCGGGCTGGCCCGCGCCGAGCGGGCCGCGGCCGAGGCCGGTACGTCGCTGACGACCGTGTGCGCCGACGTCGCCCGCTGGGAACCCGACCAGCAGGTCGACCTGGTGCTCTGCGCGTTCCTGCACCTGCCGTCCACGGTGGGGCACCCGATGCTGCGGCGGTTCACCCGGTGGATCGCGCCCGGTGGGCTGCTGGTGCTGCTCGGGCACGACCGCGACAACCTCAGCGACGGCACCGGCGGGCCGCAGGACGACGACGTGCTGTGGGACCGCGAGCTGCTGCGGACGGTGGCGGAGGAGGGCGGGCTGGAGGTGGTCCGCAGCGAGCAGGTCCGCCGCCCGGTCGACGGCGCGCCGCGGCCGGCCATCGACGTGCTGCTCGTCGCCCGGCGGGGACGCTGACCCGTGCCAGCAGCGCATGGCAGCGACGGCGGGCACAATGGCGCCGTGCAGGGGACCGGCGGGCTGCCGCCGATGCCGGAACGAGCAGCGCCGCCGCCGTCGGGACAACACCCGCAGCTCGACGTCGCCGCACTCGCCAGCCCGGCGCTCGAGGCGGCCGCGGCCGGCGTGCTGGTCGCCGACGCCCACGGACGCATCGTGATCGCCAACGCGGTGGCCCGACGCTGGCTCGGCGTCACCGACGTGTCGGCACTGCACCCGCACCCGCTCGGTGCCGTCCAGGTGCTCACCGCCGACCAGACCTCCAGGCTCCCGCGCAGGTGGCTGCCGCTGAGCCGCGCGATGCGCGGCGAGGCCGCCGTCGACGTCGAGCTGGTGCTGGTGTCGCCGGACGGCAGCAGGCGCCGGCTCCGTACGTCGTCCGACCCGGTACGCGCCGCCGACGGCACCCAGATCGGCGCGGTCATCGTGGGCTGGGACGTCACCGCGCTGCTGCAGGAGGAGTCCCAGGCCGAGCGGTCGGCTGCTCAGCTGTCGGCGGTCGCGATGGCCCGCCGGGCGGTGCTCGCCGACACCGACCCCCGCGAAGCCGTGGCCCGGGCGATCGTCTCGGTGACCGGAGCCGTGTGCGCCACCGTGATGGAGGTGCTCGGGGGCACCATCGAGGTGACCGGGCAGGCCGGTGCCACCGTGGGGCCGTTGCGACTGCGGCTGGACCGGCCATCCATCGTCCGCGACGTCTACGACTCCGGTCGCTCCCGGCTGGTCGACAACCACGCGGCCGTCGACCCCGTCGCCGGCTCGACCGACGAGTCGGTGTCCGACCGGGAGACGTTCGCCAGCTTCGAGGACGCCGCGGGCGTCCGGCTGGGCGCCGGTTGCTGGGTGCCGGTCCGGGCCGGCAACCGGACGGTGGGCGTCCTGACCGCAGCGTTCGCGGTCGACTCTCCGCCGCTCGACGACGCCGACACCACGATCCGCACCCTGGAGCTGCTGGCGTCGGAGGCCGCGCTGGCCATCGAGCGGGACGATCTGCGTCGTCGGCTCACCGCCCAGGCGATGACCGACGAGCTGACCGGGCTGCCGAACCTCCGTTCGTGGCGGGCGGCCCTGGCCCGGATGCCGCGGCGCGGCGGGCTGGCGATCCTCGACCTCGACCACTTCAAGTCGGTCAACGACCAGGCCGGACACGCGGCCGGCGACACGATGCTCGTCGACTTCGCCAAGGCTCTGCAGTCGACGACCCGGGCCGAGGACCTGGTCGCGCGGATCGGCGGCGAGGAGTTCGCGGTGCTGTGCCCGATCGGCAGCGACGTGGCCGTCCTGGTCGCCCGGCTGCGGGCCCGGTGGTCCGAGCTCGGACGCAGTCACCCCATCCCGGTGACCTTCTCGGCCGGCGTGGCCGCGCGCTCCGCGGACGAGGAGCCCGAGCGCACCCAGGCCCGCGCCGACGAGGCGCTCTACGCCGCGAAGCAGTCCGGCCGCGACCGCTGCATCGTGGCGGCGGGCGAGCTCCCGCTTCGCGACTGACCCCGCGCGAACCCGATCAGCGGGCTCACTCGCCGACGGCCCGCTGCATCTGCAAGCACAGCAGCTCGGCGGGCTGCTGCGCGACGGCCCGGTCGCCGTCGCCCCCGGTGACACGCACGGAGTCGCCCTCGTCCAGCACCCCCAGGCCGGCCAGGTCGACCGCACCGCGGGCGACGTGCAGGTGCACGTACGGGGCGCGCGGCAGCCGCACCGCGGCGCCGGCCGGAAGCCGCACCGCGAGCAGGGCGGCATCCGAGCGGGCCAGCGAGACCGCGCCACCGGGCCCGGCGAGCGCGACCCAGTCCCCGCCCTCGAGCAGCGCACCGACGTCGCCGCGCTGGTACGAGGGCGGCGTCTCCTGGTCGCTCGCCAGCCACATCTGCACGAACCGCGCCGGGCCGGAGGCGTCGGCGTGCTCGGCGTGCGTCACCCCGGCGCCCGCGGCCAGCCGCTGCACCTCGCCCGCGCGGACAGTGGTGGCCGGCGCCGCGTGGTCGAGCGAGTCCTCGTGCACCAGCACCCCGTCGAGCACCCAGCTGACGATGTCGATCCCGGCGTGCTGGTGCGGTGGGTAGCCGCCGCCCGCCTCGAGCCGCTCCTCGTTGCTCGCGACCAGCACGCCGAAGTGGGTGTTGTCCGGGTCGTAGTGGTCACCGAACGCGAACGCGTGCCAGGTCTCCCGGCCCTCGCCCACCGTTCGGAACCGCTCGCGGGCCCGGTGCACCGTCACCGCCATGCGCCGCCCCCTGACTGCCGGCTCAGCCGTCGACGAGCTCGGCGTGGCTGGCCTCCCGGCGGAACGCCGCGATCGCGCGCTCGGCGGCGACGGTCGTGGCATATCCGACGACCGAGACCGCGAGCAGCGCGCCCGCTCCGGACAACAGCCGCCACTGCACCCGGCCGTGCGCGTCCTCGAAGGTCTCGACCGCCGCGGTCGCGGCGGCGAGCCGCACCCGCAACGTCGCCCGGCGCGCCTCGGCCTCTGAGTCGGCGGGGCGCCCGGCGGCCGCGAGCTGCTCGCCGCCGGGACGCTCCAGCCACCAGCGCCAGCCCGAGTGACGACCGGGCCGCACCACGAACGCGTAGGTGTGCGGCGACCGTCGCGACCGCCTGGTCGGCAGGTGTTGACGCCGGTCTCCACCGCCCTCGGCGCCCGGCCAGGCCGTGGACGAGGTCAGGAGCAGCCGCAGGAAGCCACGGGAGGTGGTGCTCGAGCCGCTCATGGACACCGCAATCGCCGACGACGGATGTGCCCAGAATGTCCTATCCGCAGCGACCCCGCACGCGGGCACGCGCTGGTCGGGACCGGCCCGCTGGACGATGCTGGCCGGTGTGAGCGACGACGAGCGCAACCTGATCGACCTGATCGCCACCCGCCGGTTCGGCGTCCTTGCGACGCTGAAGCGCGACGGGCGTCCGCAGCTGTCGACGGTCAACCACGTCTTCGACCCCGCGACCCGGCGGATCCGGATCTCGGTGCGGGACATGCTCGCCAAGACCGCCAATCTGCGGCGCGACCCGCGGGCCAGCTTCCACGTCTCGTCGTCCGACGAGTGGTCGTACGCGGTGGCCGAGGGCACGGCCCGGCTCAGCCCGGTCACTCACGACCCGGGCGACGACACGATGCAGGAGCTGATCGAGGTCTACCGGCTCGCGAGCGGCGGGGAGCACCCGGACTGGGACGACTACCGCGCGGCGATGATCCGTGACCGGCGGGTGGTGCTCACCCTCGACGTGGAGCGGTTCTACGGGCTGTTCCGCGGCTGAGCGGCCGACGGGCACTCGTCAGCTGCTGGCCCGCATCGCGCGAGTGCCGACCCACAGCCCGAACGCCGCCACCAGCAGCGCCGCGCCCGCGCCCTGCAGCACGGTGCTGGACCACACGTCACCGGCGAACAGCGCCCGTTCGGCGTCGACCACGTAGGTCAGCGGGTTCAGCGCGGATGCGGTGCGCAGCCAGCCCGGGCCGCCCTCGACCGGCAGCAGCATGCCGGCGGTGAGCAGCACCGGGAACAGGAAGGTCTGCTGCACCGTCCAGAACAGCCAGTCCTGGTCCCGACTGACCAGGGCGAGGGCGTGCGACAGCGCTCCGATACCGACGCTGAACGGCGCCAGCACGGCCAGCCCCACGAGCACCCCGTCGAGATGCAGGTCGAAGGACGTGGGCGTGACGACGGCAACGACCAGCACGGCCTGGGCGGCCACGACCACGATCTCCTTGAGCGAGCGGCCGACCAGGAGCGCCGAGCGGCTCAGCGGGGCCACGAGCATCCGTTCGTGCGACCCGGTCTGCATCTCCAGCATCAGCCCGGAGCCCGTCATCGACGCGCCCATCAGCCCGCTCATCACGACGATGCCGGGCACGAACCATTGCAGCGACGAGACCGGGGCACCGTCCCCACCGGGCAGCACGCGTGGCAGCAGTGGCGCGAACAGCGCGAGGAAGACCATCGGCTGGATCAGCGAGAACACGATCGACAGCGGCTCGCGCTGCAGCGGTCGCAGCTCGCGGCCGAGGACCAAGGCGGTGTCGGAGACGGCGGTACGGGTGCTCATGCGTTCGCTCCCTCGAGCTCGAGGTGATCGGTGGAGGTGGAGGTGGACGTGGAGGTCGTGCTGGTGGCAGCGGCCTGGCCCTCCCGCAGGCTGCGTCCGGTGAGGCCGAGGAACACGTCGTCGAGCGTCGGCCGGGTCACCTGCGCGGAGGTGACGGTGACGCCGTCGTCGTGCAGGGCGCGCAACAGGCCGGGCAGCAGCGCGGGGCCGCCGGTGACGCGAGCCTGCACGGTGGGGCCGGCGCCGACCTCGATCTCGCGGGCGCCGTCGACCCGGTCGAGGACCGCCGCCGCGGCCCGGGCGTCCGGCTCGGTTTCCAGCCCCAGGCAGAGCAGGTCGCCGGCCAGCTCGGCCTTCAGCCGCTGCGGCGAGTCGTCGGCGATGACCTGCCCGTGGTCGATGACGACGACCCGCTCGGCCAGCTGGTCGGCCTCGTCGAGGTAGTGCGTGGTCAGCACCACGGTGGTGCCGTGCTGCTCGCGCAGCCGGGACACGTGCTCGGCGAGGTTGGCACGGTTCTGCGGGTCGAGCCCGGTCGACGGTTCGTCGAGGAACAGCAGCCGTGGCGCGTGGATCAGCCCCATCGCGATGTCGAGGCGCCGACGCTGCCCGCCGGACAGCGTGCTGACCGTGCGGTCGGCGACGCCTTCGAGGTCGAGCGACTGCACCAGCTCTGCGGCCCGTGCCCGGGCGTGACGCCGGGAGAGCCCGTACGCCCGCCCCTGGGCGACCAGCTCGTCGGTGCCCAGCTGGCTGTGGCCGGCGCCGTTGCCCTGCCCGATGTAGCCGATCCGGCGGCGCACCGCCGCCTGGTCGGTCACGACGTCGTGCCCGGCCACGACCGCGCGGCCGGAGGTCGGTGCGATCAGCGTCGTGAGCATCCGCAGGGTGGTCGACTTGCCGGCCCCGTTGGGGCCGAGCAGAGCCACCAGCTCACCCCCGTGCACCTCGAGGTCGAGCCCGCGGACCGCCTCGACGGTGCGCTTCTTCTGGACGAAGTGCCGGGTCAGGTCCTGGGTCTGGATCATCGTCTCGGTCATGGGGACGACGCTAGGATCTATTGCGGACAGATCCTGACCGTTATCGGAGGAATTCTCGGCGCATGGCCGACCCCACCGCCCGGATGCTGCAGCTGATGTCGCTGCTCCAGACGCACCGCTACTGGCCCGGACCCGAGCTGGCCGGCCGGCTCGAGGTGTCCGCCCGCACGCTGCGCCGCGACGTCGACCGGCTGCGCGAGCTCGGCTACCCGGTCGACGCCCACCGCGGCCTGGCGGGCGGCTACCAGCTGCGGGCCGGGGCCGCCCTCCCCCCGCTGGTGCTTGACGACGACGAGGCGGTGGCCATCGCGGTCGGCCTGCGCACCGCCGCCGGCGGCGCGGTCACCGGGATCGAGGAGACCTCGCTGCGTGCGCTCACCAAGGTCGTCCAGGTGATGCCGCCCCGGCTGCGCCGCCGGGTCGACGCGCTGGCCGCGTACACCGTGCCGCTCCTTGCCGCCCGCCAGACCGTCGACGCCGACGCGCTGGTCACCCTCGCGCAGGCCTGCCGCGACGACGAACGGCTGACCTTCGACTACGTCGCTCGCACCGGCGAGCGGTCGAGCCGCCGGGTGGAGCCGCACCGGCTGGTGTCGCTCGGCCGGCGCTGGTACCTCGTCTGCTGGGACCTCGACCGGCACGACTGGCGCAGCTTCCGGGTCGACCGGCTGGAGCACCCCGTGACCTCCGGCGTGCGGTTCCGGCAGCGCGAGCTGCCCGCCGCCGACGCGCTCGCGTACGTCCAGCAGAGCATCCGGACCGCGCCGCAGCGCTGGTCGGTGGTCGTCGAGGTCGCCGCCGCCGCGGCGGACGTCTCGCGGGTCGTCCGCGGCTGGGGCGAGGTCGACGCGGTCGGGGAGCAGGCGTGCACGCTGCGGATGCAGGTCGACGACCTGAGCTGGCCCGCGATGGTCCTCGGCGCCGTGGGCGCGGATTTCGTCGTCCGCGAACCGGCCGAGCTGGCGGACTTCGTGCACGAGATGGGGGAGCGCTTCCTGCGCTCGGCCGGGAGGCTTTCGGACGTCCGCTGAGAGTCTCGCGACGACGTGCGAGAATCGGGCGGGGCCGGACCGCGCCCTGTACCTACCGGCGCCTGGGGGTTCCCCTGACGACACACGAGGCGGCGTCCGACGCCTGGGCCCCGTCGCGGCGGTTGCGGGTGGCCGGAGTGGCCCTCCACATCTACACCGCCAGCGGCGCTGTGCTGGCCCTCCTGATCGTCGTCGCGGCGATGAACGGCGAGGCGATCCAGGCACTGTGGCTGATGCTCGCGGCGCTGGTCATCGACGGCACCGACGGCATGCTCGCCCGGCGGCTGCGGGTCAGCGAGACCCTGCCGTGGTTCGACGGCGCCCGGCTCGACGACATCGTCGACTACCTGACGTACGCGTTCGCCCCGGTCGTCCTGCTGTGGACCGGCGACTACCTGCCCGACGGCTGGCTGGGCCCGGCGCTCGCCGCGCTCCCGCTGCTCGCCTCCAGCTACCAGTTCTGCCGGGTGGACGCCAAGACGGCCGACCACTTCTTCCTCGGCTTCCCCAGCTACTGGAACGTCGTGGCCTTCTACGTGATCGTGCTGGCGATGCCGCCGGTGGCCGCTGCCGTGATCCTGGTGCTGTGCGCCGTGCTGGTCTTCGTACCGGTGCGCTACCTCTACCCGTCGCGCACCAAGGCGTTCCGGCGCACGAACCTGGCGCTGACCACGCTCTGGCTGATCACGTACGCGATCCTGCTGCTGCAGTACCCCGACCCCGACCCCGTGGTCGTGGCGCTGTCGATGGCCTACCTCGTCTACTACGGGGGCCTCAGCGTCTACCTCACGGCGACCCGCGTCACCCGGCACGTCCGCCGGGCCCGGCAGCCGGTCGAGGTCGCACCGGCCGGGCACGACTGAGCGATGCTCCTCGGTGTCGGCGCCGCACTCGCGGCGGCGGCGGTCTTCGGTGCTTCCTCGATCCTGCAGGCGACGGGGTCGCGGCGGGTCGGGTCGTCGTCCGCCCTCGGTCCGCGGCTCGCCCGGGACCTGCTCCGTCAGCCGACGTTCGTCGCGGCCCTGCTGCTCAACCTGCTCGGCTTCCTGCTGCACCTGGTGGCCGTACGAACGCTGCCGCTGTTCCTTGCCCAGGGCGGCATCGCGGCGAGCCTCGCGATCACCGCGCTGCTGGCGGTGCGGGTCTTCCGCGACCGGCTCGGCCCGGCCGAGTGGGCGGCGG
Source organism: uncultured Actinomycetota bacterium (assembly GCA_963785115.1). Lineage (GTDB taxonomy): Bacteria > Actinomycetota > Actinomycetes > Propionibacteriales > Nocardioidaceae > JACCWP01. The sequence continues at coordinate 289,331 of CAWATY010000006.1, forward strand.
TCGGTGCGGTCTGTGCCGGACTGGTCCTGCTCACCGCGGCCGCCGGTGAGACCGGCGCCGACCGGGCGGACACGGCCACGACGTCGGCGGCCTACATGGTGCTCGCGATCATGGCGGTGGGCGGGCTGGTCGCCACCCGCGGCCACGGCCCGGTCGCGGCGGCGCTGCTGAGCAGCCTGGCCGGCATCGGGTTCGCCACCACGGCGGTGGTGGCCCGGCTGCTGCCCAGCCTCGACTGGTCGCTGCTGGCCGAGCCGGTGGCGTACGCGCTGCCGCTCGCCGGCGCCCTGGCCTTCTTGCTGTACTCGCTCGCGCTGCAGCGCAGCTCGGTGACCGTCGCGACCGCGCCGATGATCGTGCTGCAGACCGCCGGACCAGCCGTCGTGGGCGTCGCGCTGCTGGGCGATGCGGTGCGCGACGGCTGGGGCGTCGGCGCGCTGGCGGGTCTGCTGCTCACGCTGGCGGGTGCGAGCGTGCTCGTGCGCTTCGAAGGTGCCCGGGAGAGTGCCGGCGTCGACTGAGCGGCCGCCCGACTGCGTCGCCGTGTGACGATGGCCCGGTGTCGTCCCCGGGCTCGATCATGGTCGTCGGCGCCGGCATCGCCGGCGTCGCGTGCGCCCGGCGGCTCGACGCCGCAGGGCTCCCGGTGATCGTGCGTGACCGGGCCCGCCGGGCCGGAGGTCGGATGGCCAGCCGGACGCTGCACGGCCGGGTCGTCGACCTGGGGGCGTCCTACTTCACGAGGTCCGACCCCGCCTTCGCCGACGTGGTCGCCAGGTGGGCCGACCGCGGGCTCGCTCGCCCGTGGACGGACACCTTCCACACCGGCGACGGGCGGACCCTCACCGGCACCACGACCGGACCCGAGCGCTGGGGCGCGCCCGGGGGGCTGCGCAGCCTGGTCGAAGACCTTGCCCGCGGACTCGACGTCCGCCCCGGTCGCGCGGTGTCGGCCGTCCGGCTCGAGCGCGACGGGCCGCGAGTCGACGGTGAGCCCGTCCGGGCCGTCGTGCTCGCGATGCCGGACCCGCAGGCGGCGCGACTGCTGGAGACCGACGACCACCTGGACGTTCCCGGGTCGCTGGCCGCCGCCCTCGACCACACCTGGTCGCCGGCGCTCGCGCTGGCCGCGGCCTGGCACGAACGCGAGTGGGACGTCGACGGGGTGTTCGTCAACGACGAGCGGCCGGACGCTGCCCTCGGCTGGGTCGCCGACGACGGCCGGCGTCGTGGCGACGGGGCGGCGGTGCTGGTCGCGCACTCCACCGCGGCGCTGGCGCAGGCTCACCTGGCTGGCCCGGAAGCTGGGATCCCGGTGATGGTCGCGGCGCTGCGGCAACAGCTCGGGATCGGCCGCGAGCCACGCTGGACGTTCGTACGGCGCTGGTCGTTCGCCAAGCCCACCGCACCCCGCGACGAGACCTTCCGGCTCGACGAGGCGAGCCGGTGCGGGGTCTGCGGCGACGGCTGGTCGCAGACGCCCAAGGTCGAGGCGGCCTGGCGCTCGGGCGACGACCTGGGAGCCGCCCTCGTCGAGCGGCTGACCTGAGCGTTGCGGGCTAGCGTGGTGGGCATCCCCCGACCACGAAGGACTCGCCCGTGCCCGCAGCCACAGACCGCCCCGTCCGGATCGGCATCCAGATCCAGCCCCAGCACGCCGAGTGGGCACAGATCCGCGACCAGGCGCTGATGGCCGACGAGCGCGGCGTCGACATCGCGTTCACCTGGGACCACTTCTACCCGCTGCACGGGGACCCCGAGGGCACGAGCTTCGAGTGCTGGACCATGCTCGCGGCCTTCGCCGAGGCGACCAGCCGGGTCGAGATCAGCTCGCTGGTGACCTGCAACTCCTACCGCAACCCCGAGCTGCTGGCGTACATGGCCGGGACCATCGACCACATCAGCGGTGGCCGGCTGATCCTCGCGATCGGGTCGGGCTGGTTCCAGAAGGACTACGACGAGTACGGCTACGAGTTCGGCACCAAGGGCAGCCGGCTCGACGACCTCGCCGTCGCGCTGCCCAGGATCGAGTCCCGGCTGGCCAAGCTGAACCCGCAGCCCACCCGTGACATCCCGATCATGATCGGCGGGGGTGGCGAGAAGAAGACGCTGCGGCTGGTCGCCCGGCACGCGGACATCTGGCACGGCTTCGGCGACCCCGAGGTGGTCGAGCGCAAGCACCGCATCCTCGACGAGTGGTGCGCCGAGGAGGGCCGCGACCCCGCGGAGATCGAGCGGTCGGTCAGCGTGAAGGCACCGCCCGACGAGCTCGGCCCGACGCTGCACGCGCTGGGCACCCGGCTGTTCGTGATCTCCGGTGGCGGGCCCGACTACGACTTCCCGCACCTCAGCGAGTGGCTGGCCTGGCGGGACGAGGTCAACGCGGGCTGACCCCGCCCCAGCAGGTGTCACCGGCCAGTCGTCACTTGTCGGGGTGGCACCGAGTATCGGCCGGCGGCAGCGCACCCGACAGCAGGTAGCGGTTCACCCCGCGGTCGATGCACGCGGACTCGCCGCCGTACGCGCCGTGCCCGTCGCCGACCAGCGTGAGCAGCCGCGCGTTGCCGAGCGCGGGAACCATCGCCTGCGCACCCTCGTACGGGCTCGCCGGGTCGTACGTCGTGCCGACGACGAGTGCCGCGGGCGACGACTCCGGCAGCGTGAACGGGCCGCGCATGACGCCGCGAGCCCGCACCTGGTCGGCTCCCCACTGGTGCGTGCTGTAGCCGCTGAGCCAGTAGCCGTGCGGAAACGCGTGCCACGACTGCCGACCGGCTCGCAGGTACGGCCGCAGGCCGTCCAGGTTGCGCTGGTCGGCGGCCGTGATCGCGAAGAACGCGTCCAGGCTCGGCCGGTAGCTGCCGTCGTCGAGCCGGCCGTAGTAGTAGTCGGCGAGCATGCGCAGCGCCCCGCCGTCGCCCTGCTGGGCGGCGACGAGCGCTGACGCAAGGTCGCCCCAGGTGTCGCGCGAGTGCAGCCCGGTGGCCAGCGCGACCCGGGCGTCGTCGCCGTCGAGCCGGCGCTCGCCCACCGTCAGCGGACGGTCGTCCAGGCGGTCCACGAGCCGGTCCAGTGCTGCGCCCGGCTCACCGTGACCGAAGCCGGAGCACCCGGCCGGGTGGGCGGCGCAGTCCCGCAGGAAGCGTTCCGTTGCCCGCTCGAGGGCAGCCGACGTGGCCGCCATCACCGCGATCGGGTCCCGGGCGTACTGCACCGGGTCGACCGGGCCCTCGAGCGCCAGCGCGCGGTAGGAGTCGGGGAACATCGCGCCGTACGTGGCGCCGAGGTAGCTGCCGTAAGACAGACCCAGGTAGCTCAGCCGCCGGTCGCCGACGGCCTGCCGCAGCCGATCCATGTCCCGCGCCACGTTCGCGGTGGAGACGTACGGAAGCACGCCGGGGTTGAGCCGGCGACAGCGCTGCAGGTAGTGCCGGTCGGCAGCGACCATCCGCCGCGGGTGCAGGTCGCGCGGCGTGCCGAACGGCTGCCCGAACGGACCGGACCGCTCCTGGTCCACCCGGCAGTCGATCGCCGGCGTGGACTGCCCGACGCCGCGGGGGTCGAAGCTCACGATGTCGAACCGCTGGTTGAGCCGGTGGAACAGCCGGGTCCCGTTCGACAGCAGGGTCTGCACGCCCGTCCCGCCGGGACCACCGAAGTTGACGAACAGCGAGCCGATCCGGTGCTCCTGGTCGCGGGCCGGCAGCCGCGCCACGGCGAGCCGGAAGTTGCCGGCGCCAGGACGGGCGTAGTCCTTCGGCACCCGCAGGTGCGCGCAGTCGTACGCCTCGGCATCGGTGCACGGCTGCCAGCCCAGGGTGGGCGGCTGTGCGGCCGTCAGTTCCGGACCGGCCCGCCCCGCCGCGGCTGAGGGCGATGGGACGCCCGGCAGGGCGGCGGTGGCGAGCAGGCCGGTGGCGGCCAGGCCACCGGCGAGGACATGTCGAGTACGGAGCGTCATTCGGAGCGTCATGCCACCACCGTCCGGTGCGGGCCCGTCCGGACGGAATGGGACGAGACCCGGTCCCGACCCCCAGCCTGCCCGGAGTCGTCCCCCCACCGGGCGAACGAAGGGCTGGCACGATCACGGGCATGGCCGCGCCGTTGATCCCACCGCCTGGTGGCGACGCCGACGCGGTGTTCGACGCGTACGCCGCGTGGACCGCGGACCAGGGACTTGACCTCTACCCGGCGCAGACCGACGCGCTGATCGAGCTGGTCTCCGGCAGCCACGTGATCCTGTCCACCCCGACGGGGTCGGGGAAGTCCCTGGTGGCGACGGGTGCGCACTTCGGCGCGTTGTCGGCCGGGCGGCGCAGCGTCTACACCGCGCCGATCAAGGCGCTGGTGAGCGAGAAGTTCTTCGCGCTGTGCGAGACGTTCGGCGCCGACCGGGTGGGCATGCTCACTGGCGACGCCAGCGTCAACGCCACGGCGCCGGTCATCTGCTGCACCGCGGAGGTGCTCGCCAACCAGGCGCTGCGCGAGGGGCCAGGCACCGACGTCGACGTCGTGATCATGGACGAGTTCCACTACTACGGGGACGCCGACCGGGGCTGGGCCTGGCAGGTGCCGCTGCTGGAGCTCAACCGGGCGCAGTTCCTGCTGATGTCGGCGACCCTCGGCGACGTCGGCTTCTTCGCCGACGACCTGAAGCGGCGGACCGGACGCGAGGCGGCGGTGGTGACGTCGGTGCAGCGGCCGGTGCCACTGCACCACTGGTACGAGACGACGCCGCTGCACGAGACCATCAGCGACCTGCTCGGGGCCGGCCAGGCGCCGATCTACGTCGTGCAGTTCACCCAGGCCGGTGCGCTGGAGCTGGCCCAGGCGATCACGAGCATCAACCCCACCAGCCGGGAGCAGAAGGACCGGATCGCCGAGGCGATCGGCGACTTCCGCTTCGCCGCCGGCTTCGGACGTACGCTCTCGCGGCTGGTGCGGCTGGGGATCGGCGTGCACCACGCCGGGATGCTTCCGAAGTACCGGCGGCTGGTCGAGCAGCTGGCCCAGGCCGGGTTGCTGACCATCATCGCGGGCACCGACACGCTCGGCGTGGGCATCAACGTGCCGATCCGCACGGTGCTGCTCACCTCGCTGGTCAAGTACGACGGCACCCGGATGCGGCACCTGCAGGCCCGGGAGTTCCACCAGGTCGCGGGCCGGGCCGGACGCGCCGGTTACGACACGGCCGGCACGGTGGTCGTACAAGCGCCCGAGTACGAGGTCGAGAACGCCCGGCTGGTCGCCCGGGCCGGTGACGACCCGAAGAAGCTCAAGCGGGTCCAGCGCAAGAAGCCGCCGCAGGGGCAGGTGTCCTGGACGAAGGCCACCCATGACCGGCTGGTCGCCGCCGACCCGGAGCCGCTGACCTCGCACTTCCGGGTCACGCACGCGATGCTGCTCGACGTCATCTCCCGGCCCGGCGACGCCTTTGCTGCGGTGCGCCGGCTGCTCACCGACAACCATGAGCCGCAGAACCGGCGCCGACACGTGCACACGGCGATCGGCGCCTACCGTGCGCTGCGGGCGGCCGGCGTCGTCGAGGAGCTGGCCGAACCGGACGCGGAGGGGCGCACGGTGCGGCTCACCGTCGACCTGCCCGCCAACTTCGCGCTCAACCAGCCGCTGTCCACGTTCGCGCTCGCGGCGATCGAGCTGCTCGACCCGGAGTCGGAGACGCACGCGCTGGACGTCGTGTCGGTCATCGAGGCCACGCTGGACGACCCGCGGCAGGTGCTGCGCGCCCAGGAGCACAAGGCGCGCGGCGAGGCAGTGGCGGAGATGAAGGCCGACGGCATCGAGTACGACGAGCGGATGGAGCTGCTCGACGAGGTCACGCACCCGCGGCCGCTCGCCGAGCTGCTGGAGGCGGCGTACGAGATGTACCGCACCGGCCACCCGTGGGTGGCCGACCACGAGCTGTCGCCCAAGTCGGTGCTGCGGGACATGTGGGAGCGGGCGATGAACTTCGCCGAGTACGTCTCGTACTACGGCCTGGCCAGGTCGGAGGGCTCGGTGCTGCGCTACCTGGCCGACGGCTACCGGGCACTGCGGGCAGGGGTGCCGGGGGAGGCCCGCACCGAGCAGGTCGAGGACATCGTCGAGTGGCTCGGCGAGACCGTGCGGCAGATCGACTCCAGCCTGCTCGACGAGTGGGAGCAGCTCACCCACCCCGGTGAGCAGGCACCCGTCGTCGAGACCGCGGCGCCGTCTCGGCCGCTGACCGCCAACACCCGGGCGTTCCGGGTGCTGGTCCGCAACGCGCTGTTCCGCCGGGTCGAGCTGGCGGCGCGCCGCGACTACGCCGCGCTGGGCGAGCTCGACGCGGAAGCCGGGTGGGACGCCGAGGCGTGGCGCGACGCGATGGAGGCGTACTTCGCCGAGCACGACGTGCTGCCGACCGGCGCCGACGCCCGCGGTCCCGGGCTGTTCGTCGTCACCGAGGAGCCAAGTCGGTGGGTGGTGCGGCAGATCATCGACGACCCCGAGGGCCACCACGACTGGGGCATCGGCGCCGCTGTCGACCTCCCCGCCAGCGACGCCTCCGGCGCCGCCGCCGTCACCGTCACGTCCGTCGACCGGCTGTGAGCTCGCCCCTCCCCCGACCTGTCCCCGTCTCACCGCCAGCTATGGCGTTCTCGCGGTGACTGGTCGACGCGACCGGGGCGAACACCCGGCGGTACGTCTCGACCAGCGGCCAGCCGATGAACCACACCGTGAGCACGATGCCCAGCCGCGGGACCCAGCTCAGCAGCGCCGAGGTGTCGGCCTCCTCACCGGCGAGCGCAGCGGCGCCGAGCAGCAGCACCAACGAGATCGCCACCGCGAGGAGGGCGCGACCGAAGTCGGCCCACTCGGCACGGAACCGCTCGCGTGTGCCGCCCGGCGCCGTCCGGTCCGGCGCTGGCCCGCTGGCCACCCAGTGGGCGACGCGCACGTCGGCCCACCGAACCATCCGGTGCCCGAACGCGACGGTGAAGCCCAGGTAGACCGCCGCCAGACCGTGCACGGCCTCCGGCTCGGCCCCGGACCGCAGGTCGAGGACGGTGAGCACCAGCAGCACCCCATCGACCAGCGGCACGCCCGCCAGCAGCCATCCCCCCAACCGGCGCTGGCCGAACAGGTAGCGCGCGAGCAGACCCGCCAGCAGCACCACCCAGAACGCGATCTCGGCGCCGATGATCGCCGCCACCATCATGTCCATCACTCCATTGTCGTACGGTCGTGCGAGAACACCTGTAAGCGAAGATAACACGATCGTGCGACAATAATTCCGTGCCGAAGATCGTGGACCACGACGAGCGGCGGACCGAGATCATCGAGGCGCTGTTCCAGCTGGTGCGCCGCGATGGCATCCACGCGGTGTCGGTGCGCACAGTCGCGGCCGAGGCCGGCATGTCCGCAAGCGCACTGCGGCACTACTTCCGGACCCAGGACGAGCTGTTCACCGTCGCGCTGCAGTCGGTGGTCGACCGGGTGCGGGCCAGGCTAGAGCCGTTGTTCCCGGTGCTGTCCGGCCGCGTCGGCGCGCTCACCGTGCTCGAGCAGATGCTCCCGCTGGACGCAACCCGCCGCGGCGAGACCCAGGTCTACCTGGCGTTCGTCACCCGGGCGCACCCCGACCGATCACTGCGCCGGATCCGCGACCACGCCGAGGCCGAGAGCAGGCTGGCCATCCGCTACGCCGTGCGACTGCTCGACGAGGACGGCGCGCTCGGTACGGGTCGCGACCCGGCGGCCGAGGAGGCTCGGCTGTACGCCGTCGTCGACGGGCTGGCGCTGCACGGCGCGCTCTGGCCCCGCCGGCACCCGTCGTCCGCGTTGCTCGCCGTGCTGCACGCGCACGTCGACGAGATGGCGACCGACCTTCGTGGCGGCGGCTGAAGCAGCGCGGCGAGGGTGGCCAGCGCGGCGAGGCCGAGTGCCGGTAGGTAACCGGCGGCGCCGATCACCAAACCGCCGAAGAAGGGCCCGACCAGCGTTCCGGCGGTGAGGCTGGTGTTGACCGCGGCCAGGCCGGCCGACGGTCGCTCGGCGAACACTTCCGCGCTCCAGAGGCCCTGCACGGCGATCACCCCGTTGTACGTCACGCCGAACGTGACCGCGGCCAGCGTCACCAGCCAGGTCGTCGCGGCAGATGCGTCGGCCGACACCACCGCGAGCACCGCAAGCGCCGCCACGAGCCCGACGACGGTGAGCTGGTGCACCCGCCGGGGGCCCGACCGGTCGATGACCGGACCGGTCAGGCTGGCGAGCACTCCCGCCACCCCACAGGCGGCGTAGACCAGCCGCGCCGTGGTTGCGTCGACGCCCGCGGCGCGCATGGCGTCGACACAGAAGGCCCACCAGATCGAGCTCCCCACCCCCACCAGTGCGGCGGAGAGCAGCAGCGGCCGGGACCGTGGGCAGAGGAACCATCGTGGTTGCAGCCGCACCGTCGAGCGCGCGCTCGCGGCACTGCCGCTCGGCACGCTGAGCACCGCGGCGGTGCCGACGGCCAGCGCCACGACAGCGAAGGAGACCCAGGCCGTCCGCCACTGCGCGCCAGCGAGGATGGCGACCGGGCCGGCGACCGCCACGCCCCAGCCGGTGCCCGAGCTGATCGCGGCCCAGACTGTCGACCGGCGCCGTTCCGGCACCGCTCCGGCGACGACGTCGGCGTACGGCGGGAAGGCGAAACCCGCGCTGGCGCCCGCGAGCAGCACCCCGGCCGCCAGCCCCCACGCGTCGTCGGCGACTGCGATGGTCAGCATCCCGCCCGCTGCGGTACCCGTCGCGAGCGCGAGCGGCACCCGCGGCCCGGTGCGTACGGTCAGCGCCACGACGAGGGTGTTGGCGAGCAGGTAGGAGACGTACGCGCTCGACCCCACCAGACCCGCGGTGGCCGGGTCGAGATCGAGCGACGCCCGCATGTCTGGCAGCAGCAGCCCGTAGCCGTAGCGCGCGAGTCCGAAGGACACCGCGATCATGCCCACACCGGCGGGCACCAGCAGCCGTCTCACGACAGGTCACCCGTCGGGTTGGTGTGCTGCAGCGGGCAGGGCGCGCCGTCGCCGCAGGCGTCGCGGTCGCAGAGCCGGCAGCAGCGCATCGCGGTCGGCAGGTCGTCGGCGAGCCCGGACACGACCTTGCCCAGCAACCGCTCCAGGGTGCGCCGCTCGGCGGCGGACAACGTCGCCAGCCCGTCTGCCATGGCGTCGGCCCGGGCGGCGAGCACCTGTTCGGCCGCGCGCCTTCCCGCCGCGGTCAGCGTGAGGGTGCGCGCCCGGGCGTCGGTGCCGGGACGGCGCCGGACCAGGCCGCTGGCCACCAGCCGCTCGACCAGTCGGGTGGCGCCGGAGTCGGTGAGGCCCAGCACGCCCGCGAGCCAGCCGACCCCGTGACCGGGGTGGGCGAGCAGGGTGACCAGTGCGGACGATTCCGACGGCAGCGCGCCGACCTGGCCCATCCGGTCGACCAGCGCGAGTGCCTGGACGCCGAGCAGGTTCTCCAGTCTGGCCATGCAGTCACCATATACCTGACTGACTCAGACATCTATCTGAGACCGAAGGGCGCCGGCCGACGCCCGAGGGCCGTCGCCGAGTGGCGCATGGTGGCTGCCCGAAACGGCTCGGAGACGACCACCCGGCGCCACTCGGCGGAAGGGGGCACGGGGAGGCGCGGGCTGGTGAGCACCTCGCCGTCGGTCGCCTCGAGCTCGTGGCCGAAGCCCTGCAGCGTCAGCCGGACGACCTCGTTGCCGCCCTGCCCGCGCACGACGTAGAGCGTGCGACCGTCCAGCACCAGCCCGTCGCCCGAGGTCAGCGTGGGTCGAGCGGCTCCGGCGGGCCTCCGAGCCGTCTGGCAGGGTCGAGACCATGACGACGCGTACCGATCCCCCGTTCCGCGCCGACCACGTGGGAAGCCTGCTCCGCCCACCGGACCTGCTCGAGGCCCGGCAACGGCACCAGGCCGGTGAGCTCAGCGACGAGGGGCTGAAGCAGACCGAGGACGCCGCGATCCGCGACGTGGTGGCCATGCAGGCCGAGGTGGGGCTGCAGACCGCCACCGACGGCGAGTTCCGCCGCACCTCCTGGCACATGGACTTCATCTACTCGCTCGGCGGGATCGCCCCGACCGACGAGAAGATCCAGGTGCACTTCCGCAACGCCGCGGGCGAGCTGGACTTCTCGTCGGCGGCACTGCGGGTGCACGACCGGGTGCGGCTCGACGAGACGGTCTTCGCCGACGCCTTCACCTTCCTGCAGCAGCAGGTCGCCGCGGGGCAGACGCCCAAGCTGACCATCCCGTCGCCGAGCATGGTCCACTACCGCGGCGGCAGGGCTGCCGTCGATCCCGAGATCTACCCCGACATGGACGCGTTCTGGGACGACCTCACCGCGGCGTACGCCGAGCAGGTGCGGCGGCTCGGCGAGCTGGGGTGCACGTACCTGCAGCTCGACGACACCAGCCTCGCCTACCTCAACGACCCGGCCCAGCGCGCGGAGCAGCAGGCGCTGGGCAGCGACGCCGAGCACCAGCACGAGCTCTACATCCGCAACCTCAACAAGGCGCTGGCCGGCCGGCCGCCGACGATGTCGGTCACCACGCACATGTGCCGCGGCAACTTCCGCTCGTCGTGGGCGGCCGAGGGCGGCTACGACTTCGTGGCCGAGGCGTTGTTCGGCCAGCTGGACGTCGACGGCTTCTTCCTCGAGTACGACGACGAGCGCTCCGGCGGGTTCGCCCCGCTGCGGTACGTGCCGCCGGGCAAGCAGGTGGTGCTCGGCCTGGTGACGACCAAGAGCGGTGAGCTGGAGGACAAGGACACCCTCAAGCGCCGCATCGACGAGGCGGCGGAGTACGTCCCGCTGGACCAGCTCTGCCTGTCGCCGCAGTGCGGCTTCTCGTCGACGGTCGACGGCAACACCCTCACCCACGACGAACAGGCCGCAAAGCTGCGGCTGGTGGTGGAGACCGCGGCCGAGGTGTGGGGCTGAGCGCCACGCTGCCCCAGGGAAACCTGCGCCGACCCAGGGATGCAGCCCTGGGTTCGCGCGGCTTTCGCTGGGTACCCAGCGAAACCTGCAGGCGGCTGGCCGGGGGCCGGGGTCTGGGAGGATCGGGTCGATGACGGTGCTGGCGGCGGGCGACGACGGCCTCACCGGTCTGTCCGGGATGATCGCCGACGTCATCGCCGAGCTCGGCGAGGTCGGGGTCGGCGTGGCCACCGCGCTGGAGACGCTGTTCCCCCCGATCCCCAGCGAGGTCGTGCTCCCGTTCTCCGGCTACCTCGCGCAGCGCGGCGATCTCAACCTGATCGGGGTCCTGGTGGCGGCGACCCTCGGGGCCGTCTTCGGCGCGGTCGTGCTCTACGCCTTCGCCGCGCTGATCGGCGAGGAGCGGGCCAGCGCCCTGCTGGCCCGGGTGCCGCTCGTCGACCGCGAGGACGTCGACCGCGCGTCGGCGTGGTTCGCCCGGCACGGCCGGTCGGCGGTGTTCTTCGGACGGCTGGTGCCCGGCGTCCGCAGCCTGATCTCGCTGCCGGCCGGGGCGCAGCGGATGCCGATGCGCCAGTTCCTGCTCTACACCACCGCCGGCAGCCTGATCTGGAACACCCTGCTGGTCGGTGGCGGCTGGCTGCTCGGCACCCAGTGGGACCGGGTGTCGGCCTACGCCGACTGGCTGGACCGGCTGCTGATCCTGGCTGTTGTCGTGTTCGTCGGCTGGCTGGTCGTGCGCCGGGTACGGAAGTCGCGCGCACGGCCCGTACCGGGCGAGAACGGTTGAGATCCGGACGAAGGGTGTTGTTTTCCTCCCGCGCTCCCTAGGGTCCCCGCAGGAACCCCGGGGCCCCCGGGGTGGGGAGGACACCGAACGTGCGCGCAGTCACGACCATCACCGCTACCGCCGCAGCACTCGTGCTGGCCACGACCGGCAGCTCGCTCGCCGGCCAGGCGGGACCCTCGGCCGGACCGCCGGCCGGCTCCGCGGCCGGCGCCGCAGCCAACCGAGCCGGCGACGGGCACGCACCGACGACCACGGTGGACGGCCGCACCGTCGCCGAGCCCAACCCCTACCTCGGTCTCGTCGCCGACCCGACCACGGTCAACGGCGCGTACTGGAAGCGCCAGCTGGCGCGTGAGTCCGCGGCCCGCGACACCCACCGGGTCGACCCGCCCAACCCGTTCGTGTACGAGGAGCAGGAGCCTGCCGACACCCTCGGCGCCAACGACGACCAGGCCAGCGCCGAGCTGCTCCAGCGGCTCGGCACCGACAAGCGGGCCGCCGTCCGCATCCTCGGCCAGCTGTCGCAGCCCGACATCGACACCGAGGACCTGGCCAGCGACGAAGACGACGGCTCCATCCCGCTGGCCAACGAGACCGGCATCCCCGAGGACACCGAGGGCGTCCTGGTGGAGTCGCGGATCGGCAACGGACCGCACGGCCCGAACGGTGACGACAGCGGCGACTTCGACGTGTTCGCCGTCGACGCGGCGGCCGGCGACACCATCACGATCGACACCCGGGGCAGCGCGGTGGACACCGTCGTCGCGGTCTACGACGCCGAGGGCACCCTGGTCGGGGTCAACGACGACGTGGAGCCCGGTGACTTCGACAGCCTGCTCCGTCTCCCGGTCGACGAGGACGGCACCTACTACGCGCTGGTCGCCGGCTTCAACTTCTTCGGCCCGCTTCCGAACGACCCGTTCGACTCCGGCAGCGGCAACGGCTCCGGGGACGTGGGCACGTACACGATGACCCTGGGCGTCGGCGACGCGGACCTCGACTACTACGCGGTCCGGCTCAAGGCCGGTGACGTGCTCGGCGGCACCATCGGGGGATCGTCGAGCGACCTGTCGGTGTGGCGCTACGACGGCCGGCGGGTGCTCGGCACCACCCAGGATGCGTCGAGCCTCTACCCGGTCGAGTCGCCGCTGCCGGGCGGCGACACGACGGCGGCGTACGTGGCCGAGGAGAGTGGCCGGTACGCGGTGTCGACGCAGGCTGGTGACGGCCCGTACACGATCTCCCTCGAGGTCTATCGGCCGGGCTCACAGAGCGACAAGGTCCGGCAGACCGTGTTCCTGGACTTCGACGGCGAGCGGCTCAACACCGGGCCGTTCGGTGGCGCCGGGGTTCGTACGCTGTCGCCGCTCACCAGCTTCTTCGGTGGCTGGGGCCTGCCGCAGTCGGCCAAGAACGCCGTCATCGACCGGATCGTCGCCACCGTGCGGGAGAATCTCCGGCACGACCTGGTCGAGTACGGGCTCAACGACGACGTGTCCATCCGGATCCTGAACTCACGCGACGACGTCGACCCCTTCGGCAAGCCGAACGTGTCCCGGGTCGTGGTCGGTGGCACGGTCGCCCAGTCCGGCGTCGACACGATCGGGATCTCGCAGTCGATCGACCCGGGCAACTTCGGCCACGAGGAGACCGCACTGGTGCTGCTGGACACGCTCAGCGGCACGCCGGAGGACGAGGAGGACGCAACCCTGAACTCCTACATCGAGCCGGAGAGCGACGTCGTCGACTTCGTCGGCACCGCGGTCGGCAACGTCACGTCGCACGAGATCGGTCACTTCGTGGGCAGCTACCACGTCGACCAGTTCAACCGGCGGCTGAACCTGATGGACCAGGGTGGCAACTTCCCGCTGCTGTACGGAGTGGGTGACGACGGGATCGGTGGCACGGCCGACGACCCCGACGTCGACTTCGGCCAGGACGCCTACAACCCCGCGGAGGGGTTCCTCGGCCTCGAGGACACCCTCAACAACAGCGCCTGGGCCTTCCTCACCCGCGGGCCCAGCTGACCACGCCGATCTTCCGGGCTCGACACCCAGCGATCTTCCGGCGCTCGACGGCGAGCCGTCAGCCGCGCACGGCGACGGCGGCGAGCAGCAGGGCGGCGGCGTCCTCGACGAGGCCGCCCTGCAGGTCGGGTCGGGTGAGCGCCGACCGGGCGCGCCAGGCCGCTCCGCCGTAGGCACCGGCCAGGCCGCCCGCGGCGCCGGCCGCGACGGCGAGGGCGGTGTGCGTCCTGGTCGCGCCGTGCGCCCGGGCGAGCAGCAGCGCGCCGACCGCCCCGCTCGCCGCGCGCAGCTGTGGGCCGGGCGCCCGCAGCCGGCTCGGCGTCTGCGGCAGCTTGTCGAGGACCAGCTCGGCGCCGACGAAGGGCAGCGGCACGAGGGCACGGGAGCCGGTCGACCTCGCGGCCACCGGAGCGGCCACGCCGAGGGCGCTGCGGGCACCGGCGGCCGCACCTAAGGCGGCGGCCCGCAGGACGAGGGGAAGGAACACCATCAGCGCAGCTCCGAGGCGAGGTGGATGAGCAGCCCGGCGAGCCCGCCGACGAGCGTGCCGTTGATCCGGATGAACTGCAGGTCGCGGCCGACGTGCAGCTCGATCCGCCGCGCGGCCTCGTCACCGTCCCAGCGGTCGACGGTGTCGGTGATGACGGTCGTGATCTCGTCGCCGTACGTCGTGACGACGAAAGCGGCGGCGTCGGCGAGGTAGCCGTCGATCCGAGCCCGCAGCTCCGCGTCGTCCCGCAGCCGCGCGCCGAGGTCGGTGACCGCCACCTCCGCGCGTACCCGCACCGCGCTGTCCGGATCGGCGAGGCTGGTGTCGAGGGCGCGGCGCAACGCGTTCCACAACGCGATGCTGGTGCCGACCACCCGCGGCTGCCCGAGCAGCCGGGCCTTGAGCCGCTCGGCACTCGCCCGGGTCTCGGGGTCGTGCTGGAGGTCCTCGGCCAGCTGCGCGAGCCAGGAGTCGAGCGCCAGCCGCGCCGGGTGCGCCCGGTCGTCGCGGACGTCGCGGACCCAACCCAGGAGCTCGGTGTGGATCCGGTGGGTGACCCGCTCGTCCAGCCACTGCGGCGACCACCACGGGGCTCGGGTGCCGACCACGCGGGCCACCGTCTGCTCGTTGTCGGTCAGCCAGTCGGCCGCCTCGATCAGCACCAGGTCGACCAGGCCGTGGTGCGCCCGGTCGCGGACGACCTCGGCCAGCAGGCCGCCGGCAGCGGGGCTCAACGGCTCGGCGAGCAGCCGCGGCACCAGCTCGTGCACGACCAGCGCGGCGACGTCGGTGTCGCTCACCCGGGCCAGCGCGAGTCGCGACGCCCGCGAGCCCTCGTGCACGACCCGGGCGCAGTGCGCGGGGTCGTCCAGCCACTCACCCACCCGCTGGCTGATCTCGGCGCCGGCCACCCGGTCGCGGACCACCTGCTCGGACAGGAAGTTGTCGGTGACGAACTGCTGCAGGCTCACCCCCAGCGCCTGCTTGCGGCGCGGGATCAGCGCGGTATGCGGGATCGGGAGTCCCAACGGGTGCCGGAACAGCGCGGTCACCGCGAACCAGTCCGCGATCGCGCCCACCATCGACGCCTCGGCGGTCGCGTGCACGTACCCCCACCCGCCGTCCTCGGGGGTCAGGACGTAGACGACCGCCGCGAGCAGCAGCAGCCCGAGGGCGAGCGCACGCATCCGGCGCAGCCCGCGACGCCGTCCCTCGTCAGCGGCGGTGAGCTGAGGGCCCTCGGACACCCACCAGCTCCTTCGGTCGACGCGTCGGTCCCCCGACCCTAGGGCTTGGGTCGGCACCTGGCGCGCGCTGGCCCGGTGCCCGCCCGCGTACGGGACCGGGCAGGATGACCGCATGCTGACGCTCGACGAGGCCACCACGTTGCTGACCGCCGCCCGCGCCGCCGCCGACGAGCAGGGGGTGCCCATGTCGTTCGCGGTGATGGACCCCGGGGGGCACCTGGTCGCCCTGGCCCGGATGGACGGTGCGCCCTGGATCAGCGCCGACGTCGCCCAGGGCAAGGCGTGGACCGCCGCCGCGTACGGGGCGCCGAGCGACGCCCAGAAGCAGAAGATGGAGCCGATGCCCAACTTCGCCGGCGCGCTGACGATGATGACGCACGGCCGGTTCACGCCGCAGACCGGCGCCGTCCCGGTCTACCGCGACGGTGACCTGCTCGGCGCGATCGGCGGCAGCGGCGGCACCGGCGACCAGGACGAGGCGGCCTGCGCCGCCGCCGTCGAGCAGGCCGGCTTCGCCACCTCCGCCTGACCGCCCGCACGGGAGGTCTGGGCGGGAGGTTAGGCAACCCTGACTAGGCTGGTGCGGTGACGACGACACCGACCGCCCCGGCCCGGCGCAGGCGGCGTACGCCCCGAACCGCCGAGGTGGTCCGCACCGAGTGGCTCACCCCGCACCTGGTCCGGGTGGTCCTCGGCGGGCCGGGACTCGACGGCTTCGACTGCGGCGAGTTCACCGACCACTACGTCAAGCTGGTCTTCCCCCCGCCCGGCGCCCCGTACGGCCTGCCGGTCGACATCGAGGCGATCGAGGCCGAGCACCCGCGCGAGCACTGGCCGGTGCTGCGCACCTACACGGTGCGGTCGTGGGACCAGCAGACCGGCGAGCTGGCGGTCGACTTCGTGCACCACGGCGACGAGGGCGTGGCGCCGGTCTGGGCCGCGGCCGCCCGGCCGGGCGACCAGATCTCGCTGCTGGGTCCCGGCGGCGGGTACGCCCCCGCCCCGGACGCCGACTGGCACCTGCTGGTGGGCGACGAGAGCGCGCTGCCGGCCATCGCGGCGGCGCTGGAGCGGGTGCCGGTGGGGGTGCCCGTGGTGGCGGTCATCGAGGTACCGGGCGCCGACGACGAGCTGCCGCTGACGTCCCCCGGTGACCTCGAGCTCACCTGGGTCCACCGCGACGTGGCGGGCAGCGACGGCGCCGCACTGCTGGCGGCCACCCAAGCCGCCACCGCCCGGGGCGGTGACGTACACGCCTTCGTGCACGGCGAGGCCGACGAGGTACGCGCGCTGCGCCGCCACCTGCGGGTCGAGCTCGGCGTGCCGCCGGAGCGGTTGTCGGTGTCGGGCTACTGGCGCCGCGGCCGCACCGACGAGGGCTGGCGGGCCGAGAAGAAGGACTGGAACGCCGCCGTGGAACAGGACGAGCAGCAGGCGGGCTGAGACCGCCACGACCTTGCCGCGCGCCATTTTCCCGGCAAGTTCCGCTGGCGCGGAATGTCCCGGGGAACCGGCCGGTTGGCTCTGTTCGATGACTTCGCCGCCAGCCCACACGGCGCAGCCACCGGGCGAGGAGCGGCACCCCCAGCAAGTGCTGGCCGTGCTGCTCGCTGCCTGCGTGTGCTTCGCGCTCACCCAGACCCTCGTGATCCCGGCTCTCCCGGCGATCGCCCGCGAGATGAACACCGGCACCGCCGCGACCTCGTGGGTGCTCACCGGCTTCCTGCTCTCGGCCTCGGTCTCGACCCCGATCATCGGCAAGCTCGGTGACCTGTACGGCCGCGGCAGGGTGCTCACCGTCGTGCTCGTGCTGTTCGCGCTCGGCTCCGCGGTCAACGCGATGGCCGGCAGCATCGAGGTGCTGGTCCTCGGCCGCATCCTGCAGGGCGTGGCCGGCGGTGTTTTCCCGCTGTCGTTCGGCATCGTCCGCGACACCTCTCCTCGGGACAAGGTGCCGTCGCACCTGGCCGTGCTGAGCGCCGTCTTCGGTATCGGCGGCGGCATCGGGCTGCCGCTGTCGGGGGTGATCGTCGACCACGTCGACCTGTCGTGGCTGTTCTGGATCGGGCTGGTCTCGCTGCCGGCCGCGCTCGCGGCGTACCGGCTGATCCCGCAGACCCCGGTCCGGCGCGACGTCACGATCGACTGGCCGGGCGCGCTGCTGCTGTCACTCGCGCTGGGCTCCACCCTGCTCGGCGTCACGCAGGCCGAGACCTGGGGCTGGGGCTCGCCGCGCACGCTGGCGCTGGTGATCGGCGGGCCGCTGGTAGCGGTTGTCTGGGTGCTCGTCGAGCAACGGGTCGAGCAGCCGCTGATCGAGCTGCGGGTGCTGCGCGAACGCGCTGTCGCCGCCACCAACCTGACCGCGTTCCTGGTCGGGCTGGGGATGTTCTCCAGCTTCCTGCTGATCCCGCAGTTCGCGCAGACCCCGGAGTCCGCGGGCTACGGCTTCGGCTCCACCGTCACCGGGGCCGGGTTGCTGCTGCTGCCCTCGGCGCTGAGCCAGCTGCTGGCCGGGCCGCTGGCCGGCAAGCTGGGCGTACGGATCGGCTTCCGGTCGGTGCTCGCGATCGGTGCGCTGCTCAGCAGCGCGTCGTTCCTGCTGCTGGCCACAGCGCACGAGAGCCCGTGGGAGTTCGTCGTGGCCGGCGTCGTGCTCGGGGTCGGCATCTGCTTCGCCTTCGCCTCCATGGCCAACCTGGTGGTGGCGGCAGCGCCCGCCGACCAGGTGGGCATCGCGACCGGCATCAACACGGTGATGCGTACGGTCGGCGGCGCGTTCGGGTCGGCGGCGGCCGCCGCCGTCGTGGCCGCGCACGTGCTGTCGTCCACCGGTCTCCCCGACGAGGAGGCCTACACGATCGCGTTCGGGTCGTCGGCCGTGGTCGCGCTACTCGCGGCCGGCGCGGCGCTGCTCGTCCCCACCCGGTTGGCGGACGCCCGCTCGGCGGCCCGCGAGTCGGTCGCCGTCGCCGACTGAACGCCGACGTTCGCTACCCCCGCGAGCGAACGGCGGCGCTCAGCCGCAACGCGAGCACCGGGCACATCCGCACCGCGGTGTCGGCATGGGCGAGCAGCCGTTCCGGCACGGTGCCGGTGACCACCGGGTAGCCCCAGTCGTCGAGGTCGACGACCTCGGGCAGCAGCTCGTGGCACAACCCGTGCGCGTCGCAGCGGGTCCAGTCGACGCCGAGCCGCGCACCACCCGGGTCCGTCAGGTCAGCCGTCCGGTCAGCCACCGGGCACCTCCAGCGGGAACAACCCCTGCAGCGGCCGGCCGCAGGACGCGCGCTGGTGCAGAGCCACCTCGGTCGGGAACGCCGCCAGCAGCGACGAGACGAAGCGCACGACGCCGTCCGGGTGCGCGCACGCGCCGCGTCCGGGCACCAGTCGTCGCCAGCGCTCCAGCTGCTCGAGGCCCTCGGGGGGACAGGTGCCCGCCGCGAGATCGGCCAGCCGCCCGGCGATGGCGCTCAGCCCGTGCACGCACGGCCCACACTGCCCGGCCGACTCGTCGGCGAGCATCCGGACGACCGGCGCCGCCTCGACCAGCGGACAGCACCCCGGCGGCAGTGCCACGACGACCCCGGCGCCGAGGGTGGCGCCCGCCGTCTGGGCCCACTGCCTGGAGAGCACCGCCTCGGCCGCCACGTCGGCCGGCACGAACGTCCCGTGGTAGCCCCCGAGCAGCACCCCCGCGCCCACCTGGGCGCCCTCCAGCACGTCGGCCAGCGGGGTCCCGTACGCGACCTCGACCACCTCGGCGCCGGCGCCGCGGTGCACGGTGAACAGCGTGGTGCCCGGCTCCTCGGGCGTGCCGAGCGAGCGGTAGCCGTCGGTGCCGAGCCTGGCCAGCACCGCCAGCTGGGCCAGCGTCTCGACATTGGTCACCAGGGTCGGCCTGCCGTTGACCCCGCCGTCGGCGGTGCGGGTCAGCGTGTACGCGGGGACGGCCCGGCGACCGTCGGCGGCCCGGACGGCGGCCGACGACTCCCCGGTCACGAACCGGTGCGCGACGGGGACGACGCTGGTGCGTACCCGGGTCCGCCCGCGCTCGGCGACCGCGTCGGTGAGCGAGCGGGCGGCCGCGGGCGAGCCGACGACCAGCCGCACGTCGCGAGCGCCGACCGCCACCGCCGCCAGCTCGGCGCCGTCGAGCACCAGGTGCGGCGCACGCTGCATCAGCTGCGCGTCCTTGCGGCTCGCCGGCTCGCCCTCGCTGCCGTTGCCCACCACCAGCGGGCGGCCACCGTCTCGTTGTGCGGCGGCCAGGACGGCGCGGGCCTTGCGGGCGAACGGGAAGGCGGCACCACCACGGCCGCGCAGGTCGACGTCCTCGGCCGACGCGAGCAGGTCGATGCGCCCGGAGGCGACGGCCTCCGGCACGGCCCCGTGGACGGCCAGGTGCCCGCCGAGCGCCAGCCGCGGGGCCGCGGCGTCGACCCCGCACAGCATTCGCGCGGCCGATCCGGCGACGAAGCAACCGTCGAGGGTGATGGTCATGCCGGCACCTGGGCCACGGGGCGGCGCGAGCTGCGGCCGAGGGACGGACCCCGCCGGAGCCGCACCCCGAGCGAGGCCACGACGAGCCCGACCGAGACCGCGGTCGTCGCCGCGACCCAGGGCCGCTGCGCGTCGGAGCCCGCACCCACACCGTGCGCCACCGCCAGGGCCCAGCCGGCGTACGCGGCCAGGTGGACGGCGCGCCAGACGTGTGGGCGCATCCGGGTACGCAGCAGGCTGGTGGCGACCACGACCAGCAGCACGTCGACCGCCAGGGTGCCGAGGCCGGTCCAGCCCGCGCGGTAGCCCGACCGGAAGGGCACCACCACGTCGAGCGCGGCCACGGCCGCGTGCGGGTCGGCGGTGACGCTGGCGACGTGGACCACCAGCAGCAGCACGCCGGTTGCGGCCGTCCACCGGTGCAGGCCCTGGGTGAGGAAACGCGGCCAGGGGGTCGTCCGGGCGCCGGCGGCGATGCCGAGCAGCACCGACACGGTGAGCAGCCCTTGGGCGACCAGGCCGGACGAGCGGGCCAGCACCCAGAGCACCGGCAGATCGCCGCTCACTGCGACCACCGCCGCTGCTCCGGCCAGCCGCCGAGGCGGTGCACGGTGCCGTCCAGCGCAACCAGCCGGGCCGGCCAGCCGGTGCCGCCGAGCCAGCGCAGCGCGGCCCGCCCCAGCACCACACCGGCGGTCGCGGCGGTGTTCGCGTCGACGCAGCTGGGCCCGGCGACGCTGACCGACGCCCAGCAGGGCTCGGCCGGCCGGCCGGTGCGGGGGTCGAGGACATGGTGCTGGTGCTCGCCGCCGCGCCGCCAGCTGCGGGCCAGCGGGCTGGACGTGGCCAGCCCGCCGCCCCCGAGCAGGACCGTCTCGTCGCCGGCCCCGCGCCGCTTGCTGCTCGTCGCGGCGCGTACCGGCCAGCCACCCACCGGGGCGCGGCCCGCGGTCGCCACGTCGCCGCCCAGCGAGACCAGGGCACCGACGTCGAGCGCGGTGGCGATGCGCGCCGCCGCCCGGTCGGCGCACCACGCCTTCGCCGTCGCCCCCAGGTCGAGGCCGCTGCCGGCCGGCACCAGCACGGTGCCGGACGCGTCGTCGACACTGACGCCGGCCCATGGGGGCGGCGCGTCGTTGTCGGCGCGCGGGTCCGGTGCGGGCACGTCGCCGTCGGTCGGCAGATCGGCGAAGTCGCGGTCGTAGCCGAGCTCCTCCAGCCGCCGCGCGAGGGTCGGGTCGACCAGTCCCTCGGTGGCGTTGGCCGAGGCGAGTGCCACCCGCACGGCCGCGCGCAGCAGCGGACCGGCCGGCACCGGGCGCCCGGCGCCGGCGTTGACGCGGGTCAGGTCGGAGTCGGTACGGAACCGGCTGCAGGCGAGGTCGAGATCGGCGATCTCCTGGTCGAGCAGCCGCCGGGCCGGGTCGAGGGCGTCCTCGTCGGTGACGACCAGCTCGACGTACGTGCCGAGGGCCCGGCCGCGGGGCGCGATGGCGAGGCCGGTCCGCGGGGCAGCGGACGCACAGGTGGTCATGATGCGTCCGACCCGCTGGAGGTCGCCGCAGGCGCAGTGGGCTCGGCGGGCGCCTGTACCGCGGGGGCGGCGGCGCTCCGGCTGCTCGGCGCGGAGGCCTGCTGCCCGGCGGGACGCGACTGCGGGTCGACCACGACCACTACCCGGCGGTCGCGTTGACCGGCGCCGGCGTCGTCCGGTGACAGCTCGCGGGCGAACAGACCGGCGACGCCGCCGGTCAGGGTGAGACCGGCCAGCGCCACGCCGATCGACGCGACGCGCATGGTCGTGACCGCGTCGTCGCGGCTGCTGGGGTGCGACATGGCTGCTCCTGTGTCGGGTCCCTGTGTTCGGGTCCGGTATCGGAAGCCCCACGGTGGCGCGGCGAGGCACAACGCGGCCTCTGCGTCAGGTCAAGAGTGGGTGAAGTCCGCGGCGCCGAACCTTTACCCGGCCCTGACCGTCCGCAGAGGTCGTCTTGACCCGCTCCGGGCCAGCATCGACGGCACCCGACGACTGGAGCACCCATGCGATCGACACTGCTAGCCGGCGGTGTGGCACTCGCCGGCACCGCGCTCGGCGCGCTCGCCTACACGGCCGTCATCCCCGACGGCAACGCCGCCGACGGCGCGCCCGCATCGAGCACCCGGGCGCAGAGCTGCCCGGACCGCACCGAGCGGGCGGGGCCGGTCTGCGTGCGCGTGCCGCAGTCCGATCCGCGCGCTCGGCCGGCCCGATCCGCGGCCGCGCCCGCACCGGCACCGGCACCCGCGCCGGCACCCGCGCCGGTCGGGGGCGGTGACGACGACTTCGACGATGACGACTTCGACGACGATCACGACCACGACGACCACGACGACGACCACGATGACTTCGACGACGACCATGACGATGACGATGACGATGACGATGACGACGACGACGGCGACGGTGACGACGACGGTGACGACGACTGAGACCCGCGGAGGTCAGGTGCGGGGTGGGCCGAGCTCGACGCGTACCAGCGCGCCGCCCGCGGCGCCGCGGACGATCGTGAGCCCGCCCCCGCTGGCATCGGCGGTGCGCCGGGCGATGTCGAGGCCGAGGCCGGTCGAGCCGCGTCCGCTCTCGCCGCGCCGCACGGCGGCGTCAGGTGCCATGCCCGGACCCTCGTCCTCCACCTCCGCGACGGCGCCGCCGCCACCTCGGGCGCCGAGCCGCACGTGCACGGGCGTGCCCTCGGGCGTGTGCGACAGCGCGTTCTCGAGCAGTGCGTCGACGGCCGCGGCCAGGTCGGCGGCGGCGACGCCCACGAGGTGCGCCCCGGGTGCCACCGTCAGGTGCACCGGCCGGTCCTGGTCGTCGGCCAGCGCGGCCCAGAACGCCACCCGCTCCCGCACGACCTCGCCGGCGTCGGCCACCTGCTCGGACCCGACCTGGCGACGTGCCTCCCGGATCACGTCGTCGACCGAGACGTTCCAGCGCGTCGATCCCGGCCCCGAGCCGCTCGGCCTCGGCCCGATCGCGCAGACCCTCGCTGTCCAGCCGCAGCGCCGTGATGGGCGTGCGCAGCCGGTGCGACAGGTCGGCGACCAGCTCGCGCTCGGCGGCGAGCAGGTCGCGTACCCGTCCCGCGAGCAGGTTGACCACCCCGCCGAGCTCCACCACCTCCGGCGGCCCGACCGGTTCGACCCGGGTGTCCAGCTGACCCTCGCCGATCCGGTGCGTGGCCTCGGCCAGGTCCTGCAGCGGGCGGGCGATCCGGCGCGCCAGCTGGTCGGCGACGACGAGGGCGACGACGATCAGCGCGGCGCCGAGACCGAGCAGGATCAGCCAGGTACGGGTCACGCCGGCCCGCAGCTCCTCGTCGGGCACCAGCGTGCGGACGACTGCGCGGCCGCTGCCCGTCTCGACCGGCTGCAGCACCTCGTAGCCGCCGTCGGTGTCGCCGGCGAACGCGAGCCCGTCGGCCGCCCGGGCCACCGAGCGGGTCCGCTCGGCCGGCGCCCCGACGGTGCCACCGCCCGGCAGGAACACCGTGGTGGTGCGCGGGCTCCCCGCGTCGGTGGCGTCGACGACCTGGTCGAGCCGGTCGCCAGGCCCGAGCACCCCGACCAGCAGCGCGATGTTCTGCGCGTCCTGGGTGGCCGCCGCGACGGCGCGGTCCTCGGCCAGCTCGCGCACCAGCAGCGCCAGCGGCACCAGGAACGCGATGACGACGAGCGAGGTCGCGGAGGCCACCAGCACCGCGAGCTGGCGCCTCATCCGGCGGGGGCCGCCAGCCGCACGCCGACCCCGCGGACGCTGGTGAGGTAGCGCGGCTCGCTGGCGCTCTCGCCGAGCTTGCGGCGCAGCCAGGACACGTGCACGTCGACGGTCTTGTCGCTGCCGCCGTAGGGCTGCTGCCACACCTCGGCGAGCAGGTCCCGCTTCGAGACCACCTCACCGGCGCGGCGGGCCAGCGTCAGCAACAGGGCGAACTCCTTCGGCGTCAGCGAAACCTCAGCGCCCGCGAGCCGGACCTCGTGCGTGCGCGGGTCGATGCTGAGCTCGCCCACCTCGATCGGTCCCTCGGTCTCCGGCTCGGCCGCACGACGCAGCACCGCGCGTACGCGGGCGTCGAGCTGCTTGGCCGAGAACGGCTTGACCACGTAGTCGTCGGCGCCGGCGTCGAGCAGCGCGACGATCTCGTCCTCGTCGTCGCGCGCGGTCGTGACGATGACCGGCACGGACACGACGGAGCGCAGCATCGGCATGATCCGGGAGCCGTCGAGGTCGGGCAGGCCGAGGTCGAGCAGCACCACGTCGGGCTGGCAGTCGACCGCCTCGCGCAGCGCGTCCAGGGCCGAGCCGACCCCGTGCACCACGTGACCGCGTTCGGTCATCGCCCGGGTCAGCGACGAACGGATGCTCGCGTCGTCCTCGACGAGCAGCAGCACCGCCATGCGCCGACCCTAGTGCGCGGCCGCGGCACCGGCCGGTACGGCGCCTCCGGAGACTGCGCCGGGAGTGCACCGGGGACTGTGCCGGGAGTTGACCGTCGCTTGGTGTGCTGCTGAGGTGCGCCGGCCGCGACGTTGCCACACTGGTGCGGTGAGCGAGCGGGCGTGGTGGCGTACCGGGGCAGGTGTGATCGCCTGGCTGGTGCTGGCCGTCGCGGCGTCCGGTGTCGCCTGGGCGGCGGTGGCCGTCGTGGGCGACGAGAGCGAGCCCGCCGGCGTCGACGTACCCGCGGGCGGCGGGCAGGGCCCCGGGGCGAGCACAGCGCCGAGCACGGGGCCGTCATCGAACCCGACCTCGGAGCCCACGCCCGGTGACGACGGGTCGGAGGGGACCGACGGCTCCCGCACCGTCACGTCGGCGGCGGGCAGCGTGACCGTCACGTGCACCGGCCCGGAGACGATCCGGATGGATGCGGCGCTGCCGGCCGACGGGTGGCAGATGGAGGACGACGCCGAGAAGGGTCCGGACGAGGTCGAGGTGGAGTTCGTGCAGGGCGACTCCGAGACCCGGATCCGGGTCAAGTGCGACGACGGCCAGCTGGAGTCCGACGTCGACGGCGACGACGACTGACGGGGGCCCTGCGTGGACGACTTCACGCCGTACGGCACCTCGCACCGGGTGGTCGTGGGGCTGCTGGTCGTCGGCGCGGTGCTGCTGGTGTGGCTCGGCCGGGCTCGCCGTGGCACCCCGGACGCGGCCCGGGACGCCCGGGTCTTCGCCCTGGTCTGCCTGGCGTTCACCGTGCCGCTGCAGATCGTGGCGCTCAACCGCTCCGGATTCGACGTGCAGCGCACGCTGCCGCTGCAGCTGTGCGACCTCGCCGCGTTCGCCGCCCCGTACGCGCTGTGGACCCGGCAGCGCTGGGCGGTGGGGCTGACGTACTACTGGGGTCTCACCCTCACCACGCAGGCGGTGGTGACCCCCGACCTGTCGGCCGACTTCCCCGACCCGGTGTTCGTGCTGTTCTGGGGGATGCACCTGCTGATCGTCTGGGCGGCGATCTACCTCACCTGGGGACTCGGGCTCGCCCCGGACTGGCGCAGCTACCGCACGACGGTGACCGTGACCGTGACCTGGGCGGTGTCGGTGTCGGTCTTCAACGCCGCCACCGACAGCAACTACGGCTACCTCAACGCCAAGCCGGCGGCGGCCTCCGTCCTCGACTACCTCGGCGACTGGCCGGTCTACGTCGTCGCCGAGGTCGCCATCGTGCTCACCGTCTGGGCGCTGATGACGTGGCCCTGGACCCGGTACCAAACAGACGAGGTCAGAGCACGTCGCGCCGACGAGCCGCCCACACCGACACCGCGACGCACACCGCCAGATAGCACACCAGCGTGACCAACGCACGGGTGTCGCCGACGGTGGCGGCGACGCCCGGAGGCGCGTCGATGCTGCGGGCCGGGAGCACCGCCGCGACCAGTGAGCCCGCGTTGACGCCGGGCAGCACGTCGCGCACCGGCTCCAGTGCGCTGAGCAGCGAGCCCGCCATCGCCGCGACGAGGTTCTCGACCCCGAGCACCCACACGACGCCGAGCCCGATCGGCAACGCCACCCCGCGCAGCACCAGGCCGAGCGCCGCTCCGAGAGCCGCCCACGTGGCCATCACCAGGCAGCCGGCAGCGAAGCCCGCGGCGAGCTCGGTGAAGCCCGGCCAGTCCGCGGGGGCGTCCTCGGCCCAGGCGATCAGCGCGGTCGTCGCCGCGCCGACACCGAACAGCACGGTCACGCCGGCGACCACCGAGACCGCGAGGGCGCCCAGCTGCCCGAGCACCACGGTCGCCCGCCCCGGCCGCTGGGTCAGCAAGGTCTTGACCGTTCCCCAGCCGTACTCACCACCGAGCACGAGCGCCCCGAGCACCAGCGCGA
Organism: uncultured Actinomycetota bacterium; assembly: GCA_963785115.1. Classification (GTDB taxonomy): domain Bacteria; phylum Actinomycetota; class Actinomycetes; order Propionibacteriales; family Nocardioidaceae; genus JACCWP01. The sequence goes on from CAWATY010000006.1 coordinate 315,734, forward strand.
GCGCACCGGCGAACACCGGGAACCCGCCGGTCGAGTTGGCGACCAGCTGGTCGGGCAGCGTGCTCGCCAGCAGCTGGTCGGGTGGTGTGCCCGCGTCCATGCCGCCGTCGCCCGAGCGGTAGCCGAGGTACGGGATCAGGTAGCCGAACACCAGGCTGAGCACCGCCGCCGCGGCGAGCAGCACCCACGCCGCCGGTCGGCGGACCAGCTTGAACAGCTCGGCGCGCACCACGTCAGTCATCGTCGAACCTCCTCGGTCATCGGGTCGGTCATCGGGTCGGTCATCGGGTGGTCGGTCATCTCCAGGAACACGTCCTCGAGCTGGCGCTCGTCGCGCCGCAGCTCGGTCACCGCCGTGCCAGCGCCCACCAACGAGCGGACGACCTCGGCGGTGTGCCGCTCGTCGACCTGCACGTGCAGCCGCTCGCCCTGGCGGCGTACCGCGCGTACCTGCGGCATCGCCTCCAGGCACGCCCGCGCCCGGTCCGACGGCGTGGCCGCGACGACCAGCTCGGCCTCGCCGCGCAGCTCGTCGACGGTGCTCTCGGCGACCATCCGGCCGCGGTCGATGACGCCGACCCGGTCGCACGTCTGCTGCACCTCGCCGAGCAGGTGGCTGGAGACCAGCACGGTCCGCCCGGACTCCCCGAGCCCGCGCACCAGCCGCCGCATGTCCCGCATGCCCGCGGGATCGAGCCCGTTGGTGGGCTCGTCGAGCACCACCAGCTCGGGGTCCTTGAGCAGCGCGGCCGCGACGCCGAGCCGCTGCTTCATCCCCAGCGAGTACGTCGCGAAGCGGTCGCCACCCCGTGCCGCGAGGTCGACCTCGGCGAGCGCACCGGCCACCCGCACGGCGGGCACGCCCGCGTAGCGGGCCACGACGCGCAGGTTGTCCCGCCCGGACAGGTAGGGGTAGAACGCCGGCCCCTCGACCAGCGACCCGATCCGGGCCAGGGCGGCCGGGACCCCGGCCGCCCGGCCGAGGACCCGGACCCGCCCCGACGTCGGCGTGACCAGCCCGAGCAGCATCCGCAGCGTCGTGGTCTTGCCGGCGCCGTTGGCACCCAGGAAGCCGTAGACCTCGCCGCGGCGCACGGTCAGTGCGATGCCGTCGACCGCGGTCACTCCGTTGCCGAAGCGCTTGGTCAGGTCGCGGACCTCGACCACCGCCTCGCCGGCACCGGCGCTCACCGCTGCGCTCGCAGCACGGACCGGCGCTCCTGGTACTCCTGCTCGTCGATCTCGCCGGCGGCGTAGCGTTCGGCCAGCCGCGCCTCACCGGCACGCACACCGCTGTGCCGCTGGTCGCGCCGCCGGAGCACGACGACGGTCGTGATCACACCGACGATCAGCAGCAGCCAGAGGGCGGGGAAGACCGGCCACCAGGCTCCCGGCCCGTCCCAGTCGTCGGTGGCAGCGAGGACGGCGGTCGACTGGACCGACGACGATGCGGTCAGTAGTGATGTCATGGCAGAACTCCCTTGTCAGCAAGGTGAAACTCGGACACCACTCATCCTGCTGACGGGACGGCCGCGAGTCGTCGCCCTGCAGGCGGCAGCTGGGGTGCCGCGGTGGGAGCAGGCGACGGACCGAGCCGTACGCCGCCGGGAGTAGGTCAGCCGGTCCAGCCGGGCCGCACCAGCCCGGTCTCGTACGCGATCACGACCAGCTGGGCCCGGTCGCGGGCCTGCAGCTTGATCATCGCGCGGCTCACGTGGGTCTTGGCGGTGGCCGGGCTCAGCACCAACCGCGCCGCGATGTCGTCGTTGCTCAACCCCTCGCCGACCAGCGCGACCACCTCGCGCTCGCGTTCGGTGAGCCGGTCGAGCACCTCGGGCGCCTGGCTCGGCCGGCTGCGCGCGGCGAACTCGCCGATCAGCTGGCGGGTGACGCGGGGGGAGAGCAGCGCGTCGCCGGCCGCCACGGCACGCACCCCGCGCAGCAGCTCGGTGGGCTCGGTGTCCTTGACCAGGAAGCCGCTGGCCCCGATGCGCATCGCCTCGAACACGTACTCGTCGAGGTCGAACGTCGTCAGCACCACGACCCGGGTGTCCGACAGCGCCGGGTCGTCGGCGATGCGCCGGGTGGCCTCGAGGCCGTCGGCGCCCGGCATCCGGATGTCCATCAGCACCACGTCCGGGCGTTCGCGGCGCACGACGGTGAGCGCCTCGCGCCCGTCGGCGGCCTCGCCCACCACCTCGATGTCGTCCTCGGCGTCGAGCAGGGCGCGCAGACCGGCGCGGATCAGCAGCTGGTCGTCGGCCAGCACCACCCGGATCACGGCGCGGCGCCCTGGTCGGCCCCGACGGGCAGCACCGCCTCGACGCGTACGCCGCCGGCCGGTGCGGCGCCGACGTCGAGCGACCCGCCGAGGGCGGTGGCGCGTTCCCGCATGCCGCGCAACCCGCTGCCGGCGGCGAACCGGGAGGCCGCCGCGCCGCCCGTACCGTCGTCGTCCACGCGGACCCGGAGCACGTCGGCACCGTAGTCGAGCCGGACGTCGGCGCTGCGGGCGCCGGAGTGGCGGACCACGTTGGTGATGGCCTCCTGGACGATCCGGAACGCCGCCAGCGACACCGCCGCGGGCAGCGCGCGGACGGTGCCCTCGACCGAGGGGGTCACCCGGAGCCCGGCATGGCCCGCCCGCTCCACCAGGCCGTCGAGCGAGTCGAGCATCGACACCGGGGCGCGCGGCGCGGCCTCGGTCTCGTCGCGCAGCACGCCGACCAGCGCCCGCAGCTCGCCGAGCGCCTCCTTGCTGGCGTCCTTGATCGCCCGCAGCGCGGTCTGCGCCTGCTCGGGCTTGCGGTCGACGAGGTGCAGCGCGACCCCGGCCTGCACGTTGATCAGCGACATGTGGTGGGCGACGACGTCGTGCAGCTCGCGGGCGATCCGCAACCGCTCCTCACCCGCCTGGCGGCGGGCGGTCTCGGCCTGCACCAGCCGGGCCTGGCCGGCGCGCTCGCGGCGGGCCCGGACGACGTCGGCGACCACGAGGATCAGCAGCACCCAGGCACCGGCGGCTGCCGGCGAGCCCCACTCCCAGGGCTCGTCGCGCAGCAGCGGACTGGCCGTGAACATGCCCACGTACAGGGCGGCCATGGCGGCCCACGCCGCGACCCGGTGCCCGGTCAGCACGCAGCCGAAGCTGGCCACCACGGCGCTGACGAAGACCGGGCCGTACGGATAGCCGGCGGACAGGTAGACGACGGTCACCGTCGCGACCGTCCAGACCACCGCGACGGGAGCGCGGCGCAGCGCGATCAGGGCCAGCGGCCCGACGAGGAGCAGCACGACCGCGGCCGCGTCGACGGCCCGCGGGGTGTGCGGTTGGTTCTCGGCCGCCCGGATCGACCCCATGACCTGGACGAACGCGAGGAACGCGAGCGCGACGAAGCCCCACCACGGAGGCCAGCCGCCGCGTCGCGGTTCCGCGCCGGTCGACGTCATGCCCTGCAGCCTAGGAACTGGCGGCCCCGTCGTCGTCGCGCCGGTGGCGCAACCCGCCCTACTCCCGCTGGCGTACGTGGCCTCCCACCGGGCCCCGGTCAGGCGGAGAAGCTCACGCCCTGGGCCAGCGCGACGGCGCCGGAGTAGTTGACCGTGTTGGTCGCCCGCCGCATGTAGGCCCGCCACGCGTCCGAGCCCGACTCGCGCCCGCCGCCGGTCTCCTTCTCGCCGCCGAAGGCGCCGCCGATCTCGGCGCCGGACGTGCCGATGTTGACGTTGACGATCCCGCAGTCGGCCCCGTCGGCCGACAGGAACCGCTCGGCCTCGGCCTGGTCGCCGGTGAAGATCCCCGACGACAGGCCCTGCGGCACGTCGTTGTGCAGCGCGATCGCCTGGTCGAGGTCGTCGTACGTCAGCACGTACAGCACGGGCGCGAACGTCTCCTCGCGCACCACCTCGGTCTGCGCCGGCATCCGTACCAGCGCCGGCGCCGCGTACCACGCGCCCGGCGCCTCGTCGGCCAGCCGGCGCTCGCCACCGGCCAGCACCTCGCCGCCGTCGGCGCGGGCCCGCTCCAGCGCACGCGTCATCGCCGTGTACGCCTCCCCGCGCACCAGCGGCCCGACCAGCGTCGCCTCCGCGCACGGGTCGCCGATCGGCAGCCGGCTGTACGCGTCGGCCAGCCGCCCGGCGAGATCGTCGGCGACGTCGTGGTGCACGATCAGCCGGCGCATCGTCGTGCACCGCTGCCCGGCGGTGCCGGCCGCGGCGAACACCACGGCGTCCAGCACCAGGTCGAGGTCGGCAGACGGCGCGACCACGGCCGCGTTGTTGCCGCCGAGCTCGAGCAGGCAGCGGCCGAATCGGGCCGCCACCCGCGGCCCGACCGCCCGCCCCATCGCGGTCGAACCGGTCGCGCTGACGAGGGCGACCCCCGGCGCGTCGACCAGCCGCTCACCCACCTCGGCGCCGCCGAGCACGACCTGGTGCAGGTCGGGCGGCGCACCGCACTCCGCGGCCGCCCGGTCGAGCAGCGCGGCGCAGGCAAGAGCGGTCAGCGGCGTGAGCTCTGACGGCTTCCACACCACCGGGTCGCCGCACACCAGCGCGACCGCGGTGTTCCACGACCAGACCGCGACCGGGAAGTTGAACGCCGAGATCACGCCGACCACGCCGAGCGGGTGCCAGGTCTCCATCAGCCGGTGACCGGGCCGTTCCGACGGCATCGTCCGGCCGTACAGCTGCCGCGACAACCCGACCGCGAGGTCGCAGACGTCGACCATCTCCTGCACCTCGCCGGCGGCCTCCGAGCCGATCTTGCCCGCCTCGATCGTGACCAGGTCGGCCAGCAGGCCGCGGTGCTCGACCAGCAGCTCGGCGAATCGCTTGACCAGCGCGCCGCGTACCGGCGCGGGCGTGGTCCGCCAGCTGCGGAACGCCGTGCCGGCGCGGGCGACCGCCGCGTCGACATCGTCCGGAGAGGTGATGCGCACACCGAACAACGTCTCGCCGGTGATGGGCGTGCGGGCGGCGAGGCCGCCGTCGTCGTACGCGGCCTGGTCGACCCCGCAGCCGTCGAGCGCCGCACGGGCGCGGGTCCGCAGGGTCTCGGTCGAGGTGATCGTCGTGGTGATCGTCATGGTGCTCCTGCTGGTGAGGGGCCGGACCGCAGTGTCGCAGTCCCACCACCCAAGCCCCGAACTTCCGGCCACCTGGGCGCCATCAGGTACGTCCCGCCGGAAGATCGCGGGAGGCGCGGAGCGGGTCAGCGGTCGCGCCAGGCCTCGAGGGTGGCGCGGGCGCCGTGCTGGTGCAGCGAGTCGAGCGCCGCGGAGTAGGCGGCGGTGAACCGCTCGTCGTCGACCAGGTCGCCGAACAGGCCGCGGTCCTGCAGGAACGCGAGTGGCTCGTCGCGCTGCCGGTGGGCCGTCTCGACCAGCTGGTCGGCGAGCCGATCGACGACCTCGATCGGCTCGCCCTGCTCGTCGACCCCCTCGGCGTAGCGCGCCCATGCCGCCACCACCAGCGCCGAGCACTCGATCTCGCCGTCGTGGTCGAGGTTGTGCCGCACGACCGGCAGCAGCCACTTCGGGATCCGGTCGGAGCTCTCGGCGCAGAGCCGGGCGAGCGTGTCCCGTACCTCGGGATTGGCGAACCGCTCGATCAGGTGCGGCTTGTACGCGTCCACGTCGACGCCGGGCACCGGCTCGAGCGTCGGCGTGGCCTCCCGGTCCATGTAGGCCAGCAGGAAGTCGGCGAACAGCTCGTCCTGGCACACCTCGTGCGCGTAGCGGTGGCCGGCCAGGTAGCCGAGGTAGCACAGCGCCTGGTGGCTGGCGTTGAGCAGCCGCAGCTTCATCAGCTCGTACGGCTCCACGTCGTCGACGAGCTGGACCTCGACCTCGTCGAAGGCCGGCCGGCCGGCGGCGAAGCGGTCCTCGAGCACCCACTGGGTGAACGGCTCGCACACCACCGGCCAGTCGTCCTCGACGCCGAACTGCTCGGCAAGCTCGGCGCGGTCGTCGTCGTTGGTGACCGGCGTGATCCGGTCGACCATCGAGTTCGGGAACGGCACCTCGGCCTCGATCCAGTCCGCGAGCTCGGCATCCTGCAGCCGGGCGAACGCGGTGATCATCTGGTGTGCGACGTCGCCGTTGCCCGGGATGTTGTCGCACGACATGACGGTGAACGCCGGGGTGCCGGCGTCGCGGCGGCGACGCAAGGCGGCGGTGACGAACCCGAACATCGTGCGCGGCGCCCGGTCGTCCGGCCCCGCCTCGACGTCGTGCCGGATGTCGTCGTCGCGGTCGTCGAACTCCCCCGTCACCGGGTGCACGTGGTAGCCGCCCTCGGTGACGGTGAGCGACACGATCCGGGTGGCCGGGTCGGCCATCCGGGACAACACCGCCTCGGGGTCGTCGGGCGCGTACAGGTAGTCGCGCAGCGACCCGATGACACGGGGCTCCAGCCGGCCGTCGGGATGCTTGAGCACCAACGTGTACAGGCAGTCCTGCTGGGTCAGCACGTCGCGCATCCGCTTGTCGTGCGGCAGCACGCCAACCCCGCAGATGCCCCAGTCGAGCGCCTGACCGCGCTCCATCAACCGGTCGAGGTACATGGCCTGGTGCGCACGGTGGAAGCCGCCGACCCCGAAGTGCACGACGCCGGTGGTGACCGCGTCGAGGTCGTACGACGGAGTCGGCACCGACGTGATCGCGTCGAGGGTGTCGGCGCTCAGCCTGGGCATGGTTTCCTCCCGTGGGGACGTCGATCCGACCCTACGACCGCCCGCCCGACCCGGCCGAGCCCCGCTCATCCGAGCGGCCCACCGATGTCGTGCCGGTACGGGGGTCCGGGCCACCCGCATGGCACGACATCGGTTCGGCATCGCACGGATGTCGTGCCGGTACGGGGCTCCGGGACACTCGGAGGGCACGACATCGGGGTGTGGGCCGGGCAGGTCGATACTCGACGGGTGGACGCCTGGTGGGGAGCCGTCGGCAGCGTGGTCGCCGGGCTGCTGCTGGCCTGGCTGATTCTGGTGGGCGCGCTGTGGTGGTGGCGACCGGCCGACACGACCGTCCGTGAGGCGGTCCGGCTGCTGCCCGACCTGCTGCGACTGCTGCGCCGGCTCGCCGCCGACCGGACGCTGCCGGCCGGGCTGCGCGGGTGGCTGTGGCTGGGGCTGGGCTACCTGGCCATGCCGATCGACCTGGTCCCCGATGTCGTGCCGGTGCTCGGGTACGCCGACGACGCGCTCGTGGTCGGGCTGGTGCTGCGGGCCGTCGTCCGCCGAGCCGGACCAGACGCGCTGGCCCGGCACTGGCCGGGAACCCCTGCGGGACTCGCGACCGTCTCCCGGCTCGCCGGCTGCTGACCGGCCAAGCCCGGACCGGATCTCGTGCCTTTACGGGGGTCCCGGCCACCCGGATGGCACGACATCGGTGCAGGGGGTGGCGGATGTCGTGCCCGTACGGGGGTTGGGGCCACCGGAACGGCACGACATCGGGTCAGGGGGTCCAGGCGGGGTCGCGGCCGCTCATCGCGATCGTCCGGTGCAGCAGGGGTGCGCTCTCCGAGATCGGCACCGGCGGGCCGAACAGGCCCGGCGTTCCTTCGGGCGCGTGCGCCGCCGCCGCGGAAGTGAACCCGTACGAGGCGTGCACGCTCGCGTGGTCGACCGTGTAGTCCTGGCCGGTCGACCGGGCCAGGTCCCAGGCATGCACCACGAGCTCGTTGAGCGCGACCGCGGCCATCTGGTCGGCCGGCATGGTGACGCCACCGGCCTGGGTCTCGCCCTCCCAGGCGGCGGGATCGGCCCATGCGGTCGCGAGGTCGGCGAGCCGTACCGGCAGCTGGTCGCGCCAGCCCGGCTCGAGGTTCGCGGCCGAGGAGTCGCCCGGCGCCTGCTCCGTCAGCGGGCCGAAGTCCTTCCGCGCCGCCGCGGCGAACGCCAGGCTCAGCCCCAGCACGTGGTCGAGCAGGTCGCCGACCGTCGTGTCCGCGCACGGGGTGGGCGCGGTCAGCCGGTCGTCGGAGATCGCCGTGGCGAGGTCGGACATGGCCGTGGCGGCGGGGTCGAAATCGATCATGAGGGGTACGACTCCGGCGACGGCCCGATCTCATCGGTGCGAGCACCACGCGCCGACCCGTCGTGACCGAGCCGGGCCGCGGGACGCAGGAGCGCCGGCACGTCGCCGGCCTCCGCCGCCCGGGCGGCGGCCCGTCCCAGCACCGGCGCGTGCTTGAACAGGTTGTTGCCGGCCAGCGCGAACAGCCCGTCGCGCCGCCACAGCGCCACCCCGTCGTCGCCCCACGGCAGCGTCGTGGTCCAGCAGTGCCGCACGTCGACGGGCTCGGCGTCGAGGCCGGGCAGCGCGCTGGCCACGTACGCCCGGGTGCGCTCGTCGACCGCCGCCAGCCCGTCCGGGTCGGGGGTGCCAGCATCGTCGTCGACGTCCACCGAGTCGACCCCGACGCTGTACGCGCCGTAGCCCAGCGCCGGCGTGGCGTACGACCCGGTGGGCCCGAACGCCTCGCTCGTGTCCACCAGGCACGGCAGGGCGGCAGGCGCCGGTCCGCGCACCGGGAACGTCAGCCGCACGTGCACCGCGTGCCGCACCGGCACGTCGATGCCGGCGCCACGCACCAGTGCGGGCGTCGCGCGACCCGCGCAGACGAGCACCCGCTCGTGCTCGGTGGTCGCGCCGCCGGTGCGGACCTCGACCGTCCCCGCGGGCGTCGGCCGCACCTGCAGCACCTCGTCACCCACCAGCCGGTCGCCCAGCGCGCCGGCCAGCGCACTCACCGCCGCGTACGTACGAATCGAGCCACCCCGCGGGTCGACCACCACCGGGCCGTCGTAGGCCGCCAGCAGCGGGTGCACGCCGGCCGCCCCGTCCACCCGCTCGACCGGCACCCCGCCGACGTTCTGCAGCACCGCCAGCAGCCGCGCCGCCGGCTCACCGAGGGCCACGACTCCGTCGCCACTGAGCAGCTCGGCGCCGAGCACGTCCGCCCACTCGTCCCACACCGCCCGCCCGTCGCGGGCGAGCGCCGCCAGCCGCGGGTCGGCGTGCAGGTGCCGGAAGATCCGCCCGTCGCCGCCGGACTGGGCCGCCCCTGGCGTCCCGCGCTCGTAGACCGTCACCTCGTGACCGAGCTCGCGCAGCGCGTACGCAGCAGACAGCCCGACGATGCCTGCGCCCACGACCGCGAACGGCGCGCCACTGCTCCCCAGGAGTTCGGTCATTCGGTCCCCCTCAGAACCAGGTGCTGACGAGGTCGACCACCCGCGGCTGCGCAGCGCCCGCGTCGTCGACGACCGGGATGACCCGCCACTTGTCGAAGGCGGTGCAGGGGTGCGAGAGGCCGAGCCGCACGACCGTACCCACCGGCAGCGCGTCGTGGTCGTCGTGGGCGAGCCGCAGGAACGCGTGCTGGTCGTTGAGGGCGGTGACGGTGGAGCCGTCGAGCCACCGGGCGCCAACGGCAGCGGCGACCCCGCGCACCAGCTGCGCCACCGGGAGGCCACTGTCGTAGGGCACGTCCCGCCTGCCCGCGTCGAGCAGCGCCAGTGCCGGCTCGGGGCGGGACACGACGCGCACCCAGGTGTGCATCGCCGAGCGCAGGGTGTCGGCGAGCGGGGAGACGTCGGCGTAGAGGCCGTCGTCGTGGATCAGGTTGGCCCCCGAGCGCAGCAGCACGGTGGTCGGCGTGCCGCGGACACCGTCGGGGTCGGCGAGCGCACCGCAGCGGTCCACGACCTCGTCGGGGTACGCGCTGCCGCCGACGGTGACCAGCGCACCGTCGCCCTCGTACAGCTCCTCCGCGTCGACGCGCCGGTGCAGCTCGGCGACGTCGTCGAGGTACGCCCGCACAGCACTCAGCCCCTCGGCCGAGCGGTCGTGGGCCAGCGCACCCTCGTAACCGCCGACGCCGGCGACGCGCAACAGCGGAGAGGCGTACACGGCCCGGGCGACGTCGAGAGCCGTCTCGACCGAACGGGCGCCGGTCCGCCCGCCGTCCGCGCCGAGCTCGACCACGACGTCGAGCGGGCGCCGCGGGGCGGCCTGCGCGAGCGGTCCGGACATCGCCTGCAGCGTGGACAGGCTGTCGGCCCAGCAGGTGACGGAGAACGCCGGGTCTGCGTCCTGCTCGGCGCACACCCATTCGATGCCGACCGGGTCGACGAGGGCGTTGGCGAGCAGCACGCGGGACAGCCCCGCGGCCCGGCCGACCTGGACCTGCCACGGCGTGGCGAGCGTGATGCCCCACGCACCAGCGTCGAGCTGGCGGCGCCACAGCTGCGGGGCCATCGTCGTCTTGCCGTGCGGCGCGAGCGCGACCCCGGCCCGCGCGCACCAGTCGGCGACGACGCCGAGGTTGTGCGCCAGCGCGGACTCGTCGAGGGTCATCACCGGGGTGGTGAACTCGTCGATCCGCGGCCGGGTCGCGACGAAGCCGGCGACGCTCAGCCCCCAGGCACGCGGTGGCAACCCCTTGCAGGCGGGGCCGAGCACCGGGTCGCCGGCGGGGACGAGCGCCATCCCGTCACCCTGGCAGACGGCGCCGGCGGATCAGCCCCCAGGGCTTGAAGATCGACAGCGTCATCGCGACCAGCAGCAGCGACGTCGACACGACCGGCGGGTAGACCAGGTCGCCCACGGCCAGGTCGGCCAGCCCACCGGCGTCGGCCAGCCGGCCCTGCTCGGCCGCGTCGGACACCCCGCCACGGAGCGAGATGAGAACGAGGCTGGTCAGCAGCACGTTGAGCGCCAGCTTCACCGCCACCCACCAGTAGCGGACCAGCCCGTACTTGCTACCGAGGCCGAGCAGCACACCGCTGGCCAGGCAGATCAGCCCGGCGCCGAGCAGCGACCAGACCGCGAACAGGTCCAGCGCCTGGAAGCACAGCGCGACAGTCGACGGGTCGTCGCTGAACACGGCGGTGAAGACCACCACGGCCATCACCACGTCGATGCCGAGCCACGTGCCCGCGGACGCGATGTGCACGAGCAGGGTCGCCTTGCGGGTCCGCCCGGCGAGCCGCCAGGGACGGGTGGCGGGCGCAGTCAGGTTCGTCATGGCTCAAGGCTGCTCGCCACGGCCGGCCCGGTCGTCGGGCCACGGGCGGCACTACGGCTACGTCGTCGGGCGTACGCCGGCTACTCCGCGCACCGCTGGCTGACGTACGGTCCGGGGATGATCTGCGTCGAGCTGACCTTCTCCGACGACCCCGCCCGGCTGGAGCACCGACCCCAGCACCGCGAGCGGCTGGCGGCGCTGCACGCGGCGGGCGACCTGGTGATGGCGGGACCGTGGACCGACGAGACCGGGGCGCTGCTGGTCTTCAGCTGCGACCGGGCCGGCGTCGACCGCGCGCTCGCCGACGACCCGTACTACACCGCGCCCGGCGTCGAGGTGGCCGCGGTACGCGAGTGGAACATCGTGACCGGGGGCTGACTGCTCCTCACGACCCCTTCACGACCCCTTCACGACCCCTTCACGACCAGGGACCGTTGCCGCCCACCCGCTGCACCGCCAGGTGCAGGACGAACCCGGGCGGCGGGTCGGACATCGGCGGGAAGACCGCGTCCGGTCCGATGTAGGTCTTGGCCAGCCTGCCGAGCAGCTCGGCCGCGCCGCCCTCGGTCAGCCGGGCCGTCCCGTGCACGACCAGGTAGGGCGACATCCCGCTCTCGGGCAGCTCGTCGGTCTGGAACGACACCACCACCCGCGGGTCGCGCCGCACGTTGGCCAGCTTGCGCTGCCGGGCGTCGAGGTGCGCGGACACCAGCTCGTCACCGTCCAGTCCCATCCAGATCACGCTGACCTGGGGTGCCCCGTCGTCGCCGATCGTCACCAGGTGCGCCAGCGCGCCGGACTCGACCAGCCGCCGCGCCGCGTCGTTGAGAGTCGCCATGGACGAACTGTGACGCGCGCTGCCGGCCCACCGGGATGGTTCCGCCAGAATGCGCAGATGAACAGCGACGAAGTGCTGGTCTGGGTCCACCTCTACGAGCGGGCGTGGCGCGACGGTGACCTGACGGCCATCGAGGCCCTGTTCACCGAGGACGCCTGCTACCGCGTCTCGCCGTACGCGGCCGACAAGGTGGGGCACGGCGAGATCCGCGACATGTGGCTCGCCGACGAGGACGGCGACGTCTTCACGATGTCGGCCGAGCCGGTGGCGGTCGACGGGTCGGTGGCGGTCGTGCGGGTCGAGGTCCGCTACGGCGACCCGCTGCGGCAGGAGTACCGCGACCTGTGGGTGCTGCGCTTCGCCGACGACGGCAGGGTCAGCGACTTCGAGGAGTGGGCGTACTGGCCGGACAAGCCGCACGTCGCCTCGCCATGACGTCGTGGGTCTACGCCGCCGCTGGCGGTGCTGGACACGGTGCTGGCGAGCACCGGGCGACAGGACCTCCGCCGGCTGACGAAGCCGCTGCTGATGCCGGCACTGATGCCCGGTCGCGACCCGGCCACCCGGCGCGCACTGGCCCTCGGCTGCGCCGGCGACGTGGCGCTGCTCGGTACGAGCCACGCCGCGTTCGCCGCCGGCCTGGCGAGCTTCCTCGCCGGACATCGTGGCCTGGGTCGACGCGCTCCGCCGACGCCCGCGCGGGCGGATCCGGCGCCGCCGATCGGTGGCCGCCGGGTACGTCGCCGCGTACGTCGGGTTGAACGCCTACCTGTGGCCGCGCACCGGGAGCGACCGGCTGCCGGTGCTGGCGTACAGCACCGCGCTGCTGGCCATGGCGCTCACCGCCCTGGACGCGCGGTCGGTCGCGCACGGCGGCGGGTGGGGGGCTGTTCCTGGTCTCCGACTCGCTGCTGGCGCTCGACCGGTTCGGCGACGTGCGCCTCCCCGCGCCCGAGGGCCTGGTGATGGCGACGTACACCTGCGCCCAGGCGCTGCTGGCGCAGCGATGAGTTCTGCGACGGGTCGACGTCAGAACAGATGACGACACCCGCAGCAGCAGCCAGCAGAGGAGACCGGATCATGCAGAAGATCACCACCAGCCTGTGGTTCGACACCGAGGCCGAGGAGGCCGCCGCCTTCTACACGTCGCTGTTCGACGACTCGAGGATCGTCACGGTCACGCACTACGGCGAGGCCGGTCCGCGCGAGGCGGGCCTGGTCATGACGGTCGAGTTCGAGCTGGCAGGTCAGCGGTACGTCGCGATCAACGGCGGCCCCGAGTTCCCGTTCACCGAGGCGGTCTCCCTCCAGGTCAGCTGCGAGGACCAGGACGAGGTCGACCGGCTCTGGAAGGCGCTCGGCGACGGCGGCGAGGAGGGGCCCTGCGGCTGGATCAAGGACCGGTACGGCCTGTCCTGGCAGATCGTGCCCACGATCCTCGACGAGCTGATCGCCGACCCGGACGCCGCCAAGGCCAAGCGGGTCACCGAGGCCATGCTGCAGATGGGCAAGATCGACGTCGCCGCACTGGAGCGCGCGGCAGCAGGAGCCTGACACCGCCAACATCCCCGCCGAGTGGCGCAAGAATCACCGTTTTCGCCGGTCGAAAGCGCACTCTTGCGCCACTCGCGCACGTCTCGAGGCAAGCGGCTGGCGCTCAGTGCGGGTTCAGCGTGGCGCAGAGGTTCTCGGCCGACCCGCCGGGACCGAGGGTGAGGACGTTGTGGTCCTGGCCGAGCACGAGCGTCGACCACCGGCCGCCGATGTAGTAGACCCCCTTGCCGGGCCGGCTCCCGGCGGGCATGCCGGCGCCGAAGTGACCGGAGCGGGCGATCAGACGGCGCAGGGCGCCGTCGCGGTCGTACTGCACCAACGCGCGGCCGGACTGGTTGCGGGTGACCGACTCGTGGGTCTGGCGGTTGGTCCAGCGGATCACCAGCGGTCCACGGAACAGCTGCAGGTGCACGGCGCCGTCGGGCCAGAACGCGACGTTGCGGTACTCCTCCCGGTCGCGGGTGACCGTGCCCTTCACCGCGAAGGAGCAGCGCTCGCCGGCTGCGTACGCGATGTCGTCCTGGTGGTACGGCACCCAGCGGTCATCGCCGCCAGACCTGTCCGCCGGCCGCACACCGGCCGGGTCGGGTGTCGCGCTGCCAGGCTGCCCCGTGATCCCGACGACCGTCCCGGCGACCAGCACCGCCACTGCCACGCCCAGTGTCCAGCCCAGCGCCGCGCTTCGGTCGAATCCCATCACTCTCTCGTCCTAACCATTTGAGACATCCCATCCAGTTAGCACCGGATCACGGACTCAGATAACGATTCAAGGCACAATCGGTCCGTGCACTATCTCGACCGCGACGGCGTCCTGGTGCCGATGCGGATCGGGGGGCACCCCGCGCTCGACCTGTGCAACACCCGCGCAGGCTGGGAGGGGCCGCTCGATCCCCGTGGCGAGTGGCTGCGCGACTACACGAGCCTCGTCGCCTGGGCAGGAAACGCGGAGCTGCTCACCCCTCAGGAAGAGCAGCGGCTGCGCCGGCGAGGGGGACCGGCGAGCGTGCGAGTGCTGAGCGACACCCGCCGGCTGCGCACACTGCTGCACTCTGCCGTGCTCGACCCCGGCGATGCCGACGCCCTGGCGGGGGTCACCGGCTATGTCCGACGGGCGGCAGCGTCCGTGCGACTGCGACCAGGTACGGAGCCGAGCTGGGATGTGGCACCGGCCAGCGCGCTGGAGCTGCCGCTGCTTCGGGCCGCCTGGTCAGCAGGCCAGCTGCTGACATCGGGCCACCTCGGCAGAGTGCGCGCCTGCCCGGGCCACGACTGCGGGTGGCTGTTCCTCGACCGCTCGGGTCGCCGGCGCTGGTGTGCGATGAGCAGCTGCGGCAACCGGGCGAAGGTCCGCGCGCACGCCGCGCGCCACCGCTGATCGGCACCCGTCAGAGCAGGGCCAGGACGGTCGCCCCCAGCGGTCCCAACCAGCGGGCGACCTTGCCGATGGACTCGACCAGCGAGCTGCCCGCCGACGCCATCGCCCCGGCCTCCTTGAGCCCGGCCGTGAACGCGTGCAGGTGCTGGGCCGCCGCGTCCCGCTGGTCGTCGGGCGCGTCCACCGCGGCCTGCAGACCGGCCAGCTCGCGCGCGGCGGCGTCGCGCTCGGCGGTGCTGAGCCGCATCTGGTCGAGCTCGGCGCGCAGCTGTTCGACCGACGACGTCACCTCGGCGAGCGAGCCGATCGTGGCCGACTCGCTCGCCCGGACGACCGTCTGGTTGTCGCCCCCGATGATCTGGTCGCCGTAGCTGACGTTCTGCACGCCGTCGCCGGTCTGCACCGGACCGGTGACGTTGCCGAAACTGATGTGGTCGCCTGCCATCAGGACTCCTCGGTCGGTAAGGCGGGACGGGTCACTGCCGCCGGCGCTGGGCCTGCTCGGCACGCTTGCGGGCTGCCTTCGACATCGAGCCGCCGATGCCGGCGACGATGCCTCCGCCCAGGAAGCAGCAGAAGCCCACGATGGCCAACGGCGTCAGGAAGTCGGACCCGGAGGACGAGTCGAACGGATCGCCGCTGCCGACGTCGGACCCCGAGGACATGATGAAGTACGCCCACAGCGCGAACCCGAACAGCGCCACGATGCCGCCGATCGCCATGACGACGCGGCCCGGCCCCTTGCCGCTGAACACCTCGTCCCACGCGTCGTAGTCGTTCTGGACGTTGTAGCTGTGGTCGTCGTAGACGGGGCCGTGGTAGATCGACTGGTCCCGACCCGCGACGTTCTGCGTCCCGCTGCCGGTCTGCACCGGCCCGTTCACGTCGCCGAAGGCGTAGCCCGTCGCCGGTGCGGGCGGACCAGCCGGTGCAGCGGCGGCGGGCATGAAGCTGAGCTCGACGTCGCCGACCTGGATGGCGTCGCCGGGCGTGAGCTGCGCAGGTGTCGCCAGGTGCGCCCGGTTGAGCCAGGTGCCGTTGGTCGAGTGCAGGTCCTGGATCAACACCCGGTCGCCGCTGCGCTCGAGCTCGGCGTGCCGCCCGCTGACGGCACCGCTCGGCACGACGAGGTCCGCCTGCGGATCACGCCC
Organism: uncultured Actinomycetota bacterium; assembly: GCA_963785115.1. Taxonomy (GTDB): domain Bacteria; phylum Actinomycetota; class Actinomycetes; order Propionibacteriales; family Nocardioidaceae; genus JACCWP01. The sequence goes on from CAWATY010000006.1 coordinate 331,689, forward strand.
CAGCGTCGAGCGCCCCGGCGGGATCGAGTACGCGCGCCCGCGCAGCGGACCATTCGTCACCACCAGCAGCGGCCAGAGGTCGGGGGAGGGCGCCACAGGCACCTCCAGGTCGGTCCCGGCAGCCGACAGCTAGGGCTGCCTCGCGTCTCGCACGCTACTCCCGAACGCTTGCGCCCGTTCCCGATTTTCCCGACCTCGGCCCCAGCCTCGGGCCGACCGTCGCGTCAGTGCACGACGACAGGCGGCGCACCCTCCTCCTCGTCGAGCAGGTGGGTCACCTCGCGCTTGCGCGGGAGGAAGTACACCGGGATGAGGGTGAGCAGCACCAGCCCCCACGCCAGCCAGTACGTGTTCGCGAACGCCTCCGCCGCCTCGGCCAGACCCTGCTCCACCGCTTGCCTGCCGAGCTGAGCGGCGATCGCTGGGTCCTGCCATGAAGCGATCGCGGGCTTGGCGAGGTCGGACCCGTTGAGCTGGTTGGTGAGCATCACCGAGATGACCGCCACCCCGACCGAGCTGGAGATCTGCTGGCTGATGTTGAGCAGCGTCGACCCGCGCGCCACCTCGTGGTTGGTGAGCGTCTTCAGCGCGGTGGTGAACAGCGGCATCATCGTCGCCCCCATGCCGAGGCCCATGATGAACAGCATCGCGATCAGGAACGGGTACGACGTGTCGGCCTCGACCTGGGTGAACCCGAACATGCCGATGGCGATGCCGATGAGCCCGAACGGCACGATGCGCCCGACCGGAAACTTGTCGACCAGTGCGCCGGCGATCGGCATCGTGATCATCGCGCCGATCCCCTGCGGTGCGACCAGGAGCCCGGCGTCGAAGGTCGACTCGCCGCGGATCTGCTGGAAGTAGGTCGGCACCAGCAGCAGCCCGCCGAAGAACGCCGCCGCGAACAGGAACATGGTGATGATCGAGACGGTGAGGTTGCGGTTCTTGAACAGCCGCAGGTCGAGCAACGGGTGTTCCGGGCGGAACGCGTGCCACACGAAGCCGAGCATCAGCACGACACCGACCAGCATCGACACCCACACCCGTGGGGCGGTGAAGTCGCCACCTTCCGTCGGCAGGCTGGACACGCCGAAGAGGAACAGCGCCAGGCCAGGTGAAAGCAGCGCCATGCCGATCCAGTCGAACGACTCCGACGGCTCGGGGGTGTCCGACGGCAGCACCATGAACGCGTACACCAGCGCTCCGACGCCGATCGGCGCGTTGATCAGGAAGATCCAGTGCCAGCTCGCGTGGTCGATCAGCCAGCCGCCGATGATCGGGCCGAGGATCGGGCCGAGCAGCATCGGCACGCCCAGGATCGCCATCAGCCGACCCATCCGGGCCGGGCCGGCGGCGCGGGTCATGATCGTCATGCCGAGCGGCATCAGCATGCCGCCGCCCAGTCCCTGGATGACCCGGAACGCGATCAGCATGTTGATCGAGTCGGCCGCGGCGCACAGCACCGAGCCGGCCGTGAACAAGAAGATCGCGGTGAGGTACAGCCGCTTGGTGCCGAAGCGATCCGCGGCCCAGCCGGTCAACGGGATGACGGTGGCAAGCGCCAGCGTGTACGCGGTCACGGTCCACGCGACGTGGGAGTAGGCGATCGGCTCGTCGATGGTGCCGAACACCGTCTGGAACGTCGGCAGCGCGACGTTGACGACGGTGATGTCGAGGATCGACATGATGGCCCCGAGGACGACGACGCCCGCGATCTTCAGCACCGCGCCGTCGATCTTGTCGGGGTACACGGGGGTTTCAGCCGTGGACATTCGTTGGCTCCTTAGTGCTCGTGCTCAGGCAGTCGCCGGCGAGGATCGGGCGCAGCGCCTTGAGCAGGCGCCGGCAGTCCTCGACCGGGAGACGTTCGGTGACGGTGCGGATGGCCCGTCGCTTCTGCTCGATGTGCTGGTCGGCGATCTCGAATCCCCGCGGCGACAGCGAGACGAGCTTGACCCTACGGTCGTCCGGGCTCTCCTGTCGCTCGGTTATTCCGAGCCGTACCAGCTGGTCGACGTTGCGCCCCGCGGCCGCCTGGGACAGGCCCAGCCGACGGGCGATCTCGCTGATCGGCACCGGCTCGGCCACGTGGGCGAGCACGAACATCGTGCGGGCCTGCGAGAACGAGACGTCGAGGTCGATCAGCGAGTCCAGCGCGTCGGACTCGGCCAGGCTGAAGACGCGCCGGAGGAACTCCTCCAGGCACGTGTACAGCTCGTCGGCGGTGTCAGACACACGACAGATACTAACGCGTACGCAATGGTTGCGTCTACGAGACTCTCACTGTGACGCAATCGACATCAGCCGCGCGCCATGTCGACGAAGCGCGAGTAGTGGCCCTGGAACGACACCACGACCGTGCTGGTCGGGCCGGCGCGGTGCTTGGCCACGATGATGTCGGCCTCGCCGGGCCGGGTGGACTCCCGCTCGTACATGTCCTCGCGGTGGATGAGGATCACCACGTCGCTGTCCTGCTCGATGCTGCCGGACTCGCGCAGGTCGCTGAGCATCGGGCGCTTGTCGGTGCGCTGCTCCGAGCCGCGGTTGAGCTGGCTGACCGCGATCACCGGGATGTCGAGCTCCTTGGCCAGCAGCTTGAGCTGGCGGGAGAACTCCGACACCTCGAGCTGGCGGCTCTCGACCTTGCGGCCGGACGTCATCAGCTGCAGGTAGTCGACGACGATCAGCCGCAGGTCGTGGCGCTGCTTGAGCCGGCGCGCCTTGGCCCGGATCTCCATCATCGTCATGTTCGGGCTGTCGTCGATGAACAGCGGCTTCTCGGCCACCCGCGCCATCGCGGACGCCAGCCGCTGCCAGTCGTCGTCGGTCATGTGGCCGCCGCGGATGTGGTTCATCGGGACCCGGGCCTCGGCGGACAGCAACCGCATGCTGATCTCGTTGCGGTTCATCTCCAGCGAGAAGATCGCGCTGGTCATGTCGTGGCGGACCGACGCGGACCGGCAGATGTCCAGGGCCATGGCCGACTTGCCGACACCGGGCCGGGCGGCGATCACGACCATCTGCCCGGGGTGCAGACCATTGGTGAGCTCGTCGAGGTCGGCGAAGCCGGTCGGGACGCCCACCATCCGGCCGTCGTGGGAGTCGATCGCCTCGATCTCGTCCAGCGTCGGGCCGAGGATGTCCTTCAGCGGCAGGTAGTCCTCGCTGGTGCGCCGGTCGGTGACCGCGTAGACCTCGGCCTGGGCCCGGTCGACGACGTCGTCGATCTGCCCCTCTCCGCCGTAGCCGAGCTGCGCGACCTTGGTGCCGGCGTCGACCAGTCGGCGAAGGATCGCCTTCTCCCGGACGATCTCGGCGTAGTAGGCCGCGTTCGCCGCGATCGGCACGCCGGCGACCAGCGTGTGCAGGTACGGGGCGCCGCCGATCCGGGCCAGCTCGCCGCGGCGGCCGAGCTCGGCGGACACGGTGAGGGCGTCGGCCGGCTCGCCGCGCCCGTACAGGTCGAGGATCGCGTCGTAGACCGTCTCGTGCACCGGCCGGTAGAAGTCGGGGCCACGGAGGGTCTCGACCACGTCGGCGATCGCGTCCTTGGACAGCAGCATCGCCCCGAGGACGCTCTGCTCGGCGGCGTGGTCCTGCGGCGGCGTGCGGTCGCTGTGGCGCTGGTCGACGGGCTCGCCGTAGTCGTCGCCGGCCTCGACCGGGCGACCACGGAACTCCGCCACACTCATCCGCGCCACCTCCGAACGTACGTTCGACCCACACCCATGACGGTAGGCGGCGCCATCGACACTCCGGCAGGCACGCCGGCAGACATCTCGCCAGACATCCCGGCACACATCCCGGTAGACAACGCCCTGTCAGACACTCTGCTGGACCCGCGAGCCGCCACTGTGAAAGACACCCGGTCCAGCACCCCGCTCGGCGTCCGATCGTTGGTCTGCACGGCGACAGACCCTGCCGGACTGAGCCCGAACGTACGGGCGTTTGGGCAGGTCGGACAGCGGCCCGTCCACAGCGTCTGTGCACGAGGGGGGTATTGCTGGGGAGAACCTCCGCGAACGTGTGCACAGCCTGTGCGCGCGGCTGTGGACGGCGCCGGGATCCACCCCCGCCCACCGCTCTGACCTGCACAGACGCCGTCCACCCGGTGTGGAGCCGAGAAAGAACCGGTGCCCCACGCAACGACCGGCGGTCCCATAGCAGGTCCGGGCGAACGTGGGGAGCGATCCGTCGATGTGAGACGTTGTCCCCAGGCCCGACCCTTACCGAACGAGGACCAGACCATGCGGCGGCCCCGGCTGACCGGCGACGACCGGGAGATGTTCCGGCTGGCCGTTCCCGCCTTCGCCGCGCTGGTCAGCGAGCCGGTGTTCCTGCTCGCCGACACCGCGGTGGTCGGGCACCTCGGCACCGACCCGCTCGCAGCGCTGGCGCTGGCCGCGACCGTGCTGCAGACCGTCGTCGGGCTGTGCGTCTTCCTCGCCTACGGCACCACCGCGACGGTGGGGCGCCGACTCGGTGCCGGCGACCTCGCGGGCGCGCTGTCCGACGGGGTGTCCGGCGGCTGGCTCGCGCTGGTCCTGGGGGCCGGCCTGGCCGCGCTGCTCGCCGCGGCGGCCGGGGTGGTCACCGGCGTCTTCGCCGTCGAGGCCGACGTGGCCGACCAGGCGGCGACCTACCTGCGCATCGCCGCGGCCGGCATCCCGGCGATGCTCGTCGTGCTGGCGGCGACGGGCGTGCTGCGCGGCCTGCAGGACACCCGCACCCCGCTGCTGGTGCTGGTGGCCGCCAACCTGGTGAACATCGGGCTCAACGTGCTGTTCGTGTACGGGTTCGGGATGGGCCTAGCAGGCTCGGCACTGGGCACCACTCTCGCGCAGACCGCGGCGGCCGCCGCACTGACGGCGGCTGTGGTCCGCTCGGCCCGCCGGCACGGCGCACGGCTGCGCCCGCACCCGGCGGGGGTGCTGGTGGCCGCGCGCGCCGGCAGCGCGCTGTTCGTCCGCACGCTGACGTTGCGAGTCGTGCTGCTGGTCGGGACCGCGGTCGCGGGCACGATGCCCGCGGCCGACCTGGCCGCCCAGCAGATCACCATCACCGTGGTCACGGCCCTGGCCTTCGCGCTGGACGCGATCGCCATCGCGGCCCAGGCCACGACCGGGCGACAGCTCGGCGCGGGCGCCGTCGACGACGCCCGGCGCAGCACCCGCCGGATGGTGGGCTGGGGAGTCGTCACCGGCACGGTCGCCGGGGTGGGGTTGCTGGCGGTCAGCCCCTGGCTCGCCTGGGCGTTCTCCTCCGACCACGACGTCCGCTCGGCCGCCGTGGGGGCGCTCGTGGTGGCGGCGCTGGTGCAGCCGGTGTCCGGGGTGGTGTTCGTCCTCGACGGCGTGCTGATCGGCGCCGGGGACGGTCGCTACCTGGCCTGGGCCGGTGTCATCACCCTGGTCGCGTACCTGCCCTGCGCGCTGGCCGTGCTGGCGACCGGCGGCGGACTGCCCTGGCTGTGGGGCGCGTACGCCGCGTGGATCGTCGCGCGGGCGGTGACGCTGCTGCACCGCGAGCGCACCGACCGCTGGCTGGTCACCGGTGCGGCGCTCCCGGTCAAGGGCGCGTCGTGACCGGGATCAGGCCGCGACGACCTCGACAGTGACGGTGGCGGCCACCTCGTCGTGCACGCGCACGCTGACCTCGTGGCTGCCGAGCTGCTTGATCGGCTCGGCGACCTGGATCCGCCGGCGGTCGACGTCGGGACCACCGGCGTCCTTGATGGCGTTGGCGATGTCGCTGACGGTGACCGCACCGAACAGCCGACCGGAGTCGCCGGCACGGGCGGGCAGCTGCACGGTGAGGGCCTCGAGCTGACCGCGGATCTCCTCGGCCCGCCCGACGTCACGCACCTCGCGGACCTCGCGCGCCTTCTTCAGCGACTCGATCTGCTTGGCGGCGCCCTTGGTCCAGCGCACCGCGTAGCCGCGAGGCATGAGGTAGTTGCGGCCGTAGCCGTTCTTGACCTCGACCACGTCGCCGGGAGTCCCGAGGTTGTCGACCTCGTGGGTGAGGATGAGCTTCATGTCGGCGCCTCGTCTCAGCGGGTCGTCGAGGTGTAGGGCAACAGCGCCATCTCACGGGCGTTCTTGATCGCCGCGGCGATCTGGCGCTGCTCCTGCACGGTCACACCGGTGACCCGGCGGGCCCGGATCTTGCCGCGGTCGGAGATGAACTTCCGCAGCAGGGTGGTGTCCTTGTAGTCGATGTAGGTGATCTTCGCCGCGCGCAGCGGGTTCTGCTTCTTCTTCGGCTTGCGAAGGACGGGCTTGGCCATCGTGGTGCTCCTCATGCGAGCCCGGCGGTGCCGGGATGGTCAGGTGGAAGGGGAAGAGAGCGGGGCTCAGAACGGCGGGTCGTCGGTCGAGCCCCCGCTGCTGGCCCATGGGTCGTTGCTGGGTGCGGGCTGGCCGCCGGACGCCGGAGCGGCCGAGCCGCCCGCGGCCCACGGGTCGCCTCCGGACTGGCCGCCGGACTGACCACCGGACTGGCCGCCGGACTGGCCGCCGGGCTGACCGCCGGACTGGCCGCCGAAGCCGCCGCCGCCGCGCTGGGTCTTGGTCACCTTGGCGGTGGCGCTGCGCAGGCTCGGGCCGACCTCGTCGACGTCGACCTCGAAGACCGTGCGCTTCTCGCCCTCGCGGGTCTCGTACGAGCGCTGCTTGAGCCGGCCCTGCACGATCACGCGCTGACCCTTCTGCAGCGACTCCGCGACGTTCTCGGCGGCCTGCCGCCAGACCGAGCAGGTGAGGAACAGCGACTCGCCGTCCTTCCACTCACCCGACTGCCGGTCGTAGGTGCGCGGCGTGGACGCCATGCGGAAGTTCGCCACGGCCGCCCCCGAAGGGGTGAAGCGCAGCTCGGGGTCGTCGACGAGGTTGCCGACCAGCGTGATGACGGTCTCGCCTGCCATGGGTCCTCCGGTCCTGTCCTGTCCGTGGGGGTGGTCGTCCGCGCTCAGCGAGCGTCGGGGCGGATGACCTTGGTACGCAGCACCGACTCGTTCAGCGTGAGCTGGCGGTCGAGCTCCTTGACCGTCGCGGGCTCGGCGGTCAGCTCGACCACCGCGTAGATGCCCTCGGCCCGCTTCTTGATCTCGTACGCCATCCGGCGCCGGCCCCAGACGTCGACGCTGTCGACGGTGCCGCCGTCCTGGCGGACGAGCCCGAGGTAGCGATCGAGCGACGGGGCGACCGTGCGCTCCTCGAGGTCGGGGTCGAGGATGACCATCAGTTCGTAGCGACGCACAGCAGTCTCCACCTCCTACGGTCTGGACGGTCACGGTCTCTCCGTGACAGGAGGGCTGTTGCATCCGGCCGCGCTGGTGACACCGGGTGGTGTGGGGGCGCGGGCCGTGTGGTCCGGCGGAGCCAGACCGACGTCGGAGTCTAGCCGAGCCGGTGGCGACGCGGCGAATCCGTCCACAGCCGCACCCGGCGAAGCGTGCGGTCGGTCAGCGGGCGCCGCTGAGGGCGAGGGCGACGAGGGCGCGCAGCGCGGGGCCGAGACCGAGGACGGGACGGCTGTAGGTGTCGGTGAAGACCTCCAGCAGCCAGTCGCGGTCGACGCCGGGGCCGCCGGCGCCCACGACGCCCTGGAACCCGCCCTCGACGAGCACGTCGCGCTCCGGGGGGTTGACGGCGGGGTCGTCGACGGCCGCGCTGAACCAGCCGCCGCGGATGGCCAGCAGCGTCTCGGGATAGTCGGTGAGGTCGAAGGACTGGCCGGCGGTGAAGTAGCGCTCACGGTCCTGACCCGGCGCGTCCGGGCGCCGGTAGGTGCCGTGCCGCAGGGCGGTGAGCAGGTTCTGGCCCCGCGGGGCGGTCGAGACCCACCAGGCACACGCATCGACCAGACGGGCCGCCGCGTCGCCGACGACGGCCAACCGATCCACCGCGCTCGTCGCCGTGCCGTGGTCGAGCAGCTCGACCACCTCCTCGAGGACCTCCGCCACCCCGAGCCCGGACGGGGTCGGCGGCGCCCCCCGGAGGGCTCGCCGGTCGGCCCCCAGGCCCGGGATCTGGGGCACCGGCAGCCGTGCCAGCTCGGGCGGCAGCGGCCGGCCGGCGACGACCGGCACGCCCACCCGCCCCCGCTTGGCGCGGTACTGGGCGCCGTCGGCCAGCCGCACCAGGTCGGCCGGTGTCGACACCTGGCCGATGTCGTCGGCCGTCGACGCGATCCCGCAGGAGACCCCCGCCCCGCCCGGCAGCGAGCGGGCCCGTCGACACAGCTCGATGGCCGCCTCGACCACCATGTCCGGGCCGATGCCCTCCGCCACCACGCAGAACTCGTCGCCCCCGAGCCGGCCGGCCAGCGCGCCCGGCAGCCGCGACGCCGCGACGCCGAGCAGCTCGCCCACCCGGATCAGCAACCGGTCGCCGGCCAGGTGGCCGCGCTCGTCGTTGAGCCGCTTGAGCCCGTTGACGTCGCAGATCACGACGGTGACGACGCGGCCGTCCGCCCGGTGGCCGGCCATCGCCGCCGCCAGCCGGCCGTCGACCGCCGCCCGGCTGGCCAGCCCGGTGAGGGTGTCGAGCCCGGCGAGCTCGGCCTGCCGGCGCACGTACGCGACCTCGCCGATGCCGGCGGCGACCTGCGCCGCGACCGCCTGCGCCAGGGCGATGTCGGACTCGGTGAACTCCGGCAGCCCGGCGACGCGGGTCGCGTACAGCTGTCCCCACATCTTGTGCTCGAGCAGGATCGGCACGGAGATCGACGAGTGCTTGCCGAGGTCGCGCAACAGCTCCAGCTCGGGTGGGTCGGCGTCCTCGTCGCCGAGCGAGGCCACGATGCCCGGCGCGCCGTCCTCCATCACCCGCGCGGCGGTGTACTGGTCGATCGGATAGGTCTCGTGATCGGGGAGCTCGACCTCGTCGGCCGCGAGCTCGCCCTCGTTGACGAGCACGCGGACCCGCCCACGGTCGAGCTCGAAGCGCTCGATCGACACCGAGCTGGCGCCGAGGGCGGCGCGGGCCGCCGCCGCCGTGAACCGCAGCAGGTCGTCATCGGTCTCGGCCTGCGCCGCGGCCCTGCCGATCTCGTACAGGGCGCGCAGCTGCGCGACGGCGTCCGTACGGGCGTCGCCGCCTTCCGCAGGGCTCGGCGCGGGACTCATCAGGCCCCAGTGTCGCGACGTCCGCCGTACACGTCGACGCCCTGCACCGGGTGGTGTGCCCGGGCAGCGCCCAGAGCGGACCGTTCGGACGATCCGAGGCCTGGTCTGCCCGGACGGCTACTCGGTCGTGATGGCGCGCAGCACGTCCAGCTTCGCTGCTCGACGGGCCGGCAGCACCGCCGCCAACACCCCGACCAGGGCGGACACCACGACGAAGATGACCAGCTGCAGCCAGGGGATGGCGAGCACCTCCAGGCCCTGGTCGGCGATGGCCCGCTGCAGCAGCACGCCGAACACCACGCCCATCGCCATGCCGAGCAGCGCCCCCAGCAGGGCGATGGCGACCGACTCGAGCCGGACCATCTTGCGCAGCTGGCTGCGTTGCATGCCGATGGCGCGCAACAGCCCCACCTCACGGGTGCGCTCGATCACGGACAACGCCAGCGTGTTGACGATGCCGAGCACCGCGATCACGATCGCCAACCCCAGCAGGGCGTAGACGATCGAAAGAAACTGGTCGATCTGCTCCTTCTGCTCGGCGGCGAACTCGGCCGGGTCCTTCAACGTGACCGTCGGCAGGTCCTCGATCAGGCCGTCGATCTCGGAGCGCACCGCGTCGCGGTCGGCGTCGTCGGTCAGCGTGATGAAGAGCAGCGAGTCGGCCGGCTTGATCCCGGCGTCGACGAGCGCGTCGAGCGTGATCAGGTAGTTGGCGGGCACCGCCCCGCTGGCGGGGAAGGTGCCGGCGACGGTGTACTTCTCCCCGCCCACCGGGAAGTCCATCGTCACGGTGTCGCCGACGGCCAGCCCGTTGCTCGTGGCGGTGCCGGTGTCGACCAGCACCTGGTCGTCGTCGAGGTCGCCGAGCCCGCCGACCGAGACCGGCAGGTCCAGCGCCTGGGCCAGCTGCGCCGGGTCGGCCGCCCCGACGAACGACTGCGACCCGTCGATCTTGGGGAACGCCTGCCGGAACTGGGCGACGGTCTCGACGCCCTCGACGTCGCGGACGTTGTCGGCGATCGCTGCGGAGAACGGCGTGCCGATGGCGTTGGACAGCACCAGCTGTGCGGTGAGGCTCTCGTCGACCGCCTGGTCGGTGCTGGCCTTGGCCGACTGACCGAGGATCGACATCAGCGCCACCAGCGTGAGCCCGATCATCAGCGCGCTCGCCGTTGCCGCGGTACGCCGCGGGTTGCGGCGGGAGTTCTCGGTGGCCAGCGTGCCGATCGCGCCGAACGCCCGCCGGTAGACCACGCCCAGGCCGCTGATCACCGGTCGGCCGACGATCGCCGAGACCAGCGAGACGCCGAGCAGGATGGACAGCATCCCGACGCCGATCAGCAGCAGCCCGGTGCCGCCGGACCCGGCGAAGCCGCCCACCATCAGCCCCACGCCCACGGCGACCATGACGCCGCCGATGAGCAGCCGCCGGCGCAGCGACGACTCGGGCAGGGCCACCTCGTCGCGCATCGCCGCCACGGGCGGGATCCGGCTGGCCCGCCGCGCCGGCAGGTAGGCGGCGAGCACGGTCACCGCGATGCCGACGGCGTACGACGCCAGCAGCGTGCGGGGCTGGATCGTCAGCGACGCACCGCCGAGGTCGAGCCCGAACGTGGCGAACAGTGAACGCAGCCCGATCGCCAGCAGGTAACCGGCCCCGAGGCCGAACGTCGACCCGAGCAGCCCGACCACCAACGCCTCCGACAGCACCGCGCCGTTGACCTGGCGCCGGGACGCGCCCATCGCCCGCAGCAGCGCGAGCTCGCGGCTGCGCTGGGCGACCAGGATGGAGAAGGTGTTCACGATCAGGAAGGTGCCGACGACGATCGAGATCGCGGCGAAGACCAGCAGGAACTGGTTGATGAACCCGAGCGCGTCGCCGATCGCGTCCTCGTTCTCGGCCGCGAGGTCGTCGCCGGTGCGTGCCTCCACGCCCTTGGGCAGGACCTCCTGTGCGGCGTCGGCCAGCTGTTGCTGGGACACGCCCTCGGCGGCGGTGAGCGAGATGCCGGTGTAGACGTCCTGACCGTCGAAGAACAGGTCCTGCAGGGTCTGCACGTCGAACAGGGTGAGCGTGGCTCCCACGAGCCCGCCCTCGGACCCGAACTGCACCACCCCCGACAACGTGGCGGTCATCGTCGGGTCCTTGCCCGGGGTGACCAGCTGGACCTCGTCACCGACCTCGTATCCGGCCTTGTCGGCGGTGTCCTCGTCGAGGGCCACCTCCGCGTCGCCGCTGGGCAGGTCGCCGTCGATCAGCGTGATGATCTGGTCACCCGCCATCGAGCGGGTGTCGTTGTAGTTGAAGGCGAGGCCTGGCGGACCGTTGCCGCCCACCAGGTCGCCATCGGCGCCGATCACGTACACGCCCTGCACCTGGTCGGAGCCGTTGGCGCTCTCGACCTCCGGCAGCGCGGCGAGGTCGTCGGCCACCGAGGCCGGGATGGTGCGGGCGTCCTCGCCCGCACCGGTGAAGTCGCCACCACCCTCAGGCAGCACCTCGGCGTCGGCGGTGGTGCCCTTGATGATGCCGGTGAACGCTCCGTTCAGAGCGTCGGTGAAGATGAACGACCCGGCCACGAAGGCCACGCCGAGCACGATGGCGAAGCCGGACAGCGCGAGCCGCAGCTTGCGCGCGAGCAGGTTGCGCAGGGTGACCCGGAACACCGTCAGCCCTCCGCGGCGGTGCCGGCCACCTCGTGGGCGCTCAGCACCTTCATCTTCTCCAGCACCCCGTCGGCGGTGGGCTGGTGCAGCTCGTCGACCACCCGGCCGTCGGTGAGGAACACGACCCGGTCGGTGTACGCCGCCGCTACCGGGTCATGGGTGACCATCACGACGGTCTGGTCGAACTCGTCGACGCTACGGCGAAGGAAGTGCAGCACCTCGCCGCTGGCGGTCGAGTCGAGGTTGCCGGTGGGCTCGTCGGCGAACACGATCGCCGGCCGGCTGACCAGGGCCCGGGCGCACGCGACGCGCTGCTGCTGGCCGCCGGACAGCTCGTTCGGCTTGTGGTCCAGCCGGTCGGCGAGGCCGACCGCCTCGACGACGGTGTCGTACCAGTCGTCGTCGACATCGCGGCCCGCGATCGCCAACGGCAGCAGGATGTTCTCCCGTGCGGTCAGTGTCGGGACCAGGTTGAACGCCTGGAAGACGAAGCCGACCCGGTCCCGGCGCAGTGCGGTGAGCTTCTTGTCGCTGAGCCCGGTCAGCGGGGTGTCACCGACGACGATCTCGCCCTCGGTGACCGAGTCGAGCGCCGCCAGGCAGTGCATCAACGTGGACTTGCCCGAGCCGGAAGGACCCATGACGGCGGTGAACTCCCCGTGCCGGAACTCGACGGTCACGTCGTCGAGGGCACGGACCGTGGCCCCGCCGGTGCCGTAGATCTTGCTCACGCCCGTCGCCCGGGCCGCGGTCGTCCCCCGCGCAGGCGGTGGGGCCGTCTCGACCTGCTCTGCCATCGTCACACCCTCCGCCGGCGGCACCGCAACCGTGCCGCTTCGGCGCCCACGCTAGTCGGCGCGGCGCCCCCGAGGGCACCGGGTTTCTCCCCGATCCGACCCTGAGGGTGCCCCGTCCTAGGGTGGCCGGGTGGCAACCTCGGTACGCATCGGCGCCCATGTCGACCAGGACGACCCCGTCGGTCACGCGGTCGCCCGCGAGGCGGACATCGCGCAGCACTTCCTCGGCGACCCGCAGGGCTGGAAGAAGCCGACGGTCGCGTTCGAGGGCGGGGCCGACGCCCTGCGCGCAGCCGCCGACGAGGCCGGCGTCGACCTCTACGTGCACGCCCCCTACGTGCTCAACGTGGCGACGACGAACAACCGGATCCGCATCCCCAGCCGCAAGCTGCTCCAGCAGCAGGTCGACCTGGCCGCCGAGATCGGCGCCAAGGGCCTGATCGTGCACGGCGGTCACGTGCTCAAGGACGACGACCCCGAGACGGGCTTCGACAACTGGCGCAAGTGCGTGGAGCGCACCGAGCTGAAGCTGCCCCTGCTGATCGAGAACACCGCGGGCGGCGACAACGCCATGGCCCGCCACCTCGAGCGGATCGAACGGCTCTGGGCCGCGGTCAGCGGCGCCGAGGGCGACCCGGTCGGCGCCGGCAAGGTCGGGTTCTGTCTCGACACCTGCCACGCCCACGCCAGCGGCATCCCACTGGCAGGCGTCGTCGAGCAGGTGCTCGCGACCACCGGCCGCATCGACCTGGTGCACGCCAACGACAGCCGCGACGACTTCGCGTCGGGCGCCGACCGGCACACCAACCTCGGCACCGGCAACCTCGACCCCGACGAGCTCGCCGGCGTGGTCCGCGCCGCCGGCGCGCCGGTGGTGGTCGAGACACCCGGCGGCGTCAAGGGCCAGGGCGGCGACGTCGCCTGGCTGCGCGAGCGGCTCTAGGCCCTGGTGCGGCACGGCGAGCTCAGCGTCGACGCAGCAGCAACACCCGGGAGTCCACCTGCGGAGGCGGTGAGAACGCCCGCCGCGGCACCGCGGTGCCGACCGCGCCGCGCCAGCCGTGCCGGTGCTCGAACGCCCACCGGTCGACGACTGCGCGCTGCAGCACCAGGTCGGCGGCGACCAGCCGGCTGCCCCGCGCGGTGAGCCGACGCAGCAGCGGTGTCGACAGCGCGTACGGCGGGGCGGCGACCACCCGGAACGGACGACGCGGCAGCGGCACGGCCAGCATGTCGGTCTCCACGACGGTAACCGCTGAGCCGGCGAACCGTTTCCGGAGCGCTGCCACCCGGCGCGGGTGCAGCTCGACGGCCACGACCCGCGCGCCGACGGCCAGCAGCGGCGCGGTGAGCGCGCCGGTGCCCGCGCCGAGGTCGAGCACCAGCTGTCCCGGGCGTACGCCGGCAGCGGCGACGACCCGCTCGGCCCACTCAGGCTCGAGCCGGTGCCACCCCCACGCGCGCCGCGACCCGGAGCCGCGCACGACGGACCATCACGAACATCGCCATGCGCGGCACGCTAGGCGGCCGCGTTCTGCCCCCGCCACCGAGTTTCCGCCGGCTGCCACCGCCCACCCCGGACCCGATGTCGTGCCCTGGCGGGGGTCGAGCACCCCCTACCGGCACGACATCCGGCCACCCCGGACCCCGGCTGGGCCCTGGCCGGCGGGTCTACAATCGTTTGCAGCCTGAGCGGGAGGTGGCGAGCGAGCGTGGTGACGTACCGGCTGCAGGTCAACGGCCGGCCGTGCGAGGTCGATGCCGAGCCCGAGACGCCGCTGCTGCTCGTGCTGCGCAACGCGCTGGGGCTGCCCGGGGCGAAGTTCGGCTGCGGGCAGGGCCTGTGCGGGGCGTGCACGGTGTGGATCGACGGTCACCCGACACCGTCCTGTGACCAGCCGGTCGACTACGTGGGCGACAAGTCCGTCCGCACCGTCGAGGACCTCTCCGCAGGGCGGCGTCCCCGGAGCCCTGCAGCAGGCGTTCCTCGACGGTCAGGCCGCCCAGTGCGGCTACTGCATCCCGGGGATCCTGATGAGCGCGGCGGCGCTGCTGCGCGACAATCCCGCTCCCAACCGCGACGACGTGGTCGACGCACTCGACCGGCACCTGTGCCGGTGCGGCAGCCACGAGCGGATCGTGCGCGCGGTGCTGGCGGCGGCAGGCTCGCCCCCCGGCCACGACGCGGAACCGGCGGCCCCGTGACCCCGCCGTTCCCGAGCCTCGCGAGCAACCCCACGCTGTCGACCTGGCTCGACCTCGACGAGCCCGGGCTGGTCCGGGTGCGCACCGGCAAGGTCGAGCTGGGACAGGGCATCCTCACCGCGCTCGCGCAGGTCGTGGTCGACGAGCTGGGAGTCGCGCCGGCCCGGGTCGCCGTGGCGGCCGCCAGCACCGAGGCCGGCCCCAACGAGGGCTTCACCGCCGGAAGCCTGTCGGTCACCCAGTCGGGCGCGGCCCTCCGGCACGCCTGCCGGGTGCTGCTGGGAGTGCTCTCCGCCCGGGTCGCCGACGCCACCGGCTGCGCGCCTGCCGAGCTGGTGCTGAGTGACGGGCGGTTCGTGCACGCGGGCCGCGACGTCGGTGACCTGTGGCGAGCGGCCGCGCAGGGCGGGCTGGACGTCGACGCAACGGGCGACGCCGGCCCGGCCGCCGCGGTGGCCGCCGCATGCTCCCCCCCGATGGCGCGGCTGGACCTGCCGGACAAGGTGCTCGGCCGCCCCCGCTACCTGCACGACCTGCGGCTGGACGCGATGGCACACGGCCGGGTCGTACGCCCGCCGCGACCCGGCGCGAGGCTGGAGAGCGTCGATGTCTCCGTCGCGGAGTCAGCCGGCGTGGTCGCGGTCGTTCACGAGGGATCGTTCCTCGGCGTCGTCACCGACGACGAGCACGCGGCCGACGTCGCGGCCGCAGCGCTGGCCGGCGCCGCGGTCTGGTCGGGGGGCGACCCGCTGCCGGCCGACCTGCCGTCGTGGCTGCGGGCACAACCGGCCGACACGTCAATCGTCGTTGCCGCAGACCCCGACGTGGCCGACGCGACCCTTCGGGCGTCGTACTCGCGCCCCCCGCTGGCCCACGCCTCCATCGCCCCGAGCTGCGGCGTCGCCCGCTGGGACGGCGACCGCGTGCAGGTCTGGACGCACAGCCAGGGCATCCACCCGCTGCGGGCGGCGACCGCGCAGGCGCTCGGCATCGACCCCGGGCTGGTCGAGGTGCAGCACGTCGAGGGCGCCGGCTGCTACGGCCACAACGGCGCCGACGACGCGGCCTTCGACGCGGTGCTGCTGGCCCGGCACGCGGACGGTCGGCCGGTGCGCGTGCAGTGGACGCGGGCCGACGAGCTGGCCTGGTCGCCCGTCGGCTCGGCGATGGTGGTCGACCTCGCGGCCGGCGTCGGACCCGACGGCTGCGTCAGCGACTGGTCGCACGCACTGTGGAGCAACGGGCACACGGCCCGGCCCGGGTACGCCGGGCAACCCGGCCTGCTGGCCGACGCACACCGCCGCGACACCGAACCCGTGCCGTCGGTCGACCCGCCCGAGGCGCGCGGCCACGGGTCGGCCCGCAACGCGGTCCCCGGCTACGACCTCGGCCGGGTGGAGGTGGTGGCCCACCGAGCGCTGCGGATGCCGCTGCGCACCTCGGCGCTGCGCTCGCTCGGCGCTCACCTCAACGTGTTCGCGATCGAGTCGTTCCTCGACGAGCTCGCGGTGCAGGTCGGCGCGGACCCGCTCGACTTCCGGCTCGCCCACCTGCGCGACGAGCGCGCGGCCGCGGTGCTGCGGCTGGCCGCCGAACGGGGTGGCTACCGCGAACCCCGCCCCGACGACGTGGGGCGGGGCATCGCCTACGCGCGTTACAAGAGCCGCGGCGCGTGGTGCGCGGTCGTCGCCGAGGTCGAGGCGGTCGACCGGGTCGCGGTGCGGCGGCTGACCGTCGCGGTGGACGTCGGGCGGGCGGTCAGCGTCGACGGCGTGCGCAACCAGCTCGAGGGCGGGGCGATCCAGGCCACCAGCTGGACGGTCGCCGAGCAGGTACGTACCGGCGACGTCGGCGTGCAGAGCACCGACTGGGAGACGTACCCGATCCTGCGCTTCAGCCAGGTGCCGCGCGTCGAGGTGCACGTCCTGGACCGCCCGGACGAGCCGAGCGTCGGTGCCGGCGAGGCCGCCCAGGGACCGGTCGCCGCCGCGATCGCCAACGCGCTGCACGACGCGATCGGCGTCCGGGTGCGCGACCTGCCGCTCAGCCCCGAGCACGTCGCGGCCGCGATCGACGCAGCGCCCGATACCGGCTGACCGATACCGGCTGACCGACACCGGCTGAGCGGCCTCGACCCGCTGCGCCCGCGAGTGGCGCATGGTGGCTGCTGGCGGGGCTTCCCGGACGACCACCATGCGCCACTCGACGATGGGGAGAGGGCTCGGCGACCCGCAACCCGGGGGGCTTGAGAGTCTGCGGGTGTGCGGATGACGTTCCCGGAGTCTCAGCAGCGCCTGCTCGAGTCCGCCGACGCGCGGCACGCCCTCTATCGGCGCTCCCTGACCGTGGTGGTGATCTCGCAGGTCTTCGGTGGCGCCGGCCTCGCCGCGGGTGTCACCGTCGGCGCTCTGCTCGCCGAGGACATGCTCGGCGGGCCGGGAGTGGCCGGGCTGCCGGCGGCGCTGTTCACCATCGGGTCCGCCGTTGCCGCCTTCAGCGTGGGCAGGATCTCGCAACGCTCAGGGCGACGCGTGGGCCTCACCGCAGGCTTCTTCGCCGGCGCCGCCGGGGCGGCCGGGATCGTGCTGGCCGCGGTGCTCGACAACCCGGTGCTGCTGTTCGCCGCGCTGCTCGTCTACGGCGCGGGCACGTCGACCAACCTGCAGGCGCGTTACGCCGGCACCGACCTCGCTCCGCCGCAGAGTCGCGGCAGCGCGGTCTCGATCGCGATGGTCTCCACCACCTTCGGCGCCGTCGCCGGCCCGAACCTGACCACCGTGCTCGGCGACCTGGCCACCGCCCTCGGCATCCCGCCGCTCGCGGGGCCGTTCCTGCTGGCAGCGGTGGCCTTCGGCCTGGCGGGCCTCGTGCTGTTCGTCCTGCTGCGACCCGACCCCTTCCTCACCGCCCGGGCGATCGCCGAGCACACGGCCGGCACGGCGACTGCCGACCCAGCCGACTCACCTCTCCCGGTGCAGGTGGAGACCAGCGGCGGTGTCGTGGTCGGCGCCACGATCATGGTGCTGACCCAGATCGCCATGGTCGCGATCATGACGATGACGCCCGTCCACATGCGGGGCCACCACCACAGCCTGGGCGAGGTCGGCTTCGTCATCAGCCTGCACATCGGCGCGATGTTCCTGCCGTCGCTGGTCACCGGACACCTCGTCGACCGCTTTGGCCGCATCCCGATGGCGATCGCCTCGGCCGGGACTCTGCTCGCGGCGGGGGTCACTGCTGCGTTCGCACCGGGCGACTCCCTGGCCCTGCTCACCGTGGCGCTGGTGCTGCTGGGCCTGGGCTGGAACCTCGGCCTGATCAGTGGGACCGCACTCATCGTGGACTCCACCCCGCTCGCCACCCGCGCCAAGACCCAGGGGGCTGTCGACGTCCTCATCGCCATCGCCGGGACGTCCGGTGCCGCCGCCTCCGGCGTCGTGGTCGACGCAGCCAGCTTCGCCGCCCTCTCCCTCGGCGGCGGCTTCCTTGCCCTGCTGCTCGTTCCCGTGGTCGCGTGGCACCGCCCGCCCGCACCGCCCGCGACACCTGCCGGCTGATCGGCCCAGGGTCAGCCGAGGATCAGCGCCAGCGCGCCCGCCAGCACCACCGCGGTGCCGACGGCCAGCCGGGTGGACACCACCTCGTCGCCGCGGCGGGCGATCAACGGGGCGGTGACCAGCACGGTCGGCACGGACAGCAGCTGCAGGGCGAGCACCACCCCGATCGACGTGGTCTCGAGCCCGAGCCAGCGCCACCAGGTGGCGACGGCGACCAGCGTGCCGGCGAGCAGCTTGAGGGGCAGGTCGGCCCGCGCGTCGGCCCAGGTCACCGGCGCCCGGTCGATCAGCAGCAGCAGGCCGTACGGCAACGCGGCGGCGGCCATGCCGACGGTGACGCCGAGCAGCGGGTAGGAGAAGTCCTGCAGGCCGTCGACGGTGAACAGCGCACTCAGCGCCCACACGAACGCCGTCACCAGTCCCCAGCCCGACTCGGCCAGCGCGACCCGGCTGCCGGCACCCGGGTCGGTGATCACGTACGCGCCCAGCATCGTGACCGCGATGCCGGCCAGCGCGACCGCGCCGGGCAGCTCGCCGAAGACGACCAGCGCCACCAGCAGCCCGAACACCGGGGTGGTCGCCAGCAGCGGTGCCGACCGGGCGGCGCCGATCCGGCGCTGGCTGCGGTTGAGCGTGGTCCAGCCGACGAGGAAGTGGATCATCCCGGCCAGCGCGAACATCACCAGGCTCCGGGCGGGCGCGTCGCCCAGCCGGTCGAGTCCCTCGGTGACCGCGGCGATCGCCCCGACCGCGACGGTGGCACTGGCGAGCTGCACGAACGTCGCGAGCGACACGCTCACCGCCCGGCGCACGATCACGGCGCTCAGCGCCTGGAAGACCCCGAACAGTGCTCCGGAGACGGCGGCCCAGACGGCCCCGCTCACCCGGTCAACCGCAGCAGGCCGCGGCGTCGGCCACAGCCGTACGCGCGACCGGGTCGGCGTCTGCCCGCTCGATGACCGCCGCCAGCCTGGTCTCCGCCTGCCGCACGACGCGCCGGGAGTCCACCGCGGTGAGCCGGCCGTGCCGCTTGAGCACCCGGCCGTCGACGACGACGGTGTCGACGTGCTCGGGGTGGGCCGCCGTGACGACGACGTTGTACGGGTCGGTCAACGGTCCGGTCGACACGGCGTCGGTGCGCACCATGATCAGGTCCGCCCGCTTGCCGGGGGTCAGCGAGCCGGTCACCTGGTCGAGACCCAGCGCGCGGGCGCCGTCGATCGTCGCCTGGGCGAGGATCCGCCTTGCCGAGATCGAGAACTCGTTCTCCGACTGCCCCCGGTGCAGGCCGAGCGTCAGCCGCATGATCGAGAACATGTCCGCGGTACCGGTCAGCGGCAGCGTGTCGACCGACTGGGTGAGGTGGGCGCCGGCGTCGACCAGCTCCCTGACCGGGGTGACGCCGTAGCCGATCAGCAGCTCCGACCAGGGGCTGACCGAGACCGACGTGCCCGAGGCGACCAGCGCCGCCCGTTCCTCGGCGGTCGTGAACAGCGCGTGGATCACCTGCATGTGCTCACCGAGCATGTGCTCGTCGGCCAGCTGCGCGATCATCCCGCGTGCGCCCTGCGCCCGGTTGGAGTTGGCGTGCACGCTGACCGGTAGCCCGAGGGACCGCGCGGTGGAGTACTCCAGCCGCCAGCGGTCCAGCTCGGCCTGTCCGGTCCCGACCGGCGGCCGGCCGGCCAACCCGAGCTGCCACAGCTCGGCACGGCCGGTGTCGAACCACCGGCGCTTGACCCGCTCGAGGTCGTCGAGGTCGATCGGCTGGTCGGCGGGGTGGCCCTGGGGCGCCCCGTAGGAGAACCGGCCGCGCAGCCCGCTGGCGGTCAGTGCCATCAGGTCGGCGTCGGCGTAGTCGGGGCCGCGCAGGTTGTGCGACCAGTCGTGCACGGTCGTGATGCCGTTGTGCACGGCATCCGCCGCGGCGAGCCGGACCCCCGCGTAGGTGTCCCCGGGCTCCCAGACCAGCCCGTGGCGCAGGTTCAGCGTGAAGTACGCGTTCTCCGGCGACGACGACGCCATCGACCGGTACAGCGTGGTCCACAGGTGCCAGTGGGTGTCGACCAGGCCCGGCATGACGACGTGGTCCCGGCCGTCGATGACCGGGCAGCGTGGGCGCAACCGCGTGCCCACGTTGACGATCTGGCCGTGCCGCACGTGCACGTCACCGACCTCGAGGTCGCCGATCTCGTCGTCCATGCTGAGCACGTACGCCCCGCGCACCAGGAACTCGCCGCGCCGCGGCAGCGACCCCGACGCTCGGGTGTCGCCCGGCTGTGCCCACGCGACCGGTCCCAGCGCGGCCGTGGTGCCACCCGCGGCGGCGGCGCCGATGACGGCCCGTCGACTCCACCCGTGCTCGCTCATCCGGTGCTCCTTCCGTCGGCGCCGAGGTGCCCTGCCATCCAGTCCGCGATCATCGGACGGGCGACCGCCGGCAGGTTCGAGGCGCCGTGGTTGCCGTCGGGGTAGCAGACGAACTCGCCCTTCGGCGTGTGCTCCGCCTGCGCCTGCGTCTGCTGCCACGGGATCAGCCGGTCGAGCGCGCCGGTCACGTACAGCGCCGGCACGTCGATCCGCTCGCAGACGCCGGTGAGGTCGAGCGCCTGCGCGCGGTCGCGCCCGTCGTCGTCGGAGCCGCCACCCGACTTCACCGTGAAGGTCTCCCGCGTCATCGGCGGCAGGTCGTCCCACAGCTCGCCCCAGCGGTACGGGCCGCTGATGCCGACGACGGCATGCAGCCGGGACTCGTGGGCCGCGACGCGCGGGCGCGTAGTAGCCGCCCAGGCTCACGCCGACCAGACCGATCCGGTCGTGGTCCAGGTCGTCGCGGGTGCACACCAGGTCGATCAGCGGCATCAGGCCGGTCTCGAAGTCGGCGCGGATCGGCAGCCCGCCACCCGAGCGCAGACCGGACTCGCCCTGACCGGGTCCGTCGACCGAGACCGTGGCCATGCCCCGGTCGAGGAACGACTGCTCGAAGAAGAAGAACTCCTCCTTGGTCGAGTCCAGCCCCGGCACCAGCAGAACCCACGGCGGCCGCTCGGCGTGTGTCGACCGGGTGCCCGGCCGGCGCGGTCGGCGCAGGTTGGCCGCGACCAGCTGCACCGTCGACAGCGGTGACCAGTCGCTCGGCGGTCGGGTCGAGCAGCCGATGCGCCCGCCGCATCTCCTTGACGCTGCGCCTGGTGGCCTCCTCGACCAGGTCGAGGTCGAGCTGCCAGACGAACTTGCCGAAGTGCCGGTCGACCGATGCGCGGCGCCACGCGTGGCCCGCCGTCAGCCGGTGCCCCTCGGCCTCGGTCTGCTCGGCCAGCTCGACGTGCTCGTCGGCGGTGCGGTTCCACTCCGGCAGCCAGTCGGCCCAGGTGTCGATCCGAGCGGTGGTGCGGACGAAGTCGTTGTAGTCGACGCCGTTCTGGATCATCCGCGGCGCCCAGTGCGCCACCGCCGTCTCGACCAGCGCGTCAGCCATCGAGGACCTCCTCGAGGGACGTGCCGAGGTCGCGCAGCATGACCTGCGCGGCGTTGCGGCCGGGGCGACCCGGTGATCGATCCGCCGGGGTGGGTGGTGGCGCCGGTCTGGTACAGCCCGGCGATCGGCGTGCGGTGCGACGCCCACCCCGGGACCGGTCGCTGCGGTCCCGACCACGCGATGCTGCGGTCGCCGCCGTGGAAGGCGCCGCGGATCATGTGCGCGTTCGTCGCCTCGATGTCGTAGGGACCCTTGACGTACGCCGCCAGGATCGACGTCGTCGGTGAGGTTCGGGGCAGTGCCGCCGCACGGCCGCGAGCAACGTCTCCAGCCGGCGCGCCTTGGCGCGTCTCCCAGTCGTCGCCGTCACGCAGCCGCCAGCCCTGCGGGCCCAGCAGCTTGACGGTGTGGCGACCCTCGGGCGCGCGGGAGGGATCGGCCAGCGTCGGCGTGGCGATCAGCAGCCACGGCACCTCGTCGGTCCACTCGCCGTCGGCCATGTCGCGGCCGTGCCGGACCACGTCCTCGGGCCAGCCGACCAGGCCCGCCGACACCGCCGAGCGCGGCGCACCGTCGACGACGAACTCCGGCGGCGCGCGTCGTCGCCAGGTAGGCGGCGAAGCCGGAGGCGCCGACCTCGTAGGTCTCGCACGCCGTAGGTCCAGTCCTCGCCCCACGCCTCGGCGGGTGCCATGTCCAGCAGGTGCTTGACGTGGATGCTCGACAGCACCGCGGTGCCGGCGCGGTACTGCTCGCCGTCGGTCGTCTCGACGCCGACGCACCGGCCGTCCTCGACCAGCAGCCGGCGCACCGTGCGGTTGCACTCCACCCGTCCGCCGTACGACTCCAGGCAGGCCACCAGGGCGTCGGCAAGGGTGCCGGAACCGCCCGACCGGGATGGTCCAGCTGCGTTGCTGCCGCGAGGCGACCACCGAGTAGGCGAGCAGGCCGGATCCGGCGGAGTCGGGACGCACGAGCGTCTGGTACGCCTGCCAGAGCATGTACGACTGCACGTGCCGGCTCTCGTACTCGTGCCGGATGACCTCCCACGAGCTGAGCATCCGACGGCGCTTCCACATGTTGCCCCGCGGGTGGTCGGACAGCTCCTGCTCCAGCGACGGGCCGAAGCCGATCGGGCGGTTCTGGCTGCGTCCGAAGATCGCCTTGACCTCGTCCCACTCGCGCAGCATCCGCACGTAGGCGTCGGCGTCGCGCTTGGAGAACCGGGCGAACTCGTCGACGGTGCGCTCGACGTCGAGCCAGTGGGTGAGCTGCTCGCCGTCGGGGAAGGCGACGTGCCCGACCGGGTCGGGCTCGACGTAGCGCAGCCCGAAGCGGGACTGCAGCCCGAGCTCGTCGGCGGCGATCAGCGGGTTGCCCTGGATGATCGTGTGCCCGGTCGAGCAGGAGTCGAGCCGGTAGCCGGGGATCAGCATCTCCTCGGTCGCCGCGCCACCGCCCGGTATCGGCCGGGCGTCGAGCATCAGCACCGAGTGGCCGGCCTTGGCCAGGTAGCAGGCGGTGATCAGCGCGTTGTGTCCCGCGCCGGCGACGACGACGTCGGCGCTGGTGTCATCTGCGTGTGCGACTGGTGTCGGGGCGAGTGGCTGTCGGGGGCGGTGGTCACGGGTCAGGTCTCCTTCGTGCTCCTGGGCGTTCCGCCGAAGTAGAGGCTGGCGATCTCGGGGTCGTCGACGACCTCCTGCGCAGGGCGCTGGGTGACCACCCGGCCGCTCTCCATCACGATGCCGTCGGTGGCCAGCCGCATGCCGAACCGCACGTTCTGCTCGACGATGAGGATCGTCTTGCCGTGGTCGCGCATCAGCGTCACCGACTCGTACACCGCCCGCAGCGCGCGCGGGTCGAGCCCGAGCGACGGCTCGTCGAGCAGCACCAGGACCGGGTCGAGCATCAGCGACCGGGCGAACTCCACCATCCGGCGCTGCCCGCCGGACAGGTTGCCGGCGTGGTCGGCCTCGCGGTCGGCGACGATCGGGAACAGCTCCTTGACCTCGTCGTAGCGACGGCGCACCAGCGCGCGGTCGCGGCGCAGGATGTAGCCGCCGAGCAGGACGTTCTCGCGCACGGTGAGGGTGGGGAACAGCGCGTCGGACTGCGGCACCTGGCTGACGCCCTTGGCCAGGATCCGGGCCGGGCTCAGCTGGTCGATCCGCTCGCCGTCGAGCGGCACCTCGCCGAGCCGCGGGTTGAGCAGACCGCTGACCGTGCGCAGCACGGTGGACTTGCCGGCGCCGTTGGGCCCGACGATGCACGCGACCGACTGCTTGCGGACGTGGATGTCGACGCCCTGCAGCACGTCGCCACCGCCGTACCCCGCGACCACTCCGGACAGCCGCAGCATCAGCCCACCGTCCTCGGGTCGGGCGCCGGTGGCGGCGCGGACTCGTTGTCGAGCGTGAAGTCATCGCCCAGGTAGGCGTCGATCACCGCCGGGTCGGCCTGGATCTCTTCGGCGTGCCGGTGGAGATGCACCGACCTCGGGCGAGCACGTGCACGGGGTCGCAGAGGCCCAGCACGAAGTGCATGTTGTGCTCGACGATGAGGAACGTCGTGCCGTGCGTGTTCAGCTCGCGGATCATCTCGCCCATCCGCTCGATGAGCACCGGGTTGATGCCGCCGGCGGGCTCGTCGAGCAGGATCAGCCGCGGGTCGAGCATGAGGATCTGTGCGAGTTCCACCAGCTTCTGCTGCCCGTAGGACAGCGCGGCGGCGCGCTGGTCGCGGAACGCGCCCATGCCGACGAAGTCGAGCAGCTCCTGTGCCCGCTCCGCCTCCGCACCGCTGACCGCGATCCGGCCGAGCTGCTGGAAGGAGAAGGAGCGCTGCGGGACGACGACGTTCTCCAGCACGGTCATGTCGCGGAACAGCCTGGTGATCTGGAAGGTCCGGCCGAGCCCGCGGTGCGCCCGCTCCCACGACGGAAGCCGGTCGATGCGCTCCCCCGCGAACCAGATCTCCCCGCGTCGGGCCGCAGCGTGTTGTCGATCAGGTTGAACAACGTGGTCTTGCCCGACCCGTTCGGACCGATCAGCCCGGTGATCGAGCCCTCGGGCACGGTCAGGGTCGCGCCGTCGACGGCGCGCAGGCCGCCGAACCGGCGGGCCAGCCCCTTGATCTCCAGCAGCGGGGCACCGGCCGCGACCGCCGGGACCGGGCGGCCCGGTCGCGCGCGACCGGGAAGCTGCCGCCCGGCTTCAGCCGGGCACCGACCAGGCCCGCCTTGCCCCGGGTGCGGCGTCGGACTAGCAGGCTCTCGACGGCGGGCAGCATGCCCTTGGGCAGGAACAGCACCAGGCCGACCAACAGCCCGCCGAAGATCAGCAGCCGGACGTTGCCGCCGCCGAGCTGGTTGTTGGCCAGCTCGTTGAGGTACTCGATCAGGAAGGCGCCGAGCACCGGACCCCACAGCGTGCCCTTGCCGCCGATCAGCAGGGACAACACGATCTGGACGCTGAGCAGGATGCCGAACATGCCGCGCGGGTCGATGAACGTCAGGTAGTAGCCGTAGACGGCCCCTGCCATGCCGACGAAGACGGTGCTGGCGACGAACGCGAGGATCTTCTGGACCGGGAGGTTGATGCCGACTGTTGCGGCCTTGGTCTCGTCCTCGCGGATCGCCACCAGGCCCATGCCGAACTTCGTGCGCCGGATCCACCAGCTCATCACCAGCTGCAGGGCGAGGATCACGCACGAGCGCGTAGTAGAAGGGCCAGTTCAGGATCTCGAAGTCCCACGTCGGCAGCGGCAGCGTGAGCCCCGCCGTGCCGTTGGTGAGCGACACCCAGTTGACGGCGACGACCTGCACGAGGAACAGGAACGCGACGGTGATGATGACGAACGACGGCCCGCTCGCACGCAGCGCCACCAGGCCGAGCACGACCGCGACCAGCGCGCTGACGACCGCCGCGACCGGGACCCACCACCACGCCGAGACACCACTCGACCCGGCTGGCCAGCACGCCGATCGTGTAGCCGCCGAGTCCGACGAACGCGCCCTGGCCGAGCGACACGTAGCCGGCGAGCCCGGTGATGACGTTCAGGCCGGTGGCTCCGACCGCGAACACCAGCGAGAGGACGATCATGTTCTGGTAGTAGGGGTCGTCGGACAGCACGGGTAGGCGAGCAGCAGCACGCCCGGCGACCAGGGCGAGGAGCCGGCCGACCCAGAGCGGGTCGGCGCGGCGACACCTGGGCAGTCGGCTCACGCGGCCACCGCGTCCTCGCGCAGCTTCGAGCCGAGCAGCCCCTGCGGACGGACCAGCAGCACCGCGAACACGATCGCGTACGGCACCGCGGTCGCCCAGGCCGGCGAGATGTAGGCCTGCGTCAGGGTCTCGGCGATCCCGAAGACCAAGGCGGCCAGGACGGCGCCGCCGAGGCTGCCCATGCCGCCGAGCACGACGATCGCCAGCAGCCGGGCGATCCACTGGTAGTGGGCGGCGGGGAGGAACGGGTAGAGCACGCCGACGATGGCGCCGCCCGCCCCGGCGGTGGCGATTCCGATGGCGAAGACCAGGGCCGCCACCGTCGCCGATGGTGATACCGACCAGCTCGGCGCCGGTGGGGTTGACCGCCGCGGCCCGGATCGCCCGGCCCGTCCAGGTCCGGTTGAGGAGCAGGTAGAGGCCGGCCAGCACGACCAGCGCGACCACGCCGCCGAACACCTGTGCTTTCGGCAGGAACAGCTCACCGAAGGTGTAGGACTCGTCGACGTACGTCGGCCGGATGGCGGTGGAGTTGTTGCCCCAGGTCATGCCCATCACGGCCTCGAGCACGAGCGCGAGGCCGAAGGTGAGCAGCACCGTCGACGACATCGGCGCGGTACGGATCGGCGAGACCGCGAGCCGGTAGACCACCCAGCCGAGCACGAAGGTCACCGGCGTGGTGACGAGGATCGACAGCAGCGGGTCGATCCCCGCCCAGGACCACAGCGTGTAGCTGATGAACGCGGCCAGGACGAGGAACGCTCCCTGCGCCAGGTTGATGATCTTCATGACGCCGAAGATCAGGGTCAGCCCGGCAGCCACCAAGGCGTAGACACCGCCGAGCAGGAGGCCCAGGGCCAGGTTCTGGACGAACTGCTCCATCAGCGTTGCCGCCGGGCTCCCAGCCCATCACGATCTTGTCGCTGGTCGCTGCCTCCGGGGGCAGCACGATCTCGACGCCGCCGTCCTGCCACTGGCCGGTGAGGAACTCGCCGATCGGGCTGCCGTCGTCGTTCCAGCTCAGCGGACCGAGGATGGTGTCGACCTCGTTGTCACGCAGCCAGTCGGCCAGCGCCGCCTGGTCGTCGATCCCGCCGACGGCCTCGACGGCCGCGGTGAGCACCTGGCCGGCCGCGAAGGCGTCGGCGGCGTCCTCGGGCGGGGAGCCGCCGAACATCTCGTCGTACTTCGCGACGAACTCCTCGTTGCCGGGGGTCGCGGCCTCCGGCGAGTGGCTGATCGAGTAGAAGACGCCCTCGGTGTTCTCCACCCCGATCGCGTCGGAGTACTGCTCGCCGAGCGAGGGCGCGTTGGTCTGGTAGAGCCAGTCGGGCTCGAAGTCGGCCTTGATCATCGCGCGGACCATGCCGATGCCGTCCTCGGTCTGCGCCCCGTTGACCACGATGTCCGGGTCCTCGGACTTCATCGCGTTGACGATCGTGTCGAAGTTCTTGGTGTCGATGGAGTAGGTCTCGCGGTAGACCGTCTCGATGCCGTTCTCGGCCAGGATCGCCTCGATGCCCTCGGAGGTCGGGAGCGCGAACGGGTCGTCGAGGGTGGGGTAGGCAGCCGTCTGCGGCCGCTCGTCCTCGGGCAGCGACGACAGCCAGTTGGCGAACACGTCGCCCTGCTTGTCGGCGGTGGCCTGCTGGGCGAAGAACAAGAACTGGAAGTCGCGGCTGAACATGTCCGGTGAACCGCCGGCCGGCTCGACGTAGAGCATCTGGTTGCGCTCGGCGACCGCGGAGGCGGGCAGGTTGAGCAGCGACGAGAACGTGCCGAGGAGCAGGTCGACCTGGTCCTGGCTGATCAGCGCGGTGTAGTCGGAGACGATCGTGTTCTGGTTCGACGCGTCGTCCTTGATGGTGAGCTCGACATCGCGACCGAGCAGCCCGCCGTTGGCGTTGGTGAGCTCCTGCCAGACCTCGTAGCCCTCCTTCGCTGCCGTGCCCGGCTGCGAGAACTCTCCGGTCAGCGGCAGTGACGCCCCGATCGAGATCGGGCCCTCGTCATCGCCGCCCACCCCCGCCGGAGGAGTCGTCGCTCTTGGTGCAGGCGGACAGGGCGAGCGCCGAGACCGCGAGCAGGGCGGCGAGTGCGCGGAGCCGCCGGGTGGGGCGGGACGAGGGACGCAGCCGTGTGGTCATGACTCTCCTCGGAGACGGCAATCGATTGCAGCCGGTTTCCGGTCATCCTGTGACCCGCCCACGGCCTTGTCAAGCGGAGGGTTGCGGGCGGGTGCGTGACGCCTGCCGCCCGCACCAGCCCACGGCGCACAGTTGACAGTGGCCCGCAGCGCCCGGAAATCTGGCCTAGCCACTTTGCCAATCTGCCCCTCCTCCGCCCGGGAGCCGCGTGCCCTCACCACTGCTCTCCGACCCCGGGACGACCTGGTCGGCCGTCGACCCGGCCGAGCTGGCCCTGCGGATCCGGCGGCGCGCGGTGCGGATGGTGGCCCGGCAGGGCTTCGGCTACCTCGGCCAGGCCCTCTCGTCCGCCGAGCAGGTCGCCGCCCTGTTCACGGTGCTGCGCCCGGGCGTCGACCGGCTGGTGTGCTCACCCGGCCACTACGTGATCGGCCCGTTCGCGGCGGCGGGTGAGCTCGGTCTGCTCGACGAGGCGTTGCTCGAGACGTACGGGCAGAACGGCTCACCGCTCGAGGCGATCGGCACCGAGCGATCGCCGCTGTTCGACCACACCTGCGGCTCGCTCGGCCAGGGGTTGTCGGCCGCGGCGGGGTACGCGCTCGCCGACCGGATGGCGGGCCGGGACGCGCGGACGTTCGCGATGGTGAGTGACGGCGAGGTCGAGGAGGGCCAGGTCTGGGAGGCGGCGATGTTCGCCGCCCACCACCGGCTCGCGGCGCTCACCGTGCTGCTGGACGCGAACAACTCGCAGGTCGACGGCCCGGTCGACAGCATCACCACGATCGAGCCGCTGGCCGACAAGTGGACGGCCTTCGGCTGGTTCGCGCAGGACGTCGACGGCCATGACCTCGACGCCGTGCTGGCCGCGGTGCGCCGGACCCGGGACGATCCCCGGCCGAGCGTGGTGGTCTGCCGCACGTCGACGCTGCACGGCGTCGAGGCACTGCCGGCGGACGCCGACGGGCACTTCATCACGCTGCCGCCCGAGCTCGCCGCGGCCGCCGTCGACGAGCTCACCGCACGGATCGCCGAGAAGGGAGACGACAACCGTGCATGAGCCGCCGTACCGCACCGTCACCAAGCCGTACGGCCGGGCGCTGGTCGAGCTCGCGCGATCCCGCGGCGACGTCGTCTGCCTCAGCGGCGACCTCACCCGGCAGTGCGAGGTCGACCTGTTCCAGGACGAGCTCCCGGACCGGTTCGTGCACTGCGGGATGGCCGAGCAGAACATGATCGGCGTCGCCGGCGCGCTGGCCCGGTCGGGCCTGGTCCCGTTCGTGCACACCTTCGGCGTGTTCGCCACGCGCCGGCCCTACGACCAGGTCGCGAACGCCGTCGCGTACCCCGGCCTGCCGGTGCGCATCGTCGGATTCATGCCAGGCGTCTCCACGCCCGGTGGTCCCAGCCATCAGGCCATCGACGACGTCGCGCTGATGCGGGCGCTGCCGAACATGACCGTGATCGACCTGGCCGACGCCCGGTCGATCGCCGAGGTGGTGCCCGCGATCGTCGACCTGCCCGGACCGGTCTACCTGCGGCTCAAGCGGGGCGAGATCCCGCTGGTGTACGACGACGACGACGAGGCGCTGTCGCTCGACCGGGCAAGAGTGGTCGAGTCCGGCAGCGACGTCGCGCTGTTCGCCGGCGGCATGATGCTCGCCACCGCGCGGGCGGCCGCCCGGGTGCTGCGCGCCGCCGGGGTCAGCGCCTCCGTCGTCGACCTGGCCGTCGTGAAGCCGCTGGACACCGCCACCGTGCTGGCCGTGGCCGGGCAGGCCGAGGCCGTGCTCACCCTGGAGAACCACTCCGTCGTCGGGGGGCTCGGGTCCGCGGTGGCCGAGACGCTCGCGGAGGCCGGGCTCGGCCGCCCGCTGCGCCGGGTCGGGCTGCGCGACGTCTTCGCCGAGGGCTCCGCCGACGCGCCCTACCTGTTCGAGAAGTACGGCCTGTCCACGCGGACCGTCGTCGACACCGCCTGGGCCGTGCTCGGGCGCGCCGGTCCCGCCCCGGACACCGCGGTCCACGCCGCCCTGGACAGCGCCGCAACCGTCGGCGCCGGCGAGTACTCGCCCGTCTGACCCTCGCCCGACCCCTCGCCCGACCCGGCCCGACCCGCAGCCAGGAGGAGACCATGGCCGACTTCTACTCGGCAGCCACCCAGAAGCCCCCGATCGCCTCGCCCGGCGCCACCCAGACCGTCGAGTGGGAGCGCCGGGTCGACCCGGAGCGGCTCCGCAACGACCGTTTCGCCGCCGTGCAGACCGCCCTCGAGCGCTCGCACCTCGGCGCGCTGGTGCTGTTCGACATGAACAACATCCGCTACACGACGGCCACGCACATCGGGAACTGGGCCAGGGACAAGTTCTTCCGCTGCGCGCTGGTGATGCGCGGCCAGGACCCGATCCTGTGGGACATCGGCTCCGCGGCACGAACCCACCAGCGCTACGCCGACTGGTTCGGCGAGCAGAGCTGGCAGGCCGGTCTGTCCAGCTGGCGGGGCGCGATCCCCGAGGAGGTCGGCGTCGAGGCCGGCAACGCCCGTCGGCTGGTCGGGATCCTGCGCGACCACGGTCTGGCCGACGAGCCGGTCGGCGTCGACGTCGTGGAGCTGCCGGTGCTGCGCGCGATGGAGCGGGAGGGGCTGCGGGTCGAGGACGGCCACGGCTTCATGCAGGACGTCCGGAAGATCAAGACCCGGGACGAGATCGCCCTGCTCGACCACGCGGCAGCGCTGGTCGACGGCGCGTACGACGAGCTGTACCGCCGGCTTCACCCCGGGGTGCGCGAGAACGACATGGTGGCCCTCGTCAACCGCTACCTGTACGAGCGCGGGTCGGACGAGGTGGAGGCGGTCAACTCGATCTCGGGGGAGCGCTGCAGCCCGCACCCGCACGTGTTCTCCGACCGGGTTATCCGGCCCGGCGACACCGCGTACTTCGACATCATCCATGCCTACAACGGCTACCGGACCTGCTACTACCGCACGCTCAACGTCGGCGGCAGCAACAGCGCGCAACGCGGGGCGTACGCGCTGGCGCGGGAGTTCATGGACGACGCGATCGCCGAGATCCGCCCCGGTGCGACCTCGGCCGACGTGGTCCGGCACTTTCCCGCCGCTCACGAGTTCGGCTTCGGCAGCGAGGAGGAGGCCTTCGGGCTGCAGTACTGCCACGGTCTCGGGCTGTCGAACTGGGAGCGCCCGCTGATGAGCCGCTACCACTCCTTCGAGCACCCGGTCACGCTGGAGGAGGGGATGGTCTTCGCCATCGAGACCTACTGGCCGACGCCTGACGGCCGGGCCGCTGCCCGGATCGAGGAGGAGGTCGTCGTCACGGCGGACGGCTGCGAGCTGCTCACCCGGTTCCCGGCCGACCAGCTGTACGTCGCCGGCACCCAGTACTGGAACGGCGTCGACCTGCCCGGCACGCCGGCCGCCGCCGCCACCGGACCCATGGACGCCGCCCGGTGACGGCCGACGACAGCCCGGACACCCTCGGCTGGCTCGGCACCGGCCGGATGGGCGCCGCCCTGGCCGGCCGGCTGGTCGACGCGGGGCACCCGCTGCGGGTGTGGAACCGCACCGCGGCGAAGACCGAGCCGCTGGTGGCGCGGGGCGCGCGCGCGGTGGACACGATCGGCGACCTCGCCGGCTGTGACGTCGTGTTCGTCATGGTGTCGACACCCGCCGACCTGCTCGAGGTGGTAGCCGGTCCGGCGGGCCTGCTCGCGGGACCCACCCGGCCGTCGGTCGTCGTCGACTGCTCGACCGTGTCGCCCGAGGCGTCGGCACGGGTGCGCGCGGCCGCGGACGGGTCCGGCGTCGCGTTCGTGGCCGCCCCGGTGAGCGGCAACCCCCACGTCGTGGCCGAGGGCCGGGCGTGCATCGTCGCGTCGGGGCCGGTCGGCGCGTACGAACGTGTCGCGCCCTACCTCGAGCAGCTGGCCACCGTCGCGGTGCACGCCGGCGAGCAGGAGCAGAGCCGGTTGGTGAAGCTGTGCACCAACCTCTACCTCGGGGTCATGGTGCAGGCACTGGTCGAGGTGACGACGCTCGCGGAGAAGGGCGGCACCGAGCGGGAGGCCTTTCTGGCCTTCCTCAACGGGACCGTGCTCGGCTCGGACTGGGTGCGGCTCCGCACCCCCGACCTGGTGGCAAGGGACTGGACGCCGACGTTCACCACCGATCTGCTGCGCAAGGACTTCGACCTCGGCCTCGGCGCGGCGCGCGACCTCGAGGTGCCGATGCCGGTGGCGGCGGCGGTGCACCAGCTGATCCAGACCGCGATCGGGACCGGCGCCCGCGACCAGGACTTCCTCGCGCTCTACGAGCAGCAGGCGCGGGCGGCGTCGTTGGGGGCGTCGCTGTCAGAGCCCGAGCGCCCGGAGGTCGACTGATGGTGGCCCGCCGGCGCACCGACCCGGTGGACATGAGTGCCGTCCCCCCGGTGCAGGTGCCGCGGCTCACCGACGAGGTCGCCGGCAAGATCGGGGCGTTCATCCTCGACCAGGACCTGGTGGAGGGGACCCGGCTCCCGTCGGAGCGCAATCTCGCCGAGATGCTCGGCGCCAGCCGGCCGACGGTCAGCCAGGCGCTGCGCACGCTGTCGCTGATGGGGCTGGTCGAGGTCCGCCGGGGCTCCGGGGCGTACGTGCTCCGGCAGCCGGACCGGTCGATCACCACCTCGCTGACCACGCTGTTCGAGCTCGAGCGGGACAACGTCGCGCAGCTGGTCGAGCTGCGGCAGTGGCTGGAGCAGCTCGGCGTGCAGGAGGCGACCACCCGACGCACCGCGGACGATCTGGCCCGGGTCCGGGAGTCGCTGCGCAGGCTGGCCGACTCGGTGGGGGAGACCTCCACCTGGATCGCCGCGGACACGGTGTTCCACGCCACGGTCGTGGGGGTCTCCGGCAACCCGTTCCTGACCGCGATCTACGAGAGCGTGCACACCGCCGTGCTGCGCTACGAGTACCGGTCCTGGGTCGACCGCGACGAGGTGCCGCGGTGGCTGCGACCGAACGCCGCCGAGGGCCAGCTGGCGCTGCACGAACCGATCGTGACCGCGCTGGAGGCGGGTGACATCGACGCAGCGCTCGCGGCGGTGGCCCGCCACAACGCGGTCATGCGTCAGCACCTGGACAGCCGCTAGCCGAGGGTCGAGCGCGCCGGCGGAGCCGCGCGACGCGGGGACCGGCACCGCACCCGCTACTGTGCGCGACGTGCGTCGGGCCACCCTCAAGGAGGTCGCGGAGCTCGCCGGTGTGCACCCGGCGACCGCCTCGCGGGCGCTCAACGAGGCCACCCGCAGCCTGGTCAACGCCGAGACCGCCGAGCGCGTCGACGCCGCCGCCAGCCAGCTGGGCTACACGCCGAACCCGATCGCCCGCAGCCTGAAGACCTCGCGTTCGGCGAGCATCGGCCTGCTGCTGCCCGACCTGACCAACCCGCTGTTCCCGCCGATCGTCCGCGGCATCGAGGACGTCCTGCGCACGGTCGGCTACAGCGCCTGGATCGTCAACACCGACAACGATCCCGAGCGCGAGGCCGAGGCGATCGAGTCGTTCCGCAGCCGCAGCGTCGAGGGGTACGTGGCGGCGACGGCCCGGCTGCAGCACCCGCTGCTGGAGGAGCTCGCGGCCGCGGGGACGCCGCTGGTCCTCGTCAACCGGCGGGTCGCGAACGCCGGCATCCCCTCGGTCACCGCCGACGACGCCGCCGGCGTGGCGATGGCAATGCGTCACCTGACCGGGCTGGGACACCGCGAGATCGTGCACCTGGCCGGTCCGCAGGACCTGTCGACGGGCGTGACCAGGCGGCAGGCGTTCCGGCAGGCCCTGGAGGATCTCGGGCTGCCGGACGGCGACGACCGGGTCGTGGGCTGCGCGGCCTGGTCGGAGGCGGCAGGCGCGGAGGCGATGGAACGGGTCGTGGCCAGCGACGTGCCGTACACCGCCGTGCTCGCCGGCAACGACCTGATCGCCCTGGGCTGCTACGACGCGCTGGAGCGGCACGGGCTGTCCTGCCCCGGCGACGTCAGCGTGGTCGGCTTCAACGACATGCCGTTCATCCACCGGGTCGCCCCGCCGCTGACCTCGGTGCGGGTGCCGCACTACGAGATCGGGGCCGAGGCCGCCCGGCTGCTGCTCGAGGTGCTCCAGGACACCGACCGCCACCCCCGCTCGCTGCTGCTCCCGCTCTCCCTCTCCGTCCGCGGCTCCACCGCCCCACCCCGCTGAGCACACCCCTGGCTTGACGGTCACCCGCCCCTCAGGTGAGGATTGCAACCGATTGCAGTCAACGTCGGGAGCATGCATGAGCGCGTGGTCGGACGCCCCCCGGATCGGGTGGATCGGCGCGGGGCGGATGGGGGCCGCCCTCGCCGAACGCCTGGTGGCTTCCGGTCACGACGTCGCGATCTGGAACCGCACCCGGTCGAAGGCCGAGGCGGTCGCCGGTGCCACCGTCGTCGATCGACCGGCCGACCTCGCCGACCGCGACGTGGTGTTCACGATGGTGTCGGCGTCGGCCGACTTCGAGCAGGTGGTGCTCGGTGCCGACGGCCTGCTCAGCGGCGCGGCCGCCCCGCACGTCCTCGTCGACTCCTCCACCGTGTCGGCCGAGTCGTCGCAGACCGTCCGCGAGGCAGCGGCCGCGCGCGGGACGGCGCTGCTGGCCGCGCCGGTGAGCGGCAACCCGTCGGTCGTCGCCGCCGGCAAGCTCACCCTCGCCGTCTCCGGACCGCGCGAGGCGTACGACGACGTGGCGCCGCTGCTCGACCTGCTCGGGCGTGGCGTGACCTACGTCGGCGACGGCGAGGTGGCCCGGCTGGTGAAGATCTGCCACAACGTCTTCCTCGGCGTCGTCACCCAGTCGCTGGCCGAGATCACCCTGCTCGCCCAGCAGGGCGGCACCAGTCGCGAGGCGTTCCTCGCCTTCCTCAACGACTCGGTGATGGGCTCGACCTTCACCCGCTACAAGACGCCGGCACTGGTCAACCTCGACTTCACGCCGACCTTCACCAATCCCTTGCTGTACAAGGACTTCGACCTCGGCCTGGATGCCGGCAAGCGGCTCGGCGTGCCGATGCCGGTCGCCGCCCTCGCCGCCCAGCTGGTCGCCTCGGCGATCGGCGCCGGGCTGGTCGAGGAGGACTTCGCCTCCCTGATCCTCGAGCAGGCCCGCCGTTCCGGCATCGAGCTCGAGTCCGAGAAGGCCGAGGTGAGCGACGGCCTGGGCCCAGCCGTGCATGGTGGGGACGGCTGACGTGCGACCGCTGGGTGCGCCCGGCCACATGGGCGTCGACTACGAGCAACGGGTCGACTTCCCGCGGCTCCGCGACTACCGGCTCGGGCGGGTCCGCGAGTCGCTGGCGGCCAGCGAGTGCGGTGCGTTCCTGCTCTTCGACTTCTACAACATCCGTTACACCACGCAGACCTGGGTAGGTGGCGCGCTCGGCGACAAGATGACCCGGTACGCGCTGCTGACCGAGGGCGGCGAGCCGATGCTCTGGGACTTCGGGTCCGCCACCAAGCACCACCAGCTCCACTCGCCCTGGCTCGATCCCGCCAACTGCCACCCCGGCATGCTCGGCATGCGCGGCGCGGTGGCGCCCACCGCGGGGCTGATGGAGTCGGCCGTGCGGCAGATCAAGGGTCTGCTGCACGACGCCGGGGTGGCCGACGCCCCGGTCGGCGTCGACATCGTCGAGCCGGCATTCCTGTTCGAGATGCAGCGCCAGGGGCTCACCGTGGTCGACTGCCAGCAGCAGCTGCTCGACGCCCGGGTGATCAAGTCGGCCGACGAGATCATGCTGCTCAACCAGGCCGCCGCGATGGTCGACGGCGTCTACCAGGACATCGTCGAGGCGCTGAAGCCGGGCATCCGCGAGAACCAGGTCGTCGCGATGGCCAGCAAGCGGCTGATCGAGATGGGCTCGGACCAGGTCGAGGCGATCAACGCGATCTCCGGCGAGCGCTGCAACCCGCACCCGCACAACTTCACCGACCGGCTGATCCGGCCGGGAGACATGGCCTTCTTCGACATCATCCACTCCTACAACGGCTACCGGACCTGCTACTACCGCACGTTCTCGGTCGGCAGCGCCACCGGCAGCCAGCGCGACGCGTACACGAAGGCGCGGGAGTGGATGGACGCCTCGATCGCGATGGTGCGACCGGGCGTCGGCACCGACGAGATCGCCGCGGTGTGGCCGAAGGCCACCGACTTCGGCTTCGCCGACGAGATGGCGGCGTTCGGGCTGCAGTTCGGGCACGGCCTGGGCCTCGGCCTGCACGAGCGCCCGATCATCTCCCGGCTGAACTCGATGACCGAGCCGGTGGAGCTGCGCGCGGGCATGGTGTTCGCGCTGGAGACCTACTGCCCGGCCACCGACGGCTTCTCCGCGGCCCGGATCGAGGAGGAGGTCGTCGTCACCGACGACGGGGCGACTGTGCTCACCCTCTTCCCCGCCCAGGAGCTCGTCGTCGCCAACCCGTACTGACCGACCCCGTCCCGTCAGGAGCATCCATGTCGTCGTTCTCCCCCGAGGTCGCGCCACCCGCGGGCGACATCGCGCTGGAGACCCGGCTCGCCCTCTACCGATCCTGTGTCGCGCTGCGGCGGTTCGAGAAGCGGGCCTACGACCTGTTCCTCGAGGGGCTGGTCAAGGGCACCAGCCACCTGTCCCTGGGGCAGGAGGCGATCGCGGCCGGCTTCGGCGTCGCGATGCGCTCCGACGACTACACGTTCGCGACCTACCGCGGCCACGCGCACACGCTGGCCCGCGGCGTGCCGATGACCGGGGTGCTGGCCGAGCTGCTCGGCCGCGAGAACGGCCTGATGAAGGGCAAGGGCGGCTCGATGCACCTCACCTCCGTCGAGCACGGGGTGATGGGCTCGTACGCGATCATCGGCGCCCACCTCACGATCGCCAACGGCGCCGCCTGGAGCGCGCAGTACCGCGGAACCGAGCAGGCCGCGGTGTGCTTCTTCGGCGACGGCACGACCAACATCGGCGCCTTCCACGAGGCGCTGAACCTCGCGGTGATCTGGAAGCTGCCGGTCGTCTTCGTCTGCGAGAACAACCTGTACATGGAGTACACGCCGATCGGCGCGGTCACCGCCGTGGACCAGCCGGCCGCCGACCGCGCGGGCGCATACGGGCTCGAACCGATCGTCGTCGACGGCAACGACCCCGACGACGTCTACGTCGTCGCCTCAACCGCGCTGGCGCGGGCCCGGGCAGGGGAGGGGCCGAGCCTGATCGAGGCCAAGACCTACCGGCACGGCGGCCACTCCCGCGCCGACCCGGGCAAGTACCGCCCGGACGACGAGGTGCAGAAGTGGCTGCTGCGCGACCCGCTGCCGATGTACCGCGACCGGTTGCTCGGGATCGGTGTCGGAGACGGTGAGCTGTCCGGCATCGAGGCCGAGGTCGACGCGGCGGTCGAACGGGCCACCCGGGAGGCCCGCGAGGGCGCGACGCCCGGTGCCGACCTGCTGATGACCGACGTGTGGGCGGACGGGGGCTCGGCATGGCGCAACTGACGTTCAGAGAGTCGATCGCCCGCGGCATCGCCCAGGAGATGCGGCGCGACGAGAGCGTGGTGCTCATCGGCGAGGACATCGCGGCCGCCGGCGGCGTCTTCAAGGGCACGGTGGGGCTGCTCGAGGAGTTCGGGCCGGTACGCGTCCGCGACACCCCGATCAGCGAGCAGGCCATCCTCGGCGCCGCGATGGGTGCGGCGATGACCGGCATGCGGCCGATCGCCGAGATCATGTTCAGCGACTTCTTCGCCGTCTGCTGGGACATCCTCGCCAACGAGATCGCAAAGTCGCGCTACATGACCGCCGGCCAGATGTCGTTCCCGCTGGTGGTGCGGTCGGGCAACGGCGGCGGACTGCGCTTCGGCGCCCAGCACAGCCAGAGCGTCGAGAACTGGATGATGTCGATCCCCGGCCTCAAGGTCGTCGTGCCGTCCAACCCGCGCGACGTGGTGGGGCTGATGGCGGCGGCGGTGCGAGACCCCGACCCCGTCGTCTTCCTCGAGGAGAAGGCGCTCTACCCCGTACGCGGCGAGGTCCCCGACGGCGAGATCGTCGACACCCTGGGCGCCGCCTCGGTGCTGCGCGAGGGCGGCGACGCCACGTTGCTGGCGCTGGGCAACATGGTGCCGCGCACGGTCGAGGCGGCCGAGCAGCTGGCCTCCGCCGGCATCGACTGCACCGTCGTCGACCTGCGCTGCCTCGTCCCGCTGGACACCCAGACGATCCTCGACCGGGTGAGCCGGACCGGCCGGGTGTTCACCGTCGAGGAGAACCCGCGGTTGTGCGGCTGGGGCGCCGAGCTCGTCTCGATCGTCGGCGAGGAGGTCTTCTGGGACCTCGACGGGCCGCCGATCCGGATCACCACACCGCACATCCCGCTGCCGTCCGCCGACGCGCTGGAGGACCTCGCGATGCCGTCGGTCGAGCGGATCGCGGCCACGGTCGAGAAGGCGATGCAGGCCTGATGACCCAGGTGACCATGCCCCAGCTCGGCGAGACGGTCGCCGAGGGCACCGTGACGACGTGGTTCAAGGACGTCGGCGACACGGTGGCCGTGGGCGAGGCGCTCTTCGAGGTCACCACCGACAAGGTCGACACCGAGGTGCCCTCGACCGCCGCCGGCGTGCTGCGCGAGATCCTGGTCGGCGCCGGCGAGACGGTTCCGGTCGGCACCGCGCTGGCCGTCGTCGGCGACGCCGCCGACGCCCCACCGGCCACCCAGGCCCCCGCGGCCGCGACCGGCGCCCCGCCGGGCCGACCCGACCACGCACCCACCGCGGCACCCGTCTCGGTGCCCGCCCCCCAGACCCCCGCTCCCCCGGTCGACCCCCCGACTTCCGGGGGAGCGGGGTTCCACCCCGTTCCCGTCGCCCCCAACACGCGGCACCGGGCCAGCCCGCTGGTGCGGCGGCTGCTGCGCGAACGCGGGCTGTCCGAGGACGACGTCAGCGGCACCGGTCCCGGCGGGCGGATCCTGCGCGCCGACCTGGACGCGGTCGACACCCAGCCGGCGGCGCCCGCAGCCGACGCGACACCGGCGGCCGCGGCACCCGCGGGCGAGCCTGCAGCAGTCCCCGACGACGTCGAGGTGGTGCCGTTCAGCCGGGTCCGCCGCCGCACCGCCGAGCACATGGTCCGGTCGCGGGCCACGTCACCGCACGCGTTCATGGCCGTGGAGGTCGACTTCCACGCGGTCGACCAGGCCCGCCGCTCGCCCGCGGGCCAGGGCCTGTCGTACCTGCCGTTCGTCGCCCGCGCCGTGGTCTCCGCGATCGGCGCGTATCCGCACGTCAACGCCCAGGTCGGCGACGACGCGCTGCTCGTGCATCGCCGGGTGCACCTCGGGATCGCCGTCGACCTCGACGCCGACGGGCTGGTCGTGCCGGTGGTACGCCACGCCGGCGACTTCACCGTCCCCGGCCTGGGTCGGCGGATCGCCGAGCTCGCCGCGGGCGCCCGCGAGCGACGGCTCGGCGCCGACGACTACGCGGGCGGCACGTTCACGATCAGCAACCCCGGCCCGTACGGCACCCTGCTCACCGCGCCGATCATCAACCAGCCACAGGTGGCGATCCTCGCGACCGACACGGTGAAGCCGAAGCCGGTGGCGGTCGCCACCGACGAGGGCGACTACGCCATCGCCGTGCACCCGGTCGGCACCATCGGTTTGAGCTTTGACCACCGGGTCGTCGACGGCGGCTACGCCGCCCGCTTCCTGCGCCACCTGCAGCAGCAGCTCGAGACCCGCAACTGGCCCGCCGACCTGTAAGGCCGCATCAGGGTTTCCCAAGTGAACCCGGGAAACCGAAGGTTCCACCGCGTCGCAACACGGTGGAACCCTGGGTTTCCCAAGCGAACGTGGGAAACCTCAACCCAGGCGCTCGCGGAGGAAGGCGACGACGTCGGCCCGGGCCTCGAGGGTCGGGTGGCCGGGCTCGTCGACCAGGTCGGAGCAGATCACCGAGTGCGCGCCGCGCGGGATGCCGTGCGGGTTGCCCTTCGACGAGTCGATCTCGATCACCCGGAACCCGTCGCCGAAGCGCTCCTGCAGCGCCGCGAACCGCTCGGCCCGCGAGACCTTGTCGGCGCTGAACCGCAGCCCCAGCAGGCAGAGCCCCTCCGTCCGTATCCGACCGCTCACGACCTCGGCCTCGCCTGGGGACATGCCGATGTCGCGGCGCCGTCGGCGGCCCACCGGGAACGGCGCCGACGGCTGCGAGCCCACCGGTGCCAGCACCGCCGGCTCCACCGCCGCGGCCAGGGCGAACCCGCCGGTGAAGCACATCCCGATGACGCCGACACCCGGCCCGCCGCTGCGCCAGTGCTGGTCGCGGGCCAGCGCCCGCACGAACGCCGCCACCGGTCGGTCGGCGCCCCGGGCGAAGGCGGCGAACTCCGAGCTCACGCACACCCGGGCGACGGTGCGCACCGTGTAGGGGAGCGAGGCGGGTCGGCCGGCCGTGCCGGTCAGGCTCGGCACCACCACCGCGAAGCCCGACTCCACCAAGTGGTTCGCCAGCGTCATGACCTCGGGGGTCGCGCCGGGCAGCTCGGGCAGCAGCACGACTCCGGGCCCGTCGCCGCGGCGGTAGACCTCGTGCGTCACGGCGCCGGCCCGGAACGGCTCGGCCACCCACCCGGCCAGGACGTCCCCTGTCACGAGCGGCCACGCTAGTCGGCACCCCGCACCGGCGCTCGCCGAGCGGCGAGCCGCTAGCGTCGGGTCGCGTGAGCCTGACCGTGCGGCCGATCGGCCCCGACGAGCACCTGTCCTTCGTCGAGTCCAAGGCGTCCGCGAGCTTCCTGCAGACGCCCGCGTGGGGGCGGGTCAAGACCGAGTGGCGGGCCGAGTCGCTCGGCTGGTACGACCGCACCGAGCTGGTCGGGGTCGGGCTGGTGCTGCACCGACAGCTGCCGCGGCTGCGCCGCACGCTGGCCTACCTGCCCGAAGGTCCGGTGATCGACTGGGCTGCCGACGACCTGGCCGGCTGGCTCGAGCCGATGGTCGCCCACCTGCGCGCCGGCGGTGCGTTCGGCATCCGGATGGGCCCGCCCGTGGTCACCCGGCGCTGGCAGGCGGCGACGGTGAAGAAGGCGCTCGCCGACCCGGCCCTGACCCGGCTGGGCGGCGTACCGGCCGACGAGACCGACGCCACCGGCACCCGGGTCGTCGACCACCTGCGCACCGCCCGCTGGCGTCCGCAGCGCGCGGACGGCGGGTTCAGCGCGGGCCAGCCGCAGTACGTCTTCCAGGTTCCGCTCGAGGGACGCGACGAGGACGACCTGCTCAAGGGCATGAACCAGCTGTGGCGGCGCAACATCAAGAAGGCGGCGAAGGAGGGCGTCACGGTCCGCACCGGGGAGCGCTCCGACCTCGCCGCCTTCCACGGGCTGTACGCCGAGACCGCCCTCCGCGACCAGTTCACGCCGCGCCCGCTGGCGTACTTCCGGACCATGTGGGACGCGCTGACCGCCGAGACCCCCGACCGGCTGCGGCTCTACCTGGCCGAGCACGAGGGCGACCTGGTCGCCGCGACCACGCTGGTGCGCGTCGGCGCGCACGCGTGGTACTCCTACGGCGCCTCCAGCACGGCCAAGCGCGAGGTGCGCGGCTCCAACGCGGTGCAGTGGCAGATGATCCGCGACGCCCGCGACGCCGGCGCCACCGTGTACGACCTGCGCGGCATCACCGACACGTTGGAGGAGTCCGACCCGCACGTCGGGCTGGTGACGTTCAAGGTGGGCACCGGGGGCGAGGCGGTCGAGCACGTGGGCGAGTGGGACCTGCCGCTGTCCCGACCGCTCTACGCGGCGTTCGACCTGTACCTGCGCCGTCGTCCCGGCAGGCACTGACGTGCCGCTCACCCTCCGCATCGACGGCGACCGCTGGCGCGCCCACCTGCGCGCGACGATGGACGCGTTCGGAGGCCCGAGCGCCCTGGTGCCGGTGGCCAAGGGCAACGGCTACGGCTTCGGGATGGCCGGTCTCGCCCGGCGGGCGGACTGGCTCGGCGTCGACGCCGTAGCGGTCGGCACCTACGCCGAGGTGCCCGAGGTCCTGTCCCGGTACGGCGGCGACGTGCTGGTGATGGAGCCGTGGCGGCCGTTCCTGCAGGTCACGTACGACCCGCGGGTGGTGCACACGGTGAGCCGGCTCCGCGACCTCACCGTGGTCGGCGAGCGACCCGGCACCCGGGTCGTCGTCGAGGCGCTGACGTCGATGGCCCGGCACGGCATGACCCGCCACGACCTCGCGGCGGCCGCCGACGGCGTACGGCGCGGGCGGCTGCGGCTGGAGGGGATGGCGCTGCACCTGCCGCTCGCTGGCGACCGCGAGCCGGAGGCCGAGGAGTGGGCCGCGGTGCTCGAGACCTCCCGGCTGGACACCCGGACGCTGTGGGTGTCGCACCTCGACCCTGAGCAGGTCGACCGGTTGCGGGCCGACCGACCGGGCCTGACCGTGCGCCCCCGCGTCGGCACCCGGCTCTGGCTGGGCGACCGCGGAGCGCTGCGGGTGACGGCGACCGTGCTCGACCGGCACTCGGTGTCGCGCGGAGAGCGGGTGGGCTACCGCCAGCGTGCGCTGACCCGCGAGGGCACCGTGCTGGTGGTGTCCGGGGGGACCGCGCACGGCATCGGGCTGGAGGCGCCGACACCGGCCGGCAGCGTCCGGCAGCGCGCCACCGCGCTGGCCCGCGGCGGGCTGGACGCCGCCGGGCTCGCCCTGTCCCCGTTCCGGGTGGCTGGCCGGCAGCGGTGGTTCGTCGAGCCGCCGCACATGCAGGTGAGCCTGCTGTTCCTCTCCCGCGGCGCGCAGCACGGCGACGAGCCGCCCGAGGTGGGCGACGAGGTCGAGGTCGAGGTCCGCTACACCACGTCGACCTTCGACGACGTAGACCTGTCCTGACCCCCGCCTCCTGGCGAGTGGACGGGGTCGAACCACGGCTCGCGGAGGTCGCGGACGACCCGGGAGGCGAACCACAGCTCGGCGACGACCCGCACGACGACGGCGGTGGCGTAGACCCGGTCGACCTGGCCGCTGTCGGTGGTCGCGCCGGACAGGTGCATCCAGATCGCCAGGAAGTAGAAGACCTCGGCGGCCTGCCAGGCCAGCAGGTCGGCCCACCGCGGCCGGGCCAGCACCGCGAACGGCAGCAGCCACAGCACCTGCTGCGGGGAGTAGACCGGCCACACCACCAACCAGCCGACGAGCAGCAGCAGCGTCAGCTGCGCCACCCGAGGCCGGGCGGACCGCCAGGCCAGCCAGCCGACGACCACGGTGATCACCGCTCCGGCGAGCAGCACCACCCGGGCCATCAGGTCGGCGTCGAGGGCGTGCCCGCCGTCGGCGGCGACGCCCCACAGCGAGCCGTAGCCGGGCGGGTCACCGAGCCGGGTGTTGACGGTCGCCCACCAGCCGTCGAGGCCGAGCCGCAGCACCGGCAGCTGCAGCACGGCCCAGCTGGTGACGGTTCCGAGGGCGGTCAGCCCGGCGTCCTGCCCGCGCCCGGTTCGTACGCCCACCACGACGACGGCCGCGACCAGCGCCAACGGCCAGACCGACGTGGCCACCGCCAGCCCGGCGAGCACCCCGCAGACAACCGGTCGGCCGCGGGTCCAGGCGAACCACGCCCCCACCGCGAGCGCGACCGCGAGCAGGTCCCAGCCGATGGTCCCGGCGAGCAGCAGCGCCGGCGCGGCGGCGAAGGCGGCAGCATCCCAGCGCCGGCGGCCGGACCCGCCCGCGATCAGCGCGGTCGTCGCCAACGCGCAGCCGAACAACAACAGCACCACGACGAAGAAGTACGTCGTCGCCTCCGACCGGATCTCCGGCGACTGGCTGAGCTGGGAGACCGGCACGTCGTCGCGCCCGTCGACCACCGCCCCGGTGAGCCCCTGGGC
Source organism: uncultured Actinomycetota bacterium (assembly GCA_963785115.1). Classification (GTDB taxonomy): domain Bacteria; phylum Actinomycetota; class Actinomycetes; order Propionibacteriales; family Nocardioidaceae; genus JACCWP01. The sequence goes on from CAWATY010000006.1 coordinate 375,842, forward strand.
CACCACCGCGGCGACGTAGCCGACAGCGGCGACGGGCGGCGTGTCCGTGCCGGCCGGGTAGCGCCCCTGGGTGTCGCCGTAGGGCGGCGTGCGCTCGGCGAGGCCGTTGTCGGTGTAGCGCAGCGGCACGTCGCTGTAGCAGAGGTCGGAGAACCGGTCGCTGCTCCACCAGGCGCCGTCGGCGCCTGCGCACGGTGCGGAGCGCGCCAGCCAGAGCATCGAGGTCAGGGTCACCAGCGCCAGCACCACCCGCAGCGCGGTCCACACCGGGTGCGACCGCGCGTGGTCGCCCAGCACGCCGCCGACGACGGGACTGCTGGCCGCGACGAAGGGGTCGTCCCGCGTGGGGGCGACCAGCTCGTCACGACCCGGGCTCACCTCGTCGGTCCTCGCGTCCCGCTCACCCGTCGTCCGGCACCGGCAGCGTGGTCGTCGTCGTGGTGGTCGGTGGCTTGGTCGTCGTGGTCGTGGTCGTCGGCGGCTTGGTCGTCGTGGTCGGCGGCGACGTGTGCGGGGTGGTGCTCGTGTCCGGCGGGGTGGTCGTGGTCGACGGTGGCTGGGTCGTGGTGGACGGTGGCGGGGTCGTGGTCTGGGTCGGCGGGTCACCGGTCACGAAGGCGGGCTCCGGGAACGATCCGCAGTCCTGCTCGCCGGTCTCGCCCTCCATCGCGGTCGCCCAGGTCCGCGCCGGGTACTCGCCGCCGAAGTAGGTCGGCAGGTAGCCGTACAGCTCGTCGTTGCCGTCGCCGCGCACGTACATCACCGCGGTCGCGAGCTTGGGCGTGAAGCCGACGAACCACGACGACGAGACCGTCACTCCGTCGGCCGTCGCCGTGCCGGTCTTGCCGGCGGCCGGACAGGTGATGACCCCGGCGTTGGTGCCGGTGCCGACGCTGACCACCTGCTGCAGCGCGTAGACGATGTCCGAGGCGATGTCCTCGGTGATCACCTGGTCGGTGCTCACTTTGTGGTCGTAGCGCTCGTTGCCGTCGGAGTCGGTGACCTTCTCGACGGTGAACCAGTCGGCCCGCTCGCCGCCGGCGGCGAACGTGGCGTACGCGTTGGCCATGTCGATCGCCGGCACCTTGCCGAAGCCCAGCGGCACCGCTGCCACCGGTGGGATGTCGGCCAGCACGTCGTCCGGGATGCCCGCCGCCTTGGCCGCGTCGAGCACCTTCTGCGGACCGTTCTCCATCGAGACCGTGAGGTCGACGTAGGCGGTGTTGATCGAGTCCTCCGTCGCCCTGAGCAGCGACACCGAGCCGAACGACTCGTCACCCTGGTTCTCGACCGTCTCCCCACCGTCGAGGTACAACGGGGAGCTGCCGTCGAAGTAGTCGTTCAGCCCGTAGCCCTCCCGCATCCCGGCCAGCAGCGCGAACGGCTTGAACGTCGAGCCCGGCTGGGCGCCGGCGGTCGCCCAGTTGATCTGGGCGCCCTTCTCCTTGCCGAGGAAGTCGGGACCGCCGTAGACGGCCCGCACCGCACCGGTTCCGGGCTCGACGGACGCGACGCCGATGTGCAGACCCTTGAGCCCGTCGGGCTTGTTCTGCTGCACCGACTGGCGGACGGCCTGCATGTCCTGCTGGGTGAAGGTCGTGGTGATCCGCAGCCCGCCACCCGCGATCTCCTCGTCGGAGAAGCCCTGCGCGCGCAGCTCGTCCTGGACCATCGTGAGCAGGTAACCCTTGGGCCCACCGAAGCGCGACTCGGTCTCGGCCACCGGCGTGGCCGGCAGCCGGTCGTACACCTTGTCGGCCGCGCTCTGCTCCAGCGTGCCCGCGTCGACCATGCTGTCCAGGACGTAGTGGTAGCGCTCGAGGACGTCGGCCTTGGCCTGCCGGCCCTCCTTGGGGTCGAGGTTGCCCGGGGAGTTCAGGACGGCCGCGAGGAACGCGCTCTGCGACACGTCGAGGTCCTCGACGTCGATGCCGAAGTAGGCCTGCGACGCGGCCTGCACGCCGTAGGCGCCGCGGCCGAAGTAGATGGTGTTCAGGTAGCCCTGGAGGATCTCCTCCTTGGAGAGCTCCTGCTGGATCTTCAACGCCAGGATGGCTTCCTTGGCCTTGCGGCTGTAGGTCTGCTCGGTCGAGAGGTAGGCGATCTTCACGTACTGCTGGGTGATCGTCGACGCACCCTGGGTCGGCTCACCTCGCAGGTTGTTCCACGCGGCCCGCACGATGCCCTTCACGTCGACCCCGGAGTTGTCGTAGAAGGTGCGGTCCTCGGCCGCGATCACGGCGTCCTGCATCGTCTCCGGGACGTCGGACAGCGCGACCAGCTGCCGGTTCTGCAGCTCGAACTCGCCGAGCTCGGTCTTGCCGTCGGCGTAGTAGACGAACGACGTCTGGGTCTGGAAGTCCTCGTTGGGGTCGGGGATGTCGACCGCGAAGTAGGCGATGACGAACGCGGTGAGCCCGGCGGCCATCAGGCCCGCGAAGGCGAGGCCGAACCAGAGCAGCAGCCGCTTCCACAGCGCGCGCTTCTTCTTGGGCGTGCGCGGGGAGTCGCCGCCGGCCTCGCCGTCGGCGGACTCCTTGCGGGCGCGCCGGCGGCCCCGTCGCCCGCCGTCCGGAACGTCCTTGCCGCTGTGGGTCACGGCGGACAGTGTGCCGACCCGAGGGCCCCGGTCCGAAATGCACCCCGCCCCGGCCGCACCGCCACCGCTCGGCTCGATGTATCGTCTCGATACAGCCAAACGGCACGCTCAGCAGCCGGTGGTGACCTCGGACGACGGAGCGGAGCAGCGGTGGCCACGCGCGGCACGGCCCTGGAGATGGCGGTCCTCGGGCTGTTGCACGACTCCCCGCTGCACGGCTACGAGCTGCGCAAGCAGGTGACCGGCCTGCTGGGCTGGGGGCGGGTGCTGTCGTACGGCACGCTCTACCCCTGCCTGAAGACCCTGGTACGCCGCGGGCAGCTCGCGATCGAGACCGCGCCCGACGAGGCGCCACGGCGCAACCGGATCACCTACTCCCTCACCGACGAGGGGCGCAGCCGGTTCGGCGCGCTGCTCGCCGACGCCGGGCCGACCGCGTGGGACGACGAGCACTTCGGCGTGCACTTCGCGTTCTTCGCCCACACCGACGCCCGCACCCGGGTCCGCATCCTGGAGGGTCGCCGCAGCCGCCTGGAGGAACGCCTCGAGCGGGTCCGCACGGCCGCGCCGCGGACCCGGGGTGGCCGGGACGACCCGTACACCCGCGAGCTGCAGCGGCACGGCGTCGAGTCGGTCGAGCGCGAGGTGCAGTGGCTGAGCGAGCTGATCGACACCGAGCGGGCCGGCAGCCACCCCGTCGAACCGACACCGCCAGAGACACCGACCACGCAGGCCACAACCACGAGGAGAACCCGATGAGCACAGACCACGGCCCGATCCGGGTGGGCATCGTCGGCGTCGGCAACTGCGCGACGTCGCTCGTGCAGGGCGTCCACTACTACCGCGACGCCGACCCCGCGGGAACCGTGCCCGGGCTCATGCACGTGCAGTTCGGCGACTACCACGTGCGCGACATCGAGTTCGTCGCCGCCTTCGACGTCGACGCCAAGAAGGTGGGCTTCGACCTGGCCGAGGCCACCCGGGCCAGCGAGAACAACACGATCACCATCTGCGACGTGCCCCCGACGGGTGTCACCGTGCAGCGCGGGCACACCCTGGACGGTCTCGGCCGCTACTACCGCGAGACCATCGAGGAGTCCGACGCCGAGCCGGTCGACATCGTGCAGGCGCTGCGCGCCGCCCGCGTCGACGTGCTCGTCTCGTACCTCCCCGTGGGCAGCGAGCTGGCCGACAAGCACTACGCCGAGTGCGCGATCGAGGCCGGTGTCGCGTTCGTCAACGCCCTGCCGGTCTTCATCGCCTCCGACCCGGAGTGGGCGGCGCGGTTCGAGGCCGCGGGGGTGCCGATCGTCGGTGACGACATCAAGAGCCAGGTCGGTGCCACGATCACGCACCGGGTACTCGCCAAGCTGTTCGAGGACCGGGGCGTGAAGCTGGACCGCACGTACCAGCTCAACGTCGGCGGCAACATGGACTTCAAGAACATGCTCGAGCGCGACCGGCTGGAGTCGAAGAAGGTCTCCAAGACGCAGGCGGTGACGTCGAACCTCACCGCGGACCTGGGTGCCCGCAACGTGCACATCGGGCCGAGCGACTACGTGCAGTGGCTCGACGACCGCAAGTGGGCCTACGTGCGGCTGGAGGGCCGGGCGTTCGGCGACGTGCCGATCAACATGGAGTACAAGCTGGAGGTCTGGGACTCCCCCAACTCCGCCGGCATCATCATCGACGCCGTCCGGGCGGCCAAGATCGCGCTGGACCGCGGGATCGGTGGGCCGGTGCACCCGGCGTCCACGTACTTCATGAAGTCGCCGCCGATCCAGCGACCCGACGACGAGGGCCGCGACGGCGTGGAGGCGTTCATCCGCGGCGAGGTCTAGGGCGACGAGGGCTCGCGGCGGCGGAGCACCCAGAACTCGTCGCTGCCCAGCTCGAGCCGCGGCGCGTCGGAGAACTCCGCGACGCAGCCGACGACGTCGTCGAGGTAGTCGGCCATCATCTCCGCCTCGACGTCGTCGACGGTCTCCTCCGCGCGCTCGCGCCCGGCGGCGTCGCCGGGCTCGTAGACGAAGCGCGCCCGCACCTCGTCGGGCGTGACCCGCACGGCGACGGCGCGCAGGTCCGGGGTCAGCTCACCGAGCAGCGCGCGCAGCACCGAGGCGACGGCGAGGGCACGAGGGGAGGGCTCCTGGCCGCCCGGCTCACCGGTCATCGCCGCCCTCCAGTCCGCCGTACGGTGTCGGCGGCCCTCACGGGTTGGGTCGCGCCGGCACGATGTGGATGCCCGTCTTCGAGTAGTGGATCATGTAATTGGTCGTCTCCTGCGCGACGCCCTCGATCTCGTTCTTGTACACCCCGATGACCTTCCCGGCGTCGACGACCTCCTTGGAGCCCGGCTCTCCGACCGGCACGTTGCCCCGCTGCTGGCCGGTGCCGGCGTACTGGGCCAGGTCTTCGGGGTCGACGCCCTCGTCGAGGTAGGACTTGCCGTCCTGGTAGTTGGGGTGACCCGGGATGTGCTTGCCCTGCTTGCCCTCCTCGACGTGGATCCGCGGGGTGTCGCCCTTGGCCAGGTCGCCGGCATCGTCGACGGCGTCCTCGGCGCGGTCGATCGTCTTCTCGGTGTCGCGGGCGTTGTCGGCGGCCTTGATCCCCTTGGCGGCGAGCTTGCCGCCCTTCACGATCTTGCCGACGGGAAGGATGCCGACGACCTCGGTGGCGCAGCCGAAGGAGAAGCCGTCCTCGCACTGGCCCGGGTCGAACACGACGGTCTTGAAGACGGTCTCGAACCAGTTGTCGTGGTCCTCCTCCGGCGGCGGCGGAGGCGTCGGGACGTACGGCTGGGCGCCGGGCGGCAGCACGCCGAGGGCGTCGAAGTACGACCAGTCGGACGCGGTCGGGCAGCGGTTGAGTCGGCTCGCGAGGTCGTCGGCGGTCTCGTCGAGCTGGTCGTCCAGCCGGTGCTTGCGGATCCGCAGCTCGGACAGCTTGGCCGCGGCGGCACCGGCGACGGCGTCGTCGTAGCGGTCGAACATCGTGGCGCGGGCCTCCGGGGTCTGCCCGGCCCGCATCATCGGTTCGGGGACGCCGAACCCGCTCGCCTGGGCCTCGGCGTACTCCCGGTTCAGCTCGTCGACCTGCTCGTTGAACGTCAGCACGGCAAGCGCCCAGGTGCTGACGACCGCGGCGGCGTACGAGGCCTGCTGGTGCAGCGAGTCGCCGAGGGCGAGCAGCGGCTGGTCGATCTCGTCCATCCAGCCGAGCAGGCCGTCGACGGTCTCGGACTTGGCCACGGCCACCGCGGTCCCGGCCAGGTGCGCGACGTCGCGCACCGGCTCAGCCGCTCGCTCGACCTTGTTGGCAGCCGCGTCGATCCACCCCGGGCTGACCGGGTAGGGCTCGAACGGACCACTCACCGCACACCCCTCACCGCTCCCGGGCCATCGACCCCCGGATGCTAGAGCCGTCAGGGGTCACCGCCGCGCGGGACTGCTGTGGGTCAGTCCCGAGGGGACGGCGGGTGGGGCGGGTGGTTGCGGCGCCGCTCGCAGCTGACGAGGTCGATCCGGTCGGTCGGGTCGACGCCGACGACGACGTCGTCGCCGGGTCCGCAGCGGATCAGGTCGGCGCCGCGACCTGCCACCAGCCGGTCGTCGCCGCGGCCGCCGGACAGGAAGTCGCGCGACCTGCGCCCCGCGAGCCGGTCGTCGCCACCGTGGCCGTACATCGAGTCGGACCGCGGCGTCCCGACGAGGTGCTCGGCGGTGTTGCCGCCGTTGAGCACGTCACGCGGCTTGTCCGCGCCCGCGAGCGCCGGGCCTGCCAGCAGCGGGAGGGTCACCGCCATGACCGCCACGACCGCCACGACCGCCGCGACCACCGCCCCGCCGGCCGCCCCGACCACCGGTCTGGATCGGCGACCGCTGAGCCTCCCGATCCCCACGTCCCCGTACCGTTCCCCGTTCACCCTCGGAGGCTAGTGCCGCGCCGTCCACGGCCGGAAGCACGCCCTTGTCACACTTCGGTCGTGAGCACGGTGGGCGAGCTGAGGCGGCTGCTGCCGCTGCCGGCGTTCCGGCGGCTGCTCGGCCTGCGATTGCTGAGCCAGGGTGCCGACGGTCTCGTCCAGGCCACGCTTGCCTCGTACCTGTTCTTCTCCCCGGAGCGGCAGACGACGCCCGGCGCGATCGCGGCGGTCACCGCGGCCACCCTGTTGCCGTTCACCGTGGTCGGCCCGTTTACCGGGGTGGTGCTGGACCGCTGGTCGCGGCGCGACGTCCTGGTGGGGGCGACCGCCGTGCGGGCACTGCTCGGGGTCGGGCTGGCAGCCGCACTCGCCGGTGGCGTGCCGGACCCGGTGCTGTTCGTCATGGTCGTCGCCGGCTTCGGCGTCAACCGGTTCGTCCTCGCCGGCCTGTCGGCCGCACTGCCGCACACCGTGCCCCGGGCCCGGCTGCTGGCCGCCAACGCCGTCGTCCCCACCGCAGGCACGCTGGCCTACGTCGTCGGGCTGGGCGCGGCCGGCGCCGCACAGGCGGTGACCGGCGACCCGGTGCTCGCCCTCGTGGCCGCCGGCGTCTGGCTGCTGGCCGCCGCCGTCGGACTCGGCTTCGCACGGCCGGCGCTCGGGCCGGACCCCGACCCCGACCTGCCGCCACCCGGCCAGGCGGTGCGCCTGGTGCTGCACGGGCTGGCCGCGGCGGCCGAGCATCTTCGGGTGCGGCGGGCGGCGGCGACCGCGATCGGGCTGGTCGCCGGTCAGCGGCTCTGCGCGTCGCTCACGCTGGTCGCCGGGATCCTGCTGCACCGCAGCACGTACGCGGACCCCGGCGACCCCGACGCCGGGCTGGCCGGGCTCTCGATCGCGTTGCTGGCGGCCGGCGTGGGATTCGTGCTGGCGGCGGTCGTCACTCCGTGGTTGGTGGGGCGCTGGTCGACCCGCACCGCGGTCACCGCGGGGCTCGTGGTGGGCGCCGTGGCGCAGGCCGGGTTCGCGGCGACGCTGGCCGAGGCGGGCCTGGTGGTCGCGGCGTTCGCCCTCGGCCTCGGTGGGCAGGTGGTGAAGATCTGCGCGGACACCCGGGTGCAGGCCGACGTGCAGGACGCGTTCCGCGGGCGGGTGTTCGTGCTCTACGACATGGCCTTCAACATCGCCCTGGTGTCGGCCGCGGCCGTCGGCGCGCTGCTGCTCCCACCCAGCGGCCGCGCCGCGGGCGTCATGGCGGGGGTCGCTGTCGGGCTGCTGGCGCTCGCGCTCGTCAACGCACGCGCGGCCGCACCGTCTCGCAGCCGCTGAGGTCGTCATCGGCCCCGACGCCGATCACCTCGTCGAGTCCGGCGCCGCAGCGCACCACGTCGGCCCCGCCACCGACTCGCAGGTCGATGATGTCGTTGCCGCCCGCGACCCAGATCCGGTCGGGGCCGGCGCCGCCGTAGACATAGTCGCCGCCGGGGCCGCCGCGCACCCGGTCGGCTCCGCCGCCGGCGCGTACGGTGTCGGCGCCGCCGCGGGCTCGGACCCGGTCGTCGCCACCCAGCGCCCGGATCAGGTCGCCGCGCGGAGAACCGGTGAGCACGTCGTCGCCGCCGGTGCCGACCACCGTCCGAGCGGGCGCGACCGTCGCCGCCGCGCCGACCGCGCACACCAGCGTCATCGCGGCCGCCACCGCCGCCACCGTCACGACCACCGTCACGGCCCGTCGCCTCATGACTCGCCCTTCGTCCGGTCGGCCCACCACGCCAGCAGTTCGTCGCGGGCCCGGTCCTCGCCGAGCGGACCGTGCTCGGTGCGCAACTCCAGCAGGTAGCGGTAGGCCTCGCCGACGTCGCGGCCCGGCGGCACGCCGAGCACCTGCATGATCTGGTTGCCGTCCAGGTCCGGTCGCAGCGAGGCCAGCTCCTCCTGCTCGGCCAGCCGCGCGATGCGCGCCTCGAGGTCGTCGTAGGTGCGTTGAAGCTGGGCCGCCTTGCGTGCGTTGCGGGTCGTGCAGTCGGCCCGGGTGAGCACGTGCAGTCGCTCGAGGTCCTCGCCGGCGTCGCGGACATAGCGACGCACGGCCGAGTCGGTCCACTCGCCGCTGCCGTAGCCGTGGAAACGCAGGTGCAGCTCGACCAGCTGGGACACCCGATCGGTCTCCGCCCCGGGGAACCGCAGCGCCCGCATCCGCTTGCGGCACATCTTGGCGCCCACCACGTCGTGGTGGTGGAAGGTCACCGTGCCGTCGGGCTGGAACCGCCGGGTCCGCGGCTTGCCGATGTCGTGCAACAGCGCCGCGAGGCGGACCACCAGGTCGGGGCCCTCGCCGTACGTGTCGTACAGCCGCGGCTCCAGCGCGATCGCCTGCTCCAGCACCGTCAACGAGTGCTCGTAGACGTCCTTGTGCCGGTGGTGCTCGTCGCGCTCGAGGCGCATCGCCGGAACCTCGGGCAGGACGTGGTCGGCCAGTCCGGTCTGCACCAGCAGGGTCAGGCCCGCCCGGGGGTCGGCGGCGCACAGCAGCTTGACCAGCTCGTCGCGGATCCGCTCGGCCGACACCACCTTGGCGTCGCCGGCGAGACGATCGCCCATGTCCCGCATCGCGGCCACGACCTCGTCGGCGGCGGTCAGCCCCAGCTGGGCGGCGAACCGCGCCGCCCGCAGCATCCGCAGCGGGTCGTCTCCGAACGACTGCTGCGGGGTGCCGGGCGTGCGCAGCACTCCGCGGGCCAGGTCGTCGCGCCCGCCGAACGGGTCGATCAGCGCGCGCGAGGCCAGGTCGACGGCCAGCGCGTTGACCGTGAAGTCGCGCCGCGACAGGTCACCCTCGAGGGAGTCGCCGAAGGCCACGACCGGCTTGCGCGACGACGCGTCGTAGGCGTCGGAGCGGTAGGTGGTGATCTCCACCGACAGCTCGCCGTGACGCGCGCCGATGGTGCCGTACGCGCGGCCCATGTCCCAGGTCGCATCGGCCCACCCCTCGACCAGCCGCTCGGTCTCGTCCGGCCGGGCGTCGGTGGTGAGGTCCCAGTCCATGTCGGTACGCCCGAGCCGGCCCAGCAGGGCGTCGCGGACGGGACCGCCGACGACGGCAAGCGCGTGCCCGGCCGCGGCGAAGCGCGCACCGAGCACGGCCACCTCGGGAGCGGCCGCGAGCAGCTCGTCCACCACCGCCGCGGACGGCCGGGCCACGTCCACCGGCGGCACCGACGACGAGGTGGGTGCAGACACGAGGATCCACTCTAACGGCGCGGCCATGCGTGCCCCCGCGCCTGCCCCGCCGGGTCCCGCCCGGCGTGCGCACCGCCGTCTAGCATGGCCGGAATGAGCACCCGCCAGCACGCCGCGGCGGTGCTGGCCCGGGTGCTGGCCCGGGTGCTGGCCCGGGTGCTGGCCCGGGTGCTGGCCGTCGCTGTCGTCGCGCTGACGGCCGGGTCGGTCCTGCTGGTGCCTGCGGCCGCGGCGGGCGCGCCGGTGCCGGGCGGACCTCGCACCGGGTCACCGACCGGCTCCGCCGACGAGCAGCCGGGCCTCGAGGTCGAGCTCAGCACGGTGTCCCCGTCCATCCAGGAGTCCGGGCCGTTGGAGCTGTCCGGCACGGTGACCAACCGCGACCTGCACCGCTGGAGAGACGTCCAGGTCTACCTGGTGATCTCGGCCGACCCGGCCACCACCAGCGCGGCGGTCGCCGAGGTCGCCGCCAGCCCGGAGGACACCTACATCGGCGACCGCATCACCGTCCCGATCAGCCTCTTCCAGGAGCTGCACCGGCTCGAGGTCGGCGAGGCGAAGGCGTTCCAGCTGACCATCCCGTACCGGCGGCTTCCGATCTCGCAGGCGGAGGGCGTCTACACCGTCGGCGTCCAGGTGCTCGGCGGCGTCGGCACCGACCGCGACGAGGTCGCTGCCCGGGCGCGTACCTTCGTCCCGCTGGTCGCCTCGACCAGCAAGGACCCCGCCACCCGGGTGCGGCTCGGGTTGGTCTGGCCGCTGCGCGCCGCGGTCCTGCGGCGCAGCGACGGGACCTACCTGCACGACGACGCGCTCCGCACGACATTCGCGACGGGTGGCCGGCTGCGCCGTGCCGCGGACCTGGCTCTCAGCGCCGGCGACCTGCCGCTGTCGGTCGTGGCCGACCCGGCGCTGCTGGACGCCGCCGCCGACCTCGCCCAGGGCAGGTACGGGCCACCGCTGCCACCCCGCGACGGTGACGATGGCGCCGGCAACGAGGGCGAGGGTGGCGAGGACGACGGCGAGACGGAGGATCCGGAGGCGAGCGAGCCGCCGAAGTCGCCGGACGCGCAGGACTGGCTGAACGACGTGTCCTCGCTGATCGGCCGGAACGGATGGCTGACCCGCTACGGAGAGCCCGCCGAGGACGTCGTGAGCGGGGTCCCGCGACTCGAGGGAGCCGTCAACCGCGCCACCGAGGCGACCTCGCAGCGGCTGTTCAACGGGCGCCCCGGAGCCGCAGTGCTCCCCATCGCCGGGGCGGTGCTCCCCGAGGCGATGAACGCGGTGGCGGGTCAGGAGGGCGAGCAGCTCGGGGTGATGACCCCGGCCCAGCTCCCCGACCTGGACGCCGCCGCCGGCCCGGCCCTGTCCGTCCCCACCGACGAGGGCGACCTGCCGGTGCTGGTGACCGACCCGGCGCTGTCGGCGGGCGGGCCGCTCACCGACGACCCGTTCAGCGCGCTGCAGATGCGGCAACGCCTGCTCGCCGAGACCGCGCTGCTGTCGATCCGCCCCCCGGGCGGCGGCTCCGTCGGCCCGGCGGCGGTGTTCCTGGCCCGCTCCGACTGGGACCCCGGCGAGTCCTGGCCCACCGCCGGCTTCTTCTCCGGCCTGCGCGTCCCCTGGTTGCGACCGGTGCCGGTCGACCGGCTGCTCGGCCAGCGGGTGCCGTACGACGGTGAAGTCCTGGCCGCCGAGGAGGTGCAGCCCCAGGACCAGTCGGTCAATCCGCTGGTCGCTGGGCCACTGGTCGAGGCGGCCGGCCAGCTGACCCGCCGGTCCCGGACTCTGGTGCGACTGCTCGGGGGTGGCAGCGCTCTGGCCCGGTGGTACGACACGGCGGCCGCGCTCGGCGTCTCCGGCTACGCCCGCCACGACGGCGACCTCCGGTTGGCGGTGACTCGCCGCACCGTCAGCGACCTCGGCCGCCAGCTCAGCCAGGTGGACCTCGAGGGTTCGTCGTTCGTCACCTTGTCCAGCTCCCGCGGCCGCTTCGGCGTCACCATCACCAACAACCTCGAGCAGCCGGTGACCGTCGGGGTCACGGTGACCGCCAACGGCGACGACCTGAAGTTCGACGCAGGCGGCCCGGTGACCGTCGGCCCGGGGGAGCGGCAGACCGTGATCGTCGACACCCAGGTCGGTGACAACCGGGTGACGCCCGCGCAGGCGTACCTGACCACCCGCGGCGGCGAGCGCTTCGGCCCCCCGCTCGACTTCACCGTCCGCACCAGCGTCGTCGGCATGGTGATCTGGGGCGTGCTCGCGGTCGCGGGACTCATCCTGGTGCTCGCGATCGGTCGCAGGATCACCCATCGGGTGCGCGGCCGGTGAGGCCGCGCCGGCACGGGACCCGTCCGTGAGCGAGGCCGCCGACCAGAGCCGGTTGCTGTCGGCCGGGGCGCTGATGGCGGCCGGCACCGTCGTCTCGCGACTGACCGGCTTCGTCCGCAGCGCACTGCTGCTCGCCGTGCTGGGCAAGTCGCTCGACGCCGACATCTTCGCGACCGCGAACACCCTGCCCAACTCGATGTACATCCTCGTCGCCGGCGGCGTCTTCAACGTCGTGCTGGTGCCGCAGCTGGTACGGGCGATGGCGTCCGACGCCGATGGCGGCGAGGCGTTCGCGCAGCGGCTGGTCAGCCTCGGCGTGCTGGTGCTCGCCGGTGCCACCGCGGTGCTGATGGCCCTGGTGCCGCTGCTCGCGCACGTCGTCTTCAGCTCCGACCTGTTCGTCCCCGAGCTGGACGCGCCTCGGGAGTCGGCGTATGCGCTGATGTGGTGGTGCATGCCGCAAGTGTTCTTCTACGGCGTCTTCGTGCTGGTGGGACAGGTGCTCAACGCCCGCGAGCGGTTCGGGCCGATGATGTGGGCGCCGATCGTCAACAACGTCGTCGCCTGCCTGCTGCTGGGTGGATACGCCTGGACCTGGGGCGCCTCCGACGGCAGCGACGGCTTCAGCACCGCCCAGGAGGTCGTGCTCGGCGGCGGCGCCACCCTCGGGATCGCCCTGCAGGCGTTGGTGCTCGTCCCGTACGCGCGCGCGGCCGGGTTCCGCTTCCGGCTTCGCACCGACCTCCGCGGAGTCGGGATGGGGCACACGCTGCGGCTCGGCGCGTGGACGGTGGCCTTCGTCGTCGCCAACCAGATCGCCTTCGTGGTGGTCACCCGGCTCGCGACTGGATCGTCGACGGGCGCGGCGCTGGAGGGCACGACCTCCAACGGCGTCGCGGTCTACCAGGGCGCGTTCCTGGTCTCGCAGGTGCCGCACGCCATCATCACCGTGTCGCTGGTGACCGCGACCATGCCGCTGCTGTCGCGGCTGGCCGTCGACGGCGACCGGGACCGGATGCGGGGCGAGATCTCGTCCACGTTGCGGCTGGTGCTGTCGGCGATCGCGCCGGTCGCGGTGGCGCTGGCCTGCCTCGGTCCGACCCTTGCAGCCGCGCTGTTCTCCTACGGTGCACTCGACGGCGGCACCGGCCCGGTCGGCGACACGTTGGCCGCCTTCGCCCCGGGCCTGGTGCTGTTCACCGTGCACTACCTGGTGCTGCGCGGGTTCTACGCCCAGGAGGACACCCGCACCCCGTTCCTGGTCCAGCTCGTGGTGTCGGCGACAAACATCGTCGCCGCCGTGGCGCTCACCCACGACGCCCCGACCGACCAGGTGGCGACGCGGCTGGCGCTGGCCTACGGCGCGGCCTACCTGGCCGGTGCCGCGACGTCGACCACGGTGCTCGCCGGACGGCTCGGCGGCCTCGAGGGCCGCACGCTGCTGCTGTTCACGGCCCGGCTCGCCGGCGCGTGCGCGGTCGCCGCCGCCGCGATGCTCGGCGTCGTCGCGCTGCTGGGCGCGGCCGGCGTCGAGGGCGACGAGACCGGGCCGGTCGTGCTGGTGCTGGTGGCGGCCGGTGCGGCGGGCGTGGTGGCGTACCTGCTCGCCGCCTGGTTGCTGCGGCTGCGCGAGGTACGCGCGCTGGTCGGGGCGGTCACCCGACGGTGATCCCCGCGTCACTAATAGGACGTGGGTCGTGGCGCGACGGGCTCTACCATGAGGGCCACGTCAACAGCCGAGACAGCGAACGGGGAGAGGTGCCCGCCGACACGCTCAGCCCCGGCACGCAGCTCGCCGGGCGCTACCGCATCGAGGACCTGATGGGCGAGACGCCCCGGTCCCAGACCTGGCGTGCCGTCGACCGGATCCTCAACCGCTCGGTCAGTGTCCAGGTCGTCCGCAGCGACGACCCCGCCAGCGAGGCGTTCCTCACCGCCGCCCGGGCGGCCACCGCCGTCGAGGACCCGCGGTTCCTGCGGGTGCTGGACGCCGCGGAGGAGGCCGGCCAGGCCTACGTGGTGCGCGAGTGGGCGCGCGGCGTCTCGCTCGACACCGTGCTGCAGCAGGGGCCGCTCACCGCGGCCCGCTCGGTCGAGGTGGTCCGCGAGGTCGCGGAGGCGGTGGCGGCGGCCCACCGGGCGGGCGTGCACCACGGCCGGATCGACCCCGCGCGCATCATCGTCAAGCACAACGGCGCCGTACGGGTGCTGGGGCTGGCCACCGACGCCGCCCTGCACTCCGCCGTCGCCGCCCCGCGCGACGGCGGCGGGCCGGACGCTGTGGACAAGACCTCGGGCAACGGAGTCGGCAGCCCGGGCGGTACCGGTGGGCTGCTGGCCGAGCAGAGCGACGTCACCGCCCTGGGCCGGCTGCTCTACGCCTGCCTGGTGGCGCGCTGGCCCGGTGGAGGCCGCGACCTCGGGCTGCCGTCCGCTCCCACCGAGCACGGCCGGGTACTGCGGCCACGCCAGGTGCGCGCGGGTGTCGACCCGGACATCGACGCGGTCTGCGACCGGATCCTCGGCACCCCGCCACGGCATCACGCCGTCCCGCTGCGCTCGGCCGCCGACGTGGCCCGCGAGCTCACCGTGCTGTCCGACGTCGACGAGGCGCCGCCCGCCTTCGACGACGACGACGACGCGACGCTGTTGCGCGGCGTGCTCCCCGTCCCCCCCGACCCGACCGGGCCTCCACCCGCGATCCACAACGTCCCACCGCCTCGCACCGGACCGGGTGCGGCGCCGCCCCCGGATCCTGCGCCCGCGCCCGACAAGCACACGGGCGCCCGCGGGCCGGTGTGGGTCGGCATCGCTCTGCTGGTCGCGCTGGCCGCGGTGCTCGCGGTGCTGGTCGGCCGGGTCGGCTCCGGGGTGCTGCCGCTCACCGGCGACGACCCGGAGCCCGAGCCCACCCCCACCAAGGCCACGCCCTCGCTGGCCGCGCTCGACGTCGCCGCGGTCAGCGACTTCGACCCGCTCGGCGACGGCGTCGAGAACCCCGAGGAGGTGCCGCTGGCCACCGACGACGACGTGGGTACCGCCTGGACGACGGTGTCGTACTACGGCTACTCCACGCTGGGGAACCTCAAGCCCGGCGTGGGCCTGGTGATCGACCTCGGCCAGCCGGAGGACGTCAGCCGGGTCGACCTCACCCTGAGAGGCGGCCCGACGTCGTTGAGCGTGTTCGTGGCACCCGGGCACTCGGCCGCACCGACCTCCGTCGATGCCATGGAGCCGCTCGGCGAGGTCACCACCGCCGGTGCGGCACCGGGCGACCCGACCCCGGCATCCGTGGAGGCGGCCGAGCCGGTCACGACCCGATGGGTGGTCGTGTGGCTGACCGACCTGCCTCCCAATGGTCAGGTGAACGACGAGGGCGACCCCGAGTACCAGGGCACGATCGCCGAGCTCGCCGTCATCGGGTGAGGCCGGTGCGCGACGGGGAGGAGCCGGTGGCCGCGCCCGAGGAGTGGGACGGGGTGCACGACCGCGACCTGCTGCACCGGCACGTCGAGGGCGACGCCGAGGCTTTCGGCGAGCTCGTTCGCCGGCACCGCGACCGGCTGTGGGCGGTCGCGCTGCGCACGACGTCCGATCCCGAGGAGGCCGCCGACGCCCTGCAGGACGCCCTGGTGTCGGCGTTCCGGCGGGCCGAGAGCTTCCGCGGCGACTCGCAGGTCACGACGTGGCTGCACCGGATCGTGGTCAACGCCTGCCTCGACCGGGCCCGGCGCCGCAAGGTACGGCACGCCGAGCCGCTGTCCGACGACGACGACCAGGCGCCCCCGACCCGGCACGAGATGGTCGAGGAGGGCGCCGAGCAGGTCGAGCGGCGTGAAGCCGTGCTCGCGGCGCTGCGGACGCTGCCCGAGGAGCAGCGGGCCGCACTGGTGCTGGTCGACATGGAGGGCTACTCGGTCGACGAGGCCGCCCAGGTGCTCGACTGCGCGCCGGGCACCATCAAGAGCCGCTGCTCACGCGGACGGGCGAAGCTGCTCCCGCTGCTGTCCGACTGGCACGACGAGCGACCCGGGCGTGCCCCGCCGGACGTGGAACCCGGACCCGGCGCCTCGCGTCCCACCCGAGCAGCCCGGTCGCGCCCTTCGCCCCGACCGCCCGACAGCGCTCCCGACCGAACGCAGGAGGTGACCTGATGACCGACGCACGTGACCACGCGTCGGCCGAGCAGGTCTGCGACCTGCTCGAGGGCCTGCTGCCCCCGGCCGAGGCCGCGACCGTGGCTGCCCATCTCGACGGGTGCGCCGACTGCGCCGCGCTGCGCGACCGGCTGGAGGCCCTGCCCGCGCTGCTCGCACAGGTTGCCGCCGAGCCCGCACCACCCATCCCCACCGATGTGGCCGTCCGGCTCGATGCCGCGCTGGCCGTGGCGGCCGCCGACCGCGCGGCCGAGCGGGCCGAACCGGCCGGTCAGCGAGTCGCCACCGTCGTGCCCCTCGCATCCGCCCGTCGCACCCGCGTCCGCCAGGCCTTCGCCGGGCTGGTCGCTGCAGCGGCCGTCGTCGTCGGCTTCGTCGTCGTCGGTGACGTCGTGGGCGGTGGCGGCGGACATGACGGCGACAGCGGCGACCAGGCCGCCATGGAGGCCGGGGACGAGGCAGGTGGCCAGAGCGACCTGTCCACGCTGTCGGCACCGCTGGCTCGGCTGACCGAGCGGTCGTTCGCGCTCGAGGCAGACGCCCTGCTCCAGGCGGACGACGCGGGTGAACAGGGGGAGCGCACGCAGGCGCTGCCCGGGAGCGTGGATTTCGACGCACCGTCCTGCGCCACCGACCGTGCCCTCGCCGCCGCCGACGTCCCCGGCACCCCCGGGCCGTACGTGCTGCTCGAGGGCGAGCCGGTCCGGCTGGTCACCAGCGGCCCCCAGGACGCCACCGAGGTGGTGGCCTACGGCTGCTCCGACGGTGCCCCCGTCGAGCGGGCCAGCGCCGTCGTCGACCTCACCGACTGACCACCGCTCGGACGTGCCCGTGGCGCCGACGCCCCGCGGAATCCCTGGCCCGTACGATGCGTTGACGCCCGTGGAGTCCCAGGAAGACGAGGCATCGTGACAGACATCCGCGACCTGATCGTGATCGGCTCGGGGCCGGCGGGCTACACCGCCGCCCTGTACGCCGCCCGCGCCCAGCTGCACCCGCTCGTGTTCGAGGGGTCGGTGACCGCCGGCGGCGCGCTGATGACCACGACCGAGGTGGAGAACTACCCGGGCTTCCGGGACGCGATCATGGGCCCGGCCCTGATGGACGAGATGCGCGCGCAGGCCGAGCGGTTCGGCGCCGAGCTGGTGCCCGACGACGTCACCGGCGTCGACCTCGACGGCGACGTCAAGGTGGTGCGCACCTCCGACGGCACCGAGCACCGGGCCAAGTCCGTGGTGCTCGCGATGGGATCCGGCTACCGCAAGCTCGGCCTGCCCGACGAGGACCGGCTGTCCGGCCACGGCGTCAGCTGGTGCGCCACCTGTGACGGCTTCTTCTTCCGGGACAAGGACATCGTGGTCGTCGGCGGCGGTGACTCCGCGGTCGAGGAGGCGACGTTCCTCACCCGGTTCGGCCGTTCGGTGACGATGGTCGTGCGCCGCGACGAGATGCGGGCCAGCAAGATCATGCAGCAGCGGGCGCTGGCCGACGAGAAGATCACCATCGAGTGGAACAGCGTGGTCGAGTCGATCAACGGCGACGACCAGGTGACCGGTGTCACGCTGCGCGACACGGTGACCGGCGAGACCCGTGAGCTCGAGGCCAGCGGGCTGTTCATCGCGATCGGGCACGACCCTCGGTCCGAGCTGGTCAAGGGCCAGGTCGAGCTCGACGCCGACGGCTACGTGCTGGTCAAGGCGCCCTCGACGTACACCAACGTTCCCGGCGTCTTCGCCTCCGGCGACCTCGTCGACCACCGCTACCGGCAGGCCGTCACCGCTGCCGGCACCGGGTGCGCGGCAGCGATCGACGCCGAGCGCTGGCTGGCCGACCTCGCCGACCCGGCGGACCGCGAGCCGGGCGCGGAGTGACGGAATGAGCGTGTCCCCTCCGCTGTTGTAGGAGGTGTACGGGATCGTCGTGCCCCGCGTACTCGACAACCCGACTCGACAACCCGCGACCACCCGCTGAGGAGCACACCGTGGCAGACATCCAGGCCGTGACCGACGCCGACTTCACGCAGACCGTGCTGGCGGCGGACAAGCCGGTCGTCGTCGACTTCTGGGCGGAGTGGTGCGGGCCGTGCCGCCAGGTGCAGCCGATCCTCGACGAGATCTACGCCGAGCACAGCGACAAGATCACCGTGGTGAAGATGAACGTCGACGAGAACCCCGAGACGCCCGCGAAGTACCGGGTCACCGGCATCCCGACGATGAACGTCTACCGCGGCGGCGAGGTCGTGAAGTCGATCGTGGGGGCCCGTCCCAAGGCGGCCATCCTCAACGACCTCGACGAGTTCATCAGCGCCTGAGCAGACCTGCTTCACCCGGCCTCGTCAGGCTGCGTACGGCCCCGTCCCCTCCCTGGGGGCGGGGCCGTCGTCACGTCCGCCGGACCGGGGCCGGCGAGGCCGGGCGGACCGCACCGCGCAGCCGGACCCACGCCTCCTCGACGTCGGCGCGCACGTCGCCGGCCCACCCGACGACCAACCGCCGGGAGTCGAGCCGCAGCCGTGGCGTGGTCGGGTGGTCACGGACCACCTCGAACCCGCACGCCAGCAGGAATCCGGCCGGGACGAGGCACCCCGCGTCGGCACCGGGCGGCACCTCGTGGACGCCGAAGGCCTCGACGGCGCGGACCCCGTTCGTGCCGCCACCGGGGTGCCGCAGCGCCTGGCGCACGACGGCCTGCACCAGCCAGCGCCCGATCCCGGCTCCGCGGTGCTGCGGGTCGACCCGCAGCGCCATCAGCAGCACGGCGTCGTCGTGCACGGGCGCGGTGGGCGTGGCCCCGCCGCCCCCGGCGTGCCCCGGGAGCGACCAGGTGGCGTAGCCGACGGTGTGGCCGTCGAGCCGGGCCAGGACCCCGCCACCGTGGCCCTCGGTCAGGGCCTCACGCCACCACTGCTGCTTGCGGGCGGCGGCGTCGCCGGCGCGGGCCGCCCGACCGGCGGCCAGCGGGTCGAGCTCCCAGCGCACGCAGCCGCGGCAGCGCTCCGGCAGGTCGTCGAGCGCGTCGACGACGAGCGGCACCGTGCGACGTGCGACCGCCACGTCCGACCTCCTCCACCGGCTCGGTCCTTCATGAGGCATCGTAGGGGTGCCGCCCCCCGCTCCCGGAGCTTTCATGACCGCCCAGCCGCCCGACCGGCTGCCCGCAACGCCTGTCTCGCGAGCGGGTCACCACACCCGGCTGGACGCGTACGCCGACCGCTACGCGGGACGCACCCGCGGCATGACCGCCTCGGAGATCCGGGCGCTGTTCTCGGTGGCCAGCCGCCCCGAAGTGGTCTCGCTGGCCGGCGGCATGCCCTCGCTCACCAGCCTTCCGCTGGACGCGGTAGCCGACTCGGTGCGCGAGGTGATCACCAGTCACGGCCAGACCGCGCTGCAGTACGGCTCCGGGCAGGGCGACCCGGTGCTGCGCGAGCAGATCTGCGAGGTGATGGCGCTCGAGGGCATCGACGCCCATCCCGACGACGTGGTCGTCACCGTCGGCAGCCAGCAGGGGCTCGACCTGGTGACCCGGATCTTCTGCGACCCCGGCGACGTGGTCGTGTGCGAGGCACCGAGCTACGTCGGCGCGCTCGGGGTGTTCCGCGCTTACGAGTGCGACGTCGTGCACGTGGAGATGGACGACGAGGGACTCGTGCCCGAGGCGCTGCGCCAGGCCCTCGGCCGGCTGGCCGAGACCGGCCGCCGGGTGAAGTTCTGCTACACGGTGCCGACGTACCACAACCCGGCCGGGGTGACGCTGACCGAGGCCCGACGCGTCGAGGTGCTGGAGATCTGCGCCGAGCACGACGTGCTGGTCGTCGAGGACAATCCCTATGGCCTGTTGGGATTCTCCGGTGAGCCGCCGCAGGCGCTGCGAGCCGGTGACACCTCCGACAGCAGCGACCGGGTGGTCTACCTCGGGTCGTTCTCCAAGACCTTCGCGCCGGGGCTCCGGGTCGGCTGGGTGCTCGCCCCGCACGCGGTACGGGAGAAGCTGGTGCTCGCCCAGGAGTCGTCGACGCTGTGCCCGCCGGCGCTGTCGCAGTCGGTCGTCTCGGCGTACCTGTCCGGCCACGACTGGCGTGGGCAGGTGAAGGTCTTCCGCGAGCTGTACCGCGAGCGGCGCGACGCCATGCTGGAGGCGCTCGCCGACGAGCTGCCGCCGACGGCCCGCTGGACCCGGCCGGACGGCGGCTTCTACGTGTGGCTCACCCTGCCGGAGGGCCTCGACGCCAAGGCGATGCTGCCCCGGGCGGTGACCGCACGGGTCGCGTACGTGCCGGGGACGGCGTTCTACGCCGACGGCTTTGGCAGCCGGTGCATGAGGTTGTCGTACTGCCACCCCACGCCGGAGCGGATCCGGGACGGCGTGCGCCGACTGGCGTCGGTCGTGCGCCAGGAGCTCGAGCTGCGCGAGACGTTCGGTGCCGGCGCGCAGGGGCAGCTGCGCGGGCCGTCGTACGAGTCGCCGAACCCGGACCTCACGTGAGCGGCCGGCTGGTCGTGCTCGCGGGCGGGCTGTCGCACGAGCGCGACGTCTCGCTGCGCTCCGGGCGCCGGGTGGCCGAGGCACTGCGCCGGGTCGGGCGCGAGGTCGAGGAGCGCGACGTGGGCGCCGACCTGGTCGAGGCGCTGCACGCCGATCCTCCCGGCTGTGTGCTCCCGGTCCTGCACGGCGAGGCGGGCGAGGACGGCGCACTGCGCGAGGTGCTGGAGCTGGTGGGCGTCCCGTACGTCGGCGCAGCGCCCGAGGCCTGCCGGCTCGCGTTCGACAAGACCGTGGCCAAAGCGGTCGTCTCCCGGGCCGGCCTGACCACGCCCGAGACGGTGGCGCTGCCGGCCGAGACCTTCCGCGAGATCGGCGCCGCGGCGGTGATGCAGCGGCTGCTGGAACGTTTCGGACTGCCGCTGGTGGTCAAGCCAGCACGCGGCGGGTCCGCCCTCGGCTGCACGGTGGTCCGCCGGCCTGACGAGCTCCCGGGGGCGATGGTCGGCTGCTTCTCGTACGGCTCGTTGGCCATGGTGGAGCGGTTCGTGGGGGGCACCGAGGTGGCGGTCACCGTGCTCGACGACGACGAGGCGCCGGGCGCCCTGCCCGCGGTGGAGATCCGGCCGGACAGCGGCGTCTACGACTACAGCGCGCGCTACACCGCGGGGTCGACCGAGTTCGTCGTGCCGGCCGAGGTGTCGGCCGACGTGGCCGCCGAGTGCGCCCGGGTCGCCGTGGCGGCGCACCGGGCGCTGGGGCTGCGCGACCTGTCCCGCTCGGACCTGGTCATCGGCGACGACGGCACCGTGTGGTTCCTGGAGGTCAACGTCGCCCCCGGGATGACCGAGACCTCCCTGGTCCCGCTCGCGCTGGAGGCGGCCGGGCTCGAGCTGGGCGGGGTCTGCGCCGGGCTGGTCGACGCGGCGACCCGTCGCGCCGCCGAGCCCGCGACCTGAGCACTGGCGACCTGTCGGCCAGTGGCTCTGTCGCTCAGTAGCTCTGTCGGTGAGTGGACCAGTCGATCCGTCGACACGGCGATCTGTCGAGGAACCGACCTGTCGATGAAGCGACCTGTCGACACGGCGATCTGTCGACATGTCGACACCGCGACCCTCAGTCGCTGGTGTCCGGCCGGGGATCCATCAGCGTGACGATCCGCTCGAGGTCGTCGATCGAGGCGAAGTCCACGGTGATCCGACCCTTGCGCCGACCGAGGTCGACGCGGACCCGGGTGTCGTAGCGCTCGGACAGCCGCTCGGCCAGGTCGGCGAGTCGCGGCGCCACCGGTCGCGCACGTCGCCGGCGGGGCTCGGCCGGCTCCTCGCCGTCCGACCCGACGGCCACGACCTCCTCCAGTGCGCGCACGGACAGGCCCTCGGCCACCGTGCGGGCGGCGAGCCGGTCCTGTTGTTCCGGGTCGTCGATGCTCACCAGCGCCCGCGCGTGGCCGGCCGACAGCACACCGGCGGCGACCCGGCGCTGGACCGCGGGGCTGAGCCGCAGCAGTCGCAGGGTGTTGGTGATCTGGGGTCGGGACCGGCCGATCCGGGTGGCCAGGTCGTCGTGGGTGCAGCCGAAGTCGTCCAGCAGCTGCTGGTAGGCCGCGGCCTCCTCGAGCGGGTTCAGCTGGGACCGGTGCAGGTTCTCCAGCAGGGCGTCGCGCAGCATCGCGTCGTCGGGGGTGTCGCGGACGATCGCCGGGATCGTGTCCAGGCCCGCCTGCTGCACCGCCCGCCAGCGCCGCTCACCCATCACCAGCTCGTACGTGTCGTCGCCGAGCGGACGCACCACGATCGGCTGCAGCAGGCCGATCTCGCGGATCGAGTGCACCAGCTCGGCCTGGTCGTCGTCGTCGAAGTGCTGGCGGGGCTGGCGTGCGTTGGGCTGCACGGCCGCCACCGGCACCTCGGCGAAGTGCGCCCCGGCGACCGGGGTGGGTGATTCCGCCCCGGCGGGGGGTGGCAGGCCGTCGCCGGCGGTGGCCGAGGTGGGGATCAGCGCACCCAGGCCGCGGCCCAGGCCTCGTCGGGTGTTCACCGGGTGCCTCCACCGCTGGGCTGGTCCGCTGCCTGGTCCGCCGCTTCCTGGTCCGCCGCTGCCTGATCCGCTGCTGGCTGCGCGGGTGCCTGCTCAGGTGCCTGCTGGGGTTGGTGATCGGGGTCCGCTGATCGTCGGCCGATCTCGCGGGCCGCCTCCAGGTACGACAGCGCGCCGGGCGAGCCGGGGTCGTAGGTGATGACCGTCTGCTGGTAGCTCGGGGCCTCGGAGATCCGTACCGATCGGGGAATCGCGGTGCGCAGGACCTGGTCGGGGAAGTGGGTGCGGACCTCCTCGGCGACACCGGCCGACAGCCGGGTCCGTGCGTCGTGCATCGTCAACAAGATGGTGGAGACCCGCAGCCCGGGGTTGAGGTGCGACTTCACCATCTCCACCGTGCGCAGCAGCTGGCCGACACCCTCCAGCGCGTAGTACTCGCACTGGATCGGCAGCAGGATCTCCTCGCCGGCGACCAGGGCGTTGACCGTCAGCAGCCCCAGCGACGGAGGGCAGTCGATGAACACGTAGTCGAAGCGCTCATCGGCTTCCTCGCACTCGGCCAGGTACGCGCTCAACGAGCGGCGCAGCCGGGACTCGCGGGCCACCAGCGAGACGAGGTCGATCTCCGCGCCGGCCAGGTCGATCGTCGCCGGCAGCACGGTCAGACCGGGCAGATCGGGGCAATCCCGGACGAGTTCGCGCACCGGACGCTCCGCGATGAGGGCCTCGTAGACCCCCGGCGTGCCCTCGGTGTGCGCGATGCCCAGCGCGGTCGAGGCGTTGCCCTGCGGGTCGAGGTCGATCAGCAGCACTCGCTGTTCCCACTGCGCCAGCCCGGCCGCCACGTTCACCGCCGTGGTCGTCTTGCCGACGCCACCCTTCTGGTTCGCCACGACCAGGATCCGAGTCCGGGGCGGTCGTTCCAGCGGGCCGTGGTCGCGATGCGCGTACGCCAGCCGGACCTCGTGCTCGATCGCCACCGCGAGGGGAGTGTCCAGGTCCTCGGCGCGGATGTCGGGTGCGGCCGTCTCCGCAACATCGGCGGCCGTCGGCCAGCCGGGCGCGGGAGTTTCACGTGAAACATGCCCCCGCTGGGCGCCGTGGTCGTCCGCCGGGTCCGGGTCGGCGGGGGCGGCGTCAGCTGCCGGGTGCGGCCAGCCAAGCGGACCGGAGCGCGGCGACGGGGGGGCGACGGGCCAGCCCAGACGGGTGCGCCGGGTGCTCGCTGCGGGGTCGGAGGCTGCGCCGGCCTGGGGACCGGACGGGTGACCGGACGGGGGATCGGGCCGCGGCTCGGGTGCCTCGGGGGCCTCATGCACGTCGTGGACCACGGCCCTCCCTCCGTTGCCGCCGCGGTGCGGCGGTCACCTCGACGACTGTGGCCGGTGGGTCAAGGATGCCCTCACCGTACGTGGTCACGCGGGCCGCTGTCCCGCCTGTGGACGACAGCGTCGCTCGCGCCGCCGCCAGCTCCGCTCCCGCGGTGCGCCCCTTGAACGCGAGCAGTCGCCCGCCGGGCCGCAGCAGCGGCAGCGTCCACCCCAGCAGTCGCTCCAGCGGCGCCACCGCGCGCGCCGTGACGACGTCGGCCGCGTACCGGTCGGCGGCGTCCTCCGCCCGGCTGCGATCCACCTCGACGTTGCCGAGTCCAAGGCTGGCCACCGCCTCCACCAGGAAGGTGCACCGGCGCAGCGACGGCTCCAGCAGCACGACCTCGAGGTCCGGACGCAGGATCGCCCACACCAGCCCGGGCAACCCGGCCCCCGAGCCCACGTCGACGACCTGGGCGCCGGCGGCCGGCGCAGCGGCCACCACGGCGCAGTTCAACAGGTGCCGCTCCCACAGCCGGGGCACCTCGCGCGGGCCGAGCAGCCCCCGAGAGACGCCCACCTCCGTCAACAGCGCGGCATAACGGGACATGTCGGTCAGCCCCGACCCGCAGATCGAGGTCGCCGCCTGCGGGACGGGCGATGTTTCCCGTGAAACATCGCTCACGGGGTGGTCACCGGATCGGTCAGGACGCCGGAAGAATGACCACGCACCGCCGGGGCTCCTCGCCCTCGGACTCGCTGCGCAGACCAGCCGCCGCGACCGCGTCGTGCACGACCTTGCGCTCGAACGGTGTCATCGGCGCGAGCCGGACCGACTCCCCGGACGACTTCACCGACTCCGCGACCTCGGTGGCCTCGGCCTCCAGCGCCGCGCGGCGCGCCGCGCGGTGGCCGGCGACGTCGAGCATCAACCGGCTCCGCTCCCCGGTGTCCTGCAGCACCGCCAGCCGGGTGAGCTCCTGCAGCGCCTCGAGCACCGCGCCGTCCGGCCCCACCAGCACGCCGAGGTCGCCCCCGACGACCGACACGGACGCGCGGTCATTGTCGACATCGAGGTCGATGTCGCCGTCGAGGTCGGCGATGTCGAGCAGCTCCTCGAGGAAGTCCGCCGCGGCGTCGCCCTCCTGCTCCAGGCGCTGCACCCGAGTCGGCCGCTCGCCCGCAGGTCCGCCGACCGCCTCGTCGGCGGTCTCGTCGCCGGCCTCATCGCCGGTGTCCTCGCCGGTTTGCGGCTCGTCGCCGGTTTCCTCGCCGGTCTCGCTCGTCGGTTTCCTCGTCGGTTTCCGGCTCGGCCGCGGCCTCGAGCTCGTCGGCGTCGGGCTCGCTCGCCGCAGCGGTGGCCTCGCTCCGGCTCTCGTTCTCGGTGCCGTTCTCGGTGCCGTTCTCGGTGCCGTTCTCGGTGCCGTGCTGGGTGTCGGTGTCGGTGCGCACGTCGTCGGACACAGGTCTCTCCTGGTCTCTTGGTCGGTCCCAGTGGGGGCCGCGCGGTCAGGTGGGCCGCGGCGGTTGCTTGCGAGGGTTCTGGCCGGGGCGCTTGGCGGGGCGCTGGCCCGGGCGCTGGCCGGTGCCCTTGGACTGACCCTTGGTGGGGCTCTTGCTCGGGCTCTTGCTCGGGCTCTTGTTCGGGCTCTTGGACTGCCCCTTGCTCGGGGCCTTGGTCTGCCGGGTCTTGCGGCTGGTCTTCTTGGGCTGCCGGCGGGCGGGCTCGGTCTTGGTGTCGCCGTCCTCCGCAGTCGCCACGGGATCGGCGTCCTGGGCGGGCACCTTGCCGTGCTTGATGTCGCGCTTCTGCTTGGCCTCGAACGCCGGTGTCCCGGGGGCGGGGTTGTTGCGGATCACGTAGAACTGCTGGCCCATCGTCCACAGGTTGGAGGTCGACCAGTACAGCAGCACCCCGATGGGGAAGGCGATGCCGCCGACGGCGAAGACCACCGGGAGCACGTACAGCAGCATCTTCTGCTGCTGTGCGTACGGGCCGCTCATCGCGCTGGCCGGCATGTTCTTGCGCATCAGCTGACGCTGGGTGGTGAACGTCGTGGCCGTCATCAACGCCACCAGGCACAAGGTGACGATCTGCACGGCGACGTTGCCGTTGGCGTCCAGGAAGGTGTCGGCGATCTTGACGCCGGCGAACAGCACCGCCGAGTCGAGCGAGTTGACGTCGTCGGCGTCCAGCAGGCCGAGAGCGGTGTCGTTGCGGGCCGCCTGGCTGATCACCCGGAACAGCGCGAAGAAGATCGGCGCCTGGGCGAGGATCGGCAGGCAGGACGCGAACGGGTTGGTCCCCGCGTCCTTGTAGAGCGCCATCGTCTCCTGGGCCAGGCGCTCCCGGTCGTGGCCGTACTTCTTCTGCAGCTCCTTCACCTTGGGCTGCAGCATCTGCATGTTGCGGCTGGACTTGATCTGTTTGACGAACAGCGGGATCAGCGCGGCCCGAGTGGTCGCGGTCAGGCCGATGATCGCCAGCGCCCAGGTCCAGCCGGAGTCGGCGGGCAGCACCTGACTGAACAGCCAGTGCCAGCCGAGCAGGACCGCCGAGACGATCCAGTACAGCGGATGGATGAGGCTCTCGAGCGCGTCGAGCATCAGGCTCCTCGCCGGGGTCCGGCGACCGTGCTCAGCCGGGATGCAGGCGGGGATACAGGCGGGGATACAGGCGGGGATACAGGCGGTGAGACCGGCTCAGGCACCCGCGGGGGGACGGGGTCGTAGCCGCCGGCCGCCCACGGGTGGCAGCGCACCAGCCGGCGCACCGCCAGCCAGCTGCCCCGGGCGGCGCCGTGGGTGCGCACAGCGTCCAGGGCGTAGGCCGAGCAGGACGGGTGGTAGCGGCAGACCTGCCCGTACAGCGGGCTGATCACCGCGCGGTAGGCGCGCAGCAGGCCGATCAGCAGGTACGTCACGTCGGGACGTCCGCGGGGAGCAGCCGCTCCAGGACCGCCGTGACGTCGGCAGCCAGCTCGGCGGCGGTCGCACCCGCGGCCGCGGGCAGCGCCCGCAGGACGAGCAGGGTGCCGGCCGGCAGCCGGGACAGCTCCGCGGCGGTGAGGTGGCGCAGCCGGCGGCGGACCCGGTTGCGCACCACCGCGGGGCCGACGGCAGCGCTGACCACGAACCCGACGCGGGCCGGGGGCACATCGGGGACCGCGGAAGGCTCGGCCGCCGGGAGCGCCAGGTGCGCGACGACCGTGGTGGCGCCCGCGCGGCGCCCACGCCGGGTCGCGACGCCGAAGTCTCGGCGTCGGCGCAGGCGGTGAGCGGCGGGGAGCACGCGGATGATGGTCGACGTGGCCGTCAGGCGGCCAGCCGGGTGCGCCCCTTGCGGCGGCGCGCCGCGAGGACGGCTCGACCGGCGCGCGTGCGCATCCGCAGGCGGAAGCCGTGCGTCTTGTGGCGGCGCCGGTTGTTCGGCTGGAAGGTGCGCTTGCTCACGGGGGCTCCGAGGTCGATGTCGTCCGGCGGGCCGGCAGCGCAACCGGTGGGCAGTACGGGCAGGACTCACCGGTCGGCGCCAGACCGACTTCCCCACGGTACGGGCTGCCGCCACGGAGGGTCAAACCCGCCCGGTGCCTGTGGACAACTGCTTGCTGCCGCGGGACCGCTGGGTCTAGCGTCCGTCCCGGACCCGTCGTGGGACGCGGCGGCCGGTCGATCTCTCCGCACCGCCTCAGCCGTTCCGCCCCCCAGGGGCGCGGGCCGCTGATATCACTGGCGTGCGGGGCTGCGGACGGTGCTCGATCGGCTCCCGACGTGGCCGACCAGCGCACCGGATGCACAGGTTGTGGACAACGGTGTGGACGCACCTGACCAGGCGGGGAGTGGGTCGTGGCCGACGAGATCGAGCAGCCCGGGCAGCAGGACGAGCAGCGCGAGGGGTTCCCGGACAGCATCCGGCCGGAGCCGGCCGACGACCCGCCGCTGACCCGGGCCTGGCGGCGGACGATCTCGGCCCTGGCGCCCAACCAGCGGGCCTTCCTGCAGGCGTCCCGCCCGCTCACCCTGCACGGCACCACGCTGATCGTGGCCGTGGCCAAGGACTTCACCCGCGACCAGCTCGAGACCCGGATGCGCGACCAGGTCGAGCAGGCGCTGGCCGAGGCGCTCGGGCACGAGGTGCGGCTCGCGGTGACGGTCGACCCCACGCTGGTCTCCGACGATGCCCCCCGGCGCTCGGTGTCTGTCGACGAGTCGCTGTATCGATCTGGCGATTTGTCGACAGATGGACCTGTCTCCGAGCGCTTCGGCGACCCGCTGGGGCGGCACAGCGCCGACGTGACCAGCGCGGCCGACCACTCCGGTCCCCGCCAGCTGGCCGGCCTCGCCGAGCACGGCACCGGTCTGGTCCCCCCGGCACCGGCCGAGACCCGGCTCAACCCCAAGTACGTGTTCGAGAGCTTCGTCATCGGCTCGTCCAACCGCTTCGCCCACGCGGCGGCGGTGGCGGTGGCCGAGGCGCCGGGCAAGGCGTACAACCCGTTGTTGGTCTACGGCGAGTCCGGGCTGGGCAAGACCCACCTGCTGCACGCGATCGGCCACTACGTGCGCAGCCTCTACCAGGGCGCCCGGGTGCGGTACGTGTCCAGCGAGGAGTTCACCAACGACTTCATCAACGCGATCCGCGACGACCGGGCGGCGGCGTTCCAGCGTCGCTACCGCGACGTCGACGTGCTGCTGATCGACGACATCCAGTTCCTGGAAGGCAAGATCCAGACCCAGGAGGAGTTCTTCCACACGTTCAACACCCTGCACAACGCCAACAAGCAGATCGTCATCACCTCCGACCGGCCGCCGAAGCGGTTGGAGGCGCTGGAGGACCGGCTGCGCAACCGGTTCGAGTGGGGCCTGATCACCGACGTCCAGCCGCCCGACCTCGAGACCAGGATCGCGATCCTGCGCAAGAAGGCGGCGATGGAGAAGCTGACCGCCCCGCCCGACGTGCTGGAGTTCATCGCCTCCAAGATCCAGACCAACATCCGCGAGCTCGAGGGCGCGCTGATCCGGGCCACCGCGTTCGCCAGCCTCAACCGGCAGCCGGTCGACCTGACGCTGGCCGAGATCGTGCTCAAGGACCTGATCCCCGAGGGCGGGGAGCCCGAGATCACCGCCGCGCTGATCATCGGCCAGACCGCCGCCTACTTCGGCCTCACCATCGACGACCTGTGCGGGTCCAGCCGCAGCCGGGTCCTGGTCACCGCCCGGCAGATCGCGATGTACCTGTGCCGTGAGCTCACCGAGCTGTCGCTGCCCAAGATCGGCCAGCAGTTCGGCGGCCGCGACCACACCACGGTGATGCACGCCGACCGCAAGATCCGCCAGCTGCTCGGTGAGCGGCGCACGATCTACAACCAGGTCGCCGAGCTCACCAACCGGATCAAGCAGCAGGCGCGTCAGACCTGAGCGGCGTCACGCACCGTCAAGGGTCCGGAACGGTTTCCCCAGTTGGGGATGAAGGTGTGGGGAACGTGCACGATCCGGGCAACCGCCTGTGGATGACATGGTCCGTTCATCGTCCCGACATCGTCCGTCCCCCGGTCCGGCCCCGCGTCCCCGGATTCGTCCACACGTTGTCCACGGACTGGGGACGCCCCCGACCTGCACGGACACCGGTTGTCCACAGAGCCCACAGGTGCGACGAACATGACGAGAGACAGTCAGCGGATCCGATCGTCCACCTACCTGGTGACCGGGCGGCTGGGGACGACCGCCCTTGTGCTTCTACGCCCGCCGTGAGCGTGGCAGGATGCGACGGCGCGACCCCGTACGACCCAGGCAGCAGGAGGCCACCGACGTGAAGTTCCGTGTCGACCGCGACGCGCTCGCGGAGTCCGTGGCCTGGGCCGCCCGCAGCCTGCCGACCCGGCCCAGCGTCCCGGTGCTCGCCGGGCTGCTGCTGGAGGCGGGCAGCGGCGACGGTGCGGGTGAGCTGCGACTGTCGGGGTTCGACTACGAGACCTCGGCGCGGGCGGCGCTGCCGGCCGAGGTCGTCGACGAGGGCCGGGCCCTGGTGTCGGGGCGGCTGCTCGCCGACATCTGCCGCTCCCTGCCCGCGCACCAGGTCGAGATCACGCTGGACGGCCAGCGGGTGTCACTGACCTGCGGCAGCTCGCGCTTCACGCTGCAGACGATGCCGGTCGACGACTACCCCGCCCTGCCGGGCATGCCCGACATCGCCGGCGCGGTCGACTCCGACGCGTTCGCCCACGCCGTGGCCCAGGCAGTCGCGGCCGCCGGGCGCGACGACATGCTGCCGCTGCTCACCGGGGTGCGGGTGGAGATCACCGGCCCCCGGATCTCGATGATGGCCACCGACCGGTTCCGGGCCAGCCTGGTCGAGCTGGACTGGTCGCCGGGCGGATCCGACGTCGAGGCGCAGGCCCTCATCCCGGCCCGGGTGCTCAACGACACCGCCCGCTCGCTGACCTCGGGGACGCAGGTCGGCATCGCGCTCGCCGACCCCGGCGCCGCCGAGGGCCTGATCGGGCTGCAGGGCGAGGTCGAGGGCGGCTCGCGGCGGACGACCACGCGGCTGCTCGACGGGGAGTTCCCCCGGGTCCGCCAGCTGTTCGCCTCCGACCCCAGTACCACGGTGTGGGTCGAGACGGGCGCCTTCGTCGAGTCGCTGCGCCGGGTGGCGCTGGTGGCCGAGCGCAACACCCCGGTCCGGCTTGCGTTCGAGGACGACCGGGTCCTGCTCGAGGCCGGCAGCGGCGACGAGGCGCAGGCCACCGAGTCGCTGCCGGTGCACCTGGTCGGCGAGCCGCTGTCGATCGGCTTCAACCCCGGCTACCTGCTGGACGGTCTCGGTGTCGTCGACGCCCCCTGGTGCCACCTGGCCTTCACCCAGTCCACCCGACCGGTGTCGATCGCGGGTGCCCCCGAGCAGGGTGGCGAGCCCAACCTCGACTTCCGCTACTTGCTGATGCCGCTGCGCCTGCAAGGCTGAGGGCGCTACGTCGACGCGACGTCGACGCGACGTCGTCGGCTGGGCGGTCTCGTCGGTTTCGTACCGGCCAGCACCGGACCGGCACCGGCCAGCACCGGCACAGCACCGGCACAGCAGCAACCGACTCGGAGGGATCTCCATGCACCTCGGCCTCATCGGGCTCGGCAAGATGGGCGGCAACATGCGCGAGCGGCTGCGCCGCGCCGACCACACGGTCACCGGCTTCGACCACAACGCCGATGTCCGCGACGTGGACGATCTCGAGGCGCTCGTCGCCGCGCTGCCGACGCCGCGAGTGGTCTGGGTCATGGTCCCCGCCGGCGACCCGACCCGGGGCACCGTCGAGGCGCTGGCCGACCTGCTCTCCGACGGCGACGTCGTCGTCGACGGCGGCAACTCCCGGTGGACCGACGACCAGGAGCACGCCGCGCTGCTGGCCGAGCGCGGCATCGGCTTCGTCGACTGCGGGGTCAGCGGCGGCGTGTGGGGGCTGGACAACGGCTACGCCCTGATGACCGGCGGCGACGCCGACCACGTCGCCCTGGTCCAGCCCGCCTTCGACGCGCTCAAACCCGACGGACCGCACGGCTACGTGCACGCCGGGCCGGTGGGTGCCGGGCACTTCGCCAAGATGGTGCACAACGGCATCGAGTACGGACTGATGCAGGCCTACGCCGAGGGCTACGAGCTGCTGGAGAAGTCCGCAGTCGTCGAGAACGTGCCCGAGGTGCTCGAGTCGTGGCGCGAGGGCACCGTGATCCGGTCCTGGCTGCTCGACCTGCTGGTGGCGGCCCTGGACGAGGACCCCGGGCTCGCCGGCATCGCCGGCTGGGCCGAGGACTCCGGCGAGGGCCGCTGGACGGTGGAAGCGGCGATCGACCACGCCGTGCCGATGAACGCGATCGCGGCGTCGCTGTTCGCCCGCTTCGCCTCCCGGCAGGACGAGTCGACCGCGATGAAGGCCGTGGCCGCCATGCGCAACCAGTTCGGCGGCCACGCGGTCCGGGCCGGGGGCGGGCCGACCGAGACCCCCGACGCCGACACCGGCGGGTCCTGACCCGGCGCGGGTCCCGGAGTCCGCATGCACGTCGCTCACCTGTCGCTGCGGGACTTCCGCTCGTACCCGGAGGCCGAGGTCGAGCTGGAGCCGGGGGTCACGGCGTTCGTCGGGCCGAACGGCCAGGGCAAGACGAACCTGGTCGAGGCCGTCGACTACCTGGCGACGCTGAGCAGCCACCGGGTGGCCACCGACGCCCCGCTGGTACGCGCCGGCGCCGAGCGCGCGGTGCTGCGGGCCCGCGTCGTCCGTGACACTCGCGAGGCGCTGGTCGAGATCGAGGTGGTGCCGGGCGGCTCGAACCGCGCGCGGGTCAACAAGGCGCCGCTGGCCCGCCCCCGTGAGGTCCTCGGCCTGGTCCGCGCGGTGCTGTTCTCCCCGGAGGACCTCGCGCTGGTGAAGCGCGACCCCGCCGACCGGCGCCGCTACCTCGACCAGCTGCTGGTCGCCCGCGCGCCACGGCTGGCCGGGGTCCGCGCCGACTACGACCGGGTGCTCAAACAGCGCAACACCCTGCTCAAGACCGCCGGTGGGGCACGGCGTTCGTCGGGCGCGGCCGGTGCCCTGCACACGCTGGACGCCTGGGACGACCACCTGGCCCGGACGGGCGCCGAGCTGCTGGCCGAGCGGTTGCGGCTGGTGGCGGCGCTGCAGCCCCGGGTCGCCGAGCGCTACCGGACGGTGGCGGCGTCAGCGCCCGGCGACCGCAGCGCGGTGACGATGACGTACGTCGCGTCGTTCCCGCTGCCCGACGACGACGCCGCAGCCGGCGCCGGGGCAGACCGCGACGTGCTGCGGGCAGCGCTGCTGGCCGAGGTGGCCGTTCGCCGCGACGACGAGCTCGACCGCGGGGTCACGCTGGTGGGACCGCACCGCGACGAGCTACGGCTCGCGATCGGTGACCTGCCGGCGCGGGGGTACGCGAGCCACGGCGAGTCGTGGTCGCTGGCCCTCGCGCTGCGGCTGGCGGCTTACGACCTGCTGCGCGACGACGGCGACGACCCCGTCCTCGTTCTCGACGACGTGTTCGCCGAGCTCGACACCGACCGCCGCGACCGGCTGGCACGCTCGGTGTCGTCGGCGCAACAGGTCCTGGTCACCGCGGCGGTCGCGGCCGACGTGCCCGCCGACCTCGACGGGGGCCGCTTCGACGTCATGGACGGGAAGGTGACGCGTGTCCCCTGATCCGCCCGCTGACCCGGCGGGCACTCCCCGTTCCGCGCACGACCCGGCGGGCGGCGAGCTCGCCCGAGCCATCGCCCGGGCCTACCGCGGCGCCGGCCGGAAACGGAGCGGCCGCAGCAGCAGCCGCCGTCGCAGCGTCGACCCGACGCTGTCCAGCTCGCACGCCGACGACCGCGATCCCCAGCCGCTGCAGGCGAGCATGTCGCGGCTGGTGGCCGAGCACGGCTGGAGCACCGAGATCGCGGTGCACGGCCTGTTCGGCCGCTGGGACACGATCGTCGGCACCGAGGTCGCCGCACACTGCCGGCCGGAACGCTATGTCGACGGCCGGCTGTGGGTGCGTGCCGACTCGACCGCCTGGGCCACCGAGGTCCGGCTGCTCGCACCGGTCGTCGTGCAACGTCTCAACGACGAGCTCGGCGAGGGCACGGTGAGTCGGATCGACGTCGCCGGACCCCAGCAGCCGTCCTGGCGACACGGCCGGTTCACGGTCCGCGACGGCCGCGGCCCGCGGGACACGTACGGCTGAGACTCAACAAACCGCCCGAAACGGCTGCGCGGCTACGGTGCGTGGCCCTACGGTGACTTGGGTCACTCCGGTCCGGGAACCTTCCCACCCAGACCATCGGGAGCGGCCGCACACGGGGACGACCGAGGGCAGGACCGAGACGGGTCGGAGTCGCCAGTGAGCAGCGACGCGATCGCCCTGTGGCGACAGGTCACCCGTGACCTGCCGCTGCCGCTGGCGCTGTACGCCCGCGACGGCCGGCTGCTGGCCACCAACCCCCGCGCCGACGTCGTGCTCAACGGGGGATCGGCGGCGGAGGACGCCGCTCTGCCCGAGCCCCGGGAGGCGATCGAGGGCACCACCTTCGACGGTGCGCCCTGGAC
This sequence comes from uncultured Actinomycetota bacterium, assembly GCA_963785115.1. GTDB lineage: Bacteria > Actinomycetota > Actinomycetes > Propionibacteriales > Nocardioidaceae > JACCWP01. The sequence continues at coordinate 410,032 of CAWATY010000006.1, forward strand.
CGTCGACGGCACCTCTGCGGTGCAGGTCGTCGTGGAGCATCCCGTGGTGCCGCTCGCCCAGGAGGACCCGACCAGCGAGGCCGACCACTTGCGCCGCATCGCGTTGGAGAACACCGGCAGCGGGATGATCGTCCAGGACGCCGACGGCACGGTCATCAGCGTCAATGACAGCGCCTGTCAGCTGCTCGGCCTCACCCGCGCGCAGTTCGCCGACCGCGCCGAGCCGAAGCCGAAGTGGCGGACGGTCGCCGCCGACGGGCGCGACCTGCCGGTCCACGAGCACCCGTCGATCGTCGCCTGCCGGACCGGGGAGCCGCAGCGCGACGTGACGGTCGGCTTCTACCGCCCCGACGGGCGCCTCGTCTGGATGTCGGTCACCGCCGTCCCGGTGCAGGAGGACGGTGAGGTCACGGGCGTCGTCGTGACGTTCCACGACGTGACCCAGTGGCGCGAGCTGCTGTCGACCCTGGCTGTCCGCGAGCAACAGCTGCGCCGCACCTTCGAGGACAGCCCGATCGGGCTGCTGATCGCCTCCGCGGACCCGAGGTCACCGGGTCTGCTCACCGACGTCAACGACGCGTTCTGTGCGATGGCGGGCAGGGACGCCGCCGAGCTGCTGTCCGGGATGCGCTTCGTCGACGTCCTGCACCCCGACGAGCGCGAGAGTGCCAACGCGATCCTCGACAGCCTGCTGCGCGGTGAGCGACCCGACCAGGCCGCGCTGGCCGAGCGGCGGCTGCAGCGGCCCGACGGGTCGATCGTCTGGATCCAGGTGATCACGTCGCTGGTGCACGCCGCTGACGGCAGTCCGCTGCACGTGCTGCGGCACATCGAGGACGTCACCGAGCGGCGCGCCGCACGCGAGCACATCGAGCGGCTCGCCCACTCAGACGTCCTCACCGGCCTGCCCAACCGGGCGCTGGTCGACGACCTGCTGCACCAGGCCCGGGAACGCTCGGCCGCCGACAACCAGCACATGGCACTGCTGTTCGTCGACGTCGACCACTTCAAGTACGTCAACGACAGTCTCGGCCATGAGGTCGGCGACGCCCTGCTGGTCGAGCTGGCCGGCCGGCTGCGCGCGCAGCTGTCCCCGAGCGACACCGTGGGCCGCGTGGGCGGCGACGAGTTCCTGGTGATCTGCCAGGACCTGGGCCAGGACGCGGACGACGCCCACGCCGGGGCGATACGGGTTGCCGACCGGGTCAGGGACGCGCTGTCCGACCCGATCACCGTCTCCGGTCACGAGCTGCGGGTCAGCGCCAGCGTCGGCATCTCGATGAGCCAGTCCGGGCAACGCTCCCCGGCCGAGCTGATGCGGACCGCCGACATGGCGATGTACCACGCGAAGGCGCGCGGCCGGAACCGCACCGAGACGTTCGAGGTGGCACTGGAGCAGGCCGCTGCGCACCGGGTCCGGGTGGAGCGGGAGCTGCGGCGCGCACTCGACGGCGACGAGCTGGAGCTGCACCTGCAGCCCGTCGTCGACCTGGCCACCGGCGCGTGGGTCGGCGCCGAGGCGCTGGTGCGGTGGCGCCATCCCGACCACGGGTTGCTGCTGCCAGGATCCTTCCTGCCGGTCGCCGAGCACAGCGGGCTGATCCTGCCGCTCGGTGACTGGGTGATCGAGCAGGCCTGCCGGCACCTGGCGGCGCTGCGCGACGACGGCTGGGACGAGGCCGCGGTCAGCCTCAACGTCTCCGGCCGCCAGCTCGCCGGCCACGACATTGCCGCGGTCGTCGGCGACGCCCTGGCCCGCGACGACCTGGAGCCCGACCGCGTCCGGCTCGAGATCACCGAGGAGGTGCTCATCGAGCTGGCCGGCTCGCCGCTGCACCAGCTGCACCAGCTCAGCGAGCTGGGCACGCCCGTCGGCCTCGACGACTTCGGCACCGGTTACTCCAGCCTGACCCACCTGCGGCGGTTGCCGGTGTCGTTCCTCAAGATCGACGGCTCGTTCGTGTCCAGCCTCGGCGAGGACGCCGCCGACCACGCAATCGTCTCGGCGGTGATCGGGCTTGCCGAGGACCTCGGGCTCGGGGTCGTCGCCGAGGGGGTCGAGGACGAGCGGGCCGCCAAGATGCTGCTGGAGCTCGGCTGCAAGGACGCCCAGGGCTGGTGGTACGGGCCGGCAATGTCCGTGGACGAGTTCCAGTCCCGGAGGCGCTGGGATGGGCCGTCCGAGACCACGGCCGCGCGGGCCCGCCGGGCCGCGGCCCTGTCCTAGTCATCTGGACCCGCTGGACCCCGCTGGACCCCGCTGGGCCCCGCTGACCCATGGGGGACCATGGGCGCCTACCCGTACGGCAGTCTCACCGGGCCGCGGACGCCGTACACGGGCCGCTGAGCGCGCTTGTCCCCAACCCGCGGGCGCCGGTCACCGGCTCAGCGGCCCGTACGGGTACACTGGAGGCCATCGGGACCGTCCCCGCTCGCACCCCGCAGGGCGGTCCTTCCTCATGTGCGCCAGGAGGCTGCCGAGCGTGACCGCGGACCCCACCACCTCGTCCGAGACCACTCCCCGCAGCGACCCCACCGACCGCCCGGACACCGACCCCGGCGAGCCGACGACGGCCCCGGCGGCCACTGCCCCGGCCCCGCCCGCAGCGACCCAGGCGACCTACGACGCCAGCTCGATCCAGGTGCTCGAGGGGCTCGACGCGGTGCGCAAGCGCCCCGGCATGTACATCGGCTCCACCGGCGAGCGCGGACTGCACCACCTCGTCCAGGAGGTGGTCGACAACTCCGTCGACGAGGCACTGGCCGGCCACTGCGACCACATCACGGTGACGCTGATGGCCGACGGCGGGGTCCGGGTCGAGGACAACGGTCGCGGCATCCCCACCGACGTCCACGAGGCCGAGGGAGTGCCCGCGGTGACGCTGGCACTGACCCTGCTGCACGCCGGCGGCAAGTTCGGTGGTGGCGGCTACAAGGTGTCCGGCGGGCTGCACGGCGTCGGCGTCTCGGTGGTCAACGCGCTCAGCAGCCGGCTCCAGGTCGACGTCCGCAACCGCGGGCACCACTGGCGCCAGTCGTTCACCTACGGCGTTCCCGACGCCCCGCTCGAGCAGCTCGAGGAGACCGACGAGACCGGCACCACGGTGACCTTCTGGGCGAGCGAGGACATCTTCGAGACCACGCACTACTCGTTCGAGACGCTGTGCAGCCGGTTCCGCGAGATGGCGTTCCTGAACAAGGGCCTCGAGATCGTCGTCCGCGACGAGCGGGCCCCTGCCCACGACATCGCCGAGGAGGTCGTCGCGTCACCCGACGCCGACGGCGCCGACCGGGCGGGAGGCGGCGGGCTCGAGCAGCGGTTCCGCTACGACGGTGGACTGGTCGACTTCGTCAACCACCTCAACCGCACCCGCGACGTGGCCCACCGCAACGTCATCTCCTTCGAGCGCGACTCCGGCCCGACCAGCGCCACCGACGGCGACCCTGCACTGAGCCTGGAGATGGCGATGCAGTGGAACACCGGCTTCACCGAGTCGGTGCACACCTTCGCCAACACCATCAACACCCACGAGGGCGGCACCCACGAGGAGGGCTTCCGCTCCGCGCTCACCTCCACCGTCAACGGCTGGGCCGAGCAGTGGGGCCTGGTCAAGAAGCGCGACGACCGGGTCTCCGGTGACGACATCCGCGAGGGCCTGACCGCGATCATCTCGATCAAGCTCGCCGAGCCGCAGTTCGAGGGGCAGACCAAGACCCGCCTCGGCAACACCGAGGCACGTTCTTTCGTGCAGAAGGCCGTCAACGACGCCCTGGGCGCCTGGCTCGAGGAGAACCCGGGCGAGGGCAAGGACATCGTCCGCAAGTCGATCGCCGCCGCCGCCGCCCGGATCGCCGCCCGCAAGGCCCGTGACCTGGCCCGCAACCGCAAGGGTCTGCTCGGCGGCGGTGGGCTGCCGGGCAAGCTGGCCGACTGCCAGTCCAACAACCCCGACGAGTGCGAGCTGTTCATCGTCGAGGGCAACTCGGCGGGCGGCTCGGCGAAGGGTGGGCGCGACCCGCGGACGCAGGCGATCCTGCCCATCCGCGGCAAGATCCTCAACGTCGAGAAGGCCCGCATCGACCGGGTGCTCGCCAACACCGAGGTCCAGTCGATCATCTCCGCGCTGGGCACCGGCATCCACGAGGACTTCGACCGCGACCGGCTGCGCTACGGCAAGGTCATCTTGATGGCCGACGCCGATGTCGACGGCCAGCACATCTCCACCCTGCTGCTGACCCTGCTGTTCCGCTTCATGCGCCCGCTGATCGAGAACGGCCACGTCTACCTGGCCCAGCCGCCGCTGTTCAAGATCAAGTGGACCAACGCCGCGCACGAGCTGGCCTTCTCCGACCGCGAGCGCGACGGCCTGCTGGCCGCCGGGGCCGAGGCCGGCAAGCGGCTGCCCAAGGACGGTTCCATCCAGCGCTACAAGGGCCTCGGCGAGATGAACGACTCCGAGCTCTGGGACACCACCATGGATCCCGACGGCAGGGTGCTGCTGCAGGTCTCCCTCGACGACGCCGCGCACGCCGACGAGCTGTTCAGCGTGCTGATGGGCGAGGACGTCGAACAGCGCCGCTCGTTCATCCAGCGCAACGCCAAGGACGTTCGCTTCCTCGACATCTGAGAGGTCTTCGTACGTGAGTGACCAGACGCCGCCTCCCGGCGGCAGCACCGGCAGCACCGGCAGCGCCGGCGTCCCCGAGCCGCCGGCCCGGCTGAGCATCCAGCCGGTCGAGCTGCAGGACGAGATGCGGCGCTCGTACCTCGACTACGCGATGAGCGTGATCGTGGGCCGGGCGCTGCCAGACGTGCGCGACGGCCTCAAGCCGGTGCACGTGCGGGTGCTCTACGCCATGTACGACGGCGGCTACCGCCCCGACCGCGGGTTCTCCAAGTGCAGCCGCATCGTCGGCGACGTGATGGGCCAGTACCACCCGCACGGCGACTCGGCGATCTACGACACCCTCGTCCGGCTCGCGCAGCCGTGGGTCATGCGCTACCCGCTGGTGCAGGGGCAGGGCAACTTCGGTTCCCCGGGCAACGACCCCGCGGCGGCGATGCGCTACACCGAGTGCCGGCTCGCCCCGCTGGCCATGGAGATGGTCCGCGACATCGATCGCGAGACCGTCGACTTCCGGCCCAACTACGACGGCCGCAGTGCCGAGCCGGTGGTGCTACCGAGCCGGTTCCCCAACCTGCTGGCCAACGGGTCTGCCGGCATCGCGGTCGGCATGGCGACCAACATCCCACCGCACAACCTGCGCGAGCTCAACGACGGCGTGCAGTGGGCACTGCAGCACCCTGACGCGACCCGCGAAGAGCTGCTGGAGGCGCTGCTGGAGCGGATCAAGGGCCCCGACTTCCCCACCGGTGCGCTGATCGTCGGAAGGCAGGGCATCGAGGACGCGTACCGCACGGGGCGCGGATCGATCACCATGCGCGCGGTGGTCGAGGTCGAGGACGACGCCCGCGGGCGCACCTGCCTGGTCATCACCGAACTGCCCTACCAGGTCAACCCCGACAACCTCGCGATCAAGATCGCCGAGCTGGCCGACTCCGGCCGGGTCCAGGGCATCGCCGACGTCCGTGACGACTCCTCGTCGCGTACCGGGCGCCGGCTCGTCGTGGTGCTCAAGCGCGACGCGATCGCGCGGGTGGTGCTCAACAACCTCTACAAGCACACCCAGCTGCAGGACAACTTCTCGGCCAACATGCTCGCGCTGGTCGACGAGGTGCCGCGGACGCTGAGCCTCGACGCCTTCCTCTCGCACTGGATCACCCACCAGATCGAGGTCATCCAGCGCCGCACCCGGTTCCGGCTGCGCAAGGCCGAGGAGGAGGCGCACGTCTTCCGCGGCATGGTCAAGGCGCTCGACGCCCTCGACGACGTGATCGCGCTGATCCGCGCCAGCCAGACCACCGAGGAGGCGCGCGACGGGCTGATGATCCGGCTGGAGATCGACGAGATCCAGGCCCGCGCGATCCTCGACATGCAGCTGCGCCGGCTGGCGGCGCTCGAGCGGCAGAAGATCACCGACGACCTGGCCAAGCTCGAGACCGAGATCGCCGACCTCGAGGACATCCTGGCCAACGAGACCCGGCAGCGGCAGATCGTCGGCGACGAGCTGCAGCAGATCGTCGACAAGTTCGGCGACGACCGGCGCAGCCAGCTGATCCCCGCCGACGGCGAGCTGTCGATGGAGGACCTCGTCCCCGACGAGGACGTCGTCGTGACCATCACGCGCGGCGGCTACGCCAAGCGCACCCGCACCGACCAGTACCGGGTGCAGAAGCGCGGCGGCAAGGGCGTGCGAGGGGCGACATTGCGCGGCGACGACGTGGTCGAGCACCTGTTCGCGACCACGGCGCACCACTGGATCCTGTTCTTCACCGACCAGGGCCGGGTCTACCGGACCAAGGCCTACCACCTGCCGGAGGCGGCGCGCGACGCCAAGGGCGGCCACGTGGCCGGGCTGTTGAGCTTCCAGCCCGACGAGCAGATCGCCGAGGTCCTGACGATCCGCGACTACGAGCAGGCGCCCTACCTGGTGCTGGCCACCCGCAAGGGCATGGTGAAGAAGACCCGGCTCGGTGAGTACGACTCCCCGCGGCAGGCGGGTCTGATCGCGCTGAACTTCCGTACCGACGACGACACCCTGATCGCCGCCGACCTGGTGTCGGCCGACGACGAGGTGCTGCTGGTGTCGCGCAAGGGGCAGGCGCTGCGCTTCGTGGCCAACGAGAGCACCCTGCGGCCGATGGGGCGGGCCACGTCCGGCGTGCGGGGCATGCGCTTCAAGGGTGACGACGAGCTGTTGGCCATGGCGGTCATCCGCGCGGGCGAGGAGCACGGCGACCAGTACGTGTTCACCGCCACCGACGGCGGCTTCGCCAAGCGCACCCTGGTCGGTCAGTACCGGATCACCGGCCGCGACGGGCTGGGGGTCAAGGCGATGAAGCTGGTCGACGACCGCGGGGTGCTGGTGGGCGCCGTCGTGGTCGGCGAGGGCGACGAGGTGATGGCCATCCGCTCCTCCGGCCAGGTCACCCGCACCGCCGTGGCGGGAGTCAATCCGCTGGGCCGTGACACCATGGGGGTGAAGTTCGTCGACGTGGCGGCCGGCGACCAGGTGGTCGCCATCGCCCGCAACGACGAGAAGGACGTGGCCGAGGACGCGGCGGAAGCCGTAGGGGTCACTGAAGACGACGCCGAAGACGACGCCGAAGACGACGCCGAAGACGCCGAGGGTGCCGTCGACACCGCCACACATGAAGCACCTGACACAGCCACCGACACAGCAACCGATGCCGACACGGCCCCGCCCGAAACAGGCGCGACCGAGGCCGAGCAGGAGTCCTGATGAGCGACCGCAGGCCGGACGACCAGGCCCCGCTGTTCCCGCGCCGCCCGCTGGCGGAGCGGGCGGGGTCCGCCTCGACCACGCAGCCGCGCGACGACAGCGCCGGCAACGGCCAGACCCCGGCAGAGGGCGCGGACGGCTCGTCGTCGACCTCGGCGTCGACCTCCACGTCGAGGCCGGCGCGGAAGCGGGCGGCGAAGTCGCCGGCCAAGCCGGTCTCGCGACCGGAATCCCGCCAGGCCTCCACCACCACGCCGCCGCCGGAGGCGCCGGCGGTCACGCCGCGCACCGAGCCGGCGCGCACCGACGAGCCGACCTCGCAGGCCACGCCCGAGCGGGCTGTCGACGCGGGTCCGCCTACGGCGTCGATGCCGCCGGTGGGGAGCTCGTCCGGCGTCGCTTCCCGTACGGCCACGCCGACGGGGGGCCCGCCACCGGCGGCCGCCGCCCCGGCTGAGGCCACCTCGAGCACGCCGACGCCGACCCCCGCCGCCCGGCCTGCCAAGCCCAAGCAGACCCGCAAGGCCCGGCTGCGGATGGTCCGGGTCGACCCGTGGTCGGTGATGAAGATGTCGTTCGCGCTGTCGTTCGCGCTGGCGGTGGTCACGGTGATCGCCGTCTTCATCGTCTGGTCCGTGCTCGACGCGGCCGGCGTCTGGACGTCGATCAACAGCAGCGTCGCCTCGCTCGGTCGAGCCGAGCGCCGGCCAGTCCGAGTTCGACGTGCAGGAATACGTCGGCCTGGGCCGGGTCATGGGCCTGACGCTCGTCATCGCCGCCGCCGACGTCGTCCTGCTCACCGCCCTCGCCACCCTCAGCGCCTTCATGTACAACCTCGCCGCCGCCCTCCTCGGCGGCCTCGAGGTCACCCTCGCCGAGGACCGCTGACGCCTCCGGGGTTTCCCACGTTCCCTTGGGAAACCGAAGGTTCCACCGTCTTGCTACACGGTGGAACCCCGGGTTTCGCGGTGGAAGCACGTCGTACGGGCCGGCCAGATCCGGTTCGCGGGCCCCGCGACGGATGGGATAGCCTCGACGGCCGGCGACACCGCACGCGGGCCTATAGCTCAGACGGTTAGAGCGCTTCCCTGATAAGGAAGAGGTCAGAGGTTCAAGTCCTCTTAGGCCCACCCACTGCGTCGCCCCGGAGGAGGTCGAAGTGAAGAAGCTGGCCGCACTGCTCCTCGCCGCCGCGGGCGCGGTCTGGGCCATCCGCCGCTCCCGGGCCGACCAGGCCGAGGCAGACCTGTGGGCCGAGGCCACCGACTCCGTCGAGCCGGCCAAGGCACCGACCGCACGGCGCTGACCCCCTCCCCGGGGACGTAGCTCAACTGGCAGAGCACCGCCTTTGCAAGGCGGGGGTTGAGGGTTCGAGTCCCTTCGTCTCCACCACGGCTGATCTGATCCTGCTAGGAAGAACGGATGAGCACTCCGCAGGAACCAGCCGTCTCCTATCCGATCCGGTTCTCGGTCGACTACCCGGACCGAGATCTCAACCGGCTCACCACGTTCTTCCGACTGTTCACGGTCATCCCCATCGCGATCGTGCTGTCGAGCGTCGACGGGGGCGTGTGGCAGTGGGACTCCGACTACGGGACCGGGGCGGCCACCGGAGCGGGAGGGCTGCTGTTCGTCGGACCGTTGCTGATGATCCTGTTCCGGCAGAAGTACCCGAGGTGGTGGTTCGACTGGAACCGCGAGCTGATGCGGTTCTCCGCCCGGGTCGGCGTCTACTTCAGCCTGATGGACGACCGGTACCCGTCGACCGACGAACAGCAGTCGGTGCGATTCGACATCGACTATCCGGATGTCCCGAGAGATCTGAACCGGTGGCTACCGCTGGTGAAGTGGCTCCTCGCGATCCCGCACTACATCGTGTTGTTCGTGCTGTACATCGCGGCGTTCGTGGTGGTGGTCATCGCATGGTTCGCGATCCTGTTCACCGGCCGGTATCCGCGCGGCATGTTCGACTTCCTCGTGGGGGTGACCAGGTGGCAGAACCGTGTGGTGGGCTACGCGTTCCTGCTCGTCACGGACCGCTACCCACCGTTCAGCCTGGCGGCGTGATCCGCTGATCACGCCGCCAGCCCGCTCCTGATCCACGTCACCTGGCCACGTCACCTGGCAGTCACGCAGCGGGGTGGCCGTGGTGTCCCGGGTGCCCGAGGCGGTGGTGGTGCGCCACCGCCAGCGCCGCCACCGCGATCACCAGCATGACGCCGATGGCGATGGCGAAGACGTACCAGCCGCTGAGGCCCGAATCGGCGACGGTGGCAACAGGCGACGCAGGCGACTGCTCGACGGAGTCTCCGGTGTGGTCGGGCAGGGGGAGCTTGGCGAACGCCGTGGTGGCGGTGAGCATCACGGTGACGAAAACGGTGGCGGCGGTTGCCATCAGCGCACCGCCGAACCTGACGAATGCAGACATGCGAACCTCCGGAGCTTCGACCTAGATGGCCGGCAACGACGAGATGTCGTTGGGTTCTCACCGTGCTCTCGTGAGTCGCCCACGGCTATACGGTCTTTGGCTAGTGCGGCGCGACGTACGCCATTAAGCGGACGCGGCTGCGGGCCATGGGGGCGTACCCTGGGGGCACCGTCCACGGGGTGATCAGATGAGCGTCCAAGCCACAGTCACCGAACACGACCTGCGCCACCTCTTGCAATTGGTCGACGAGGCCGAGTACGCGCCGGACGGCGAAGAGTTCCCCTCGTCAGTGCTCGTCGGCCTGCACCGCATCATCCCCGCCGCCGACATCACCTTCCAGCTGATGCGCAGCCGGAACCGCACGACGATCGAGGCCGGCGGGCTGTGGGTCGATCCTGACGGTGGCGTGCACGACATGAACGACGGCAGCGACGGCATCGACGACGAGATGCAGGCGCTCTTCTGGTCGGCCTTCTGGGAGGACGGGGGCTGCAGCCTCCCCCAGGACACCGGTGACTACACCAGCGTGCTGCGTGGCTCGGACGAGGTTTCGGGGTGGGACATCGCGAACAGCGCGATGAACGACCTCCAGCGGCAGCTGGGTGTCAAGCACGAGGTCACGGTGCCGCTCCCGCCTCAGGGCGAGATGGACCGGCGACTGCTCCTGTTCCGCGACGACGGGCCGGACTTCAGCGATCGCGAGGTGCTGCTGCTGACGATCTTCCGCCCGCACCTGATCGAGCTGCACGACCGTCAACAGCGGCGACGTCTGGGCCAGCCAGAGCTGACGCCGCGCCAGTGGGAGATCCTGCGACAGGTGGCCGCCGGCCACAGCAACAGGCAGATCGCGAGGGCGCTCGCCGTGTCCGAGGCAACCGTTCGCAAGCACCTCGAGCACATCTTCTTGCGCCTCGACGTCGCCAGCCGCACGGCGGCCGTCGCCAAGGTGACGCCCTTCCTGTACGTGGCCTGAATGGCCGCTTCCGCAGGCGTTGCACTGGTGACCGGCGTGGGCCGGCGCCGCTCGATCGGCGTCGGTCTGGCCGTCGGCCTTGCCCGCGACGGCTGGGATCTCGCCCTGAGCCACTGGTCGCCGTACGACGACCGGCTCGGCATGGAACGCGCCCCGGACGACCCCGAGACGGTGGCCGAGCAGTGCCGCGCCGGGGGCAGCCGGGTCGTCCTGCTGCCCGGCGACCTGGCCGACCCGCAGATCCCTGGCCGGCTGGTGACCGCCGCCACCGAGAGTCTCGGCCCGGTGAGCGCGCTGGTGATGTCCCACGGTGAATCCGTCGACAGCTCCATCCTGACCACGACCGTGGACAGCTGGGACCGCCACTTCGCCGTCAACGCGCGCGCCAGCTGGCTGCTGATCAAGGCATTCGCCGAGCAGCTCCCCGACGCTCCCGCACCGGCCGGCGAGGTACGCGGCCGGATCGTCGCCCTGACCAGCGACGCCGTCGTCCACAACACGCCGTACGGCGCGAGCAAGGGCGCCCTCGACCGCATCGTCGTCGCCGCAGCGGTGGAGCTGGCGCACCTCGGCGTACGCGCCAACGCGATCAACCCTGGCCCGATCGACACCGGCTGGATGAGCGACGAGGTCCGCGCGGCGTGCGTCGCCGGGACCCCGGCCGGCCTGCTCGGCACCCCGGAGAACACCGCCGACCTGGTGCGCTTCCTGCTCTCTCACCAGGGCTCGTGGATCAACGGGCAGCTGCTGCACAGCAACGGCGGCCTGGGGGCCGGCTGAGGGACGACCATCGCTCTCGGCCGGGCACCGCGCCTTGCGGGCCGGTCGTGCGCCTGCTCTTGTCGCGGGAGCCTCCAACAGGATAGGACTGAGCCCACCGCACGGGCCTCCCTTGTGAGGGCAGGTCGCCCCAACGTGACGGACACGCACGGAGGCCCCGATGAGACCATCGCACGTTGCTGCCGGCATCGCCTCGATCCTGACCGCGGCCAGCCTGGCCGCGATCCCCGCCACCGCGTCGTCCGCGGCGCCGGCGAGCGCCGCCCCGCGGGTGGCGACAGCGCCGGTGAGCGACGTTCGAGAGCTGCCGCCGGACGTGAAGTTCTCGACGCGTGGGCTCGGCCTGCACAAGACCAAGGCGCGTACGTTCGACAAGGTGGGCACTACACCGCCGGTCGGGACCGTCCGGCAGTGGCTCGGCCGCGACGACTTCAACGGGACGCTGTACCGCAAGGACTACACGCTGCGCGGCGTGGGCGACCACATCGAGGTCTGGGTCGCCAACGACATCTCCTTCCCCGCCGGCGACTGCCGGAACCAGATCCCGTCGTCGACGGTGGTCACCGACGCCCAGGTCAACGACCTGGTCAACGAGTTCGACACCAACATGTACCCGAAGGAGACCGCCGCGTTCAGCACGCCCCCTGACCGGGACGGGACCAACGCGCTCCTGGGGCCCGACGGCAACGGCAACGGCGGCGTCTACACCGGCGACGGCAACAAGACCGTGACGCTCGTGGACAACATCCGCGACGACAACTACTACACCTTCCCGGCGGCTCCCACGTACATCGCGGGTTTCCACTCCTCGCAGTTCAACGAGCTGTTCGACCGCAACGTCATGTCGATCGACGCGTTCGACTGGCTGCACCGCACCGGCGACAACCCCCCGGACGAGCCCACCGACGACCTGTGCACCAGCCGCCCGGCGCGCCCCAACCTGTACGAGTCGACGTTCGCGCACGAGTGGCAGCACCTCGCGCACTACTACGCCGACCCGTTCGAGGCGATCTGGCTCAACGAGGGCCTGTCCGACTTCGCCCAGACCCTGACCGGCTACGTCAACGCGCAGGCGACGGTGTTCGACCCCGGCGCCGACAGCCACCTGTTCTGCTTCCAGGGCTTCGGCACCGTCCAGACGCCGTACAACCCCAACCCGCGCGACTGCGGCGGACCGGAGAACTCCCTGAACCTGTGGGGTGAGGACAACAACCCCAACGCGGTGCTGGCCGACTACGGCAACGCGTACTCGTTGATGCTGTTCCTCTTCGACCGCTACGGCGCCGACTTCATCTCCGGGCTGCACCAGGACGGCGATCTGCAGGGCCTCGCGAGCCTGGACGCCGCCCTCGACGCCGAAGGCGTCTCGGACATGTACCGGGTGATCCACGACTTCCAGTCGATGGTGCTGCTCGACAAGCTGGTCGGTGAGGCGCAGCACGGCGTCGTCCACGGCGTGCCCAGGAACCGGGTGATCTCGGCGAGCCTGCGCTCGACGGTCAACCTGGACAACCCCGACGCCAACGACGACCCGGGTGCCGCCCCGAACGGCGCGGACTACGTCGCGCTCAAGGGGGCGCAGGGCAACGTGCTCAAGGGCAAGTTCGTGCGCGGGCTGCGGTTCACCGGAGCACCGACCCTGCCGTCCGTGCCGCTGGCGTGGACCATCGTGAACGACGACCCGGACCGCCCGGGCAACTCGGTCCTGTTCTCCGGCAACGGCAACAACACCAACGCCTCCGCGGTCACACAGGTCAGCGTGCCGGTGGCCGACCCGACGCTGAGGTTCCTCGCGAAGTACGGCGCCGAGTTCGGCTACGACTACGGGTACGTGGAGGTGTCGACCGACGGCGGGGCCACCTACACGCCCATCCCCGGCGACAAGACCGTCGCCGGGCCGCTCGGGCCCGCCCTCAACGGGACGACGACTGGTTTCGAGCCGCACAGCTACGACCTGTCGGCGTACGCCGGGCAGAACGTGCTGCTCGCCTTCCACTACATCAGCGACGGCGGCGTCAACGAGGGCGGCCTGCTGGTCGACGACATCACCGTCGGCGGCACCAGCGTCAGCGACGGGTCGAGCCTCGCACCGTTCGACTCGCCGACCGAGATCCGCCCGACCCCGGTGGACAACTGGAACGTGCGGTTCGTGGGCATCGGCGCCGGCGCCGCGCCGGAGGTCCTGCAGCTGGAGCTCGATGGCCGGAACACCATCGTGATGGGCGCGAACCAGGTCAAGCCGCTCACCAAGTACCAGAAGGTGGTGGCGATCATCGCCTACGACGAGCCGACCGAGCTGGTGCAGCAGTACGCGCCGTACACGCTGAAGGTGAACGGGGTGCTGCAGGCGGGGGGCGCCTGACTAGTCGTCGTCCCGCTCGAGCTCGGCGGCGGCGGGGTCGAGCACCCGCTGCAGGAACGTCTTGGTGCGCCGCTCGCGCGGTGACTCCAGCACCTGGGCGGGCTCACCGTCCTCGACGATGCGGCCCTCGTCCATGAACACGACCCGGTCGGCGACCTCGCGGGCGAAGCTCATCTCGTGGGTGACGACCATCATCGTCATGCCCTCCGACGCCAGGGTCCGCATCACCGCCAGCACCTCGCCGACCAGCTCGGGGTCCAGCGACGAGGTCGGCTCGTCGAACAGCATCAGGTCGGGCTCCATGGACAGCGCGCGGGCGATGGCGACGCGCTGCTGCTGACCGCCGGACAGCTGCGCCGGATAGGCCGTGGCCTTGTCCTGCAGGCCGACCCGTTCGAGGTTGGCCCGGGCGATCCGCTCGGCGTCGGCCTTGTTCCGCTTGAGGCTGCGCCGCTGCGCGATCGTCAGGTTGTCCAGCACCCGTAGGTGGGGGAACAGGTTGAACTGCTGGAACACCATGCCGATGCGTCGGCGTACCCGGTCGATGTCGACGTCGGGGTCGGTGAGCACGACGCCCTCTACCCGGACGGTGCCGCTCGTCGGTTCCTCGAGCTGGTTGATGCAGCGCAGCAGGGTGGACTTGCCCGACCCCGACGGCCCGATGACGCAGACAACGTCGCGCTCATGGACGTCGAGATCGATGCCCGCCAGCACCTCGAGGTCGCCGAACGACTTGTGCAGGTCACGGACCTCGATCGCCACATCGCTCGCGCCGCCGCTCGTGCCGGCCCGCTCCGTACCCGCGCTCATCGCGCCACCGCCTGCTTGGCCTCGAGCCGCCGAACGAGGAAGGACAGCGGCACCGTGATGATCAGGTAGCACGCGCCGGCCACGACGATGGCGGTCATCGACTTGGACTGGTTGAGCACGTCGCGACCGTAGAAGGTCAGGTCGAACTCCGACAGCGTCAGGCCGAGCACGTAGATGAGCGACGAGTCCTTCGTCAGCAGGATCAGCTCGTTGGTGAGTGGCGGCAGCACGATTCGGAACGCCTGCGGGACGACGATCGAGTACGTGGTCCACAGCGACGACATGCCCAGCGACCGCGCGGCCTCGACCTGCCCGCGCGGCACCGCTTGGATGCCGGCGCGGATGGTCTCGGCGATGTAGGCCGCGCCGACCAGTCCGAGGGCGAGCATGACGGTGGTGACGATCGGGAAAACCGTGTTGAACGCGATCGGCACGCCGAAGCCGAACGCGACGAACACCAGCAGTGCCGGCAGGCCGCGGAAGATCTCTATGTACAGCGTGGCGACCCACCGGTACGGCCCGACCGACGACAGCTTCATCAGTGCCAGCAGCAGGCCGAGCCCGAGGCCGAAGGCGAAACCCACAGCGGTGTAGAGCAGCGTGTTCTTCAGCGCGACCGTGAGCACCCGGGGGAACAGCGACTTCGCGACCGTCGGATCGAAGAACGCCTCTTGGATCTGGCCCCAGTCGGCGAGCAGCGCGAGCGCGACCAGCGCGACCAAGAGGACCGCGTACTGGACGCCCCGGGCCACCCGGGCCCGGCGACGCGGGGACATGCTCACGCGGAACCGGGAGTCGTGCCGAACCACTCCTGATAGATCTTGTCGTACGTTCCGTCGTCCTTGGCGTCGGCCAGCGCCGTGTTGATGGCGTCCAGCAGCTCGGTGTTGCCGGTCTTGACCGCTACCCCGTACTGCTCGTTGGTGTCGAACTCCGCGGTCACCTCGAGGTCGGGGTTGTCCTTGACGTAGTCGTAGAGCACGCCGTTGTCGTTGATGCCCGCGTCGACCTGCCCGTTCTTGACCGCCGCCAGCAGCAGCGCGAGGTCCTCGAACTGCACGAGGTCGACGTCCTCGGGGACGTTGTCCTCGGCGTACTCCTGCCCGGTCGTGGAGACCTGCACGCCGAGTCGCTTCCCGGCAAGGTCGTCGAGCGAGGCGAGGCCGGAGCCCTCGGGCGTGATCAGCGCCTGGGTCGCGTCGAAGTACGGGTCGGAGAAGTCCATGACCTTCTCCCGCTCCTCGGTGATCGTCATCCCGGCGGCAGCGGCGTCGCACTGCATGGTGTTGAGGGTCTCGCCGGTCTCGATCCCCTCGAACGGGGTGTTGAGGATCTCCTGCTCGACGCCGAGGTCGTCGGCCACCAGGTCCATCAGGTCGACGTCGAAGCCGACGACCTCGTCGCCCTTGCTGAACTGGAAGGGCGGGTACGGAAGGTGCGTGCACACCGTGAGCTGGTCGGCCTTGACCAGCTCGACCCCACCCTTCACGGTCTCGCCCGCGTCGCTGCCGCAGCCGGCGACGGCAAGCGTGACCGCGAGCGCCGCAACGGTCGGTAGTGCTCTGCTGCGCCTCATGCCAGTCCTCCCCAGGACGATCAGATCGTGCCATTCGCGACATCCTGACAGACCCGCGAGAATGACGTGATGACGCATCCCGAGCTCGAGGCGCGCGGGCGCGCCGTCCTCGACGGCCTGCTGTACATGGTTCTCGGCACCGTGGACGCCGAGGGACGTCCGTGGGTCACGCCGGTCTACTTCAGCGCCGACGGCGGCACCGACTTCTACTGGGTGTCGTCGCCCGAGGCACAGCACTCACGCAACATCGCCGCGCGCCCGGACGTGAGCATCGTCGTGTTCGACTCGACGGTGCCGATCGGCGGGGCGCAGGCTGTCTACATGCGCGCGCGGGCCGCCGAGGTCCCCGCCGAGGAGCTGGAGCGGTGTGCGCCGCTGTACGCCGCTCGCGTCCCGGAGGCGCGTGACTACACCGCGGAGACGCTGCGCCCGCCGGCCGAGCTGCGCCTCTACCGGGCGACGGTCAGCGAGCACTCCGTGCTCGTGCGCGGCGGTGACCCGGAGTACGGAACGGGCATCGACTCGCGGATCGCCGTGGACCTCGGCTGACCCGCGAGCGACGACCTCGGATCGCGTACGTTGGGCGGCCGTGAGCCCCGACCAGCAGGAACGTCGCCGGGTGGTCGTCGTCGGCGCCGGACTGGCCGGCCTCGCGGCCGCGACCGCGCTGAGCGAGCGGGACGTCGACGTCACGGTGCTGGAGGCCCGCGACCGCGTGGGCGGCCGGGTCTGGTCCGACCAGGTCGCCACCCCCGAGGGGCTCGTCGCGACCATCGAGCGCGGCGCCGAGTTCGTGCTCGCCGGCTACGAACGGTTCCGGGCGTACGCGGACCGGCACGACCTCGCGCTGACCGACACGGCGATGAGCTACTACGTGCGCGAGGTCGCCGACCGTCCCGAGGTCACGCCGGTCGTGCTCGCCGCAGCCGCCCGCGAGGCCGTGAGCATCTGGGCGGACGGGCCGGCGGGCTGCAGTGCCGCGGCACTGCTGGACCGGCTCGCGGTCGACGACGACGTGCGCGACGCCTTGCGGGCCAGGATCGAGATCTCCAGCGCCGCCGCCGCCGACGCGGTGGACGCCTCGGTCCTGGAGCACGTCGCCTCGCTCGAGCCGCAGCCGAGCTGGCGGCTGTCCGGCGGCAACCAGCGGCTCGCGGAGTCGATGGCGGGCGCCCTGCAGCGGCCGGTACGGCTGCGCGAGGTGGTCACCGCGGTCCGCGACGGCGGGGCGGCCGTGCACATCACCACCGAGACCGGCGAGCTGACCGTCGACGCCGCGGTCGTGGCGCTGCCGCTGGCGGTGCTGCGCTCGGGTCGCGTGCACCTGCCGTTGCCCGACCCGCAGGCGGCGGCGATAGCGCGGCTGGGACAGGGGCACGCGGCCAAGCTGCACCTCCCGCTGACCCGCCCGTCGGCGCCCAGTGCGGTCATGTCGGCAGAGCACCGGTTCTGGACGTGGACGGCCGCCGCGGAGGGTGGCATGGCGCCGGTGCTCAACTGCTTCACCGGGTCGGCAGAGGCGGTCGAGCGGCTCGGCGTCGCGGCAGGGGCGGAGCGATGGCACGGGCTGGTGCGCGGGATGCGCCCCGACCTGCCGTACGCGGCCGGCGAGCCGGTCCTGACGCACTGGGCGGTCGACCCCTACGCGCTGGGTGCCTACTCCGCGCCGCCGCCCGGATGGACGTCGGCCGACGACGAGGCGCTGCACGTGCCGGCGGGCCGGGTGCTCCTCGCCGGCGAGTACACCGCGGGCGACATGGGCGGTCTGATGGAGGGTGCGTTGCGCAGCGGCGAGCGCGCTGCCGAGCGGCTGCTCACCAGCGCTCCGCCTGCCGGCGGCGCTCGTCGTCGCTGATCCGCGGACAGGTGACGCACTCCCCCGCACCGGGTGAGCGGTAGACGAAGCAGCAGCTGTACCGGCGCCGGGTCCAGTGCCGGCGACCGCGGCCGTCCTCGATCTCGTGCAGCGTCGACGGTCCGACCCAGCGGTCGTCGTCGGTGATCACCCGGCGCGCGTCCGCCGCGGCGCGGATCGGGTCGCCACTCACCCAGCCGCCGGTCATGAAGGCGACGTCGACCGCGTCGGTCACCGCGCCCCATAGTCCGTGCGGGCCGATCCGGGTCGTCGGCGCGTACGCTGCCAGCAGCCGTTCGGCGTGGTCGAGCAGGTCGTCCCGCAGCATCGCAGTGAGCGAGTCGAGGTCGGCAACGGCTGTTGCGTCAGCCGTCGATGACGCCGGATCGTCAAGCAGGCAACGGAATTCTGGCGACTTCAGCGCGGTCGCCACGACCGGGGAGCCCGCCGGACCGGGCAGCAACCACATCGGCTCGGGGTTCAGCCGCGGCACCCTGCGCTCGAGGTGGAACACGCCCGCGGCGGGCAGCGCCAGACCGGCGAGGTACCAGTCCAGCACCAACCCCTGCGCCGCCAGCTCACCCCCGGCCCCACCACCGAGCGTGGCGGCTACCTCGCGCTGCCAGCCGGTTAGCCGGTCTGGATGGGAGAGCAGGTCGGCGCAGCGGACCCAGCCGGGGCGGTCGTCGACGGCTGCCTGGACGCCGGCCCAGGACACACCGGCGTCGAGCCGGGCCAGGCTCTCCGCGAGGGCGCGCACGCCCCGACGGTAACCGGGCTCAGCGCTGCGGCGGCCGCACGTGCAGCAGCGTCTCCCGACCGGGGCTCGGTGACACACCCACGGTCAGCACGGGACCGACTCCGCGGGCGTAGAACTTGTGCTCCAGCACGTACGGCTCCACCGGCGTCCAGTCGCTGGTGGAGAGCACGTTGCGGTGCCGCGTGCCGCGGATCTGCAGGTCGTCGTGCACCGACAGCACCCGACCGCGGTCCTCGGCCTGGCCGGCGTAGAACTCCTGTCGATACGAGCATCCCGGCGTCGGGCTGGCGGGCACGGCCACACCTGCCTGCGCGCCGTCGACGCCGTACTCCCAGGAGCCCGCGGTGCTCGGTGGCTCGCCGTCCTCGTAGGCGGTGGTGTGCTCGCCGAGGTACCAGATCGAACCACCGGAGTCCTGGGCGTACCAGTCGTGGGTGTCCTCGACCAGCTCGCCGTTCTGGGTCGCGACATCGTGCACGACGCGCGCCTCGATGCCCCGCACGGTCCGCGTCCGCGCCAGCACAGTCACCTCGATGCGTACCCGTTCGCCGTCTTCGTGCTCGCGGTAGATCCAGCGGGTGCCAGGGACCATCGGCCAGTACGGGTTGTCGATCCGGGCCGTGAAGTCGTCGGGGTCGAGGTCCACACGACGCGACCCGTGCGGCAGCTCGTACGGTCCGGGCAGGGTGCAGCGGTCGCGAGGCGCTGCCGCAGGGTCGGCGGCCCCGGTGGCGGCACCGCCGAGCGAGATGAGCAGGGCGGCGGTGGCGGTGACGGACAGGAAACGGGCGTTGACGGTCATGACGGTGCCTCTCGCACGGGCCGGTAGGTGCTGGCCAGCCTCGCGGGGCCTTGCTGTCAGGACGCTGAACGCCGCTCAGAAGTAGTCGAGCAGGTACGGGTCCGCGGCGAACACGGTGTCGAGCACGGCGTCGTCGCCGGGGTCCCCACCGCCGGCGAGCCCGGCCACCCGCAGCGTCGCCACCGGGGTGCCCGCGAACAGCGCCGCGAGGCCGTTGGGGCCGACCCGCAGCCCACCACCCGGCCCGGGTTCGAGCGCGGCGGAGCCGCCTTCGACGCGGAGCAGCCACGACCCGGTGTTGGCCGGCAGCAGCGGGTCGTCGACCTCCAGCGGCACGGCGGCCGCCGCGGCGGGAGGAAAGCCGCGGGTGGTCACGGCGCCGGCCAGGTCGATCACCCGCAACATCCACCGGTTCTGCTCCCCGGCGAGCGCGAGGTTGTCGCCGAGCAGCAGCGGCAGCGGGTCGCGCGGCGACACGTACGCGTGCACCGTCTGCACGGTCGACGATCCCGAGCCGACGACCGACCAGAGCGCGCGGGCGGTCGACTCCGAGCCCGCGACCAGCTCGTGCACCACCAGCTCGCCGTCGTCCGGGCCATGCCAGGAGTACCGGCAGAAGCCGTCGTCGGCCAGGTAGGAGAAGACCTCGTCCTTCTCCAGCGAGCGGCGCACCTCGTCGGCGGATCGGTCCCGGGGTCCGGTGATCCGCGCGCGCTCGTGCAGCGTCCGGGCGACCTCGACGAGGGCCGACGTGTCGTCCGGGCCGGCCTGTCGGACGGCCACGTCGTCACCGCCGAGACGGCGCAGCAGCCTGGCCTGCACGCTTACCCGGTGCTGTGCGCCGGCCAGCTCCCAGCCCAACCGGCGATAGACCGGCAACGTGGCCGGGTAGAGCACCGACACCACGTCGCCCACCTCCGCGGCCCGCTCGGCGACAGCCCGCATCAGCAGCGTGCCCACGCCCCGCCCGCGGTGCTCGGGAGCCACCACCACGCCGGCGATGCCGGACATGGGCAGGCTGTGCCCGCCCCACCACTGCCGCATCTCGAGCAGCCGCGCGTACGCCACGACGCGCTCCCCGTCCACCACCACGAGGCCGCGCCGCGCGGTGATGAGCTGGTCGTGGATCCCGTACCAGCCGCCCACGAGGCCCTCGGGCAGCGGTCCGAACGACCGGGCCCGTACGCCTAGCACCTGGCCGAGGTCGTCGGCCGCGAGGTCGCGGACGGTCAGCGGTGACGAGCCCATGCGCGGACTCTAGGCTGACCGCACCGTCGACCGCCGAGGAGATCCCGCATGCCGCAGACCGTCAGGGGCGTCATCGCCCGTGCCAAGGGTGCGCCTGTCACCGTCGAGGACGTCATCGTGCCCGACCCGGGTCCCGGCGAGGCGGTGGTACGCGTCCAGGCCTGCGGCGTGTGCCACACCGACCTGCACTACCGCGAGGGGGGCATCAACGACGAGTTCCCGTTCCTGCTCGGCCACGAGGCCGCGGGTGTGGTCGAGACGGTCGGGGACGGCGTTGACGACGTCGCCCCGGGCGACTTCGTGATCCTGAACTGGCGGGCGGTCTGTGGCCAGTGCCGGGCGTGCACGCGCGGGCGCCCGTGGTACTGCTTCGCCACTCACAACGCCGCGCAGAAGATGACGCTCGCCGACGGCACCGAGCTGTCCCCGGCGCTCGGCATCGGCGCGTTCGCGGACAAGACGCTGGTGGCGTCGGGGCAGTGCACCAAGGTCGACCCGTCGGCCTCGGCGGCTGCCGCCGGGCTGCTCGGCTGCGGCGTGATGGCCGGTCTCGGCGCGGCGATCAATACCGGTGCTGTCACCCGGGGCGACTCGGTGGCCGTGATCGGGTGCGGCGGCGTGGGCAACGCCGCCGTGGCCGGCGCCCGGCTCGCCGGCGCCGGACGGATCATCGCCATCGACATCGACCCCAAGAAGCTCGAGTGGGCCACCGGGCTCGGCGCGACCCACACGGTCGACGCCCGCTCGGCCGACGTGGTCGAAGCGATCCAGGAGCTGACCGGGGGGTTCGGCGCCGACGTGGTCATCGACGCGGTCGGCCGCCCCGAGACCTGGAAGCAGGCGTTCTACGGCCGCGACCTGGCCGGCACCGTCGTGCTGGTCGGCGTCCCGACCCCGGACATGATGCTCGAGCTGCCGATGATCGACGTGTTCGGCCGCGGCGGCTCGCTGAAGTCCAGCTGGTACGGCGACTGCCTGCCCAGCCGCGACTTCCCGATGCTCATCGACCTCTACCAACAGGGCCGCCTCGACCTCGACGCGTTCGTGTCGGAGACCATCGCGCTCGACCAGGTCGAGGCCGCCTTCGACAAGATGCACCACGGCAAGGTGCTGCGCTCGGTCGTCCAGTTCTAAGGACCGATGTCGTGTCATCCGGGTGGCCATGACCCCCGCAACGGCACGAGATCGGTGGTACGGCGGCCGGCTGGCCGGGGTCGACGCGGCCCGGGGAGTCGCGCTGCTCGGGATGATGGCGGTGCACGTGCTGCCCGAGATCAGCGACGACGGCGGGGTGTCGCTCAGCGACCAGCTGGCCCGGGGACGGGCGGCGGCTGCGTTCGCCGTGCTCGCCGGGGTGGCGCTCTGCCTGGCCCACGGTGGCCGGCAACCGCTGCAGGGGCGCGCGTGGGCGGCGGCGAGCGCCGGACTGGTGGTGCGCTGCGCCCTGATCGGCGTACTGGGCTTCGCGCTCGGCAGCACCGGGTCGGGGCTGGCCATCATCCTGGTCAACTACGCCCTGCTGTTCCTGTTCGCGATCCCGCTGCTCACCCTGCGCGCTCCGGCGCTGGCGGCGGTGGCGGTCGTGGTGGCGGTCGCGGTGCCGATCTGGTCGCACGTCGTCCGCGCGGACCTGTCCCCGCTGCGCGGCCCGAGTCCCGTCTTCGCCGACCTCACCGAGCCGTCGACACTCCTCGCCGAGCTGACCCTGACCGGCTACTACCCCGTCCTCGCCTGGGTCGCCTACCTCGCCGCGGGGCTCGCCGTCGGCCGGCTCGACCTGGCCAGCCCCGCGGTGGCTCGCCGGCTGCTGGTCGGCGGCGCGTCGCTGGCCGTGGCCGCGGTCGTCGTCTCCCGGGTGCTGCTCGACCGGCCGGACGCGCGGACCACACTGCCCGCCGGGTCCGTCGAGTCGATCAGGCACGGCACCACCCCGCCGACGACCTGGTGGTGGCTGGCCGTCGTCGAGCCGCACAGCACGACGCCGCTCGACCTTGCGCACACGACCGGCACCGCCCTCGCCCTGCTCGGCGGCTGCCTGCTGCTCGCCGACGTCGTCGGCCGGGCGATCGTGCCGCTGGCGTGGGTGGGCAGCATGACGCTCACCCTCTACACGATGCACGTCATCGGCGTGGCCTCCCGACCTGATCCCGAGCACCCCTGGGCGGTCTGGGCCGTGCACGTCGCGCTCGCATTCCTGGTCGCCGCGATGTGGCGCTCCGCGTCCGAGCGCGGCCCCCTCGAGCACGCGGTGTCCTGGCCGTCGCACCGGGCCGCGGGGCTGGTTGAATCAGCAGAAGCAGCCGGACGTTAGCGTTCGCGCATGACCCGAATCGACCATGTCGTGACGTCGGGGACGTTCAGCCTCGACGGCGAGACGTTCGACGTCGACAACAACGTGTGGCTGGTCGGCGACGACGACCAGGTGGTGGTGATCGACGCCGCGCACCACGCGGAGCCGATCATCGAGGCGATCGGCACCCGCGAGGTCGTCGCCCTCGTGTGCACCCACGGGCACGACGACCACATCAGCGCGGCCGGCGACCTGTGGGACATCACCCGCGCCCCGATCTGGCTGCACCCGGCCGACCGGATGCTCTGGGACGTGCTCTACCACGAGATCGGGCCCGACCACGACCTCACCGACGACACCCGGCTGCAGGTCGGCGGGGTCGAGCTCGTCGCCCTGCACACCCCTGGCCACTCCCCCGGCAGCACGTGCCTGTACGTACCGGACCTGGGCACCGTGTTCACCGGCGACACCTTGTTCCAGGGCGGCCCGGGTGCCACCGGCCGGTCGTTCTCCGACCGGCCGACCATCGAGGCGTCGATCCGCGCCCGGCTGCTGTCGCTGCCGGAGGAGACGGTCGTGCGTACCGGCCACGGGAACAGCACCACCGTCGGCGACGAGGCCGCGCTCCCGCCGTTCAGCTGACGGGCGAGATCCGGACCACCAGGTCCTCGTCGTCGTCGACGACGACCAGCGACCATCCGCCGGTCGCGGCCAGCGCCGCCGCACCCGCTCGCTGCTCGGCCGCCAGCAGGGTGATCAACGTCCCCCGGGGTGCGAGCCAGCGCGGCGCCTGGGCCAGCACCGCCCGCAGCGGGTCGAGCCCGTCGGCGCCGCCGTGGACGGTTGCCGGCGGGGCCGCGTCGCGGTAGTCGCGGTCCAGCCGCTCGAGGTGGGCGGTGGGGACGTGCGGCAGGTACGCCACCGCCACGTCGATGCGCCCGGCCAGCAGGCCGGGCAGTCCGTCGAACCAGTCCGTGCGGTAGACGTCGAAGCCGAAGGTCTCGCCGTTGCGGCGCGCGCAGGCCACGGCAACGGGATCGGCGTCGGCGGCCAGCACTTCGGCCGCCGGCAACCGTCGGATCAGCGCGGCTGCGATGGCCCCCGACCCGCAGCCGAGGTCGAGGAGCACCGAATGGTCCGGCCCGCCCGCCGCTGCGTCGACCGCCGTGTCCACCAGCGCCTCCGCCCTGCGCCGCGGGACGAAGACGCCCGGGTCGAGCGCCACCGTCACGCCGGCGAAGTCGGCGCGCCCGAGCACCTGCTCCAGCGGCGTCCCGCGCTCGCGTCGCCGCACCGCGTCCTCGAGTGCGGCCCCGCTGTAGGCCGCCAGCAGCAGGTCGGCCTCCTCGTCGGCGCGCACGCAGCCCGCGGCCCGCAGCCGCCGCTCCAGCGAGTCGCGTCGGGCGTCCGGGGAGTCCTGCACGCTCCGCAGTCTCGCCCATCATGTGGGAGCGCCGAGTCGCGTTCTGCGGCGGCGCTGCGGGTGAGACGATGGCGGGAGCCCGTCCCTCGTCGAGGAGCCTCCATGTCCCAGACCCACGAGCAGGACCTCGGCCAGTTCGACCCCGAGGTCGCTGCCGCCGTCGATGCCGAGCTGCGCCGCCAGCAGCAGACACTGGAGATGATCGCGAGCGAGAACTTCGCCCCGCTGGCCGTGCTGCAGGCCCAGGGCAGCGTGCTCACGAACAAGTACGCCGAGGGTTACCCGGGGCGCCGCTACTACGGCGGCTGTGAGCACGTCGACGTCACCGAGACGCTCGCGATCGAGCGGGTCAAGGCGTTGTTCGGCGCCGGCTTCGCCAACGTGCAGCCGCACTCGGGCGCCACCGCCAACGCCGCCGCGATGATGGCGCTGATCAAGCCGGGCGACACCATCCTCGGCCTCGACCTCGCGCACGGCGGCCACCTGACGCACGGCATGCGGCTCAACTTCAGCGGCAAGCTCTACGACGTCGTGGCCTACCACGTGAGCAAGGAGGACGCCCTCGTCGACATGGACGAGGTGCGCCAGCTGGCCCAGCAGCACCGGCCCGCGCTGATCATCGCCGGCTGGTCGGCCTACCCGCGCCAGCTCGACTTCGCCGCCTTCCGCGAGATCGCCGACGAGGTCGACGCCGCGCTGATGGTCGACATGGCGCACTTCGCCGGCCTGGTGGCCGCCGGGCTGCACCCCAACCCGGTCCCGTACGCCGACGTCGTCACCTCCACCACGCACAAGACCTTGTGCGGGCCGCGCGGCGGCATCGTGCTCACCGACCGCGAGGACGTGGCGAAGAAGCTCAACTCCTCGGTCTTCCCCGGCCAGCAGGGCGGTCCGCTGGAGCACGTGATCGCGGCCAAGGCGGTCGGCTTCAAGGCAGCGGCGACCGAGGAGTTCGCCGAGCGGCAGCGGCGCACCATCGAAGGGGCGAAGATCCTCGCCGAGCGCCTGGTCGCCGACGACATGCGCGACGTCGGCGTCAGCGTGCTCACCGGCGGCACCGACGTGCACCTCGTGCTCGTCGACCTGCGCGACTCCGACCTCACCGGCCGCGAGGCCGAGGACCGGCTGCACGAGATCGGCATCACGGTGAACCGCAACGCGGTCCCCTTCGACCCCCGCCCGCCGATGGTCACCTCCGGGCTGCGCATCGGCACCCCCGCGCTGGCGACCCGCGGCTTCGGCCCCGACGAGTTCCGCGAGGTGGCCGACGTGATCGCCGCCGCGCTGCGTCCGCAGCTGGACGCGGGCGAGCCCGGCCTGTTGCGGGGCCGGGTCGAGGCCCTGACCGAGCGCTTCCCGCTGTACGCCGGCCTGCAGCCGTTCGTGCGCTGATGCCGTGACGGTCTAGCCCTCGTGGCGATCAGCGTCTTCGACCTGTTCTCGATCGGCATCGGGCCGTCGAGCTCGCACACCGTCGGCCCGATGAGGGCCGCCCGCACCTTCGTCGACGGGCTGGTCGACTCCGGGCGGTTGCCGCAGGTACGCGGGCTGCACGTCGAGCTGTACGGGTCGCTCGGCGCCACCGGACACGGCCACGGCAGCCCGAAGGCAGTGCTGCTGGGGCTGGAGGGTGAAGACCCCGAGACCGTGGACACCCGCACCGCCGAGTCACGAGCCGACGAGGTTCGCCGGACCGGGCGACTCGTGTTGGCGGGCCGGCACGAGATCGGCTTCACCGTCGACGACGACCTGGTCATGCACCGACGGAAGTCCCTGCCCTACCACCCCAACGGCATGGTCTTCCGCGCCGACGGCGACGACGGCGTGGTCTCCGAGCGCACGTTCTACTCCGTGGGCGGTGGGTTCGTGGTTGACCCGGAGTCCGACGGCGGGGCCGGCCGGATCGTCGCCGACAGCACTGAGGTGCCGTACCCGTTCACGACCGGCGCACAGCTGCTCACTGCTGCCGAAGGCTCCGGCGTCGGCATCGCCGACGTCATGCTGGCGAACGAGCTGGTCCGGCGGCCCGAGGCCGAGATTCGTGAACGCCTGTTGACGATCTGGCAGGTGATGCAGGACTGCGTCTCTACCGGGTGCGCCACGCCGGGGACGCTGCCGGGCGGCCTGAAGGTGCCGCGGCGGGCGGCCGACCTCTACGCCCAGCTGACCGCGGACGGCCCCGAGGGCAGTGACGTCGGCGGCGACCCGCTGCGTGGGCTGGACTGGGTGAATCTCTACGCACTCGCCGTCAACGAGGAGAACGCGTCGGGCGGCCGCGTGGTGACCGCCCCGACCAACGGCGCGGCAGGGATCATCCCGGCCGTCCTGCACTTCTGCACCCGGTGGACGACCCACCGCAGTGACGACGACGTGGTGCGCTTCCTGCTCACCGCGGGCGCGATCGGCGTGCTGTACAAGGAGAACGCGTCGATCTCGGGCGCCGAGGTCGGCTGCCAAGGTGAGGTCGGCTCGGCCTGCTCGATGGCCGCCGGCGGGCTCGCCGAGGTGATGGGCGGCACCCCGCGCCAGGTCGAGAACGCCGCCGAGATCGCGATGGAGCACAACCTCGGTCTCACCTGCGACCCAGTCGGCGGACTGGTGCAGATCCCGTGCATCGAGCGCAACGCGGTCGCGTCGGTCAAGGCGATCACCGCGGCCCGGATGGCGCTGCGCGGCGACGGCACCCACGTCGTCAGCCTGGACAAGGTGATCAAGACGATGCGCGACACCGGCCGGGACATGAAGGTGAAGTACAAGGAGACCGCCCGCGGCGGCCTCGCCGTCAACGTCGTGGAGTGCTGACCTCGTCGGCTGCCATCAGCGCTCGGGTACGAGCGGTCGCGCGGCGCTCCGCGTAGAAGCTGGCGACCGGCACCGTCCCGAGCAGCAGGGTCGTGATGGTGAAGCCGACGCTCCAGCGCGCCTTCCGAGCCAGCAGGGCCGCCATGACGAGGAAGAGCATGTACAGCCAGCCGTGCGCGACGCCGAGGTAGGTGGTGATCCACTCCCCCGCGTCGTGCGCGCTGCCGGGGTCGGTGAGGTACTTCAGCGGGACACCGATGCAGACCAGCACGATCAGCAGCGTGCCGACGACGTACGCCATCACCCGGTACCTCAGCAGTGCGGCGGTCACGTCGTCGAGGCTACCGAGCGCAGATCGGCGACCATCCGCCACCACAGGAAGATCGCGAAGCCGCCGAAGCACCACCACTGCAGCGCGTACGCCAGGTTGCGCAGGCCGGCCGCCCAGCCGGGATCGGGCGTCGGCGGCGCAACCGGCTCGAGCCCGTCCTGTGGCGACGTGCTCACCAGGTACGCGCCGTACAGGTCGGTGTCGACCTCGTTGACGAGGGACGGGATGCGCACCGCCTCGATCACGCGGTCGGCGCCGACGTCCGCCGAGCCTTCCTCGCCCGCCTCGAGCACCCCGGTCTCGCGGACCGGGCCGGACGGTACCGGCGGCAGGTCGGCGTCGGACGCGACCCAGCCGCGTACCACCAGCAGCGCAGAGACCGGGTCGGTCCCGGTGATCTCGAGCGGGCTCAGCACCCAGTAGCCTTCCTGGTCGCCGTCGGTGCGCCCGGACACCAGGAACTGCTGCCCGGTGGGCGCGTAGGTGCCGCGCACCTCGACCGGGACGCCGTCGTCCTCGTTGGCGAGCGGGTCGTCGGGGCCGAGCACGTCGGCCAGCGGCACCGGCTCGCGGTCGATCCGCTCGGCCGCGTCGTTGCGCTGCTCGGCCCGCCAGGCGTCGAGCTGCCACCACCCGGCCAGGCCGGTACCGGCCAGGACCACGATCAGCAGCAGGTGCAGACCGAGCAGTCGCCGGCGCACCGCGCGGCGACCGGGTTCGCTCAGCTCTTGGCGCCGCCGGGCTTGTCGCCGTCGCCGGCCTCCGCGCCCTCCTGGGCACCGGCCTCGGCGTCCGACCCGTCGGTCGCGGTGTCACCCGCGGCCGCGGCGTCCGCCGGGGCGTCGGCCTTCTTCTCCGCAGCCGGAGGCGTGGGCGTCGGTCGCGGCGCGGGCGGCGGGGTCGACGGCACGATGCTGCTGCCGTCGTCCTGGCGCATCCGGCCGGCCACCCACGCGACCGCGGCGGCGAGGCCGAGGGCGACGAAGATCCGCCGGAACCAGTGCTTCTTCGGCTTCTCCTTGCCCACCGCTGAGCGGGCCCTGTCGGCCGCGGCCGAGCCGTGCTTCTTGGCCTGCTTGCGCGCCTTCTTGGCCGACTTCTTGAGGTCCTTGCGGCTCTGCTTCGTGCGCTTGCCGACCTCCTCGCGGGCGGCCTCCAGCGCGGCGGCGGTCGCGGCGGTTGCGGTCGACGCGGCCGACTGCACGGCCGGCTTGACGTCGCTGTGGTACTTGTCCTGCGCCCGCTTGGCGGCGTCCTCGGCCGCGGGAATCAGGGTGGTCTGGGCCTTCTCGGACAGCTGGGCGGCGGTCTCTGCGGCCCTGGCCTGCGCTGTCGCGCCGAGGTCCTTGGCCTGCTCGAGCGCGCGGTCCTTGCGCGACTGGCGGCGGACGTGCATGGGGTGGACCTCCTGGTCGCTGCTCACCGGCGCGGCGCGCCGGCCGGTCGTCGGGCCAACTCTGTCGCGCCCGGGCGTGTCTGTCACTTCGGGGCGGAACGTAGGATCGCCACGCTACCCGTACGAACCGCACCGACAGAGGAGACCCCGTGGCCGAGACCCTGTACGCCACCCTGCACACCACCAAGGGCGACGTCCGGATCCGCCTCTTCCCCGACCACGCACCGGCGACTGTCGCCAACTTCGTGGGTCTCGCCGAAGGCACCAAGGAGTGGACCGACCCGCGCTCGGGCAGCACCAGCGCCAAGCCCCTGTACGACGGGACCGTGTTCCACCGCGTCATCGAGGGATTCATGATCCAGGGCGGCGACCCCCTCGGCACCGGCACCGGGGGGCCGGGCTACGAGTTCAAGGACGAGTTCCACCCCGAGCTGAGCTTCGACCGGCCGTACCTGCTGGCGATGGCCAACGCCGGCCCCGGCACCAACGGATCACAGTTCTTCATCACGGTCGGCGCGACCACGTGGCTCAACTTCAAGCACACCATCTTCGGCGAGGTCGCCGACGACGAGAGCAGGGCGGTCATCGACGCCATGGCCACCACCCGCACCGGCCGCAACGACCGGCCGGTCGAGGAGATCACGCTGGAGCGGGTCGCCATCGAGCGCGTGCAGGACTGACAGGCTCTCCGTGAGCAGCCCGACCCCACCGGACGCGCAGTCTCAGCAGGCACCCCGCTGCTACCGGCACGCCGACCGGGAGACCTGGATCGCGTGCCAGCGCTGCGGCAAGCCGATCTGTCCGGACTGCATGCGCCAGGCCGCGGTGGGCTTCCAGTGCCCGGACTGCGTGGCCGAGGGGGCCAAGACCCAGCGGCAGCCGCGCACCGTCGCCGGCGGTCTGATCCCGCAGACCGCCGGGCGGGTCACGATGGCCCTGATCGCGATCAACCTCGCGGTGTTCGCGATCGTCACGTTCGCGACGGGGTCAGACGTCTTCGAGCAGACGGTCATGCTCACCGAGTGCCGGCGACCGAACTGCATCGGCTACGAGGGGGTCGACCAGGGCGCCTGGTGGCGGCTGTTCACCTCGGTGTTCCTGCACACGCAGATCCTGCACCTGCTCTTCAACATGTACGCGTTGTGGGTGTTCGGGCCGGTGCTGGAGCGCTACCTCGGCTACACACGCTTCCTCGCGCTGTACCTGACCTGCGGGCTGGCGGGCTCGGTGGCCGTCCTCTACCTCAGCGACCCCGACCAGCCCACCCTGGGCGCCTCGGGCGCGATCTTCGGCTTGTTCGGCGCTGCCCTGGTGCTGCTGCGCTCACGAGGCCTGGACGTCTCGTCGCTGTTGCTGCTGCTCGGCCTCAACCTGGTCATCACCTTCACCGTGCCGCAGATCAGCTGGCAGGGGCACCTCGGCGGGCTGGTCGTCGGCCTGCTGCTCGGAGCGATGTTCGCGTACGCGCCGCGACAGCGCCGCACGCTCGTGCAGGCGGTGTCGTTCGTGGCGCTGTGGGCGCTCATGGTCGGCGCGGTGGCCGCGCACGCGATGGCTTGACGAGGTTGTCCCCATTGGGGACAACTGCTGTGGATAACTACAGCCGTGTGATTCGGGCCGCTACTCCCACTGGGTGGCGAAGACGAACCCGACGGCGATCACGCCCATGCCGATGACGAGATTCCAGCCCCCCAGGTCGCCGAACAGCCAGGTGTCGGGGATGACGTAGTAGAGGACCACCCAGGTCAGGCCGGCGAGCCAGCAGGTGAGCATCAGTGGCGCCGCCATGCGCTTCACCAGGCTCGGTCCGGTGCGTACCTCGTCGCGGGACCGGGAGAAGCGACGCCCGGACAGCGGCGGCTTGCGGTTGCGGGACTTGGGCACCGGTGCACCTCGGGACGTCGTGGGGGCGGCCGGGGAGCCGGTCGCCGACGGAACGTCGACTAGCGTAATCGGTGTGGTGATCGGGCGGGGGGGCCGGCGGGGCGGGGCGTGGCGCGTCGTGGTGCCGCTCATCTCCGCGCTGGGCGGCCTGCTCTTCGTCGCCAGCGCCGTCAGCGCCGGCGGCACCGACCTGCGCTCCGGCAGCACCGACCTCGAGTCGGTGGTCAACGACCGCGCCGACGAGGTGGCGGGGCTGCGCGCGGACATCCGCGACCTGCAGAGCCAGATCGAGCAGATGTCGGCGGGCCTCGGCGACGCCGAGCTGCGCCGGGTGCGGCGGCAGGTCGCGGGCATCGAGGCCGCGGCTGGACTGACGCCGGTGGCGGGTCCTGGCCTGATCGTGACGCTCGACGACTCGCCGCTCGAGGATCCTCCGGAGGGCATCGACGCCAACCAGCTGGTGGTCCACCAGCAGGACATCCAGGCCTTCGTCAACGCGCTGTGGTCGGGCGGGGCCACCGCGATCAGCCTGCAGGACCAGCGGCTGGTGTCGACGACCGGCGTCAAGTGCGTCGGCAACACCGTGGTCCTGCAGGGCGTCCCCTACTCACCGCCGTACCGGATCGAGGCCGTCGGCGATCCCGACGCCCTGTACGCGGCGCTGGACAGCTCGCCCAGCGTGCAGAACTACCGCGACTACGTCGAGTTCGTCGACCTCGGCCTGCTGGTCGAGACCGCCGACGATCTCGACGTGCCCGCCTACGAGGGACGCACCGCCCTGGAGTACGCCGACCCGATGTGATTGTGAGCCGGCGCGGGTTGAACTGGCGCGGGGAGTCCTTCGATGCGGGCGAGCATGGACAGCCAGTCGGGGTGGTGGTCGGGGTCGTCGGGGTCGGGTCGCGGTGGGCCGGTGGGTGGGTCGGAGCCGGGTCCGAGGGCGGGTGGTGGTGCGGTCTGGTGCGTGTGGCCGGTGGGGAGGGTCCAGCAGATGTCGGGGGCGTGGGTGCGCAGGTAGTCCAGGCCGTCGGTGTGTGAGCTGTGGGCGAGGGTCTGGGTGAAGGTTTGGACGGTGACGGCGGGGTGGTCCTTGATCCGGTGGGTGCGCCGGGACAGGGCTTGGCCGTTGCCGTGCGGTGGTGGGGCCGTGGTCGCGGTGGCCGGTGATGTGGTCGATGTCGGCGATCGTGCCGCCGAGGAGGCGGTCTTGCTGGTCGCGGGCGATGGCGAAGTCGCGCAGGGTGCCGGTGAAGCACCTTGCGGTGGATTCCATCTGGACGAGCCGGCCGTCGAGGGGGTCGACGAGCAGCCGGCGTAGTCGGGTGCGGGCACCGGTGTGGTGGGCGGTGGTGAGGATGTCGTCGATGATCTCGACCGGGATCGCGCCGTAGCCGCGGAGCAGGCCGGGTTCGCGGTCGAGGCCGAGGGCGGTGGCCGCGGAGATCACGATCTGCAGCTCGACGTTGACCGGCGGACCGGGTGGCCACTGCCGACCCGGCGGCCACTGCGGAACCGGTGGTGGATCCGGCGGTGGGTCCGGTGGGCGATCCACACCATCGGCACCAACGGCTGAGCCATCTGGGTAGCTGTCCCAGCACGCGTCGCTGGGCGGCGGGTCGGGGTCGAGATGGGGTGCTGGACGGGCCGGTGGCGGGTGTGCTGATCAGCCAGGGTTCGAGCCCGCGGGTGGAGCGCCAGTCCGGCTGCCGTCGCAGGTTGTCTGCGGCGGTCTTTTCGGAGTCTGGCCGGCGGTCTGGCTGGTAGGCGCCGTCGACTGCCGAGCAGGGTCTGGACGAGCAGGTCGGCGCGCAGGGTGTTCAGGGGGCGGGGGTCGCCGGCGGAGCGTTGGCCGCGGGCGTAGCGCTCGAGGTGTTGGTGGATGGCCAGTGCCTCGGCGGCGGTGAGGGTGGCGCAGATCTGGGCCATCCCCTGCCACGGGTCGGTGAGCCGGACGTCGCGGGTGCTGCGGGCGTAGGCGGCCCGGGCCGCGGCGGCGTCGGGGTCGACCTGCAGGACGCGGCGTTCGGCGGCCTTGGCCAGCTGGCCGGGCGTCATCTGCCGCCGGGTGGCTTCGTCGGCGAGCAGTCCGTCGACGCGTTCCTGCAGGTGCGCCTCGAGCACCGCGGTCGCGGTCACGACCCGGTTGAGTCCGGCCATCGAGACCCGGCCGGTGCCGACCAGGTCCAGCAGCCGGGGGTGGTGGTCGACCGCGGCCCGGGCGGTGTCGACCTTGGAGGTGGCGGTCATGGTGGCCACCCCGAGGCCGGTGGCGACCTCGACCGCCACGGTGCGCCCACGCAGCTCCGGCCGGACCTTCAGCCGGGCGTCGTCGGCGACCTGGGCGGTGTGCAGCGCGGCCAGGTCGCGGGCCTGCAGCCGCTGGGCGGTCTGCGCGAGGCGTTCCAGCGCCCCGACCCGGTCCACCAGCCCGGCAGTGCCCAGCGCATCATCGGTGGGCTGGCCGATCAGCGCGGACAGCGCCGCCGGGTCGCACCCGGTGACCTCCGCGACCTGCTCGACGAGCCTTTCGAACATACTTCCACTCTAACCCGCGGCACCGACAGTGGCGGCACTTTCCCCAACCAGAATTGACGAAACTCCAACGGCGATGAGTTTCGCGGTGGCGCCCAGTCTTCTCCACTGAACCAGCCACACTCGAGGAGAGCGCCATGACCGCCATCTACACCTTCGACGTCGTCTCCACCGTCGACGGCTTCGGCTCGTACAGCGGCGGCGACTGGGGCGGCTACTGGGGCAAGCACGGTCCCGAGTTCCTCGAGCGCCGCCTCGCCGTGTACGAGGCGGACCAGCGGATGGTCTTCGGCGCCACCACCTTTCGGCAGATGGTGGAGCTGCTGGGCTCGAGCACCGAGGAGTCCAAGGTGGGTGACCCGGTGAACGACCGGATGCGGAGCCTGCCGACAACGGTGGTGTCGACGACGCTCCAAGGACCCCTCGACTGGCCGGACGCGACGCTGGTGAGCGGCGACGCCGTCGACGTCGTCGCCCGGCTCAAGGAGGAGTCCGAGGTGCCCTTGCGCTCGAACGGCAGCCTGTCGATGAACCGGGCGCTGATGGCGGCCGGTCTCGTCGACCGCGTCCAGGTGACGATCTTCCCGGTGATCACCGGTCAGACCGGGGCGGACCCCCTCTTCCACGGCGCTGCCGACTTCGACCTCGAGCTGATCGAGAGCCGCACGCTCGACGGTCACACCCAAGAGCTCATCTACCGGCCAACCCTGCACGGCTGAGTCCCCCCGGGTCAGGCCCAGGGCAGCAACAGGCCGGCGAACGCCCAGCCCTTGCCCTGGCCCGGCGGGCCCTCGCCGTCGGGTCCCAGCCCCTGCGGTTCGTCCTCGGTGGGCTCGGTGGGCTGCGGTGGGGGTCGTTGTGGTCGTCGGCTCGGTGGTGGTCTCGGTCGTTTCCGGCGCTACCGCGACCGTGATGGTGACCGTGCTGCCGGGCTCCACGTCGGTGTCTGCCGGCGGGTCCTGGTCGAAGACGATGCCGTCCTCGGCCTCGTCGGTCTCCTCTTCCTGCACGTTCGCCACCAGGCCGGCGGCGTCGATCGCGTTCTCGGCATCCTCCTGGCTGAGGTCGATGACGTCGGGGACGACCGCGGGACCAGAGCTGACGGTCAGGACCACCGTGGTCTCCGGAGCGACGGCCGTTCCCTGCAACGGGTTCGAGGTGAGCACCGTGCCCTTCGTCTCGGTGCTGGGCTCAGTGACGAACTCGCCGACTGTCAGTCCGGCGTCGTCGATCAGCCCTTCGGCCTCCTGCCGTGGTAGCCCCTCGACGTCCGGAACCTCGATCGAGGTCGGCCCAGCACCCACCTCCAGCACCACCGTGTCGCCGTCGTTCACGAGCTCTCCTGCGTCGGGGTCCTGGGTGAGGACGCGACCCTTCTCGCCGTTGTCGCTCTCGACCTTCCGGACGTCGGCCACCAGCCCCTCGGACTCGATCGCGTCGACGGCGGCCTTCTCCCTCTCACCCAGCACGTCGGGCACCGACACGTCGCCCGCGTCGTCGCCGCCCCTGTTCAGCAGGGCGTACGCGCCCCCGGCGAGCGCGAGCAGCAGGACCAGGATCAGCAGCACCCAGATCCAGGCCCGGCTCTTCTTCGGCTCCTCCTCGTCGTCCTGCTCGGGCAGGAACGGCTGCGTCTCCTGCGACGGGGGCGGAAGCGGCGCAGGCGCGACGACGGGCATCGCGGTCGTCGCCTCGACGGCCTGGCCGGCCAGCACCCGCTCGATGTCGGCGCGCATCTGGGCCGCCGACTGGTAGCGCTCGGCGGTCTTCTTGGCCAGCGACCTGGCCACGATCGAGTCGATCTCCGGGCTGATCTCGGGGTCGAGGCTCGACGGCGGCGGCGGCTCCTCGCGCACGTGTTGGTAGGCCACCGAGACGGGGCTGTCGCCCTGGAACGGCGGGCGCCCGGTGAGCAGCTCGAACAGCAGGCAGCCGGTCGAGTAGATGTCGCTGCGGGCGTCGACCTGCTCACCGCGTGCCTGCTCGGGCGAGAGGTACTGCGCGGTGCCCACGACCGCGGCGGTGGCGGTCATCGTCGACGACGCGTCGGCGATGGCGCGCGCGATGCCGAAGTCCATGACCTTGACGCGACCCGTCGGGGTCAGCATCACGTTGGCCGGCTTGATGTCACGGTGCACGATGCCGGCGCGGTGCGAGTAGTCCAGCGCGGACAGGACGTCGGCGGTGATCTCCAGCGCACGCTCGGGCAGGAGCTTGCGGCCCTCGCGCAGGATCTCGCGCAGGGTCCGGCCCTCGACGTGCTCCATCACGATGTAGGGCACGTGGGTGCCGTCGGGGACGACCTCCTCGCCGGTGTCGTAGACGGCGACGATGGAGGGGTGGTTGAGGGAGGCGGCCGACTGGGCCTCGCGCCGGAATCGGGCCTGGAACGTCGGGTCGCTGGCCAGGTCGGAGCGCAGCCGCTTGATGGCGACGGTACGACCCAGCCGGGTGTCGTGGCCGGCTCGCACGTCGGCCATGCCGCCGCGACCGATCAGGGCACCGACCTCGTAGCGCTCGCCGAGGACCTTGGGGCTACCCGACTCGGGCCCGCCTCCTGAGGGTGGCTGGGTCGTCATGGCGTCCTCTCGTTCCCCGTGCTCACTGGATCACCGCTTCCATGACCGCCTTGGCGATCGGGCCGGCCAGCCCGCCCCCGGAGATCTCTTCTCGCGGGACCCCCTCGGTCGACTCCACGAACACGGCGACCGCCACCTCCGGGTCGTCGGCCGGTGCGAACGAGACGAACCAGGCGTACGGCGGCAGCGCCTCGGTGCGTTCTGCGGTGCCGGTCTTGCCCGCCACCTCGATGCCCGGGATCGTCGCCTCGGAGGCCGTACCGTCGTCGACGACCGCCACCATCATCTGGGTCAGCTGCGAGGCCACGCCGCTCGAGACCGCCTGGTGCAGCTCCTCGGGGTCGTGCTGCTCGAGCAGCTCGACGTCGGGGGAGCGGATCTCGTCGACGATGTAGGGCTTCATCACGGTGCCGCCGTTGCCGATCCCCGCGGTCACCATGGCCATCTGCAGCGGCGTGGACGCAACGTCGAACTGCCCGATCGCCGAGAACGCGGTCTGCGGCTCGTCGGGGTCATCCGGGAACTGGCTTGGCACCAGCGCGAGCTCGTCGAGGTAGCTGTCGTCGCCGAAGCCGAAGGCCTCGGCCTGCTCGCGCAGCGCGTCGGCGCCGAGGTCGAGCCCGATCGCGCCGAACGAGGTGTTGCACGAGAACTGGAGCGCGAAGGTCAGCGTCGCCTGCTGCACGCTGTCGCAGTTGGAGACGTCGTTGCCGAGCACGTCATCGGTCAGCGGGAGGTCGAGCGTCGGGCCGGCCGGGACCATGGTGTCCGGCGAGTAGTCGCCCGATGACAGCGCCGCCGCGGCGGTCACCAGCTTGAACGTCGAGCCGGGCGCGTACGTGTTCTGCCGGCTGCGGTCGAGCAGCGGGTCGGACTCGTCGTCCAGCAGATCGGCGCGGTTGCGCCGCACGGCCTCGAAGTCGTGCGAGGCCAGCCGGTTCGGGTCGTACGACGGCAGCGAGACCATCGCGAGGATGCCGCCCGTGTCGGGATCGAGAGCGACGACGGAGCCACGGGTGTTCGATCCGAGACCCTGCAGACCCTCGTACGCCGCCTTCTGCGCGTCGGCGTCGATGGTGAGCTGGACGCTGCCGCCCGAGGGCTGGTTGCTGCCCAGCAGGTCGACGACCCGGTTGACGAACAGCCGCGGGTCGCTGCCCGACAGGATGCCGTTCTGGCTCGACTCGAGGTCGGAGCCGCCGAATTCGTAGGAGTAGTAGCCGGTGAGGTTGGCGTAGATCTGCGGCGTCGGGTACTCGCGCTGGTAGTCGAAGTCGTCGTCGCTCGACACGCTGCGCGCGATCGGCGTGCCCGCCACCAGGATCGGTCCGCGCTCGCGGGAGAACTCCTCGTCGATGACGCGGCGGTTGCCCTGTCGGGCGTTGAGGTCGCCGGCCTCGACGAACTGCACGTAGTTGACGTTGAGCAGCAGCGCGAGGAACAGGATCCCGCACACCACCGCCAGCACCCGGATCGGTCGGTTCACCGCAGCTTCACCACCTGGGTCGCGTCGTCCGCGGTCATCGGCGCCACCGAGGGCTGCGGGCGCCGGGTCAGGTGGCTGATCCGCAGCAGCATCGCGATGATCGCCCAGTTGGCGACCAGCGACGAGCCGCCGTACGAGAGGAACGGTGTGGTCAGACCGGTCAGCGGGATCAGCCGGGTGACGCCTCCGACCACGACGAACACCTGCAGCGCGAACGTCACCGCGAGTCCGGCCGCCACCAGCTTGCCGAAGGCCTCACGGCACAGCAGCGCCACCCGCAGGCCGCGCTCCACGATCAGGCCGTAGACGACGATGATCGCCATCAGCCCGGTCATGCCCAGCTCCTCGCCGAACGAGGTGACGATGAAGTCGGAGTACGAGAACGGGGTCAGCGTGGGCGTTCCCTGCCCGAGACCCGTGCCGATGAGACCGCCGAACGCCATGCCGTACAGGCCCTGGACGATCTGGTAGTAGACATCGGGGTTGCTGAACGGGTCGAGCCAGCCGGTGACCCGGCTCTGCACGTGCGAGAACGTCAGGTAGCTGAAGTAGGCGCCGCCCAGGAACAGCAGGGTGCCGACGACCGCCCACCCCACTCGCTCGGTGGCGATGTAGAGCATCACGACGAACAGGCCGAAGAAGAGCAGCGACGAGCCGAGGTCGCGCTGGAAGACCAGCACGCCGAGGCTGAGCAGCCAGGCGGCGAGGATCGGCCCGAGGTCGCGGCCCCGCGGCAGGTCGATGCCGAGGAACCGCCGGCCGGCCAGGGCGAGGGCGTCGCGCTTGACCACCAGGTAGCCGGCGAAGAACACGACCAGGCAGAGCTTGGCGACCTCGCCCGGCTGGAAGGAGAGCGGGCCGACGGCGATCCAGATCCGCGCACCGTTGTACTGCACGCCGATGCCCGGCACGAGCGGAAGCAGCAGCAGCACCAGCGCCGCCAGCCCCAGCGTGTAGGTGTACGACTGCAGCCGGCGGTGGTCGCGGATCAGCAGCAGCACGGCGACGAAGGCCAGGACGCCGACGAAGGTCCACACCACCTGCTGGGAGGCGGTGCCGTCACCGTCGATGCCGGTGCCGAGGTCGAGGTCGAGCCGGTAGATCATGGCGAGGCCGAGCCCGTTGAGCATCACCACGAGGGGCAGCAGCACCGGGTCGGCGTACGGCGCCAGCAGCCGGACGGCGACGTGCGCGGCCACCGCGAGCGCGACGAACCCGCCGGCCACCGCCGTGATGTCGGCCGGGATGTCGCCGGCGTAGCCGATGCCGACCGACACGTAGGCGCCGACGCCCACCAGCAGCGCCATCAGCAGCAGGAACAGCTCGGTCCCGCGACGCTTGCGGGGGACGACGTCGGCGCGCGCGTCGCCGCCGGCGTCGGGCTGGTGGTCGTCCCGGGAGTCGACGATGCTCATCGGGCGGCACCTCCCCCGCCGTTGCCGCCCCCGCCGTTACCGCCGCCACCGCCACCGCCGTTGCCGCCGCCGCCGCCGCCACCGCCACCGCCGTTGCCGCCGCCGCCACCGCCGCCACCGCCGCCGCCGTCCGGCGGGGTCGTCGTCGGGGTGGTGGGCGTGGGCGTGGTGGCCTCGCTGCCCTCGCAGTCCTCGGCCGAGCGGCCACCCGCGGCGCAGTCGCGGGCCAGCTCGCGCAGCGAGGCGACGGTGGCCTCGGCGTCGTCGACGTTGTCGGCTGGGATCCCGTCCGCGACCTGCTCGGCCTGGAAGTCGGGCAGGTCGCTCACCGGGAGGCTGGTGCGGTCCTCCAGGTGCGACAGGGTCAGCCCCGGGACGTCCTGGTCGATGCCGCGGAAGATCGCGACGTTGCCGTCGGACGCGGCGACGTAGTACTGGCTCTGGCTCCAGCTGTACAGCCAACCCAGTCCGAGCCCGACCACGAGCAGCACCGCCAGGGCGATCAGCACCCGGCGGGTCCACCGGTAGCGCCGGTAGCTGCGTGGCGCGTAGCGCAGCGCCTCGGGATCGATGCCCTCGTCGAGGAGCATGGCGTCGTCGCCGATCGCCGGGTGCTCGGCCGTACGCGGCCCCGACCGTGGCACCGACGGCTCGACCGCCGCGGCACCGACCACGACCGGCTCGCCGGGAGCGGCATCGTCGGCGGGGGACTCCACGACCTCGCCGACGACACAGGTGACGTTGTCGGTGGTGCGCGCCGCCAGCGCCAGCCGGACGAGCTCGGTGGTCGCGAGCTCGACGGTGCCGTCCCCGAGCGTGGTGGCGATGGTCTCCTCGTCGACGAAGCTGGACAACCCGTCGCTGCACAGCAGCACCCGGTCGCCCGGCACCAGCTCCAGCAGCTCGAGGTCGGCGTCGACCGAGTGCCGGCCGTCCAGCGCCCGCATGATCAACGAGCGGTGCGGGTGCGTACGGGCCTCGGCCTCGGTGATGCGGCCCTCGTCGATGAGCTGCTGGACGAACGTGTGGTCGGTGGTGATCCGCGTCAGCTGCGCGTCCCGCAGCAGGTAGCCCCGCGAGTCGCCGACGTGTGCGAGACCGACGCGGTCGCCGTCGACGACCAGCGCGGTCAGCGTGGTCCCCATGCCCTCGACGCTGGGGTCCTCCTCGATGACCTCTGCGAGCCGGTCGTTCGCCCGGTGGACGGCACCGGCGAGGGCCTCGAGCAGGTCGTCGGGGAGGGCCGTGTCGAGTCGCCGCACGGTCTGCACCACCAGCGACGACGCCAGGTCGCCCGCAGCCTGGCCACCGATTCCGTCGGCCACGACCAGCAGCCGCGGGCCGGCGTACCCGGAGTCCTGGTTGTTCTTGCGGACCGGTCCGACGTCGGACTTGGCGGCGTAGCGAAGGCTCGTCATCGGGCGCTCACCGGCTCACTGCCGCAGCTCGAGGACCGTCTTGCCGACCCGGAACCGGGCGCCCGGTGCGAGGGGAGTGGGCGCGGTGACCCGCTGGTGCCCGAGGTAGGTGCCGTTGGTCGACCCGAGGTCCTCCACGAACCACTGCTCACCGTTGCTGGCCACGCGGGCGTGCCGGGTGGACACGTAGTCGTCGTCGAGCCGGATCGCGGCGTCGGTGCCGCGGCCGACGAGGATCGGCTGGTCGCTCAAGGGGGCGCTCTGGCCCGCGTTGGGCCCGTCGACGACGACCAGCGACCGGGGAGCCTGCCGGTCACCACGCTTGGCCTTGGCCGGCTTGGGCTGCTTCGGTGCGCGGCCGGGCTTGGCCGCCTTCTGCTTCGACGGGTCGACCCGGGCGCCGAACATGTCCGACCTGATCACCGAGACGGCCGACAGCACGAACAGCCACAGCACGGCGAGGAAGCCGAGCCGGATCAGGGTGAGCGTGAGCTCCGACATCGTCAGCCCTCCCCGGCGCGTGGGGCGCGGACGACGACGGTGGTGCTGCCGATCACGATCGTCGAGCCGTCGTGCAGCTGGGCCTGCTGCACCCGGCGGCCGTCGACGCTGGTCCCGTTGGTGGAGCCCAGGTCGACGACGCTCACCGTCAGCGGACCCGGGTGAGCGCTCAGCTGGATCTGGGCGTGCCTGCGGGAGATGCCGGGGTCGTTGATCCGCAGGTCGGCCTCGGCGCCCCGGCCGAGCACCAGCCCCGCGTCGGACACCGGGTGCCGTTCGCCGTTGACCTCCACCACGACCGGTGCCCGGCCGACTGCGGTGTCGGTGGGGTCGACCCCCGAGGCGGGGGTGACCTGGGCGTTGGCCTGCCCGGTGACGAGGAACCGCCCGGTCGGCAGGTCCTCCCGCCGGTGGAAGTCGATCGAGACCGGGCCGGCCAGGGTGTAGCGCTGCTCACGCACGTGGTCGTGCACGAGCCGGTCCAGCTCACCGGACAGCGTGCTGCCGTACGGCGAGAGCCGGTCGAAGTCGCTGTCCGACAGCTCCACCGTGAAGGCGTTGGGGACCAGGGTCCGCTCGCGGGACAGGATCTGGGTCGAGTTGTCGATCTCGCGGGTGATCGAGGCTGCGATCTCGACCGGCTGGACCGCCGACCGGAAGGCGCGCGCGAAGGCCGTGCTCACCGCTCGCTCGAGTCGTTGCTCGAAGCGTTGCAGGACGCCCACGCCGCCTCCTCTCCCGTGCTCGACGATGCGGCCGATCGTGCCGTACACAACACAGGACGCGACCGGGCGCGCCCCCCGGGATCGTAACGTTCGGCCCGGTCGTGGGCCGACCCGCGGCGGCGGCGCGGCGCTGTCGGGGTGCTAGTCTCGGCGATCGGCCGAGCGTGGTGGTGCCCCGCCCGGCCTGCCCGTGAGGGCGGCGCGCGAGTGGCGGAACAGGCAGACGCGCACGGTTCAGGTCCGTGTGCCCGAGAGGGCGTGGGGGTTCAACTCCCCCCTCGCGCACCACGCACCGTTCGAACGCAGTCAGCAGCCTCACCGTTCGAGCAGGTCCAGCAGCAGCTGAGACCACTCCCCGTCGAGCGTGCGCGGCTCGCCGCTGGTGTGCAGCCGGTTCGTCAGCAGCACGACCACCAGGTGCCGCTCGGGGATGACGCCGAGGTGGACGCCGGGGAAGCCCGGGTGCCCGATCACCGCGCAGGCCGCGGCACCGCCTCCCACGTACGCGACCCGGAAGCCGAGGGCCTGCCCGGCATCGCGGGCCGGTCGCAGGAACTCCGCGACCACGTCGGCGCTCCACGGCCCCCCGTCGTCCAGTGACGAGATCAGCGCCCGCCCGAACCGGAGCAGGTCAGGCGCCGTGCTGAACAGGCCCGCGTGGCCCGCCACGCCGCCGAACCCGTGCCAGCAGTTGCCGTCGTTGGCCTCGCCGACCAGCACGTGCGTGCGCCACCTCGTGAACGAGTCGCCCGACACCGGCACCGGGTACGGCGAGCCGGTGGCGATCATGCGTTTCTCGTACCAGTCCCCCAGTGACGTGGCGACGACGCCGTCAGCCGACCGGGACGGACCAGCCGGACGGAAGCCGCTCGCCGCCATGCCGAGTGGAGCGAAGACATGGCGCTCCGCGGCCACGTCGAGGGGCTCCCCCAGCTCGCTGGCGACGATCTCGCCCAGCAGCATGAAGCCGAGATCGCTGTAGTGCCGGCCGGA
The DNA here is from genome assembly GCA_963785115.1 of uncultured Actinomycetota bacterium. Taxonomy (GTDB): domain Bacteria; phylum Actinomycetota; class Actinomycetes; order Propionibacteriales; family Nocardioidaceae; genus JACCWP01. The sequence goes on from CAWATY010000006.1 coordinate 452,766, forward strand.
CCCGGGCTCGTAGCGCAACGGCAACCCCTGGACCAGATCGACGGCGCGGACGCGGTCCGGGGCGCCGGACGCGTACGTCGGCCACCACTCCCACAGGCCGCCCCGGTGCTCGAGCAGGTCGCGAACGGTGACCGTCTCCTTGCCCGCACCGGCGAAGCCGGTGAACCAGCGCGCGACGGCATCGTCCAGCCGGACCGTCCCCCGATCCACCAGCGTCATCATCAGCGCCGTCGTCACCGCGACCTTGGTGACCGAGCCGGCATCGAAGACGGGATCGTCGGCCAGCGCCAGTGGATCGATCGGGCGACCGTCGTCGCCGAGGACGGCGCCGTGTCCACGTGCGACCACTGTCGGCTCACGCTGCCCGTCGCTGATCCCCACCACGACGGCGGAGGGCCCCTCGGTCGGCGATCCCGCGAGCAACCGGGCGCTGACCCGTTCGGCGGCACGTGTCCAGGGCTGACCCACCGGCCCACAGTGGACGAAGGTTTCTACCTTCACAAGTGTCGCAATTGGAGGATAACGTCATCCGTTCAGGCGGTGCCGCTGAAGGGAGCCCTCGTGCGCAGCCAGGATCTCCGTGCCGGGCTCGGGATCATCGTGGTCTGCGCGACCGTGGTGCTCGCCGGGTGCAATCCCAGCTCAGACTCCGGTGGGGAGGACGAGGACGGCGGCCCGTTCGTCGTGGCCCGCACCGGCGACATCGACGGGCTGGACCCCGCGACGGCCACCGCCTTCCAGACCACCCAGACCCTCGACCTGGTCTACGACACGCTGCTCGAGACCGACGAGTCAGGAGAGCTCGAACCCAGCCTGGCCACCGAGTGGGACGTGAGCGAGGACGGCAAGACGGTCAAGCTGACCCTGCGCGAAGGGGTGACGTTCCACAACGGCGCCGACTTCGCGGCCGACGACGCGGTGGCGACGCTCGACCGGGTGCTCGACCCGAAGACCGGCTCGGTGGTCGCCTCGAACCTGGGCAACGTCTCCGACATCCGCGCCGAGGGCGACACCACACTGTTGATCGAGCTCGACCGTCCCGACACCGCGCTGCTGGACGTGCTGACGTCCGTCGGCACCGCGATGCTCGACACGGCAGACATCGAGGCAGACACGGTCAAGCGCGAGGTCAACGGAACGGGCCCGTTCCGCTGGGGGTCGTGGGAGGAGGGCCAGCAGGTCACCCTCGAGGCCAACGAGGACTACTGGGGTGAGGTGCCCCAGTTCAGCGAGGTGGAGATGCGGGTCATCCCGGACGAGTCCTCGATCCTGTCCGGCATGAAGGCGGGAGCATTCGACCTGGGCATCGTCTCCGATCCCAGCGTCGCGCAGCAGGCCGACCCCGAGGCGATGCAGGTGCTGTCGCAGCCGACGTTGTCGTACCACGTGCTGCAGCTGAACGCTCAGCGCGGCCCGCTGCGCGAGCTCGAGGTACGCCAGGCGATCGCGTGTGCGATCGACCGGCAGGAGGTCGTCGACACGGCGTACCTCGGAGAGGGCGAGGTGACCGGGCCGATCACCAGCCCGGCCTACGAGTTCGACGCGACCGAGGGACTGCCCTGCGACCCGCCGGACCCCGACGCCGCCACGGACCTCCTCGAGCAGGCGGGATACGGCGACGGGTTCACGCTCGAGACGATCGTGATGGTCGGTGAGTACGCCACCGCCACCAACATCGCCCAGTCGGTGCAGGGCCAGCTCTCGGAGATCGGGGTCGACCTCGACCTGCAGCAGCAGCAGACCGACGTCTACGTCGACAACTGGCTGGCCGCCAACTACGACGCGGCGGTCGCCCTGAACGGTGGCGGCACCGACCCCTACCTGATGTACGCGCGCTACTTCACCAGCGACGCCTCGCTCGCGGCCCCGGCCGGCCTCAGCGACGCACACCTCGACCAGCTGCTGCGCGACGCGAACGCCACGACGGACGAGGACGAGCGCACCGAGCTCTTCGGGCAGCTGCAGCAGGAGCTGCTGCGGCTCTCCCCCTGGGTGTGGCTGCAGCACAACCAGTCCTACTTCCTGGTCGCTGACGACGTCGAGGGCTTCGACACCCTGCCCACCGAGTCGCTGGAGTACCTGACCACGGCCACCCGCGGGGGCTCTGGATGACCTGGCGCTACCTCGCCGCGCGACTCGCGGGGACGGTAGCCACCCTGGCCGGGGTCGCGGTCCTGGTGTTCGTGGTCCTGAGGGCGCTCCCGGGCGACGCGGTCACCGCGCGCCTCGGCACCGAGGCAGGAGTGCTGACCGACGAACAGCTCGCCGCACTCGAGCAGTACTACGGCGTCGACCAGCCGGTGTGGCAGCAGTTCACCAGCTGGATGGGCAGCGTGCTCACCGGCAACCTCGGTGTCTCGGCCGACTCGGGTGCGTCGGTCGCCGGGCTCATCGCGGCGGCCCTCCCGGTCACCCTCGAGCTCGCCGTCCTGTCGATGCTGATCTCCACCCCGATCGGCGTCGCGCTCGGCATGCTCGCCGCCAGCCGGCCCGGCAAGGCCCGCGACGTCTCGGTCCAGTCGCTCAGCATGCTGGGCCTGGCGCTGCCCGAGTTCGTGATCGCCTCGGTGACGGTGGCAGCGCTGGCGTCGGCGTTCTCCTACTTCCCCGACCCCGGCTCGTACGTGTCGCTCACCGACTCGGTGGGAGGCAACCTGAGCCAGATGCTCTACCCGTCGCTGGTGCTCTCGGTCGGCCTGGTCGCGACCATCATGCGGACGACCCGTTCGGCGTACCTGCAGGCGATGCGCACCGACTTCGTGCGTACAGCGCGCGGCAAGGGTCTCTCCCCGCAGCGGATCAGGCTGCGGCACGTGCTGCACAACGCGTCCATCCCGATCGTGACGATCATCGGGATCCAGTTCGGCTACCTGCTGGGCGGCACGGTGATCATCGAGCAGATCTTCGCCCTGCCCGGTCTCGGCCGGCTGCTGCTCAACGGGATCCTGGACCAGGACTACGCGGTCGTGCAGAGCACCGTGCTGTTCGTCGCCGTCGCCTTCGTGCTCGTCAACCTGCTCGTCGACCTCACGTACCGTGCGTTGGACCCGAGGGCCCGGTTGCGATGAGCCACGCCCCCGACGCGCCGACACCTGGTGCCGCACCCGTCGTGTCGGCGGCTGCCGGCACGGCTCCCGGCGGCCTGCGGCAGGCGGCCCGGGGTGTGTGGAGGAGCCGCAACGGCAGGCTGGGCCTGATCCTCAGCGCCGTCCTCGGGCTGCTCGCGCTCGCCGCGGTGGTCGGCGCCACACCGCACGACCCGATCACCCAGCACCCGGACGACCAGCTGCTCGGGCCGTCCGCGACGTACTGGTTCGGCACCGACCAGTTCGGTCGCGACATCGCGTCCCGCACGTTCGCCGGCATCGCCTCGTCGTTGCGGGTCGCGTTCGTGTCGGTGGGCATCGCCGCCGTCATCGGTTCGCTCGCGGGGGTCGCCGCGGGCTACGCCGGCGGCGTGTGGGACCAGGTCGTCGGCCGGCTGACCGATGTCCTCTTCGCGTTCCCCGCGACGCTGCTGGCGCTGGCGATCATCGCCGGGCTCGGTCGCGGCTGGTTCAACACGGCGATCGCGATCGCGATCGTCTACATCCCGATCTTCGTCCGGGTGGCTCGTGGACCCACGTTGTCGGTGCGGGAGCTCGAGTACGTCGCCGCCGGCCGGGTGCTGGGGTTCTCGGGCCGCCGCATCCTGTTCCGGCACGTGCTGCCGAACGTGAGCGCACCCATCGTCGTGCAGGTGGCACTCGCCCTGTCCTGGGCGATCCTGACCGAGGCGGGCCTGTCGTTCCTGAGTCTCGGCACCCAACCACCCGACCCGTCGCTGGGCCTGATGGTGAGCGACGCGCGCAACCTGGTCACCACCGCGTGGTGGACGATGGTGTTCCCCTCCCTGGCCATCGTGCTGGCGGTGATCGGCCTCAACCTGCTCGGTGACGGGCTGGGCTCCGCGCTCGACCCGAAGGACGAGTCGGGTGGCTGACCGCGCCGAGGAGGAGCCCGTCCTCGCCGTACGCGACCTGCACACCTCGGTGCGGACGGGTGGCCGCGAGATCCCGGTCGTCCGCGGCGTCTCCTTCGACGTGTCGGCGGGGCAGGCGGTGGCGCTGGTCGGCGAGAGCGGCTGCGGCAAGTCGCTGACCGCGCTGTCCGTCATGGGTCTGCTGCCGGACGCCGCGCGCGTCACCGGCGGCTCGGTGCGGCTGGCCGGGCAGGACCTCGAAGGGCCTCGACGAGAAGCGGCGCCGGGGGCTGCGCGGGTCGGAGATCGCCATGATCTACCAGGACCCGATGACGTCACTCAACCCGTTGATGAAGGTCGGGCCACAGGTCCAGGAGGGCCTCGAGGCGCACGGCGTGCCGCGCGCCGACGCCCGGCTGCGAACAGTCGAGGTGCTCGGCGACGTGGGGCTGCCGGCACCCGAGCGGATCGCCCGCCGCTACCCGCACCAGCTGTCCGGCGGTCAGCTGCAGCGCGTGATGATCGCGATGGCCATCGCCCTGCGGCCCAAGGTGCTGATCGCCGACGAGCCGACGACCGCGCTGGACGTGACCATCCAGCAACAGATCCTCAGCCTGGTCGACGAGATGCGTCGTCGCGACGGGCTCGCGCTGGTCTGGATCACCCACGACCTCGGCGTCGTCGCGCGAGTCGCCGGGCACATCCTGGTGATGTACGCGGGCAAGGTCGTGGAGTCCGCGCCGAGCAGCGACCTCTTCCGGCAGCCGCAACACCCGTACACCGCCGGGCTGTTGGGCTCGATCGCCTCGATCTCCGACGACGAGCGCCTCCCGCTGCGCCAGATCGGCGGCGCGCCGCCGGACGTCGCCCGGCTGCCCTCCGGCTGCCCGTTCCATCCGCGCTGCCCGCAACGGATCGAGAAGTGCCCGGAGGAGGAGCCGCCGCTCGATCGCCGCGGCGATGCCCTGGCCGCGTGCTGGGTGCCACCGGAACGGTGGGTCTCGTGACGCTCGTCGCCGAGCACCTGGTCAAGCACTACCGCACCGTCGACGGCACGGTGCGCGCGGTGGACGACGTGTCGTTCACCGTCGAGCGCGGGCAGACCCTGGGGTTGGTCGGCGAGTCCGGGTGCGGGAAGTCGACCGCCGCGCGGATGCTGGTGCGGCTGGAGAAGCCCACGTCGGGCAGGATCCTGCTCGACGGTGACGACATCGCGTCCGCTCAGGGTGCCGAGCTGTCGCGGCTGCGCGGCCGCATCCAGATGGTGTTCCAGAACCCGACGGCGTCGCTGAACCCGCGGCTCACCGTGGCGTCCACGGTGGACGAGGTCCTCAGGGTGCGCCACCTGGTGCCGGACGACACCCGGCGGCGTGCGCGCGTGCACGAGCTGCTGGAGATGGTCGGGCTCGGCGCGGAGGTCGCCGACCGTTACCCGCACCAGCTGTCCGGCGGCCAGCGCCAGCGCGTCGGAGTGGCCCGCGCGCTGGCCGTGGAGCCGGAGGTCATCGTGCTCGACGAGCCCGTCTCGGCTCTCGACGTCTCGGTGCGGGCAGAGGTGATGAACCTGCTGGTCCGGTTGCGGGACGAGCTCGGGTTGACGTACGTCTTCATCTCGCACGATCTCGGCATGGTGCGACACATCAGCGACCGGATCGCCGTGATGTACCTGGGGCGGGTTCTCGAGCTCGGCGGATGGCGGGCGGTGTCCGACGCACCGCTGCATCCGTACACGCGTTCACTGCGCGACGCGATACCGGTGCCGGATCCGCAGGTGGAGTCCCGCCGGTCGGTGGTCACCCTGCAGGGCGAGGTACCCGACGCGATCCACCCGCCGGCCGGATGCCCGTTCCACACCCGCTGCCCGCACGCGGAGGCGCGGTGCCGGGCCGACGTGCCAGCGCTGCGCGAGATCGTCACCCAGCACCGGTCCGCCTGCCACTTCAGCGAACAGCTGTACGCCGACGAGATCGCCAGTCGTTGACGGCGGCGTGCGTCTGCCGCAGCGCCTCGGTGGTCTCCTCGTGCGATCGTTGAGCAACCGCGACGAACAGGCAGTCGACCACCAGCAGGTGGCTGATCCGACTGGCCAGCGCTCCGGGACGAAACGTCGTCTCCGTACCGGCGGACACCAGCACGTGGTCTGCCACCCGGGCGAGGCTGGACCGGGGATGGTTGGTGATGGCAGCCGTCGTGGCGCCGGTCGACCGCGCTCCTCGCAACGGCTCGATCACGTCCGGGGTCTCGCCGGAGTGGGACACCGCGACAGCGACATCGCGCGGACCGAGCAGCGCCGAGTTGGTGAGCCCCTGATGGGCGTCCGTGCGGGCGTCGGCCCACCGCCCGATCCGGTCCAGCTTCTGCGCCAGGTCCTCGGCCACCAGGCCGGACGCACCCACTCCGTAGACGACGACCCGGTTGGCGTTGACGATCGCGTCGGCGAGCTGCTCGATCACGGTGGCATCGATCTGCGCGGCGGTGTCGACGATGGCTCGCACCTCCGCCTGCGCGAGCTTGCTCACCACGTCCGGCACGGGATCGGCGACCGTGATGTCACCGGTCACGGTCCGATCGGACGACCATCGACCGACCTCTCCGGCCAGTCCCAGCCGGAGGTCGGCGTACCCGCTGAAGCCCAGGCTCCGCGCCGTACGCACCACGGTGGCCTCGCTGACCTGGGCCAGCAGCGCCAGGTCGGTGATGCTGAGGCGCGTCACCCGGCGGGGATCGTCGAGCAAGGTCTGCGCCACCCTGGCGGCGGCCGGCGACAGCGAGGGCAGCAGGCCCCGGATCCTCGCGGCCAGGGGATCAGCCCGAGGCAGGGGCTCGACCAAGGAAGATTTCTTCCTTGCTGGAGTCATGCTTGCAGTGTGCCTTCACCCTGGTGCACCGTCCATCGACGCCTGTCTTCCAGCGTGACGACGTGCGGGAGAGGCACGCGGCTACCGCAGCGGGAAGATCGCGGTCATCCGGTGGTACGTGCCGTTGACCTTGTTGCCGTCGCCGCCGATCACCAGCCCGCCCCCGTACAGCGTGAGGTCCTCCTTGCCGTGCCCGCGGGTCATCGGCCGCGCGTCCCAGCTCCGGATGGCCTGCCCGGTCACCGGGTCGAGGGCGCCGACGCTGTCCACCCGGTAGGCACCGGGACCCTCCGAGTCGTGGCCGAACGGGTTGTCCAGCCAGCGCTGGTGTCCGCCGACATACACCGCCGCGCCGCTGACCGCGACGGAGTACAGCGAGTCACCGCCGGTCCAGTTGATCCAGGTCGGCTGGGCGTCGGAGCCCGATGACGAGGCCTCCCAGCGACCCGCGGCATCGCAGAAGCCGTTCATCGGGTAGTCGCCGGCGGGGCCTCCGGTGGAGACGATGACGAAGTACGAGCCGTTCGGCGACCAGTCCACCCCCCGCAGGTAGTAGGACAGCGAGTCCAGACACTCGCCCTCGAACCGTGCCGGGTGCCACGTGCGCAGCCTCGAGTGGTTGCGTGACAGGCTCAGCCGGAAGGCGAGCCGGCGCGGCTGGCCGTTGACGGTGGTGAAGTTGCCGAGCGCCACCAGGTCGGTGCCCTGCGGATTGATCGAGAACTGGTCGACCCGGGTGGGGCTCCCGCCGACGTTGCCCGCCACGGAGACCCTGATCTGTCCGGTGTTGTGGCCGGACTTCGGGTTCAGCGCGACCAATCGCTTCTGGAAGTCACCGCTGACGTAGAGCCGGCCGTTGGCCACCTGCAGGTCACGGACGATCCCGCCCGACCAGGTGAACGACCGGTCGACCCTGCCGCTGGGCAGGTTGACCTTGACCAGGTTCTTGCGGGTGGCGCCGTTGACGGTGCTGAACTCGCCGCCGACGTACAGCGTGTGGCCGTGCGGGCGGCCGGCGACAGCGAGGACGTCACCGTTCACGTTGAGCACGACCGGCGACACGGCGCCGGTCGTCACGGAGTAGCCGAAGAAGTTCCGCCGGTGGTAGCTGCGCGTGCGCTTCGCGTTCTCGACCCGGGTGAACCTGCCACCCGCCCAGACCGTGCCGCGTACGACCGCCTGGTCGTGGATGAACTTGCCGGTCTTGACGTGCGGTGTCCATCTCACCGGTGTGCTGCTGACCAACGTCGGGTGCGCGACGCCCGCCTGGGCGCCGGTGCCGCCGACGGGAAGAGCCAGCACGGCGACGACGGCGCTGATCGCGCCGGTCGCGCCGATTGCCGCATGGATGTGCCCCCGTGCTCTCATCTGTCCACCTTCCGCGCTGGTCTTGCGCCCCGATCGGTGCCGGAGGCGCTGTGCCCATGGAGGTCAACGAGGGCGTCCGGCCGGCGTCACGCCGGGCGGGGCACGCGTGGGCGCCTTTGTCCTCCCGAAACGTCATCCGTCCAGCGCATACATGGCGAGCCGCACGTCGCGCGCCGCGGCCATGTGCTGCTCCGCGATCGCGGCCGCACGGTCGACGTCACCCGCGTCGATCGCCGCGAGGAGGAGCTCGTGCTCGGCGAGCACCGCCTGCCAGCGCCCGGGGTGGGTGAGCGTCGTCGCCGGGTAGCGCACCAGGTGCGCGTGCAGCCGGGCGAGCAGGTCGACCAGGGTCGCGTTGTGTGCGCTCGCCCAGACGGTCTCGTGGAAGCGCCGGTTGGCATCGGCGAGCGCGCCGGCCGGATCGGATCCGGGCGCGAGCGTCTGCATGGTCCGATGGGCCTGTCGCAGCCGCACCAGGTCGAGCGGCGTGCGCCGGACGGCGGCGGTACTCGCGGCGGACACCTCGAGGACGATGCGCACCTCGTAGATCTCCAGGATCTCCTCCGGGCTGCGCGAGCGGACCCGCATGCCTCGGTCGCCGCGCTCGACCAGCGCGTCTTGCTCGAGCCGGCGCAGCGCCTCGCGCACGGGCGTGCGGCTGGTCCCGTACCGGGCGGCCAGCGCGGTCTCGACCAGCGGTGCGCCCGGGCCGAGCACGCCGGTGACGATGTCCTCGCGCATGCGTTCGTAGACCGCGGCGGGCACGACACCAGGATAGGCAATCCGGTATGCCGCGGCATCCAGCGGTGCCGATCGGGCTCTGCTGGGCTAGCGTCCCGCTATGTCCGAGTCTGCGGCCGTGTCGCTGAACACCGACATCGGTGAGGGGTACGGCGACTGGGCCATCGCCGACGACGCCGCGCTGCTGTCCGTCGTCACCGACGCCAACGTCGCGTGTGGCTTCCACGCCGGCGACCCCGACATCCTTCGGCGCACCTGCGAGGTCGCGGCCGAGGGCGGGATCGCCGTGGGGGCGCAGGTGGGTTTCGGCGACCTCCGGGGGTTCGGACGCCGGTTCATCCAGGTGCCCCGGGCGACGCTGGTCAACGACGTGCTCTACCAGCTCGGGGCCCTGGCCGCGCTGGCCTCGGTGGCGGGGACCCGGGTCTCGTACGTCAAGCCGCACGGCGCCCTCTACCACGCGTGCACCCAGCACGATGACTACGCCGACGCCGTCATCGAGGCCACCGACGCGTACGACACCTCGCTGGTGCTGCTCTGCCAGCCGGGCACCCGGTTGGCCCGGCGCGCGGAGGCGGCCGGTATCCGGGTGGTGCCCGAGGGGTTCGTCGACCGCGCGTACACCGCAGACGGTCTGCTGGTGCCGCGCGGCGAGCCGGGCGCGGTGGTCAGCGACCTCGACGAGGCCCGCGCGCGTGCCGTCCGGATGGTCGCCGAGCAGACCGTGGTCGCGGCGGACGGGTCGACGGTGCCGATGGTGGTGGAGTCGCTGTGCGTGCACTCGGACTCGCCCGGTGCCGTCGAGGTCGCGACGGCCGTCCGCGAGGCGCTCGAGCAGGAGGGGATCGCGGTGCGTTCCCTGGCCGGCTGACCGCTGGCTGACCCGCCGGGACGCTTGCCGGGTGGACAACCCGGGCAATACGGTCACCGGACATGACCCTGCGCCGCCGCACCGCCGGTCTCGCTGTCCCGCTCGCCGCTGCTGTCGTCCTCGCCGCCGCTCCCGCGGCCACCGGGCCGGCCGCGGCGGGTCCGCCCGCCGGTTACTACGACGACGCGATCGGGTTGGAGGGGGAGCAGCTGAAGGACGCGCTGCACACGATCGTGTCCGACCAGACCGTCCTCACCTACGACGAGGTGTGGGACGCGCTGAAGGAGACCGACGAGGACCCGCAGGACCCGGACCACGTGATCCTGCTCTACACCGGTCGCTCTCAGGACGAGAACACCTTCGGCGGTGACGTCGACGACTGGAACCGCGAGCACGTCTGGGCCAAGTCGCACGGCGACTTCGGCACCGCACCCGGCCCGGGCACCGACCTTCACCACCTCCGGCCTACCGACGTCACGGTGAACGCGGACCGCGGCAACCTGGACTTCGACGAGGGCGGCACCGAGAACGACGAGGCGCCGGGCAACTACTCCGACGCCGACTCGTGGGAGCCGCGCGACGCGGTCAAGGGCGACGTCGCCCGGATGGTCTTCTACATGGCCGTGCGGTACGAGGGCGACGACGGCTTCGCCGACCTCGAGGTCAACGACCAGGTCGGCAACGGGTCGGCGCCGTACCTCGGCCGGCTCTCGGTGCTGCTGGTCTGGAACCAGCAGGACCCACCCGATGCGTTCGAGGAGCATCGCAACGACGTCATCGACGACTGGCAGCACAACCGCAACCCGTTCATCGACCACCCGGAGTGGGTGGAGTCGATCTGGGGTCCGGCGGCCTGAACGCTCACCGCTCCGGCCGGCCGGCCAGGTCGAGCCCCCACAGGTCGGAGCTGCGGTCGATCGTTGCCAGCCGCCGCCAGCCGCGGGAACGGTACAGGCGCACCGAGGGGCGTTCGTCGGGGTAAGTGCCGAGCAGCGCCCGCTGATGCGGCAGGTCGCTGAGCAGCGTGTCGAGCAGCCGACCGCCGAGCCCTCGTCCTTGGTAGGCGGGATCGACCGCCAGCTCGACCAGCTCGAAGTGGCCACCGACCCACGCCGCCGCGATCTCCTCCGGTACCGCGGCCGCGACGAGGTCGGACCAGTACTGGCCGCGGCGGCCGGTGTAGCCGTAGCCGAACCCCCGCACGGCGTCGCCCTCCAGCGCAGCGGTCAGCCGGAAGCCGTCCCGGTGGAGATGACCCGGCAGCTGCGACGTGGCGAACCGCAGGACGTCGGCCTCGGTCTCGTCGTAGCCCGGCGCGGTGAACGCCGCCCGGTAGCAGTTGACGATCGCGTCGGCCCGGCCGCGGCAGGCTGCGCCGTCGAGCAGCAGCACGGTGAGCCCGGCGCTCATCGCGTGGGCGCCCCCACCGGCAGTGGGGCTCCGGACTCGACCAGCTCGCGGCCGCGTTCGTAGTCGTCGTCTGCCTCGTGGGTGAGACAGCCGACCGTGCTGCCGTCGGTCCCGTACCAGACCGTGAAGGCGCCACCGCCGTGGTCGTCCAGCCGGGCGGTGTCGTAGCCGTCGCCCCAGGCCACGTGCTTGAGGATCCTGCCCCCGACGTCGGACCAGAAGCCGGGTGCCTGCGTCCACGCGGCCTCGCCCCCGGCGGCGTCGACACCGGCGATCTCGCCCATCGCCAGCGCCTCGCCCCAGTGCTCGACGACAAGCCGGCGGCCGGCGGTGGCGTTGTGGGCGAGCGCGACGTCACCCGCGGCCCAGACACCGGGCACGGACGTGCGCATGTGCGCGTCGACGGCCACCCGGCCGTTGGCAATCGCCAACCCGGCCTCGGTCGCCAGGTCGCACCGCGGCCGGATGCCCCCCGCGACCAGCACCAGGTCACCGTGAGCGGGTTCGGCGCCGTCGACGGTGACTCGGTCGGGCGCCAGCGCGGTGACCTGTGCGGATGTCCGCAGCCGGACCCCGAGGTCGCGCAGCCAACCGGCGATGCGGTCGCCGGCGTCGGCGCCCAGCCTGGCCTGCTGCGGTCGCGCCTCCTGGGTGACGAGCGCGACGTCCAGCCCGCGCATGGCGAGCGACGCCGCGGCCTCGCAGCCGATGAACCCCGAGCCGACGACCACGGCACTGTTGGCGCGCTCGGCCGCCGTGCGCAGGGCCCGCCCCTGCGCCATCGAGCGGAGCAGCAGCACGCCGTCGTCGTCGCCGCCGGGAACGGGCAGCGGTACGGGCAGCGCGCCGGTCGCGAGCACGCAGCGCTGCCAGTCGATCCGCTCGCCACCCTGCAGGGTCAGGGTGCGGCGGACGGTGTCGAGCGAGGTGACCGTCGTGCCCAGCCGCAGCTCGACGTCCCTCGCCCGCCAGAAGCCCGACGTCTCCAGGGGCAGCGCATCCTCGTCGCTCTCGCCGCGGAGGAAGTCCTTGGACAACGGTGGGCGCTGGTACGGGGGCACGTCATCGGCGGAGAGCACGACGACGCTCCCCTCGCCGCCCGCCTCACGGTAGGAACGCACCGTCGATTGCGCCGTCGGTCCGCCGCCGACCACGACCAGCGCGGCCGTCATGCGTGGTCGGTCGAGATCGCCATGCGCCCACTTTTCAGGCCTGTCCGGGTTTCGCAAGTCCGCTTGCGAAAGCCGCACCCGCCCCGCGCAATAACACGGGGCGAGTGCGGACTTCACTGGGCAGGTAACGGATCGACGCGCCGTTTCCGCCGCTGCTCGACAATTGCATACCGGGTATGCATACTCGGTATATGTCGATCCGCCACGGGTTGCTCGCCCTGCTCGAGCAGGAGCCGATGTACGGCTACCAGCTGCGTGCCGAGTTCGACCGGGCGACCGGGGCCACCTGGCCGCTGAACGTCGGGCAGGTCTACACCACCCTCGCCCGGCTGGAGCGCGACCGACTGGCCGAGGGCCAGGGCGATGACGGCGACGGGCGCACCCGCTACGCGATCACCCCCGCCGGCCGCGCAGAGCTGCGGGACTGGTTCGCCCGTCCGGTCGAGCGGGTCGACCGTCCCCGCGACGAGCTCACCATCAAGCTGGCGCTGTCGGTCACCGTGCCCGGGGTCGACGTCGCCGCCGTCGTGCAGGCGCAGCGAGTGGCGACGCTGCGTGACCTGCAGGAGTTGACCCGGCTCAAGGCGGACCGGGACGGCGACCTGTCCTGGTCCCTGGTGCTGGAGTCGCTGCGCTTCGCCGCCGACGCCGAGCTGCGCTGGCTCGACCACTGCGAGGCGAGCGTGCTGCGCGCGGCTCGGGAGCGGCCGGCGGGTCCGCGGGCGCGGTCGCGTGCGGCGGCCGACACCGACCAACGGGCCACCGAGAGGAGCAGGCGATGAGCGCGTCCACGGGGGACCCGGTGCGGGAGCCGGTGCTGGAGCTGGTCGACGTCGTACGCATCCACGGCAAGGGCGACGCGGCGGTGCACGCCCTGCGCGGCCTGACCCTGCGGGTCGAGCCCGGCGAGCTGGTGGCCGTGATGGGACCGTCCGGCTCGGGCAAGTCCACGCTGCTCAACCTCGCGGGTGGACTCGACAGCGCCACCGCCGGCAGCGTCCGGGTGAATGGCACCGAGCTCGGCGGGCTCTCGGCGCGCGAGCTGGCCGCCTTGCGCCGCCGCCGGGTCGGCTACGTGTTCCAGGACTTCAACCTGGTCCCGTCACTCACCGCCGCCGAGAACGTCTCGCTGCCGCTGGAGCTCGACGGGGTACGCGGCCGCAAGGCCCGTCAGCAGGCGACGGACGTGCTGGACGAGCTCGGGCTGGTCGACCTCGCCGACCGGTTCCCGGACGAGATGTCCGGTGGCCAGCAGCAGCGGGTGGCGATCGCTCGCGGCATGGTCGGTGACCGCGCCCTGGTGCTCGCCGACGAGCCCACCGGCGCGCTCGACTCCGAGACGGGCGAGCAGGTGCTGGCGCTGCTCCGCGAACGCTGCCGCGCCGGCGTCGGCGCGCTGCTGGTGACCCACGACGCCCGGCACGCCTCGTGGGCGGACCGGGTGGTGTTCCTGCGCGACGGAGTGGTCGTCGACGACACCGGTCGACGGCCCGCGGTCGAGACGCTGCTCGCCGAGACCGCCCCGTGAGGACGTGGCTGGCCGCCTGGCGCCCCGCGCTGCGGGTCGCCCGACGCGACGCGCGGCGACATCCGCTCGCCACCCTGCTCGCCGGGCTGCTGGTGGCGCTGCCGGTCGTCGTCGCGGTGGCGGCCGCCTGCCTGAACTCGTCGATGGCATGGGACGGCGAGAACAGCACGTACGCCCGGATGGGGGCCGCGGACGCCGACCTCGACGTCACCGGCCACACCGCGGTGTCGGTGCGGTACCTCGACCACGGGACGTGGGCGCGGGCACGGGGCGTGGACGGCAAGCAGACGCCCCGCCGCGATCCCGGCGAGGTCGACGTCGTGGCGCTGCTCCCCGAAGGGTCGCGGATCGTGCCCGCGCCGGGGCACCGCGCGCTGCAGCTCGCGAGCGGCGGCAGCGTCCAGGCGCTGGTCCTGGACCTCAGCGACCCGATCAGCACCGGCCTCGCCGAGCTCGACGGCGGTCGGGCGCCGGCCGGGTCCGACGAGGTGGCCGTCGAACCGGCCATGGCGGACGCGTTCGGGTTGATCGACGACGACGGCCGGCTGCGCGACGACGCGGTGCTCGAGACCCGGAACGGGTCCGACCTGTCGGTCGTCGGGCTGGTCGACGACGGCGACTCGTGGGGGACCTCCGTCGTGGTCCCGCCGACCACGTCCACCCTCGACACCTCGGGCACCACACGCTGGCTGGCCGACCTCCCGGAGCTGACCACGGGGCAGCTTCGCGATCTGCGCGACAGGTTGGCCGACGTCGGTGTCGTCGCGCTCTTCCGCGACGCCGCGCAGCACCCGGAGCACTGGCCCGAGCTGCGTGACGCCGCCGGCTCCGACCAGGTCGACCCGGAGGCGCTGGCCCTCGGGGCTCTCGTGGTCGGCTTCGGACTGCTCGAGGTGGTGCTGCTCGTGGGTGCCGCGCTCGCGGTCGGCGCCCGGCGACAGGTACGGACCCTCGGGCTGCTGGCGTCGACCGGCGGCGCGCCCCGCGACATACGTCGCGTCGTCCTGGCCCGGGGGCTGCTGATCGGGGGCGGCGCGTCGCTGGTCGCCGTCGTCGCCGGCGTCTGGGGGACCCGGCTGGCGTTGCCGCTCGTCGAGGCCGGGATCGTCGCCGTCAACCCCGCCTCGCTGAGCCCCCCTCTGATCGTGCTCGACGTCGTCTGGACCAACGTCGTCGCCATCGGTCTGCTAGGTGCGCTCAGTGGCCTGCTCGCGGCGGCTTATCCCGCGTGGGCGGTCGGCCGGATGCCACCGGTGGACGCTCTCGCCGGGCGGTTCCCCGCTGGCCGGCGTCCCGTGCGGTTGCGTGCACCGGCGGTCTGGCTGGCGGGCACCGGCCTGGTGGGCCTGGTCGCCTCGGGCTTCTGGATCTCTGCGGAGTTCGCCGAGCAGACGGGTCGGCGTGCCGGCCCACCCTCCGTGCTGCCCGTGGCGTTCGGTGGCCTGTGCCTGCTGCTGCTCGTGGCCGGGTTGGTGTGGCTGACGCCGTACGTCGTCCAGCGCGCCGGAGCGGGCTCGAGCCGGCTCGGGCTGGCCGGTCGGCTGGCCGTGCGCGACGCCACCCGGCACCGCCAGCGCACGGCGGCGGCGGTCGTGGGGCTGACGGTGACGGTGGCCGGTGCGGTGTTCGCCGGCTTCGGGGTGTCCGCGGTGGCGGCAACCGACGACTCCCAGGAGTCCTGGTCGCCCCCGGGCAGCGGGTCGATCTACGCCGAGCTCGGTCGCGACCGGGAGGCCGCGCTGGCCCGGCTGCGCGAGACCGTCGAGACGGCGATCGGGGCGGAGACCGTCCTCGACCTGCGCGACGCACAGGTGTCAGTCGGCGGGCGCGGCAGGGACGTGCACCTGGCCGAGGGTGGCGACGTCACGGTGGTGGACGAGGACTTCGTCGAGGTGGCGGGCTGGGGCCCGGAAACGAAGGCGGCGTACGCAGCGGGCGCGGTCCTCGTCGACGATCCCGAGGCGGTCCACAACGGAATGACCGAGATCGAAGCGACGCGACGCGACGCGCAACCCTGGACCCGCGACGTTCGGGCGGTCGTCGTCGACGCGTCGTGGCGCTCATGGAGCTCTGTCGGCCAGGCCTGGATGAGCCCCGAGACGGCGGCGGCGCTCGGCGCCGAGCTCGGGGGGACAACCCTGCTGGCCTACGAGCCCGGCGGCTTTGACGCCGGCGACGACGACCTGCTGCGGTTGTACGGGATCGAGTCGGACTGGGTCGGCGACAGTCTTCCTTCGTCCGCTCTGCTGGCCTGGGCGATGGTGGGCGGCGCGCTGCTCGTGACCGCGCTGGCGGTGGGCGTGGTCGTGGCCCTCGCGGCGGCAGAGGGCCGCGACGACGCGGCGACGATGGCGGCGGTCGGCGCCCCGCCGGGCCGGCGTCGGGTGATGGGCGCCGTGCACGGCGCGTTCGTGGGGGCGCTCGGCGGCGGACTCGGTGCGCTGGTGGGATCGGCTGCCGGCGCGAGCCTGCTCCAGATGGCCGACACACCTGGCGTCCCCGTGCCGTGGCTCGGGCTTGCGGTCGTGGTCGTCGCGCTCCCCGTCATGGCCGCAGCCGTGGGCTGGGCCGTGACGCCGTCGCGGGTCTCGCTGGTGCGGCGTACCGCCTGACCCGTGTGACCGTGCGGGTTTCGCAAGTCCGCTTGCGAAACCCGCACTCGCCCCGCGCAATAACACGGGGCAACTGCGGACTTCGTGGGGCGAGTGACCCCCCTCAGCCCTCGCGGACGAGGCGGACCAGGGCGTCGGTGGCCTCGGCTGTGGTGGCCTCGCCGCCGAGGTCGCGGGTACGGCTCGCGGGGTCGCGCAGGGACGCCTCGACCGCGCGGTGCACGTCGGCGCCGGCGGCGTCGTGGCCGAGGTGGTCGAGCATCATCGCGGCCGACCAGACGGCGCCGAGCGGGTTGGCGAGACCCTGGCCGGCGATGTCCGGCGCCGAACCGTGCACGGGCTCGAACATCGAGGGGTGGGTGTGCGTCGGGTCGAGGTTTGCCGAGGGCGCGATGCCGATGCTGCCCGCGACCGCGGCGGTCAGGTCGCTGAGGATGTCGCCGAACAGGTTGCTGCCCACGATCACGTCGAAACGGCCCGGGTCGAGCACGACCTTGGCGCACAGCGCATCGATGTGCTCGGCGTCCCACTCGACGTCGTCGTAATCGGTGGCGACCTCGCGCACCACCTGGTCCCAGAACGGCAGCGTGTGCACGATGCCGTTGGACTTGGTCGCCGACGTCAGCCGGCTGCGCCGGGTACGCGCCAGCTCGAAGGCGTAGCGCACGATCCGCTCGACTCCGACCCGGGTGAAGACCGATTCCTGCACGGCCATCTCGTCGGGGAAGCCGCGGTTGAGCCGGCCGCCGATCTCGGAGTACTCGCCCTCGACGTTCTCGCGCACCACGACCAGGTCGACGCTGCCGGGCTCCGCGGCGCGCAGCGGGCTGGTCACCCCCTCCATCACCCGCACCGGCCGCACGTTGGCGTACTGGCGGAACGCGCGCCGGATCGGGATCAGCAGACCCCACAGCGACACGTGGTCAGGTACCCCTGGCCAGCCGACCGCGCCGAGCAGCACCGCGTCGTAGCCGCGCAGCGTGTCGATCGCGTCGTCGGGCATCATCGCGCCGGTCTCGGCGAAGCGGCGGCAGGACCAGTCGAAAGACTCGTACGCGAGGTCGAGCCCGTGCCGTTCGGCGGCGGCGTCGAGCACCGCCCGCGCCGACTCGGTGACCTCGACGCCGATCCCGTCGCCAGGGATGACCGCGATCCGATGTGTCATCGCGGCATCCTCCCCGACCCCGCTCAGAGGCCGACCAGCGGGATCATCAACGGCAGGAGGAGGGCGACGATGATCGCGCCCAGCACGTCGAAGCTCACGCCCGAGCGGATCATCTGCGTGATCGGCACGCACCCGGAGCCGTAGACGATCGCGTTCTGCGGCGTGGAGACCGGCAGCATGAAACCGAACGACGCCGCGAACGTCGCCGCGAGCGCCGGTTGCAGCGGATCGATCCCGGCGCCGCTGGCGATGCTGATGACGATCGGCACGACGACTGCCGCAGACGCCGTGTTCGACGTGGTCTCGGACACCAGGATCGCGAGCACCACCGCAAACACCGTGATCGTGAACGTGCTGCTGATGCCGAGGCTGTCGCTGGCCCCCGTGCCGATCGTCTCTGCCAGCCCGGTGCTCTGCAGCAGGGCGCCGAAGATGATGCCGGTGCCGAACAGCACGATGGTGCCCCAGTCGATCTTGGCCGCCTCGCCCCAGGTCAGGGTGAACTCGCGCTTCTCCCAGTTCGTCGGCAGCAGGAACAGCAGCGAGGCACCGAGGACGGCGACGATCCCCTCGTCCATCCGGTCGCCGACGGTCGCGTACGCGTCCGACTCGGTGCCGGCGACGAGCGCGACGATGCCCGGCGTGATCCACAGCGCCACGGTGATCCCGAACGCCAGCAGCGTGTTGCGCTCGGCGACGCTGAGTCGACCCAGCTTGCGACGCTCCTCCGCGACGTACTCCTCGACGCCCTCGAGCTTGTTCAGCTCGGGCCGGTTGAGCAGCAGCAGCACGATCGCGAGCGCGACGAACATCAGCGCGCACAGCGGGATCGCCGCGCCCATCCAGGCTGCGAACGAGATCGCGTCGCCGGTCGCCTGCTCGATGAGGTCGCGCCCGATGAGGTTCGGCGGGCTGCCGACGGGGGTCAGCAGGCCACCGACGCTCGCGCCATACGCGAGCATCAGCATCAGGGCGATGCCGACCCGCAGCCGGGTCGGATCGAAGGTGTCGTTGTGGTAGCCGATGCCCTTGTCCTGCATCAGCTTCGCGATGACGCTGAGGATCCCGAGTGCCGTAGGCAGCAGCATCGCCACGGTCGCGGTGTTGGAGACGAACGCGGACAGCAGGCAGGTGATAAGGCCGAACGCGATGACCGTCTTGGTGGTGCTGCGCCCCACACCGGGGACGGACAGCACCCGGAACGCGAAGCGGCGGGCCAGGCCATGCCGCAGCATCGCCTGGGCCAGGATGAACGCGCCGATGAAGGTGAAGACCGTCGAGGACCCGAACGGCAGCAGCACGTCGTCGACGGGCGCCACGCCGAGCATCACCACCGCGCACACGCCGATCAGGCCGCCGATGGGGATCGGCACCGGCTCGGTCACCCAGAGCACGACCACGCCGAGCAGCACCGCCGACAGCGTCTGCTGCGCGGAGTCGAGGTCGAGCGGCAGGAAGTAGAAGACGATCGTCACCAGCGGTGCGAGCACGAAGCCGGTGCTTCGCCGGGCCTTCTCGAACCTCTCCTCAGCGGGCGACAGCTTCTGCTCGCTGAGACCGCGGTACGTCGTGCCGCCCATCAGAGCGTCGTCGACGTCGACCTTCGCACCCGCCCTCCGGTTGCCGCCGCCGTCCCCGTTGTCGTGCCCCGTCGGACCCTCGCGTGTGTCGGACATGCTCGCCTCACCTGCGCCCTTCGGCCGGCAACCTGTCGGATATGTCGGGTCAACCTAGTGGGATCCGGCTCGGCTGCCCAGGGGCGCCGGTGGCTGCCTAGACTCGGGTCGCGCCGGCCGACCGCGGGCCGGCCCTCGCCGTGCTTCCGATGGGAGGCTCCCCTTGGCCGGCTGCACCCACCTCACCGAGTACGCGTCCAGCGACCCTGAGCCACGTACCCCGGAGGGCTGCGAGGAATGTCTGCGCGGCGGCGGGCGCTGGGTCCACCTGCGGCTGTGCCTGGCCTGCGGGCGGGTGGGGTGCTGCGACTCCTCGCCCGGCCAGCACGCGAGCGCGCACGCGGCCGAAGCGGGTCACTCGGTGGTCCGCTCGTTCGAGTCGGGTGAGTCCTGGTCGTGGTGCTACGTCGACGAGGTGGCGGGCAAGGTGACGGTGACGTGAGGAGGTGCGGGTGACGTGAGCGACCCCGGCCACGAGCGGCGGCCGGTGCTGCTGTCGGTCGACGACGACCCGTCGGTCTCGCGAGCGGTCGCGCGTGACCTCCGTCGCCGCTACGGGCAGGACCACCGCATCGTGCGGGCGGAGTCCGGAGCCGACGCGCTGGAGGCGCTGCGCGAGCTCAAGCGGCGGGGCGAACCGGTGGCCGCGATGCTCGCCGACTACCGGATGCCGGACATGAACGGCATCGAGTTCCTCGAGCAGGCCATGGACTTGTTCCCCAGCGCGCGGCGCGCCCTGCTCACTGCCTACGCCGACACGGATGCCGCGATCGCGGCGATCAACGTCGTCGACGTCGATCACTACCTGCTCAAGCCCTGGGACCCACCGGAGGAGAAGCTCTACCCGGTCGTCGACGCGCTGATCGAGTCGTGGCGGGCGACCGGCGACACGGCCGTCCCCGAGACCAAGCTGGTCGGTCATCGCTGGTCGCGGTCGTCGTACGAGGTGCGCGACTTCCTCGCCCGCAGCGGCGTCCCCTACCGCTGGTACGGCGTGGACGACCCCGAGGGTCGTCGGCTGCTCACCGCCGCCGAGGCCGACGACACCGACGTGCCGGTCGTGCTGACCCCGGACGGCGAGGCGCTGCGCAAGCCCTCGATCGCGGAGGTCGCGGCGCGGGTGGGCCTGAGCACCGCCCCATCGGCCGACCTCTACGACGTGGTCATCGTCGGCGGGGGCCCCGCCGGCCTGTCCGCGGCCGTCTACGCCGCGTCGGAGGGCTTGTCCTGCGTGCTCGTCGAAGGTGCCGTGGTCGGCGGGCAGGCCGGCCAGAGCGCACGGATCGAGAACTACCTGGGGTTCCCCGACGGCGTCTCCGGTGACCAGCTCACCCAGCGGGCCCGGATGCAGGCCACCCGGTTCGGCGCCGAGCTGGTCAACGCCTCTCGGGTGGTGGGGCTCGAGGCGAGGGGTTCAGCACGCGTGGTGCGTACGTCCGAGCGCGAGGTCGTCGGGCACTCAGTCGTGCTGGCAACGGGCGTGAAGTACCGCCGGCTCACGGCCGACGGCGCGGCCGACCTGGCCGGTCGCGGCGTGTTCTACGGCGCAGCCGCCACAGAAGCGCCGGCCTGCGCGGGTGACCACGTGATCGTCGTGGGCGGCGCCAACTCCGCCGGCCAGGCCGCCGTCTACTTCGCCCGGCACGCCAACCGGGTCAGCCTGGTGCTGCGTCGGCCCGCGCTGGACGCGACGATGTCGCGCTACCTGATCGAGCAGATCGAGCATGTCCCGAACATCGAGGTCCGCCCCTGCACCGAGGTCGAGGCCTGCGAGGGCGACGGTCACCTCGAGCGGGTGCTGCTGGTCGACCGGGCGGCGGGGACGAAGGAGACCGTCGATTCCGGCCACGTGTTCGCGTTCATCGGCGCGCAGCCGCTCACCGACTGGCTGCCCGACACGATCTGCCGCGACGACGTCGGCTTCGTGCTGACGGGCGGGGACATCGTCGAGCCGGGCGCGCGGCCGCCGGGCTGGCCGCTGCCGCGCGACCCCTACCTGCTCGAGTCCAGCGTGCCGGGCGTCTTCGCCGCGGGCGACGTCCGCTCCAGCTCGGTGAAGCGGGTCGCCTCCGCCGTCGGCGAGGGCGCGCTCGCGGTCACCCTCGTCCATCGATACCTGGAGAAGCAGTGAACGCGTCCGCACCGACCGAACAGACCGAGGGGCACCCCACCACGGAGCTGCTGCGCAGCCTGTTCCTGTACGAGGCGCTCGACGACGACCAGCTGGCGTGGGTCGCCGAGCGGTCCGAGCTCGAGACCCGGCCCGCTGGCATCGTCTACAACGAGGGTGAGCCCGCGACCTGCCTGTTCATCCTGGTGCAGGGCACGGTCGCCCTGACCAGCGCGGTGCGCGGCGGCGCCAGTGTCGAGCTCGTGCGCAGCGGGCAGCGGGGGGCCTACTCCGGCGCGACCCATCCCTTCCTCGAGCAGAGCCCCGCCGTCTACCCGAGCACGCTGGTCGCGGTCACCGACTGCGTGTTCGTGGTGATGGCGGCCGACGACTTCAAGGTGATGGTGCGCGACTGGTTCCCGATGGCCGTGCACCTGTTGCAGGGGCTGTTCAACGGCATGCGCACGACCGAGGTGCTGGTGGGCCATCGCGAGAAGCTGCTCGCCCTCGGACAGATGTCAGCGGGGCTCACGCACGAGCTGAACAACCCTGCCTCGGCGGCGGCACGCGCGACAGACTCGTTGCGCGAACGCGTCTCCGGCATGCGGCACAAGCTGGCCGGGCTCGCGAGCGGCAAGCTCGACTCCGACGTGCTGGTGGGCCTGACCGCGTTGCAGGAGGAGGCGGTCGAGCGGGTCGCCAAGGCGCCCGACATGTCACCGCTGGAGACCAGCGACCGCGAGGACGACCTGGCCGACTGGCTCGACGACCACGGCGTCTCCGGCGGGTACGAGATCGCGCCTGTGCTGGTGGCCGCCGGTCTCGACCGCGACTTCCTGGAGCACGTGGCCGCCTCGGTGCTCGAGTCGGTGCCGACGCCGGCGAGCGGGGAGGCTCCGTTGGACGGCGCGATCCGCTGGATCACGTACACGGTCGAGACAGAGCTGTTGATGAACGAGATCGCGGACGCCGTCACCAGGGTCTCGAAGCTGGTCAACGCGGCCAAGCAGTACTCCCAGCTCGACCGCGCCGACCACCAGGACACCGACGTGCACGAGGGCATCAAGTCCACGATGGTCATCCTGGGCAGCAAGGTGGGGCCGAACATCACGGTCGTCAAGGACTTCGACCGCAGCCTGCCGACGGTGCCCGCCTACCCCGCAGAGCTCAACCAGGTCTGGACGAACCTCATCGACAACGCGCTCAGCGCCATGGGCGGTGCCGACGGCGAAGGAACGTTGACCCTGCGCACGACGCGCGAGGACAACTGCGTGCTGGTCGAGGTCGGCGACACCGGCCCCGGCGTGCCGGAGGAGCTGCGCGGCCGGATCTTCGAGCCCTTCTTCACCACCAAGCCCGTCGGCCAGGGCACCGGGCTGGGGCTCGACATCTCGTACCGGATCGTCGTGCAGCGGCACGGCGGTGACCTGCGGGTCGAGTCCGTCCCGGGCGACACCCGCTTCCAGGTGCGGCTGCCGACGCCTTCGGCATCCGACCCACCCGACTGACCACCCCCACGAGAGGACATCGATGGACTACGTACGCCTCGGCACCACTGGCACGAAGGTCTCGCGGATCTGCCTCGGCATGATGACGTACGGCGACCCGGACTGGCGGGCGTGGACGCTCGGCGAGGACGACGCGGCGCCGATCGTCGAGGCGGCGGCCGAGGCGGGGGTGACGTTTTTCGACACCGCCGACATGTACGCGGGCGGCACCAGCGAGGAACTGACCGGTCGGCTGCTGCCGCGGTACTTCGCCCGGCGTGAGGACTACGTGCTCGCCACAAAGGTCTTCAACCCGATGGGCGACGGTCCCAACGACCGCGGCCTGTCGCGCACCCACGTGCTGGACGGCATCGATGCCTCGCTGCGCCGGCTCGGCACCGACTACGTCGACCTCTACCAGATCCACCGCTTCGATCCGGACACGCCGATCGAGGAGACGATGGAGGCGCTGCACGACGTCGTCAAGGCCGGCAAGGCGCGCTACATCGGGGCGTCCAGCATGTACGCGTGGCAGTTCGCCAAGGCCCAGCACGTCGCCGAGCGGAACGGCTGGACCCGGTTCGCGACCATGCAGAACCACTACAACCTGCTCTACCGCGAGGAGGAGCGGGAGATGGTGCCGCTGTGCCTCGACCAGGGCGTCGGCCTGATCCCGTGGAGCCCGCTCGCCCGCGGGCTGCTGACCCGCCCTGCTGGCGACACCGGCACGACCCGCGCGACCAGCGACTCCTTCGCCGACGTCCTCTACGACGACGGTGACCGCGCGGTCGTCGACGGCGTGTCAGCGGTGGCCGAGGCCCGGGGCGTGCCGATGGCCCAGGTGGCGCTCGCCTGGCTGCTGTCGCGTCCGGGCGTGAGCGCGCCGATCGTGGGGGCGTCGAAGGTCCGGCACCTCACCGACGCCGTCGAGGCGACCGGGCTGGTGCTCACCGACGACGAGGTCAAGGCCCTGGAGGCGCCGTACCGCCCGCACGAGGTGCGCGGCCACTCCTGACGGAGTCAGTGGGAGTCAGCGGGGGTCAGTGGGGGTAGGCCTGCGGCCAGGCCTTGCGCCGGTTGCGGTTCGCCCACAGCCGGACGTACGCCGCGACCCGGTGCACGTCTGCGACTTCGGGCGCGACCCAGTGCCGGCGATCGGTGTAGCCGGGGTAGTCGATCACCGTGACGACGGTGCCGACGCCGGCACCGCCGGTCGCACGGACCTCGACGTCGGCCACCGACCACAGCGGGATCGTTGCGGGCGGACGGCTGACGCCGTGCTCCCGCGGGAACCAGCGGTGGGTCGTGAGCATGTGCCGCCCGTCGGCCCACACCTGTTGCTCGGTGTCGGGGACGACGGGCGGCTCCACCGCTGCGGTGCCGGCGAACAGGCCGGTCCGTACGTGTTCCGTCCAGGCGTTGCCGTCCCAGAAGCGCAGCTGCCAGTCACCGTTCGGATCCGGGTACCAGCCAGGGACGATGGTGGGTCCGGTCAGGGAGCGACCGCCTCACCCTGCAGGCGCCGGTACGTGTAGCCCTGGGCGATGTAGATGACCGGGATGGCCACCAACAGACCGATGCCGCAGAGGATCGCACCGACGATGTAGGCCACCACCGAGCCGAGGAAGAACACGATCAACGTGCCGAGGTTCTTGTTGACCAACGAGAAGCTCGCCTTGATCGCGTCGAGCGCGCCCATCTGCTTGTCCACGATGAACCACACGTAGAACTGCGAGAAGAACATCACGATGAGCCCGGGGATGAAGCACAGGAAGTAACCGACCGCGGTTCCGACACCGACCACCAGGCTGGCGACGATCACCGTGATCACGTTGTCGAACTTGAACATCGTGCCGACGTCGAGCGGCCGGCCGTACGTGATGGCCAGGACGCCACGGGCGAGGCCGGCCTGCATGACCGCGACCAGCACCGTGATCACCAGGGCGTACAGCGCGGTGCCGAGGAGCAGGCCCACGAAGCCGCCACCGCTGGCGTCGCACTCGGTGAATCCGTTGGCGTCGGTGGTGCAGTCGGTCGAGCCGCTGATGATGCCGCTGAACAGCAGCGAGAACAGGAACCCGACGACGAAGATGACCACCAGGTAGCCCAGCGCGGCCAGCAGGATCGGCCCGACGTTCTGCTGGAACTTGCGCCACCCGTAGTTGAACGCCTCGCCGACGCTGTACGGCTGCTCGTAGCCGGGAGGCGCGCCGTAGCCACCACCGCCGGGAGGCGGCGGGTAGCCCTGACCGGGCGGCGGAGGCGGCGGAGGCGGGTACGCCTCACCGCCCGGTGGGGGCGGAGGCGGAGGTGGCGGGGCCGACGAGTACGAAGGCGGCTGCTGCGGGTCCTCGCCTCCGGGGGGAGGGGGAGGGGGCGGCTGCGTGCTCACGGGGGACCTCCGCTGCTGGCGCTCGGAGCGCACTGGTCGTGCGCGCGGTCAGAATGTCCCCAGCATCGTGGCACAGCGACCGGGTCGGAGGCGGCGAATGACGCGACTCGCGGTCAACGCGTCGTTGCGGCGCGTGGCCGCGCCCGCCGGAGTGGCCGCTGCGGTGGCGGCGGTCGGCGGCGCGCTGGTGGTGCTCGGGCCGGGTGTGCTGGTGCCGTTCCGGTGTCCGTTCCTCGCGATGACCGGGCTGGCCTGTCCGTTCTGCGGGGGTACCCGGGGCGCCGCCGCGCTGGCCCGCGGCGACGTCGTCGCGGCCTTCGGCCTCAACGCGCTCACCACGGTGCTGCTGCTCGGCGTCGCGCTGCTGTGGGTCGGATGGCTGGTCGCGCGGCTACGTGGCCAGCGCTTCGGCTGGACGCCCGGGTCGGCATTCTGGATCGGCCTGCTGGTGGTCTCCGTGGTGTTCGCGGTGCTGCGCAATCTCCCGGGCCCCACCTCCGCCCTCGCCCCCTGAGTGGGTCAGGGGACCAGCGCAGACAACGCCATGTCCGCCAGCAGCGTGCGCATCCTCGCCTCCGACAGCCGGGCGCTGTGCGGGGTGGAGTTGAGCAGCCCGAAGGCCGCCTGGCACGCGGCGCGGGCGGTCGGCCGGTCGAGGCCGGGCCGAAGCCGGCGCAGCACGTCGACCCACTCGTCGATGTAGCGCAGCTGCAGGCTGCGCACCCGGTCGCGGGCCGCGTCGGGCAACGAGGCCCAGTCACGCTCCTGCACGACGATCAGCGCACGGTGCTCGAGGGCGAACTCGACGTGCCAGGACACCAGCGCGCGAAGCGCCGCCTGGTCGCCGCCGGCTGCCCGTACCCGGCGACGCCCCTCGCTCAGCAGCCGCTCGCTGATGCCGACCAGCATCTCGGCGAGCACCGCGTCCTTGCTCGGGAAGTGCCGGTAGAGGGCGGGGCCGCTCACCCCGACGGCCGCCCCCAGGTCGCCGACCGAGACCCCGTGGAAGCCGCGCTCGGCGAACAGCGTCGCCGCGGTGGTGAGGATCTGGTCCCGTCGGCCCGGCACCCCTGCAGCCTAGACCAACAGGTTAACGATCGTTAACATCGTGGGCGTGACCGAGACTGCCGGGCTGCGCGACCTGGTCGCCGAGCTCCGCGACCGGCTGGCGGCAGCGCGCCGTGGCGGGTCGGACCAGGCGCGCGAGCGGCATGTCGGGCGGGGCAAGCTGCTCGTCCGCGACCGGGTCGACCGCCTGCTCGACCCCGGCTCGCCGTTCCTCGAGCTCAGCCCGCTGGCGGCTACCGGCATGTACGACGACGTGGTGCCTTCGGCCGGGATCGTCACCGGCATCGGCCGGGTGAGCGGTCGCGAGTGCGTCGTCGTGGCCAACGACGCCACCGTCAAAGGCGGCACCTACTACCCGATGACGGTGAAGAAGCACCTGCGCGCGCAGCGCATCGCCCTCGACAACCGGCTGCCGTGCGTCTACCTGGTCGACTCCGGCGGCGCATACCTGCCGTTGCAGGACGAGGTCTTCCCCGACCGTGAGCACTTCGGTCGGATCTTCCTGCACCAGGCGCGGCTGTCCGCGCTCGGCGTGCCCCAGGTGGCGGCGGTGCTCGGCTCGTGCACCGCGGGCGGCGCGTACGTCCCCGCGATGTCCGACGAGACGGTGATCGTCAAGGGCCAGGGCACGATCTTCCTCGGCGGACCGCCGCTGGTGAAGGCGGCCACCGGCGAGGTCGTGTCGGCCGAGGACCTCGGCGGCGGCGACGTGCACGCCCGGCGCTCCGGAGTGGTCGACCACCTGGCCGCCGACGACGCCGAGGCGCTCGCGATCGTCCGGTCGATCGTGGGCACGGTCGAGCGGCCGGCGGCACCGAGCCTGCGGCCGCATCCGGTCGAGGAGCCGGTCGAGGATCCCGACGAGCTGACCGACGTCGTCCCGGTCGACCCGCGGGTGCCCTACGACGTACGGGACGTGATCCGGCGCGTCGTCGACGGGTCGCGCCTGCATGAGTTCAAGGCCTTGTACGGCGAGACGCTGGTCTGCGGCTTCGCCCGGATCTGGGGCTACCCGGTCGCCGTGCTGGCCAACAACGGGATCCTGTTCAGCGAGTCGGCGCTCAAGGGCGCGCACTTCATCGAGCTCGCCAACCAGCGCGGCGTACCGCTGGTGTTCATGCAGAACATCACCGGCTTCATGGTCGGCCGCGAGTACGAGACCGGCGGCATCGCCAAGGACGGCGCCAAGCTGGTCACCGCGGTGGCCTGCTCGGTGGTGCCGAAGTTCACCGTCGTCATCGGCGGCTCGTTCGGGGCCGGCAACTACGGCATGTGCGGCCGGGCCTACGACCCCCGCTTCCTGTGGTCGTGGCCGAACGCCCGGATCTCGGTGATGGGTGGCGAGCAGGCGGCCTCCGTCCTGGCGACCGTGCGCCGTGACGCGCTCGAGGCCGGTGGGGGCTCCTGGTCGCCCGACGACGAGGAGGCGTTCAAGGCGCCGATCCGCGACCAGTACGAACAACAGGGCTCCCCGTGGTACGCGACCGCGCGGCTGTGGGACGACGGCGTCATCGAGCCCGCCGAGACCCGACGGGTCTTGGGTCTCGGCCTCGCCGCTTCCGCGCACGCGCCGCTGCCGGACCCCTCCTACGGCGTCTTCCGGATGTGATCGGCGTGCCGGATCCCTTGCACACCAGGCCGTTCGGGTCGTTGCTGGTCGCCAACCGGGGCGAGGTCGCGCTGCGGGTGATCCGCGCCGCGGCGACGGCCGGCATCCGGACGGTCGCGGTCTGGTCCGACGCCGACCGGGACGCGCCGCACGTCCGCGCGGCCGACGACGCGATCCGGGTCGGGCCCACGCCCGCCGCGGAGTCGTACCTCTCGATCGACGCGCTGCTGGACGCCTGCTCACGGACGGGCGCCGAGGCCGTGCACCCCGGCTACGGCTTCCTGTCCGAGCGCGCGGAGTTCGCCCGGGCAGTGACGCGGCAGGACCTGGTGTTTGTCGGCCCACCCGCCGACGTGATGGCGGCGATGGGTCGCAAGGACCACGCCCGCGAGCTCGCGACCGCTGCCGGCGTCCCGGTCGTCCCCTCCTACCCACTCCCGGTGGGGGAGGTCGTGACCTACCCGGTGCTGGTCAAGGCGGCGGCCGGCGGAGGCGGCAAGGGGATGCGGGTGGTGCGCGAGCCCGCCGACCTGCCGGCGGCGCTGGAGGCGGCGCGGCGCGAGGCCGGTTCGGCGTTCGGAGACGACACGCTGCTGCTCGAGCGGTTCGTCGAGCATGGCCGGCACGTCGAGGTGCAGGTGCTCGCCGACGCGCACGGCACGGTGCTGCACCTGTACGAGCGCGACTGCTCGGTGCAGCGCCGCCACCAGAAGGTGCTGGAGGAGTCCCCGGCCCCGACGATCGCTCCCGAGCTCCGCCGTGCGCTCTGCGACGCGGCGGTGGCACTCACCCGCGAGGTCGGCTACGTCAACGCCGGCACGGTGGAGTTCCTCGTCGCCGGTGACGAGTTCTACTTCCTGGAGATGAACACCCGGCTGCAGGTGGAGCACCCGGTCACCGAGGCCGTCACCGGCCTCGACCTGGTGCGGCTGCAGCTCGAGGTGGCCGCCGGCCGCCCGCTCCCGCTCGCGCAGGACGACGTGCGGGTCAACGGGCACGCGATCGAGGCGCGGGTCTACGCCGAGGACCCGTACGCCGGCTTTCTGCCGCAGGCCGGCCGGGCCACGTACGTGCGCTGGCCGGACGCCGACCACGCCCGGGTCGACGCGGCGCTGGAGTCCGGCCAGGAGGTCTCGACGGCCTACGACCCGATGCTCGGCAAGGTGATCGCGCACGGCGCGACCCGCGACGCCGCCCGCCGGCGACTGGTCGCCGCGCTGGACCGCACGGCGGTCGTCGGCCTGACCACCAACGTCGGCTTCCTTCGTGCGCTCGCTGCGTCGGACACCTACTCCGCGGCCGCGATCCACACCGGCTGGCTGGACGGCGATCCCGCCGCCCGCGAGGTGACCACCGCCCCGGTCCCACCTGACGAGGTCTGGCAGCAGGCCGCCCGGGCGGTGCTCGACGCCGCCGACCCCTCCGACGCCGGCGAGCCGTGGGGTGTCCGGGACGGCTGGCGGCAGGGCGGCCCGCCCGCGCCCGCACAGGTGTCGCTGACGTACGCGGGCGACACCCGCGTCCTCCCCGTTGACCCTGACGTCTCACGACGAAATGAGCCGCGATTCCGTCGTGAGACGTCAGGCCCAGCGGGTGTGGGTGGACGAGCACCAGGTGACGGTGGTGTGGCACGGGCACGCGTTCGTGCTGGACCGACCGGACGCGTTCGCTGCCGCGGCGACGGGACCGGCCGGCGAGCGCGAGGTGCTCGCGCCGATGCCCGGGACGGTGCTCGACGTCCGCGTCGCGGCGGGTGACGAGGTGGCGGAGGGGCAGCCGCTCGGCGTGCTGGAGGCGATGAAGATGGAGCTCACGCTCACGGCGCCGTTCGCCGGCACCGTCGACCTGGTCGACGCCGAGCCGGGGCGCCAGGTCGCCATCGGCCACCTGCTGTTCCGGGTCGAGCCGGTCGAGGAGGGCTGATGCGCAAGCCACAGGTCGTGCGCGATCCCACGCTTCCCGAACGGGTGACCGTGTACGAGGTCGGGCCGCGGGACGGGCTGCAGAACGAGTCGACGGTGGTGCCGCTCGAGGTCAAGGCCGAGCTGGTGCACCGGCTGGTGGCCGCCGGCCTCCCGGTGGTCGAGACGACGAGCTTCGTGCACCCGCGCTGGGTGCCGCAGCTCGCCGACGCCGAACAGCTGGTCGCCCGGCTCACCGCCGACGGACTGCCGCCGTCGGAGGCGTACCCGGTACTGGTGCCCAACGAGCGCGGGCTCGATCGTGCGCTGGCGGCAGGGGTACGCCACGTCGCCGTCTTCGCCAGCGCCACCGAGACGTTCGCCCGGCGCAACCTCAACCGCGGCCTCGACGAGCAGTACGCGATGTTCGCGCCGGTCGTGGAGCGCGCCCGGGCCGCGGGGCTGGCCGTCCGGGCGTACGTGTCCATGTGCTTCGGCGACCCGTGGGAGGGCGACGTCGCCATCGAGCAGGTGGTCGGCGCCGGCCACCGGCTGCTCGACCTCGGAGCCGACCAGCTCAGCCTCGGCGACACGATCGGGGTGGGCACCGCCGGTCATGTGACGGCCCTGGTCTCGGCGTTCGGCGCTGCCGGGGTGGCGACCGACCGGCTCGCGCTGCACCTGCACGACACCTACGGACAGGCGCTCGCCAACGTGCTCGCCGGGCTGCGCGCGGGCGTCACGACGTTCGACTCCGCGGCCGGCGGCCTCGGCGGCTGCCCGTACGCCGAGAGCGCCACCGGCAACCTCGCCACCGAGGACCTGGTCTGGCTGCTCGACGGGCTCGGCGTCGAGACCGGCGTCGACCTGGAGTCCCTGGTCGCGACCAGCGGCTGGCTCGCCGGGCACCTGGGTCGGCCCAGCCCGTCGCGGGTGGTGCGGGCGTTAACCTGAGCCGTGGGCGCTGGGCAGGCACGCGGGCAGGAACGCGGGCAGGAACGGCCCAGTGGTTCCCGGGTCGTGCACGTCCACGTGGGGGCACCCAAGACCGGCACGACGTTGGTGCAGGACCTGATGTACGCCAACCGCGGCGTGCTGCGCGAGCACGGCCTGCTGGTGCCGGGCGCGCACCGGTTCGCCGTCTTCCACGCCACCGTCGACCTGCTGAACATCTCGTGGGGCGGCGTGCTCGACGAGGCCCGCGGCAGCTTCGACGCGGTGATGGCCGAGATCGCCGACTGGCCGGGCGATGCCGTTCTCAGCAACGAGAACCTCAGCCTCGCCGTCGACAAGCGGGTCCGCCGCGTGCGGGCGGCGTTGCCCGATCACGAGCTGCGGGTCGTCTACTCCGCGCGCGACTTCGTCCGGCAGGTGCCGGCCGCCTGGCAGGAACGGATCCGGCACGCCTACACCGACGACTTCGGCACCTTCGTGCGCCGGCTCCGTGAGGAGCCCGACGAGATGAACGCCCGCCGGTTCTGGCGGTGCCAGTCGTGGCCGGACGTGCTGGAGCGCTGGACGCGGTGCCTCGACGCGAGCGCGGCGACCCTGGTCACGGTGCCCCCTGCCGGGACCGACCCCGACGTGCTGCTCGGCCGGTTCCTCGAGGTGTTCGGCGTCGACCCCGCGTGGCTGCCCGACCGGTCCGCCGCCCGACCCAACCCCGGCCTCGACCCCGTCCAGAGCGCACTGCTGCGGACGCTCCAGGTCGAGCTGGAGCGCCGGGTGACCGACGGCGCCGTACGCCGCGAGGGGGTGCAGGGCGCGATGGTCCGGCGCTGGTGGGCCCACGAGCCGGGCACCGGCCGGGTGGCGCTGCCGGAGCGGCACCGCGCCTGGGCCACCGACGTCTCGACCGGGTGGCTGACCCGGCTGCGGGACATGGACGTGCGGGTGGTCGGCGACCTCGCCGACCTGGAGCCGACCACGGTCGGGACGGCAGACGCCGTCGACCCCGACGAGGTCGGTGCCGACGAGATGCTGGCGCTGGCGGTGCGTACGCTCGCGGACGCGCTGGAGGAGCACACCGGCCTGGTCGCCGAGCGGAACACGCTGCGGGCCGACGCCCGCGACGCGGGAGGGGCCGCCCGGGAACGGGTCGGGCGGTTGGTGCGCCGGGTGCGGCGGGGCTGATCGGCAGGGCTCACCAGCAGGCACGACCAGCGGCACGACGAGGCTTGACGAGGAAGGGAGCGGCGATGGCATCGGTGTCCGACGTGTTCGTGCACGTCGGGCCGCTGAAGACCGGCACGACGTTCATCCAGGCCGTGCTCTACCGCAACCGCTCGGCGCTGGCCGACGCCGGCGTGCTGGTCCCGCGCCCGACCTTCGGCGCCCACGTGCGCTCCGTGCTCGACCTGCTCGGCCGCCGCATGCACCGTGACTCCGACTCCGAGGGCGGCCAGTGGGACGTCCTGGTCGAGGAGGTGGCCGGGGCCGACGCCCGCGCCGCGGTCCTCTCGATGGAGTTCCTCTGCAACGCCTCGCCCCAGGCGGTTAAGCGGATGGTCACCTCGCTCGCTCCCGCCCGGGTGCACGTGGTGTGGACCGCGCGCGACCTGTCCAAGGTGCTGCCAGCGGCGTGGCAGACGCTGCTGCGCAACAAGCAGGTGCCGCCCTGGCCGGTGTGGGTCGAGTCGGTCCGCGAGACGGCGGGCAAGCCGGGGAGCCGCGGGGGGCTGCGGGCCAAGCTGGGTGGCGGTGAGAGCTGGGGCGCCCACTTCTGGCGCCAGCAGGACCCCCGGCAGTCGTTGGCGCCGTACCTCGAGCACGTGCCCGCCGATCGGGTGCACGTGGTCACGGTGCCGCCGTCGGGGGCCCCGCCCGGGTTGCTCTGGGAGCGGTTCTGCGCGCCCCTGGGCATCGACCCGGACGCGTACGACATCGACGTCCCCCGCGCGAACACCTCGCTCGGCGGGGCGGAGGCCGAGGTGCTCCGGCGGGTGAACCAACGCGTCGCCGGCCGGGTGCCGGGGCGGGTGTACGCCGACCTGGTCAAGTCGTTCGTGGCCCGCGAGGTGCTCGAGCCGCGCCAGCAGTCCTACCCGCTGGTGCTCCCCGCGGGCGAGCACGACTGGGTGCGTGAGCGGGCGGCCGACGCGGTGGAGTTCTTGTCGACCAGCGGCTTCACGCTGCACGGCGACCTGGCCGACCTGACGCCTGCGCCGCCGCGGGAGGGCGCGCGTGCTCCGCAGGACGTGACCGACGCCGAGGTCCTCGCCGTCACCGAGGAGGCGCTCGCCGACGCGCTGCTCGAGATGGCCCGGCGGCAGGGGCTCGAGGCCTTCGCCGGGCCTCGCAGCGGCGAGCACCCGCTGCCCCCGCCGGGAGACCTGGGCCTCAGTGGGGAGCCCGACGAGGAGGGGCGCAGCCGCAGCGGCGCTCGGTCCGCGAGCTCCGTGCCGAGCGTCGTCGCGCTGCGCGAGGCCCTCGCCGCCGCGGGCGGATCGGTGCCGACCCGCCGTCGGGGCCCCACCGGTGGGGGAGGACCCTCCGACGGCGCGGGGGGCAAGGGGCGCGAGCAGAAGGGTCGGCGCACAGGGAAGCAGGGCAAGGGGAAGCAGGGCAAGGGGAAGCAGGGCAAGGGGAAACAGGCCACGAAGAAGGCGGCCACGAAGGCGCGGAAGCGGGCAGCCCGCGAGGCGGACCAGGCGCCGGAGTAGTCGGCGGAGTAGTCGGCGGACCAGTCGGCCGACCAGTCGGCGGGCCAGGTGGTCAGGGCCGCGGCCGCGGGCGCAGCTCGCGCGCGGCGTAGCGGCCCACCCGGTAGGTCGACACGCCATCGCCCACGGCACCGACTCCGCCGCCGAGCATCGGGATGCGGCGGGCCGCGGTGGTGGCCATCCGTCGCCCGCTGACCCGGCCGAACAGCTCGGTCGTGACGTCCTGGGCGATCGTTGCCGCCAGCAGCGGGTCGTGGACGGGCGACGTGGCCAGCCCCATCGGTGACGACGGGAGCCGGCCGGCGCGTACCAGCTCGGCGACCACGCTCGGGCTGAGCAGGCAGGCGGCGACCGCGTCGCGCACCCGGGGGTCGTCGAGGTCGTAGCCGTGCAGGTGGGCGATGCCGGCGACCAGGTGCCCCTGCAGCAGGGCGAGGCCCGAGACGTTGGCGGGGATGGTGACCATCATCGTCACCAGACCGCCGAGGTTGGTGACGAAGCCCGAGGCGCTGGCCGCCCGCACGTGCCGGTCGATGAGGCCGGCGACCGCCGCCGGGACGTCGCCACCGGACTCCTCGAGCTGGGCCTCAGCGGCCGCCGCCGCGCCGCGGAACGGCCCGGCCCCGTCGATGGCTCGCCGCAGCAGGTCGCGCACGAGCTGGGAGCTGAGGTGCGGCCCGAGCTTGAGCCCGAGCGGGACCAGCCCGCGAGCGGCCGTCCGCGCGATGCCCATGCCGCTCCTGTTCGTTGAAGGGTGCGCCGAGACCGTCTGCGCGTGCTGTCCGCGCCGGTCGGCGGACGTCGCGGCCAGCCTAGGTGGCGCCGACAGGGGCTCGGTCCCGCGGTGTCACGATGGCGGGGTGCCGGTGCCGTTGCCGCCTCCGCGTTGGGGCTTCGACCCCGCTGGCTGGCCGGCCGACGACGCGGTCGCGGTCGGAGCCGACCTCGAGCCCGCAACGCTGCTGGCGGCGTACCGCGAGGGGCTGTTCCCGATGCCGCTCGACGACGTGGCCCCGATGGTGTGGTGGTCACCGCTGCGCCGGGGCGTCCTGCGCCCGGACCGGCTGCACGTCTCGCGCTCGCTGCGCCAGGCGGTGCGCCGGTACGAGACCCGCGTCGACACCGCCTTCGCCGACGTGCTGCGGGCGTGCGCCGACCCGCGGCGCCCCGGGGCGTGGATCAGCGAGGACATGCGACGGGCCTACGAGCGTTTGCACGCCCTGGGCTGGGCGCACTCGGTGGAGACGTACGACCGCGCAGGCCGGCTGGTAGGCGGGTTGTACGGCGTGGCGGTGGGCGGGCTGTTCGCCGGGGAGTCGATGTACCACCACGCCCGCGACGCCTCGAAGGTCGCGCTGGTGGCGCTCGTCGAGCTGCTGGGCGCGGGGGGTCCCGGTCGCAGGCTGATCGACGTGCAGTGGCAGACCCCGCACCTGCGCAGCCTCGGCGTGCAGGAGGTCGACCGGGCGACCTACCTCGCGATGCTCCCCGACCTGGTCGACCAACCGCTCCCGCCAGCCTTCGCCGCCGGAGCCTGATGACGGATGTCGTGCCGTTGTGGGGGTCAGGACCCCGAACCGGCACGAGATCGGTCTCGGCCGTGGCCGGCATTGTGCACCTGTGAACTGCCGCTGTCACCGGGGTGCGGCAGACTGGACCGGTGCCTGAGCTGCCCGAGGTCGAGGCGCTGGTCAACGATCTGCGCACCCGGCTCGACGGTCGCGCGATCGCGCGCGTCGACGTGGTGGCCTTCAGCGTGCTCAAGACGTTCGACCCGCCGGTGACCGCGCTGTCCGGTCTGCTGGTCGACGACGTGCGCCGGCACGGCAAGTTCCTTGACATCGACCTCGGCGGCCTGCACCTGATCACCCACCTGGCCCGCGGCGGGTGGCTGCGCTGGCGGGACGAGCAGCCGACGGCACCGCCCCGACCCAGCAAGGGCCCGCTGGCGCTGCGCGTGCTGCTCGACGACGGGAGCGGCTTCGACCTCACCGAGGCGGGCACCAAGAAGCGGCTGGCCGCCTACGTCGTCACCGACCCCCAGCAGGTGCCGGGCATCGAGCGGCTCGGACCCGACCCGCTCGACGAGGCGTTCACCATCGACGTGTTCCGCGGCATCCTGCACTCCGCCGGCCGGGCGCAGGTCAAGGGCGTGCTCCGCTCGCAGTCGACGATCGCCGGCATCGGCAACGCCTACTCCGACGAGATCCTGCACGTGGCGCGGATGTCGCCCTTCAAGCCGGCGTCCGGCATCACCGGCGCCGACCTCCAGCAGCTGTACGACGCGATGCAGACCACCCTGCGCGACGCCGTCGCCCGCTCCGACGGAGTCGCGGCATCCGAGCTGAAGAAGGAGAAGAAGTCCGGGCTGCGGGTGCACGGCCGTACCGGCCTGCCGTGCCCGGTCTGCGGCGACGACGTGGCCGAGGTCAGCTTCGCCGACTCCTCGTTGCAGTACTGCCCCACCTGCCAGACCGGCGGCAAGCCGCTCGCCGACCGGCGGCTGTCCCGGCTGCTGAAGTAGCCCGATGTGACGGTCCGTGCAACGGTGCGCGGCCCGCGGACCGTCTGAGGGGTATGGGCCGGACCGACGTCGACGCGGAGTTCGGTGACTTCGTCGCGGCCCGCGCCGGCGCCCTGATGCGGCTGGCCTGGTTGCTCGCCCCCGATTCGGCGGCGGCCGACGACCTGTTGCAGACCGCCTTGCTGCGCACGTACCTGCGCTGGCGACGGGTCGACGAGCCCGAGGCGTACGTACGCCGGGTGCTCGTCACCGTCGCCGCCGACGAGCGCCGCCGCCCCTGGCGCCGGGAGACGTCGGTCGACGCCGTCCCCGAGCGACCGGACCCGGCCGACTCCACCGCGGCGGTCGACGAGACCGAGCACCTGCGAGCCGCC
Organism: uncultured Actinomycetota bacterium; assembly: GCA_963785115.1. Lineage (GTDB taxonomy): Bacteria > Actinomycetota > Actinomycetes > Propionibacteriales > Nocardioidaceae > JACCWP01. The sequence goes on from CAWATY010000006.1 coordinate 489,255, forward strand.
CTGGCCGACCTGCCGCCCAGGCAACGGGCCGCGGTGGTGCTCCGCTACCGCGAGGACCTGTCCGCCGCCCAGACCGCAGAGCTGCTCGGCTGCTCCGAGGGCACCGCCCGCAGCCAGGCCACCCGTGGCCTCGACAAGCTGCGCGCCGCGCTCGGCGTGCCCGCGCCCGGCACCGATGGAGGCATCCCGTGACCGACCACCTCGACGTCCTGGACCGGCTGGCCGACCGTGCGCCTGCTCCACCGCCCGGTCTCGCCGGCACCGTGCTCGCTCGGGGTCGTGCGTCAGTACGCCGTCGCCGGCTCGGCGCCGTCGTCGCCGCGGGCGGCACCGCCGCGGCCGTCGTCATCGGCGTCCTGGTCGCCACCGGCCCCGACAGTGCCTCGCCGCCGGCGCCGGCGACGCAGGCGGCGAGCAGCTCGGCACCCTCCGAGCCGACTCGAGGCCCAGGCCCCTCGGACGATGTCCAGATCGTCGCCGCAGCCGTCAAGAGCATGCTCGCCGACCATCGGCCCGCACCGACGCTGATCCAGCTCGACCCCCGGCGGTGCGAGCGGATCAACCAGGTGATCCTCGGCCACGACGCCGACTGCACGCCGTGGACGGCGCAGGAGCGGCAGGACCTCGTCGACCTGTTGGCGCCGCTGGCTCGGGTCGACTTCGTGGCACGCGCCGACAACGTGTCGCTGCGCCGCCCGTCGGTCGCGGTCGCGGCTCTCGACCTCGTCGACACCGACCACGGCTCCGTCTTCGTGTTCGCGGTCTGGCAGGGACTGAACTGCAGCGGTCAACAGATGGACGTGACGTTTACCGCGACCGGGTGGCGCGCTGAGCGCAGCGACGACGGCCAGGTCGTCATCTGCTGACCCCACGGCCCCGCCGGTTAGGCTCGGCCGCGTGGCGGAGCGCGAGCACGGCTGGGCGGACGGGCCCGACGCCCGCGTCCTGACCGGCGCCAACGCCGTCACCAGCGTCCGCACGCTCGCCGCGGTCGGACTCGCGGTCGCGGCCGCCGGTGCGGACACCACCGATTCCGCGTTGCGGTTGCTGGTCGCCGCCCTGGTGACGTACTGGGTCGGCGACATGCTCGACGGTGCCTGGGCGCGGCTGCGGCACGAGGAGACCCGGTTCGGCGCGGTGTTCGATGTCGTGTGCGACCGCGCGTGCGCGTTCGCCTTCTATGTCGGCGTCGCCTGGCACCTGCCGGGCCTGGTCGTGCCGGTGGCCGTCTATCTGCTCGAGTTCGGCGTCGTCGACATGGTCCTGTCGCTGGCCTTCGTCTCCTGGCCGCTGCTGAGCCCCAACTACTTCTACCTCGTCGACCGCACCACCTGGCTGTGGAACTGGTCCAAGCCGGCCAAGGCCGTCAACTCCTCGCTGTTCGCGGTGCTGCTGCTCGTCACCGAGAACGTCTGGCTGTGCACCGCCGTCGCCGCCGCGCTGCTGGTCTTCAAGACCGGGTCGCTGGTCCGCCTGGTACGCCTCGGCATCCCGGTGCCCGGCACCGCCGTGGCGGACCCCGAGCCGGGCCACCTCGGTGCTCCCCACCCGCGCTGACCCGTCGTGACCACGCTGCTCACCACCTTCGCGGTGGCGCTGGCCTCGGCGTTCATGCCGCTGATCCCGATCGAGGCCTATATCGGCGGGGCGGTTGCTGCGGCCGACCAGCAGTGGTGGGCCCTCGCGCTGGCGGCGACCCTTGGTCAGATGCTCGGCAAGATCGCGATCTTCAAGCTGGGCGAGCAGTCCATGCAGTGGGCCTGGCTGCAGAAACGGATGGCCAAGTACAACGTCGAGCCGTACGTCACCCGGCTCACCGAGGCCACCGAGCGTCGCCCGTACGCCGCCGACCTGGTCGTGTTCGTCTCGGCCACCGTCGGGATCCCGCCGTTCGCGGTCGTCAGCCTGGTGGCCGGACAGCTGCGCTTCTCGCTGGCCCGGTTCCTGCTCTGGGGCACCGTGGGCCGGTTCATCCGGTTCGCCGCGGTCGCGCTCGGCGTCGAAGGAGTGCTCTCCTTCTTCTGACCCTCAGCGGACCTTGGGGTCGCTCCCAGAGTCGCTGACCATCGGCCGTCCCGCCTGCGCCCATGCCTGCAAGCCGCCGCCCAGGTTGGTGGCCTCGGACCCGCGCCGGTTGAGGAAGGCGGTCGCGCGGGCCGACCGAGCGCCGGACCGACAGACGACGAGCACCCGCCCGGCGGGCATGATGTCGACGCGACCGGGGAGGTCAGCCAGCGGGATGTGCATCGAGCCGGGAACGTGTCCGGCGGCCCACTCGTCGGGTTCGCGCACGTCGAGCACCGCCACCTCGTCGGGCAGCGGGTCGGGCAGCTCGTGCACGGTCGTCTCGGGAACCTCTGCGCCGTTCACCATCTGGCCATCCTGACAGCCGGGCGCGTTCGGCCGATCGCCTGGTCGGCTGGGCTACCGTGAGGCGACGGGGGTCGCTGTTCCCACGTCGGGGGCCGCAGGAGGCGCCGTGTCCGGAGTGCAGGCGCAGCTGCGTCGGCTCCCGCAGGTGATCGCGCACCGCGGTGCGAGCGACGAGCGCGCAGAGCACACCATCGCGGCCTACCGCCAGGCGCTCATCGACGGCGCCGAGGCGCTGGAGTGCGACGTGCGGCTGACCGCCGACGGCCACCTGGTGTGCGTCCACGACCGCCGCATCGACCGGACCAGCAACGGGCGCGGGGTGGTCTCCACGCTGCAGCTCCGCGAGCTCGAGCAGATGGACTTCGAGGGCTGGAAGAACCCCTGGGCCGACCTCGACGACGAGCGGGAGGGTGCCGACGGCGTCGCCGTGGCGCGAGACGACGGGTCCGAAGGCGGGCGGGTGCTCACCCTCGAGCGGTTGTGCGGGCTGGTGCACGACTGGGGGCGGCCGGTGCAGCTGGCTGTCGAGACCAAGCACCCGACGCGCTACGCCGGCCTCGTCGAGCGCCGGCTGGTGGACATGATCCGCCGGTTCGGGTGGCACCGCCCCGAGTCCGACGCCGCGGCCACCGTGCGGGTGATGAGCTTCGCCTGGATGTCACTGCGCCGGGTCCGGGAGTCGGCGCCGCTGGTGCCGACCGTCTACCTGATGGACAAGGTGCCGCTGCGCTACCGCGACGGCAGCCTTCCCCAAGGCAGCCGGATCGCGGGGCTGTCCCTCGAGATCGTGCGCGCCCACCCCCAGTACGTCGAGCGGCTGCACGCCGCCGGCAACGCCGTACACGTCTGGGTGGTCAACCATCCCGACGACCTGCGGCTGTGCGCCGACCTGGGGGTCGAGGCCGTGATCACCGATCGCCCCGCGCGGAGCGTTCGGCTGCTGCGGAGCCGGGTGTGACCGAATCGGCACCGTGGCGACGTTTCTGCCCCTCCCCTGGGGGTATCGCAGCAACGAGTGTCGTCGTCGAAGGAGCGGTCCGTTGAGGGGGGTGCGCGTGGAGGAGCAGTTCCGCCGCATCGGCGTGCCGTTCTCGAGCGACGCCGCCCGCACCGCTCGCGCGGAGCTGGGTCGCGCGCTGCGCGCCTCGGCGGTGCGCCAGGGCGTCATCGACGACGCACTCGTCGTGCTGTCCGAGCTGGTGACCAACGCCGTGCGGCACGCGAGCCCCGGCTCCGACGGCAGGGTCGGGGTCGAGTGGGCCGTCGGTCCGCAGCGGTTGTGGCTGCGGGTGAGTGACGGCGGGCGGCGCGGCAGCACCGGCCGTACGAACGCGCACGAGTCCGTCGGGGGGCGCGGCCTCTCGATCGTGGCCGCCCTGGCCGACTCCTGGGACTTCGAGCGGCACGAGGCAGGGACGACCGTCACCGCGGTGTTCGACCTGGTTTAGGGTCGATCGTCGCGACGAGAGGAGTCCCGCTGTGGCCAAGAAGTCCCGCGCCCGGCAGCAGGCCGCCCGCGGAGCCGAGGTCGCGGAGCAGGCCGAGGGAACGGTCGGCCCGCGCCAGCCGTGCCCGTGCGGGTCGGGTCGCCGGTACAAGAACTGCCACGGCCGCACGGGCGGCGCCGCGCCGTACGTGGCCCGCACGTTCGAGGGCCTGCCCGGGGAGTGTGACTGGGTGGCGCTGCGCGAGATCGTCCCCGCCGCGACCGCACCGCTCGTGCTCAACGACGGTGTCGGCGGCGACGCCGCCGAGGGCCGTTCGGTGACCGTCTGCTCGCTGCTGCCCGGCGCCCTGCCCGCCCTGGTCCGCTCCGACGGCGCCGTCTGGCTCGGCCTGCAGGTGCACCACAACCACGGTGACGTCAGCCGCGACCTCGCCCACGCGCTCGAGCTCGCCCTCGGCTCCGAGCCGGGCGCTCAGATCAACCTGGTCGAGCCGCCCCCGCCCGGCCCACGGCTGCAGGACCTGGTCGCGCCCGGCAGCGAGTTCCCGGTCACCGTGCACGACGACTTCGGCTACTGGATCGCCGACGTCGACGATCCCGACGGGAGCCTGGCGGAGGCCCTGCAGGCGGCCAACGACGCGGCCGCCCCGTCGGTGCGTCTCACCTCGGTCGAGGCCTGCTACTGGACCCGGATGGGTGAGCGGGAGTTCGTCCGCTGGGTGCTGCCGCACGACGAGTCGCAGGTGCTCGACGGCCTGGCCCGGCTGCACGCCGCCGGCGACGACGGGCTGGGCGACGACGGGCGGATGATCGGGATGTTCCGCGCGCACGGGCTGGTCGCGCCGGTCTGGGAGCTGCCCGACGGCACCGGCGCCGACGGTCTCGACGAGCCGGTCGCCGCGCTGGCCTCCCGGCTGGAGGAGGCGCTGGGGGCAACCGGGCCGCTGTCGGCTGCCGAGCGTTCGGCGCGCAGCGGGCTGGCCGCCCGGCAGCTCACCATCCGCTGACCGTCCGGCCGCACCTGAATCGCCGGTTTACTTCGCAATCCGTTGCGGCGCGATCACTGTGCGACGGATACGTTGGCTCTTCGGGTGAACCCTGCCCGATCGGCTTGCCTGACTGACGAGTCAGCATCTATCTTTACGCCCTGCCCGGTCGTCGTTGTTTCCCCCGTCAGCGACGGCCGGGCTCTTGCCTGCCCGGAGGACTCACCGGGGCCGGCCGGCGGTCATGACGTGGGCGGCGCGTCCCGCAGCACCGGGCACGACATGCACCGCGGCCCGCCGCGGCCCGATCCCAGCTCGGAGCCCGCGATCGCGATCACCTCTATGCCGGCGTCGCCCAGCCTGGCGTTGGTCTCGGTGTTGCGCTCGTAGGCCACCGCCACCCGCGGCGCCAGCGCCAGGGTGTTGTTGCCGTCGTCCCACTGCTCCCGCTCGGCGGTGACCGGGTCGAGCCCGGTGTCGATGCGGTGCAGCCGGTCGATGCCCATCGCGTCGGCCGCGGCCTCCAGGAACGGCCGGGGCGCCGCCACCTGGAGCACGACGTCACCGTCACCGTCGCGGTCGTCGGGGTCGGCGGACGTCACCGCGTACGCCTGGAGCGAGTCGGTGATGTTGGGGTAGATGACGACCTTGTCGACGTCGACCATCGTGACCACGGTGTCGAGGTGCATGGTCGCGCGCTGCTGGGCGATCGGCACCGCGAGCACGGTGTGCGCGAGGCCGGCGGCGAACACCTGTCGGGCCAGCCGCTCGGCGCCGGCGGGCGTGGTGCGCTCGCCGACCCCCACCGCGATGACGCCCGGGCAGAGCAGCAGCACGTCACCGCCCTCCGCGTGCTCCATCGCCCACCCGTGCATCCGGGGGATGCCACGGAACCGGGGGTGCCGGGCGTAGATCAGCTCGGTGAGGTGGGTCTCGCGGGCCCGGGCGGGCATCGCCAGGCTGGTCACGGCCACCCGGTCGGGCAGCCACACCGACGAGTCGCGGGTGAACAGCAGGTTGGGCATCGGGTCGATGAGGAAGTCGTCGTGCGCCAGCAGGCTGGTCACCAGCGAGTGCTCGAGGCGTACCTCGTCGTTGCGTACGCCGGCCGTCAGCGTGTCCGCGAGGTCGGCGGGGGCCAGGTCGTGCAGCCGGTCGGCCAGGTAGCGCCGCAGCGCGTCGCCGAGGCGCAGGCTGTCGGTGGCCGCCTCGACCGCCTCCGCCCGGGCGACCGGGTCGGCGAGGGTGTCGGCCAGCAGATCGGTGAGGTAGAGGACTTCGACGCCACGCGAGCGCAGCGCCTCGGCGAACGCGTCGTGCTCGGCCTGCGCCCGGTCGACCCACGGGATGTCGTCGAACAGCAGCGTGTCGTTGTTGCGCGGGGTGAGGCGGCGCAGCTCGTTGCCGGGCCGGTGCAGGAGCACCGTGCGCAGGGTGCCCACCTCGCTGCTGGCGCCGGTCGACGGGGCGGGTGTCGCAGCGGCAGGGGTGGAGGCGGCCATGACGGCGGAGCGTAGCGACCCTAGGCTGACCGGGTGCCCGGAGTGCCGCCCGCCCGCTACGCCTACCTGGGCCCGGCCGGCACGTTCACCGAGCAGGCGCTGCGTTCGCTGCCTGCCGCTGCTTCTCGGCAGGCCGAGCCGTACGCGAGCGTGGCGCTCGCCCTCGAGGCCGTCCGGACCGGCGAGGCGGCCGGCGCGGTGGTGCCGCTGGAGAACTCGGTCGAGGGGTCGGTCACGGTCACGCTCGACGAGCTGGCCACGGGTGACCCGCTGCTGATCACCCGCGAGGTCACGGTGCCCGTGCGGCTGGCGCTGCTGGCCCGGCCCGGCCGTGACCTTTTGTCGGTACGGACCGTCGCGACCCATCCGCACGCCGCCGCGCAGAGCCGGGGCTGGCTGGCCCGGCACCTGCCGTCAGCAACCGTGGTGCACGTGGGCTCGACGGCGCAGGCCGCGGCCGACGTGGCCGAGGGTGGCGAGCCCGCGTACGACGCGGCGATCGCCGCGCCCATCGCGGCCGAGCGCTACCGGCTCGCCGTGCTCGCCGACGACGTGGGCGCCAACCCGGACGCGGTGACGCGGTTCGTCCTGGTGGCGCGGCCGGGGCCGCCCACGGCCCGGACCGGCGCGGACAAGACCTCGCTGGTGGCGTTCATCCGCGACGACCACGCGGGCGCGCTGATGGAGATCCTCGACCAGTTCACGATGCGGGGGATCAACCTCACCCGGATCGAGTCGCGGCCGACCGGGCGGGCGCTGGGTCGGTACTGCTTCTCCATCGACTGCGAGGGCCACGTCGACGACGCCCGGGTGGGCGAGGCGCTGATGGGGTTGCGGCGGGTGTGCGCCGAGGTGCGGTTCCTGGGGTCGTACCCGCGCCTCGACGGCCTGGCACCGGAGGTGCGGCCCGGCACCAGCGACGACGACTTCCGCGACGCCGAGCACTGGCTGGCGCGGCTGCGCCGGGGAGGTCAGCCGTCGGCCTAGGGTCGGGCAGGTGAGCGACCTGTCCGGCGCGGCCTCCGTATCCCTGGCGGCAGTCGCGGCCGTGCTCGCGGTGACGGCCCTGGCCCTCGCGGTGGTGGCACTGCGCCGGACCGCGGCGACCACCCGTCGCCGGGCCCGCGGGCCGGTGCCGCCGGACCTCGACGCGCTTGCTGCCGTCGTCAGCGACCTGCGGGCCGACGTCGGCCGGGCGCTGCGGCACCTGGCCGTCGTGCGCTACGACGCCTTCGGTGACATGGGCGGTCACCTGTCCTGGTCGCTGGCCCTGCTCGACGACGAGGGCGACGGGGTCGTCCTCACCGCCATCCACGGCCGCGCCGACACCCGCTCGTACGCCAAGAACGTCGCCGCCTGGACCAGCACCCAGCAGCTCTCCCCCGAAGAGACCGAAGCCGTCAGCCTCGCCCGCCGGGGCTGACGTGGTCGGGGTTTCCCAAGTTCGCTTGGGAAACCCAAGCCTCTACCGCGTAATTACGCGGTAAAACCCTCGGGTTCCCGGGTGAACTTGGGAAACCGGTGTCAGCGGGGGACGCGGACGAGCAGGGTGCCGGCCATGACCCGGGCGCGGAGCTCTCGGCCCTCGCCGACCGGGTCGCCGTCGAGCTGGCGGGCCAGCGGCTGGTTGCAGCGGACCACGACCTGGGTGCCGGTCATCCGGGCCAGTCGGCTGTCGGTGTGGCGGCCGCGACGCAGGACGCGCACCGCCACCCGCAGCCAACCGGTCAGCCGCTGCGGGGCGATCACCACCACGTCCAGCAGTCCGTCGTCGAAGCGGGCATCGGGGAGCAGCGGGATGCCGGCCTGCAACAGCCCCACGTTGCCGACGACCACGGTGCGGGCCCGGTAGCGCTGGAAGGGGCCGTCGTCGACCGACACCTCGACCCGGCGGGCGGGGTAGCGCAGGTTGCGCACCGCCGACACCACGTACGCCCGCCACCCCATCCGAGCCTTCAGCGCGTCGGACGCCCCGGCCATGATCTCCGCGTCGAAGCCCAGCCCGCCCATCACGGTGAACGCCGTCTCCGGAAGGTCGTCACCGCTGACCCGGACCACATCGATCGCCCGGTCCTGCCCCGACAGGGCCACCTCGACCGCCTCGGTCGCCCGCAGCGGCAGCTCGAGGTTGCGGGCCAGCAGGTTGCCGGTGCCCAGCGGGACGATCCCCAACGGCACACCGGTGCGGGCCAGCTCTGAGCACACCACCCGCACCGTGCCGTCACCACCGGCCGCCACGACGACCTCCGCGCCGTCGGCCAGGGCGCGGTGCGTCATCGCGATCCCGGCGTCGTCGGGCGTGGTCTCGTACCACCGAGGTGCCTCCCACCCGTGCCGGCCGGCTGCGGCCGCCACCAGCAGCCGGAAGCCCGCCGGGTCGCTCACCTTGACCGGGTTGAGCACGACCGCGAGCTTCTGCGGCCGGGCACCTGTCGTCGTCGGGGCAGGACCGGTCTCCGCGACCGTCCACGGCACGACCAGCGCGGCCACGGCCAGCGTCAGCCCGGCCCCGAGGGCCGCCCCCGCGACCACGTCGCTGAGGAAGTGCACGCCGAGCAGGATCCGGTCAGCCGCCATCGCCAGCCCGATCAGCACCCACAGCGCGTCGAGTGACCGTCGCAACCCCGGCCGGGAGACCGCCCCGTGGGTGAGCAGCACCGCGGCCACCACGAACAGACCGGCCCCTGCGGCGTGTCCGGACGGGAACGACCAGCCGCCCTCGTGGCTGAGCGGGTCGGTCCACCCCGGCCGGGGTCGTTCCTCCAGGGTCTTGAACCATGGCGCGATCGCCAGCTCGACCGCCACCGAGGCGATCAGCCAGGTCGCCACCTCGAGCCGACGCCGCAGCAGCGCCCACACCGCCACGAGCAGCAGCAGCAGGCGGACGGTCGTCGGCGACCCGACGATCTCCCACACCTCGAGGGCGTGCACCAGGTCCTCGTGACCGTGCACGGCGTCGTACGCCGCCTGGGCGACGTCGGTGTCCAGGGAGTGCAGAGGCTCCCACGCGGCGGCCACCAGCACCCAGATCAGCGCAAACGCGCCGAGCAGGCCGCCGGCGAGCCAGGCCACGACGCCGCGGCGTGCGGGGTCGGCGCGCACGTCGAAGGCCACGGGCCTCCCTCGTTCGGCGGCGGATGCTGGGTCGGAACGGCGCCAGGGGTGACCTCGCGCCGACCCAGGCTAAGGGTCACGCCCGCAACGTGCTCCGGGCGGGAAACCGGGAGGCCCGGCGTCACCGGCCCGGACTACCCTCGCGGGTGTGATCGACCCCCGGCTGCTCCGTGACGACCCCGACCGCATCCGCGCCGCACAGCGGCGGCGGGGCGAGTCCGAGGAGATCGTCGACCGGCTGCAAGCAGCCGACGAGAACCGTCGGGGGGCGATCGTCGCCTACGAGCAGCTGCGGGCCGAGCAGAAGCAGCTCGGCAAGCTGGTCGCGCAGGCCCAGGGCGACGAGCGGACCGAGCTGCTCGCTCGCACCAAGCAGCTGAGCGGCGGCGTCAAGGCGGCGGAGGCCGCCCAGGCCGACGCCGACGCTGAGTTCCAGACCCTGATGGCGACACTGCCCAACCTCGCCGACGAGCAGGCACCGGCCGGTGGCGAGGACGACTACGTAGTGCTCGAGGAGCACGGCATCCGGCGGGACTTCGCGGCCGAGGGCTTCACGCCGCGCGACCACCTCGAGCTCGGCACCCTGCTCAACGCCATCGACGTCGAGCGCGGCGTCAAGGTCAGCGGGTCGCGCTTCTACTTCCTCACCGGTGTCGGCGCGATGCTCGAGATGGCGCTGGTGCAGATGGCCCTCGAGCGCGCCCAGCAGTGGGGGTTCACGCCGATGGTGCCGCCCGCCCTGGTCAAGCCGCGGGCGATGGAAGGCACCGGCTTCCTCGGCCAGGCCGCCGCCGACGTCTACCACCTGCCAGCCGACGACCTCTACCTCGTCGGCACCTCGGAGGTGCCGCTCGCGGCCTACCACTCTGACGAGATCCTCGACCGCGCGGCGCTGCCGCTGCGCTACGCCGCGTTCAGCCCGTGCTTCCGGCGAGAGGCGGGCTCGTACGGCAAGGACACCCAGGGGATCTTCCGGGTGCACTGGTTCGACAAGGTCGAGATGTTCGTCTACACCACGCTCGACGACTCCTACGCAGCGCACGAGCGGCTGCTCGAGTTCGAGCGCCGCTTCCTGCTCGACCTCGAGCTGCCGTTCCGCGTCATCGACGTGGCGGCCGGCGACCTCGGCCTCTCCGCGATCCGTAAGTTCGACTGCGAGGCCTGGCTGCCCACCCAGCAGCGCTACCGCGAGGTCACGTCGACCTCGAACTGCACGCAGTTCCAGGCCCGCCGCCTCGACATCCGGGTACGCGCCGGCGACGGCCCGACCGAGCCGGCGGCCACCCTCAACGGAACGCTGTGCGCCGTCCCGCGCACGATCATCGCGCTGCTCGAGAACCACCAGCAGCAGGACGGGTCCGTCCGGATCCCGCTGGCGCTGCAGCCGTACCTGCAGGGGATCGACGTGCTCAAGCCCGCCGGGTCCGGGGCGTGAGCGTCGCCGCATCCCGGGCGGAGGGGTGGCGACCCCGGCTCGTCGCGCTCGACGTCGACGGCACCCTCGTCGACTGGGTCGACAACGAGCAGGTGTTGTCCCCGGCGGTCCGCGAGGCGGTGCTGGGTGCGGCCGAGGCAGGCGCACACGTCGTGGTCTCCACCGGCCGGTCGGTGCCGGGCGTGATGGATGCCGTCCGCCGGGTCGGCCTGACCGACGGCCTCGCGGTCGCCAGCAACGGGGCCGTGACCTTCAGGTACGACCCCGTCGAGGTGCTCGACGTCGTGACCTTCGACGCCGCCGAGACGGTCAAGCTGCTGCTGGAGGAGGTCCCCGATGCGCACGTGGCGGTGGAGGAGATCAACACCGGCTACCGGATGAACAAGGAGTTCCCGCCGGGTGAGCTGACCGGCGAGATGGTGCTGCAGAGCGTCGAGGAGCTGGTGGCCGAACCGGTCACCCGGGTGATCATCCGCAGTCCCGAGCAGTCGGTCGAGGACTTCGCCGACCTGGCCCGGCGACTCGGCCTGCACGGCATCAACTACTACGTCGGGTACACGGCCTGGCTCGACCTCGCCCCCCAGGGGGTCTCGAAGGCCACCGGTCTGGAGTCGGTGGCCAACCGACTCGGAGTGCAGCAGTCCGAGGTGCTCGCGATCGGCGACGGGTTCAACGACGTCGAGATGCTCGGCTGGGCAGGGCGCGGTGTCGCGATGGGTCAGTCCCCGTTGCCGGTGCAGGAGGCTGCCGACGACGTGACCCGTTCGGTCCTGGACGACGGGGTCGCGCACGAGCTGGCGCGCTGGTTCTGACCCTTCTGCACCACTCTCGGGTGACATTCGGGTGACGACGCCTCACTCGTCCGTCCACATCGGGCCGATGTCCGACCGCGCGCGGGGCGACCGCCCTACCGTTGAGTGGTGAGCGGCAACGGCGCAGGCCCGCGGGCGCGGCTCGACCGCGGCCGCTACCCGCTAGAGCCGTGGCGGTTGGTCGAGACCGAGTTCCGCGCCGACGACCTCGGACGCACCGAGACCGTGTTCTCGGTGGGCAACGGCTACCTCGGCCTGCGCGGCAACCTCGAGGAGGGCCGCGACGCCTTCGCCCACGGCACCTACGTCAACGGCTTCCACGAGACCTGGCCGATCCGGCACGCCGAGGAGGCCTACGGCTTCGCCCGCGTCGGGCAGACGATGGTCAACGCCCCCGACGCCAAGCTGATCAAGCTGTACGTCGACGACGAGCCGCTGCTGCTCACCGTCGCCGACCTGCCGGAGTACGAGCGGGTGCTCGACTTCCGGGCCGGGCAGCTCGAGCGCAGCCTGGTGTGGCGCACGCCGTCGGGCAAGCGGGTCCGCGTGCGGTCCACCCGGATGGTGTCGCTGGCCGACCGGCACCTCGGCATGATCACGCTCGAGGTCACCGTGCTCGACTCGGACGCCCCGGTGGTGATCAGCTCGCAGGTGCTGAACCGCCAGGACGGTGAGGACGAGTACCACGTCACCTCGATGGCGATGGGTGAGGATCCCCGCAAGGCGGCCCGGTTCGACCAGCGGGTGCTGCAGCCGCAGGTCGCGAACGGCACCGAGGGCCGGGTCCTGCTCGGCTACCGCTGCACCAACTCGCGGATGACGCTGGCGGTCGGGGCGCACCACGAGGTCGACACCGCCTGCCACCACACGGTCCGCACCCTGGCCGAGGACGACGTCGCCAAGACCGTCGTCCGGGTCGACGCCACGGCGGGCGAGCCGATCCGGATCACCAAGTTCGTCTCGTACCACACCTCGCGCAGCGTGCCCGCCCGCGAGCTCGCCGACCGCTGCCGCCGCACCCTCGACCGGGCGGTCCGCCGCGGCCGGCCGACGGTCGAGGCCGAGCAGCGCGAGTGGCTGGACGGCTTCTGGGAGCGCTCGGACGTCGAGGTGCACGGGCGCCCCGACGTGCAGCAGGCGCTGCGGTGGAACCTGTTCCAGCTCACGCAGTCCGGCGGCCGCGTCGACACCACCGGCGTGCCCGCCAAGGGCGTCACCGGGTCGGGGTACAGCGGCCACTACTTCTGGGACACCGAGATCTACGTGGCGCCGTTCTGGACGTACACGACGCCGTCGATCGCGCGCAACCTGGCCAGGTTCCGCTACCAGATGCTGGACGCTGCCCGCGAGCGCGCCGGCGAGCTGAACCAGTCCGGGGCGCTCTACCCGTGGCGCACCATCAACGGTCAGGAGGCGTCGGCCTACTACGCGGCGGGCACCGCGCAGTACCACATCAACGCCGACATCGTCTTCGCCGTGAACCAGTACGTGCAGGCGACCGGCGACCTCGACTTCCTCGACCGCGAGGGGATCGACATCCTGGTGGAGACCTGCCGGATGTGGTCCGACCTCGGCTTCTGGCGCGAGAACGGCGAGGACAGCTTCCACATCCACGGCGTCACCGGACCGGACGAGTACACGACCGTGGTCAACGACAACCTCTTCACCAACCTGATGGCCCGGTTCAACCTGCGGCGCGGCGCGGCCTGCGTGCGGGACATGCAGCAGCGCGCTCCCGACGCGTACGAACGCATGGTCGTGCGGCTGGGCCTCGGGCCCGACGAGGTCGACGGGTGGGCCCGGGCGGCCGAGGCGATGAACATCCCGTTCGACGACTACCTGGGCATCCACCCGCAGGACGCGCACTTCCTGGAGCGCGAGGTGTGGGACCTGCCGCACACCCCGGCCGACAAGCGACCGTTGCTGCTGCACTTCCACCCGTTGGTGATCTACCGCTTCCAGGTGCTCAAGCAGGCCGATGTGGTGCTCGCGCTGTTCCTGCACGGCGACGAGTTCACGCCGGACCAGAAGCGTGCCGACTTCGACTACTACGACCCCATCACCACGGGTGACTCGACGTTGTCGGCCACCGTGCAGTCGATCATCGCGGCCGAGGTGGGCTACGCCGACCTCGCGCTGGACTACTTCCTACGGGCCCTGGTCGTCGACCTCACCGACGTGCACGGCAACACCTCCGACGGGGTCCACGTGGCATCCTGCGGCGGCGCCTGGTACGCGACGGTGTTCGGCTTCGGCGGCGTGCGCGACTTCAACGGCGCGCTGAGCCTCGACCCGCGGCTGCCGCGCTCGTGGGAGGGCCTGACCTTCCGGTTCACCTGGAGAGGGTCGCGGCTGCGGGTCGACCTGACCGCCGACGCGGTCGAGCTCACCGTCGAGCACGGCTCGTCGGTCGAGCTGACGGTGCGCGGCGAGCCGGTGACGGTCACGACCGACCTGCCGGTGCGGATAGCGATGGACACCGCGGGTCCGCGGCTCGCGCACCCCTCGCAGTCCGCCGCACTCACGGGCGAGCGGCGCGAGGACGGCACCGTGATGACGGCGATCGTGCCCACCGCCTGAGCGCTTCGGCTGCTGTGGTCCCGCGGGGTCGTCAGACGGTGACGTCGACGACGTCGTCGAAGGCGTCCAGCACCTCGTCGACCGTCGGCACGCCGGACGTACACGGTCGTGGCCGGTCAGGATCGTCCGGTGCGGCGGCAGCCGCCTCCCGACGGGCCCGGCGCAGGTGCCGCTTCACCGTGGACAATGAGCAGTCGAGCCGGTTGGCCAGCATCTCCAGGGAGTCGTCGGGGTACGACGCCCGCGCGGTCATGACGGCGTCGTGGTCGACCGGGCGCCGCTCGCCGCGTACGCCGGCGGCGAGGTCGAGGTCCTCGCGCTCGGGCTCCGCGCCCAGCCGGGATCGGATCTGCTCGCGCTCGGCCGCGGTCGTGCACCCGACGAAGCCGGCGACGTCGCGTTGCACCACCGCGCCGTACAGGCACTCGGCGAACAGCGGGCAGGCCGCACACGCGGCACGTGCCCGCGCGGTCAGCTCAGCGAGCTCGGTTCCGGCTTGCTCGGAGGGGTCCGCGTCCGGACCCTCCTCGAGCAGTGGGTGCAGGAACAACGCGGTGTCCGTCGCGCACGCAGGGCTGCCCACGTCGCGGGGATCGGTGCTCGGGGCGAGGCCGCCGCTCGTCGCCGCCGTGACGGCTGGCGGTGTGATCGCGATTCGCACGCCTCTCCCCCCGGAGCACGCGAGCGCCGGCCCACAAGTCGGACGGCAGCGTACTCACAGATACATACCGCCGCCAGGACCCTGCGGCCGCTCGTCGCCCTGCCCCGGCGCACCCTGCTGGGGTCCGTGCGGGCCGCTGCCGCCGGGCAGTGCCCGGCGCATCTGCTCGAGCTGGGCCCGGGCCGCCATCTGCTGGGCGTAGATCGCCGTCTGGATGCCGTGGAACAGCCCCTCCAGCCACCCGACCAGCTGCGCTTGGGCGATCCGCAACTCCGACTCCGAGGGAGTCTCGGACCCGAACGGCAGGCTCAGCCGCTCGAGCTCCTCGACGAGCTCGGGGGCGAGGCCCTCCTCCAGCTCGGCGATCGACGAGGCGTGGATGTCGCGCAGCCGGACGCGGCTCGCCTCGTCGAGCGGGGCGGCCTTCACCTCCTCCAACAGCTGCCGGATCATGCTGCCGATCCGCATCACCTTCGCGGGCTGCTCGACGAGGTCGGTGAGCGCGCGCTCGGACGGCTCCTCGTCGCCCGACTCCGCCGAGCCCCCGGACGGGACGGGCACCGGCGTGCCATCGGGCCCGATCACCAGGTACCGCGGGTCGTCGCCGCCCTGCTCCGCTGGCTGGTCAGTCATACGTCCACCCTACGGAGGGGGCTCAATCCATGGTGAGGACGACCTTGCCGACGCTCTCGCCCGCCTCCACGATCCGGTGCGCCTCCGCGGCCCGGTCCATCGGCAGCGCGGCGTGCACGACCGGCCGGACGACGCCGTCGGCCACCAGCGGCCAGACGTGCTCGGCGACGGCGGCCATGATCGCGGTCTTCTCGGCCACCGGCCGCGGGCGCAGCAGGGTCGCCGTGATCGCGGCTCCCTTGCTCATCAGCGCGCCGAGGTCGATCTCGGCCGTGGTGCCGCCCTGCATCCCGATGACGGCCAGCCGGCCGTTCTTCGCCAGCACGTCGATGTTGCGGGCCAGGTACTTGGCGCCCATCCCGTCGAGGACGACGTCGGCCCCGTGCCCGTCGGTGGCGTCACGGACCGCCGCGACGAAGTCCTGCTCGCGGTAGTTGACCAGCACGTCGGCGCCGAGCTCGGCGCACCGCTCGAGCTTCGCCGCCGAGCCGGCCGTCACCGCGACCCGCGCCCCCAGGGCGTGGGCGAGCTGGATGGCCATCGTCCCGATGCCTCCGGCCCCACCGTGGACCAGCAACGTCTCGTGCGGCTGCAGCCCCGCGATCATGAACACGTTGGACCACACCGTGGCCGCGACCTCGACCAGTCCGCCGGCCCGCACGAGGTCGATCCCGTCAGGCGGACGGACCACCTGACCGGCCGGCACCGCCACCTGTTCGGCGTAACCCCCACCGGTCAACAGGGCGCAGGCGGGGTCGCCGACCGACCAGCCCTCGACCTCGTCGCCGACCGCGAGCACCGTGCCGGCGCACTCGAGCCCCAACAGGTCGGAGGCGCCGGGTGGCGGTGAGTAGTGGCCCTGCCGCTGCAGCAGGTCGGCCCGGTTGATCCCCGCTGCGTGCACCCGGAGCACCAGGTCGCCGGGTCCCGCCTCCGGGTCGGGCCGCTCGCCGACGGTCAGGACCTCGGGGCCCCCGGTGCCGTCGCACACCACGGCGCGCACGTCAGCCGGTCCCCTCGTCCGTGCCACCGGCCTCCTGCGCGGTACGCACCGCGAGCGCCGCGGCCGCCTCGGCGACGGCGCGCACGGTGTCTGCGCCGCCGCCGCGCAGGCCCGCGGCGTAGCCGACCAGGAACGTGGTGAGAGGGGCGGCGGGTCGGGCGATCGAGTGCGCAGCCTCGCGCGCGACGTCGAGCACGAGGTCGACGTCGACGTCGTCGGGCACGTCGAGCTCGGCGGCCAGCGCGCCGGTCCACTGCTGCAGTGTCATCGGGGGCATGCGCCCGAGTCTGGCAGCGGTGCAAGCATGGGGGGATGTCCGACCCCGACCCGCGCACCGGGCGACCCGCCGAGCAGCCGGGGCCGCCGGTGCACGTCGCCCTCGTCCAGACCGCCGCCGGCATCGACTCCGCCGCGCAGCGCGAGGCGCTCACGACCTGGTTGGAGCGGCTGCGGGCGATGCCCGGGCCGACCCCCGACCTGGTGGTGCTGCCGGAGGCCGTCATGCACGACTTCGGCGCTCCCGACCACGACCTGAGCGCGCACGCCGAGGATCTCGACGGACCGTTCGTGCAGCTGCTGGCCGACGAGGCGAAACGGCTCGGCAGCACGGTGGTCGCCGGCATGTTCGAGCGGGCCACGGACGACCCTCGCCCGTACAACACCCTGGTCGCGATCGGACCCGACGGCCGGCTGGCGGGGGTCTCGCGCAAGGTGCACCTGTACGACTCCTTCGGCTATCGCGAGTCGGACCGTTTGCGGCCCGGCCCGATCGAACCGGCGGTCGTCGCGGTCGGCGCGCTGCAGGTCGGCCTGATGACCTGCTACGACCTGCGCTTCCCGGAGTTCTCCCGGCTGCTCGTTGACGCCGGCGCGGACACCCTGTGCGTGCCCGCTGCCTGGGTGCGCGGCCCCCTCAAGGAAGACCACTGGGTGACCCTGTTGCGTGCCCGCGCCATCGAGAACACCTGCTGGGTGCTCGGCGCCGCACAGACGGGCGACAGTTACTGCGGACGCAGCCAGGTCGTCGACCCGCTCGGCATGGTGGTGGCCTCGGTGGGCGACGAGGAGGCACTGGTACGCGCCACGCTCGACCCGCAGCGGCTGACGGCGGCCCGGCGCCGCAACCCCGCCCTCGAGCATCGCCGGGTGCAGTTCCCGGCGTGGGACAGCCGGTGACCGTCGACGGTCCAGCGACGAGCTCCGGGCGACGCGCCACGCGGACCACCGGGCACGGCTACGCGCCGGTCTCCGGCGGCGGGCTGTTCCGGGTGCTGGCGCGCAGCACGCTGGTGTCCGCCGGGTTGCTCGTCTGGCTGGTCGGCACCGCCGCGGCGGCCACCTCCGTCGTCGACGTCGACCGCGTCGTCGAGATCCCCGACCGCGTGGCGCTGTGGGGCGGCGCGCTGGTCGGCTGGCTGCACGTGGTGGCCCTCGCGCACCGGGTCGGGGGACGGGCGCGCTGGTGGGGGATGCTGGCCGCGGCCGCGGTCGTCGCCGCCATCTGGTCCGACCGCGGCTGGGCGCTCTCCGGTGTGTCGGTGCTGACCGCTGCGGTGTCGGGCGTCGTCGCGGTGCTTCTCACCCGGCCCGCGGCGACGGCGCTGCGCAGCCTGCTGGAGTTCGGCTGGGCGCTCGCCCTGGCGGCCTCGGGGGCGCTCGCCGTCGCCGGTCTCAACGCGCCGGTGCGGCTCGAGCGCTACACGCTGGTCGCCGTCTGCCTCGCCCTGGCTCTGGTGATGGCCGTTGTGTGGCAGCTCGGTGCGGGATTGCACGGCCTCGGTCGGCGTGGGCTGGCGCTCGTCGTCGGCGGTGCGGTGGTGCTCGCTGGGCTGCTCGTCTACAGCCAGGTGCTGCGCACGTACGGCTCTCCCGCGATCGTCGATGCGGTGGACGACACGGTGGGCTGGCTGTCCGACAACCTCGGCGGGGTCCCGCGTCCGGTGGAGGCGCTGGTCGGTTTCCCCGTCCTGGTCTGGGGCATCGGCACCCGGGCCGTGCGCCGGCAGGGCTGGTGGATGTGCGCGTTCGGGGTGCTCGGCACCGCCATGCTCGCCGCATCACTGGCTGGTCCCCGGCTCGACCCCGCCTACGCCGCCCTGTCTGCGTTGTACTCCGCGGTCATCGGAGTCCTGCTCGGCCTGGTGCTGCGTCGGATCGACCTCGCGGTCACCGCTCGGCGCGAGCGGGGCGCCGGCGTCGGGCGCCGCGTGCTCCGCACCGGCGAGGTCGCCGTCCTGCGCCCAGAGCCGGGACGTACCCGCCCGTTGCGCTGACCGCCGGGCCACCGGACACCCGCCGCGCCAGGTGTAGCGTCAGGCCGCGATCGCGCGGTGATCGGCCACCTGATCAACCACCTGATCGACCGCTGATCGACCACTGATCGACCACTGATCGACCCGGAACGACGAGGAGGCAGCCGCCGTGGCCCACGAGGTCGTCGCCGAGATGGTCGCCAACGTCCTGACGGTCGTTGCGGAACCCGGCAGCACCGTGGAGCCCGGCGACACGATCGTCGTCCTCGAGTCGATGAAGATGGAGATCCCCGTCCTCGCCGAGTTCGGCGGCACGCTGGTCGACGTCCGGGTCACTCCTGGCGACGTCGTTCAGGAAGGCGACGTGCTCGCGATCCTCTCCTGATGGGAGGATCGGCGCGGGCCGTGACCCGGCCCGGAGGGGTGCCGGAGTGGCCTATCGGAACCGCCTTGAAAGCGGTCGCTGGCAGCAATGTCAGCCGCGGGTTCGAATCCCGCCCCCTCTGCTGATCGCTTGACCGTCTGCCGGCGCAGGTGGGCGCCCGACCTGGCGAGGAGCCGCCGCGTGCCGTCCGACAGCCCTGGCAGCCCTGGCAGCCCTGGCAGCCCTGGCAGCCCTGGCAGCCCTGGCAGCCCTGGCAACACCGTCTACCGGTTGGACCGGGCACACCCGGTCGGCGTGCTCGGGCGACTTGCCACCGGCACCGGCGTCGGGGTCGGCCTGCTGGTGCTGCTGGCGGCGCTGGTCGGCCTGCCGACGCCGCTCGCGGTGGTCCTGCTGGTGGCTCTCGGGGTCGCGGCCGTGCTCACGGCGCTCGCGGCGGTCCGGGTGATCCGACCGCCCGTGCTGCTGCGGCTCGACGAGGCGGGGTACGAGGTGCGCGTGCTGCGTGGAGCGGGAGAGTCGGCGGCCCTCTGGTCGGACGTCGTCGGAGTGCGCCGCGAGGAGCTCGTCGTGGGGCCGTGCCTGGTGCTGGCCCTCAGTGGCGACCGACGCAGCGTCGTGCCGCTGCGGTTGCTCGCGGGTGGGCCCGCGACCGCCGACGGGCTGGAGGCGGACCTGCGGGGCCGGCTGGACCGGGCGCACGGTCAGCGACGGCTGACCTAGCGCCGGTGGTGGGTGGAGCGGAGGTGGCGGGATTTGAACCCGCGAGAGGGGATGAACCCTCAACCCGCTTAGCAGGCGGGCGCCATAGACCGGACTAGGCGACACCTCCATGCCGCTCACCCGGGGGGCGGTCGGCGAAGGCGACAGGCTACCGGGCGGGTCCGAGCACCAGCAAAACGTGTTGCTCGTCGGAGCGCTCATCCGATCGTCTGGTTTTCCGTCGGACGTTCGTCCGTTCAGCGCTGTCGGCGCTCTGCGCGCTCCTACTCTGCGCGCGTGAGGGATGTGCGTCCGCGGCGGAGGGCCGCCTGGCCGGGAGCCGTGCTGACGATCGTGGTCGTCGGCGCGAGCAGCGTGGTGCTGCCCTGGGCAGGCCCGGCGTACGGCGTCGACGGCTGCGCGACCCGACCGATCTATCCCGGTGCGGCGGCCGGTGCTCGAGCGCTCGACGAGGCCGCCGACGAGGCCGCCGACGAGGGCGCCGAGGAGCAGACTGAGGAGCCGACTGAGGAGCCGACTGAGGAGCCGACTGACGAGCCGACTGACGAGCCGACCGACGAGCCGACCGACGAGCCGACCGACGAGCCGACCGACGAGCCGACCGACGAGCCGACCGACGAGCCGACCGACGCGCCGACCGACGAGCCCACCGACGAGCCCACCGACGACACCACTGAGGAGCCGACGGCCGAGGACGCACCGCAGGAGGTCCGCCAGGTCAGCGACGACGACACGCCTCCGACCACCCCAGGCGGTGGCGGGGGCGATCCCACCGAGCCCCCCGGTGACGGCGACGACGACCCAGGCGACGACCCCGGATCCGATCCCGATGACGGCGGCGACGAGCCGGCCGCGCTGTCCATCCGGTCCGTGGCGAATCCGCAGAGCGTCGAGCAGGGCGACACGTTGACGATCTCGATCACGGTGTCCAACGCGGGCCCCGGCTCCGACCCCGGCGTCGTGGTGAATGCCGCGATGCCGGACGGCCTCGAGGTCGTGGGCATGCCGGACGCGTACGACCCGGCGACCGGCGTCTGGGACATCGGCTCGATGAGCGCCGGCCAGACCATCACCCTCGTCCTGGTCGTCGAGGTGACCAGTGGCGAGGACTCGGTGGTCGCGCACCCGTCGGTCACCGGCGAGTCGACCGACGAGATGGTCATCGACAACGAGGGCTGCACCCTGGTCGAGGTGCAACCGCCCGGTTCCGGCGACGACTCCGGCGGCGACCCGGTCGGCGAGCCGGGCGTGCACTATGGCGACCCGACTGATCCGGGCGGTGACTCCGGCCCTTCCGGCGACACCACATCGCCTGGTCAGGACGGCGCCGACGGTTCCGACGCCGATGGAGCGCCAGGATCCGATGACCCCGATGATCCCGAGGCGTCGGCCGGCACCGAGTCACCGGACGGCTCCGTGACGGACCCGACCGACGAGGCGACAGGCGGTCAGGCCTCCGAGCAGGCCGCGCCGCGCGGAGACGTCCCGTCCAGCCGTACCGGTTCGGAGTCTGCGCTGATGATGCTGGGCTGGATGCTGCTCGCGGGTGGCGTGGTCCTGCTGCTGATGGGCAGGATGCGCCGCCGCACCGCCCTGGATTCGGCGACCCGCAGCTGACCCACCGCCCACCCCGACCTGTCACCGCCAGAACGCCATAGACGGCGGTGTGCCGGTGACAACTCGGGTACGGCTAGTCGAGGAGCTCGGCGATCCGACGGGCCTGCCCACGACCGAAGTCGCCGGAGATCGCGACCAGCCCGTCGGTGATCGGCTGGGCAACGGTGGGGGCGGTGACGACCTCGGTGCCGACGACGACGGCAAGCTGGGTGTTGCTCCCGACCAACCGCCGGGTGATCCGGGCGAAGGTCAGCGCGCCGGGGTCGTCGAGCTGGACGATGACCGTCCACGCCCCGGCCCGCGGCTCGGCCTCGGCACGGGCGTCCTCGACCTGCACCCGCTGACCCGCGGCCAGCCGGAAGCGGGCCGCGCCGTCGACCGAGCAGTACAGCTGCGCCGCGGGTCGGGACCGGCAGCTCGGACCGTTGGGAGCCGGCAGCTGGCGTACCACTGCGGCGAGCAGCAGGGCCGCGTCATCGCCGTCGTTGCCGTCGTCGCCGTCGTGCTCCGTGGGGTCATCCGTGGGGTCGTCGGTCTGGTCGTCACCGTCGTCGGTGGGTCCGTCACCGTCGTCGGTGGGTCCGTCGGTCACGGTCGAACCGCTGGCGGTCGGCTCGTCGTCCTCGCCGTCGCCGTCGTCGCCCGAGCAGGCAGCGACGCCCAGCGCCAGCACGAGTGTCAGCCCCAGTGCCAGCCTGCGGACCGGCGCTCCCCCCAGCCGCACGTCAGTCGCCGAGCCGCGCCTTGAGGCCGTCGAGCTCGGTCCACAGCACCGCCGGCAACCGGTCGCCGAGCGAGCCGAACCACTCGTCGATCATCGGGATCTCGCCGCGCCACTCGTCGGGGTCGACCGCCAGCGCCCGGCGGACCTGCGCCTCGTCGGCCTCCAGGCCGTCGGTGTCCAGGCTCTCGTACGTCGGGACGAGCCCGATGGGTGTCTCCTCGGCGTCGGCGGTGCCCTCGATCCGCTCGATGGCCCACTTGAGCACCCGGCTGTTCTCCCGGAAGCCAGGCCACAGGAACCCGCCGTCGTCGTCGCGGCGGAACCAGTTGACGTAGAAGATCTTCGGCATCTTGGCCGGGTCGTGCGCCTTGCCGGTGGCGATCCAGTGCGCGAGGTAGTCGCCTGCGTGGTAGCCGATGAACGGCAGCATGGCCATCGGGTCGCGCCGTACGACACCGACCTCGCCGGTGGCCGCGGCGGTGGTCTCCGACGACAGCGTCGCGCCCATGAACGTGCCGTGCACCCAGTCGCGGGCCTCGGTGACCAACGGGATGGTCGTCTTGCGGCGGCCGCCGAAGAAGATCGCCGAGATCGGGACGCCCTGCGGGTCCTCGTACTCGGGCGCCAGCATCGGCACCTGCCGGATGGGCGTGCAGAAGCGGCTGTTCGGGTGCGCCGCCGGCTCGTCGCTGTCCGGGGTCCAGTCGCGGCCCTTCCAGTCGGTGAGGTGGGCCGGCGGGTCGTCGGTCATGCCCTCCCACCAGATGTCTCCGTCGTCGGTGAGACCGACGTTGGTGAAGACGGAGTTGCCCTGGTCGACGGTGCGCATGGCGGCCGGGTTGGTGCCCCACCCCGTGCCGGGGGCGACACCGAACAGACCGAACTCGGGGTTGACCGCGTACAGCCGGCCGTCGTCGCCGAACCGCATCCAGGCGATGTCGTCACCGACGGTCTCGGCCTTCCACCCCTCGACGGTGGGGTCGAGCATCGCCAGGTTGGTCTTGCCGCACGCGCTGGGGAAGCAGGCGGCGACGTAGTGCACCGCGCCCTGCGGCGAGGTGAGCTTGAGCAGCAGCATGTGCTCGGCCAGCCAGCCCTCGTCGCGCGCGATCGCCGAGGCGATCCGCAACGCGTAGCACTTCTTGCCCAGCAGCGAGTTGCCGCCGTAGCCGGAGCCAAAGCTCCAGATGGTGCGTTCCTCGGGGAAGTGCGAGATGTACTTGGTGTCGTTGCACGGCCAGGGCACGTCCTCCTCGCCGGGTTCCAGCGGCGCCCCCACCGAGTGCAGGCACGGCACGAACGGTGCCTCGTCGGCCTCCATCCGGTCGAGGATGCTCTGCCCCATCCGGGTCATGACGCGCATGCTGCACACGACGTACGGCGAGTCGGTGATCTCGACCCCGTACTTGGGCTCGTTGGCCTCGAGGTGTCCCATCACGAACGGGATGACGTACATCGTGCGGCCGTGCATACAGCCCCGGTAGAGCTCGGTCATGGTCGCCTTCATCTCGTCGGGCGCCATCCAGTTGTTGGTAGGCCCGGCGCCGGACTCCTCGGCGCTGCAGATGAAGGTCCGGTCCTCGACCCGCGCGACGTCGGCGGGGTCGGTGCGGGCCCAGAAGGAGTTGGGCTTCTTCGTGTCGTCCAGCCGGACGAAGACGCCCTTGTCGACGAGCTCGTCGGTCATCGCTGCCCACTCGTCGTCGGACCCGTCGCACCACACCACCCGCGCGGGCTCGGTGAGGGCGGCTACCTCGTCGACCCAGCTCTGCAGGCCCGCGTGCGGGGAGCGGTACGCGGTCTCGGCTGCTGCCTCGGTCGTCTCGGCGGTCATCAGTGGGCTCATCCCTTCGCGCACCGCGGCACCTACCGGCACCGGGTCGCCGGCGGCCCGACGGCTCATTGATCGTGAGGCGTCCATATCCCGGACGTGATCGAGCCACGGTAGACCCGACCCCCGTCCCCCTGCCATTCGGCCGGTCGTGAACCTGCTCACAAGCTCGGTGCCGGTGAGGTTCAGCGCCCCTACCCGGTACAGTGACGGGCCGGACGCGCACCGCTCGTCCGTACCCAGCGCTCGTAGCTCAACGGATAGAGCATCTGACTACGGATCAGAAGGTTGGGGGTTCGAATCCCTCCGAGCGCGCCAGCAACGTCCGCACGTTGGAACGCGTTTCGTGGCGCCTGCCCTGGCTCTCACATGCTGACTGAGCCGTGCCTCCGCGCGACCGGGTGATGTGCCACCACGATTGTGACGCGGCAACACGTCCCTGGCGAAGGCCGACTCAGCCGCGAGTGATGAAGGCCGCGACGATGCCGCCTACAAGCAACAGCAGCGTCAGGACGTTCAGCGTCAACGTGGCCCGCGTGAGCGACTCGGCTTGCCGGTTGGCGGCCTCGACCAGTGCTGCCATCCGGGCTTCTGCGGCTGCCCGGTCTCGCGCTGCCAGCTCGCGGTCGATGGCTTCCAGCGCGCTGTACGTCGCCATGACATGTGCCGCCGCGAGTGGCTGTAGCAGGATCCCGAACCAACGGTGGTTGTGGAGTAGATCGATCAGCTCTTGGTGAGCCTGGGCAACTTGCTGGCTCTGATGCAGCCCCCTCGCGGACCGCGCGAACGACGGCCGCACCTGCGTTAGCCGACAGCCGCCTGGATCATCGCCGCCGCCCCTCATTCGAACGGTTGCACCGGGCGGCTCTTCGGCCGACTTCGAGGCCCCGTCGCTGTTGTCGGCCGCGCCCGCGTGGGAGATTTAAGTAGTGCCCCCGGGTCGTCGCGACCACGACCCGGGGGCGCTTTCCAATTCCCCCGACGGTCCCCGGCCAGTGCCCCCACGTGCCTGAGCTGAAACGGTTCATACCGGACAACGACCCCGCCAGCCCGAGGTCACGGCGTCGTGGGCCTGACCGCTCGCCCACCGAGATGTCGCCGATTGCGCGATCCCTGCGGTTGATCGCGCCATTCGTGGCATCTCGTGGCACGAGGGGTGGTTCCGCGGAACCACCCGCGGGCATGCGGAAGTCGGCGCGGGGAGGTCAGCTGAAGGAGCCGACGGGGGTCCGCGGACCGACCGGGGTTCTCGGGCCGGAGGGCAGCGTCGGGCCGATCTCGCCGGCGGGCCGGGCGGGGCTCCAGAGGTAACCCTGGCCGTACGTGCAGCCGAGCTGTTGCAGCGCGCTGAGGTGCTCACGGGTCTCGATCCCCTCGGCCACGGCGGCGATGCCGAACGCGTCGGCCAGGTCGACCACGCTGTGCACGATCGCCGCGTCGTCCTTGTCGTGGCCGAGGCCGGCGACGAACGAGCGGTCGATCTTGAGCAGGTCGACGGGGAACCGCTTGAGGTACACCAGCGACGAGTACCCGATGCCGAAGTCGTCGATGGCGATCCGGACGCCGATGGACTTGAGCTCGTCCAGGACACGCAACGCGGCCGCGGCGTCGTCCATCAGCGCACTCTCGGTCACCTCGAGCACCAGGTCGGTGGGGTCGAGCCCGCTCTCGTCGAGGGCGACCCGCAGGGACTGGACGAGCCCGGCGCCGCGCGCCAGCTGGCGCCCCGACACATTGATCGACATGTGCAGCGGAGAGGCGATCTGCTCGCTGCGTGCCCAGACCGCCGCCTGGCGGCAGGCCTCGCGCAGCACCCAGGCTCCGATGCCGGTGATCAGGCCGCTGTGCTCGGCGAACGGGATGAACTCGTCCGGTGGGACCATCCCGCGCCGCGGGTGCTTCCAGCGGACCAGCGCCTCCACCCCGACGATCGTCTCGTCCTTCAGGCTGAGCACCGGCTGGTAGTGCAACCGCAGCTCGCCGTCGGCCGCCGCGTTGCGCATCTCCGAGAGCAGCCTCAGCCGCGACGTCGTGACGGTGCGCAGCTGCTCGTCGAACATCTCGATCTCGTTCGGCCCCTGCCGCTTGGCCTTGTACATGGCCGCATCGGCGTCGCGCAGCAGGGTGTCGGGGTTGGCGTCGTCGTTGGCGTCGGCCACGGCGATGCCGATGCTCACCGTGACGGCAAGCTGGTCCGGCCCGCTCGGGACGGGCGCGGCAACGGCGGCACGGGCGCGCGAGGCGACCCCGGCCACGTCGTCGAGGCTGTCGAGTCCCTCGCAGAGCACCACGAACTCGTCCCCGCCGATGCGCGCCACCGTGTCCTCGGGACGCACGACCGACCGCAGCCGCTTGGCCACGGTGCGCAGCAGGTCGTCACCGGCGCCGTGCCCGTACGCGTCGTTGACGTTCTTGAAGCCGTCGACGTCGCAGAACAGCAGAGCGAGCAGGCTCCGGTCTGCGGAGCGGCGGTCGAGGGCGTGCTGGACTCGGTCGGCAAGCAGCGTCCGGTTGGGCAGGTCGGTGAGGGCGTCGTGCTGGGCCGAGTGCGCCAGCTCGGCCTCGACGCGCCGCTCGGCGGTCAGGTCGGTGACCGTGATGCAGGTCAGGTCCTGGTTGTTGATGGACAGCGGCGCGGACGCCCCGATCCGGACCGGCAGCGTGACGCCGTCAGGTCCCAGCAGGGTCGACTCGAGGGAGCCTCCCTGGCCGTCAGCGCCGATGCCGTCGCTGAGCCGCAACCGGCTCTGCGGGGTGACCAGCTCGACCAGCGGTCGCCCCACGATCTGCTGGCAGGACGAACCCGCGAGGTCGGCAAGCGCCTGGTTGCAGTAGAGGACGATGCCGTCCGACCCGACCGTGGCTGCCCCGTCGGACATGTTCTCCACGAAGTTGCGGTAAGGGCGGTCTGCGCTGGACAGCGTGAAGACCCGCTCTCGTCCGGGGACGTCCGCGACCAGCACCGCATCGACCTCGCCGTAGCGGATGGCGCGCAGCGCCTCCTCGGAGTCGGCGAGTCGGTCCCGAACGAGGTCGAGCTCGCGCCGCATCTGTTCGACGGCGTCGTGCTGCGGGGTGGTGCCGGCACCCTCGGCGAGCCGGCGGCGCTTGGACGACGAGCTCACTAGACGGGCTCCCTGGGCAAAGGGACAACAGCAGTCATCAGGTCCAGGGCGACGAGCACTCGTGGCGAGTCCGACAGGTCGCCCACGAGCCGGCGCTGCGGCAGCGGCGCCTCGCGGATCAGGGTCGGCGCGGCCAGCACGTTGTGCTTGCGCATCAGGGCGACGTCCTGGTGGACGTCGACCACCTCGAGCTGGTAGCGACCGGCCAGGTGCTCCTCGCAGATCGTGCGGACGTTGCGGATCGCCCGCACGGACAGGTCGGACGCGCCGTTGACGAACAGCGTGAGGACGTAGTCTTCCCGGTCGCCGATACCGGCCACCCGCTGCTCGAACTCGTCCAGCAGCTCCGCGTCCCTGTCCTTCGGCGGCCCGTTCATGACCGCTGCCTCAGCTGCAGGCCGACGAGCACCCGGTCGGTGTCGGACAGGTCGCCGATGATCTTGCGAATCGGTGCGGGCAGCTGGCGCACCAGCGTGGGGATGGCCACGATCTCGTCGCCCCTTGCGAGGCGTGGCTGCTTCAGCAGGTCGACGACCTCGATCTCGTACCGGGAGTCGAGGTAGGTCGCGCACAGTGCCTTGAGGTTGTGCAACGCCTCGACAGACTTCGGTGACTCGCCGGCCACGTACAGGCGTAGCCGCCACCGATCGTCGCCCGCGGCCGCCGGGGAGCCATCGGCGAGAGAGTCGCCGAAGACCTTGCCCTCGTGCACGTCGCCGGTCATGCCTGGACCGTGGACTGGTAGTGCACGCCGGCCACCTCGAGTCCCTTGTCGCTGAGGACGAACTCCCGGATCTCGTGGGAGTGGGCCATGCCACGCGACTTGAGCACGTACAGCACCCGGTTCCGCACACCGTCACCCTCCGCGAGCTTGGCGATGATCCAGGTGTCGATCAGGGATCCGATCTGCTGCTCGGCGTTCTCGGCCTCACGGACGCCCTTGAGGCTGGTGAAGACAGCCGTCACGCCCCGGCTCTTGAGGTAGTCGACCTGTCGGGTGAGCATGGCCGACACCTCTGCTCCGCCGCCGGCGTGCAGCAGGTCGGAGATGGGGTCCATCACCACGACGTCGGGCTCGAAGTCGGAGATGAGCTCCTGCATCGCCGCCAGGTGTGCCTCGAGGCCGAGCAGGCTGGGTCGGACGCAACGGAACTGCAGCAGGCCCGCATCGATCCAACGCGCCAGGTCGATGCCCACCGACGCCATGTTGCGCACGATCTGCGCCGCCGACTCCTCGAAGGCGAAGTAGAGGGCGCGTTCGCCGCGCCCACAGGCTGCGGCGCAGAACTGCGCGGCGAGGGTCGACTTGCCGGTGCCTGCGGTGCCGCTGATCAGCACCGAGCTCCCGCGGTAGAAGCCCGCGCCGCCGAGCATCGCGTCCAGCGTCGGGACGCCTGTCGAGAGCCGTTCCAGCGAGGCGGCGTGCTGCAGGCCGAGCGAGGTGATCGGCAGGACCGTCACCCCGTTGGCACCGATGAGGAACGGGTACTCGTTGGTGCCGTGCAGCGTGCCGCGGTACTTCAGCACCCGAAGGCGGCGGGTGGACGTCTGCTCACTGACCCGGTGGTCGAGCACGATCACGCAGTCGGAGACGTACTCCTCGATGCCGTAGCGGGTGAGGCTGCCGTCACCACGCTCCCCGGTGATCACGGCGGTGACGCCGCGCTGCTTCAGCCAGTCGAAGAGCCGGCGCAGCTCCGAGCGCAGGATGGCGGCGTTGTCGAACGCCCCGAACAGCGTCTCGAGGGTGTCCAGCACGACCCGTGTGGCCCCGACCTCGTCGATGGCGGCACCGAGCCGGACGAACAGTCCCTCCAGGTCCCAGGCACCGGTCTCCTCCAGGTCGCCGGCCGTCAGCTTGATGTGGTCCATGGCCAGCAGGCCGTCGTCCTGCAGCTGCTGCAGGTCGAAGCCCAGCGACGCGACGTTCTGCACCAGCTCGTCGACGGACTCCTCGAACGCGACGAACACCCCGCGCTCGCCGAACTCGGTGATGCCGCGGACGAGGAACTCCATCGCCAGGAGGGTCTTGCCGCATCCGGCGGGTCCGCATACCAGGGTGGGACGACCGAGAGGCAGGCCGCCGCTGGTGACCTCGTCGAGGCCGCTGATACCGGTGGGCGCCTTACGAAGGGCCGGCCCCATCAGGTGCGGCACCACCACGCTTCTCGGCGCCGGAACCCCAGTCGGTGAGGGCACAGCTGTCCTGGGGGGCGGTGTCGTGGGGACCGGCATGGCGACTCTTCCCTCGTGATGCGCAGGGGGGTGGCCGCACCAGCGCTGACTGTACGCACCCGATTTTTCGAAAGCTCAGCGATGTCCGATTTGTGTGGCCGAACGACCGGGGTGCCTCCGCCGGGATACTGGTCGCGTGCAGGGGCTGCCGCAGGGCACCGTGACGGTGCTGTTCAGCGACATCGAGGGCTCCACCCGCCTCGTCTCGACGCTCGGCGAGCGCTGGGGTGAGGCCCTGTCCACTCAACGGGCCGCGATGCGCACGGCGTTCGACGCGCACGGCGGGCGCGAGATGGGCACCGAGGGCGACAGCTTCTTCGTGGTGTTCGGGTCCGCGTCCGAGGCCGTGCTGGCCGCGGTCGACGGCCAGCGCGCACTGGCCGCCGAGCGGTGGCCGCTCGACAGCGACGTCCGCGTCCGGATGGGACTCCACAGCGGCGAGCCACAGCGCCACGAGGAGGGTTACGCCGGGCTCGACGTGCACCGCGGCGCACGCATCGCGGGGACGGCCCACGGCGGGCAGGTGGTCTTGTCGGACGCCACCCGGCACCTGGTCGGCGACCTGCTGACGAGGTCGACGGACATCGCCGCACGCGACCTCGGCTGGCACCGGTTGAAGGACCTCACCGAGCCGCTGCACCTGTTCGACCTCGTCGTCGGCGGCCTCCCGGCGGCTTTCCCGCCTCTGCGCAGCCTCGGCAGCCGGGCGGGCCTGCCGACGCCACCCACCAGCCTGGTCGGCCGGGCCGACGAGGTGCAGAGCCTGGTCGACCTGCTGCTGCGCGACGAGGTGCGGCTGGTGACCGTCGTCGGTCCCGGCGGTACCGGCAAGACCCGCCTGGGTCTCGCCGCGGCGACCCGGTTGGCGGACGCGCTCCCGGCGGTCTTCTTCGTGTCGCTCAGCGGCGCGTACGACGCGCAGGCGATGTGGTCCGGGATCGCCGACGCCGTGGCGGCCGGCCGCTCGCCCGCGGCCGTGCCGGAGGAGCAGGTGCTCGACGTGCTCGCGGGGCAGTCCGGGCTGCTGCTGCTCGACAACCTCGAGCAGATCCCCGGCGCCGACGAGGTGGTCGCCACCTTGCTGGGCCGCTGTCCCGACCTGCGGGTGCTCGCCACCTCCCGCGGCCCCTTGCACCTGGTCGCCGAGCACCAGGCCCCGTTGGCCCCGCTGACCCTGCCCCCGTCGGACGCCGACCTCGCGACCGCTGAGGCGTCGGAGGCCGTCCAGCTGTTCTGCCAGCGAGCCCGGATGGTACGACCGTCCTTCGCGCTCACCGCCGACAACGTGGCCGACGCGGTGGCGGTCTGCCGGCGCCTGGACGGCCTGCCGCTGGCGCTCGAGCTGGCGGCCGCCCGGCTGCACCTGCTCGGCCCGCGGGCGCTGCTGCGGCGCCTCGACACCGACCTGGGTTCCGGCCCCGGCGACCGGGACCGTCCGGAGCGGCAACGCACCCTGCAGCGCACCATCGCCTGGAGCCACGACCTGCTGGCACCCGAGGACCAGGTCGTCTTCCGTCGGCTCGGTGCGTTCGTGGGTGGCGTCGCGATCGGGGCCGTCGAGCAGGTGACGGGGCTCGGCGACGTGGACCCTCTCGACTCCGTCATGCGCCTCGTCGACGCCGGCCTGGTGCGGGTCGCCGACCAGCCCGACGGTGACCCGCAGCTGTCGCTGCTGCACACGGTGCGGACGTTCGCGTACGACCGGTTGCTGGCCTCTGACGAGGCCGAGCAGGTGCTCGACCGGCACCTCGCCTGGTGCGTCGAGCTGGTCGAGGCTCTGGTGACCCGGCTGCAAGGGGCGGCCCCGTTGGCCGCTATCGACGCGATCGACGGGGCGCTCCCCGACATCCGGGCCGCGCTGGGGCGGGCAATGGCACCTGGCCACCCGGAGCGGCACGACGCGGCGGCGAACCTGATGGGGCACATGAGTGTGTACTGGCACCGGTACCGGTTCGCCGACGAGTGGCGGTCGTGGAGCGAGCGACTGAGGACGGCGACGGGCGACGTGGACAGCGTCGCGCTCGTCCAGTACCTGCACGGCGCAGCCCTCGAGCAGCTGCAGGAGGGCCGTCACGAGGACGGCGCCGCGTTGCTTGAGCGCGCCCTCGGCGCCGCCCGCCGGCTGGGCGATCCGTCGCTGGAGGCGCGCAGCCTCAACAGCCTCGGGGTCGCGCTGCTCGTCGCCGGCGACCGAAAGGGTGCGCTCGCCAGCTTGCGGGCCAGCTTGGACATCGCGGTCGCGATCCACGAGACCAGCCGCGAGTCGACAGTGCTCAGCAACCTCGCGGTGCTGAGCATCGAGGAGGGTGACTACGAGGTGGGCCTTGCGCAGGCCCGTCGGGCCATCGACCTCGACCGCGCGGCCGGTGACATCTGGTCGGTGACGCTCAACGAGGTCAACCTGACGCCTGCCCTGGTGCACGTGGACGGGGCACGGGCGGCGCACGCGCACCTGGTCGACGTCGCGGCACGCGTGCCCGATGCGGGGGACACCGACCTGATGGCCGACCTGCTCGACCAGTTCGTACACACGCTCGCGCAGCTGCGAGAGCACGGCCGGGCGGCGGAGCTCGCCGGGGCGGTGGACGTCTTCCGTGAGCGGGAGCAACTGCGCCGTGAGCCGGTCGAAAGTCGGTTGGTCGAGCGGGCCGAGCAGCTGGCGCGCGCCGGGCTCGGCCCGGGCGGCTGGGCGGAGCACTTCGCAGCCGGGCAGCGGCTCGACCTCGCCGCGGCCCTGGCGCTTGCCACCGAGGAGCCGGCCGTCACTCCTTGACCGAGGGCCCTGCCGCCGGCCCGAGGTCGAACTGGTGTCGCACCTGCGCGAGCGGACCCGGTCGACCCAGGACGAAGCCCTGGCCGTAGCGCATCCCCAGCTCCCGCACGGTGGCCAGGTCGGCGCGGGTCTCGATCCCCTCGGCGACCGTGTCGGCGCCGATCTCCTGGGCGAACTGCACGAGCGCGGTGCCCAGGGCGCGACGCACCGGGTCGGCGTCGATGCCGATCGTGAGGCCCCGGTCGAGCTTCAGCACGTCGGGCTCCAGCTGCAGGATGTGGTGCAGGCTGGCGAAGCCGGCGCCGGTGTCGTCGACGGCGAGCGCC
Source organism: uncultured Actinomycetota bacterium (assembly GCA_963785115.1). Lineage (GTDB taxonomy): Bacteria > Actinomycetota > Actinomycetes > Propionibacteriales > Nocardioidaceae > JACCWP01. Next base: position 521,792 of record CAWATY010000006.1, read on the forward strand.
ACCCCCGCGCGGCGCAGCGGGAGCAATCCCTCGCGCAGCGCGCGGTAGTCGCCGACCTGGTCGTGCTCGGTCACTTCAAGCACGACCTGCACGCCGGCACCGAGGATCATGGCCTGCACGTCGGGGTGGACGGCGGCGCTCGGGCTGGTGTTGATGCCCAGCGAGACCCCCGCAGGAACGTCGCCGGCCTGGGACACGATGATCTCGACGGCCGCCGCCTCGAGCTCGACTCCGAGCCCAAGACCATGAGCCTCGATGAACCACTCGTCGGGCGGTCGCGAGTCGTGGTCGGTGAACCGGGCCAGTGCCTCGACCCCGGTGAGGCGCCCGGTCCGCAGGTCGACCACGGGCTGGTAGGCGACCTTGATCGCGCGGTCGGCCAGCAGCTGCTCGATCCGCTCGTGGGCCCGGGCGTTGGTGAGGATCTCTGGCTGCAGCACGTTGGCCATGAACGTGGACGTGGCCGGGCTGGTGGGATTGCGCAGCTCGCCGTCGAGCAGGGCGTTGGTGATCCTGGCCAGGTCGCCGGCCGCGGCGACGACCGTCGAGATGAACTCGGCCAGCCGTCCCAGGTCCCGGACGGCGTCGTCGTCGAACGCGTGGGTCCCCGTGGCGGACAGGGTCAGGACGCCAACCGGTTGCGCACCGCGCCACAGCGGTACGCAGGCCAACGACCCGATGGGGAATCGGTCGCTGACGGAGTGGTCGACCCGGGCGTCGGCGCGTACGTCGGGCGACGTCAGGGTCGCGCGGTCGCGCATGGCCAGCCCGGACAGCGACCGTGCGGCGAGCACCTGTATCCCGACCGCCCCCTCGAGCGAGCCGGCGGCGCACACACAGGTGACGTGGTCGGGCGGCCCGGCGATCTGCACCGCCGCACCCTCGGCGGCCGGGACCAGGACCAACGCCTGGTCGACGACGCGGGTCATCAGCGTCATCGGGTCGGCGTTCGCCCGGATCGCTTCCAGCAGCCTTGGCATCCGCTCCTCCGTGCCTCGACCGAGCCCCAGCCTGCCAGGACGGCCGGTGCCTCAGGGTCGGATTCGCGGGGCTGGCGCGACCGGCTGCGCCCCCGACGTCAGGCGATGACCGCGTCGATCGCCTTCTTCAGCGCGCTCGGCTGCGCGGGGGAGGTGGGCGCGGTCTTCTTCCGCTCGACCATCTCGGCTCCGATCTCGGCGAGCTTCTTGCGCCCGAGGCCGGCCCGCACCTGCGGGAACCAGTCCTCCTCCTCCTCGTCCATGTGGTGCTTCACGTTCTCGATCAGCACCGTCATCTTGGCGTCGAAGCGCTCGTTGGACGGGCTCATCGCGGCGAGCTCGGCGGTGAGGACGTCGGCGACGTGGTGCTCCTCGTACGACTCGAGCACGTCGTCCTCGAGGTCGGGCAGCAGCTCACGGGTCTGCGGGTACATCACCTCGTTCTCGATGTAGGTGTGCACCGTCAGTGCCTCGATGATGCGGCGGGCCAGGTCGGACTTCTCCTTGTATGCGTTCTCCCCGGCGTCCTGGTAGGCGCGGAACAGGCGGCGGATCTGCTTGTGGTCGTCCTTCAGGACGACGATCGCGTCGTTCGACATGGCGCGCCTGTACCCCGCGGGTCGCGGTTCACGCGGCCGGACCGCGGACTGGGTCGGGCGTCACACCGGCCTTGGCGCGCCGGTCAGCGGCCAGGTCGCGACCGTCTCGTGCCGCGAGCGCTGCCCGGGCCCGGCTCCCAGGTGCGACCGCACCAGGACGATCGCGGCGGCGGTCCACTCCGGCCCCTCGTACCCGGCCAGCCGCTCGACGAGCAGCGTCAGGTCGGTCGGCTGCCTCGCCCGGGCCAGCGTGAGGTGGGGCCGGAAGCGCGCCGGCACCTCGATGCCCTCCCGACCCGCTGCCGCGCCCACCGCGGCGGCCAGCCGACGCAGCGCCTGTACGTCCCCGGTGACCCCCGCCCACAGCACTCGGCCCTGCCGGCGGGAGCCGAACCGGCCGGCGCCGACGACGCGCAGCGGCATGGCGGGGTGGCGCCCGGCGGCGCGGGCCAGCCGGCCCGCCAGCCGGTCGGCCCGCCGTTCGTCCACCTCGCCGAGGAAGGCCAGGGTCAGGTGCCACTGCTCGGGCAGTGACCAGGTCAGCCGCTCGGTCGTCTCGGCCCGGAGGTCGTCGACCGCGCTGGCCAGGTGCTGCAGCGCCGACGCCGGCGGCGTGATCGCGACGAACAGGCGCACCCCCCGAGTATCGGGGCACCCGTTGCGCACCTACCCCGCCGACGATTGGCTGGGCAGACCCCCACACTCCGTCCCGGCGAGGTCGCCATGACGATGATCCGTTCCCTGCTGATCGGCCTGGTGTGTCTGCTGCTGGTGGCGCCGGTGGCCGTCCCCGTCGCCGGCTCTGCGACAGCGGCCCGACCGGGAGGCCCGGCAAGCGGCTCCCGACCGGAGGGGCAGGCACCGCCGTGCCCGCCGGCTCCGGCCGACGCCTGGCGGCTCGGCACCGGCAGCGCGGCCGCGGCGGCTGCGGCCCCCGCCTACGTCGGCAACGGCTACGTCGGCACCCGCGTGCCTTCCCGCGGACACGGCTTCGTCAGCGCGCCGGTGGCCGCCGAGACGCACGTCGCCGGGGTGTGGGCCGATGTGCCCGACACCGACCATGGCGGCACGTTCGAGCAGGGCGGGGTCAACCTGCCGGGCTGGACCCGGCTCGACCTGCGCGTCGGCGGCGAGAGCTGGTTCGGCGGTGGGCAGGTGCGCTGCTACCACCAGCAGCTGGACCTGCGTCGGGGCATGGTCACGACGACGGGCAGCTGGCGCAGCGGGGACGGACGCGTGACCGACGTGCGCTACCAGGTGGTTCTCGACCGGCGACGGGCCCGGGTCGGGCTGGTCCGGCTCACGGTCACGCCGCACTGGTCCGGCCGCATCGGCGTCACCGACCGGCTCGGCGAGGGCCTCGGGTACACCGATGGCCTGGCACCCGTGCACGCCGAGGCCGCGGCAGCCGACGGAGCGGCGGAGCTGGTCGTCCGCACCGACGGGACCGACCAGCGGGTCGCGTACGCCGACCGGCTGCTGGTTCCGGACCGGGCGTCGGTCACGGGCACCGCCGGCTCCGGCAGGACCACGCTGCGGGCCGGCTTCCGGGTCCGGGCGGGCCGGACGTACACCGTCGCCAAGGTGGTGGGCTTCGCGACGTCGGCCGACAGCGACGCTCCGCGGAAGACGGCCGAGCGCGCCGCCCGCACGGCCGCCCGGACCGGTGCCGCAGGCGTCGTGGCGGAGAGTGCCAAAGCGTGGCGCGACCTGTGGCGCAGCGACATCCGGGTCGCGGGCCAGCCCGACCTGCAGCGCCGGATCCGCGCGGCGATGTTCTACCTGCTGGCGAGCAGTCGGCAGGGCGTCGACTGGAGCATCAGCCCGGTCGGGCTGTCCAGCTACGGCTACAACGACCACGTCTTCTGGGACGCCGAGACGTGGATGTACCCGTCACTGCTCGCCCAGCACCCCGGGGTTGCGTCCACCGTCGTCGACTACCGCTACCGCACGCGCGACGGTGCCCGGCGCAACGCCCGGGAGACGGGCTACTCCGGGCTGCGCTACGCATGGGAGAGCGCGCTGACCGGTGACGAGGTCACCCCGACATGGGCCGAGACCCGCGAGCTGGAGCAGCACGTCACCGCCGACGTCGCGCTCGGCCAGTGGCAGTACTACCTGGCTACGGGCGACCGGCGCTGGCTGCGCGAACGGGGCTGGCCGGTGCTGCGCGGCGCCGCGCAGTTCTGGGCCGGCCGGGCGGAGCCCAACGGCGACGGCACGTACTCCATCACCGACATCGAGGGTCCGGACGAGCACAACTGGCCGGTGGACGACTCGGTGTACACCAACGTGGGTGCGGCGACGACGTTGCGGATCGCCTCGCGGGCCGCGCGCCTGATCGGTGCGGAGGCACCGGCGCGTTGGCGAGCGGTGGCGGACGGTCTCCGGGTGCTCGCCCCACGGGCGATCGACGGGTTCCCCGCGGTGCGACCCGAGTACGTCGGCTATGACGGCGAGACCGTCAAGCAGGCCGACGCCGTGCTGCTCACCTACCCGTGGGAGCACCGGCAGCCGGACGAGGTCGACCGATCGACCCTGGAGTACTACGTGCCGCGGTACGACGTTGACGGACCGGCGATGACCGACTCGGTCAACGCGGTCGTCGCCAGCCAGCTCGGCGTGCCCGGCTGCTCGTCGTGGACCTATACCCAGCGCAGCCTGCTGCCGTTCGTCCGCGGCCCGTACGAGCAGTTCACCGAGGCCCGCGGCGGCCAGGGCGTCTTCACCTTCCACACCGGTGAGGGCGGGTTCCTGCAGGCGTTCCTGTACGGGTACACCGGGCTGCGGTGGCGGCCCGACCGGGTGTGGCTGGACCCGTCGCTGACCCGGCAGCTCGCCGGCGGCCTGACGGTCACCGACCTGCATTGGCACGGACGGACGTTCACCGTCCGGGTCGGGCCGCGGACGACGCACGTCCGGCTGGAGTCCGGCGCGCCGATGCCTATCGCGTCCCCGTCGGGCACCCAGACGGTGAGCACCTCGACACCGGTCACGCTGCCCACCCGACGCCCTGATCAGCGACCGACGAGCAACGTGGCCCGTTGCCGGCCGGCCTCCGCGACGGCGGCGGACATCAGCTACCTGCCTGGCGCGGCGGTCGACGGGCGTGCGGTGACTGGGTGGTCGCTGCCGGAGGACAACGCCGAGCGGCAGACGCTCACCGTGGACCTCGAGCGCGAGCGGACGATTCGCGCGGCGGAGTTCGACTGGCTGCGCGTGCCGCACACCGGCTACCGACTCCAGGTACGCCGTGGCGGCGACTGGCTGACGGTGCTCCGGGTGGGCGATCAGGCGGGGTCACAGGTGCGCCGAGAGGTCGACCCGGTGCAGACCACGCAGGTCCGACTGGTGCTGCCGCGCAGCCGCATCGGTGGGTTGCCTCCGATCCTCGGCGAGCTGGCCGTTCTGCGCTGACCTCGGCCCGCTCGACCGTCCGACCACCAGGGAAGACGGGACACGGCGACGAAACCCCGGGCGGGGACAATGGCGTCATGGCCTTCCTGCTCCGGGTGGAGCTCCCCGACGTGCCCGGGTCGCTGGGCGCGGTCGCGTCGGCGCTCGGTACGGCCGGCGCCGACATCCACGCGATCGAGATCGTCGAGCACAGGTCGTCCGGGACGGCGGTCGACGACGTGCTGCTCGAGCTCCCGGCCCACGTGCTGCCCGACTCGCTGGTCAGCTCCTGCCAGCGGCTGGACGGCGTACGGGTGCTGTGGATCTCGCGGTACACCGCCGGAGCCAGCCTGCGGATGGACCTCGAGGCGGTCGAGACGATGTCCGAGCAGCCGGCGGCGGCGCTCGCCCGGCTGGTGCGGGTGCTGCCGGAGACGTTCCGCTGCGACTGGGCGCTCGCCGTCCGGATCGACCCCGGTGACGACATCGACGACCCGGGCACGGCCACGCTGCTGCACGCCACCCGCAGCGCGCCGGACCTGCCCGTCGACGTGCGCGAGTGGACCGCCGACCCCAAGAGCGCCCGCAGGCTGCCCGCCCACCCGGCCTGGGACGGCACCGTGCTGGCCGCAGCCCCCGCCGGTTCGGACGTCGTCGTGCTCGGCAGGCGCGGCGGTCCGGACGTCCTCGACTCCGAGCTCGCCCGCTTCGGCCACCTGTGCGCCCTCGCCGCCACCATCGGCGCCGCCGCCCGCTGACGGCCGGCGCCGGGGCACGGCAGGGTATGCCTGTGGCCCTCTTCGACCTGCCGCTGGACGAGCTGCGCGCGTACGCCCCCGTCCGGTCCGAGCCCGACGACTTCGACGCGTTCTGGCAGCGCACGCTGGCCGAGGCGCGGGACGCCTCCCGACCGCCCACCCTCGAGCCGGTCGAGACGGGCCTGGTCACTGTCGACGTCCGTGACCTCACGTTCACCGGGTACGCCGGGCAGCCCGTCCGCGGTTGGGTGATCACCCCGCGCGGCCGGTCCGGACCGCTGCCGTGCGTCGTCGAGCTGATCGGCTACGGCGGCGGCCGTGGACTTCCGCACGAGTGGCTCGACTGGAGCGCTGCGGGCTACGCCCACCTGGTGATGGACACCCGCGGCCAGGGCAGCGACGGGTCGCGGGCCGGTGCTACCGACGACCCCGAGGGCGGCGGACCCGCGACGCCGGGTTTCCTCACCCGCGGCGTCACCGACCCCGCCACCTACTACTACCGCCGGCTGTTCTGCGACGTCGCGCGCGCGGTCGACGTCGCCCGCGCCCTGGACGAGGTCGACCCGGCGCGGGTGGCGGTGTGCGGCGGCAGCCAGGGCGGGGCGATGGCGATCGCCGGCGCGGCGCTCGCGGACGGGGTGGCGGCAGCGATGGTCGACGTGCCGTTCCTGTGCGACATCCGACGCGCCACCGAGATCACCGACGCCTCCCCGTACGCCGAGCTGGTCCGGTACTGCCGGACCCACCGGGACCAGGTCGACCAGGTGTTCCGCACGGTGTCGTACGTGGACGGGGTCAATCTCGCGGTACGGGCCGACGTGCCGGTGCTGTTCTCGGTGGCGCTGATGGACGAGGTCTGCCCGCCGTCGACCGGCTACGCCGCCTACAACCACTGGGCGGGCGCCGACAAGCAGATCGTCGAGTACCCCTACAACGGCCACGAGGGGGGAGCGGGCTTCCAGCGCGCCGCCCAGCTGCGGTGGCTGCGGCAGCGGTTCGGCTGAGGCCGCGCTGCTGCGTCGCGGCCGGCCAGGCCCTGCGGCCGGTCAGACCGTGTGCCGCCCGAACGCCCGCCCGAGCCGTTCGACCTCGGCCTCGAGTCGCGGGATGGTCCGGGCCAGCTGCCCGCGGGTGAGGCGCTCCACCAGCGGCGACGTGGTGAGCGGACGCGCGATCATCGCGGCCACCACGCCGCGCGGCACGTACACCCGCCGCGACCGCCGGGCGATGCCGTCGGCGACGGCGCGGGCGCAGACCTCGACCGACGTGGTGGTGTTCGCCGGCCATGGCATCTGCCGTCGGCTGGCCTTGAAGCCGGGCAGGTCGTCCTCGGTGCCGAGCACCATGTCGGTGGCGATCCACCCCGGGTGGCACACGCCGACACCGACGCCGAGGTGGGCGACCTCCTGCCGGGTGGCGAGCGCCAGCGCCTCGACGCCGGCCTTCGTGGCGGCGTACGGCGCCAGCCCGCCCACGGGCGTGAACGCCGCCAGCGACGAGACCGCCAGCGCATAGCCGCCGCTGTCGACCAGGTGCGGCAGCGTCGCGTGCAGGGTGCGGAAGACCCCGGTCAGGTTGACGTCGACCACCCGCTGGAAGTCGGCGGGGTCGATCTGGCGAATGGTGCCGTACGACGCGACCCCGGCGTTGGCGAGCACGCCGTCGAGACGCCCGTGCCGCTCGACCGTGGCGGCGACCGCGTCGTCGAGCGCGGTCTGGTCGGTGACGTCGGCCTCGACCCACCCGTGCTCGGGGCCGAGCTCGGCCGCGAGCGCCGCCAGCGCCTCCGGCTCGAGGCCCACCAACGACAGCCGGGCGCCTCGGCCGGCGAGCTCGCGGGCGGTCGCGGCGCCGATGCCGCGGGCCGCGCCGGTGACGAGCACCACGCGGTCGCGTACCGATGGTATGGGCGGCATGGCGGACACTCTAGGCACCGCCCGATTCGCATCGCGCGGCCGCGCCCCGGCGTTGACACCCAGCATTGACACCCGGCGACGCTGGGTCTATAGCGGTGGGTCATGCCTGAGACCGCGGGGCCTGCTCGGCGGCGGCGAGGGCTGTGGCAGCTGGGCGGCGTCACGGTGCTCGCTCTGCTGGTCGCGATGATCCCGAGCGGCAGCCACGCCGACTTCGAGGTCCCGTTCACGGTCTCGGCCGGTTCGGCGTCGCCCGCATCCGGGGTCGTCGGGAGTGCAGCCGACGGCCGGTCGGTGTTCGTGTGGTCGCGATTGTCCGGCGACGGCACGACGGCGACACTGCAGGCCAGGGGACGCACGGCTGCCGGCGTCCTCGGTCCGGCGAAGGCGATCGCGACGATCCCCAGCAACTCGTCCGCGCGCACGGCGGTCGCGGCCGACGGCTCGGCGTTCGTGGTCTGGGTCGACGCGGACGGCCGGGTCCGCGGCCGGGAGCGCGCAGCCAACGGCGCACTCGGTCCCGTCCGGGCCGTGTCGGCCTCGCGGAAGGCGCGGGCGGCGACCCTCGCGCTGGCCGTCGACGCCGATGGGGACGTGCTCGTGGCCTGGTGCTCGGCGGCCATCGGCGAGCTGTTCGCCCGGCCCATCGGCCGCGACAGTGGCGCCCTCGGCCCGCTGCGGAGACTGTCGGCCGAGGGCATCGGGGTCCTGGCCCCCGCGGTCGCGACCCGGGCCGACGGTGCCGCGGTGGTGGCCTGGAGCGACGACGACCAGATCGTGCGCGCCCGCCGCCTCAACCCCGGGGGCGTGTGGCAGCAGGCGGTCCGGATGTCGCCTGCGTCGCACGAGGCCTCCCAGCCGCGCGTCGGCCTCGACGCCGATGGCGACGCCGCCGTGCTGTGGCAACGGCTGGTCGGGCCTCAGGTCTATGACCTGGCAATCCGCACCCTCGAGCTCGACGGTGACCGCAGCGCCGTGACCACCGCCGCCACCGGCCTCGGCGTGTTCAGCGGTTACACCCTCGACGTACGCAACGACGGGCAGGCGCTTGCCACCTGGAGGGCGACCGACGAGGGCGGCCACGTCTACGGGCGCACGGTCTCCGCGGGCGGCGCGGTCTCGGAGCTGATCGACCTGTCCGGTGTCACCAGCACGAACGAGCACGTGGTGGCGATGAACCCGGCCGGGCGCGCGGTGGTCGCCTGGACAGAGTCGACCGGTTCCGGCAGTCGGATCGTCGCGCGCACCCGGACCGCCACCGGTGCGCTCAGCCCGGTCGACGTGGTCTCGGTCGGCGCCGCGAACGCCAGTGTCAGCGTTGATGTGGCCGCCACCGGTGACGCGGTTGCCAGTTGGACCCGGTACACGGCCGGCACCTACCGGATCTCTGCCGCTGTCGATCCGTAAGGGCTCCGGCAGGCAGTCGACGACTAGGCACCGGCCCGCGCCGGCGTCAGCCCTCGTGCAGCCGCAGCAGGGCGGGTGTGCCGGCTCCGTGCGGCACCAGACGGACGCCTGGGCCGTAGCCGTGTCCGGCGTCGCCGACCAGCAGGTCGGGCAGGACCGAGACGACACGCTGCACGGTGCCGTCGGCGACGAAGACCAGCAGGTTGCCGGCGTCGAGATAGCGCTCGGACTCGAGCACGGGTTGCCCCACGGCATCCTCGACCTGCTGGGCGGTCGCACCCTCGGAGAACACGTAGACCGACGACCAGGAGAAGTCGGTGAGGTCGGCGAGCCCCGCCCGACGCCGATCCTGACTGAGCCCGCGCAGTGCCGCGGTCAGAGCGTCGTCGTGGTCGACCTGCACACCCGTCTCCGTCCCGTCACCGCTCACCGAGTCGCCGTGGTTGCCGCAGCCGGTCAGCGTCGTCGCGGCGGCCAGCACCAGGGCCACTGCGCAGGCATGCCGACGCAGCCGCCGGCCGGCCGGTGAACGGGTCATCGACGCTCCCCCTTCGTCCCGCCGACCGTACCGGCAGCGGTCAGCTGCCGGTGCCGCCGTCGTTGTGGCTGTCGGGGTCGGCGTCGCCGTCGGGATCGTCGAGGTCGCCGTCGCCGCCCTCGTCGGGGTGCTGCCCCGCGTCGCCGGTCCCGCCCTCGTGGACGGTGTCGCTCCACGCCAGGTTGCCGTCGGCGTCGATGACGAGCACCTCGCCGTCCTCGACCGCTTGTTGCACGAGGTCGGCGAGCTCCTCCTCGTCGGCCTCGGGGTTGGCTTCCTGGATCATCCGGCCGACCTCGTTGTTGTAGAGGTCCATCGCCTCGCGTACCGCCGGGTTGCCGGGCAGCCCCTCGTGCGCAGTCGCGTATGCCTTGGCCCAGTCGGTGCCGAACCGCCGCGCCATCAGGGCGTTCCAGTACGTGTGCCGGAACGCGTCGTTGTGATCGTCGTTCCGGTCGTCGCTGGGGAACCGGTCGTCGGCGGTGCCGAAGGCCCCCTCGCGCATGTCTGACATGTCGCGCAGCGCCAGCAGACCGAGATCGTCGAGCAGCTCGGCCTCGGTCGCGGTGACGGTCAGCCGGGTGGAGGTGAGCCGCTTGAGCAGCCAGTCCGACGGCCACTCCTCGACACCGCCCTCGTCGACCTCGGTCTGGTAGCGGCGCAGGATGTCGTCGAGGTCGGGGCGCGACCCCTGCGGGCCGTACGCCGCGGCCAGCCCCGGCGGCAGGGCTCCCGCGAGCACCAGCGTGAGCATGGCCGCTTCGTCGTCGGGACCGGCGTCGAGCACCGCCGCGGCCGTGGTGGCCCCGTCGTCGAGGTTGCCCTCCAGCGTCTGGTACTCGCGGCGCAGCTCGGCCAGCAGCGCCTGCCGAGCGACGCCTACCGCCGCGGTGTGGCTGGACTGTGCCTGCTCGACCTGCTGCGGGCTCGCGTCGCCGGCGACGGTCGGTGTGGCGACGCCGAAGTCGTTGGCCGCACCCTCGGCCCAGCGCTGGTTCAGCCCGTCGACGCCGGTGTCGAAGTGCTCCACCTCGCCGGCGAACAGCGTCACCGCCCCCGAGCCCACGACTGCGGAGCGGGCGAGCCGGGCGGCCCGCTGTCGCACCGGGTCGACCGCGGCGGACAGCGGGGCGAGCAGCATGCCGAGCACGTCGCCCTCGGCCCCACGGTGCGACGCGGCGACCGCCTGCTCGACCGACTCGATCGCCTGCACCCGGTCGGTCAGCCGCGATCCCGCCGCCCGGATGCTGGCTCCGGGCGCGGAGAAGTGGGCGAACGGCCCCGGCACCGGCATCCCCGGAGCGTACGGTCGCGCGGGGTCACCAGCCCGGGACGACGTCCGGCGGCGTCTGAGAGGCTGCCCGGCATGAGTGAGGGCACGGTCTCGGAGACGTTCGACCCGCAGGCGTGGGCGGCGGTGGAGGGGTTCGAGGGGCTCACCGACATCACGTACCACCGGGCGGTCGACCAGGGGACGGTGCGGATCGCGTTCGACCGGCCGGAGGTGCGCAACGCGTTCCGTCCGCACACCGTCGACGAGCTGCTCGCGGCGCTCGAACACGCGCGCACCTCGGGCGACGTCGGCTGCGTCCTGCTGACCGGCAACGGCCCGTCGCCGAAGGACGGTGGGTGGGCGTTCTGCTCCGGCGGTGACCAGCGGATCCGAGGACGTAGCGGCTACCAGTACGCCGACGGCGAGACCGCGTCCACCGTCGACAAGGCCCGGTTGGCGCGGCTGCACATCCTGGAGTGCCAGCGGTTGATCCGGTTCATGCCCAAGGTGGTGATCAGCGTGGTCCCGGGGTGGGCAGCCGGCGGTGGGCACAGCCTGCACGTCGTCGCCGACCTCACGCTGGCCTCGGCCGAGCACGCCCGGTTCAAGCAGACCGACGCCGACGTCGCAAGCTTCGACGGCGGGTTCGGCTCGGCCTACCTCGCCCGCCAGGTCGGGCAGAAGCGGGCCCGCGAGATCTTCTTTCTCGGCCGCACCTACTCCGCGCAGGAGGCGTACGAGATGGGCATGGTCAACGCCGTCGTGCCGCACGCGGAGCTGGAGTCGACCGCGCTGGAGTGGGCGCGGGAGGTCAACGCCAAGAGCCCCACGTCGCAGCGGATGCTCAAGTACGCCTTCAACATGATCGACGACGGCCTGGTCGGCCAGCAGCTGTTCGCCGGAGAGGCGACCCGGCTGGCGTACATGACCGACGAGGCAGCCGAGGGCCGCGACGCGTTCCTCGACAAGCGTGAACCGGACTGGTCGGCGTACCCCTGGTACCACTGATCCAGCGCGTTCGTACAGGCTCCGCGTGACGATCGTCTTGACGAACCCACCAAGGGTGTCGACGTGGCAGCTGCGTTGCCGACTACTGATCGGTGCGGCCGTCGATGCACTCGCGGAGAAGGTCGGCGTGACCGCTGTGCCGGGCGTACTCCTCGATCATGTGGACGAGAATGTCGCGCTTGCTGGCGGACTGCGTGCCGTTGCGGAGGGTGACGTCTTCGGCGAGTGTCGCGTCGGACTGCGTGCCCAGCCACTCGTCGGCGCGCTCGACCTCCCGCTGCCAGAGTGTGCGCGCAACGCGCACCGCCTCTTCCGTCGGCTCGACGTCGCCGAAGCCGCCGTCGCCGTCTTCGAACGGCTCCGGCTCATCGTGCCCCCCGAGCACCATCTGGAACCAGAAGTGTTCGACGCGAGCCGCGTGCCGGAGCAGTCCAAGCAAGCTCATCGAGCTTGGTGGCACGCTACGGGTGGCCAGTTGCTCTGGCGTCAGGTCGGCACACTTCCGCTCGAGCGTGGCGCGGAAGTGATCTAGATACTCGCGGTAGTTCGCAAGCTCGGTGGGTCTGGACACGGAGCGAAGTCAATCGGCGGTCACGACAGGCTCGCAAGTCGATCCCGCACTGGTCACGCTGCGCCGTCACGCCGACGCTGTCGACCGTCAGTAGTCGCTGAGCGTGCCGCGCGTGGCCTGGTACTACTGTTGCGGCGCCGTTTCGCCGAGGCGATCGTGCAACTGTCGGACCGGTCACCACCTGGCTACTCGTTCCTGACGACATCGACCGAGACTTCCACCGCCGGAACCGTCCCTCTGTTGTCGAGCCAGTGCACGGTGTTGCGGTCCTCGGGCCAGCCCAGACCCGGTCCGTAGTCCGTGGCGATCCCCTCTCGGTGGTCGGTGATCGTTCCCTGCAGCACGTAGACGGTCCCCGGCCGGCCCTTGTGGTCGTGAACCGGGCCGAAGACTCCACCCGGCTCGATCGTCACCTTCCGCATCCGGAGCTGGTACCCCTCCATGCCCGGGATCTCGGGACCGAGATCAACCGTGGCCAGTACCTCCACCGCGACGCCCCTCGCCTCCGGTGCGCCCTGTTCCTTGTTCATCATGGTGTCCTCTCCGTGAGGCCGGCTGAAGGGATTGTCCTCCCGCAACCCCGCGGGACGTTCCCGTACTAGGACTGAAGTACGAGGCCGAGGTCCTTCCTTCGCGCGGCGCGGAGGGGCAGGGTGACCCCTGCAGGGACCGTTCTCACGATCGGTGGTCGACATGTCCCGTCGTAGCCTGGCCGTCTTCTCCTTCGGTGTCTCTGCGCTGGCGTGCGCCGGCGTCTTGCTCGCCGCCATCGCAATCCCCGGGCTGGTGGCCGGCTCGTCGGCCGACGCCGGTGGGGACGGCGACGGCGACGGCGACCGGCGGCCCGTCGCCCGGTCCGCGCCGACCGACCGGCCCGGCGACCTGCCGCGCATCCGTGGCTCGGTCGGCCCGGGCTTCACCATCTCGGTGAATCGCCAGCAGGTCGCGCCGGGCAGGTACCAGTTCGTGATCAAGGATCAGTCGTCGATGCACAACTGGCACATCACCGGCCCGGGTGGCGTGAACAAGAAGACGCAGATCCCGTTCAGCGGCACCAAGCGCTTCACCCTCACGCTGTCGGTCGGTCGCTACCGGATCCAGTGCGACATGCACCCGACGCAGATGGTCACGCACCTGCGAGTCCGCAAGCCCTGACGCGCCCCGACCCGCCCTGACCCACCCTGGTCAGGGACAGTCGGCCAGACCCGCGCGCACCTTGCGGGTGAGCACCCGCACCGCAGCGGCTCGCACCAGGTCGCGGAACGCCGGCGTCGAGCGCGCCCGCTCGACGAGGGCGTCGACCATCGTGGGTGCCTGCTCGGGCACGACCGTCAGGACGACGTCACCGCCCGCCGCCACGAACCGGACGGCGCGGAGACCGACCGGGACATCGGCCACGCTCTCGGCGATGCCGACGTCGTCGCTGATCACCACACCGTTGAAGCCGAGGTCGCCGCGCAGCATGCCGCCGACGATCGTGCGCGAGTAGGCGGCGATGTGATCGCCGTCGATCTGCCGGTAGGTGGCGGTGCTCATCATCACGTACGGCGCGCCGGCCGCGATGCCCACGACGAATGGGCGCAGGAAGGGGTCGTGCCGGGTGGTGAGGTCGTCGACGACTCCGGCGGTGGTGTCAGTGTTGCCGGTCGCCCGGCCCAGGCCCGGGAAGTGCTTGATCGTCGAGGCGACTCCCGCCGCGCCCATCCCGCGCACGAAGGCCCGTACCGCCGGTGTGACCGCGTCGACGCTGTGCCCGAACTCGCGGTCGTAGTCGCCGATCGGGGCGTTGGCCGTGCCGGGCGGGACGACGTCGGCGACCGGGGCGAGGTCGAGTGTCACGCCGGCGGCGGCGAGCTCGCGACCCCACTGCGCGGCATCGCGCCGCAGCGCCCGCGGTGACGAGGCGCCCTGGACCAGTGCGCTCGGCATCGACGCGAACCCCTCGCCGGTCAGGGCCTGCACCTGCCCGCCCTCCTGGTCGGTGCTCACCTCGAGCCGGACGCCGGCAGGCGAGCCCTCGGCTGCCTGCTGCAGCCCGTCGACGAGGTCGCGGACCGACGTCGCCGCGACCGGGTCCCGACCGGTGAGGATGACCGCGCCGATGCCGAGCTCGGCCACGGCACTGCTCACCGCGGCGGGCGGTTCGACCGACGTGGACTCCACGCCGACCATCAGCAGCTGCGCGGCGCGGGTCGGGAGGTCCATCTCAGCGACCAGCCGGCGCGCGCACTCCGGGGGCGTGCGGGGCGGGCGGCCGGTGGGCCTGGGCCTCGTGGTCGTCGGGCGGGTGCTCGGTGGATGCGATCGGGTGGTCGGTGGTGCCGGAGTCGTCGAGGAACCTTGGGGACCGGGCGCGCCCGAGGGCTCGTCGGCCGTGCACGCGGCCGACGGCACGGCGAGCGCGGCGAGTGCGACGAGTACTCCTGTGGCGCGGGCGCGCATCCTCAGACCGCGTCGCCGCGCACGAACGCCAGCACCCGACTCCACGCGTCCAGTGACGCGTCGGCGTACGCGTCCTGCCGGCGGTCGAAGAAGCTGTGGGGTGCGTCCGGGTAGACGTGCAGCTGGTGCTCGACCCCGGCGGTGGTCAGCGCGGCATCGAACTCGTCGACGACCTCGACCGGGATCGCCTCGTCGGCACCGCCGAACAGCCCGAGCACGGGACACTCCATCTCGTCGACGTGCTCGACGGGCGCGGGCATCGCCTCGCCGCGCGAGCGCGGGAATCCGTAGAAGCCGACTGCTCCGGCCAGGCCGTGCCGGCCGTAGGCCTGCGCGAACGACTGGCAGCCGCCGAAGCAGAAGCCGACGGTGAACACCCGGTCCACACTCCGGCTCTCGCGCAGCCGGCCGACGGCCGCGGCCACGTCGTCGCGTACCTGCGCCGGCCTGGTCGCCTCGACGTGCGGCCAGGAGTCCCACTCCGCAGCGCGCGGCTCCGTCCCGGCCGTGCGACCGAAGTAGTCGAGGCCGATCGCGTCGACGCCGCACGCGGCGAACTGGTCGACCAGCCGTTCGTAGAAGGCGAACAGCCCGCGCACGTCGGGCAGCACCACGACGCCGGAGCCCCCCGGTTCGATCGCGTGGCCCTCGTACGCCGCCAGCTCGGTGCCATCGGCCGAGCGCAGCGTGAGCCGGCTGCCCGTACGCAGCTCGCGGTCGAGCGGGAGCTCGGGCGGGGTGGCGTCAGCGGGAACGCACACGGTGCCTCTTCTCGTCGGGGCGGGGCCAGCACCATCTTGTCGCGGCCGAACGCGCGCCGCGCCGCGACCCCCGTCAGGCCGGACGACGTCCACTCGCCCCGCGACGTCCCCACTCGCCTCGTGTTATTGCGCGGGGCGAGTGCGGGTTTCGCAAGCCGACTTGCGAAACCCGGGTGGGCAGTCTGTCGGGGCGGACGGGTGGCCTAGGGTGCCCTCTCGTGAGGATCGCGGTCGTGGCGGAGACCCAGGACGGAGAGGCGCGCGTCGCGCTGGTCCCCGACGGGGTGCGCAAGCTTGTCGACCTCGGCTACGAGGTCGCGGTGCAGACCGGCGCCGGGCGCGCCGCCGAGATCGACGACCACGAGTACGACGACGCCGGCGCCACGCTCACCGACGACCCGCTGCCCGGTGCCACCGTCGCGCTGTCGGTGCAGCCGCTGGAGCGCGAGCGCATCCGGCACCTGCACGCGGGCACGTCGACGATCTCGTTCCTGCCGGTGGCCCAGGCGGTCGACCAGGTGCGCGACATGCGCGACTGCGGGCTCACCGCCTACTCGCTCGAGCTGGTGCCGCGGATCTCCCGCGCCCAGTCGATGGACGCGCTGAGCTCGCAGGCGCTGGTCGCCGGCTACCGCTGCACGATCGTCGCGGCCGGCATGCTGCGGCACTTCTTCCCGCTGAACATGACCGCCGCGGGCACCGTGCCGCCCGCCGAGGTGCTCGTGCTCGGTGCCGGCGTCGCCGGCCTGCAGGCCATCGCGACGTCCAAGCGGCTGGGGGCAGTCGTCAAGGCGTACGACGTGCGCGCCGCGGCGGCCGAGGAGATCGCCTCGATGGGCGCGCAGGCCATCGAGCTCGACCTGGACAGCCTCGAGGGCGCGGGCGGGTACGCCCGGGAGATGACCGAGGACCGGGCCGAGCGCCAGCGCGAGCTGATGACCCCCTACGTCGCGGCGGCCGACGCGCTGATCACCACGGCTGCCGTACCCGGCCGGCGGGCGCCGCTGCTGGTCACCCGGCACATGGTCGAGCAGATGGGCAGCGGCTCGGTCGTGATCGACCTCGCCGCGGAGAGCGGCGGCAACGTCGAGGGCTCGGTACCCGGCGAGACGGTGCAGATCGGCGAGGCCCGGGTGTGGGGTGCCCGCAACGTGCCGAGCGAGATGCCGCTGCCGGCCAGCCGGCTGCTGTCCACCAACATCGTCAACCTGCTCACCTTGATGACCGGGCGGGGCGAGGACGGCGCGGGCTTCGCCCCAGACCACGACGACGAGGTCGTGGCCGGGTGCTGCGTGATCTTCGAGGGCGAGGTACGGCACGAGCCGACCCGCGAGCTGCTGGAGGGCGACTCATGACAGGGGAGACCGGATGAGCGAGGACGTCGTCTGGCTCACCATCTTCGTGCTCAGCGTGTTCGTGGGCATCGAGGTCATCTCCAAGGTGTCCTCGACGCTGCACACGCCGCTGATGTCCGGCGCCAACGCGATCCACGGAGTGATCCTCGTGGGCGCCATCCTGGCCACGGGCACGGCTGACTCGGGGTTCGGCCTGACCGTCGGGCTGGTGGCCGTCGTGCTGGCCACCGTGAACATGGTCGGCGGCTTCGTGGTCACCGACCGGATGCTGCAGATGTTCGGCGGCCGACGACGACCGAAACCCGAGTCGACCGAGTCGGGAACGCCGGAGGAGTCCGCGTGATCCCCACCTGGGTGCAGGTGGCGTACCTCGTCGCGGCCGTCTGCTTCATCGTCGCGCTGAAGGGGCTGTCCGGTCCGCGCACCGCCCGGCGCGGCAACCTGATCGGCGCGGCCGGTGCGGTGCTGGCGTGCGTGGTGGTGTTCTTCGAGCGCGACGACCTCGACCACCTGCTGCCGATCCTGCTGGCCATCGGGGTCGGGACCGTGCTCGGTGTCGTCGGTGCGCAGCGCGTGCAGATGACCCAGATGCCCCAGCTGGTGGCGCTGTTCAACGGGGTGGGCGGCGGCGCGGCCGCGCTGGTCGCCGTGCTCGAGCTGCACAAGCTGGCCGAGGCCGGTGACGTCGGCTTCGACGTGCCCGAGTTCGACCTCGCCGCGACGGCCTTCACCATCCTGGTCGGGTCGGTGAGCTTCGCCGGGTCGCTGGTCACGTTCGCCAAGCTGCAGGAGCTGATGACGACCCGGCCGGTGATCTTCCCCGGCCTGCCGATCGCGTTCGGCGGGTCGCTGATCGCGGCGGTCGCGCTGTCCACGGTGCTGGTCATCGAGCCGGCGCTGTGGCCGGGCGTGCTGGTCGGTCTGCTCGGCCTCGCGTTGGGCGTGCTGCTGGTGCTGCCGGTGGGCGGTGCCGACGTGCCCATCGTCATCTCGCTGCTGAACGCCTTCACCGGACTCACCGTCGCGGCGGGCGGCTACATCCTGGGCAACACGCTGCTGCTCGTCGCCGGCACGCTGGTCGGGGCGTCCGGAACCCTCCTCACCCGGATGATGGCCGCCGCGATGGGCCGCTCGCTGCTCAACACCCTGTTCGGCGCGCTCAAGGGTGGCTCGACGCTGGGTGGCGGCGAGGTCAGCGACCGCCCGGTGCGCTCCGCCGGGCCGGCCGACGTCGCCATCCTGCTCGGGTACGCCCAGCGGGTCATCATCGTGCCGGGCTACGGGCTGGCGGTCGCCCAGGCGCAGCACTCGCTGCGTGAGCTGGTCGACGTGTTGATGGCTCGCGGGGTGCGTGTCGACTACGCCATCCACCCGGTCGCGGGGCGGATGCCGGGGCACATGAACGTGCTGCTCGCCGAGGCGCAGGTGCCGTACGAGCAGCTCAAGGAGATGGACGACATCAACGGGGAGTTCAAGCACACCGACGTCACGTTGGTGGTGGGCGCCAACGACGTCGTCAACCCTGCGGCGCGCTCGACGCCGGGTGCCCCGATCTACGGGATGCCGATCCTGCACGCCGACGAGTCGCAGCAGATCATCTTCATGAAGCGGTCGATGCGGCCGGGCTTCGCCGGGATCGAGAACGAGCTGCTGTTCGACGAGAAGACGTCGCTGCTGTTCGGCGACGCCAAGGACACGATGAGCAAGCTGCTGAACGCGGTGAAGGCGCTCTGATCCCCGCCCGCCGTGCATGCGCGTGACATACTGACGGTATGGTCGTTGTCCTCGGGGAGGACTACCGCGCCAGGAGGACGACCCGCATGGACAAGCAGGAGTACGACAAGCCAGAACCCGACGAGGACCGCAGCAGCCGCGGCTGGGTGTACCTGTTCCTCGGCATCGTGTTCGTGGTGCTGATGTACGTGATCGCGACCCAGGGCTACAGCCGCTGACTCAGCCGACGACGCCGTACAGCCGGTCGCCCGCGTCGCCGAGCCCGGGCACGATGTAGCCCTTGTCGTTGAGGCGCTCGTCCAGCCCGGCGGTCACCAGTGCCACGGGCACCGCCGCCGACACCTCCCGCTCCACCCGCTCGATCCCCTCCGGCGCAGCGAGCAGGCACACCGCCGTGATGTGGTCGGCCCCGCGGCGTACCAGGAAGTCGATCGCCGCCACCAGCGTGCCGCCGGTCGCGAGCATCGGGTCGAGCACGTAGCACTGCCGCCCGGACAGGTCGTCGGGCAGCCGCTCGGCGTACGTCGAGGCCGCCAGCGTGTCCTCGTCCCGGATCATCCCGAGGAAGCCGACCTCGGCCGTGGGCAGCAGCCGCTGCATCCCCTCCAGCATCCCGAGGCCGGCCCGCAGGATCGGCACCACCAGCGGCTTGGGCGACGTCAGCCGGGTGCCCCGCGCCTCGGCCACCGGCGTCTGCACGGTGACGGGCTCGGTGCGCACGTCGCGGGTGGCCTCGTAGGCGAGCAGCGTCACCAGCTCGTCGGCCAGCCGGCGGAACGTCGGTGAGTCTGTCCGCTCGTCGCGGAGCACCGTGAGCTTGTGGGCGACGAGCGGGTGGTCGGCGACGTGGACCTGCATGCGCGGCACGCTAGTGGATGCCCGCCGGGCGATGGCCAGGTAAGGCACTATCCTCCGGCGGGCGTCCGTGCGACCATCACAGAATGTCCGAGGACAGCGTCGACTTCGCCGTCGTGGCCTACCGCGAGGAGGGGGCCTGGCAGGTGCAGCCATTGCCGCACCGCGTGGCGACCGGCGAGGTCGACGAGCTGGTGAATGCGCTGCGGCCGTGGCCCAGTGACAGCGGCTCGCTCGGTCTGGTGTCGATCGACGACGACTTCTTCCTCATCGTGCGGGTGCAGGGCCGCGAGGTCCGGGCCCTGCTGTCCGACGTGACGGCCGCCGCCGACTGGCCGTTGGCCGCCTCCGTCATGGACCTGCTCGATCTGCCCGAGCCCGACGACGACGAGGACGAGCAGCCGGCGGGGATGCTCGACATCGTGGCCGACCTCGGCATGTCCGCGATGGACCTCGCGGTGCTGTGCGACGACGGCGACCTCTACCCCGACGAGGTGCTCGACAACGTGGCCCGCCACCTGGGGTTCGGCGAGCAGCTCGCGGGCGCGCTCGAGGGAGCCTCGGCCTGAGCTGGGACGCGCCGATGGGCGTCGCGCTGGCGGTCGCCCGCGAGGCCCTCGGGTCCGGCGACGTGCCGGTCGGTGCGGTCGTGCTCGGCCCCGGCGGACCCGACGGCCCGGTGCTCGGCACCGGCCACAACATCCGCGAGCGCGACGCCGATCCCACCGGTCACGCCGAGCTGGTCGCACTGCGCGCCGCCGCGACCGCGTACGGGTCCTGGCGGCTCGACAACTGCACGCTCGTCGTCACCCTCGAGCCCTGCACGATGTGCGCCGGTGCCGTCGTCGCGTCGCGGCTTGCCCGGCTGGTGTTCGCGGCCTTCGACGACAAAGCGGGTGCGGTCGGCTCGCTGTGGGACGTCGTCCGCGACCGCCGGCTCAACCACCGTCCCGAAGTCGTCACGGGCGTACGCGCCGACGAGTCGACGGCGTTGCTGCGCTCGTTCTTCGCCTCGCACCGCGGCTGAGCAGCCGCACCCACTCCGGTACCCTCTGCGGCGGTGGCGTGTCCGAGCGGCCGAAGGAGCACGCCTCGAAAGCGTGTGAGGGTTCACGCCCTCCGTGGGTTCAAATCCCACCGCCACCGCCAAGTCTCCGGTGGCATCGGTGCAGGCCAGCAGCCTGCCCGGTGCCGCCGTCATGCGTACGGATCACGCGCCGTCGAACACGTCCGGTCGCCGCCGGCGCAGCCAGTCCATCGCCGCCATTCCTTGCGCTCGCTGGAAGGCGCGCACGGTCGGCAGGCCCGGGGGCGGCGGCTGCAGCGAGCGGTGGACGAAGTAGCCGGCCAGCGCGGCGACGACGGCGTCGACGGTCGTCTAGGGAAGGTCGCGGGTCAGTCGGTGCCGCCGCATGATCTCGTCCGGCGACACCCCGGCCATCGCCACGCTCGGCAGCATCGCCACCAGGTCGAACCAGCTCGCCCCGATGGCCGCGTTCGGCCAGTCGACGATCACCACCTCGTCGTCGGTGAGCAGCATGTTGTCCGCGCGCAGGTCGCCGTGCACCAGGCTCGTACCGTCGGCGGCGGCGCCCCAGCGAGCCTCGAGGTCGGCGAGCCGGTCGACGGCCGCCGCGACCTCTGCGCCGTAGCCGTCGAGTCCCGCGGGCGGACCGTCAACGGACATCGTGCGCCAGCCGCACAGCCTGTCCTGCCAGTCCACCGTCAGCCGTGGCGCGGCGATCGGGCTCGGCGTCAGGTACGTCGCCAGCCGGTCGATGGCGTCGAGAACGCGCTCCAGCTCGTCGGGCCGCGACATCGACGGAGGCCGTCCCACGACGTGCTCGAACACCAGCACCACCCACTCGCCGTCGTCCTGCGACCACAGCAACCGGGGAGCGGGCGTCCCCTCGGGGAGCGCGGCGGCGACTGCCGCCTCGGCGCGGTAGATCGACGGCCCGCCGGGAGTGAGCGCGGCGCTGATCGCCTTGGCGAAGACCGTCCGCCCGTCCCGCAGCTGCAACGCGGACGCCAGCCCGGGGGTGAAACCTCCCGGCCGGCTCTCGGCCACGATGACCGCCGCACCGAGCCGTTGCTCGACGGCCGCCCGCAGCCGGTCGGGCAGGTCGGACCAGGTGGGTCGACCGCCTCCGCCGTGCACGTCCATCGCATGCCTCCTCGCGGTGGCCAGTGTGGGCGATCGGCGCCGGCGTTCTGCTGAGCGCGGTGCGTCGGCGTGGCAGCATCTGGGTCCAACGCACCGCGATCCACTACCCAGCACCGTCACTCGCACCGAGGGAGCACCCGTGGACGAGCAGCGCGCCGAGTACGTCATCCAGAACGCGGCAGAGTTCGACGCCGACGAGTCCGCGGGAGGTCGTCAGGGGCGCTTGCAGCGCGTCCGTGACACGTGGTCGTCGACCTTGAACAGCATGTACGCGGACGGCTACGAACTGGTCACCGAGCACGTGTCGGAGACCCTGGAGAGCGCGTCGTACTGGGGCACGTTCAAGTTCCGCCACGACACCGACAGCAAGACCTGACCCGACGGCACCGGGATGGACGGGTCCGTCGGTTCTGGCGTCCGGCCCGGCACGGACGTGCCAGGATCGCGCTAGTGGACGATCCCGAGGGGGAATCATGGTCCCTGTCCAGTGGACGTATCGCACCGCACGGGTCGACGTGGCCGACGACGACGCGACCCCGTCGGGTTGGCGTCGGCGCCACCAACGGGCGTACGAGGAATGGTGCGAAAAGCTCAACAAGTTCGGCGCGGACGGTGGCGAGCTGGTCAGCGAGCACATCACGACCGCCGGCAACAGCACGAGCATCTTCGGCACGCTGAAGTTCCGGCACGACACCGAGCAACGCCCCGACTGACCACGGCCCGGAGCCGCGCGACAGGGCAGGCATTGACCGGCGGGCCCTAGGCTGTCCTCTCGGACGGAGCGGCGAGAGGCACAGCGGGTGGGTGACGACTTCGAGCTGCTGGCCCTCGTCGGTGGCGGAGTGCTGCTCGCCGCGATCCTCGCCGTGCGGGTGTCGGCGCGCGCTGGTCTGCCCAGCCTGTTGCTCTACCTGGGGATCGGAGCGCTGCTCGGCGAGTCGGTGATCGGCGTCCAGTTCGACGACGCCGACCTCGCGTACGTGCTGGCGATCTGTGCCCTGGTGCTCATCCTCGCCGAAGGCGGTCTCACCACCGACTGGGACCAGGTGCGGCCGGCGATGCCGCTCGGGCTGATGCTGAGCACGGTCGGGGTCGCCGTCGGGGTGAGCGTGATGACGCTCTTCGGCCACTACGCGCTCGGCATGGACTGGGAGCTCGCGGTCCTGCTCGGCGCGGTGACCTCACCGACCGACTCCGCCGCGGTCTTCTCGGTGCTGCGCCGGGTGCCGCTCACCTCGTCGATCCGCGGTGCGCTCGAGGCGGAGTCGGGCCTCAATGACGCCCCCACGCTGCTGCTGGTCACGCTGGTCAGCACAGGCGCCGCAGATGACCACTCGTGGTACGCGCTGCTGGCCCTCGTGGTCGGCGAGCTGGTCCTCGGTGGCATCCTCGGGTTCGGCATCGGTGCGGTTGGCGCCATGCTGCTCTCCCGCGCAGCGCTCCCCGCGTCGGGCCTGTACCCGCTGTCGGTGCTCGCCATGTGCGTCGTGGCCTGGAGCGGCGCCGCCGTCGTGCACGCCAGCGGCTTCGCGGCCGTCTACGTGGCCGCGCTCACCCTCGGCAACGCGGACCTGCCGCACCGCCGGGCCACGCGCTCGTTTGCCGAGGGGGTCGGGTGGCTCGCCCAGATCGGGCTCTTCGTCATGCTCGGCCTGCTGATGTCGCCGGGGCGGCTCACCTGGTGGCACATCGGCGCCGGGCTCGCGGCTGGGGCGGCGCTCACCTTCGTGGCACGTCCGTTGTCGGTGGCGGCAGCGGCACTGCCGCTGCGGGTACCACTGCGCAATCAGCTCTTCTTGTCATGGGCGGGGCTCCGTGGTGCGATCCCGATCGTCCTGGCCACCATCCCGTTGGCCGAGGAAGTCCCTCGGGCGACGGACCTGTTCGACCTGGTCGTCGTGCTGGTGGTCGTCTACACGCTGGTGCAGGGACCCACACTCGGGGTGGCCGCCCGGCTGCTTGGCGTCTCGTCAACCGGTGACCCGCGCGATCTCGAGGTTGAGGCCGCCCCGCTGGACCGGATCGACGCCGACCTGCTGCACGTGAGCGTGGCTGCCGACTCGCGGATGCACGGGGTCGAGGTCGGCGAGTTGCGGATGCCGCAGGGGGCGTCCATCTCGCTGGTCGTGCGGGCCGGCCGGTCGTTCGTGCCGTCGGGCCGGACCCGGCTGCAGCGCGACGACGAGCTGCTGGTGGTGGCGCCGCGCGGGATCCGGGAAGCCACCGAGTCCCGGCTGCGGGCGGTGTCGCTGCACGGCCGGTTGGCGGGCTGGCAGCAGGGCCGCGGCGACCGCGGCGACCGGTCCTGACGTCGGTCAGGCGTTCCCGGGGCGCTTCTTGGTCGGCTTGGTGGTCTCCGGGACGCAGACCTCCTGCGCGCTCTTGACCGTGACCTGCGTCGGCGCCTGTTTCTTCAGGCCGTGGTAGCCGTTGCCGACCACGACGTCGACACCCTCATCGCCGAGGTCGGGCTGGTCGCGTACCTCGACCTTGCCCTTGAACTGCTGCTTCAACAGCGTCACCGCCGCCGCGTCCGGATCGGCGTCGAGGATCAGGACGAACTGCACCTGAAGCCGTTCGGGGGCGTTCTCGGCGGTGCCACGTGCGAACCCGCGTTCGGTGAGGTCGTGCAGCGTCTTGGAGGCCAGGTCGTCGCGGCTGCCCGCGTTGTAGACGTTGACGACCACCTGGCGGCGGCTCAGCGTGCCGCCGTCGCTGATCTGCTCGGTCACGCAGGTCGGCGCCTTGGCGAACGGGTCGGGCAGCGGCTCGCTGATCCGCGTCCACCCGTACCAGGCGGCGATCAGCAGCACGACGAGCAGTACCAACAGCGTGATCGGCGTGCGCGCGATCACGCCGACGCCTTGATCAGGTGCACCCGCGCGTGCAGCACGTTGCGCTGCTGCAACGCCGCCCGCAACGCCCGGTGCAGGCCGTCCTCGAGGTAGAGCTCCTCGTGCCAGTTGACGACGTGCGCGAAGAGGTCGCCGAAGAACGTCGACTCGGCGTCCAGCAGGGTCGCGAGGTCGAGGGTGTCCTTGGTCGTGACCAGCTGATCGAGGCGGATCTGCTGGGGCGGCAGGTCGGCCCACTGCCGTTGGGTGAGTCCGTGCGGAGGGTACGGTCGGCCGTCGCCCACCCGCTTGAAGATCACCCGCGCAGTCTAGGAGAGACCGACCCGCCGGCCACCGAGCGTGGCGGAGGATAGGGGATTCGAACCCCTGAGGGCGTTAACCCAACACGCTTTCCAAGCGTGCGCACTAGGCCACTATGCGAATCCTCCGCCGAGCAGGGTAGCGGCAGCCCACGCCCGTCCCGACAGGCCGCCCGGACCCGTACGATGGGCGCGGCCCCTCGCGTGGCGGCACCCTGCTCAACTCCCCCAGGGCCGGAAGGCAGCAAGGGTCGGCAGGCTCTACCGGGTGCGCGAGGGGTCCCTTGCTGCCCACATCTGCCCCACCCAGTCCTCCCCGGCACCGATGTCGTGACGTTGTGGTCGCCCCGACCCCCGCAATGTCTCGAGATCGGTTGAGGGCGGGGCGGGCGGGCGTGGTCATCGTCGGGGCGGGTCGTTAGGTTGCAGGCGTGGATGCCGCCCCCCTCGCCCTCTACCGCCGCTACCGGCCGGAACGGTTCGACGAGGTCCTCGGCCAGGACCATGTCACCAAGCCGTTGCGGCAGGCGCTGGCGGGCAACCGGGTGCACCACGCCTACCTGTTCTCCGGCCCCCGCGGCTGCGGCAAGACCACCAGCGCCCGCATCCTGGCCCGCGCCCTCAACTGTGAGCAGGCGCCGGTCGCCGAGCCGTGCGGCGAGTGCCAGAGCTGCCGTGACCTCGCCCGCGGCGGGCCCGGCAGCCTCGACGTCATCGAGATCGACGCCGCCAGCCACGGCGGAGTCGATGACGCCCGCGAGCTGCGCGAACGGGCGTCGTTCGGCCCGATGTCGAGCCGCTACAAGATCTACATCGTCGACGAGGCGCACATGGTGACCCCGCAGGGCTTCAACGCCCTGCTCAAGGTCGTCGAGGAGCCGCCGCCGCACGTCAAGTTCGTGTTCGCCACCACCGAGCCCGATCGGGTGCTGCCGACGATCCGCTCCCGCACCCACCACTACCCGTTCCGGCTGCTGCCGCCGCGGCTGCTGAGCGACTACCTCGCAGAGATCTGCGAGAGCGAGCAGGTCGCCGTCGAGCCCGCGGCGCTCCCGCTGGTCGTACGGGCCGGCGGCGGCTCCGCGCGCGACACCCTCAGCGTCCTCGACCAGCTGATCGGCGGCGCCGGCGACGACGGGGTGACGTACTCCCTCGCGACCGGACTGCTCGGCTTCACCCCGGCGTCGCTGCTCGACGAGGTCGTCGACGCGTTCGCCGCGGGCGACGGTGGGGCCGTCTTCCGCATCGTCGACCGCGTGGTCGAGGGCGGCCGCGAGCCCCGGCGGTTCGTCGAGGACCTGCTCACCCGGCTGCGCGACCTCGTCGTGCTCGCCCACGTGCCCGACGCCGCGCGGGGCAGCATGCTCGACGTCGGCCCCGAGCAGGGCGAGCGGCTCGCCGCGCAGGCCGCCCGCTTCGGTGCCGCCGACCTGGTGCGAGCCGCTGAGGTCGTGGCCACCGCGCTGGGCGAGATCCGGGGTGCCACCGCGCCCCGGCTGCTGCTCGAGCTGATGTGTGCGCGCGTGCTGCTGCCCGCCGCCGACGACGGGGTCGTGGGCGTGCAGGCGCGGCTCGACCGGATCGAGCGCCGGCTGGCCATCGAGGGCGGCCGCCCCGCCACGGAGCCACCCAGTGTCGCGACGACGACCACGCCGCCCACCGAGGCAGCGGCCCCCGCACCGCAGCCCGTACGGCAGCCGCCGCCCGCCCCTCCGCGCGAGCCTGCGCCCGAGCCAGCCGCCCAGCCGGCCCCCGAGCCCGCCGACAGCCCCGCGCCGGCAACCGAGCCGGCCGCCAGCTCTGCGCCGGCCCCCGAGTCGGCCGCTGCATCCGAGCCCCCACCCGTGCCGGAACCCGAGCCCGCGCCGGCCGCGCCCGCCGCGGCAGTCGAGGCCGCCGCCTCGGAGCACGCTCCAGAACCCGTACCCGCCCCGGCGGCCTCCGCCCTCGGCCTGGTCGACGTGCGCCGGGCCTGGCCCGACGTGGTCGAGCGGACCAAGTCCGCCCGCCGGCTGGCCTGGTCCCTGCTCAGCCAGAGCGCGCAGGTGCACGCGCTGGAGGGCAAGACCCTCACGGTGGCGTTCGTCAACGCGGGCAGCCGCGACTCCTTCGCCCGCAACGGCTGCGACGAGGTGTTGCGTCAGGTGCTCATCGACGTGCTCGGCGTCGACTGGCGGATCGAGTCGGTCGTCGACCCGTCCACGGGCACACCCGGCGCCCCGGTCGCACCATCGGGCGGGAGCCCCGGGTCGGCAGCCGGGCCGACGCCAGCCGCCGAGACCCCCCCGGCCGCGGCCCCGGTGGCCGACTCCGACGAGGCGGCACATCCCGACGACGACGACGTCGAGGGCGGCAGCGACGGCACCACCCAGGAGCTGCTGACCCGCGAGCTGGGCGCCCAGGTGATCCAGGAGATCCCGAACCGGCCGTAGGCTCGGCCACGACCGACGACCCGGCCGGTCGACCCGCGAGGCGAGGAGCCTGCCGTGTTCCCAGGCGGAACCCCCGACATGTCCCAGCTGCTCGAGCAGGCCCAGCGCATGCAGCAGCAGCTGGTGGCGGCCCAGGAGGAGCTCGCTCGCGCCCGCGTGGAAGGCTCCGCCGCCAGCGGCCTCGTCACCGCGACCGTCACCGGCACCGGCGACCTGGTCGCGGTCCGGATCAAGCCGGAGGCCTGCGACCCCGACGACGCCGAGACACTCGGCGACATGGTGGTCGCGGCGGTCCGCGACGCCTCCGACCAGGCGACCGCGCTTGCGGCCGAGCGGATGGGTCCGCTGACCGGCGGCATGCCCGGGCCGGGCGACGACGCCCCCGAGCTGGGCGGGGGGAGCGGCTCGACCGGCTTCTCCCCGCCTGCCTGAACGGCCGCGCCGTGTACGAAGGGGTCGTCCAGGACCTGATCGACGAGCTGGGCCGGCTGCCCGGCGTCGGCCCCAAGGGTGCCCAGCGGATCGCGTTCTACCTGCTTGACGCCGACCCGGTCGACGTCAAGCGGTTGGCGCACGTGCTGGTGGAGGTCAAGGACAAGGTCCGCTTCTGCAGCATCTGCGGCAACGTCACCGAGGACGAGCAGTGCCGCATCTGCCGCGACCCGCGGCGCGACGTCAGCGTGCTGTGCTGCGTGGAGGAGTCCAAGGACGTGGTGGCCATCGAGCGCACCCGCGAGTTCCGCGGCCGCTACCACGTGCTGGGGGGCGCGATCTCGCCGATCGAGGGCATCGGGCCGGAGCAGCTGCGGGTCCGCGAGCTCATGCAGCGGCTGGCCGACGGCTCGGTCACCGAGGTCATCCTGGCCATGGATCCGAACCTCGAGGGCGAGGCGACCGCGACGTACCTCACGCGGATGTTGAAGCCCCTGGGGTTGCGCGTGACGCGTCTGGCCAGTGGACTGCCGGTGGGCGGCGATCTCGAGTATGCCGACGAAGTGACTCTGGGCAGGGCATTCGAGGGGAGGCGGACGGTCGATGACTGAGGGTGTGCCGAGGCAGTCCCGGCGCTGGAGCGACGTGGACAGCGAGCTGGAGGACCTGGCTCAGGGCGTGGCCGACCAGATCGAAAGCTTCCTGCTCGCGGTCCGGGCGATCGCGCGCAGCGGCGAGCCCGGGACGGCCATCCCGCTGCTGCTGCTCGAGGTCAGCCAGCTGCTGCTGGCCGGCGCGCGTCTCGGCGTCATGACCGACCTGGTCCCGCGGGAGCAGTACGAGCCCGAGGCCGGCCCCGACGCCGACCTCGACCGCATCCGCGAGGCGCTGGCCGTGCTGCTCGGCCCGGCCGACGAGTACGTCGAGGTGTTCGACCCCTACGCCGACCCCCCGGACCTCGTGCCCGCGCGGATCTCCGACGACGTGTCCGCGATCGCCGAACGGCTCGCGCACGGCCTCGCCCACTTCCGCGGCGGCCGGGTCGACGAAGCCCTGTGGTGGTGGCAGTTCTCGTACGTGTCGTCGTGGGGCTCAGAGGCCAGCGCCGTGCTGCGCGCGCTGCAGTCGGTGGTCGCGCACGACCGGCTCGACGAGGACGGTCACAGCACCATCGAGATGGAGCGGATCGCCGTGGCCGAGCAGGTCGTGGAGCAGGTCGTGGAGCAGACCGTGGCGCAGGCCGTAAAGCAGGCCGTGGAGCAGGCGGTGCCCGGTGCTCCGCCGGACGCGGTGCTCGACCCGCCGCTCAGCTCGGGCCGGTGAGCTGCTCGGCGCCCGGCCTGCCGTCCTCGACCATGAACGACGCGTAGGTGTACTCCGGCGCCGGGCTCCGGCTGACGGTGCGCACCATCCGGTGCTCGACCACCAGCCGTGCGTTGTCCATGCTCACCTTGACGTAGCCGCGGCGGTCGCCGTCGAAGAACTTGATGTGCGGGTTGTACTGGATCATCGGGCCGTAGTACGGCCCGTACACCGGGGTGTCGCCGTTGCTCGAGATCGACGTGCCGACGAACTCGGTCGCCACCACCGCTGAGTCCGGCCGGTCGAAGTTGCGCAGGATGTCGTTCACGAACGTCGAGTGCCAGTCGCCGGTGAGCACGACCGGGTTGCGCACGTCGGCGCGCAGCCACGCCTCGGTCAGCCGGTTGCGGGCGGCGGGGAAGCCGTCCCAGGCGTCGTGCCACAACAGGTCACCCTGGTCGCCGTCGTGGTCGAGCCGAGCCATCATCACGTTGCTGCCCAGTAGGTTCCACCGCGCCTGGCCGGCGCCGAAGCCGTTGTAGAGCCAGCGCTCCTGACGTCGCCCGAGCATCGTCTGCCGCGGCAGGTACGCCTCGTTGCAGGCCTGCGCCTCGCCCCACCCACAGGCCGGCACCGTCCGGTACTGCCGCCCGTCGACGACATCGAGCTGTGCCAGCCGGCCCCAGGACAGCCGTCGGTAGATGCGCGGCCCGTCCGCGTCCGGCGCCGACGGCCGGCGCACCGGCTGGTGCTCGTACCACGCCTGGTAGGCGGCGGCGCGGGTCGCGGAGACGTCGCCGTCGTACGACTCGTGGTTGGCGTAGTCGTCGTGTACCTCGTGGTCGTCCCAGCTCATGACCCAGGGAAACCGTCGGTGTGCGAGCTGCAGGTCGGGGTCGGACTTGACCAGCGCGTACTGCATCCGCCAGCGATGGAGCGTCTGCGGCGGGTCGCGGAGCACGTCGGGCGTACGTACCTGGCGCAGGCCGCCGTCCTCGGGGATGCCGTACTCGTAGACGTAGTCGCCGAGGTGCAGGACGAGGTCGAGGTCCTCCTGCGCCAGGTGCCGGTACTCGGGGTAGTAGCCGCCCGCCCAGTCCTGGCACGAGGCGAAGGCGAGGTCGAAGCGCTGGCGCGGGGCGCCCTCGCGAGGAGCGGTACGGGTGCGCCCGACCGGCGAGATGTCCCCGCCGTAGCGGAACCGGTAGTACCAGGTGCCGCCGGCGGGCAGCCCTCGCACGTCGACGTGCACGGAGTGCGCGAGCTGGGGCAACGCCCACACCGTCCCGCTCTTGATCGGCCGGTGGAACGTGTCGTCGGCCGCCAGCTGCCACTGCACGGGCACCGGCTGGTGGGGCATGCCGCCGCCGGGCTCGAACAAGCGCGGGACCAGCCGGGTCCAGAGCACCATCCCGTCCGGCAGCGGGTCGCCGCTGGCGACCCCGAGCCGGAACGGGTAGTCGCCGCCGGCGGGCCGGGGGTGCGCGACCGCCGGTCCGACCGGCAGCTGGGCGGCGGCGGCAAGGCCGGCGACCCCGCCGACGGCGGCGAGGAAGCGACGGCGGTCGAGCGCGGCCCGGGCGTGCGCCTGGGGCGTGGCCGAGGAGGCGGAGGGGTTCGACATGCCGGATGTCTACCGGCAT
The DNA here is from genome assembly GCA_963785115.1 of uncultured Actinomycetota bacterium. Lineage (GTDB taxonomy): Bacteria > Actinomycetota > Actinomycetes > Propionibacteriales > Nocardioidaceae > JACCWP01. Next base: position 552,515 of record CAWATY010000006.1, read on the forward strand.
CCGGTGTCCAGCACGCAGCGCGCGACCGGATGTCTCATGGCGCGTCGATAGACTCGACGGTCGTGGGCATCGTGGTCCAGAAGTACGGCGGCTCGTCCGTCGCTGACGCCACCGGCGTGAAGCGGGTGGCGCAGCGGATCGTGGCGACCCGGAAGCAGGGCCACGACGTGGTCGTCGTGGTGTCGGCGATGGGCGACACCACCGACGAGCTGATCGACCTCGCCCACGAGGTCTCACCGCTCCCGCCGGGCCGCGAGCTGGACATGTTGCTCACCTCCGGCGAGCGGATCTCGATGGCGGTGCTGGCGATGGCGATCGGCAACCTCGGCCACGAGGCGCAGTCGTTCACCGGGTCCCAGGCCGGCGTCATCACCGACTCGGTGCACGGCCGGGCCAAGATCATCGACGTCACGCCGGGCCGGATCGAGAAGGCGCTGGAGCAGGGGGCGATCGCGATCGTCGCCGGCTTCCAGGGCGTCTCGCAGGAGGGCAAGGACATCACCACCCTCGGTCGCGGGGGCTCGGACACCACCGCGGTCGCCCTGGCCGCGGCGCTCGGCGCGGAGGTCTGCGAGATCTACACCGACGTCGACGGCGTCTTCACCGCCGACCCGCGGATCGTGCCGACCGCCCGCCGGATCCCCACCATCTCCCCGGAGGAGATGCTGGAGATGGCCGCGTGCGGGGCCAAGATCCTGCACCTGCGGTGCGTGGAGTACGCGCGCCGCCACGACCTCCCGATCCACGTACGCTCCAGCTTCTCCACCCGGCCGGGCACGTGGGTCCAGGACATCACCGACAGCGAGGGCAGCACCGTGGAGCAGCCGATCATCGCCGGCGTCGCGCACGACCGCAGCGAGGCCAAGATCACCGTCGTCGGCGTCCCCGACAAGGTCGGTGAGGCCGCGCGGATCTTCGACACCGTCGCCGCCGCGCAGATCAACATCGACATGATCGTGCAGAACATCTCGGCGGCGGCCACTGGCCGTACAGACATCTCCTTCACGCTGCCCCGCGACGACGGGCAGACCGCGATGACGGCGCTGGCCCGGCTGCGCGACGAGGTCGGCTACGACCAGCTGTTGTACGACGACCGGATCGGCAAGGTGTCGCTGATCGGCGCCGGCATGCGCACCCACCCGGGCGTGAGCGCGAAGTTCTTCACGGCGCTCGCGTCGGCCGGGGTCAACATCGAGATGATCTCGACCTCGGAGATCCGGATCTCGGTGATCGTCGACGAGAGCCAGGTCGACGACGCTGTCACGGCCGCGCACGCGGCCTTCGACCTGCAGTCCGACGAGGTCGAGGCCGTGGTCTACGGCGGGAGTGGCCGGTGAGCGGGCTGCAGGTCGGGCTGGTCGGCGCGACCGGCCAGGTCGGAGCCGTGATGCGCCGGCTGCTGGCCGAGCGGGACTTCCCGACCGCGGGCATCCGCTTCTTCGCCTCCGCGCGTTCGGCCGGGCGCACGCTGCCCTGGCTGGACGGCGAGGTGGTGGTAGAGGACACCGCGACGGCCGACCTCGCGGGGCTCGACCTCGCGCTGTTCTCGGCGGGGGCGAGCACCTCCCGCGACCAGGCGCCGCGCTTCGCGGCCGCCGGCGCCACGGTCATCGACAACTCCTCGGCCTGGCGCCAGGACCCCGACGTCCCGCTGGTCGTGAGCGAGGTCAATCCCGCCGCGATCTCCCAAGCGCGCAAGGGGATCATCGCCAACCCCAACTGCACGACGATGGTCGCGATGCCGGTGCTCAAGCCGCTGCACGACGAGGCCGGCCTGGTCCGGATGGTCGCCTCGACCTACCAGGCCGTCTCCGGCAGCGGGCTGGCCGGGGTCGACGAGCTGGACAAGCAGCTGCGCGAGGGTGTCGGGCGGGCCACCGAGCTCACCCACGACGGGTCGGCGGTGCCGCTGCCCGCACCACAGAAGTACGTGCGGCCGATCGCGTTCAACGTGCTGCCGATGGCCGGGTCGGTCGTCGACGACGGCTCGTACGAGACCGACGAGGAGCAGAAGCTCCGCAACGAGAGCCGCAGGATCCTCGACATCCCCGACCTGTGGGTGTCGGGCACCTGCGTGCGGGTGCCGGTCTTCACCGGGCACTCGCTGTCACTGAACGTCGAGTTCGCCCGGCCGCTGTCCGTCGAGCGGGCGACCGAGCTGCTCGTTTCGGCGCCCGGTGTCGAGCTGACCGACGTGCCGACGCCGCTGCTGGCCGCCGGCCGTGACCCCAGCTTCGTCGGCCGCATCCGGCACGACCCGGGCGTCGAGGGCGGCCGCGGGCTGGCGTTGTTCGTGAGCGGCGACAACCTGCGCAAGGGCGCCGCGCTGAACGCCATCCAGATCGCCGAGCTGGTCGCTGCCGCCCGCTGACTCCCGACCTGTCACCGCCACACCGCAGTCGATGGCGTTCTGCCGGTGACAACTCGGGTTCAGCGGCGGGCGAAGGTCTCGAAGGCGTCCAGCGACTCGGGGTTGGCCAGGGCGCCCCTGGCCGCGGCGTCGTCGACCGCCGTGCCACGAAGGATCTTCTTGACCGGCACCTCGAGCTTCTTGCCGGACAGCGTCCGGGGCAGTGCGGGCACCGAGTGCACGACGTCGGGGACGTGCCTCGGCGACAGGTGCGTGCGCAGCTCGCGGGCGATGGCGCGCTCGAGATCGGCGTCGACCTCGACGCCCTCGGCAGGCACGACGAACAGCAGCAGCTCGCCGGCGCCCCCCTCGTCGTCCTCGAGGTGCACCACCAGGCTGTCGGCCACCTCCGGCATCGCCTCGACCACCGAGTAGAACTCCGCGGTGCCGAGCCGCACGCCGCCCCGGTTGAGGGTGGCGTCGCTGCGTCCCGACAGCACGCACGACCCGTCGGCCTCGATCGTGATCCAGTCGCCGTGCCGCCAGACCCCGGGGAAGTCCTCGAAGTACGCGGCCCGGTAGCGCGATCCGTCGTCGTCGCCCCAGAAGCCGAGCGGCATCGACGGCATCGGGGCGGTGATCACCAGCTCGCCCTGCTCCCCGACGACCGAGGTTCCGTCGGCGTCGTACGCCTCCACCCGGCACCCCAAGCACGGTCCAGAGATCCGGCCGGCGAGGACCGGGAGCAGTGGGTTGCCGCCGACGAAGCCGCTGCAGACGTCGGTGCCGCCGGAGAAGCTGGAGAGCACCAGGTCGGTCGACACAGCGTCGTAGACCCAGCGGAAGCCCTCGGTGGGCAGCGGCGCACCGGTGGAGCCGAGACCGCGCAGGGCCGACACGTCGGCCACCTCGCGCGGCACGCAGCCCTGCTTGCGACAGGCCAGCAGGAACGGCGCGCTGGTGCCGAAGTACGTCACCTCGACCTCGTCGGCGAGCCGCCACAGCGACGCCAGGTCGGGCGCGGCCGGATTGCCGTCGAAGAGCACCACGGTGGAGCCGACGGCGAGCCCGGACACCAGGTAGTTCCACATCATCCAGCCGGTGGTGGAGTACCAGAAGAAGAGGTCGGCCGGCCCGAGGTCCATCTGCAGCCCGAGCGCCTTGACGTGCTCGAGGGTGATGCCGCCGTGGCCGTGCACGATCGGCTTGGGCAGCCCGGTGGTGCCCGAGGAGTACAGGACGTACAGCGGGTGGTCGAACGGCACCCGGGCGTACGCCGGGTCGGCGGGCTCAGCCACCAGCTCCGACCACGTCATGGCGCCGGTCGGCGTCGGTGCGGCCGGGTCGAGGTACGGCAACAGGACGGTGTGCCGCACGCTGGGCAACGACCGGCGGATCGCGGCGACCTCGCCCGATCGGTCGACTTCCTTGTCGCCGTAGCGGTAGCCGTCGACGGCGACCAGCACCAACGGCCTGATCTGGCCCCACCGGTCGACCACGCTGCGGGTGCCGAACTCCGGCGCGCAGGACGAGAACACCGCCCCGAGACTCGCGGTCGCGAGCAGCAGCACCAGGGCCTCGGGCACGTTGGGCAGGTAGGCCGCCACGCGGTCGCCGCGCTGCACGCCGAGCCGCTCCAGTCCGGCCCGCGCCCGGGCCACCTGGTCGCGCAGGTCGGCGGCCGTCAGCTCGACGGGGCCCCGGGACTGGGAGCGCCCGACCACCACGACGTCGTCGTCGGCGCGGCCGGGCAGCGCGAGCATCGCCTCGGCGTAGTTGAGCCGCAGTCCGGGGAACCAGCGCGCACCTGGCATCACCGCCTCGTCCAGGACCGGCTCGGGATCGCCCTCGTGCGGCACCTCGAAGAACTCCAGGACGGAACGCCAGAAGGCGGGCAGGTCATCGACCGACCACTCCCACAGCGCGGCGTAGTCGTCGAAGTGTCGGCCGGTGGTGGCCTCGAGCCGGCTCAGGTACGCGCCGATCCGGGTCTTGTCACGGACGTCCGGGGGTGGCGACCAGAGCAGGTCGCCGGCGCCGGCCGCGCTCACCCCTCGTCCCGGTCGGCGGGTCCGGTGAGCGCGTGCACCATCAGCGTGGTGGCCACGAACGCCAGCGCGCACAGGCCCGGCAGCAGCGCCCACATCCAGGCCGAGAACACGACGTCGATCATCCCGAGCATGAGCACGACCAGCACGAGGCAGACCGCGATGAACGAGATCGCGCCGGCGTCGTTGACCCGGGCGAAGCGCAGCAGCGCCATGGCGCCGAGACCGACGCCGACGATGATCGCCGTGAGCAACGGATAGCCGGCGTCACCGCACGACGGTGCACCCCGCAGGGCCTCGCAGCCCAGCAGGCCGAGCACCACCAGCAGCACGCCGGCCACACCGGCCAGCAGGCCGGTGGCGAGCGCGGCTGCCCACGCCGGCACGTCCGGCAGCTGCGGGATCTTCGGCGGTGGGCGACGTGGGCGGGTGCCGGGCGGGCGCCCAGGCGGGCCGCTCTTGCCCGCGGGCCGGGGCCGGCGGGGGCGCCGGACCGGGGCCCCGTCCGGCTTCTCCCGGGTCGTCGCGGCCGGTTCGTCCATGGGGTCAGTCTGCCCCCAGCATGCGCAGATCATCCCTGGGCGTGAGATTTCCGCACAGCGACCGCACAGATTGCGCACAGGACGGGCTCAGCCGACGACCGCATGCTGGTGGACATGAGGCGGATGCGACGGCAGTTGACGATCGGGTCCGGTTGAGGCTGGGGCTCAGCCAGCAACGCCGCGGGGGATCGACAGGCGGGGCACTCCACCGAGCCCGAGGCGGTAGCGCGCGTGGTCGGCGTGCGAGGCCAGCACGTCCCACAGCGCGCGGTGGCCGAGCCACGACAGCGGTTCGTCGCCGTCGCGCCAGGTCTCACCGAACGAGATCCACACCGGTATCCACTCGGCCGCGCAGTCCCAGCGGCCCCGCTGCGCCTCGACCAGCCGCTTCCGGATCTGGAAGGCCCGACGTGGCCCGTCCGTACAGATCGGGGCGGTCGCGACCGGCCAGACCCACAGGTCCCGCTCCATCAGGTCGAGCTCGAGCTCACGCAGGTACGCCGGGTCCACCAGCACCGTGGCCACGTTCTCGTGGGGCAGCCGTCGCACCGTCAGACCGTAACTCCGGCCCGCCGCCGAGCACCATCGTTCGGCGTCGGCTGTCCACGGAAAGGAACCACCGACCGCGAGACTGCGGTCGGTGGTTCCGTTGTGTGCCGTGGTCGGGCTGACAGGATTTGAACCTGCGGCCTCTTCGTCCCGAACGAAGCGCGCTACCAAGCTGCGCCACAGCCCGATTTGACCCACGCAGCCTAGCCGAGCCCGACCGGCCCAAGTGTCAGCAGGGTCGCCTCCGGACGGCAGCTGAAGCGCACCGGCGCGTACGGCGACGTGCCCAGTCCGGCCGAGACGTGCAGCCATGCCGTGCGCCCGCCGGCGTCGTGGCGGTGCAGCCCGCGGGAGCGCCCGCGGTCGAGGTCGCAGTTGGTCACCAGGGCGCCGTACCCGGGCACCCGCAGCTGACCGCCGTGGGTGTGCCCCGCGAGCAGCAGGGGGTAGCCGTCGGTCGTGAACCGGTCCAGCACCCGCAGGTACGGAGCATGGGCCACGCCGAGCGCCAGGTCGGCGGGCTCGGCCGGCCCCGCGACGGAGTCGAGGTCGTCGTAGCCCAGGTGCGGGTCGTCGACCCCGGCCAGAGCCACCGTCCGCTGGCCGACGGTGAGCCGGTCACGGCGGTTGGTCAGGTCGCGCCAGCCACGGTCGCCCAGCTCGCCGACGAGCTCGCGCCACGGCAGTCGCTCGCCCACCTGGCGCTTGTCCTGGCCGTCCGGCAGCAGGTAGCGCGCGGGATTCTTGAGGATCGGCGCGAAGTAGTCGTTGGACCCGAGCACGAACGCGCCGGGCTTGTGCAGCAGCCCCTCGAGGCAGTCCAGCAGCGGGTCGATCGCCGCGCGATGGCCCAGGAAGTCGCCGGTGACGACGACGAGATCCGGCTGCAGCGCGGCGAGGTCGCGTACCCAGCGCTGCTTGGCCCGCTGGCCCGGGGTGAGGTGCAGATCCGACAGGTGCAGCAGTCGCAGCGGCGCCTGTCCGGCCGGCAGCACCGGGACGTAGGCGGTCCGGAGCACGAACATCCGGGTCTCGGCCACCGTGTACGCCAGACCCGCCGCCCCGAGGGCGGCCGTCCCGGCGGCGACGCGCGGCAGCAGTGCGCGCGGGGTCGGGGTCGGCACCGGTCAAGGCTGTCACACCGGCTGTCAGACTGGACCCGTGCCCGAGCTCAAGGACCGCCTCCGACAGGACCTGACCGCGGCGATGAAGGCCCGCGACGCGCTGCGCGCCTCGACGCTGCGGATGGCGCTCTCGGCCCTCAGCACCGCCGAGGTCGCCGGCAAGCAGGCGCGCGAGCTCGACGACGACGAGGTGACCAAGGTGCTCGTCAGCGAGGCGAAGAAGCGGCGGGAGGCGGCCGAGGCCTACGCCGGCGCCGGGCGGGACGAGCTCGCCGCCAAGGAGCGGGCAGAGGCCGAGGTGCTGGCCGACTATCTTCCCGAGCAGCTCGACAACGCCGAGATCGCACGGTTGGTCGAGGCCGCGGTCGAGCAGACCGGCGCAGCCGGTGAGGGCATGAAGGCGATGGGGCGGGTCATGGGTGCCCTGCGCCCGCAGGTGACGGGTCGCGCCGACGGCGCGGTCGTCGCCGCGGAGGTGCGGCGTCAGCTCGGCGCCTGAGCCCGGGTCGGACCCGGGTCCGGCTCACTCCGGTGCGGAGCGCCCGCCGCCGCCCGGCCCACCGCCCGGCCCACCGCCACCACCGGGTGGCGAGTGGGTCGGCTCAGGTGGCGTCGAGGTGGGCGGCACGTACGGCGACCCGTCGGAGATGTTCAGCGTGATCGTGTCGCCCTCGTAGCTGGTCGCGCCGGCCGGCGGGTCGGTTCCCGCAACTGTGCCCTCCGCCTCGCCAGAGTCGACGGTGGAACCGACGACGGCCTCGAGCCCGTAGTCGGCGAGCGTCGCCGATGCCTCGTCGATCGACATGCCTGCGACCGACGGCACCGTGACGGCCGCACCGCCGATGGCCGACATGTCCGGCGGGGTGAAGGTCGCGTCCGGCAGCCACTGCTGCACGCCCTCCATCGCGACGTTCCACATCGGCGCCGCGAAGCCCGATCCGGAGACGGCATCGAAGTCGCGGTAGATCCCACCGATGGTCTGGTACACCAGGCTGATCGGCTGGCCGTACTGGTTGGCGCCGGCGATCATCGCCGCGGCCGCGAGGTTGGGCGTGTACCCGCTGAACCACACCGCCTGGTTGTTGCTGGTGGTGCCGGTCTTGCCGGCCGCCTCCTGCGAGATGGCCTCCGCGTCGGCGAAGCCGCCCGGCGCCAGCACCCCCTTGAGGATGTCGCTGACGGCGTCAGCCACCGCCGGCGAGAACAAGCGCTGACACGGCGGGGCGTTGACGTCGAGCTCGTTGCCCTCGCGGTCGGTGATCGAGGTCACCGGGCGCGGCTCGCAGTAGATGCCCCGCGCGGCGAACGTCGCGTACGCGCTGGCCATGGTCACCGGGTCGATGTCGGTGACGCCCAGGGTGAACGGCCCGACCTCGTCGCGCTTGAGCACGTCGACACCCATGTCGCGGGCGAGCGTCGCCGGTTCGCAGACGTCGGTCAGCGCCTCGAGCTGGGAGTAGTACGTGTTGACCGACTGCTGGGTGCCGCTGTACATGTTGAAGTACCCGCTGCCGGTGGAGCTCGAGAGCGTCCACTCCGCGGAGGTGCCGCCGTCACAGTTGTGATAGCTGCCGTAGGGCATCGTCATCGTTTCGGGCGAGTTGAAGCCGGTGGACAACGGGTAGCCCTGTTTGAGCGCGGTGGCCAGCACGAAGACCTTGAACGTCGAGCCGCCCTGAAAGCCGTTGGAGTCCCCGTACTGCTTCGGCACGACGTAGTTGAGGTAGGTCTGACCGTCCTTGGAGTCGTCGCCCATCGGGCGGGACTGGGCGAGCGCGCGCACCTCTCCGGTTCCCGGCACGACCATCGCGAGCCCGCCGATCGCCTGGTCCTTCTTGTAGACGGCGCCGCGCACTCCGCGGTCGGCCGCGCGCTGGAAGCGCAGGTCGACGGTGGTCCGGATCGACAGCCCGCCGGTGAGCAACCGGTGCTCACGCTCGGTCTTGCTCGCCCCGAGCGCGGGGTCGTGCAGCAGGTAGCGCCGCACGTAGTCGCAGAAGAACGGGGCGGCGGTGCTCACGCACCCGTTGTCGAAGTCCTTGACGCGCAGCGCGAGCGGCTGCTGCGCCGTCTGCTTGGCCTTGCGGTCGGAGACGATCCCGAGGTCGGCCATCCGCTGCAGCACGATGTTGCGGCGCTCGAGGGCGAGGTCGGGGTTCTCGGTCGGGTTGAACCGGGAAGGGTTCTGGACGAGGCCGGCGAGCGTGGCTGACTGCGCGAGGGAGAGCTTGGCCGGGCTGACCTTGAAGTAGTGCCGGGCGGCCGAGTGGATGCCGTAGGCGCCGTCGCCGAAGAACGCGATGTTGAGGTAGTCCTCGAGGATCTCGTTCTTGCTGTGCTGCTCCTCGTAGGCCATCGCGTACTGCAGCTCGCGCAGCTTGCGGCCGTAGCTCTGCTCGGTGGCGGCGGCGATCGCCCGCTTGGTGTCGGCCTGCTCGATGAGGATCAGCTTGATCAGCTGCTGGGTGATCGTGGAACCACCCTGGATGTCGTTGCCGATGATGTTGTTGACCAGGGCGCGGGTGGTGCCCTCGACGTCGATCGCGCCGTGCTCGTAGAACCGGGAGTCCTCGATGGCGACGATCGACTTGCGCATGATCGGGGCGACGTCGCTGATCGCCACCTCCTCGCGGTTCTCGTCGTAGAACCGTGCGAGCAGCTTGCCGTTGGCCGCGTAGACCTTGGTCGTGTGCGGGATGGCGCCCTTCTCGATGGCCGACGGGAGGTTCTGGATGCCGTCGGAGACCTGCCGGGCAGTGAAGCCGGTCAGCCCGGCCATGGGCAGCACCAGACCGGCGACGAGGACACCGGCAAGCGCCGCGGCGAGCAGCAGGCCACCGATGCGACGGAGGGCGACCGCTCCCGCGGCGAGTCGGCTGTCGGACATGGCTGCCAGGGTACGGGAGGTTCCTGAGTGACCCATAACCGGCGGAAATGACCCGATCGGGCTATACGAACAGTCCATTTGGTCCTGACGCCGCGGGGGGTCGTGTCCCTACGTTTGTCAGGACAAGCCGGACACATCTCCTGGGACAGGACACGCCTCGATGACCAGCGCCACCAGCAGCGAGCAGATCAGCACCACCGCCCCCTGGACCGACGACTGGGCCAGCGAGGCCGCCTGCCGGGTGAGCCGCCCCGACGAGCTGTTCGTCCGTGGAGCCGAGCAGCACCGGGCCAAGCAGGTCTGCCGGGGCTGTCCGGTCCGTACCGAGTGCCTCGCCGAGGCCCTCGACAACCGGATCGAGTGGGGTGTCTGGGGAGGCATGACCGAGCGCGAGCGCCGCGCCCTGCTGCGTCGCCGGCCCAACGTCCAGTCGTGGCGCCGGCTGCTCGAGACCGCGCGGGGCGAGCACCTCACCACCCGTCAGCCGAGCGTCGCCGCCGGCTGAGCCGGTCACCCTCAGCCGCTCCTGACCCAACCCGGGCCCGTCCCGGGCGGGCAGTCCACCGCCTCGTACGACACGTCGTCCAGGTCGTCGGCGGGCGCATGGAACTCCCGGCACTCGACCACCTGGTGCCGGGTCGGGTCCACGAGTCCCTCGTAGTCGAACTCCTCGTAGAACGCGACGCCGACCACCAGCCCGGACCCGCTCAGTTCCACCTCGTACGCCCGGCTGTCGTCGTCGAGGGCGGCCTCAGCCTGCGCCAGCACCCGGTCGGCTCCGAAGTCTTCGCCCCTGCCGTTCCCCTGCCCCGTCAGCCGCTCGGACATCCGCGCGGCGACGTCGTCGGCCCGCATGTCCACCAGGGTCCGCCCCAGCTCGTCCGACGAGGGCGGCCCGCAGGCCGCGAGGACCGGGACCAGCAGGGTGGCGGCGATTCCGGCGCCGACGGTGCCCCCGCGGACAGGGGGTGCCGGAGAGCGACGGGACACCGGGTCAGGCTACGCAGCGGGGAATTTCGGGGCAGAAGGCAACCGATGCCCCATGTCGCAGCGTCTGACACGGTGACTGGGGGAAACACCGGGCCGTGGCCCGGGCACGCACAGGGGGTCCGGGGGGAAGCGCCGGGGGCGGCAGGTCGGGGGGCCTGCCGCCCCGTCTCTTCCAGGCCCGTCTCTTCCAGGCCCGTCTCTTCCAGGCCCGTCTCGTCCAGACCCGTGTCGGTGCCGGGCCGTCAGCCCGCCGTGGCGACGGGTTGCTGGCCCTCGGCCAGCAGGGCACCGATCCGGTGCAGCCCCTCGACGTCGTGCACGTCGCCGGCCAGCGCCGGCACCTCCGCCGTGGCCACGCCCGGATGGGCCGCGGCGAAGCGTCGCTGCAACCGGCGCTGTCGGGTCCGCGCCTCGGCCCGGGTCGCGTGCAGCCGCAGCAACCCCCGGGCTGCGCGGACGTTACGGGCCTCATCCCCCGCGCCGTCGCCCGCCGCCGCGAGTGCCTCGGCTGCCTGCCGGGCCCGGTCGGCGGTCAGCTGGGGCAGCGGGTCGGGCACCACCCGGTTGAGCACCAGCCCGGCCAGCGGCATCTTGTCCTGCCCGAGCCGTTCGACGAAGTACGCCGCCTCCCGCAGGGCATCGGTCTCGGGTGTCGCCACCACCACGAACGCGGTCTGCCGGGCCTGCAGCAGGGCGTACGTGGCCTCGGCCCGTTGCCGGAAGCCGCCGAACAAGGTGTCGAAGGCGGCGACGAACGTCTGGACGTCCTTCAGGACCTGGGCGCCCAGCACCTTGGTCAGCGCGCCGGTCACGACGCCGAGCCCCGCGGACAGCAATCGGGCCGGGCCTCGGGCCGGGGCGAGCAGCAGCTTGATCAGCCGGCCGTCGAGCAGCGACGAGAGGTGCTCGGGGGCGTCCAGGAAGTCGAGGGCCGAGCGGGAGGGAGGGGTGTCGACCACGATGAGGTCCCAGCCGTGCCCCTCCTCCGCCGCCTGGGCGTGCAGCTGGCTGAGCTTCTCCATCGCCATGTACTCCTGGGTGCCGGCGAAGGAGGTGGACAGCGCCACGTAGAACGGGTTGGTCAGGATCTGCCGCGCCTTCTGCGTGGTGGCGTGCGCCTCGACCACCTCGTCGAAGGTGCGCTTCATGTCCAGCATCATCGCGTCGAGCCGGCCGCCGGCCGCCGGCGCGGCGGGCCCGGTGTCCACCGTGCGGGGCGTGTTGTCCAGCGCGTCGAGCCCCAGCGACTGGGCCAGCCGCCGTGCGGGGTCGATGGTCAGCACGACGACGGTGCGGCCGCGCTCGGCCGCCCGCAGCGCCAGGGCCGCCGCAGTGGTGGTCTTGCCGACACCGCCGGATCCGCAGCAGACGATGATCTGGGTCTCCCGGTCGTCGACCAGCGCGTCGACGTCGAGGGCATCCGCGGGGTGCGGCCGGCCGGCGAGCGGGCCTACCCGCGGCGACGAGCGCGGCGGGCGCGGGCTGCGGACTCTGCCCCGGGTGCCGCCGCTCATGCCAGCCCCTGGTCGCGCAGCCGCTCGGCCAGCTCGTACAGGCCACCCAGGTCGACGCCGTCATCGAGCTGGGGCAGCGTGTAGACCGGGCGTCCGGCCTGCTCGACGCTCTCGCGCAGCCGCTCCTCGAGCTCGAGCCGCTCCACGTGCTCGCGTCCCTCGGCGAGCAGGCCGGCGGCGAGGGTGGGCGTCGTCGCCGCCGCCAGCCCTGCTGCGGCGAGCCCGCCCGCGACCCCGGCGGCGGCCAGCCGGTCCTCGGCGAGTGCCTTACGGGCGTCGTCGTCGAGCGGGGAGCTGCGCTGGTGATTGATCACGACACCTCCGACCGGCAGGTCGATGGCGTGCAGCTGCTCGACGGCGTCCAGGGTCTCCTGCACGGGCATGTCCTCGAGCAGGGTGACGACGTGCACCGCGGTCTGGTGCGAGCGGAGCACCCGCATGATCGAGTCGGCCTGGCTGCGCACCGGTCCGACCTTCGCCAGGCCCGCCACCTCGTGGTTGACGTTGAGGAACCGGCCGATGCGCCCGGTCGGCGGCGCGTCGAGCACCACCGCGTCGTACACGGGGGAGCCGTCCTTGCGCCTGCGCCGGAACGCCTCGTAGACCTTGCCGGTGAGCAGCACGTCGCGCAGACCGGGCGCGATCGTCGTGACGAAGTCGACGACACCGAAGCGGTCCAGCGCGCGGCCGGCGCGGCCGAGCCGGTAGTACATGTCCAGGTACTCCAGCAGCGCCGCCTCCGGGTCGATCGCCAGCGCCTTGACCTCGCCTCCGTCGGTGCCCAGAGCGACCGACCGCTCCTCGTACGGCAGCGGCGACACGTCGAACAGCCGGGCGATGCCCTGGCGTCCCTCGGCCTCGCAGAGCAGGACCTGCTTGCCGCCGCAGGCCAACGCGAGCGCGAGCGAGGCGGCGACCGTGGTCTTGCCGGTCCCGCCCTTGCCCGTAACCACGTGCAGTCGCACGTGCGCCCAGTCAGCCATCCTTCGAGCGTACGGGTGGATGGTCCGTGCGGCCGCCCGGCGGGGGACCGAGCGCCTCGCGCACGTGCGGCCACGCCGCCGACAGCGGGTCGATCAGGCCGAAGTGCTCCACACCGGGCAGCTCGCGGCGCTGCACCCCCGGGAGCTCGCTGGTGTGGCCCGCCGGCACCTGCTGGTCGTCGGCGCCGTGCAGCACGACCAGCGGGCAGCCCGCGCGCTCCCCGTCGCGCAGCCGGGCGGCGACGTCGGCCTCGCGGTACGCCTCCGGCTCGTCGCCGGGGCTTCCACCCATCAGGTCGGCAACCGCGCCTCCGTCGAGCGACGCCGCCTCGGCCCGGGCGAGGTCGGCGACCGGGGCGAGCGCCACGACGCGGCGGGGCCGTTCGCCGGCCGGTGCGTCCAGCGCCCACCACAGCGCGAGGTGGCCGCCGGCCGAGTGACCGAGCACGGCCGGCGGGCCCGTGGCGACCCGCCCCGGAGCCGCACCCGCGAGGAGGGTCGCCAGCCGCGACCGGACCGCCCGGACGTCGGCGGCGATCTCGGGCCAGCCACCGCTCCCACCGGTCCGGCGGTACTCGGGCACGACCACCGCCCACCCGCGGCCGCGCAGCGCGACGGCGAGGGGACGGACGTGTCGCCGGTCCCACTGCTCCCGCCAGAAGCCGCCGTGCAGGAGCACCACGACCGGCGCCGGCGGAGTGGTGGCCGCGGGCAGGTAGACGTCGACGAGGCCGTCGGACCCGTGGGTCGCCGGGTCTGCCCAGCGCAGCACCAGGTCGGGGTCGTCGGCCGGCCGCTCGGTCACCGCGCGGTGCGCGCTCGGGTGGTCGCTGGGCACGCCCGCAACCTAGCCGGGCTGGTCGATCGGGCCCGTGGCTAGAGTCGCGGCCATGACTGACATGGTGACTGCAGGGCCGATCCCGTGGGAGTACGCCACGGTGCCGCTGCTGGTGCACGCGACCAAGCAGATCCTCGACACCTGGGGCGCCGACGGCTGGGAGCTCGTCACCGTGCTGCCCGGGCCCAACCCCGAGAATCTGGTCGCGTACCTGAAGCGACCGAAGGCCGCCTGATGGCCGGGCCCGAGGAGCGGCTCGCCGAGCTCGGGCTCGAGCTCCCCGAGGTCGCGGCGCCGGTGGCCGCCTACGTGCCCGCGGCGCGCACCGGCGACCTCGTCTTCACCGCCGGCCAGCTGCCGATGCGGATGGGTGAGCTCATCACCACCGGTGTGGTCGGCTCGGCGGTTCACCCCGACGAGGCCCAGCTGTGCGCGCAGCAGTGTGCGCTGAACGCGCTCGCCGCGGTGCGCGCCGAGGTCGGCGACCTCGCCGCGGTGCGACGGGTGGTGAAGGTGACGGTGTTCGTGGCCAGCGCGCCCGACTTCACCGGTCAGGCGCAGGTGGCCAACGGCGCCAGCGAGCTGCTCGGCCAGGTCTTCGGTGACGCCGGTCGGCACGCGCGCAGCGCGGTGGGCGTCGCGGTCCTCCCGCTGGACGCGCCCGTCGAGGTCGAGCTGGTCGTCGAGGTGGGGTGACGGCGGTGGCCGTCGAGCGGGTCCCCGTCCCCGACGTGGTGCGCGCGCACGCCGAGGCAGCGCTCGCCGGCACCGCGCCTCCAGTCGTCCCGCCGCGGGACGCCTCGACGGTCGTGCTGCTGCGAGACTCCGTGGCCGGTGCGGGCGCTGGGGTGGAGGTCTACCTGTTGCGCCGGCACGCCCGGATGGCGTTCGCCGCCGGGCAGGCGGTCTTCCCCGGCGGTGCCGTCGACGAGCGCGATCGATCGGCCGGCGTGGGCTGGGCCGGTCCCGCTCCGGAGCAGTGGGCCGACCGCTTCGGCTGCCCGCCGGCCACGGCTCGAGGTCTGGTGTGCGCCGCGGTGCGGGAGACGTTCGAGGAGTCCGGGGTGTTGCTGGCCGGGCCGGACGAGGTGACGGTCGTGGCCGACACGGTCGGTGACGACTGGGAGGCCGACCGGGTCGCGCTGGAGGGTGGCGAGCTGTCACTGGCCGATGTGCTGGGCCGACGCGCGCTGGTGGTCCGCAGCGACCTGCTCGGCGCCTGGGCGCACTGGATCACCCCCGCGTTCGAGCCGCGCCGCTACGACACCCGCTTCTTCGTCGCCGCCCTGCCCGCAGGGCAGCGGACCCGCGACGTGTCCGGCGAGTCCGACGCGGTCGCCTGGATTCGGCCCGCCGACGCGCTCGCTGCGGTACGCGACGGGCGGCTGATGATGATGCCGCCGACGGCCCTCGCCTGCGAGGAGGTCGCAGACCTCGAGCACCCGGCCGAGGTGCTCGCCCGGGCGGAGCGCCGGCGGTTCGTGACGGTCGAGCCGCGGCTGGTGTCCGACGGTGACGACCTGTGGCTCGAGACCGACCTCGGTGGGTCGCGTGATCGAGGCGCGGTGCGTGCTGGCGCCCAACCCGGGACCGATGACGCTCGACGGCACGAACACCTGGGTGCTGCGGGTCGGCGACCGCAGCGTCGTGGTCGACCCGGGCCCGGCCGACGAGGGCCACCTGGAGGCGGTGCGGGCAGCGGCCGGCGACGTCGCCGTGGTGCTGCTGACGCACCGGCACGCCGATCACTCGGAGGCGGCTGCGGCGTTCGCCGCCTCGGTGGGCTGCGGCGTCCAGGCGGTCGACCCGGCGTTCCGCGTGGCTGCCGACGGTGCCGACGGGGGTCTGGCCGACGGCGAGGTGGTCGAGGTCGACGGGCTCGAGGTGTCGGTGGTCGCCACCCCGGGCCACACGTCGGACTCGGTGTCGTTCCTGCTCGCCGACGGCGCCCTGCTGACCGGCGACACCGTGCTCGGTCGGGGCACCACGGTCGTGGCGCACCCGGACGGTCGGCTGGGCGCGTACCTGTCGTCGCTGCAGCGGCTGCGCGAGCTCGCCGCCCGCGGCGTCGTCACCCGGCTGCTGCCGGGACACGGCGGGGTGCTGGACGACCCGTCCACGGCACTGGACGGCTACCTGGCCCACCGTCGGCAGCGGCTCGAGCAGGTCCGCGCCGCCGTCGCTGACGGTGCGGAAACGCCGCGGCAGGTGGTCGAGCGCGTGTACGCCGACGTCGACCGGTCGGTGTGGCCGGCGGCCGAGCTGTCCGTCGCGGCCCAGCTGGACTACCTGAGCGAGGGCGGCTGATCCGGGGTCAGCGGGCGCGGCGCTGCAGCCGCTCGACGTCGACCAGCACCACCGAGCGGGGCTCGAGCCGCAGCCAGCCGCGGTTGGCGAAGTCGGCGAGTGCCTTGTTGACGGTCTCGCGGGAGGCGCCGACCAGCTGGGCCAGCTCCTCCTGGGTGAGGTCGTGGTGCACGTGCACGCCGTCGTCTGCCTGCCGACCGAACCGTGAGGACAGGTCCAGCAGCGCCTTGGCGACCCGGCCCGGGACGTCGGAGAAGACCAGGTCGGCGACGACGTCGTTGGTGCGCCGCAGCCGGGCGGCGAGCTGGTTGAGCAGCCCGCGGGCCACGTCGGGGTGCCCCGTCAACCAGCCGTTGAGCTCTGCGTGGCCCAGGCTCACCATGGCGACGTCGGTGACGGCCGTGGCCGTCGCGGAGCGCGGTCCGGGGTCGAACAGCGACAGCTCGCCGAACATCTGGCCCGGACCCAGCACCGCGAGCAGGTTCTCCCGCCCGTCCGGTGAGCTGCGCCCGAGCTTGATCTTGCCGTCGATCACGACGTAGAGACGGTCGCCGCCGTCTCCCTCTCGGAACAGGGTCTCGCCGCGGTCCAGCCGGATCTCGGTGAGCGAGGAGCGCAGCGAGTCGGCCGCGTCGTCGTCCAGCCCCGAGAACAGCGGGGTCTGGCGGAGCACGTCGTTGTCCACCGGTCCTCCTCGTCTCGGCCCGGTCCGACCCGGTCCGTCCAGGGCGCAGCGTAGCGTCGAGCCCGTCGGCAGTCGCCCGTACGCTGGCGCCGTGCCACGAGCGACCGCCCCACCTGCGCCGCCCCCGCCCACCGCTCTGGTTCGGCGGGCGCGCAAGGTGCACCGGGTGCTCGCCGAGACCTACCCCGATGCCCAGACCGAGCTCACGTTCAGCAACGCCTTCGAGCTGCTGGTCGTCACCGTGCTGTCCGCCCAGACCACCGACCGCCGGGTCAACGCGGTCAGCCCGGCGCTGTTCGCGGCCTATCCCGACGCGGCCGCGATGGCCGGCGCCGACCGCGCGGCGGTCGAGGAGCTGATCCAGCCCACCGGCTTCTTCCGTGCCAAGACCGACGCCCTGCTCAAGCTGTCGGCCGCCCTGGTCGAGCGTTTCGACGGTGAGGTCCCGGGCCGCCTGGCTGACCTGGTCACGCTTCCCGGTGTCGGTCGTAAGACCGCCAACGTCGTGCTGGGCAACGCGTTCGGCACTCCCGGCATCACCGTCGACACCCACTTCGGCCGGCTGGCCCGGCGGTTCGGGTGGACCGACGAGACCGACCCGGTCGCCGTCGAGCACGCCGTGGGCGCGCTGTTTCCCCGCCGCGAGTGGACGCTGCTCAGCCACCACCTGATCTGGCACGGCCGCCGCGTCTGCCACGCCCGCCGCCCCGCCTGCGGGGCATGCACCGTGGCACGGTGGTGCCCCTCGTTCGGCGAGGGCCCGACCGACCCGGCGGAGGCGGCGAAACTGGTCAAGACCGAGGGGCGGGCGTGAGACGGCTGGCCGCACTCCCCGGGTGGCTGCTCGCCACCCTCTGGCTGGGCGTGCCGCTCGTCGTCATCGCGGCGGTGACCTTCGCCCTGACCGACGACGAGCCCGGCATCGCTGGTGGGGCGCTGACCACCACTGACACGGACGTGCAGTCCGCCGACCTCGTGGAGCAGCGGTTGCGGGCCGGCGTCGCCGACTGCCCGAGCGCGGATGGCGACCCGGTCCGGGGCGGACTGCCCGACGTGGTGCTGCCGTGTCTCGGGGACCAGGGAGAGGCATCCCTTGCTGCCATGCCTGGTCCCGTCGTCGTGAACATGTGGGCTCAGTCCTGCGGTCCGTGCCGCACCGAGATGCCGCTGTTCCAGCGTCTGCACGAGGACCATCCGGACCTCACGGTGGTCGGCGTCGACTACCAGGACCTGAGGCCCGACCTCGCGCTCGACCTGGTGGAGGACAGCGGCGTCACCTACCCGTCGCTGGCCGACGTCGAAGGCCAACTTGCGGGTCCGTTGCGGGTGAGTGGACTGCCGCGGACCTACTTCGTCGACGCGGCCGGCACGCTGGTCGCCACCGAGCTCGGCGAGTTCAGGTCGTACCAGGAGCTTCGTACGGCGGTGGGCCAGCACTTCGGGCCCGGTGGGTGGTGACCACTCCCGACTGGGTGCGCGACCTGGCCGCCGCCGCCCGCGCCCTCGACGGCGAGGCACTGCTCCGCGGGCTGCCCGCCCCACCCTCGTCTGCCCGTGCGTCCGCAGTGCTGATGCTGTTCGGCGACGGTCCTGCCGGACCCGATCTGGTCCTCATCGAGCGCGCGCACGACATGCGCTCGCACGCGGGGCAGCTCGCGTTCCCGGGTGGCGCCGCCGACCCCGGCGACGACGGGCCGGCGGCCACCGCGCTGCGCGAGGCGGAGGAGGAGATCGGCCTCGACCCGGCGGGGGTCGACGTGCTGGTCGAGCTGCCGGCGCTGTGGCTGCCGCCGAGCAACTTCGCGGTCACCCCGGTCCTCGCCTGGTGGCGCGACGAGTCACCGATCGGCGTCGTCGACGCCGCGGAGGTGGCCTCGGTGCTGCGGGTCCGGCTGGCGGCGCTCGCCGACCCCGAGCACCGCTTCACGGTGCGGCACCCCTCCGGCTACCAGGGACCGGGCTTCGCGGTGGGCGATCCGCCGGGATCCTTGGTGCTGTGGGGATTCACGGCCGGACTGGTCGACCGGTTGCTCGAGCAGGCGGCCCTGAGTCGCCCGTGGGATCGTTCTCGCACCCAGCCGGCGCCGGTGCCGGCGCCCGGCCCGGAGACACCGTGAACCTGCTCGACCTCGTGCTGCTGCTCGCGGTCGTGAGCTATGCGTTCTCCGGCTACCGCCTCGGCTTCCTGGTCGGTGCTTCGACCACGGTGGGACTGCTGATCGGCGGCGTCGTCGGCGTGGTGGCCACCCCGCTCGTGCTGGACCGGCTCGACCCGTCGCTCGGTGTCAGCGTCGCCGCGCTCGTCATCGTGCTGGTGCTGGCGATGCTGGGGCAGGCGCTCGGCGCCGTTCTCGGCAGTGCGCTGCGCGCCGCGGTCACCTGGCAGCCCGCCCGCGTCCTCGACGCCGTCGGGGGCGCGGCGTTGTCGATCGTGGCGGTGCTGGTCATCGCCTGGGGCCTGGGCTTCGCCGCCAGCGGCGCGCGGATCCCGTGGATCGGCGACCAGGTACGCAGCTCGAACGTGCTCTCGGTGGTCGACACCGCCATGCCCGACGCAGCCGAGGACGTCCTCAGCGCCTTTGACGAGGTCGTCGGCTCGGAGATCTTCCCCCGCTACCTGCAGCCGTTCGTGCCCGAGCAGATCGAGCCGGTGCGCCCGCCCGACGGACGGGTGCTGCGCGACGCCGACGTGCGCCGGGCCGGGGCCAGCGTGGTCAAGGTGCTGGGCGAGGCCGAGCAGTGCAACCGGGGCCTGGAGGGGTCCGGGTTCGTCTTCGCCCGGGACCGGGTCATGACCAACGCGCACGTGGTCGCGGGCGTCTCGTCGGTGTCGGTCGAGGTGGCCGGTGCCGAGCGCGACGCCGAGGTCGTGATGTTCGACGCCGACCTCGACGTGGCCGTGCTCGCCGTCGACGACCTCGACGTGCCGTCGCTGCGCTTCGACGACTCGGCTGCCGAGGCGGACCCCGGCGCGGTCCTCGGCTTCCCGGAGAACGGCCCGTTCACCGGGGTCGCCGCCCGCGTACGGGCCGAGCAGCAGCTGCGCAGCCCGGACATCTACGGCGACGGCAGCCACCAGCGCGACGTCTACTCGATCCGGGCCACCGTGCGGTCGGGCAACTCCGGGGGACCGCTGGTCTCGCCCAAGGGCGACGTCTACGGGATGGTCTTCGCCGCCTCGATCTCCGACGAGGACACCGGCTACGCGCTGACCGCCGCCCAGCTGACCGACAGCGCCGCCGACGGGCGCCGGGCCGACGAGGCCGTCGACACCGGCGGCTGCACCTGACGGGCAGTCCCGGTTTCAGCGACGGCCTGAGCGACGGCCTCAGCGACGGCCTCAGCGACGGCCTCAGCGACGGCGCAGCGTCGCCACGGTCTCCTTCGTCGTCTCGATCGTCTGCTTCGGCGGGCGGACCTTCTTGAACCGGCGCAGCGCCAGCAGCACGAGCAGCCCCGCGAGCAGCAGGTAGAACCCGAAGACGATGAGGAATCCGTAGGCGGGGTCGAGGTGCGGGATCTTGGCGAGGAAGTAGACCCCCGCGAACGACCCCATGATCACGGCCAGCACGGCGAGGAAGCCGGCCACGGCGACCAGGGCCAGGCCGACGCCGCCGGCGGTCACGCTGATCTTGAGCTCGGCCTTGGCCAGCGCGATCTCGGCCCGGATCAGGCTGGACAGGTGCCGACTGGTGTCGGCGACGAGGCGCCCGATCGTGGGCTCGTCGAGGGGAAGAGAGGTCCGCTGCGGCCCGGACGCCCCGCCCTGTCCAGTGGGAGTCGACATGCGCTTCACCCTAGACGGTGACCCGCCGCTCCGCCGCCCGGTGGTGCCGCCTGCCGGGCGGACGCCCGGCCGCTCTCCCTGGTCAGTCGTCGTCGGACTTCGAGTCGGCGAGCCCGGACTTGATCTTGTCCATCACCGTCGAGTCCGTGAGCGTCGTGACGTCGCCCAGGTCACGGTTCTCGGCGACGTCACGCAGCAGCCGTCGCATGATCTTGCCCGAGCGGGTCTTGGGCAGCTCGGGGACGACCATGATCTGCCGTGGCCGGGCGATCTTGCCGATCTCCTTGGCCACGTGCTGGCGCAGCTCCTGCACGATCTCCTCGCCGCCGTCGCCCGCTTCCTCGCGCAGGATCACGAACGCGACCACCGCCTGGCCGGTGGTGTCGTCGGTGGCGCCGACGACGGCCGACTCGGCCACCTTGGGGTGCGACACGAGCGCCGACTCGATCTCAGTCGTGGACAGCCGGTGCCCGGACACGTTCATCACGTCGTCGACCCGGCCGAGCAGCCACAGGTCGCCGTCGTCGTCCTTCTTCGCACCGTCGCCGGCGAAGTAGCGGCCGGGGTAGCGGGACCAGTAGGTGTCCTTGTACCGCTCGTCGTCGCCCCACAGCGTGCGCAGCATCGCGGGCCACGGCTCGGTCAGGACCAAGTAGCCGCCGGAGCCGTCGGGCACCTCGTTGCCCTGCTCGTCGACCACCTCGGCGCTGATGCCAGGCAGCGCCGTCATCGCGGAACCGGGCTTGCCGGCGGTGACGCCCGGGAGCGGGCTGATCATCATCGCGCCGGTCTCGGTCTGCCACCAGGTGTCGACGACGGGGGCCTTGTCGCCGCCGATGTTCTCCCGGTACCAGACGTAGGCCTCGGGGTTGATCGGCTCGCCCACCGAGCCGAGCACCCGCAGGCTGGACAGGTCGTGCTCGGCGGGGATCTCCTTGCCCCACTTCATGCAGGTACGGATCGCGGTCGGCGCGGTGTAGAACAGCGTCACGCCGAGCTCGGCGATGATCTCCCACCAGCGGCCCTTGTGCGGGGTGTCCGGCGTCCCCTCGTACATCACCGACGTGCAGCCGTTGGCCAGTGGTCCATACACGATGTAGGAGTGGCCGGTCACCCAGCCGATGTCGGCTGAGCACCAGTAGACGTCGGTGTCGGCCTTGAGGTCGAAGACCGCCCAGTGGCTCCACGCCACCTGGGTCAGGTAGCCGCCGGTGGTGTGCAGGATGCCCTTGGGCTTGCCGGTCGAGCCGGACGTGTACATCACGTACAGCGGGTGCTCGGAGTCGAACGGCTCCGCCTCGTGCTCGGCGGACTGCTTGTCGACGACGTCGTGCCACCACTGGTCGCGGTCGTCATTCCACTCGACGTCCTCCCCGGTGCGCTTGACCACCAGCACGGTGTTGACGTCGGGGCAGCGCTCCATCGCCTCGTCGACGGCGGGCTTCAGCGCCGACGGTGCGCCGCGGCGGTAGCCGCCGTCGGCCGTGATCACGACCTTGGCGTCCAGGTCGTTGATCCGGGTGACCAGCGCGTCGGCGGAGAACCCGCCGAAGACCACGGTGTGGACGGCACCGATGCGGACGCAGGCCAGCATCGAGATCACCGTCTCGGGGATCATCGGGAGGTAGATCGCGACCCGGTCGCCCTGCTGGACCCCGAGGTCGAGCAGGCCGTTCGCCGCCCTGCAGACCTCCTCGGTGAGCTCGGCGTAGGTCAGGGTGCGCCGGTCGTCCTCCGGCTCGCCGATCCAGTGGAAGGCCACCCGGTCGCCCAGGCCGTTCTCGACGTGCCGGTCGAGGCAGTTGTAGGCGGCGTTGAGGGTGCCGCCGACGAACCACTTGGCGAACGGCGGGTCGTCCCAGTCGAGGACCTGGTCCCACTTCTTCGCCCACGACAGCCGCTCCGCCGCCTCCTCCCAGAACGCCAGCCGGTCCTTGGCGGCGCGCTCGTACGCCTCCGCCTTGACGTTGGCGTTCTCGGCGAGCTCGGCCGGCGGTTCGAAGCGCCGCTCCTCCTTGGACAGGTTGGAGAGGGTCTGCTCGCTGGACTCGTCGCTCACCGTCGAACTCCTTCGTCGCGTACGTGCCTCTCAGCCAACCCTGCCTCCGGACACCTCGCAAGACCGGCTTCACCACCCAACGCCCAACCCAACCCCCCGCTCATCCGACCGTTGTGCGCGCCCTGGGTTGGGGCACAACGGTCGGATGGGCGCGGAGGGGACGGGGGTCGGGCGCCCCACCAGGGAAGGGGATCGGGGGTCAGTGGTGGACCGCCACCTCGGAGCCGGCGCCGGTGAGCGACCGGACCTCGAGCTCGGGGTAGCGCTCCTCCGCGGCGGCCTCGCGGGACGTGATGGTGCCGAGCCAGCCCATCAGGAACCCGAACGGGATGGACACGATGCCCGGGTTGCTGAGCGGGAACCAGGACCAGTCCTGGTCGGGGAACAGGGCCGTTCCCGTCGTGGGCCCGGAGACCACCGGCGAGAAGAACACCAGGCCTACGCACATGACCAGGCCGCCGTAGATCGCCCAGGTGGCGCCGCGGGTGTTGAAGCGCCTCCAGAACAGGTTGTAGATCAGCGACGGGAGGTTGGCCGATGCCGCGACGGCGAACGCCAGCGCCACCAGGAAGGCGATGTTGAGGTTCTGCGCGGGGATCGCGAGCGCGATCGCCACACCGCCGATGATGAACGCCGCCACCCGGGCGACCTTGACCTCGTCGGCCTCGGTCATCCGGCCCTTGCGCAGCACGTTCGCGTACAGATCGTGCGCCACCGACGACGCCGACGTGAGCGTCAGGCCGGCGACCACCGCCAGGATGGTCGCGAACGCCACCGCGGAGATCAGCGCGAGGAGGACGGCTCCCCAGGTAGAGCCCTCGCCGCCTCCGACCGCCTCGGCGAGGAGTGGGGACGCCACGTTGCCCGCCGGATCGACCCCGGCGATCGCCTCAGTGCCGACCAGGGCAGCGGCGCCGAAGCCCAGCACCAGCGTCATCAGGTAGAACAGGCCGATCAACGTGATCGCCCACTGCACCGATGTTCGGGCAGCCTTCGCCGTTGGCACGGTGTAGAAGCGGATCAGGATGTGAGGCAGGCCGGCGGTCCCGAGCACCAGGGCCAGGGCCAGGGAGATGAAGTCGATCTTCGACGTGCCGGTGGCGCCGTACTTCAGCCCGGGCTCCAGGAACGCCTGCCCCGACCCGGACTGTGCAGCCGCCTCTCCGAGCATCGTGGAGATGTTGAAGTCGAACTCCGCGAGGGTGAGGATCGTGATCAGCAGGGTTCCCGTCATCAGCATCACGGCCTTGACGATCTGCACCCAGGTCGTGCCCTTCATGCCGCCGACGACGACGTAGAAGATCATCAGCGCGCCGACGCCGGCGATCGTGAGGTTCTTGACCCAGCCCTCGTCGACCTCGAGCAGCAGCGCCACCAGCGCTCCCGCGCCCACCATCTGGGCGAGCAGGTAGAAGATCGAGACGCTGACGGTCGACACCGCGGCGGCCGTGCGGATGGGGCGCTGCCGCATCCGGTACGCGAGCTGGTCGGCCATGGTGTAGCGGCCGGAGTTGCGCAGCAGCTCGGCGACCAGCAGCAGTGCCACCAACCACGCGACCAGGAAGCCGATGGAGTAGAGGAAGCCGTCGTAGCCGATCGTCGAGATCAACCCGGAGATGCCCAGGAAGGACGCGGCCGACATGTAGTCGCCGGACACGGCCAGGCCGTTCTGGAACCCGGAGAACTGGCGACCAGCGGCGTAGAAGTCCGTGGCCGACTGGTTCTGCCGGCTCGCCCAGATGGTGATCCCGATCGTGATGGCGACGACGAGCACGAACAGCGTGACGGTGATCGCATTGTCGCTCATCGGCTGATCTCCTCGTCGTACTGCGCAGCGAGCCTTGCGCCGATGGGGTCGAGCTCCCGGTTGGCGAACCGGCTGTAGAGGAAGGCGATGAGGAACGTCGAGGCGAACTGCAGGAGCCCGAAGACGAGCGCCACGTTGATGTTGCCCACCACCTGCTCCGACATGAAGTCGTGGGCGTAGTTCGACATGACGACGTAGAGCAGGTACCAGCCCATGAACACCAGCGTCGCGGGGACCACGAACGCTCGGAACCTGCGTCGGAGCAGCGCGAAGTCGTCGCTGGCGTGGATGCGCGCGTACGCGTCGTGCTTGGCAGCCGTGATGTCCTCGGGCACGGGATCACCTCACTGGGTCCTCGACAGGCCCTGCCGCAGTGACGGTCGTCACGCGACGCGCCGCAGATTAGGGGCGCGGTACCGGCTGCGGAGAGGGGTGCGCGGGGGCCGAGCGGCAGGCGGGCATACCGGGCGGCTGGCGGTGCGCCGCGCTGCGACGAGCGGCTTGCCACACGCGACGAGCGGTAGGCGGCCCGGTCGGCTCAGTGCCGGGGCTGCCAGCTGCCGCGGTCGACGTCGACGGTCTCCGGGGCGTGCAGCCGGACCATGGTCCGGGACGTGCCGATCGGCACTCGCCCGGACGTCACCAGCGACACCCCGGCCATCACGACGAAGCCGATCGGCACGGTCCACGCGGCCGGCTGGGCCAGCAGCGCGCCCGACCACCCCGACCGGGTCGGATCGGCGATGGTGAGCCCGACCGCGGCCGCCGAGGCCAGCCCGCCTGCCAGCAGACCGGCCAGGGCGCCGACGTCGGTGAGTCCCCGCCACCAGATGCCGAGCACCAGCAGCGGGCAGAAGGTCGACGCGGCGACCGCGAAGGCCAACCCGACCGACGAGGCCACGGCCAGCCGCTCGGTGGCGAAGGCCAGCAGCAACGGCACGCTCATCGCCAGCACCGCCGCCAGCCGGAAGGCCGTCACCCCGCCGAGGGCGTGGCCGCGCACCCGGACCCGGCTCAGCACGTCCTGGCTCAACGCGCCGGCAACAGAGACGGTCAGGCCGGACGACGTGGACAGGAACGCGGCGAAGGCCCCGGCGACCAGCAGTGCGGCGAGCAGATCGCCCCCCGCCCCGCCGATGATCCGCGCTGGCAGCGCGAGCACCACGGTGTCGGCGCGGCCGGCTGCCACCAGGTCGGAGGCGTAGATCCGGCCGAGCGCGCCGTAGATCGCCGGCAGCAGGTAGAAGATCCCCAGCAGGCCCAGGACGATCACCGTCGTGCGCCGCGCCGCCCGGCCGTCGGGGTTGGTGTAGAAGCGCACGACGACGTGCGGCAGCCCCATGGTGCCGAGGAACGTGGCGAGCATCAGCGAATAGGTGCGGTACAGGTCCTGGGTCTGCGAGCCCTCCAGCGGCAGCAGCCAGTCCGTGGCGCTCGGCGAGCCGGGCGCCACGGCGGCCGCCGCGGGAGTCACCGAGCCGTCGCCGTGCCAGGCGATCAGCAGGGCGACGACGGGGACGAGCAGGGCAGTGAGCTTGAGCCAGTACTGGAACGCCTGCACGAACGTGATGCTGCGCATCCCGCCCGCCACCACGTTCAGCACCACCACCGAGGCGACCAGCACGACGCCGACCCACGACGGGGCGCCGGTCGCCGTGCCGAGCGTGAGCCCGGCGCCCTGCAGCTGCGGCAGCACGTACAGCCAACCGACGACCACCACCAGCGCGGTGGCCAGGGCACGCACGGACTGCGACTCGGTCCGCGCCTCGGCGAAGTCGGGGATCGTGTACGCGCCGGACCGCCGCAGCGGCGCCGCGACGAGCACCAGCAGCACCAGGTAGCCGACGGTGAAGCCCACCGGGAACCACAGCATGTCGGCGCCGAAGGCCAGCACCAGCCCGGCGACGCCGAGGAACGAGGCCGCCGACAGGTACTCCCCGCCGATCGCCGAGGCGTTCCACAGCGGTCCGACCGAGCGGGACGCGACGTAGAAGTCCGACGTCGTCCGGCTGACCCGCATGCCGAAGGCCCCGATCGCCAGCGTCACCACCGCGACGACGGCGACAGCTGCCCAGCCGGCGGCGGCGTTCACCGCGACCTCACGTGCCCTCGACGAGGTCGGCGAACTCGCGCTCGGTCCGCTCGGCCCGGCGCGCGTACCACCAGCCCGCCACGACGATGACCGGGTACACGAACAGCCCCAGCGCCAGCCACGGCAGTGGCACGCCGAACAGCTGCAGCTCGCGGACGGTCGGGACGGCGGTGAAGACCAGCGGTAGCGCCGTCAGTGGCGCGACCACGAGGCCGAGCACCCCCGCGGCCAGCCGCAGCTGGGCACGCACCAGGGATCGCATGTAGACCTCGCCCAGACCGGTCTGTGCGTCGATCTGGCGGTGCACCTCGGTGGGGCGGGTGCGACCGGCGCCGGTACGCGGGCTGGTGATCCGCACCCGGTCCGGGGGAGGCTGGTCCGGCCCGGTCACGCCGGTTCCGCGCGGCGCACCACCAGCGCCAGGCTGTCGTCGAGCCGGTCGGCACCGGCCAGGGACCGCGTCACCAGCTCGTCGGCGAGCTGCTTGGCGGGGAGCTGGTGCAGGTCGCTTGCGTGCCGAGCCAGCTTGTCCATGCCGTCGATGATGTCCTTGCGTGCCTCGATCAGCCCGTCGGTGTAGAGGATCAGGGACTCGCCGACCTCGAGCCGCGCGGTGACCGCCTTGTCGCTGCCCGCCCCGGGCCAGCCGATTGCCCCGCCCGTGGCCGTCAGCTGGGTGACCACCCCAGCCGCGTCGACGAGCAGCGGGGGCGGATGGCCGCCGGAGACGATCCGGACCTCGCCGGTGGAGGGGTGGTAGCGGGCCACGACGACGGTGGCCACCAGCTCGGTCTCCTGGGCGTCGAGCAGCTCGTCGGTCCGGCGCACGACGTCCTCGAGCTCGGTGCCCTGCACGGTGACGAAGCGCAGCGTGTGGATGAGGGTGAGCGCCGTCTTGGTGGCCTTGACGCCGTGCCCGAGCACGTCGATCACCGCCACGTGCAGCTCGCCCGAGGGCAGCAGTTGCCAGTCATAGAGGTCGCCGCCGGTGGGCGACGACGGGTCGGAGGCCACGTACGTGACGGCGACCTCGGCGCCCTCGATGTTTGGCGGCTCGGGGGCCACCGCGCGCTGCAGGTGCTCGACCACGAGTCGTTGCGCGGCCTGGGCCTCCTGAAGCTCGTCGAGCTGACCGCGCAGCTGCTCGTACTCCTCCGCCGGGGTGACGTCACGGGCGACGACCACCACGGCCGCCGGGTCCTCGGGGGCGCCGGACGCCGCGCTCACCGCGCAGGACAGCAGTCGGCGGCGGCCGTCGACGGTGGTGATCTGGACGTCGACCGGCAGGGCCGGGTCGGGTGCCGGCCGGCGAAGGTCGACGGCTGCCCCGGCCGGGGACTGTGGCTGGATCCGCCGCATCAGGTCGGTCTGTCCCAGCACGGTGTCGGCAGCGAGCCCGGTGATCCGCTCGCAGGCGGCGTTCCAGGTCAGGACCGCACCGTCCTCGCCGAGGGTGAAGATGCCGTCCGAGGTGGTGCTGACGATCTGGTCGAGCTTGCGCCGCTCCTCGAGCACGCTCTCGAACAGCCGACCGCGGGCGAAGGTGTGTGCGGTCTCGCGGGCGAGCGCCTCGAGCACGGCGAGGTCGGCCGTGGTGGTGCTCTCCAGTCCGGCCAGGTCGAGGGCGAGCACCGCGCCGATCGGCCGTCGGTCGGCCACCAGGGGTGCGCACAGGCACTGCCGCCAGCCCTCGCCGGCGAGCTGGACGGCTGTCGTCCCGCCGTCGCCGGTGGCGACGCGTACCGGCTCCTCCGACCGCGCAAGCAGCCGTTCGACCGCGCTCGCGGGACGCACCGTCACCGGTGCCTGGCCGGATCCGTCCGGGACCAGCAGGTTGGTCTCGTAGTCACCGCTCTCGGTCACCAGGACGAGGGCCACGGCGCGGGCCTCGAAGCCCTTGGCCGTGGCCCGCAGGAAGCCGTCGATCGCCTCCCGGGGGTCGATCGGCTCGGCCAGCGCGTGCGCCGCCTCCCGCAGGCCGGACAGCCGCAGCCGGTCGACCCGGGCGTTGGCGTAGCCGCGGTAGGCCAGGTGCAGCATCGCGAGCGGCACCGGGAACAGCAGCACAGCCCCGGGGTGGCCGACGTACGCCAGCACGAACAGCAGGCCCATCAGCAGGTTGACCGCCCAGCCGGCGATCCATCCGGCGCCGATGACCGGCGCGAAGCCGCGGAGCACCGCCCGCCAGGGGCGTCCGCTGCTGATGCTCAGGACGGCGGTGAACGACACGTTGTTGACCAGCGCGACGCAGGTGAGCGCCACCAGGAGCCAGGCGATCGTGCGGGCGGAGACCGACGGGCCGGTCGCCGTTGCGGACAGGACGACGCTGCCCACCGCCGCGGCCAGCGACCACATCGCGACGTTGAAGGCGAGTTTCATCCACTCCGAGCGGCGCCACAGCGCGGTGGCCGCCTCGACCACGGCCACGGTGCCGACGACCGCCGGGGTGGGGAAGGCGAGGATCAGCGGGGCGAGAACCGCTTCGAACAACGTGATGGAGTCGACGTCTTCGCCGCTGCGGAACTGCACCCGTAGCTGCTCGGCGGCCGCCAGCGCGATCGCGAGGAACGGCAGCCAGCGCCAGTCGGGCTCGGCCGGAGGCTCGAGGTCGGTGAGGACGGCGACGCCCACCAGGGCGAGCGTGCAGAGCGCGAGGAACGCGCTGAGTCCGAGGACGCGTCGCTCCACGGCGGAAGTCCCCGGGGAGTCCTGGTCGCGCGCCGCGGCGCTCGACTCAGTCCCAGGTGTGGCCCGCGGACGTGTTACCGCCCGCGCCGCCGGAGGGTTCCTGGGACGTGCCGGGATCTCCGGAACGGTCCCAAGTGTTCCCGGCGAGAGCCTGGGTGCCACCGGTGCTCAGCGCGACGCTGCCTACGAGGGCAGCGGCGGCGGCAAGGCCGGCGAGGCGCCTGGTCAATGAAACCTCCGGGTAAACGGTGCTGGTCGATCGGACCCAGTCTCTGCGAGTCCGTCCAACGATACCAGCGGATGGCGGGGACGAATCAGCCGAACGGTTGAATCTCGGGGCCCAGCGGTCGGCGGACGGGCCGAGGCGAGGCTGTCGGCTCCCTGTCGGCTCCCTGTCGGCTCCCTGTCGGCTCACTGTCGGGTCCGCCGGACGAGCGTGTCCCGCAGCTCCCGGGTGTGCCGCCGGGCGACCTTGAGCTCGACTGGACCGGCAGGGCCGTCGACCACCACGACGGCGCGGCCGGCGTCGGAGCGGATCTGCGCCACGTGCCGGGTGTTCACCAGCAGGCTGCGGTGGATCCGGAGAAATCCTGCCTCGGCCCAGCTGTGCTCGAGGGTGGACAGCGGCACCCGGACGAGGTGGCTGTCGGTGTCGGTGTGCAGCCGGGCGTAGTCACCCCTGGCCTCCACGTAGCGGATCGTCGAGCGGGCCACGAACCGGGTCACACCCCCGAGCTCGACCGGGATGGTCTCGTCGTCATCGTCATCGGCACCGGTGTCCGGCTCGCCTCCCAGCGCCACGGAAACCCGCCGGACCGCCTCCTGCAGCCGCTCGGCGCGTACCGGCTTGAGCACGTAGTCGACCGCCTGCAGCTCGAAGGCGTCGACCGCGTGGTCCTCGTGCGCGGTCACGAACACCACCCGGGGCGGGCTGCGGAACTGCGCCAGCAGCCGGGCGACGTCGACGCCGGTCAGTCCGGGCATCGCCACGTCGAGGAAGAGCGCGTCGACCGGGTGGTCCTGCAGCTCGCGCAGCGCGTCCGCGCCGGAGGCGGCGGTGCGGACGGACTCCACCCGGGGGTCACCGCCGAGCAGGAAGGCGAGCTCGTCGAGCACCGGGAGCTCGTCGTCGACGACGAGCACCCGCAGGCCGGGACCCCGCCGGTCGGTCACACCGGGTCAGGGTACGCGGCCGTCGCCCTCGTCTTGGTAGACATCGGGCACGCCGTCGCGGTCGTCGTCACGCTGCTCTTCCTCCCAGAGGGCGACATGGACCGCCTGCCGGCGCCGCAGCAGCACTGCCGCGGTGGCGGCCGCCAGCAGGGAGGCGGCCAGCACCGCGGCCTTCGCGGCGTCGACGAGCGCCGGATCGCTGGGGAAGGCGAGGTCGGCCAGCAGCAGCGACACGGTGAACCCGATGCCGGCGAGCATCGCCACGCCCACGACGTCGCTCCACGCCAGCTGCGGGCTCAGCTCGGCTCGGGTGAGGCGGACCGTGAGCCACGACCCGCCGGCCACGCCCACGACCTTGCCCACCACCAGCCCGGCCGCCACGCCGAGGGCAACCGGCGAGGTCGTGGCCTCGCGGATCGCGTCGCCGGACAGCACCACGCCCGCTGCGAGCAGGGCGAACAGCGGCACGCACAGCGATGCCGACAGGGGCCGGAGCCGGTGCTCGAGCCGCTCGGCCGGTGACCGGCCCTCGCCCTCGTCCCGGTGGACGCGGGTGAGCAGGCCGATCGCGACCCCGGCCACGGTCGCGTGCACACCGGACTCGTGCACCAGCACCCAGACGGCGAGCCCGATCGGTACGTACAGCCACCACGCCCGTACCCGGCGGTGCTGCAGCCAGGCGTAGCCGGCGAGCAGCGCCGCCGCCCCGAGCAGGGCGGACAGCTCGAGGTCGGCGGTGAAGAAGACGGCGATGATGACGATGGCGAGCAGGTCGTCGACGACGGCGAGGGAGAGCAGGAACGCCCGCAGCGCGGTGGGGAGCCGCTCCCCGACGAGGGCGAGCACCGCGAGCGCGAAGGCGATGTCGGTGGCCACCGGCACCGCCCAGCCGGAGAGGTCGCCGTCGGCGGCCAGGTTGACCGCCAGGTAGACCAGAGCGGGCACGACCATGCCGGCCACCGCGGCAACCACAGGCAGCACCGCCTCGCGCGGGTCGGACAGGTCGCCGACCAGGAACTCGCGCTTCAGTTCCAACCCGGCGACGAGGAAGAACACGGCGAGCAGACCGTCGCTGGCCCAGTGCTCGAGGTCGAGCTCGACCACCCCCGGCACCCCGACGACCGTCTCCCGCAGGGTCTCGTACGCCCCGTCCAGCGGGGAGTTCACCCAGACCAGGGCCACGACCGTGGCGACGAGCAGCAGCACCCCGCCTGTTGTCTCCCGACGCAGGACATCGCTGACGGTCGTCGCTTCGTCGAGGCTGAGCCGGTCGAAGGCACGGCGGGCGGGGGCGGGGGGATTGGGCACGAGGGCGGCTCTCCAGGGGTCGGCGTCAGGACTGCCGACCAGACTTCCCGGCGCACCACGGGAGAGATTACGGGATCGGCTCAGCCGAACGCGTAGTAGCGCAGCCACAGATAGGGCCAGCACAGCGCGATGGTGACTGCGGTGACGACGAGCCCGTACTTGGTGAAGTGCCAGAACGAGATCGGGTGGCCGTTTCGGGCCGCGATCCCGATCACCACCACGTTGGCGCTCGCGCCCACGGCCGTGGCGTTGCCGCCGAGGTCTGCGCCGAGGGCGAGCGCCCACCACAGCGCTGTCGCCTGCGGCGCTCCGCCGCCGGACTGCACCAGGCCGTCGACCAGCGGCGACATGGTGGCCACGTAGGGGATGTTGTCGACGATCCCGGAGATCGCCGCCGACCCGAACAGCAAGCCGGCGGCGGCCAGCAGGTACCGACCGTCTACGGCCTCGACGACCTGCTCGCCGAGGTACTCGATCAGGCCGACCTCGACGAGCGACCCCACCATGATGAACAGGCCGGCGAAGAACACGAGGGTCTCCCACTCGACGTCCTCGAGGAACTCGTCCGACGAGGTGCCGGACACGAGCACGAGTACGCCCGCGCCGAGCAGCGCGATGACGCTGGGGTCGACGTGCAGCAGCGTGTGCAGGCTGAACCCGACCAGCACGCCCGCCAGCACGACGAGGCACCGGGCAAGCAGTCGACGGTCGCGGATCGCCTGTCGCTCGTCGAGGTCCATCACCGCCGCCGCACGCTCCGGGTCGTAGCCGAACGACGAGCGGAACAGCCAGCGGGCGAGGACCAGGAACACCGCCATCAGCACCACGACGATAGGTGCCAGGTTGACCAGGAAGTCGTTGAAGGACAGGCCGGCGCGGCTGGCGATGATGATGTTGGGCGGGTCGCCGATGAGGGTCGCCGTGCCGCCGATGTTCGACGCCATGGCCTCGGCGATGAGGAAGCCCTCGGGGCGCACGCCGATGCGGTCGCAGACCAGCAGTGTCACCGGCGCGACGAGCAGCACCGTGGTGACGTTGTCCAGCGCCGCCGACGCGACCGCAGTGATCGTGCACAGCAGCACGAGCACCCGGTACGGCCGGCCCCGCGCCCGCTTCGCCGCCCAGACGGCGAGGAACTCGAAGACCCCGGTCTGCTTGACCACGCTGACGATCACCATCATCCCGAGCAGCAGGAAGATGACGTTCCAGTCAACACCGGTGTCCTCGGAGAAGAACGCCGCGTGCCCGTCGGTCGCCCCGATGAGCATCATCAGCCCGGCGCCCACGAGGGCGGCCTTGACCCGGTGCACCCACTCGGTCGCGATCGCGACGTACGCGCCCACGAAGACGGCGACGGCCAGTGCGACCTGCCAGGACGGTGCGCTCATGACTGTGGGAGCGCCGCGCCCAGCAGCCGGTGCACCGTGATCACGCCGAGAACCTCCCCGCCGTCGACAACGGCGACCACCGGCGAGTGCTGACGGCTCATCACGGTGGCGATCTCGATCAGGGTGGCATCGGGGTCGACCACGGGACGGTCACGGTCGCGTTTGGGCAGGTACTGCTTGCCTGGCATGAGCTCGCCCACTCGGCGGCCGCTGAGCTCCCGGCAGAACTGGTCGGCGTCGTCCTCACCGTAGAGCCTGGCGAGCGTGGGATCCTCCTCGACGTACTCGGGCAGTGCGAAGCGCAGTACCTGGGAGGCGGGGAGGACTACCAGGGGTCCGTTGTCATCGACCACCACGAGTCCCGGGAGCCCCTGCTCGGTGAGCGTCCGGACCGCGTCGAGGGCGTCGTCATCGAGGTGGACGACCGGGAACGGCTCGAGCAGCTCACGGGCACGCACGGACCCACGGTAGGGGGTTCACCAGCTGGCGTGCAGCGGGCGTCCCTCCTCGTAGCCGGCACTGCTCTGCAGGCCGATCACGGCCCGCTCGTGCAGGCTGGGCAGGTCGCGGGCGCCGGCGTAGGTGGCTGCGGAGCGGACGCCGGCGCAGATCACGTCGATCAGGTCCTCGACGCCGGGGCGCTGGGGGTCGAGGTACATCCGGGACGAGGAGATGCCTTCCTCGTACAGCGCGGAGCGGGCCCGCTCGAAGCCGGCCGAGTCGCGGGTCCGGTGGCTCACCGCGCGGGCGCTCGCCATGCCGAACGACTCCTTGAATGGCCGTCCGTCGGCGTCGACCGAGAGGTCGCCGGGGCTCTCGTAGGTGCCCGCGAACCACGAACCGACCATGACGCTCGACGCTCCGGCGGCCAGCGCGAGCGCGACGTCGCGGGGGTGGCGGACCCCACCGTCCGCCCACACGTGAGCACCGGCGTCGCGGGCGGCGGCCGCGCAGTCCAGCACGGCGGAGAACTGCGGCCGGCCGACCCCGGTCATCATCCGGGTGGTGCACATCGCCCCCGGACCGACGCCGACCTTGACCACGTCGGCGCCGGCCGCCACCAGGTCGCGGGTCCCCTCCGCGGAGACGACGTTGCCGGCGACCAGCGGCACCCGGCGGCCGCTGCCGGCGGCGAGCTCGTCTCGGGCGGACGCGACACCGGCAAGCGCCTCGAGCATTCGGTCCTGGTGCCCGTGCGCGGTGTCGACCACCAGCACGTCGGCGCCGTGGCCGAGCAGCGTCTTGGCCTTGCCGGCCACGTCGCCGTTGATGCCGATCGCGGCCGCCACCATCAGCCGGCCGTCGCGGTCGACCGCCGGGACGTACAGCGACGCCCGCAGCGCACCCCGGCGGGTGAGCACCCCCACCAGCCGGTCGCCGTCGACCACCGGTGCGAGCCCGAGGTGCCGGGCGGTCAGCTCGTCGAAGGCCTGGCGTGGCTCCACCCCCGCGGGAAGGGTCAGCGGGTCGGCCGCCATCACCTCGTGCACCTGGGCGAAGCGGTCGACGCCGACGCCGTCGTGCTCGCTCATCACGCCGACCGGTGTCTCCCCGTCGATCACCACGACCGCCCCGTGGGCCCGCTTGGGGATCAGGCTGAGCGCCTCGCCGACGGTGGTGTGCGGAGCGACCGTGATCGCGGTGTCGTAGACGGTGTGCGCGGCCTTGACCCGCGCGATCACGTCGCCGACCACGTCCAGCGGGATGTCCTGGGGCACGGCGGCGAGAGCGCCGCGGCGGGCAACGGTCTCGGCCATCCGACGACCGGAGACCGCGGTCATGTTCGCGACGACCAGCGGCAGTGTCGTGCCGATCCGGTCCGGCGTAGTGAGGTCGACGTCGAACCGGGAGATGACCGACGAGCGCGACGGGACCATGAACACGTCGCTGTAGGTCAGGTCGTGGGCAGGGCGCCCGCCGTCGAGGAACCGCACCCCGACGACGCTACCGGCTCGCCCGTGACACGGTGAGGCCGTGGAGCGCCGGCTGGTCGTCGCGATGGTAGCCGTCGCCGGCCTGCTGGCGGCCTGCTCCGCCGCCCCCGCCTCCCCCGACCTGTCACCGTCAGAACGCCCGCTCTGGCGACCTGCTGGTGACAGCTCGCGGGTGGGCGCGCGGGACCTGGTGCGGGTCGACCGTACGGGGTACGACCCCGCCGGACCCAAGGAGGCGTGGCTGCTGTCCGGCTCGCCGGCCGGGAGCCGGCGGTGGTTCGCCGTCGACCAGGACGGGACACGGGTGGCCGCCGGCCCGGTAGGTGCTGACGTCGGCTCCTGGAACGCGCGCTGGCGGCACGTGCACCGGTTGCGGCTGACCGGCCTCACCGTGCCCGGCAGGTACCGGGTCGCGGTGGGTGGAGCTGACCGTGCGGTCTCGCCGTGGTTCGACGTGGCCCCGGCCGCCGACCGCGCCGACCCGATGCTGGCCGACGCGGTGTCGTTCTTCCGCAGCCAGCGCGACGGCGCCGACGTCCCGCCGGGACCGCTCGACCGCGAGCCCGCGCACCTGCGCGACGCCCGCGCCCGGGTGTATGCGGCGCCGCGCTACCGGGACGGGCGGCTGGACTCGTTGCCGGAGCCGCTCGGCGGCCGTATCGACGCCAGCGGCGGCTGGGCCGACGCCGGCGACTTCCTCAAGTTCGTCACCACGACCAGCTATGCCGACGTCCTGCTGCTGCTGGCCGCCCGCGGGCCAGCCGCCGATGTCGCTGCGGTCCGCGAGGAGGCGCTGTTCGGTGCCGACTGGCTCGACCGTATGTGGGACGCCGACTCCGCGACGCTCTACTTCCAGGTCGGATTGGGCGACGGTGGACGGCCCGGCGGTGAGCGGGTGCTGGGCGACCACGACCGGTGGCGTCTCCCGGAGACCGACGACCGGATCGACGCCGGGCCCGGCGAGCCGGCGAGGTTCCTCGGCCACCGGCCGGTGTTCCGTGCCGGGCCTCCCGGGAGCCCGGTCAGCCCCAACCTGGCGGGCCGGCTGGTCGCCGCGTTCGCACTGCGTGCCCAGCTGGAGGCCGCCGCCGGCGACACCGCGAAGGCGTTGCGCCGGGTGCGCGAGGCCAGGACGCTGTTCGACCTGGCGCGGACGCGCTCCGTGGCGCCGCTGACGACGACCACTCCGCGCTCGTACTACGTCGAGGACGAGTGGCGCGACGACCTCGAGCTGGGGGCCACCGAGCTCGTCCTCGCCGAGCTCGCGCTGGGCGACGCCGCCCCGGGCCGCTGGCTGCGCGCCGACCTCGAGGCGGCCACCCGGTGGGCACGGGCCTACCTCGACTCGCCCTTCCACGCGTGGTTCACGCTGGCTCGCGACGACGTGAGCGCGCTCGCGCACGCCGACCTCGCCGACGCGCTCGAGCAGACGCCCGGTGTGCTGCCGACTGTGTACCTTCGCGGGCTGCCGGTCGACCACCGCGACCTGGTCCGTGACCTCGGC
Source organism: uncultured Actinomycetota bacterium (assembly GCA_963785115.1). Lineage (GTDB taxonomy): Bacteria > Actinomycetota > Actinomycetes > Propionibacteriales > Nocardioidaceae > JACCWP01. Next base: position 589,072 of record CAWATY010000006.1, read on the forward strand.
GCGCAGCTCGAGGTCGCGCGGCACCGGTACGCGCCGCCGTTCGGCCTGACCGGCGACGAGACGCTGGTGACCGACTGGGCGCTCGGCGTCGAGGTGACCGCGCAGCTGTTCGCCGAGCGGACCGGCGACTCCGACGCCGCGGCCGCGGCCGAGGCGCTCGGCGCACGGATGCGCGGCTTCGTGGGCGGTGCCAACCCGTGGGGCACCAGCTTCGTGGTCGGCAGCGGCGGGCTGTTCCCGCACTGCACCCACCACCAGGTGGCCAACCTGGTGGGCTCGCACGACGGCACCGCGCCGCTGCTGCGAGGCGCGGTAGTGCCCGGACCGGCCGCGCTGGACGAGATCACCGGGCTCGGCAGCGGAGCCGGGTTCTACCGGCGCTGTTCGGCCGGGGGCTTCGACGTGTTCGACGGCCACGGGCTCGGCTACCGCGACGACGTGCGCGCGTACGCCTCGTCGGAGCCGGCCCTCGACTTCACCGCCGTGCACCTGTACGCGCTGGCCCTGCGGCGCTGACCTTGCCCCCGCGTTTGCCGCCGGGCCCCACGGGGGATGCACTGCACACACTCGTCGACCGTCCACACCGGAGGCACCCGTGCGGCGTCCTGCTGCCATCGCCCTGACCGTTGCGACCACGGTCGGCACCGTGCTCGCACTCGCTGCCGCGCCGGGGTCCGCGGCCCCCGGCGCCGACCGGGCGTACCAACCCGTGCCGGCTCCGGTCGGGCTCGGCTGGCGCTCGGTCGACGTCGCCACCGACGAGCAGTTCCGCGGCCTCGACGCGGTCGATGCCGACGTCGCCTGGGTGGGCGGCAGTGACGGCAGCGTGTTCCGGACGACCGACGGCGGGCAGAGCTGGGACGACGTGTCGCCGGCCGGCACCGACGGGCTGCTGTTCCGTGACGTCGAGGCCACCGATGCGGACAACGCGAGCGTGCTGGCGATCGGCCCCGCCCAGGCGTCGCGGATCTACACCACGACCGACGGCGGGCACAGTTGGAAGCGGGCGTTCACCAACCACGACCCCGACGCGTTCTACGACTGCATGGCGTTCTGGCAGCGCGGACGGCACGGGATCGCGATGAGTGACCCGGTGAACGGGAAGTTCCGGATCATCGCCACCGACGACTTCGGCCAGAGCTGGCGACGGCTGCCGGCGCGCGGCATGCCCGCGGCAGTCGACGGGGAGTTCGGGTTCGCCGCCAGCGGCACCTGCCTGGTGACCGCGGGCAGCCAACGGGCCTGGCTGGCCTCGGGTGGTGCGGCGTCGCGGATCTTCCGTACCCGCGACCGCGGGCTGACCTGGAAGGTCAGCCGTGCCCCGATCCCGGCCTCGCCCGCCGGTGGCGTGTTCTCGCTCGCGTTCGACGGTCCGCGGCGCGGAGTCGCGGTCGGCGGCGACTTCGAGCGACCGAACGACGGGCACGACGCGTCCGCACGTACCGGCACCGGTCGGACGTGGAGCGGTGGCGGCGACCTGTCCGGCTACCGGTCCGGCCTCGACTGGCTGGCGCACACCAAGCGCGCCGTCCTGGTGGCCGTGGGCCCGACCGGCTCGGACGTGACTTACGACGGCGGTCGCACCTGGGCGCGATTCAGCCGGGAGAACTTCGACGCGGTGTCGTGCACGCCGAGCGGTGCGTGCTGGGCCTCCGGGCCCGAGGGAGCCGTGGCGCGCCTGCTGCGCTGACTCAGCCGGTGACGCCGGGGGCGAACTTCGGCACCCGCACCGTGACCCGGGTGCCAGCGCCGACGGCGGTCTCGACGACCAGGCCGTAGTCGTCGCCGAAGACCGTCCGCAGCCGTTCGTCGACGTTGCCGAGCCCGACCGAGTCGCCCTCGGGGTCGCCGGCCAGCACCCGCCGGATCCGGTCGGGGTCCTCACCCACCCCGTCGTCCTCGATCGTGATGACCGCCTCGGCGTGACTGTCCTCGGCGGTGATGGTGATGTGGCCCGTTCCCGGCTTGTTCTCCAGGCCGTGCCGGACGGCGTTCTCGACCAGCGGCTGCACCGACAGGAACGGCAGCGACACGGCGAGCACCTCCGGCGCCACCCGCAGCGTGACCTGCAACCGGTCGCCGAATCGGGCCTTCTCCAGGGCGAGGTAGCGCTCGATCGAGCGCAGCTCCTCGGCCAGCGTGGTGAAGTCGCCGTGCCGGCGGAACGAGTAGCGGGTGAAGTCGGCGAACTCGACCAGCAGCTCGCGGGCCCGCTCGGGATCGGTACGCACGAACGACGCGATGGCGGTGAGCGAGTTGTAGATGAAGTGTGGGGAGATCTGCGCGCGCAGGGCCCGCACCTCGGCCTCCATCAGCGCGGTCCGTGACTTGTCCAGCTCGGCCAGCTCGAGCTGGCCCGAGACCCAGCGGGCGACCTCGGTGGTGGCTCGCACCAGCCCGGCCGACGCCGAGCCGGTGACCGCCACCAGCGCCCCCACCACCCGGTCCTCGACCGACACCGGGGCCACCACCGCCGCCTGCAGCTCGCACGCCGTGCGTGGGCACCCCACGTCGCCACGCCCGTAGGCCTGCGTGTTGCCCGCGACCATGGCGCGGGCGGCGAGGGCCACCATCTGGTCCTGGTGGTGGACGCCGCCCCCGTCCCAGGCCAGCACCCCGGTGGTGTCGGTGAGCGCGACGGCAGGGACGCCGAGCAGCGTCCGAAGGTGGCGTACGGCCCGCTCCGCGCTGGCCGCCGTCAGTCCGGCGCGCAGCGCCGGTGACGCGAGCGAGGCGGTGTGCAGGGTGGTGAACGTCGCCCGGTCGGAGGGGGTGCCGAGGTCGCGTCGGTGCCGGCGTACCCACAGCAGCAGGGCGGCGGCCACCAGTGCTGCGACTGCGAGCACCGTGCCCGCACCGACCTCGCCCATCCCCGCACGGTAGGGGGTGCCGCCGGACCGGGCGGCCGGACCGGCTGACCGATCAGCTCCGCGCCGCCCGGAAGCAGTAGGTGTCGTAGGGCAGCGTCAGGCCGAGCGGATCGCCGCGGTGCGCGTCGTAGAGGGCGCCGACGTCGGTGAGCACCCGCGTCCGCTCGTCGGCGCCGAGTGCCGCCACGTAGGACCGCGAGCACACCAGGTCGATCAGCCCGCGCCGGTCCACCCGCTGCCAGTTACGGAACTGACGCTGCTCGACGGCGCCGAAGCCGTGCAGGCCCAGCGAACCGCTCGGGTCGGGGACGTCGGGCTCGGCGCCGATCACAGTGCTGAGCCGGCGGACCCACGGCACGGTCTCGTCGCGCAGGTTCCAGATCGTGCCCACGACGCCGCCCGGCTTGAGCACCCGGTGGATCTCCGGCACCGCCCGCTCGTGGTCGAACCAGTGGAAGGACTGTCCGGCCACGACGGCGTCGAAGACGCGGTGGCTGACCGGCACCCGCTCCGCCTCGCCGGCGACCACGGGGGCACCGACGCGCACGGCGTGGGTGAGCATCGGCAGCGACGGGTCGACCGCCAGCACCCGGTGCCCGTCGGCCAGCAGCCGCTCGGTGAGCCGGCCGGTGCCGGCGCCGAGGTCGAGCACCCGGAGCGGCGCGTCACCGACCAACCAGCGCACCGCCTCGACCGGGTACGAGGGGCGCGAGCGGGCGTACGCGTCGGCCACGCCGCCGAACACCGTTGCCCGCTCCCTGCGCGCCCGGTCGTCCACGATCGCCACGCTAACCGCCGGTCGGCACGGCGGTCGGCACAGCGGTCGGCACGGCGGTCGGCACGCCGGTCGGCACCGCGGTCGGCACAGCGGTCTGCACGGCGGTGCCGCCTAGGCTTCGCCGGTGCCCTCGCCGACCGACCCACTCGCCGTCGTCGCCGGCCTCGAGGGCGTGCCGTCGGCCCTGGCGGCCGCCCGCGACGGGATCGATGCGCGGCTGCGCGACCGGGGCCGGCGCCGGACCGGGCCCGAGGTCACCGCGGAGTCGCTGTTGTTGGGCGCGGTCGCCAGCGCCGGACTCTCCGGCAGCGCGAGCACTCTCGACGACGTGCGTGCCGGTCGGGCCGACACCGTGGCGGCGGGCGCGGTGCGCGTCTCGGTCGAGCTGATGGCGTTGCTCACCGTCTGGCGGTCGAGCCCGGTGCAGGTGCTGGCGCGGCTGCACACGCTCGCCGTCCCGGCCGAGGCCACGGGCAGCGCCGGTCGGCCTCGCTCGGCGGCGGGCGCCGACCGGCTGCACGCGCTGGCCGAGAGGCTGCTGGCCCCGACCGCAGCGCCGGCGATGGCGGTGGCCGCTGTGGTGCATGCCGAGGTGGCGCACGCCGCGGCGTTCGGCACGGCCGACGGGGTCGTCGCCCGGGCGGCCGAGCGACTGGTGCTCGTCGAGCGCGGCGTCGACCCGGCGTCGGTGACCGTGCCCGAGGCCGGGCACGCGGTCGACCCGGCCGCGTACCGGGCCGCGTTGGCGGAGTACGGGGAGGGCGGGGCGGCGGGGGTGGCGCGCTGGCTGCTGCACGCGGCTCGGGCGTACACCCGTGGGGCGCAGGCAGCGCCGCTCCCGGATTGAGCACCGGGTGAGAGGGGGCCGTCAGGGCATGCAGACGGCGCCACCCGCGTAGGGGACGCCGTCCGCTGCACGGTGCTCCGGGCTACCAGGCGTGCACTCGCAACTGTCGTCGCGGGAGTTTCCCGAGGTGACTGCCCTTACGAAGGGTGGATCGCCGCGTGGGTACCCGCCAGCACCGTGTGACTGTGGAGTTGTGCCTCCCGTTCTACTCCCGCGGGAGCCGGTGCGGAAGACCTCCCCGGCGTGTCGGTTTCCGACACGCTGACCCCCCGCGCACCCGCGGGAGCTGAGACTCAGGCCGCGGCACGGCGGCGCTGGGCCTGCCACACGACGGCGCCGCCTGCGGCCGCGGCGACCACCAGCATGACCACCAGCTGCCGTGGCCTCGGCCGGAGGCCCACCCGGCGCCGCAGGGCCACCGGCGTCGTGAACCTCAGCACCGGCCAGTCCCGCTCGACCGCGATTCGACGCAAGGCACGATCGGGGTTGACCACGTGCGGGTGGCCGACCGCCTCGAGCAGCGGCAGGTCGGTCTCTGAGTCGGAGTAGCCGAAGCTGTGGGCGAGGTCGTAGCCGCGCTCGGCCGCGAGCTCGCGGATCGCCCGGGCCTTGTTGATGCCGAAGGCGTAGAACGCGATCTCGCCGGTGTAGCGACCGTCCTCGACCACCATCTCCGTGGCGATCACGTGGTCGACACCGAGCATCTGCCCGATCGGGACGACCACCTCGGCGCCCGACGTGGAGACGATCACGACGTCACGGCCCGCAGCCCGGTGCTCCTCGATCAACCCCACGGCCTCGTCGTAGACCATCGGGTCGACGATCGTGTGCAGCGTCTCGGCGACGATCTCGCGGACGGTGTCGACCGGCCACCCCGCGCACAGCTGGGACAGGTACGCCCGCATCCGCTCCATCTGCTCGTGGTCGGCACCCGACCGGCCGAACACGAACTGCGCGTACGCGCTGCGCAGCGCTGACCGGCGGGTGATCAGCCCGCCCTCGAGGAACGCGCGGCTGAAGGCGAGCGTGCTGGACCGGGCGATGATCGTCTTGTCCAGGTCGAAGAAGGCCGCGGGGCGGCCCGCCCCCTGCGCGGTGGTGCCCACGCCTCGACCCTAGAGGACCCCTCCCTCCGCCGTGCCCTCTCCACGGAGGCCGGTGTCCACAGTCCTGGCCGGTGACCGTGCCGTCCACAGCCCGGCGCCGGTACGCCGCCGGGCGGCCCTCGGCGTACGACGCTCCCCGGCATGGACGTGACCAGGCAGATGGAGCGCGGGGGCGGGGGGCCCGGTGGGCGGCCGCTGGTCGTCAGCGGCGACGGCGAGGTTCTCGACGAGCTGCTGCGGCTGGCGGCCACCACCGGTGTCGACGTGCACGTCGTCGGTCCGCGGGACGTTGCCGAGGTCCGTCGGGTGTGGGTCACCGCGGCACTGGTCCTCGTCGGTGACGAGTGCACCGAGGCGCTGGCCGCCCTGCAGCTCCCGCGGCGCGACGCCGTGCTCGTGGTGGGGCAGGCCGACGACCCGGAGGTGTTCCGGCGCGCGCTGGAGGCCGGTGCCGAGCGGGTCGTCGACCTTCCTGCCGGCCGTGACCTGCTGGCCGACCTGCTCGGCTCGTGCGCCGAGGGCTCGCCGGGAGCGGCCGTCGTGTGCGTGATCGGGGGGTGCGGCGGCGCGGGTGCGTCGGTGTTCGCCGCGGCGCTGGCAGCGGAGGCGGTGGCCGATGGTGTCCGCTGCCTGCTGGTCGACGCCGACCCCTGGGGCGGCGGTCTCGACCTCGCCGTCGGCGGCGAGCACGCGCAGGGTCTGCGCTGGGGGGATCTCGCCGCGGCGTCCGGACGGGTGAGCGCACCCTCGCTGCGCGATCTGCTGCCGTCGCTGGGAGGGCTCTCGCTGCTGACCTGGGAGCGAGGTGCCGAGCAGGCCGTGCCGGCAGCGTCCATGCGCGCCGTCGTCGCCGCCGGCGGGCGGGGCCACGGGATGGTCGTCGTCGACCTGCCGCGACCGCCCGATGCGGCCGCGGGGGAGGCGCTCGTCCGGTCGGACCAGACGGTCGTCGTGGTGCCCGCGGAGGTCCGCGCGGTGTCGGCGGCGACCCGCGTGGTCACCGAGGTCACCCGGTCGACCTCCGCCGTGGGGCTGGTCGTGCGAGGGCCCGGCCCGGCGGGTCTCGACGCCCGCACGGTCGGTGACTCGCTCGGCCTGCCCGTACTGGCGGCGATGCGTCCGGATCGACGGCTGGCGGAGTCCCTCGACCAGGGACTCGGGCCGCTGGGCCGACGTCGCGGTCCACTCCGGCGGGCCTGTCGACGGGTCCTTGCGGAGGTCGGCCTCGGCAGCGCGGCAAGAACCGTGGACGCGTCATGAGCCTGTTATGAGCATCGCCTCCGATCCGGTCCTGCTGGAGCAGGTCCGTGCGGGCCTGGCCGAGCGCGGACACGACGACGGCACGACGCCGAGCCCGGCCGATGTCGCCGCTCTGGTCCGCGCGCACGGGCGGGTGCTCGACGACGGTGCCTTGCTCGACCTGGTCGACGCACTGGAACGCGAGACGACCGGCGCCGGACAGCTGGACGTGCTGCTGCGTGAGCCGGGGCTGACCGACGTGCTCGTCAACGGGCCGGACCAGGTCTACGTCGACAGGGGTCGGGGACTGGTTCGGGTCGACGCGACCTTCGGCGACGACGGCGAGGTCCGGCGGTTGGCCCAGCGGCTGGCAGCGGCCGGGGGGCGTCGGCTCGACGACGCCAGTCCCTTCGTCGACGTGCGGCTGGCCGATGGCACCCGCCTGCACGCGGCACTGGCGCCGCTCGCGCGGCCGGGCACGTTGCTCAGCCTGCGGGTGCCCGCCCGCCGGGTGTTCACCCTCGCCGAGCTCACCGCGGCGGGGAGCATCCCGACCGCGGGCGCCGAGGTGCTGGGGGCACTGATCCGGGCCAGGACGGCGTTCCTGGTCACCGGCGGCACGGGCACGGGCAAGACGACGGTGCTCGCCGCGCTGCTCTCCCTGGTGCCGGCCGACGAGCGGATCGTGCTGGTGGAGGACTCCGCCGAGCTGCGGCCGGAGCATCCGCACGTGGTGGCACTCGAGGCCCGTCCGCCCAATGTCGAGGGGGCGGGGCGGATCGACCTGCGCGACCTCGTGCGCCAGGCGCTGCGGATGCGCCCCGACCGACTGGTCGTCGGCGAGGTGCGCGGCGCCGAGGTGGTCGACCTGCTGGCGGCGCTCAACACCGGGCACGAGGGCGGGTGCAGCACGCTGCACGCCAACTCCACCGGTGACGTCCCGGCACGGCTGGAGGCACTGGGCGTGACCGCAGGCATGAGTCGGGACGCGGTGCACTCCCAGGTGGCTGCCGGGCTGCACGTCGCGGTGCACCTGCGACGCGACGTCGACGGTGTCCGGCGGGTAGCCGAGATCGGCGTGCTCGACCCGGGTGCCGACCACCGGGTGCGCAGCACCCCCGCCCTGTTCTTCGACCGTGCCGGCCGCACGAGCACCGGACCTGCGGCAACGGCGCTCGACGCCCTGCTGAGTGACGGTCCCGGGTGAGCGTCGCGCTGCTGGCCACCGTGGTGGCGACGGGCTGTGGTCTGGCGGTGGCCCTGTTGGTGCCGGCGCCCGGTGTGTCGTTGCTGCGGTCGCGGCTGCCGCGTACCGGCACCGCCGGGCCCGCGGCTCCGGTGGCCGCGCAGGTGGGAGGCGCCAGGTCCTGGTGGCGGCGCCCTCACCTCGCCGTGCTGGTCGCCGTTGCCGCGGTCGCCGGGACCGTGTTCCGACCCGGAGCGACGGTCGTCCCGCTGGGGGTGAGTGCCGTCGTCGTCGGGGGCACCGCCGTCGTTCTGCTGCGCCGGTCGCGGGCGAGGGCGCAGGCCCAGCGTCGGCGGTCGGCGGTGATCGAGGCATGCGACGCCCTCGCCGCCGGGCTCCGGGCGGGTCAGCCGCCGTCCCGGGTGCTGTCGCGGGTCGCCTCCGATGTCGCGTTGCTGGCGCCCGCGGCGACGGCAGCCCGGCTGGGTGGTGACGTCCCGCTCGCGCTGCGGGTCGCCGCCGCGTCGGACGGCGCCGACGGGCATGCGGCTGGTGGCGGCCGCGTGGACGGTGGCGCAACGATCGGGAGCAGGCCTTGCCGACGTGGTGGCCAGGATCGCCGGGGTCGTCCGCGCCGACACCGACGAGAGACGCCAGGTCGAGGTCGCGCTGGGCACGTCCCGCTCCACCGCGCGGCTGCTGGCCGGGCTGCCGGTGCTCGGGATCCTGCTCGGGTCCGGCCTCGACGCGCATCCGCTCGAGGTGCTGATCGCCACCCCGGTGGGGGCGTGGTGCCTCTGCGTCGGGACGGCGCTGGCGGCGGCGGGCGTGCTGTGGGTCGAGCGGCTCGCCGACGGCGCGCTGCGGTGAGCCCGCTCAGCTGCGCCGTCCTGGCCGGGTTGGCCGTGGCGCTTGCCTCGGCGTCCGGCTTGCCGGGGCGGCGGCTGGCAGCGCTGGGTCCCCGTCGCGGCTCGGCCTCGCGCGGCGGGCACGTACGCGCGCTGCTCGGGTCGCACCTGGTGGCCGCGGGACTCGCCGGGGTGGGGGTGGTGTCCGTTGTCGACGGCTGGGTCGGCGTGCTGGCCGGCCCGGTGGTCGCGCTGGTCACCTATCGCCTCGTCGGTCGGCTCGAGCCGGCAGCCGTCCGCGCGCGGAGGCTCCGCATCGCTCGCGATCTCCCGCTGGCGGTCGACCTGCTCGTGGTCTGCCTGCGGGCCGGGCGTCCGGTCGGGGTCGCCGCGTCGGTCGTCGGCGCTGCCGTGGCCGGGCCGCTCGGCGACGAGCTCGGCAGGGTGGCCGCGCGGGTGCGGCTCGGCGCCGACCCGCAGCTGGCATGGGCGGACGCCGGCCGCGACGCGGCCCTCGGGCCGCTCGCCCGTGCCGTGGTCCGGGCCCTGGAGACCGGGTCGCCCCTGGCGGAGTCGCTGACCCATTTCACCGACGACCTCCGGGCCGAGCGTCGCGCGCGCGTCGACGAGACAGCGCGGCGGGTGGCAGTCGCCTCGGCCGGGCCGCTGGGCCTCTGCTTCCTGCCGGCCTTCGTCCTGGTCGGCATCGTGCCTACCGTGATCGGCGCCTTCCGCACCCTGCTGGTCTGAGACCGGCGACCGATTCCCCGAGCCACTTCTCCACAGGCCGCGCGGGCCCGTGGCGTCGTCCCCAGGCCGCGGGTCGGAGCCCGCCAGCCGGTGTCTGGGCGACCGACAGTGCGGACGTCCAGTCATCGCGGCCCCGGCTCGTGCGAGCGCGCCGGAGCGAGGAGGGAGCAGTCATGAGCACGACCCGGTTCCGGATCCTGCGGCGCCGCCGCACCGAGCGCGGCATGACCACGTCCGAGTACGCCGTCGGCACGGTCGGTGCCTGCGGTGTCGCGGGCGTTCTCTACCAGCTCACCCAGTCCGACTTCTTCCAGAACCTGTTCCAGGACGTCATCGGCTCGATCACCGACCTGCTGCCTTTCTGAGCGGCACGCCAATCGCGGTGGGGCGCGCCGCGACCCGGTGCGCCCCACCTGCTCCCACCCGTTTCACCCGTCGCCACGAGGGAGGCTCCGTGCGCACGCCCACCCGCCCGGACCGACGACGTCGCGAGCACGGCATGGTCACCGCCGAGGCTGCGATGGTGCTGCCCGTGCTCGTCGCCCTGACGGCGGCCCTGGCCTGGGTCGTGACGCTGGGCATCGCCCAGGTCCGGCTCGTCGACGCCGCTCGTGAGGCGGCCAGGCTGGCCGCGCGCGGCGAGCCGTCGGGGGCGGTCCAGCATGCTGCGCTGGCTGAGGCGCCGACCGGCTCGCAGCTCACCGTGCGCCGCGCCGGAGACCTCTGGGAGGTCGAGGTACGCGCCGACGTGGGCGCCGACCTGCCGCTGGTCGGCGTGCTGCCCCCGGTCGGCCTCAGCGCCCGAGCCGTGTCGGTGGCCGAGCCGTCCGCCGCCGACCGGTGACGTCGATGACCGTCCGGCGGGCCGGGCGGTGGCACGAGCATCGGCGCGACGACGGTGTCGCGACCGTCGCCGCCGTCGGGCTGCTCGGACTCGTCCTCGTCGTCACGGCACTCTGCCTGGCGTGCGGCCACGTGGCGGTGGCGGCCCACCGGTCCGCCGCGGCCGCGGACCTGGCCGCAATCGCGGGCGCGCAGGCGCTGCGCGTCGGTGACGACGCGTGTGCGGCGGTGGAGCAGACGGCCGCCCGGAACGGCGCGCGCGTCACTCAGTGCGTCGTCGACGGTGCCGACGTGCGGGTCACCGTCGAGGTGCACACGCCCGAGATGGTCGGGCTGGTCTGGGCTCCCGCGTCGACGGCCCGAGCCGGACCGGGCCTCGGCTGACCGGGGATTGGCCCGCCGGATGCTGGCTCACTCGCGGGGGGTGCCCTCGAAGTGCTCGCCGATCCCCTCGTCGCGGCGTCGGCCGTCCCCGGGGGTTCGGTCGTTGCCCGGCCCCCGCGGTAGCGGCCCCGCGTCGTCGCCTGAGTGACTGGCCGACTGGTCCGCTTCCCGGCGGAGCCGGCGCACCTCGCCGCGGCGGCGGCGGGACTTCTTGGCGCCGCCCAGCAGCAGGAACAGGGCGAGAACGACGAGCAACAGGTTCAGCGCCCCGATGCCGTAGATGCCGGCGTACGACGTCGTCACGTCGAGGCCGACCATGTTCAGCGTCGCCTCGTCGCTGCCGTTGGCGACGATCGTCGCCGTGACCACGCCGACGCCGAGGAGCAGGATGACCCCCAGCACCACCACGTCGTCGCCTCCTCGTGCAGTCCGCGTCGTCCGGGTCGCCGACGGCGCCCGTGGTCCCATCGTGCCCCGTCAGCCCGCGGCGGGCACCTCGGTGGCCGAACGCAGGCCGCGCGTGAGGACGTCGAGCAGCCGTACGGCGCCGGGCTTGTCCAGCGGGTGGTTGCCGTTGCCGCACTTGGGCGACTGCACGCACGACGGGCACCCGTCCGGGCAGCCGCAGCCGGCGATGGCGTCGCGGGTGGTGGTCAGCCACTGCTCGGCGACGGCGTAGCCGCGCTCGGCGAAGCCGGCCCCGCCGGGGTGCCCGTCGTGGACGAACACGGTGAGCCGGCCGGTGTCGGGGTGCAGCGCGGTCGAGACGCCGCCGATGTCCCAGCGGTCGCAGGTGGCGAACAGCGGCAGCAGCCCGATGGAGGCGTGCTCCGCGGCGTGGGCGGCGCCGGGCAGGTCGGCCTCGGCCACGCCGGCGGCGGCCACCAGCGCGGGGTCGAGGGTCCACCAGACCGCGCGGGTGGTGAGGCGGCGGGGCGGCAGGTCCAGCGGTCGCTCGCCGAGCACCTCGCCGGTGAAGAGCCGTCTGCGCAGGTAGGCCACGACCTGGCTGGTGACGTGCACGGTCCCGAACGACAGGTCGGCTCCACCGCCTCCGCGGGTCGCGGCGACGTCGGCGACCTCGATCTCGGTGACCTCGCGGGCGGTGGTCGAGTAGTCGGGCTCGGCGCGTTCGACCAGTGCCACGCCGCCGTCGACGTCGAGCTCGCGCACCAGGTAGGTCTGGCCGCGGTGCAGGTGCACGGCGCCGGTGTGCACGGTCGAGTGCGAGCCGGCTGCGTCGACGGTGCCCAGCAGCCGTCCGTCGGCCTCCTCGACGACCTGGACCGGCTCGCCACCCGAGGAGCGGATGTCGGCGAGGTCGCACGCCCGGTCGCGGCGGGTCCAGAACCAGCCGGCCGACCGGCGGCGGAGCACCCCGTCGGCCACCAGCGCCGCGACGCCGGTACGGGAGGCCGGTCCGAACAGGGCGAGGTCGGACTCGGTGAGGGGCAGCTCCTGCGCGGCAGCGCAGAGGTGCGGGCCCAGCACGTACGGGTTGTCGGGGTCGATCACCGTGGCCTCGACGGGGTGGCCGAGCAGCGCCTCGGGATGCCGCACCAGGTAGGTGTCCAGGGGGTCGTCGCGCGCCACCAGCACGCCGACCGAGCGACGGCCGCGACGTCCGGCCCGGCCGAGCTGCTGCCAGAGCGCGGCACGGGTGCCGGGGAAGCCCGCCACCAGCACGGCGTCGAGCCCGACCACGTCGACGCCGAGCTCCAGCGCGTTGGTGGCAGCGGTCCCCAGCAACCGACCGGCCTTGAGGTCGGCCTCCAGCGCCCGCCGGTCCTCGGGCAGGTAGCCGCCGCGATAGGTGGTGACGGTCTCGGCGAGGCCGGGGTCGACCTCGCGCAGCTGGCGCTGAGTGGTCATCGCCACCGACTCGGCTCCGCGGCGCGATCTGACGAAGGCCAGGGTGCGGACGCCGCGAATGACGAGATCGGTCAGCAGGTCGGCGGTCTCTGCGGTCGCGGAACGCCGGGTCGGGGCGCCCTGCTCGCCGGCGAGCGTGGTGAGCGACGGCTCCCACAGCGCCAGCGCGCCCTCGCCGCGGGGGGAGCCGTCATCGGTGACGGCGCTGACGTCGAGCCCCGTCAGCCGGCTCGCGCACGCCGCGGGTTCGGCGACGGTGGCCGACGCGAGCACGAACGTGGGCTCGGCGCCGTAGTGCGCGGCCAGCCGCCGCAGCCGCCGCAGGACGTGGGCGACGTGGGACCCGAAGACACCGCGGTAGTGGTGGCACTCGTCGACGACGACGTAGCTGAGCCCGGCGAGGAAGCGGGCCCATCGCTGGTGGGCGGGCAGCAGCGAGCGGTGCAGCATGTCGGGGTTGGTCAGCACCCAGGTGGCGTGGTCGCGGGCCCAGTCGCGGGCCTCGCGGGGGGTGTCGCCGTCGACGGGTGCGGCCCGCAGTCCGCCCACCCCGGCACCGACCTCGCCGAGCACGCCGAGCTGGTCGTGCGCGAGCGCCTTGGTCGGGGCGATGTAGAGGACGGTCGGGCCACGGTCGCGAGCCCGGGTCGGCAGCTGGTGGGCCGCCAACGTCGCCAGACCGGGCAGCAGGTAGGCCATCGACTTGCCCGACGCCGTACCGGTGGCGACGACCACCGACCGTGCGTGCCAGGCCAGGTCGGCCGCCTCGACCTGGTGCGTCCACGGCCACTCGACCCCGCGGGCGCGGAAGCCGTCGACCACCTCGGTGGGTGCCCACGTCGGCCACGGGCTGGGCCGCGCCTCGCGGGCGGGCAGCAGCTCGAGGTGGGTGAGCCGATCGGCGTCACCGCGGTGAGAGGCGATGCCCTGGACGGCGGCGATGGGGTCGGTGCCCGGCTCCGGACCCGACTCTGGAATGGGCTGCGGAACCGGCTGCAGGATCCGCTCGGACGCCAGCCTCGTCATGGTGTGCCCGAGTCTGGCACGCGGCATCGACGTCATCGGGTCGTCACGCGCCGGGACCAAGTTCTGCGATAACCACGGGTCCGTGCCCGGCGTGGTTGAATGCACCGCGTACGATCGGGCTCCGCCAGGGCTGATCGGCGAGAAGTGAGGGAGAGCTCGTGGATCTGTCGCTCGAGACCCGCACCGAGGGCGACTGGACCGTGATCGCGGTCGGCGGTGAGGTCGACGTCTACACCGCGCCCAAGTTGCGCGAGGCGCTGGTCGAGCTGGTCAACGCGGGGCGCTACCAGCTCATCGTCGACGTGGAGAGCGTCGACTTCCTGGACTCCACCGGGCTGGGTGTGCTCGTGGGCGGACTCAAACGGGTCCGCGCCAACGACGGCAACCTGCGGGTGGTCTGCACCCAGGAGCGCCTGCTCAAGATCTTCCGCATCACCGGTCTGACCAAGGTCTTCGCGATCCACGACTCGGTCGCGGCCGCGGCGGCTGGCTGACGGGTCACTGAATGTCGCAAGTCCGGCTCGACGTGGCGCCCGATGCTGCGCACGTCCGCGTCGTCAGGCTCGTCGCGGTGTCGCTCGCCCGGCTGCACGGCGTCGACGAGGAGGTCGTCGAGGACGTGCGGCTCGCGGTCGGTGAGGCCTGCGGTCGCGCGGTCGCCGCGCACGTGCGCGCCGACGTGCCCGATCCGGTCGTCATCGACTTCCTCGGCGACCCCGGACTGACGGTGACCGTCAGCGACACGGTGGCGCTGCCCCAGGCGTCGGGCGCGGACGCGGTCGCGCTGCTAGCCGGCGACGACGAACCGCCCGCCGCGACCGACTACTTCGCGGCGATCCCCGAGGTGATCGCGCTGCTCGAGGGCCTCGCCGACGGTGTCACCGTCAACACCGGAAGCGACGGGACGTCGGTCAGCCTGCACTGGACGAGCGAGGTCTGACTCCCGAACCGGCCGGTCTGGGAGCGCTCTGGCGGAGGTCACCGTCGGCTCGGTCGGCGCGCATCGTAGGGTGAGCGGTCGTCACCGACCGCTCATGGTCTTTTCTGGAGGAACTCGCAATGTCGCGGACCACCCTTGCCGCCAGCGGCGCGGACGTCTCACTCGCCGGCGGCAACACCTCGGTGGTCGTCGCGGTCGCCCTGATCGGGCTCGTCGCGCTGGTCATGGCCGGCATCTTCCGGCAGGAGGTTCTCGCCGCCCCCGAGGGCACCGAGAACATGCAGACCATCGGCAAGGCGGTGCAGGAGGGCGCGTCCGCCTACCTCGCCCGGATGTTCCGGACCCTCGCCGTGTTCGCGGTCATCGCGTTCGCGTTGCTCCTGGTCCTGCCCGGTGACGCCGAGGTCCGGATCGGCCGCTCGTTGTTCTTCCTGGTCGGCGCGGGCTTCTCCGCCTTGATCGGCTACCTGGGCATGTGGCTCGCCGTACGCGCCAACGTCCGGGTCGCGGCGGCCGCCCAGAACGACGGCCGTGACCCGGCGATGCGGATCGCGTTCCGGACCGGCGGCACCGTCGGCATGGGCACCGTCGGCCTTGGCCTGATCGGCGCGTCGGTCGTCGTGCTCATCTACGGGGGAGAAGCCCCGGCAGTGCTCGAGGGCTTCGGGTTCGGGGCGGCGCTGCTCGCGATGTTCATGCGTGTCGGTGGCGGCATCTTCACCAAGGCGGCCGACGTCGGAGCCGACCTGGTCGGCAAGGTCGAGCAGAACATCCCCGAGGACGACCCGCGCAACGCGGCGACCATCGCCGACAACGTGGGCGACAACGTGGGTGACTGCGCCGGCATGGCGGCAGACCTGTTCGAGTCGTACGCCGTGACCCTGGTCGCCGCCCTCATCCTCGGCTCGGTGGCGTTCGGCGCCGAGGGCCTGGTCTTCCCGCTGATCGTGCCCGCGATCGGCGCGATCACCGCGATCCTGGGTGTGTACATCACCCGGCCGCGCCCCAACGAGGGCGGCCTGATCACCATCAACCGCTCGTTCTACATCTCGGCCGCCGTCTCGGCGGTGCTCTGCACGCTCGCCGCGTTCATCTACCTGCCGGGCTCGTTCGACGAGCTGACCGACAGCGGCAGCGGCAGTGGCCTGCTCGACTCGTTCGTCGGCCAGGCGATCGGCGGGGTCGACGCGCCGGACGGCGACCCGCGGGTGATAGCCGCGGTGGCCGTGATCATCGGCATCGCACTGGCCGCGGTCATCCTCGCGCTCACCGGCTACTTCACCGGAACCGAGAACCGCCCGGTCAAGGACGTCGGCAAGACCTCGCTGACCGGCGCCGCGACGGTGATCCTGGCGGGCCTCTCGGTCGGCTTCGAGTCCGCGGTCTACACCGCGCTGGTGATCGCCGCTGCCGTCTACGGCGCCTTCCTGCTCGGCGGGGGCGTCACGATCGTCTCGCTGTTCGCCGTCGCACTGGCCGGCTGCGGTCTGCTCACCACGGTCGGCGTCATCGTCGCGATGGACACCTTCGGCCCGGTCAGCGACAACGCCCAGGGCATCGCGGAGATGTCCGGCGACGTCGACGAGAAGGGCGCGGCGATCCTCACCGAGCTCGACGCGGTGGGCAACACCACCAAGGCGATCACCAAGGGCATCGCGATCGCGACCGCCGTGCTGGCCGCGACCGCGCTGTTCGGGTCGTTCACCGACGCGGTGACCACCGCGGTCGAGGACGCCAACCCGGAGACGCCGGACAACGCCGACGCCCTGCTCGGCCTGCTCGGCGTCCTCAACGTCGCCAACCCGGCCAACCTGGTCGGTCTGCTCATCGGCGCGTCGGTGGTGTTCCTGTTCGCCGGGCTCGCCATCAACGCGGTCGGCCGCGCGGCCGGCGCCGTGGTCTTCGAGGTGCGCCGCCAGTTCCGCGAGATCCCCGGGATCATGGAGGGGACCGGCCGTCCCGAGTACGGCAAGGTCGTCGACATCTGCACCCGCGACTCGCTGCGCGAGCTGGCCACGCCCGGCCTGCTGGCCATCCTCGCCCCCGTCGCCGTGGGTTTCGGGCTCGGCGCCGCGCCGCTGGGCTGCTACCTCGCCGGCGCGATCGGCACCGGCACCCTGATGGCGGTGTTCCTCGCCAACTCCGGCGGCGCCTGGGACAACTCCAAGAAGCTCGTCGAGGACGGTCACCACGGGGGCAAGGGCTCACCCGCGCACGAGGCCACGATCATCGGCGACACGGTCGGCGACCCGTTCAAGGACACCGCCGGCCCGGCGATCAACCCGCTGCTCAAGGTGATGAACCTGGTGTCGCTGCTGATCGCTCCGGCCGTGATCGCGCTGTCGGTGGGCGTCGACGAGAACGACCCGGTACGCATCACGATCGCGGTCGTGGCCGCGCTCGTCATCGCCGCCGCGGTCTACATCTCCAAGAGGCGCCCGATCGCGATCGAGGCGTCCCCCGTCGAGGAGTCGGAGACCACCTCCGCCTGACCCCGGCCACTCGCCGGGTGGCGGGTGCGAAGGTCAGTCGCGGGTGGAGCGGCGGAGCCGCTCGCGGAGGCCTTCGGGGAGAGCCCGGAGGACCTTGCGACGCCCCGGTCCGCGCAGCCGTTCGGACATGTCGCGGACCACTCGGCGCCGACCGGTCGGCCTGGCCTCGGCCCGTTCGACCAGCATCTCGGCGATCGCGTACGCCGCCGCGTCCAGCGTCTCCGCCGAGCGGGGCGTGGCGGTGGCACCCTCGGGGCCGTAGCGCGGGGTGAGGTCGGCGAGGTCACCGACCACGTCGTAGCCGCGGGTCCGGATCTCGTCGACCATCTCCTGGGCGGTCCGGGTGAACCAGGGCCGCAGCTTGTCCGGGACCTGCGCCCGATCGCTGTCGACGCGCGCGCTGAGCAGCCTCTCGGCGAACCAGAACTTCACCACGGCGGCGAAGCGAGGCCACTCGAGCCGGCCGTCGAGGGCCTGGTTGACCCGTCGCAGCAGCTCGGCCTCGGCCAGGCCGAGGGACACGTTGTGGCGCGGCACTTCGGTGTCGTAGCCGTCGGCGGCGATGCCCAGGACGCTGCAGAACCTCTCCCACAGCAGCGTGGTCGACGACCCGTGCGGCGGGACGGTCACCAGGTGCACGCGCTCGGTGGGGACGTGCTGACCCCAGTGGGCCAGCACGGCCGGCACGTCCTGCTGGCGCCAGAAGATGCGGGCGGCCCGCCCCTTCCGCGCCTTCGACGTCAGCTGGCGCAGGTAGGCCGCGTAGTCGATGCTCTGGTTGTTCTTGATCATCTCCTGCCATACCGCGGGCACCTGACGGCCGAGGTCGCGCACCGTCAGCACGACGTGGACCTCCAGCCCGCTGAGGCTCCGCAGGGCGCGCTCGACTGCCGAGTCGCTGGCTCCGGCGAGCAGCTCGTGGGAGATCACCACCGCGGTGCCGGCCCAGGCCCGCGTCGCCGCTGCGACGTCGTCCCAGGCGCCCTCGGCATCGGGGTCGTCGTAACCACCGAAGTCGAGGTCGCGCAGGTCCAGCGCGGCGGCGTAGTGGGCGGCCGACGACTCACCGGGGTAGAGGACACCGTGCTGGGCCAACCGCGAGCGGTTGTTGAACAGCACCTCCTGCAGGTAGGTGGTGCCGGTCTTCGGCGCGCCGATGTGCAGGAAGACGCGGGTCATGACCCGGCGAGCGTACCTGTCAGTGCGGCTTGCCCCGCTGCGGCCCGCCTGTCAGCGGATCCGGAAGCTGAGCACCGTGACGGAGTGCGGCGGGTACCGCAGCATCGGGGCGTGCCGGCCGACCCGCTTCGATCCCCTTACGACGTGGACGGCTCGCGGGCGCCCGGCTGTGTTGTACGTCCACGCCTTCTTGGAGACGACCGAGCGGATGCTGATCCGCTTGCCGCCGAGCGACCCGTGCCTGACCCCCAGCAGCGCCCGGACGGCATGCCGCGGGTGCCGGTTGATGACGACCACGTACGCGTGGTGCCCCTTGGCGACGGCGAGGGTGCGCAACACGGCGTACTTGTCCTGCCCGGCCGTGCGTCGATGGACCCCTCTGACCTGGGTGCCGAGCACTCGTCCGTTGGAGCGGACCACCCGGGCCAGCTGGCCGGAGGTGACCCCCCACGCGGACGTGGTGAACCTCGGCCGGTGGCCGATCGTGGCCCGCAGGTTGAATGCCGTCAGCGCCCCACCAGCCGCGACCCCGATGCCACGCCGCACGAAGCCCACCGCCTGGGACGCCATGAACAACGCGTCGGACATGCCGAGGTCCCAGTGCGGAGCCCCCGGCTGGGCGTTCAGGCTGATCGCCCCGAACTCGGTCACCACCAGGGGCACGTTCCCGCGATGGTGGTGGCGCAGCTTTCGCCGCAGCTTGGGCACCAGCGACGAGGCGTGCCGCTCGGCGCCCATCAGCGCGTCGTGCGCCTCGAGCGGGCTCCGGAACTGGCGGGAGAAGAACTGGTAGGGGTGCGCGGCCAGGCAGTCGTAGGGCCGCTTACCCATGTAGCGCACGAACTCCGGGCGCGACCACTCGCTGCACACCCGGATCGACGGGTCGACCTTCTTCATCGCGGCGCGCATCTTGCTGAACCCCGCGTGCACCGAGGTGTACGACGCCCGCACGTTCGCCTTCTCCGGCAGCGGCGCACCGTGCACGCCGTTGCCGAACGTCAACTTGCCGGTGTTGTTGTCCAGCTCGTAGACCTTGGCGTCGGGGCCGTGGTTCGTCAGTGAGTTGACCTGCGTCCACTTGTTCTTGTTGACGGTGACGCGGGCGGTGCCCGCCTTCACCGGCGGGTAGAGCAGCTCGCGCTGCTGCTGGCGACGCGCCGCTCCGTTGGGGAATCGGCAGTCCTTGCCGACCTGCTGGTTGTGCACCTTGAACGTCCGCCCGTTGACGTACTGGCGCAGCGCGGTGCCCAGCTTGTTGCTCATCCAGAATCTCTGGTTGCGCAGGTAGGGCTCGTTGCCCAGGGTCCAGGTGTGCACGCCGAAGGGTGCCGGGTGCCCGTTGCCGCGGCGAACGTTGGCCCACGCCACGCCGCCGTTGGGGTTGCGCCCACCGAGCGGGTCGTTCATGTACTCGACCCAGGACGCTGCGTCGGTGACCGACTCGGTGAGGAACGGCATCGTGATCAGGGTCTTGGCGCCGATCTGGTTGGCGTACTGCATGTGCTCGTGGATGCCGTACAGGGCGCGCACTCCCTTGCCCGCGCGCAGCTTGCCGAAGACCTGGCAGTCGCGCTGGCGCGGAGGCCCGATGGCCTCCTTCCAGTCGAAGAAGTTGGCCCGCGACCCACCCGGGTAGCGCAGCAGCTTGATGCCTGCACCGCGAGCCGCCTGGATGGCCCGCGGCTCTGCATGGTCGGTGGTGGTGTTCCACATGCCGTACCCGCGGAACGCGAACCGGTGGTTGCTGCCCAGGACGAAGGGCGAGACGCCGGAGCCCCGGCGGCCTGCGTTCACGACCACGGCGGGGCGCCGCGCCTTGGCCACGCTCGCGCTGTCACCCTGAGCCGGATCGGCTGCCTGCCCCGCCGCCGGAACGGAGCCGGGCACGACGAAGGCCAGCTGGGCGATGGCGAGACTGGCGCCCACCAGCCCTGCTCGGCGGATTGCCCCCATGGGAAGTCCTCACACATCTCGGCGACCGGTCGGCGACCTGGCGGGTCGCCCTGCAAACCCTCGACAGGGTACGAGGCGGACGGGGCCACGTACACCGAACCCCCCAAAGCCGCCCGCTACCGACTTCTGGAGCTTCGGGTCTCGCCCGTCAGGCGTCGCTGGAGCGCAGGCTCGCGAGCTCGTCCTCGGAGCCGCGCAGGTAGTTGGCGAGGGCGCGGACCTGCTTGGGCTTGGGTGGCGTGCCAGCCTTGAGCAGCACCCGGTGGCAGAGCACGAGCGAGAAGTCGACCAGTGCCTGCGCGACCTCGGCCTCCTCGGTCTGGTCGGTCGGACCGGAGTCGACCTTCGGGGTGCGGGGGTCCAGGTCGGCGAGGTCCCCCACGACGCGCCAGCCGCCGTCGACCAGCTCGCTCACGACCTCCTGCTGCATCGGGAGGATCCAGTCCAGGTCCGCGGCGGTGATCCGCAACGGCCGGCTCGGCCGGCTCTCCATCTTGCGCACCAGGTGTCGCTTGACCACGACCGGCCAGGCGTGGTGCCGGGTGGCGTTGCCCAGGGCGGCGTTGATGCGCCGCAGGGCCTCGGTCTCCGACGGCCCCAGTGAGGGGTTGCCCCAGGTAGGGAGGGTGTTGAGGCCGCTGAGGTCGAGGCCCGCGGCCTCGCCGAACCGGCTGAGCAGCAGCGACGGGTCGGAGCCGGACGGCGGGACGGTCACGATCGTCACCCGGTCGTTGCCGACGACCCGGCCCCACTTGCGCGCGATCGTCGGGAGGTCCTGCTGGACCCAGAAGCCCTTGCCGGGCTGGGTGTCACGCTTGTCGGGGTCGCGGACCGCCTCGGCGAACTCCGGCCAGGACCAGGTACGGCCGTTCTTGACCCGCTCCTGCCACGCCGCCGGGACCACGCGGGAGAGATCGCGGGCGGTGATCACCACGTCGACGTCGTCGGTGCCGAGGTCGTGGACGACCCGCTTGGCCTGCTGCGGCTTGGCGAAGGTGAGGAACTCCATCGAGATGGCAGCGTGCGGGCCGCGCCACTCGGTGACCTCCGTCCGCAGTCGCTCCCAGCCGTTCTTCTGCCGCGCACCCATGGCCCGCATGCCCTGCAGGTCGCGGACGGCGTGGATCTGGTCGTCCCACTTCTTCTCGCCCGGGAAGTTGATGCCGGCCGCCGCCAGGGCGTCGCGGCCCTCCCACAGCACGTTCTGGATGTATGAGGTGCCGGTCTTGAACGCACCGACGTGCAGCACCAGGTGCAGCGGCTGCTTGCGACCTCGCTTGATGCCGGGGCTGTAGCCGATCATCCGTCACCTCCACGCAGCACGGTGCGGGCCTTGCGCAGGGCCCGCCGGGGACGGCTCGGACCGGCTTCCTCGCCCTCGGGACGCACGCCCCGCTCGGCCGACTGGCGGGCCTGGCGCAGCCGCTCGCGCTCGTCGGCGAGCTCGAGCAGGAGCCCGGCCACGGCGTCGACACCCGCCGCGGCGACGGCGTCGGCGTCGGCACCGTCGAGGTCGGCATCCCCCGGGCCGGCGGCTGCCGGGAGCAGGTCGTCGAGATCGCCGACGACGTCGTAGCCGCGTGCACGCAGCGTCGCCACCATGTCGGTGGCCTGGTCGGCGACCAGCGAACGGATGTCGTCGGGCAGCACCAGCCGCGGTGACCCGGTGCGGGCGGCCAGCAGCTTGTGGGCCAGCCGGTCCTTGGCGATCCGCCCGTACGCGGGCATCGGCAGCCGCCCGTCGAGTGCCACGTTGACCCGCCGCAGCAGCTCGGTCTCGGGCAGCCCGAGCGAGGTGTTCTCGCGGCCGGCCGCCTCGGTGTCGTACGCCGCCGGGTCGATGCCCAGCGCGGTGGCGAAGCGCTGCCACAGCAGGTCGCGAGGTGCACCCGGGGGTGGCACGGTCACCAGGTGCACCCGCTCGGGCGGCAGCGTCGACCCCCACCTGCGCAGCACGTCGGCGGCGTCCTGGGTCTCCCAGAACCGCGGCAGTCGCTTGCTCTTGGCTCGTGCGCGCCGCGCCTTGTCGGGGTCGAGCACGGTGTCGACGAACTGGGCGAAGCTCAGCTGCGAGCCGTGCTTGATCCGCTCCTGCCAGTCGGCCGTGACCTGACGGACCAGGTCACGGGCCGTCATCACGACGTGCACCTCGGCCGGGTCGAGGTCGGCGATGGCGCGGGCCGCGACCTCCGCGGGGGCGGGGGCGAAGACCTCGTGCGAGATGACGACGGTGCCGGTCAGCGAGCGGGCCCGCTCCGCCACCCGCGGCCACACCCCGGCAGCCTGCGGGCGACGGGCGCCGGCGAACGGCACGTCGCGCAGGTCGAGCGCGGCGAGGAAGTGCTCGCCGGGCACCTCGGCGGCGTAGTGCACTCCCGTCCGGGCCAGCTGGTCGCGGTGCTGCCAGAGCATGCCCTGCAGGTAGGTGGTCCCGGTCTTCGCCGCCCCGATGTGCAGGTAGACCTGCGGGGGTGACCCCGCACGCTGCTCGGACATCACGCTCCTCCTGACCCGCCGGCCGGCGGCCGGTCGTGGCTCTCGCCGCGGCGACCGCGCACCATCCGGTAGACGCCGAGCAGCCAACGCAGCGGGCGCAGCTGGCCGGACAGCTCGACGACCAGCCGGCGCACCCGTACACCCGGCGGGAGGTCCCGGTGCTCGCGCAGCCGTCCCTCCGCCGCGTCCAGCCGGCGCTGGAGGTCCACCCGCTCCTGCTCCAGCTCGGCCAGGAAGTCACCGCGCTCGGCCACGTCGTCGAGCACCTGCTGGCGCTCGTCCTGCACCCGGCCGAGCTCGTGCAGCAGCCGGGCGATGCTCGCAACAGCGACCTTGACGACGGCGCCGGGTGGGACCGCGTCGGGCGGGTGCACGTCGGGCTCGGACGTCCCGGGCTCGGGCGGCACGAGCTCGTCGAGGTCGCCGACGACCGTGCAGCCGGACTCCGCCAGCGCCTTGCGCCAGGCGATTGCCTGCGCGTGCAGCGTGCCCGCCACCTCGATCGGCACCCGGATCCGGGCGTCGGCGGCCTTCTGCGGGGCGAGCACGCGGTGCGCGAACACGCCCTTGAGCAGCTCGTCGCGCTGGTCGATGCGCAGCGGGTGGGACAGCAGGTCGACGTTGACGCGGCGCAGCAGCGCCGTGGTCACGGTGTCCAGGGACGGGTTGTTGTCCTGCACGTCGAGGTCGACGCCGTCGGACTCGATCGCGCAGGCCTCGGCGAAACGGCGCCACAGCAAGGTGGGCTCGGCGCCGCTGGGCGGGACGGTCACCACGCAGACGCACGGCGCCGACACGGCGGCGGCCCAGCGGGCGACGATGTCCGGCACGTCCTGGGCGAGCTGGAACCACCGCGAGGCCTCGTGGGCGTGCTCGGGGTCGCTGAGCAGCTCCCAGAACTCCGCGAACGTCTTGACCCGCCCGTGCTTGACGTTCTCCTGCCACTCGGCCGGCACCTGGCGCATCAGGTCCCGGGCGGTCACGACGACGGTGACCGGCCGGGGGGCGAAGGCGGCGACCGCCGTACGGGCGTCCTCGGCGCTGGCACCGCTGAACATCTCGTGGCTGATCAGCACGGTTCTCGGGCCACGACCGCGTCTCGTCGACGAGCTTGTCCCACTGGCCGGGCGATCGGGGGTGCGGCTCGCCTCCCCAGCCCGAGTGGGTGAGGTCGAGCGCGGCGAGGAACGCGGAGTCGGGAGCGTCTCCGGGAACCAGTACCTCGCGCTCGCGCAGCAGGTCACGGTTGCGCCACAGCACGTCCTGCAGATAGGTGGTGCCGGTCTTGGGGGTGCCCACGTGCAGGACCACCCGACTCGCCCCGGCGTCGGGGCCCGCTTGCCGGCTCACTGCGTGGAGCCTAGCCAAGCCCGGCGCCCCTACGCTCCGGGGTGTGGGGCAGGGCGAGCACCGGTCGATCGAGGCTCTGGACGACGAGGTGGTGCGCCGGCTGGGCGCGGCACTCGCCGCCGCGGACTACACCGTCGACGTCGTCACCGGACTGCTCGGCGCCCCGGCGCACTCCGCGCTGCTGAGGGACGCGACGGTCCCCGGCCTCCGCGCGCTCGCGGGCTAGCGACGAGCCGGCGGCGACGCTGACCAGGCTCTGGCCGCTGCAGGCGCGGGTGCCGGTCGCCGATGTGGAACGAGCCCTGCCCGGGCTGGTCGCACCACTGGTCGACGCCGGCGTGCTGGCGCGGGCCGACGAGGAGGTGTGCGCCGGCATCGACGTCCGGCCGTACGGCGACGGCGACAACGACTGGTGGGTCGTCTCGGACCTGACTCCCGGCCTCGACGGCGGCAGCAGGCGGGTCGGCATCGATCACGTCCTCGGGGTCAGCCCGGCCTCCACCACGCTGGCCCAGCTGGCGGTCCGCGACCCCGTCGACCGGGCGCTCGACCTCGGCACCGGCAGCGGGGTGCAGGCGCTGCACCTCGCGGCTCACTCCGGGCAGGTGGTGGCGACCGACCTCAACCCGCGGGCGCTGGCGATGGCGCGGATAACGGCGGGTCTCTGCGGAGTGCAGGTCGACCTGCGCGCGGGCGACCTGCTGGAGCCGGTGGCTGGCGAGCGCTTCGGACTCGTCGTCACCAACCCGCCGTTCGTGGTGTCACCCGCGGGGGTGGAGCGGCTGGTCTACCGCGACTCCGGGCTGCCGGGCGACGAGGTGGTGCGACGGATCGTCGTCGAGGCCCCGGCGCTGCTGGAAGACGGCGGCTGGTGCCAGGTGCTGGCCAACTGGGTGCACGTCGCGGGCCGGCCGTGGGAGGAGCGGGTCCAGGGGTGGCTCGCCGGCAGCGGCTGCGACGCCTGGGTGCTGCAGCGTGAGGTGCTCGACCCCGCCGCGTACGCGCAGCTCTGGCTCGCCGACGCCGGCCTGGAGGGGACTGCCGCGTGGGCGCCGCGCTACGACGGGTGGCTCGCCTGGTTCGAGGCAGCAGGGCGTCGAGGGCGATCGGGCTGGGCTGGCTGAGCCTGCGCCGCACCGGGCGGGACCGGCCGGTCGTGCGGGTCGAGGACTGGCCGTACGAGGTCGCCCAGCCGCTCGGGCCGGAGGTGGCTGCCTGGGGCGTACGGGTGGACGCGCTCGCAGGGCTGGACGACGACGCGCTGCTGGCCGCCCGGCTGGTGCGCGCCGACGACGTCGTGCAGGAGACCTACGGCGAGCCCGGCGCCGAGGACCCGGAGCGGATCGTGCTGCGCCGGGGCCGCGGCGTGCGCCGGGCGCGTCCGGTCGACACGGTCGAGGCGGCACTCGTCGGGGCGTGCGACGGCGACCTGATGCTCGGGCAGGTGCTGGACGCGCTGGCCGGGCTGCTCGACCACGACCCCGCGGCGCTGCGGGCCGAGCGGCTGCCGGTCGTGCGCGAGCTCGTGGAGGAGGGCTGGCTCACCCCGTGACCGGACCTGCGAGGGTCGGGGGAGTGGTGAGTCGCAGGCGTCGCCGGTCGCAGGCAGCCGTCGTGACGTGCGCGCTGCTGGGCGGCGTGCTACTCGCGGGATGCACGGGGGGCGAGGAGCCACGTGCGGACGAGCAGCCGTCGTCGACTCCGAGCGCCGCGACACCGCCGGCCACCGACGACCCGCCGGACACCACCACGACGCCGACCGAGCCGGACCCCACGTACGGGCCCGGCCGCTTCCGACCTGGCGCGGCGATGACGACCGTCCGCCACCTGGCCGGCGACATCGGCCCGCGGCTGGCCGCCTCGCCCGCCTTCGACCGCGCCGCCGGCTGGGTGCAGCGGCGGTTCGAGTCGTTCGGGTACGACGTGCGCCGGGAGTCGTTCCGGGTGCCGGCCGGGGACTCGTGGGGGGTGCCCGTCGAGGGCGGCACGTCGGCGAACGTCATCGCCTCGCCACCCGGTCTCGACCCGACCCGGCCGTGGCGGCTGGTCGGCGCCCACCTCGACTCGGTCGCTGCCGCGCCCGGCGCCGAGGACAACGCGTCGGGGATCTCCGTGCTGCTCGAGCTGGCCCGGCTCGCCGCTGGGCGGCCGACGGCGCTGCCGACGGTGTTCGTCGCCTTCGGCGGAGAGGAGCCGCTGGGCGACGGCGAGGCGCTGCACCACTTCGGCTCCCGGCTGCACGCTGCGGGTCTCGGCCCGGCCGAACGCGGCGCGCTGCGGGCGATGGTCGCCCTCGACCGGGTCGGCGTGGGCGTCGGTGGCGTCGTGCCGTTGTGCACCGGTGGCGTCTCGCCGCTGCGGGTGCGCGACGACCTGGTCGCGACCGCCCGCCGGCTCGACGTCGACACCAGCGTGTGCACGGACAACACCTCGAGCGACCACTGGTCGTACGAGCAGCGGGGCGTCACGGTGGCGCGGGTCGGGAGCACCCCGTACGCCGGCTACCACTCGGCCGCCGATGTCCCGGCGGTCGTCGAGTCCGCCCAGCTGGGACGGGTCGGCCGGGTGCTCTGGGCCTGGCTGCAGGGCTGACCCTCCTCCCGCGCCCATCCGACCGTTGTGCCGGGGGCGCGCCTTCCTCCTCCCGCGCTCATCCGACCGTTGTGCCGGGGGCGCGCCTTCCTCCTCCCGCGCTCATCCGACCGTTGTGCCGGGGGCGCGCCTTCCTCCTCCCGCGCTCATCCGACCGTTGTGCCGGGGGCGGGCCTTCCTCCCGCGCTCATCCGACCGTTGTGCCGGGGGCGGGCCTTCCTCCTCCCGCGCTCATCCGACCGTTGTGCCGGGGCGGGCCTTCCTCCTCCCGCGCTTCTCCGACCGGTGAGCTCGCTCGGATCGGCGGCAAGGAGGCGGAAGGGTCGGATCGGCGGGCGGAAGGGTCGGATCGGCGGGCGGAAGGGTCGGATCGGCGTGGGGAAGTGGAGCGGCGTGGGTCAAAGCAGCCGATCCAAGCCCTCGGCCAGCGGACCTCGAAGGTGCGCGCGGCCGCGATGGCGTCGGCGGGTGGCGTGATGGTCGACCCGTACGCTCGCCCCCATGACATCGCGGCGGCGCCGTGGTCGCGGGGCGGTGGCAGTCGGCGTCGCGGTGCTGGCGCTGGCGGTGGCGTGCACATCCGAGGAGCCGTCGGCCGGTCCTTCGTCGGCGTCGTCGTCCCCGTCCTCTCCGACGAGCGAGACGCCACCGACAACCACCCCGACGCCGACGCACACCGCGACTCCGCCGCCGAAGCCCGTGACGATCGCGGTGGCCGGGGACATCCACTTCGAGGGGGTGCTCCGGCAGCGGCTCGACAACCCCGCCACGGCGTTGTCCCCCGCGACGTCGACGCTGGCCGCTGCCGACGTCGCGATGGTCAACCTCGAGACGTCGATCGGCTTCGGCGGCCGGCCGGAGCCCGGTAAGCGCTACACCTTTCAAGCGCCCCCGCGGGCGTTCGCTGCGCTGGCCGCAGCCGGCATCGACGTGGCGACCATGGCCAACAACCACGCCCTCGACTTCGGCCGGGCACCGTTGCCCGGCACGTTCGATGCGATCGATGCTGCGGCCGCGGGCTAATCCGCCGCTGGCCGTCGTCGGAATCGGTCGCGACGCCGCCGAGGCGTTCCGGCCGTCGCGTACCGACGTCGATGGCACCGTCGTCGCCACCATCGGCGCCACCGTCGCCGACCAGGACCCCACCGCCGACCCCACCGGACAGTGGGCGGCCACCGCGCGCTCGCCCGGTACCGCTGACGCTCTCGACCCGGCCCGGTTGCTGCGCGCCGTCGCGAGGTCCGACCGGACGGCCGACGTGGTCGTCGTCTACATGCACTGGGGAATCCAGGACGAGCGGTGCCCGACCCAGGCGCAGCAGGACCTGGCGGCGGACCTGGTCGAGCAGGGCGCCGACATCGTGGTCGGCAGCCACGCCCACCTCCTCCAGGGCGACGGGCGCCTGGGCGGTGGGTACGTGGCGTACGGGCTCGGGAACTACGCCTGGTACACGCAGTCGTCGGAGGCGGTCGCCGCAACCGGAGTCCTGACCCTCACCGTGCAGCCCGCGCCGAGGCGGGAGGGCCGGGCGAGTGTCAGCGACGTCGCGTGGGAGCCCGCCCGCATCGGCAGCAACGGTCTGCCCACGCCGCTGACCGGCCCAGCCGCAGCCGACTTCGACGCCGAGCTCGCCGCACTCCGCGCCTGCGCCGGCTTCGAACCCGCTTCCGATTGAAGCTCGCCCAGGTCGGTGACCGTACGGCCCTGCGCACCGGCACCATGTGCTCATGAGCGACCCGACACCCGTGGCCGAGACCGACCGCACGCTGATCCGGTTGTGGCGGCCGGAGGAGGCGCCGCGGATGTTCGACATGCACCGGCGCTGGGAGGTGGCCCGCTGGCTGGGGGCGGACCCGAAGGTGATGGAGCGGGTGGAGCAGGCCGAGCAGTCGGTCTCGCGGTGGGCGGACTTCGCCGCGCGCGACCCGCGGTACGGCCTGTGGGCGATCGAGGAGCGGGCGGCCGACGAGGAGCACCGGGTGGCGGGCAGCGTGCTGCTCGTGCCGCTGCCGCTGAGCGCGGGGGAGGCGCCGGCCGAGACCGGACCCGAGGTGGAGATCGGCTGGCAGCTGCACCCCGACGCGTGGGGCCGCGGGCTCGCCACCGAGTCGGCGGCTGCCGTCCTCGCCAAGGCGTGGGCCGACGGGCACCACGAGGTCTTCGCGGTGACCTACCCGGGCAACGACGCCTCGCAGCGGGTCTGCGCCCGACTGGGCATGACCCATCTCGGGCGGTCCCGCCGCTGGTACGACACGGAGTTCGAGGCCTACCGGGTCGAGCGACCGGCCACCGTCTGATCCGGTGCCCCGGTCAGGTGTCGAGCCGGTCGACGACCACCCGGCCGCGGAAGCCCACGACCACCGGCAGCACGCCGATCAGGGTCACCGCGATCCCCCCGAGCGTCAGGCCGGTCCCCAGCCACCTGGCCGTGCCGCCGGCCTCGGCCACGGAGAACACGTAGCCAAGCGACGACTCCGTCTGGCCGCGGGAGCCGTCCCAGCCGCAGCTGACCGTCGTCTCGCCGGGCTGGCCCTCGAAGGAGGCCAGCTGGGTGCCCGCGTCGGTCTCCACCCGGACGGTCGCCGAGTCGCCATCGACCTGGAGGGTCGAACCGTCCGGTTGGGAGACCTCGCACTCCACCCGGGTGACCACGGTGGTGTCGTAGTCCGGCCCGGTCGGGTTGCGCAGCAGCAGGATCGCGTACGTCGCCTCCTCGGCGTCGAACGTCACGTCGTCGGTCACCGGCGCCCGTCCCTCGGCGGCGACCACCTGGCGCACCTGGTCGCCGAGCGACACCAGCGCGCCGATGGCCAGCACCGCCAGACCGACGACGCAGAGGATCGCGCCCGCGACCAGCGGTCGCATCCGCCACTCGGTGCGGACCCGACGGGTGGGCCGGCCGCCTCGCGGCGACTCGCTCGGCGGCTGACTCACCGGCAGGCTCACCGGCGCTTCTGTGCCGCCGCGAGGGCCTCGCCGTACGCCGCGCCGAGCCGCCAGTCGGTCATCATCTGCCGCTGCCAGGCCGCCGCCGCCCGGTCCCAGGTGCCGGCCGCGACGCCGTGCCGTTGCGCGTACTCGTCGTACTGCGCCGGCGGCACCCGGTCGTTGATGAGGCCCGCCTGCACCGCCACCAGCGTCTCCAGGGTGACGCCCTCGATCACCGTGCCCGAGCTCGCGGCGTCGTCGACCGCCTTCCGGGCGTCATACTCCCCGCCGACGCCGAAGAGCGGGTCGCCCTGGTCGGCGACGATGCCGAGTGCGGTCGGCGCCCGGGAGCCCGGCCGCTCGACCGCGGCCGGCTGGCCGATGCCCGGCTCGCGCATGGCGGCCGCCGGCCAGTCGAGGCCGACCTTGTCCGGCCGCTGCGGGCGGATGTAGCCCGGCAGCTCGAGGCCCGCGCGGCACAGGTGGCTGGCGTAGAAGGGGATCTCGGCCCGCTTCAGCCGGGTGGCGTACGGCTCCTCACCAGGCGGCGTCACCACCACCTCCAGGTCGAGCATGGTCGCCAGACCGAAGAGCGCCGAGCGGGACTCGACCTCCTCGATGCGCACGCTGACCGGGACGCCCTTCTTGCGGGTGCTGACCAGCGTCTCCGCGGCGTCGACGATGCCCCGCTCGGGAGGGGTCTTGAGCGCCTTCCAGCGGAACGTGTCGGTCTCACCGTTCAGGCCGAGGTCGGCGCAGGTGGCCTGCCACTCGATCACCGCTGCTCCGCGGTCGACCACGACGGTCAGCATCATCCCGAGCCGCACGACGTCGTCGGGCTGCAGCCGCTGGCGCACGCCGAGGACCTCGCCCATCGTCATCTCGAGCGCGTAGTCGTCGACCCGCCGGGTGGTGTCTCCGTCGGACACGTACGAGACCGCGATGCCGACGAGCGTCGCGCGGGTGGTCTGGCCGTTGCTCGAGGATGTCGTCCGGCTTGGGTCCGCCGATGCCGAGGAACG
The DNA here is from genome assembly GCA_963785115.1 of uncultured Actinomycetota bacterium. GTDB lineage: Bacteria > Actinomycetota > Actinomycetes > Propionibacteriales > Nocardioidaceae > JACCWP01. The sequence goes on from CAWATY010000006.1 coordinate 619,773, forward strand.
CCACGGCTGACAGGCTCCCACCGCGCTGGTCGGCCCACGGTGGTTTTCGGCGGACCGTGCCTGCCCCGTACCGCCCCCCGGTCGCGCAGCGCCCGCCCGTACGCTGAGCCGACGTGGCACTCACCATCGGCATCGTCGGCCTGCCCAATGCCGGCAAGTCGACCCTGTTCAACGCGCTGACCCGCAACGACGTGCTCGCGGCGAACTACCCGTTCGCGACGATCGAGCCCAACATCGGCGTGGTGGGCGTGCCCGACCCGCGTCTCCCGGTGCTGGCCGAGATGTTCTCGTCGGCGCGGACGGTGCCCGCAACCGTGCAGTTCGTCGACATCGCCGGCATCGTGCGCGGCGCCAGCGAGGGCGAGGGGCTCGGCAACAAGTTCCTGTCCCACATCCGCGAGTCGGACGCGATCTGCCAGGTGACGCGGGTCTTCCGCGACGACGACGTCACCCACGTCGACGGCAAGGTCTCACCACCGGACGACATCGAGACGATCCGCACCGAGCTGATGCTCGCCGACCTGCAGACGATCGAGAACGCTCTTCCCCGGTTGGAGAAGGACGCGAAGAAGGACAAGAAGATCCAGCCCACCGTCGACGCGGTGCGGAAGGCCCAGCAGGTGCTCGACTCCGGGCGCACCGTCTTCGAGGCCGGGCTCGACCGCGGACCCCTGCGCGAGCTGCAGCTGATGAGTGCCAAGCCGTTCATCTACGTCTTCAACTGCGACGCCGACGAGCTCGCCGACCAGAGCCTCGTCGGGGAGCTGCAACAGCTCGTCGCCCCCGCCGAGGCGATCTTCCTGGACGCCAAGTTCGAGGCCGAGCTGGTGGAGCTCGACGACGCCGAGGAGGCCCGCGAGATGCTCGCGTCCATCGGCGTCGACGAGCCCGGTCTCGACGTGCTGGCGCGGGTCGGCTTCGACACCCTCGGCCTGCAGACCTACCTGACCGCGGGGCCCAAGGAGTCGCGGGCGTGGACGATCCGCCGCGGCGCCACCGCCCCGGAGGCGGCCGGGGTCATCCACACCGACTTCCAGCGCGGCTTCATCAAGGCCGAGATCGTCTCGTACGACGACCTGGTCGACGCCGGGTCGATGGCCGTCGCCAAGTCCGCCGGCAAGGTGCGGATGGAGGGCAAGGACTACGTGATGGCCGACGGTGACGTGGTGGAGTTCCGCTTCAACGTGTGATCTGGCTCTGAGTGGTCCGACCATCTCCCGCTGCGCCCCGGGCAGGAGTAGCGTGGATCGATCTTCGGGAGCCAGGAGCGGCCGATGCGCGCTACGCGACCCACCACGACACGGCGGCTTCTGGCGGGTGGCTGCGGGCTCTTGATGAGTCTGACGGCGCTGACCGCCGCGACGACCGCGCAGGCCGTTCCTGGGGTGCCGGCGTCGGTGTTCGATCCCTCCCAGGTCGGCTGGTTCTCCCACCGCAACCAGTCGTCGTCGCAGTTCCACGACACGTTCCTCGCCCTTCGCGGTAAGTACCTCCCGGTCGACCTCGAGGTCGACACTCCCGGTTACGAGGTGGGTTCGGTCTGGCAGCGCAATCTCGATGGCCGGGCGTGGAAGGTCAAGCGCAACCTGACCTCCGCGGAGTACGGCGCGTACTGGAAGGCCCGCCGCGCCGAGGGCTACCGGGTGGTCGAGCAGGAGAACTACGTGATCGACGGGGTGCGCTACTGGGCGGGCATCTGGGTGGACAACACCGAGGACCTGGCGTGGATGTCCAACCGTGGCATGACCGCCGACAAGCTGGACGACCAGATGGACGTGGCGCGTGACGAGCGGTTGATGCCGGTCGACATCGACGAATACAACACCGCGTCGGGTCGCCGGTACGCCGCCGTGTGGGTCCGCTCCGGCGTCCGCGACTGGCGGTTCCACCGCGACCTGACCGAGCAGCAGTGGGGCGACACCTTCGGCGTCAACGCCGACGACGGCTATCGGGTGCTGTCCTTCGACTCGGTCCGGATCGGGGGATGGCAACGCTACAGCGGCGTCTACGTCACCAACGACAACGACCGCGGCTGGTTCTTCCGGCGCGACATGAGCAGCAACGGCTACACCAACTGGTGGTACCGCTACCGCGACCTCGGCTACCGGGTCGTCGGCCTCGATCGCTATGAGACCGATGACGGCACCCGTTACGCCGCGATGTGGCGGCAGAACAACGACCGGCCCGACTGGTCCATGCGCTCGCGGGTCGACAACCTGGTCGAGGCCGAGCTGGACGACGACCAGGCGCCCGGCATCGCGGTCGCCATCTACGTCGACGGGCGGGCGACGTACCTGCGTGGCTTCGGCGACGCCGACGAGGACGGTCACTGGATGGACTCCAGCCACATCGGGTCGATCGCGTCGGTCAGCAAGGCCGTGGCCGGGGTGCTGACGTTCCGTATGCGCGAGCTGGGGGAGGTGGACCTGGATGACGAGACCGAGGACCTGGTTCCGGCGATGCCCAACCACCACACCCACACCGTGGGCCAGCTCGTCTCCAACCGCGGCTGCGTGCGCCACTACAAGGAGGGCCTCGACACCGACATGGTCGACGAGGACTGGGACACCGCACGGGACGCGGCAGAGGAGTTCTGGGACGGCTCGCTGTGGTGCAACCCGGTGACCCAGGACATCGACCACTACAGCACCCACGGCTACACGCTGCTCGGTGCCGCGCTCGAAGCGGCCGGCGGCAATGACGTGAAGGATCTCCTGCGCGTCCGGCTCGTGAACGCGTTCTCGCTCGGGACGCTCGGTCCCCAGCGGAGCAGCGGCCACCTCATGGGACTCCATGACGACGGCGACTGGATCGACGGCTTCGACAACGACTGGAAGGTCCTCGGCGGCGGCATCGACAGCTCGGTCGCCGACCTGGCGTCGTTCGGCGCGAAGCTGGCTAACGGCAGCATCCTTCCCGCCGCGGACGCGGACGAGATGTGGACCCCGCCGACCCCGGCGAGCGGCTACGCGTTCGGATGGGACACGGGGATGGTGTCCGGGGAGCGGGTGGTCGCCAAGAACGGTTCCTGGGCAGGCACCCGTGCCTACCTGCGGATCTACCCGGACCAGGACATCTCGGTGGCGGTCATCATGAACGACCGGTCCGGGGGCGCGGAGGGACTCGGTCAGGCGATCGGCGACCTGGTGCTGTCCACACTCCCCTGACCCGGGTCGGCTGCTCGTTCGATGCGGCTCCAGCCGCTCCAGCCGCGTTCGACCATCAGCTCCTGAAGGCGCTCGATGATGGGGTGGGCGTCGGAGGCGAACGCGTCGACGAGGTCGAAGTACGACTCGTCGCTCATCTCCTCGTTCTGTCGGTCCAGGTCACCCTGCTCGGCCGACTCCTCGGCCAGCTCGGCCAACAGGTCGGCCGCGGCGTTCAGCCGGTCCTCGTCCATGCCGATCTCGACCAGCTCGTCGAGCAGCAGGTACAGCTTGACCGTCCTCGGATCGTCCAGCTGCGCCATCTTGTCGACCATGAGCTCAGGGATCTTCTCCGGCCAGCGCGCGGCCATCAGGATCCAGCCGTCGCGTTCACCCTCGACCAACGCTTGCGACACTCCGGTGGCGCGCAGCTTGTCGAGATAGGCGACCACCTCGGCCGGGACCGCCTGGGTGTCGCCGGCAGCGAGCCGGGCGATCCGCCGGCGGTGGTCCTGCAGCTCGCGGATCTTCGCGCGGAGCTCGGCATCGATCTGCGCGACCGCCTCGCTGACCTCCTCAGTCGTGGCGTCGAGCAGCTCCTGCACCCGGGCCAGCGGCACGCCGGCCTCGGCCAGGGTGCGGATCCGGATGAGGCGTACGACGGCGCCTGCGTCGTACGCCCGGTAGCCGGAGCTGTTCCGCGCCGGTTCGGGCAGCAGCCCGAGATGGTGGTAGTGCCGCACGGCGCGCACCGTCACCCCGGCGTACGCGGCCAGCTGGCTGATCGTGAGCATGAGGATCAGACTGCCCGAACCCGCCTGAAGAGCCGACCGGCCCACCAGAAGCACAACGCGGTGATCAGGACGCACCACCCGATCGCCCACCAGGCGTCGGAGCCCGGGTCACGACCTTCGAGGAAGGCCCGGAGCGCCTCGATGATCGGGGTGAACGGCTGGTGCTCCGAGATCCAGGCCAGTCCGGTCGGCATCGAGTCGGTCGGCACGAACGCGCTGGAGAGGAACGGCAGCAGGATGAGCGGCATCGGCGCGTTGCTGGCGGCCTCGACGCTGCCGCTGGCCAGCCCGAGCGCGACGCACAACCAGGTCACCGCCAACCCCATCAGCACGATCGTGCCGGCGGCACCGACCCAGCCGGTCACCGAGGCGCCGCCGCGGTAGCCGAGCGCGATCGCGACAGCCAGGACGACGAGCACGCCGAAGACCGTCTGCACCATCGCGGCCAGCACGTGTCCGTTCAGCGGCGCTGAGCGGGCTATCGGCATCGTCCGGAACCGGTCGATGATCCCCTCGGTCGAGTCCTTCGCGATCAGGATCGCGGTGCTGTTCGCCACCGATGCCACCGTCATCACCAGGATCGCCGGCGTGATGTAGTGCAGATAGTCGCCCCGAGGGTCGGCACTGCCGGTCCCGCCGGGCAGTCCGGCCCCCATGGTGCCGCCGAAGACGTAGACGAACAGCAGCAGGAAGACCACCGGCATCCCGATGATCATCAGCGTCAGCGACGGGTAGCGGATCAGGTGCTTGAGATTGCGCCGCAGCATCGTCGATGAGTCGCGGGCGGCGTAGGTCATGGTGGTCATCGGACAATCTCCCCTTCCTTCTGGTCGCCTGTGTCTTGGGCGTCTGGGTTGTGGTGGTCGTCGCCGGCGACGGCGTGGCCGGTGAGCGCCAGGAACACGTCGTCGAGCGTCTCTCCGCCGGCTTGCGCCTTGAGCTCGGCGGGCGTACCCGTCGCGACCAGGCGTCCACCGTCGAGCAGCCCGACGGTGTGGGCGAGCCGGTCTGCCTCCTCCAGGTACTGCGTGGTGAGGAAGACCGTCACGCCGTCGGCGAGCAGCTCGCGGACGATCTGCCACAGGTCACGCCGGCTGCGCGGGTCGAGCCCCGCGGTCGGCTCGTCGAGGAAGATCAGTCGCGGACGGCTCACCAGCGTCATGGCGAGGTCGAGGCGGCGCTTCATGCCGCCCGAGTACGTCGCGGCGCGCCGGTCGGCGGCGTCGACCAGCTCGAACCTGGCCAGCAGCTCGTCCACCCGCGCACCGGCCGCACGTGCGGGCAGGTGCGCGAGGTCGGCCATCAGACGCAGGTTCTCCCGGCCGGTCAGCAGCTCGTCGATCGCGGAGAACTGCCCGGTGACGCCGATGGAGCGGCGGACGCCGTCGGGCTGCGTCCTGACGTCGAACCCGGCGATCCGGGCCTCGCCGTCGTCCGCGCCGGTGAGCGTGGACAGGATGCGGACCATGGTGGTCTTGCCGGCGCCGTTGGGCCCGAGCAGGGCGTACACGGTGCCGGTGGTCACGGTGAGGTCGATGCCGCGCAGGACCCGGACGTCGCCGTACGACTTGGTGATCCCGCGGACCTCGATGGCGATGGATTTGTTCATGCGCACAGCGTGCAAGGTTGACGCTACGTCAAGGTCAAGCCCGGTTTGGGGGCCGCTCCGAGCGAGCGTGGAGGCCCTGGCGATGACGTCCTCGGCGGTCTCGTCGGGGGTGAGGGTTGAGGTGGCGAACCAGCAGCCCAGGGTTCCGAAGCCGCGACGCATGCCAGCGGTCAGTGCCTCGTAGACGTCGAAGAAGAACTGGTCGCGCGGGTCTCGGATGGTGTTGCGGTAGCGGCACACCGGGATGCTCGGCGCGAGCACGACCAGCAGGACGGGGCGGCGAGCGGGAACCTACGCGGAACCGTCCAGCCGCCTATCGGATATCCACGTCGTAGTCCGCTGATCCCCGGTAGTGTGCCGGGACCAGCGGGCTCGCCTTCCGAAGGTCAGCGGCGAACGAGCTCTTCGGCGTTGGGACAACCGGCGCAGCGTCGACGTACGTCGGGTCGCGATCGGCGTCCTGGGCGTGACCGCCATCGACCGATCCCTCGACGGTCAGGTGCGGCAGTGCTCGGTCGAGCCACGCCGGGAGCCACCAGTTCGCCTTGCCGAGGAGCGACATGGTGGCTGGCACCAGGACCATCCGCACGATGGTGGTCGTCGATCAGGAGCGCGCTGGCGATGCCCGAGTCCGAGCATCTTCAGCGACGGCACCGGGCTGGCGACGAAGCTGAGGAAGACGGCGATCATGATCAGCGCGGCCGACGTGATCACCCGCCCGGTACCTGCCAGTCCACGTGCGACCGACTCGACGTTGTCGCCGGTCCGGACGTACTCCTCGCGGATCCGCGACAACAGGAACACTTCGTAGTCCATGGACAGCCCGAACAGGATCGGGAACATGATCACGATGATCAGCGAGGTGATCGGGGTCGGTCCCTCCAGGCCGAGCAGACTGCTGCCCCAACCCCATTGAAAGACCGCGACCAGGACTCCGTAGGCGCCGCCGATGGAGAGCAGGTTCATCACGGCGGCCTTCAACGGGGCGCACGCCGGACCGGAACACCAGCATCAGCAGCAGGAACGACACCGTGATCACCGCATCGACGAACAGCTGCAGTGCATCTGCAGCTGGGTGTTCCGGTCGTCGGTGATCGCGGCGAGCCCGGAGACGTAGACGTGCCGGGGAGCACGCACGCCCTGCGATGGTGGCGGCCGGTCTCGAGGTCGCCCCGGCCGGGCGTCGAGCACCGCGCTGAACACACGGTGGAGCCGTCCGTGGAGGCTGCGGCTCGGTCACCGAGGCGATGTTCGGGATCGAGGCGATCTCCTGGGTCAACGCAGGAAGGCCGGCGGCGTCGGTGCCGGGAGCGTCCAGATCGACGACCACCATCAGCGGTCCGTTGAAGCCGATGCCGAAGCCCTCCGCAAGAAGGTCGTAGGCCTGTCGGTGCGTGGTCGCCGCCGGGGCGTCACCCGCCGCCGGGAAGGCGGTCTGGATCCACAAGGTCGGGGTGGCGATGGCGAGCAGGGTGACGACCGCGCCGAGCAGGTACGGCCACGGGCGACCCGACACGCGGTGGCCGAAGCGCCACCACGCGCTGTCCTCGGCGCGCGTGGCGGGACGCTGACGTCGCACCAGCCGACCGGTGTCGATCCGGTCGCCCAGCAGGCTCAGCAGGGCGGGCAGCAGCGTGAGGGCTGCCACGACGGCGACGAACACGATGAGCGCGACGGACAGGCCGATCGAGGTGAGGATGCCCAGCCCGGTGATGGCGAGCGCTGCTGTCGCGATGACGACGGTGCCGCCGGCGAAGACCACTGCGGCGCCCGACGACCCCATGGCCCGGGCGAGAGCGCGGTGGTTGTCCTGGCCCGCCGCTCGGTTCTCCCGGTACCGGGCCACGATGAACAGGGCGTAGTCGATGCCGACACCCAGCCCGACCAGACCGGCAACGGCGATGGCCGAGACCGACACCTCCATCGTCGCTGCCAACAGCGTGATGCCGCCGATCCCGGCCCCGACCGAGATGAGCGCGAGGCCGATCGGCACGATGGCGGCGACGAGAGTGCCGAAGACGACCAGCAGCACGAGGAGCGCGACCAGCAGGCCGATGCCGGTGTGGCTCGAGTTTTCACTCTGGGCGTTGAGGAAGACCGCGTCGCCGCCCAGCTCGACCTGGACGTCTGCCACCTCGGTCCCGGCGACTGCGTCCGAGAGGACCGCGAACGCCGGCTTGCCCATCTCCCGCTCGGGCTCGTCCAGGGTCAGCTGGGCGTAGGCGATCCGGCCGTCCTCCGAGACCGAGCCGGCCCGGAACGGATTGGCGACGGACTCCACGTGGTCGAACGTGGCGACGTCGGTCAGCGCGGAGGCGATCGCTTCCCGGTGCGTCGCCAGCGGCTGGTCGTCGTCGGACGCGAACACGACCAGCGCCGTCCCCTTGGCTGCCTCGGGGAAGTTCTCGTCGAGCAGGTCCACCGCCTTGGCGCTCTGGCTCCCGGGGGTGGCGAAGTCGTCGACGAAGGTCCCGCCTCCGCCAGCCGCCAGGAGGAGCACGCCGCCCATGACGAGGAGCCAGGCCGCGATGGTTCGCCACGGGTGCCTTGCGCTCGCCATGGCGATGCTGCCGGTGAACCTGTTCATGGGGTGCCTCTCCGTGGGGGCCCCGTGGTGGGCCATGCCTCGGAAAGTAGGTGCGGACGTGGTGAGCGGACATCACCACATGTGGTGATCGAGGTGGTGATCCTTCAGCGCTGACGGCAGGCGGTCTCGCACGCGAGCTCGCGGACCCACTGCACGGCCGACCGCCTGAGGAGTGCCGGCGGAGACTGCCGGATCCGGGTGAAGGTCTCCTTGGTGGCCGCCTCAGCCTTTGCTCCTTCGCCGGTGAAGGTGAGAGAGAGCCGGTAGACCGAGTCCCCGAGCAGGTCGTACAGATCGGCCACGCCCGAGGGTCGGCCATCCGCGATGGACTGGAGCGCATGTGCGACCCGTCGGTCGAACTGGCTGGTGTCCATGGGGTCCCTGTTGAGCCAGTGATAGCGGCGGCTGGCGGCGCCGGGGACCGGAGCGCGTGATGCCTGGCTTCGACTGTAAGGCTGGTTCGTCCCGGTGTCATCTCCGCACTGACAGGCGGCCGCACGACGCTGTGGGTGCCCGGTCGTACCGTGCGCGCATGGCGACACACTGGACCCTCGGCTGCGACGCGGCCGACCCACAGGCCATTGCGGCGTTCTGGTCGCTCGCGCTCGGCTACGTGGCGGAGCCGGGCTACGACGACCCGGACGGTGCCTCGCTCGTCGATCCGGACGGCGGCGGCCCCACGATCGGCTTTCTGCGGGTTCCTGAGGGCAAGACGGCCAAGAACAAGATGCACATCGACATCCGGGTGGCTGGCGAGCCGCCGTGGGACATGGCCGAGCGCGCGCAGCTCATCCGGGCGAAGGCGGCCGAGCTGGTTGCCGCCGGGGCGACGGCTGTCCGCGAGGAGTCCTACGGCGAGCACCTCGGTCACGTCGTGATGCTCGACCCGGAGGGCAACGAGTTCTGCGTCGCCTGACGCGGTCCGGCCGCGTCGGGCAGGACTGTTTCATGATCAGCGGCCGGTGGTGCCGTCCAGCTGCTCGCGGATGATGTCGGCGTGCCCGGCGTGCCGGGCGATCTCGGTCGTCACGTGCGCCATGACCCAGCGCATCGTGAGATGTCGCCCGTCGATCGGCACCGCGACCTTGGCGTCGGGGTCGCCGATCTCGGTGATCACGGCGTTGCTGCGTGCGTACGCCCGGCGGAACGCGTCGAGGATCTCGTCGGCCGCGACGTCCGCCGGTGGCTGCCCGTCGAAGTCCCACTCGCGCTCGGCCTCGGTGCCCACCAGGTGGTGGCCGAACCAGTAGTCCTCACCCTCGATGAGGTGGACGACCAGCCAGAGCAGGCTGGTACCGGACGGAACCATGACCTGGCGGAGCTGGTCGTCGGTCAGCCCCTCGCACTTGATCAGCACGGACTCGCGCTGGAAGTCGAGGAAGGCCAGCGCGGTCGAGAGCTCGCCGTCGTCGACCCGGGGGACCGGCCTGCGTTGCGTCTCCGCCATGGCGGCACGCTAACCGCGCCGGCGGAAAGTCCATCGCCGGGGGGCGGGCCGGCCACCTAGGGTCGGCCGGTGCCCGACCGCCACTACACCGACCCCCGGCTGGCCGCTGTCTACGACCCGCTGGACCCCGAGCGCCGCGACCTCGAGGTGTACGCGGCCATCGCCGCCGAGCTCGGAGCCGGCAGCGTGCTGGACGTCGGCTGCGGCACGGGCACGCTCGGCTGCCTGCTCGCGGAGCGCGGCCTGGAGGTCGTGGGCGTCGACCCGGCGGCCGCCTCGCTCGACGTCGCGCGGGCGAAGCCGTTCGCCGACCGTGTGCGCTGGCTGCTCGGCGACGCCACGACGTTGCCGCCGCTGCAGGTCGACCTCGCCACGATGACCGGTAACGTCGCGCAGGTCTTCGTGACCGATGCCGACTGGGCGGCGACCCTCGACGCGGTACGGACGGCACTGCGACCGGGCGGCCACCTCGTCCTCGAGACCCGCGACCCCGCGCGGGAGGCGTGGTCGGGGTGGACCCGCGACCAGACCCATGTCCGCACAGAGGTGCCCGGGATCGGCGCGGTCGAGTCCTGGGCCGATGTCACCGAGGTCGCCTTACCGCTCGTGTCGTTCCGGGGGACCTGGGTGTTCGGGGCCGACGGCGCGGTGCTGACCTCGGACTCGACGCTGCGGTTCCGCTCTCGCGAGGAGGTCACCGACTCGCTGCGGGCGGCCGGTTTCGTCGTCGTCGACGTCCGGGACGCCCCGGACCGACCCGGCCTCGAGTTCGTGTTCCTCGCCTCCCGGGTGGACTGACGGTCTCCCGCCGGGGGTCGGTCTGCACGCGGGCCCCGATCGTGATCGGGTGGCGTCATGGCAACCACCCGGCGCACGGTGCACGCGACCCCCGACGACGTGTCCGCGGTACTCGCGGACGGCTGGCTCTACCCGCTGTGGGTGGTCGGCGCGTCCCGGCTGCGCGCCGTCGACGACGAGTGGCCGAGCCCGGGCGCCCGGCTGCACCACTCGGTCGGCGCCTGGCCGCTGCTGCTCGACGACTACACCGAGGTGCTGGAGCGGTCGCACCACCAGCTGGTGCTCCGTGCCCGGGCCTGGCCGTCGGGGGAGGCCGAGGTCCGGTTGCGCTGGGAGTCCTCCGGCGCCGACACGACGGTCACCATCGACGAGGACGTGACCTCCGGCCCCGGCCGGCTGGTGCCCAGCGCGTTGCGCCAGCCGCTGGTAGACGTCCGCAACACCGAGTCCCTGCGGCGGCTGGCCCTGGTCGTCGAGGGTCGGGCCCGCCCCCAAGCCGCCTGACACCGACACCCAACGCACGAAGGAGACCCATGCCTGCCGCGTACCCCCGCGTCGCCGTTGTCACCGGCGCCGACTCCGGCATCGGAGCCGCCACGGCCCGGCTGCTGGCCGCCGAGGGCTTCGACATCGGCATCACCTACCACTCCGACGAGGCGGGCGCGGCGGACACCAAGGCCGACGTAGAGCGCCGCGGCCAGCGCTGCGAGGTCGTCCAGCAGGACGTGGCGGCGCTCGAGTCCGACGACTCGGTCGGTGAGCTGATCGAGCGGCTCGGCGGCATCGGCGTCCTCGTCAACAACGCGGGCCGCGGACACTCCAGCGCGGTGCTGGACACTGATCTCGACACCTGGCGCTCCGTCGTCGCTACCGACCTCGACGGGGCGTTCGTCTGCGCTCGCCGCGCCGCCCGGACCATGGTGGAGCAGGGCGAGGGCGGACGCATCGTCCTGGTGACGAGCGTGCACGAGCACGTGCCCCGCCGGGGAGCCGCGGCCTACTGCGCGGCCAAGGCCGGGCTGGGCATGTTCGGCAAGGTGCTCGCGCTCGAGCTCGCCGAGCACGGCATCACCGTCAACAGCGTCGCCCCCGGCGAGGTGGCCACCGAGATGACCGGCACCGACGAGGACGAGGCCTGGAACGCCGAGCGACCGGGCAACCCGATCGGTCACCCCGGGCACGTCAACGAGATCGCGTCGGTCGTCGGCTTCCTCGCGTCCGCGCGCGCGTCGTACGTCACCGGCGCCTCCTACGTCGTCGACGGCGGCCTGATGCTGATGGCCGCGCACGGCCACGACGACGCGGGCGACGGCTGGCGGAACCCCTGACGTGCGAGTCCTCCCCGACGTCCTCGCCCCCGACCTGGAGGTCGTCTTCTGCGGCCTGGCGACCAACGAGTGCGCGGCGCTGCGCGGGCACCACCACGCCGGCCCGGGCGACATCTTCTGGCGGCTGCTGCACGAGGCGGGCTTCACCCCACGCGTGCTCGCGCCCGACGAGGACGACACCGTCGTCGGCTACGGCCTCGGTCTGACCGACGTGCCCCCGTCGCCGCGGCGCGACGGGTACGACGTCGCGGGTCTGGTCGCCGCCGCCGAGCGGTTGCGGCCCCGGTGGGTGGCGATCACCGGCAAGGGGGCGGCCGCGGTGGTCGCGCGCGACCTGGGTCACCCGGTGCCCGGCCTCGGCCCGGTGCCGTGGCAGGTCGGCCCCGCGCGGGCGTACGTGTTGCCGAGCGCAAGTACCGCCAACCGACGCCGCGACTACGACGGGCGGCCCACCCGGCTCGACTGGTGGGCCGACCTGGGGGCGCGGGTCCGCGCGGAGGTGCCCGTACCGCCGTAGATTGCGCGGGGTGGCAACGGCCTGGGGTCTCGTCCGCCGGCAGCCGTCGGCGATGCTGCTCACCGTGCAGCTGGCCAGCCTGCTGGTCTACCCGTTCACCGAGGACACCGCGGCCGGGCGAGCGGTCTTCAGCGCGATCGGCATCATCGTGCTCGCGCTCGCGGTGTGGTCGACCGCCGACTCACCGGCCTGGACCTGGGTCAGCGTCGTGCTCGCGGTCCCGGCGACCGGCATCCTGCTGATCGACGCCTTCACCGAGGTGCCCAGCCTGGACGCCTGGTCCGAGGCCCTCCTCGCGCTGCTCTACTTCTACACGGGGTGGTCGCTGCTGGCGTACATGCTGGCCGACCGCCGGATCACCCGGGACGAGCTGTTCGCCGTGGGCGCGACGTTCACCGTCGTCGCCTGGGGCTTCGCGCACCTGTACGGCTGGTGCCAGGCGGTGTCCCCGGGAAGCTTCACCGCGGCCGTCGACCCGGCTGACCAACGCTCGTGGATCGAGCTGCTGTTCCTCAGCTTCACCACGTTGTCCAGCACCGGGCTCGGCGACGTGATCCCGGTCCAGCCCTTCGCCCGGTCGCTGGTGATGCTCGAACAGCTGGCCGGGCTCGGCTACCTCGCGATGGTGGTCTCCCGGCTGATCACGTTGCTCGCCACCCACGACGCCGATCGGGAGACGCGCGGGTAACGGAACGGACCAAACACCCCCATCGGGCTGGATCCGTGGGATCCTGCGCGCATCAGCACCTGGCGTTCGGGGAGGACGAAGATGCGTAGGCACCGTGCCCTGTTGGCTCTGATCGGCTTGCTTGCCCTGCCGCTGGCGGCGTGCGGCGACGACGGCGGCGATGACCGATCAATTGCGGCGCCGCAGGACGAGGGCGTCTGCGCCGACGCCGAGGACGGCTCGCTGCTGGCCGAGGTCTGCGACGCCGGCAAGATCACCGTGTCGACCGACCCGGCGTACCCACCGCAGTCGTCGCTGGACAAGAAGAGCGGCGACTACGTGGGCTTCGACATCGACGTGGCCACCGAGATCGCCGACCGGATGGGCCTCGAGGTGGCATGGGAGGCGCCGAGCTGGGATGTCATCACCGCGGGCGGCTGGAACGACCGCTGGCAGATGAGCGTCGGCTCGATGACGCCGACCAATGACCGTCAGAAGGTGCTGAACTTCAGCCAGCCCTACTACTACACGCCGGCCGTCGTCGTCGTGCGCGACGACGACGACAGCGTCACCGACGTCAGCACCGACCTGGACGGCAAGAAGATCGGCGTCTGCTCCAGCTGCACCTACGAGCAGTACCTCGACAAGTCCCTGGCCATCGAGGGCTTCGAGTTCGACTTCGTCATCGACGACGCCGAGATCTCCGGCTACGACACCGACACCACCGCCCTGCAGGACCTGATCAACGGCCGCCTCGACGCGGTGATCACCTCACTCACGACCGCGCAGGGTTACATCGACGCCGGCAACGCCGCCAAGATCGTCGGCGACCCGGTCTTCTACGAGCCGCTCGCCGTGGCGATCGACAAGAGCGCGTCGGCCGACCCGGCGTCGTTCACCGAGGCCGTCGACGCGATCGTCGGCGAGATGCACGACGACGGCACGCTCACCGAGCTGTCGAAGGAGTGGTACGGGGGCGAGGACCTGACGGTCCAGCAGTGAGCCAGCTGCCCACGGACCGCCGGGAGCGGCTGGCACTCGCGAGCGCCCGCGTCCCCTTCGTCCTGAAGGTCGGCATCGTTTGGTTGGCGGTCTTCGCCGTCCTCGCGGTCCTCTTCTGGCTGGCCGAGTTCGACGTCGACTGGATGCTGGACAACCTGGGCTTCATCGCCGGGGGGCTGCGCTACACCATGGTGATGGCGCTCGCGGGCATCGTGATCGCGGTCGTGCTGGCGACGATGGGTGCCCTGGCGCGGTTGTCCAGCAACCCGATCGCGTACGGGATCTCCGGCTTCTACGTGTCGTTCTTCCGCGGCACGCCGCTGATCGTGCAGATGTTCCTGATCTATCTCGCGCTGCCCCAGATCGGCAACAATCTGGTCGCGCGATTCGCGTGGCTGCCGCCCGAGGGCATGAACGCGGTGTTCGTGCTCACCGCCACCGTCGCCGGCACGCTCGCACTCGGGCTCAACTACGGCGCGTACATGACCGAGATCTTCCGGGCCGGCATCCAGTCGGTCGCCGGCGGTCAGGGTGAGGCAGCGGACGCGCTCGGCATGACGCACCGGCAGAAGATGCGGAAGGTCGTGCTGCCCCAGGCGTTCCGGGTGATCATCCCGCCGACGGGCAACGAGTTCATCGCGATGATGAAGGACACCGCGCTGGTGTCGTTCCTCGGCGTGACCGCGGCGAGTGCCGAGATCTTCCGGCGGGCGCAGCTGGCCGGCAAGGCCGACTTCAAGAACCTCGAGGCCTACGTCGTCGCGGCGGGCCTCTACTGGGCGCTCACCGCGCTGTTCACGTTCTTCCAGGCCCGGCTGGAGCGCCGGGTGTCCCGCGGGTACGTGCGGATCCCGGAGTCCGTGGGTCAGCCGCACGGCGGCGGGATGGGGGGCCACTGATGGCCACGGCCACCCACCGCGAGGTGCTGGTCCGCGTCAGCGGGCTGTACAAGAGCTTCGGGAAGCTCGAGGTGCTGCGGGGCATCGACATGGAGCTGGGCAAGGGCGAGGTCGTGGTGATCTTCGGCCGCTCCGGTTCCGGCAAGTCCACCCTGCTGCGCTGCGTGAACTTCCTCGAGGACCCCACCAAGGGAACCATCGAGGTGGCCGGCTTCAAGCTCTCCGGCGGCCACCGCACCCGGCGCAAGCGCGAGCAGATCCGTCGGCTCCGGGTGCACGTCGGCATGGTGTTCCAGCAGTTCAACCTGTTCCCGCACATGACCGCGCTGGAGAACGTCATGTGCGCGCCGGTCTGTCTCGGGGAGCGCAGCGAGTCCGAGTGCCGGGCACACGCTCACGAGCTGCTCGAGCAGGTCGGGTTGTCGGACAAGGCGGAGGAGCACCCGATCCGGCTCTCCGGTGGCCAGCAGCAGCGGGTGGCGATCGCCCGGGCGCTGGCGATGAAGCCCCAGGTGATGCTCTTCGACGAGCCGACTTCCGCCCTCGACCCCGAGCTCACCGGCGAGGTGCTCGCGGTGATCAAGCAGATGGCGACCGAGCTGCACATGCCGATGATGGTGGTCACCCACGAGATGGGCTTCGCCCGAGAGGTGGCCGACCGGATGATGTTCTTCCACGAGGGCGTGATCCTCGAGCAGGGCCCACCGGCACAGATGTTCGGCGCCACCCAGCACCAGGAGACCCGGACGTTCCTCGACGCCGTCCTCTGACCCCCTCATGGGGGAGGCGGGCTCAGGGGCTGAGGGTGCCGGGGGGCAGGCCCAGCTCGCTCTCGGCGTGCGCGATCGACCAGGCCAGGACGCTGGCCCGGTCGACGGCGCCGGGGTGGGCCACCGTCTGCAGCGCCAGGCCGTCCAGCAGCGAGAGGATCCGCCAGGCCGCGCCCTCGGGATCGGCGCAGCGCAGGACACCGGCCGCCGCCCCCTCGGCCAGGATGTCGCGCAGCAGCCGCTGCCAGGCGGTGTTGAGCCGGCGCGAGGTCTCCCGCACCGCAGGCCGGCGGGCCGCCTCGGACCACGCGTCGAGCCACAGCTGGAATGCCCAGTCCTGCTCGGCCCGCACGTACGTGGCGAAGAACGTCGCCAGCCGGCCCACCGCCCCCGGCGCGCCGCCCATCGCCTCGCGGGTGGCGGCGAGGTCGCGGCTGGCCGCCAGGTCGAAGGCGGCGGCCAGCAGCTCGTCCATCGAGGCGAAGTAGTGGTGCACCAGCCCGCTGGAGGTCCCCATCTCCTCGGCGACGTCGCGCACGGTGGTGGCGGCCATCCCCTTGCGCAGCATCACGTCCAGCGCGGCCCGCACGATGGCGTCGCGGCGCTCGGCAGGCGGCAGTCGGGCCACGCCCGGCAGGGTAGGTGAGTTGTTGCGCAACTGTCCAACAACGCCGTACGGTGGCCCGGCGGGGTCGGGTGCAGGACTGGTGCAGGACAGGGTCAGGAAGCGGGAGCCATGGTCAGGACGACGCCCTTCCACGAGCGGCTGAGCGAGCTGAACCGCACCGGGTTGTACGGCCACTGGTCGGGCTACCTGTCGGCGCTGCGCTACGACCTGGCGGCCAAGCACGAGTACTTCGCCGTGCGCAACAGCGCGGGCTGCTTCGACACGTCGCCGTTGTACAAGTACTGGCTGCGCGGCCGCGACACCGAGCGCTTCCTCGCCGGCGTGATGACCCGCGACGTACGGCTGTGCAGGCCGGGCAAGGCGCAGTACACCGTGTGGTGCGACGACCGCGGCTTCGTGCTCGAGGACGGCGTGCTGTTCCGGCACAGCGACAACGAGTTCTTCATGACCACGGCCCGTCCCAACCTCGGCTACTTCAGCGACCTGGTCGGCCGCCTCGACGTGACCATCGAGGAGGTCACCGACGCCTACGGGATCCTCGCCGTCCAGGGGCCGCGCTCGCGCGTGATCCTCGAGCAGGTCGCCCCCGAGATCTCCGGCCTGGGCTTCTTCGACCTGGTGCAGTCCAAGATCGGGTCGGCCCCGGTCCAGCTGTCCCGCACCGGATACACCGGCGACCTGGGCTACGAGGTCGTGGTCGGTGCCGACGACGCGCTGCCCGTCCTCGACGCGATCCTCGAGGCGGGCGCCGGCCACGGGCTGCGGCCGTTCGGTGAGGAGGCCCTGATGGCACTGCGGGTCGAGGCCGGTCTCGTCCTCATCGACGTGGAGTTCTCGTCCAGCCGACTGGCCTTCACCGACGAGGACCGGATCACGCCGAAGGAGCTCGGCCTCAACTGGATGCTGCGCGGCATCGATGACGAGACCCGACCGTTCATCGGCCGTGAGGCCATCCGTCGCGAGCTGGCGGACAAGACCTCGCGGTGGGCGAGCGTGGGCCTGCTCGTCGACTGGCGCGAGTACGACCAGCTCTACACCGACGCGGGGCTGATCCCGCCCAAGGACGAGATCCCGGTCGGCTGGGAGACGATGCTGTACGACGACGCCGGCGACCGGATCGGTTACGCCACCAGCCTGATGTACTCCCCGGTCCTGCAGCGGCACATCGCCATGGCGCGGGTGCGCCCCGACCACGGGGCCAAGGGCTCCCGGGTCGAGGTGGAGCTCACGATCAACCACGAGTACCGCACGGTCGGCGCCGAGGTCGCCCGACCGCCCCTGTTCAACCCCGAGCGGAAGACGGCCTGACATGACGAGCACCAGCAGGGAGTACGACGCGATCGTCGTGGGTGGCGGCCACAACGGTCTCACCAACGGCGCCTACCTGGCTCGGGCCGGCCTGCGCACGCTGATCGTGGAGCGGCGCCACCTGGTCGGCGGCGCGGCGATCACCGAGGAGCTGCACCCCGGCTTCCACTTCACGACCTTCTCGTACGCGCTCAGCCTGCTGCGCCCCGACATCGTCCAGGACCTGGAGCTGGTCAAGCACGGCTTCATGCCGCTGCTGATGCCGTCGTCGTTCGCCCCGATGGACAACGGTGACTACCTGCTGCTGGGTCCGGACCACGAGGAGAACTACCGCGAGATCGCGCGGCACTCGCCGCACGACGCCGATGCGTACGACCGCTACGACCACGACATCAACCGGGTCTGCCAGGTGGTGAAGCCGCTGCTGGACAAGGTGCCGCCGAACATCTTCGGCAAGTCGCCCGAGGACCTCGAGGGCGTCGCCGAGCTGGTGTCACACCTGCGCGGCGTCGAGCCGAAGGTCATGCACGACACGATCCGGCTGCTCACCGGCAGCGCCGCCGACTTCCTCGACGACTACTTCGAGAGCGACATTCTCAAGGCCTACCTCGCGTCGTCGGGGATCATCGGCACCAAGGTCGGCCCGATGTCCCAGGGCTCGGGGCTGGTCCTGCTCTTCCACTCGATGGGTGAGCACGACGGGCAGTTCGGCGCCTGGGCCTTCCACAAGGGCGGCAATGGCGGGTTCACGCAGGTTCTCGCCCGGGCCGCGCAGGCGTACGGCGCGGAGATCCTGCTCGACTCCGCCGTCGACAGCGTGCTCACCAGCAACGGTCGCGCGACCGGGATCGCCCTGGCCGACGGCACCGAGCTGCACGCCCCGGTCGTCGTCAGTGCGCTCGACCCACGGCGTACCTTCCTCGAGCTGGTCGAGCCCCGCGAGCTGCCGGGCGACTTGGTCGAGAACATCGAGCGGTTCCGGTTCCAGGGCACGTCGGCCAAGGTCAACTTCGCCCTCGACGGCCTGCCCCGCTACCCCGCGCTCGGCGACCGCGACGACCAGTACCGCGGCTTTGTCAACATGGGGCCGTCGCTGGAGTACCTCGAGCGGGCCTTCGATGACGCGAAGTACGGCTGGTACAGCGGGCGGCCGTACATCGACGGCGCCATCCAGTCCGTGGTCGACCCCGACATGGCACCCCCCGGCAAGCACGTAATGAGCTGCTTCGTCCAGTACGCGCCGTACCACCTCAAGGGCAGCGACTGGGACACCGAGCGCGACCGCTTCGCCGACACCGTGCAGGCGACGCTGGAGTCGTTCTTCCCGGGCTTCGGTGACCTGGTGCTGCACCGCGAGATCGTCACGCCGCTCGACATCGAGCGCACCGTCGGCTTGTCCGAGGGCAACATCTTCGCCGGGGAGTTCCTCGCACCGCAGATGTACTTCTTCCGGCCGGCCCCGGGCTGGAGTCAGTACCGCACGCCGATCGACGGCTACTACCAGTGCGGTTCGGGCACGCATCCCGGCGGCTGCGTGATGGGCGCACCGGGCAAGCTGGCCAGCCAGCAGATCCTCGGTGACCTCGCCGCGCGGGACTGATCCGCGGGCCCACGACCGCCGCTCAGCCGGACGGCAGCCAGCTCTTCCCGGGAGAGGCGTCGGGGGGCTGGACGGACAGCAGCCGCTCGTGGTCCTGGACCTGGGGCGCGCTCAGCGCAGCCAGGTCCGGGCCGAAGGCGCGCCACCGGTTCTTCCCGGCCGCCTTGGCCGCGTACATGGCAATGTCGGCCTCACGGAGGGCGTCGCGCGCTCGTGTCTCCACGTCTCCCGCGGACGACAAGGTCACCGTGATGCCGACGCTCGCCGAGACCTGCACGGTGGGTCCGTCGAGCTGCACCGGCGTGGTGAGTGCGGCCAGCACCCGGCGAGCCACCTCGTCGGCAGCCTCCGACTGGCGGTCCAAGAGGATCGCGAACTCGTCGCCGCCCAGCCGGGCGACCGTGTCCTCGGCGCGTACGCACTCGCGCAACCGGTCGGCCACGGTCATCAGCAGCCCGTCACCGGCGGCGTGGCCGTGGACGTCGTTGACCTCTTTGAAGTCGTCGAGGTCGACCAGCAGCACGCCGAGCCCGGCGTCGGTCCGCTGGGTCCGGCCGAGCGAGTGCCGCAGCCGGTCGGCGAACAAGGTGCGGTTCGCCAGGCCGGTCAGCGGATCGTGCAGCGCCAGGTGCTGCAGCTCCGCCTCGCGGGAACGCAGCGACCCCAGCAGAACCTGGTTGTCCATCAGCGCGAGCAGCTGCCGGCACAGGACCAGCCCGATCAGCAGCCCGGAGACGATGAGCTCGGGACGGGCGACCTGCTCGGTCCACAGCCGGGCTGCGATCACGGCCATGCCGAGCATGAACGGCACGTAGGGGAGCAGCAAGGCGAGGCGGGAGGCGTCCACCCGCGCCTCCTCCAGCTCGGACTCGCTGTGTGCGTGCCAGCCGCCGATGCCGATGACCGCGAACGCGGTGATCCACGCCAGGTCGACCCAGCCGCCGGTCGAGAAGGACCCCGACTCCACCAGCCACACGAACGCGCTGTCGGCGATCGCCATCGACACCAGCCCGGCGCTGAGGAGCCAGAGCGACGCCGGAGCCCGACGCAGCTGCGAGACCGCGTGCAGCACCATCGCCAGCAGGATCACGTCGCCGATCGGGTACGCCAGGGACAGCCAGAAGGCGAAGGCCCCGGGGGAGGCCTCGTCGACCAGGCCCTCCAGCACCGTGAACCACGAGATGGCGAACAGCGAGGCGGAGAGCAGCATGCCCTCGAGCGCGGCGCCGACGGAGCGGTGGGAGCGGTTCGCGTTGTGGTAGAGCGCGATTCCGACCGAGGCGAACAGCGGGAAGGCGAGGTAGCCGACGTCGGCCAGTGACGGGAACGGGACCTCTTGGTTGAGCACGACCTCGTACCAGGTCCAGACGAGCTGGCCGAGGCCCCAGCAGATGACGCCGGCCCCACCCAGCACCCAGGACGCAGGGCCGTTGACCGAGTGCCGCGCTGCGGACAGGCAGACCACCCCGGCCACCAGCGGCACGAGCGTCTCGACCACGTCGACGACGGCGACCGTGCTGCGCGCCTCTCCGTCGGCGGTGAGCAGCCAGACGGCAAAGCCCAACCAGCCGACGGCACCCCACAGGGCCCAACGGCCCAGGGGCGGACGGGTGGCAGAATCAGTCACCCTCCGAGCATCGCCGTTAGGCGGGCCGCCACCGGCCGAACCGGGCCCGGGATGGGCGAACGGCTGATGAAGGACCGTCCGGGCGGCCCATTTCGCGGGCCCCTAGCCTCGTGCCCCGATGGGACCCGGGGCGCTGACGCTGGTGCTGGTCGCGGCGCTCGCGCACGCGCTGTGGAACTTCGCCGCCAAGCGAGTGCCCGATGGTGGGACCGTCTTCGTCCAGCTCTACTTCGCCCTGTCCGCCGCGCTGTGGGTGCCGATCGCGCTGAGTTGGTTGGTGGTGCACCCCGCCGAACCGGACGCGGGCTGGCTGCTCGCCATCGCGGTCACGGGGGTGCTGCACGTCGTCTACTCGGTCACGCTCCAGCGCGGCTACGCGGTCGGCGACATGAACCTCGTCTATCCGTTGGCCCGGGGCACGGGCCCGCTGCTGACCGTCGTCGTGTCGGTGGCGCTGCTCGGTGAGCGGCCCCCGCCCGTTGCCCTGGCCGGCGCTTTGGTGGTGGTGGCCGGGGTGGTCGTGATCGCGACCGGCCAGATGTCGCACGGGGAGGAGGCCGCGCGACGCAAGGGCATGGTCTACGGCGTGGCCACCGGTGCCTCGATCGCGGCGTACACGCTGTGGGACGACCACGCGGTCAACGCGCTGGCGGTCCCGCCGCTGCCGTACTTCGCCTTCGGCTGCCTGGTGCAGTGCCTGGTGCTGGCGCCCCAGACCTGGCGCGACCGTGACCAGGCCCGCTGGGTGTGGGCCGAGCACTGGCGCGAGGTCGTCGTCGTGGCCGTGCTCTCGCCGCTCGCCTACGTGCTGGTGCTGCAGGCGATGCGGCTGGCTCCGGTGTCCCTCGTCGCACCGGCCAGGGAGACCAGCATCGTCGTGGGCGCGCTGTTGTCCTGGCTGGTGCTGCGCGAGCCGCACCCGGCGCGCCGGCTGGTCGGGTCGGCCGTGGTTCTGGTGGGGATCATCGGGCTGGTCGCGGGCTGAGCACCTCCAGCAACCGGAGCACCGTCTCGGTCATCGCGTCGCGGGCGTCGGTCAGCCACGGTCTCGGGTCGGGCCGACTGGTCGCAGCCAGCCCGGCGCGCACCGCGTCGGTATAGGCGACGTTCAGCTGGGTGCCGACATTGATCTTCACCAGCCCGGCCGCGACGGCAGCGCGCAGCCCCTCGTCGCTGACCCCCGACGACCCGTGAAGCACCAGCGGCACCGGCACGGCCTGCCGCAGCCGGCCGACGAGGTCGAGGTCGAGGTCGGCGCTGCGGTCCGTCATCGCGTGCGACGACCCCACCGCCACCGCTAGCGCATCGACACCGGTCTCGGCCACGTAGCGCACCGCCTCGTCGGGATCGGTCCGGACGTGGGGGGCGTGCGCGCCGTCCTTGCCCCCGATCTCACCGAGCTCGGCCTCCAGCCACAGGCCGGCCCCGTGCACCAGGTCGGCGGCCTCCCGGGTGGCGCGCACGTTGTCCGCGTACGGCAGCGTGGCCGCATCGAACATGACCGAGCCGAACCCCAGCGACAGCGACTCCCGGACCAGGTCGAGGTCCTGTACGTGGTCGAGGTGCAGCCCCACCGCGACGTCGGCGGCCTCGGCCAGCGCCCGGTATGCGGCCGCGACAGGCCGCAGCCCCCCGTGGAAGCGGACCGCGTTGTGGCTGAGCGCGAGGATCACCGGGCGGTCTGCGCGCTCGGCGGCCCGTACGATCGCCTCCCCGTGCTCGAGCGTGATGCCGTTGAACGCCGCGGCGCCGACGCCCGCGGTCGCGGCGTCGGACACGATCTGTGCGGTAGGGGTCAGCACCCGCACACGTCACCAGCCCGCGCTCGCATAGGTCAAGAAACCGGGCTGCGCGGACTCAATCGCGCATCGACGTGTGCTCGGGTGGTCCGAACCGCTGGACGGGGGGCCCGGGCACCGCGAGGATCAACGGGGCTGAGTCTGGAGGGGTCGGAGGTACTGGTGTGACCGTGCCGGTGGAAGACCCCGATGACGCGTCGGGCCGGCTGCTGGTGCTGGGCGAGCTGTGCGCCGACATCGTCGTGGAGCTGGACGACCCCCCGGTGTTCGACCAGGTCGAGACGCTGGTCCGCCGCACCACGGTCACCATGGGCAGCTCCTCGGCCATCACCGCCTGCGGCGCAGCGCGGCTGGGACTGCCGACCGCGCTGGTCGGGGTCGTCGGCAACGACCTGCTCGGGACGTTCGTGCGCGACGAGCTGGTGCGGCGCCACGTCGACGTCTCGGGCTGCCTGGTCGACGGCACCACACCGACCGGGTCGTCGACGATCCTCACGCTGCCCGGCGGCGACCGCAGCATCCTCACCGCCACCGGGTCGATCGGAGCCGCCCGCACCGAGCACGTGGGCGCCGAGATGCTGAACGACGTCGCGCACGTCCACGTCGGCTCGTACTTCCTCCAGCAGGGGCTCCATCCCACCCTGGCCTCGTGGTTCGCCGGGCTGCGCGACCGGGACATCTCGACCTCGCTGGACCCCAACTTCGACCCGAGCGGCGGCTGGGACAGCGGCATCATCGACGTCCTGCGCAGCACCGACGTCTTCTTCTGCAACGAGCACGAGGCCGAGTCGGTGGCCGGCGCGTCGACTCCGCAGTGGGCGGTGCGCTGGCTGCTCGACCGGATGCCGGAGGGAGCGACGGTGGTGCTCAAGCTGGGGCCCCGTGGCGCGTCCTGCTTCCATCGCGAGGACGACGACACCGTGCGGTTCGACGCGCCGGTGCCGGCGGCGCCCGGCCAGCTGGTGGACACCGTCGGCGCGGGCGACAGCCTGGCCGCCGGCTACCTCGCCACCAGGTTGCGCGGCCACGACCGAGCCGAGGCGTTGGCGATCGGGGTGGCCAACGGCACCGCGTCGACCCGGGCGGCGGGTGGCATCGCCGGCCAGCTGGACTGGCCCACCGCGCACTCCCGGTCCGGCCTCTGACGTCTCGGTTTCGCCACGCTCGGCGCGGGGTGCAACCGACCCGGGCGCCGCTGCGTCTGTAAGACGTGCGGGTCGACGTGGAGATGCAGTCCCGGAATCCGTGCGCGAGGGTGCAGATGGCCGATTTGTCCCGAAGGGGTGACTGAGCATGATCCTGGTGGTCGTGCTCTTCCCGGTCGCCCTGCTGGGCCTGGTGCTGGGCATGTCGATGCTGGAGGACGGCCTCGACGCCGTCATGCAGCGGGGCGACTCCCGCGACGCCCGCCGCCGGCAGGACAGCACCGACCGCGTCGCCGAGGTTGGTTCGCCGGTCAGCCCCCGGCGCCTGTTCTCCTGGCTGCGCCCGGCCGGCGCCGAGCGCTGACTCCGCTGTCCGGCCCCCTCAGCCGCCGCTGACCGCCCCTCGGTCGCGGCGGTTTCGTCACCACCCGGCTGTCAGAATCGGTAGTCGTGGACCTCGCTCTCGACACCGTGCTCCTCGCCGCGGTGGTCGTGGCCTTCACCGTCGCCGCTGCGCGGTTCGCGCTGTCGGCACCGCTGCTGCTCGTCGTGGTCGGCTTCGCCGTCTCGTACGTTCCCGGCGTCCTCGACATCGAGCTCGACCCCGAGGTGGTGCTGGTCGGGTTCCTCCCCCCGTTGCTGTACTCCGCCGCGATCCGGACCTCGCTGGTCGACTTCCGCCGCAACCGGCGGCCGATCGCCCTGCTGTCGGTCGGCCTCGTCATCTTCAGCACGCTGGGGATCGGGCTGCTGACCTGGTGGCTGACTCCCGTCGAACCGGCCGCAGCCTTCGCGCTGGGTGCCGTCGTGGCACCACCGGACGCGGTCGCCGCGACCTCGGTGGCGCGCCGGGTCGGCATGCCGCGCCGCATGGTCTCGATCCTGGAGGGCGAGAGTCTGGTCAACGACGCGACTGCCCTGGTCTGCCTGCGGGTCGCCCTCGCGGCGGGTGCCGGGTCGGTGACGGCGCTGGAGATCGCCTGGCAGTTCGTGCTGGCCGCGGGAGGCGGTCTGGTGGTCGGCGTGGTCGTCGGCGTGCTGGTCTGCAAGATCCGCAAGCGCATCGACGACCCGGTGACCGACAGCGTGATGTCCCTGTTGACGCCGTGGCTGGCGTACCTGCCGGCCGAGGAGGCGCACGCGTCGGGCGTGCTGGCGGTCGTCGTCGCCGGCCTGCTGATCGGCCACAAGTCGCCGATCGTGCAGGACGGCAGGTCGCGGATCTTCGAGCGCACCGTGTGGGCGGCGGTGCAGCTGCTGCTGGAGGGCGCCGTCTTCCTGCTGATCGGCCTGCAGCTGCGCACCATCCTCGACGGCGTCCAGGACAGCAGCCTGAGCGGCATCGAGGTCGCCGGCGTGTGCGCAGCGGTGCTGGTCGCGGTGGTCGTGCTGCGCATCGTCTGGGTGTTCCCGGCGACGTACGTTCCGCGGCTGATCCCCCGGATCCGCGCGGCCGAAGCGTTCCCGCCCTGGCAGATCCCGATGCTGGTGTCCTGGGCGGGCATGCGCGGCGTGGTGACGCTGGCCGCCGTCTTCCTGCTGCCCGAGGACACGCCGGAGCGCGAGCTGCTGGTCGTCATCGCGTTCGTGGTCACCGCGGGCACGCTGCTCATCCAGGGCACCACCCTGGCGGCGATGATGCGGGTGCTCGGCCTGTCCGGACCCGACCCGGCCGAGGACCACCTGCAGGAGGCGAGCGTCCTTCAGCGCGCCTCGACCGTGGGGCTCGCCGCGCTGGACGAGTCGCTCACCGGCGATGAGCCGGAGGATGTCGTGGAACGACTGCGCCGCCGCACGCTGGAGCGGGCCGAGTCGGCCTGGGAGCGGCTGGGCAACAACACCGAGCCGCCCAGCCGGGTCTACGCCCGGCTGCGCACGGCGATGCTCGCCGCGGAGCGCGAGGAGGTCGTCCGGATCCGCGACATGGGCGTCGTCGACCACGACGTGCTGCGCGATGTCATGTCCGTGCTGGACATCGAGGAGAGCCTGCTGGCCCGGATCGAGGGCCAGGACTCCGCCGAGCGGGAGCGCGAGCTGCTCGCCCCGCCTGCGACCGCCGGGTGCGAGCACCTGCACACCGCCGACGCGTCGACGCTGCCGCGCACTCCCGAGGGCTGCGAGGAGTGCTTGCGCGAGGGGATGCAGTGGGTGCACCTGCGGCTGTGCCTCAGCTGCGGGCACGTGGGCTGCTGCGACTCCTCCGTCGGCCGGCACGCCGAGGCGCACTTCGGTGAGTGCGAGCACCCGGTCATCCGCAGCTTCGAGACCGGCGAGGCGTGGCGCTGGTGCTTCGTCGACGAGGTGCTCGGCTGAGGCTGCGCTGCAGCCTCACTCGCCGGTGATGCCGTCGACCATCTCCCGGGCGATGTCGAGGTGCCCCACGTGGCGGGCGTACTCCTGGAGCAGGTGGAAGAGGATCCGGATGAGGCTGGGCGCCTCGGCTGCGGTGGCGAAGCGCCCGCCGACGGCCGCTCGCTCGTCGAGGGCGGCTGCGGCCACCAGCGAGCGCGAGCGGGCCACCTCGACGGCGTACGTCTCGAAGACCTGTGCGGTGGTGACGTCGTCGGGCACCGACCACTCGGCCGTGTCGCCGCCGGGCGGGTACGCGACGACGTCTTCGGCGGCGAGCCCCCACTGCAGCCAGCGCCGCTCCACCCAGCCGAGGTGCTGGACCAGTCCCAAGCGGCGCCCAGCCCATCGGCTCGAGCGGCGTGCGCAGCTGGGTGTCGGTCAGTCCGTCGAGCTTGCGCAGCAGCGCCTCCCGGTACCAGTCGAGGTAGCCCACCAGGAGTCGGCGCGGGTCGGACACGTCGACGCCCGGCCCGTCGAGTGGTGGTGACTGCGGGGACTCCACCTCCACCCCACGTGTGCTCTCGTCGGTGGTCGCGTCCGGTTCCTGGGTCGGGTCCACGGTCGGAACCTAGCCCGAGGCGGGGACCGGCACCGACACCACGAACCGCTTGCCCGGGTACTCGGTCTGCGTCCAGAGCCGGTTGGTGTGCGGGTCGTGGGAGAGGTCCTCGGGTCCGATGGGTAGGGCACCCGCGTGCCGGTGCCAGCCGCCGCCGGCACCTGCACCGGCACCTGCACTGGCACCTGTACTGGCACCTGTACTGGCACCTGTACTGGCACCGTCGCCGCGGCGGGTCCACAGGTGCCCGCGCAGGTGTCCGCCGTGGCTGGCCGACACCAGGTACGTCCCGCGCACCCGGCAGGCGCCCTGCATGCTCGGGATGTCGGTGGTGAGGACCTCCGCGGCCTCCAGGCGGGTGCCGTCGAGCCGGCCGGCGGGCAGCGGGAAGCGCGCCAACCGGGCCCCCGGGCGCTTGGAGTACTCCCCGGCCACCAGCGACGGGCCGTCGGTCGCCGTGCGGTCGACCGAGCAGAACGACCAGCGCAACGGCTCCGTGCCTTCGTCCGCGCTGGCCAGCAACCTGCCGGACTGCGGGAGCACGAAGCGGCAGCCGTGGGTGTCGGGGGTGCCGACCGCGACGCGGACCACGTCGGCCAGGTCGAAGACCCGCAGCCCGCCGCGGGTGTCGGCCACCAGCAGTCGGTCGTCGTACCAGACCAGGCCGCCGGCGTGCACCCGGACCTGTTCGTGCCGGACGCTCTTGGACACCGGGTCGCGGCCCGCCTCGACCAGAAGCACGTGCTCGTACGCGGGCCGCTCGGGCGGTTCCGCCGTGGTGCCCAGGTCGACGACACTCACCCGGGCGGCCCTGTCGTTGCGGTCTCCGTCGCGGCGGTACCACGCGGCCAGCAGCACCCGGTGCGTGTCGACCAGCGGCGCCGCGCCGTTGTCGGCGCTGGTGGTGACGCCCTGCGGCCACCAGTGGTGCGTCCGGCTGTCGTGGCCGTCCCAGCCGAAGCCGCGGGCGCGCTCGACGCCGCGCAGCCGGGCCGCGCGTCCACGGTGCGACAGGTCGGCGAGGACCCCGTCGATGCCTACCCGTTCACCCAGCCGGTCGGCCAGCGACCACGCGCCCTGCTGGTCGAGCTCTGCGGTGAGGACCAGAGCCGCCGGCTGCCCGCTCACCCCGTGGGTGTCAGCCGGTCGACGAGCTCGTCGATCACCGAGGCCAGCGCGACGTCGTCGGCGGTGATGCCGCCGGCAGAGTGGCTGACGCAGCGGAACGTCACGGTCGTCCAGCGGATGTCGATGTCGGGGTGGTGGTCCCGGTCCTCGGCCTCCCGGGCCACCTGGACGACCAGGTTGATGCCGTCCAGGAAGCTGGGTGCCTGCACCGATCGCTGCAGGGTCCCCTCCTCGACCGACCAGTGCGGATGGTCCGCCATCGCCTCGTGCAGTGCCTTGTCGTCGAGCAGCTCGGCCATGGGTCGAACGTACCGTCGCCGTCGGCGCCGTGCCCACGGTCGGTGCGTGCTGGTCCGGTCAGCAGCCGTGCGAGACCTGGTTGCAGCCGAACGGCAGCTCGCCGCCCGACGGCATCAGCGGCAGCTCCAGCGTCTGGGGACCGGCCTGGCCGTCGAGGCGGACCTCGACCGACGCCTGCGGGTCCTGCGACCAAGGCTGGTCGGACAGGTACTGCATGACCCAGAAGCCGTCCTGCACGACCGCCTGCTCCTGGTGGCCGTCCGGGAACACGTACGTGACCGAGTCGACGCCCTGGGGCAGGACCCCGCCCGCCCAGGTGTGGTCCCCCGCGCCGGCCTGGACGTTGCTCGCGACGCCGTTCGCGAAGTCGAAGTCGCGGGGCGCTGGAACGGCCGTGGGCTGGACGGCGACCGGGTGGGAGACCGCCAGGTCAGGGGCGACGTTGCACGCCACCGCCTGGTCTCCACCGACCATGGCGACCGTCGTGCCGCCCGGGGTGGCGCTCCACGCCACGCCCTCGAGGCCGCCGGAGGCGGCGTCGCCGCGGACGACACCGGCCGCCTGGACGGCGTTGGCGCAGCGTTGGTACGCCTCGTCCTCGGGCACCTGCCAGTCGTCGGTCGTCGGCGCTCGGGTGGTCGTCGCCAGCGAGGGCGTGGTCGAATCCGCCGGGGTGGTGGTCTCCGGCGGCGAGGTCGTCACCGCGGTGGTCCCGGACCCGGCGGGCTGGCCCTTGTCGCCGGATCCACCGGCCCCCGCCAATGCGTACGTTCCGCCGGCCACCAGGACGACGACTGCAACGGTCACGAGCCCTGGGATCACCCAGCGGCGGTGGGTGCTGAGCATGGTTCCCCCCTGGTCGGATGCTGCGCTGACGAGCTGACGGACGCGCGTACCCAGGTGCTCCGGAACCCGCCTGCGGGGCGGGGGCATGAGGTCGTTCACGGCAGCTCCTGGATGTGCGGCGTGGCGAGTGCGCTGGACAGCCGCCCGCGGGCACGGGACAGGCGGGACCGCACGGTGCCGACGGGAATGCCGAGCGCGGCGGCCGCTGCGGCGTAGTCGAGCCCTTCCCAGGCGATCAGCGCGACGACGTCGCGCTCGCCGGTCGAGAGGTGGCGGATCTCGCGGAGGACGTGCGCCATCCGGCGCTCGTCATCGACCTGCCCGGACACGTCGTCGGCATGGTCCGGCTCGCGGTCGAGCGCCGGCAGCCGGGCCGTCGCCCGCCGGTACCGCGCGGCCGAGCGCCTGTGGTTGCGGCAGACGTTGGTGGCGATGCCGTAGAGCCACGGCAGCACCGTGGACCCGCCGGCGTCCTCGTGCTGCACGACCCGTGCCCTGCTCCGCCAGGCCTCCAGGAACACGACCGAGGTGAGGTCCTCTGCCGTGTCCCAGGACGCGCATCGGCGGAAGCAGTAGTTGTAGATCGCCGTGCCGTGCTGGGCGAAGAGCCGCTCGAAGGCGTCAGGGTCGCCGGCGCGCACGGCGTCGCCGAGATCAGCGTCGCCGTGCGTTCCCCCGCCGGGCCCTGCCGCCATCGCGGCTCCCCTCGTCTGCGTACACCCTGTCTATGTCCGCAGCGAGGGAGAAGTTCCCGCTTTCCGTGGCGGGCCCCACGAATGTCGTGACATTGCGGTGGCTCCGGCAACCCGGATGTCACGAGATCGGTCCGTGGCCGGCCGCCCGCTAGAGCTCGGTGCGGGAGTCGGTACGCCGGCCGATCTTGCTGCCCAACCACACCAGCGGGTCGAACTTCTTGTCGACCACACGCTCCTTCATCGGGATGATCGCGTTGTCGGTGATGTGGATCCCCTCGGGGCACACCTCCGTGCAGCACTTGGTGATGTTGCACATCCCGATGCCGGCCGCGTCCTGAGCCAGCTTGCGCCGGTCGTTGGTGTCCAGCGGGTGCATGTCCAGCTCGGCGTAGCGCAGGAAGAACCGCGGCCCCGCGAAGGCGGGCTTGTTCTCCTCGTGGTCACGGATGACGTGGCAGGTGTCCTGGCACAAGAAGCACTCGATGCACTTGCGGAACTCCTGGCCGCGCTCCACGTCGACCTGCATCATCCGGCGCTTGCCGTCGGCGTCGGGCGGCGTGGGCGCGAACGCCGGCAGCTCACGGGCCTTCTCGTAGTTGTACGAGACGTCGGTGACGAGGTCCCGGATCACCGGGAACGCCCGCAGCGGAGTGACCGTGATGGTCTCGGTCTCGGCGAAGTCCGACAGCCGGGTCATGCACAGCAGCCGCGGCCGGCCGTTGACCTCGGCGGAGCACGACCCGCACTTGCCGGCCTTGCAGTTCCAGCGCACCGCGAGGTCTCCGGCCTGGGTGGCCTGCACCCGGTGGATCGCGTCCAGGACGACCTCGCCCTCGGACACCTCCACGGTGAAGTCCACCAGGTCGCCGCCCTCGGCGTCACCGCGCCAGAGCCGCATCGACAGGTCGTAGCCCACTGTCAGTTCCCTTCGAAGAGCTCGTGGAGGTCATCGGGCATCTGAGGCAGCGGCTGTCGCTTCAGCTCGGCGTGGCCGTCGGCACCCATGCTCAGGATCAGGTTGACGTCGCCCCACGATTCGTCGGTCGAGGGGAAGTCGTCCCGGGTGTGACCGCCACGCGACTCGGTGCGCTCCCGGGCGGCCAGTGCGATGCACTCGGCGACCAGCAGCATGTTGTTGAGGTCCAGCGCGAGGTGCCATCCGGGGTTGTACTCCCGGGCACCGCCGACCTTGAGCCGGCTCGCGCGGTCTTCGAGGCCGCGCAGCATCTCGTGCGCCTCGGCGAGCTCCTCGTCGGTGCGGATGATGCCGACCAGCTTGTGCATCTGCTCCTGCAGATGCTTCTGCAGCGTGTACGCGTTCTCGCCGCCGCCCTTGATCTCGAACGGCGCCAGTGCCTCGGTCTCGGCCGCCGCCACGTCGGTCTCGTGCACCTCCGGACGCCCCTGCTCGGCCTTGGTGGCGTACTCGGCCGCGTGCTCGCCGGCCCGGCGACCGAACACCAGCAGGTCGGACAGGCTGTTGCCACCGAGCCGGTTGGCACCGTGCATGCCGCCGGCGACCTCGCCCGCGGCGTAGAGGCCGGGAACGATCGACGCGCCGGTGTCCGGGTCGACCTCCACACCGCCCATCACGTAGTGACAGGTGGGGCCGATCTCCATGGCCTCGGCGGTGATGTCGACGTCGGCGAGCTCCTTGAACTGGTGGTACATGCTCGGCAGCCTGCGCTTGATGTAGTCGGCGTCACGACGCGACGCGATGTCGAGGAAGATGCCGCCGTGCGGTGAGCCACGACCCGCCTTGATCTCGGAGTTGATCGCCCGGGCGACCTCGTCGCGCGGCAGCAGCTCGGGCGGGCGCCGGTTGTTCTTCTTGTCCGTGTACCAGCGGTCGCCCTCCTCCTCGGAGTCGGCCGTCTCGGACTTGAAGAAGTCCGGGATGTAGTCGAACATGAATCGCTTGCCCTCGGAGTTGCGCAGCACGCCGCCGTCGCCGCGCACCGACTCGGTGACGAGGATCCCGCGCACGCTGGGCGGCCACACCATCCCGGTCGGGTGGAACTGGACGAACTCCATGTTGACCAACGTCGCCCCGGCCCGCAGCGCCATCGCGTGGCCGTCGCCGGTGTACTCCCAGGAGTTCGAGGTCACCTCGAACGACTTGCCGATCCCGCCGGTCCCGAGCACGACCGCGGGCGCCTCGAACACCAGGAACTTCCCGGTCTCGCGCCAGTAGGCGAACGCCCCCGAGACCCGGTCGCCGTCTTTCAGCAGCTCGGTGACCGTGCACTCCATGAAGACGTCGATGCCGAGCGCGACGGCGCGCTGCTGCAGGGTGCGGATCATCTCCAGCCCGGTGCGGTCGCCGACGTGGGCGAGCCGTGCGTAGCGGTGGCCGCCGAAGTCGCGCTGGCTGATCAGTCCCTCGTCGGTGCGGTCGAACAGCGCCCCCCACTCCTCCAGCTCGAGGACGCGGTCGGGGGCCTCCTGGGCGTGCAGCTGCGCCATCCGCCAGTGGTTGAGCATCTTGCCGCCGCGCATGGTGTCGCGGAAGTGCACCTGCCAGCTGTCGTCGGGCCACACGTTGCCCATGGCGGCGGCGATGCCACCCTCCGCCATCACGGTGTGCGCCTTGCCCAGCAGCGACTTGCACACGATCGCGACCCGCGCGCCCGCGTCGTGCGCGGCGATCGCGGCCCGCAGGCCAGCACCACCCGCGCCGATGACGACGACGTCGTAGCGGTGGGTCTCGTAGTCCTCGGGGGTGCTCATCTAGAAGAACCTCGGATCGTCGAACCAGCCTGCCGAGATCGCCATGATGTAGGCGTCGGTGGCGATGACGGTGAACAGCGACGTCATCGCGTAGGTGCCGTGCTTCTCGTTGAGTTTGGACACCCAGGTCCAGTACTTGTAGCGCACCGGATGCTTGGAGAAGTTGCGCAACCGGCCGCCGACGACGTGCCGGCACGCGTGGCACGACAGCGTGTAGAACCACAGCAGGATCAGGTTGATCCAGATGATCACCGTGCCGAGGCCCATGCCGACCCCGCCGTCGGTGCCGTGGAAGGCCAGCACACCGTCGTACACGTTGATCAGGCCGAACAGCAGTGCGCCGTAGAAGAAGTAGCGGTGGTAGTTGAGCGACACCAGCGGGAACTTCGACTCGCCGGTGTAGCTCTTGTGCGGCTCGGGCACTGCACAGGCGGCCGGGGAGAGGAACAGCGACCGGTAGCCGGCCTTGCGGTAGTAGTAGCAGGTGCCGCGGAAGCCGGCGAGCACCACGAACGTGATGATCCCGATCGGGATGAACACCGGCATCTCCGGCAGGAACGTGCCGAAGTGGGCCGACCCCTCCACGCACGAGTCGGAGATGCACGGCGAGTACAACGGGGTCAGGTAGTGCTCGTCGGCCGCCCAGTAGTTGTCGCGCATGAAGATGCGCACGGTGGCGTAGACGATGAAGAACACCAGGATCGCGCCGGTCTGCAGCGGGTAGCCCCACCACCGGTCCTGGCGCAGGGTCTTGACCCCGATCGAGGCGCGGCGCGGTGCGTCGACCCCGTGGCCTGCCGGGCCGGTGCTGGTGGCCATCGGTCTCCTTCGTCCGCGCTGACCTGAACGGCCCTACCTTGCCGCAGTCCGGGCGGGTGTGCAGGGCCCGGGCGGTGTGCGATCGCACACTACGGTGGCCGGCGTGCGGACCGTCGTGGGGGCTGCGCTCGTCCGGCACGGCAGGCTGCTGGCCGCCCGCCGTACCGAGCCCGCAAGGCTGGCCGGCGGCTGGGAGCTGCCCGGCGGCAAGGTCGAGCCCGGCGAGACGCCCGAGCTCGCTCTCGTGCGCGAGGTGCGCGAGGAGCTGTGCTGCACCGTCGAGGTCGCCGACGAGCTGCCGGCCCGGTGGACGTCGAGGACCGGGTGGCAGCTGCGTGCGTACGTCTGCCGGCTCGTCGAGGGCGAGCCGGTGCCGGTCGAGCACGACGCGCTGCGGTGGCTCGCGCCGGAGGAGCTGGCCGAGGTCGACTGGCTGCCCGGCGACGTCGGGTTCGTGCAGGCGCTGCGGCCCCGGTTGCTGGACGGTGAACGGCTACCGGGCGGCAACGTCGGTGGCGCCGTACGCATCGGGTCGACGGTGCGGCGGCCGACCGGCCCCTGGACCGGCGCCGTGCACGACCTGCTCCGGCACCTCGCCGGCACCGGGCTGCCCGGGGTCCCGCGCGTGCTGGGCAGCGACGAACGAGGCCGCGAGGTGCTGACCTACCTGCCCGGCCAGGTGCACGACCCCGACGACGTCACGCCGTCAGACACCGTGCTCGCAGAGGCCGCGGGCTGGCTGCGGCGCTACCACCGGCAGGTCGAGGCGTACCGTCCGGACGGTGAGGTGCACTGGCGCGGTGTCACCCGACGGCTGCGACCCGACGAGATCGTGTGCCACAACGACTGCGGCTCGTACAACTGGGTGGTCGACGCCGACCGCTTCGTGGGGATGCTCGACTGGGACCTCGCCGGGCCGGGCGTGCCGCTGGACGACCTCGCGTTCCTCGCCTGGTCGGGCGTGCCGCTGTACCGCGACCTCGACCCGGCAGAGCTCGCCCGCCGGCTGCGTCTGGCCAGCGACGCGTACGGCGGCGTCGACCCGGTCGACGTCGCGCGGCACGCGGTCGCGCGGATGACCGCCGCCGGCGACCGGATCGCTGCCGGCCAGGCCGCGGGCGATCCCGGCATGGTCGCGCTGACCCGGATCGGCGAGCCGGGTCGCACCCGGGCGCGGGTCACCGCGCTGGGCTCCCGGCTGCCGGACGTCGAGCAGGCCCTGGCCTCGGCTTAGGGCCGTCAGCAGAAGCCCGGAGTGCCGCTCCACGCGATGTCGGCCGCGGGGACGTCGTCGCGCACGACGGTGCCCTCGATCAGCCCG
This sequence comes from uncultured Actinomycetota bacterium, assembly GCA_963785115.1. Lineage (GTDB taxonomy): Bacteria > Actinomycetota > Actinomycetes > Propionibacteriales > Nocardioidaceae > JACCWP01. The sequence goes on from CAWATY010000006.1 coordinate 654,194, forward strand.
TAGGGCCGGTCGGCCGCGTGGTAGACGACGTCCGGGTTGTCGAGGCCGAACGGCGAGAGGTCGACCAGGAAGTGGTGCCGGTTCGGCATGGAGAGCCGGATCTCGGCCACCTGCGGGTACGCCTCGAGCACGGCGTGCCCCATCGCGTACAGCGTCTGCTGCAACGCGCTGCTGTAGCCGGTGGCGAACGTCGCGAGCAACGTGTCCCGGATGCCCGCGTAGGTCGCGCCGTGGTCCACCGCCGAGCCCGGGTCGTAGCGCCAGCGGGCGGTGACCGCGGTGGCGAGGATGCGGTCGTCGGTCTCGGCCAGCGTGGTGAAGTCGTCGCGGGGGAATCCGGCGAACCCCGACTCGGTCGTCTTCATCACCACCAGCCCGGTCAGCCCGGAGACCACGTGCGCGTCGTCGCCGTCGACCGTGACCACGGTCGTGCGCACGTCACCACCGAGCCGCCGGAAGGCGTGGTCGTGGGCGGCGCCGGCGACCGGGATCCGGTCCCAGCCGTACTCCTCGATCTCCACCCGCGCACCGGTGATCCAGTCGAAGGAATCGGTGAAGTGCCGGGCGAGCCGCAGCCCGAACGCCTCGATCTCGCCGATGCCGTCCCTGGCGAGCGCGTGCACGGTGTTCTTCTGGGTGTCGGTGGCCACCACGTGCGCGTTGTCGCCCTCGAGGTGCGCGCCCGCCAGGTCGCCCCGCAGGGCCGACGAGACGTTGAGGTCCTTCAGCTGGTGTCGCGCGGTGCTGCGGTCGACCGTGACGACCCGGACCTCTGCCTTGCCGTACTGGTTGCGTCCCAGGCTTATCCCCACGGTGACTCAGCTCCCCCGGTAGGTCGTGTACGAGTACGGCGAGACCAGCAGCGGCACGTGGTGGTGGGCACCGCCGTCGGTCACCGTGAAGGCGACCGTCACCTGCGGGTGGAACGTCGGGGTCCCGGTCGAGGCGAAGTAGTCACCGGTGGCGAAGACCAGCTGGTACGGGCCGGGGTCGAGCCGCCCGTCCGCGAGCGTGGCTCGACCGTCCTGATCCGTCATCGCCGCCGTGGTGTTGCCGCCGACGTCGACCAGCAGCACGCCCACACCCTCCGCCGGGGTGCCTCGTGCGGTGTCCAGCACGTGGGTCGAGACGCTCATGACCCCACCAGTCCTTCCACTCGCAGTCGGGTGATCTCGGCGAGCTGCCGGGTGACCTCGATGCGCTCCGTCCCGGGATCGTTGTCCAGCCGTCGCTGCAGGGCAGCCAGCATCTCGGCCGGGCTGCGGCCGGCCGCCCGGATCAGGTACACGTGGCCGAACCGCGCTTCGTACGCGCGGTTCCCCTCGACCAAGGCTGCGCGGACGGTGTCGTCCGCGTCGTCCATCGACGCCTGCTCGCTCCGGGACGACCGGGCCTCCGGGGTGTCGCCGTCGGCGCGGTCGCCGATCCGCGGGTGCGCCGCCAGCGCCTCGGTGACCCCGTCCCAGTCGAGCCCGAGGCTGACCGCCTCCGCCGTCGTCGCCAGCTCGTCGGCGCTGGCGTACGGGCGACCGGCGGCCACCTCGCGGACGAACCGCTCCGCGGCGTTGCACGCGCGCAGCCGCTCGCGCGCGTCGTCGTCGGCCAGCGCGTTGAACCAGCCCAGAGAGTGCTCGGCCACGGTGAGAGGATGCCAGCCGACGAGCGCAAGCCTGGGTCGGCGGGGGAAAGGTGGAGGGTCATGACGGCTGGGACGCCTCGGTTACCGGCCGAGATCCTCGCCGCCGTCGAGCAGCGGCTCGGTCCGGTGGACGAGCACCGCCGCCGCGACTACCCCGGCGATGCGACGGGCCGCCAACCCGTGCACACCGTCTACGTGCCGGTCGACCGGGTGCAGACCGAGATCGCGCAGTGGTGGGGCGCCGAGGCGCTGGCCGTGGTGGCCCAGCACGGGCCGGACGCGATGACGATGGCCGACGTGCTCCGCATCAACCCGACGGTGACCGCCGCCGTGTGGCCGCGGGTCCTGGCCAAGCTGGAACGCCAGCCGATCGAGGACCTCCGGGTGGATGCCGAGGACGGCTACCGGGGCGGGCCGGACGACGAGGACGCCCACGTCCTCGCGGCCGCCGGCGCGGTCGCCGCCGATGTGCTCGCGGGCGTGGCACCACCGTTCCTGGGGCTGCGGGCGAAATGCCTGGAGGCGCCGGTGCGCGCGCGGGGGCTGCGCACCCTGGACCTGTTCCTCGGTGCGCTGGTCGACGGCACCGGCGGACCGGCCGGCCTGGACGGCACCGACCTGCGGGTCACGCTGCCGAAGGTCACCGACGTCGCCCAGGTCGAGGCGATGGTGACCGTGCTGGACGCGTTGGAGGCGGCCTACGGGCTGCCGGCCGGGCGCCTCGGCCTGGAGCTGCAGGTGGAGACCCCGCAGGCGGTGCTCGGTGCCGACGGCGCCGCCACCGTGGCCCCGATGGTGCACGCGGCGGGTGCCCGGTGCCGTGGCCTGCACTACGGCACCTACGACTACAGCGCATCGCTGGGCATCGCGGCCGGGCAGCAGGCCGCGGACCACCCCGCCGCCGACCATGCCAAGCACACCATGCAGGTCGCCGTCGCCGGGACGCCGGCCGACGCGGTGGACGGCTCCACCAACGTCCTCCCGATCGGGTCCCGGGAGCAGGTCCGCGCCGCCTGGCGGCTGCACCTCGGCCTGGTCAGGCGCGGGCTGGAAGGCGGCTTCTACCAGGGGTGGGATCTGCACCCCGCGCAGCTGGTGACGAGGTACGTCGCGACGTACGCCTTCTTCCGCGAGGCGCTGCCGGTGGCGGCGGCCCGGCTTCGGGACTACGTGTCGCAGACCCACGGAGCGGTGCTGGACGAGCCCGCCACCGCCAAGGCGCTGGCAGGGGTCCTCGCCCGCGGCCTCGACTGCGGCGCTCTCGACGAGGACGAGACGGTGGCGGCGACGTCGCTCGACCGCGAGACCCTGTCCCTGCTCGCCGGTCGGGCGGGCTGAGCCCGCCGATGCCCGCTCTCGACCTGTTGATCCGCGCCCGGCGCGCCGTGCTGGCCCGCGCCGGGGCGCGCACCGAGGCGGCAGCGAGCGTCGGTGTGCGGGACGGCCGGATCGTCGCGGTCACGGGCTACGACGACGACGTCTCCGCCGACCGGGTCGTCGACCTGGGCGACGACGAGGTGCTGCTGCCCGGCCTGGTCGACACCCACGTGCACGTCAACGAGCCCGGTCGCACCGAGTGGGAGGGGTTTGCGACGGCGACCCGGGCCGCTGCTGCCGGCGGTGTCACCACGATCGTGGACATGCCGCTGAACAGCGTGCCGCCCACCGTCGACGTCGAGTCCCTGGCGGCCAAGCGGGAGGCTGCCGCGGGCCGGTGCCACGTCGACGTCGGCTTCTGGGGCGGCGCCGTGCCGGACAACCTCGGCCGGCTGCAGCCGCTGCACGAGGCTGGTGTCCTCGGCTTCAAGTGCTTCCTGCTGCCCTCGGGCGTCGACGAGTTCCCCGCCCTCGACGAAGCCGGCCTGCGGACGGCGATGGCCGAGGTCGCCGGCTTCGACGGGCTGCTGATCGTGCACGCGGAGGACGCTGCCGTGATCGATGCGGCTCCCGAGCCACGCGGTCGCAGCTACGCCGCCTTCCTCGCGTCCCGGCCGCCGATCGCGGAGGAGACCGCGATCGCGCAGGTTGTCGCGGCCGCCCGCGACACCGGCGGGCGGGCGCACGTGCTGCACCTTGCCGACGCCGACGCGCTCGCCCTGCTCGGGCACGCCCGTCGCGACGGCGTACGGATCAGCGTGGAAACGTGCCCGCACTACCTGACGTTCGCCGCCGAGGAGGTCCCCGACGGCGCCACCGAGCTCAAGTGCTGCCCGCCGATCCGGGGGGCCGAGCACCGCGAGCGGCTGTGGGACGGCCTGCGCTCGGGCGACCTGGACTGTGTCGTGTCCGACCACTCGCCGTCGACGCCGGAGCTGAAGCTGGCGGGCGACGGAGACTTCGGCGCCGCTTGGGGCGGCATCAGCTCGTTGCAGCTGAGCCTCGCCGCCGTGTGGACCGGCGCGCGCGAGCGCCGGGCGGCGCTCACCGACGTCGTCGGGTGGATGGCCGAGCGTCCCGCCGCGCTGGCCGGACTCACCCGCAAGGGCCGGATCGCGACCGGTTGCGACGCCGACCTCGCGGTCCTCGCCCCGGACGAGTCCTGGGTGGTCGATCCGGCCGACCTGCACCACCGGCACCCCGTCACGCCGTACGCGGGCAGGACGCTGTCTGGCATCGTTCGCCGCAGCTGGGTACGAGGGCGCGAGACCGGAGCGGATCCCGTCGGCCGGCTGCTGACCCGAGGGGACTCATGAGCGGCACCGCCCCACCACCCGCGTTCGCCGGGCTGCCCGACCTCGCGTCGCGCGCCTTGTCCGGTGCCGTGCCGGTCGCCAACGACGAGTTCTTCGCCGAGAAGGAGAACCTCGTGCTCCCGTGGCCGGCAGCGGCGGTCGCCGACTTCGGGCACAAAGGCAAGGTCTACGACGGGTGGGAGACCCGTCGCCGGCGCGAGCCCGGCCACGACTGGGCGGTCGTACGGCTGGGGGTGCCCGGTGTGGTGCACGGCGTGGTCGTGGACACCTCGTGGTTCACCGGCAACTTCCCACCCGAGGCGTCCCTCGACGGCGCCTCCGTCGAGGGGCACCCCTCGGCTGCGGACCTGGAGTCGGCCGACTGGTTCCCGCTGCTGAGGCGGGTCGCGCTGAATGGCGGTGCGCCGAACGCGTTCGAGGTCGAGCCCTCCTCGCGGGTGACCCACGTGCGGCTGAACATCTTCCCCGACGGTGGGGTGGCCCGGTTGCGGGTGCACGGCGAGCCGGTTGCCGACCCGCGACCGCTCGACGTGGGGCCGTTCGACCTTGCTGCGTTGGAGAACGGCGGCCGGATCCTCGGCTGCAGCAACGAGTTCTACAACACGCCGCACCAGCTGATCGGCAAGGGCAGGGCGCGGAACATGGGCGAGGGCTGGGAGACGTCCCGTCGCCGCGACGACGGCAACGACTGGGTCACCGTCGGGCTCGCCTGCGCCGGCGTGGTGCGGCTGGCCGAGCTCGACACCTCGTACTTCGTCGGCAACGCGCCCGGCGCCGCCCGGCTGACCGGCTGCCGCGAGCACGCAGACCCGGCGGACGCGGAGTCGTGGGTCGAGCTGCTGGCCCGCACGCCGCTGCAGCCAGACACCCCGCACCGCTTCGTGCTCCCTGCCGGCGGTCCCGGCGTGTCCCAGGTGCGGCTGGACGTCTACCCCGACGGGGGCATGGCCCGGCTGCGTCTGTGGGGCGGGCCCACGGCGGACGGACGCAGTCGCCTCGGCCGGGCGTGGTTCGACGCGCTCCCGTCCGGGCAGGCGCAGGCCGTCCTCGTGGGTGCCGGCGCGTCGCCGGACGAGGCCCGGGCGGCCGCCGCTGCCAGACCGGTGCTCGGCGCGGACCCGGCGCTCCCCTCGACCGTGCGCCAACTGCTCGACGGCGGGTGAGGGCTGGGCCGCCGGGCGCGGTCAGGTCAGGCAGATGTCCTGCGGGCGTACCGGCACCCGCCGGATGTCCCGACCGGTGGCGTCGCGGATCGCGGCGACGATCGCGGGCGTCACCGAGATGCACGGCGGCTCCCCGACCCCCTTGGCGCCCAACGGCGCCTGGGGATCCGGCTCCTCGACCAGGCTGAACACCACTGTGGGTGCGTCCAGCGTGGTCGGCAGCAGGTAGTCGGTGAAGCTCGCGTTGCGGACCATGCCGTTGGTCACGACGATCTCCTCCATCACCGCGAGGCCGAGGCCCTGGGCGATGCCACCCTCGATCTGACCGGCGACCGACAGCGGGTTCAGGGCGCGGCCGACGTCCTGCGCGGTGGCGACCTGCACGACCTTGACCAGGCCCAGCTCCGGGTCGACGTCGACGACGGCGCGGTGCGCCACGAAGGCGAAGGCGACGTGACAGTTGCCCTGGCCGTTCTCGTCCAGGTCCTCGGTGGGGCGGTGCCGGTACTCCACGGTCTCGTCCAGCCGCAGGCCGGCGGTGGCCTCGGCGACCGGGACCCGCAACGTGCCCATCGAGTCGACGACGTCGGTGCCGTCGATGACCAGCCGCAGCGGGTCGAGGTCGTGCCCGGCGGCGACCTGCTCGAACAACCGCTCCCGGACCTTGCGGCAGGCGGCGTCGACAGCGCCGCCGGACATCCAGGTCTGCCGGCTCGCCGACGTGCTCCCGGCCGAGCCGATCTGGGTGTCCACCGTGTCCAGCACCACCTCGTCGACGCCGAGAATCGTGCGCGCGATCTGCTGGGCCAGCATCACGAAACCCTGGCCCACCTCGACGGTGGCGATCTTGAGCGTCGCCACGCCGTCGGCGAGGCGGCACCGGGCGGTGGCGTAGTCGTCGAAGCCCTCGGAGTACATGAGGTTCTTGATCGAGACGCCGTATCCGACGCCGCGCACGACGTGACTCCGGTCGGCGGTGCGTCCGGACCCGCCGGGGAGCGACAGCACGTCGGCGTCGGCCGGCAGGTCGGTCGGCATCGGCAGCGCGTCGGTCTCTCGGATGCAGCGCTCCACCGGCGCGACGCTGTCGACCGGCTGCCCGGTGATCAGCGGGTCGCCGGTGCGCATGGCGTTGCGCAGCCGGACCTCGACCGGGCTCAGCCCGGCCGCTGCGGCGACCTTGTCCATCTGCCCCTCGTGCGCGAAGCACGCCTGCACGACCCCGAAGCCGCGCATCGCACCGCACGGCGGGTTGTTCGTGCGCACCGCCCACCCGTCGACGACGGCGTTCGCGCAGCGGTACGGGCCCTGGGTGTGTGTGATGCCGTTGATCAGCACCGCCGGCGAGGTGGAGGCGTAGGCACCGCCGTCGAACAGCATCCGGGCCTCGATCTTGACGATCGTCCCGTCGGCCTCGGCGTGGTGGCGCATCCAGATCCGGGCGGGGTGGCGGTGCACGTGGCCGTAGAAGCTCTCCTCCCGGCCGTACTGCATCTTGATCGGCCGCCCCGACCGCATCGCCAGCAGGCTGCAGTGCACCTGCAGGCTGATGTCCTCCCGCGCGCCGAACGCGCCGCCCACGCCGCCGAGGACCAGCCGCACCCGCTCCTCCGGCAGGCCGAGGCAGGCCGCCACCTGCTTGCGGTCCTCGTGCAACCACTGGGTGGCGATGTAGAGCTCCAGCCCGCCCCCGTCGTCGTCGGGCACGGCGAGCGCCGCCTCCGGGCCGAGGAACGCCTGGTCCTGCATGCCGAGCTCGTAGCTGCCCTCCACCACGATCGGGCCGGTCGCGTCGGGGTCACCGCGGAGGATGCGCTGGTGGCGGATCACGTTCCCGTCAGGGTGGATCGGGTCGCTGGTGCCGGCGACCGCCTCCTCCGGGTCGGTCAGCGGCTCCAGCACCTCGTAGTCGACGACGATCGCCGCCAGCGCGCGGCGGCAGGTCTCCGGGTGGTCCGCGGCGACGGCGGCGACCGGCTCGCCGCAGTAGCGCACGAAGTCGGTGGCGAAGACGTTCTGGTCCTGGTGGATCAGCCCGTAGGTCGGTTGGCCGGGCACGTCGGCGGCGGTGAGGATGGTCTCGACGCCGCTGATCTTCCAGGCCGCACTGACGTCGATGGACCGGATCCGGGCGTACGGGTGCGGGGAACGCAGCGTCGCGCCCCAGAGCATGTTCTCGGACCAGAGGTCGTTGGAGAACGCGAACCGGCCCTGCACCTTGGGGACACCGTCCGGGCGGGCGGCGTTGGTGCCGAGCCCACCCGGTCGCAGCGGAGTCTGCGTCGCCGTGCTGGTCGCGGTGGTGGTGGTTCCGGTGGTCGTCATGGCGTGCCCCGCCCCGCGCGGGCAGCCACGACCGAGTCGACCGCGGCGAAGATCCGGCCGTAGCCGGTACAGCGGCAGAGGTTGCCGCTCAACGCCTCCCTGGTCTCGAGCTCGGTGGGCGCGGGGTTGGTCTCGAGCAGGTGGTGCACGGCGACGACCAGCCCCGGCGTGCAGAACCCGCACTGCACCGCCCCCTCGTCGAGGAAGGCCTGCTGCACGTCGGTGACCACCGCGGCGTCGGCGTCGAGGCCCTCGACGGTCACCACGTCGGCGTCGGTCGCCGAGGCGGCCATCACCAGGCAGGCGCACACGGCGGCTCCGTCCAGCAGCACCGTGCAGCTGCCGCACTCACCCTGCTCGCACGCGCCCTTGGACCCGGGCAGGCCGAGCCGCTCGCGCAGGACGTAGAGCAGGCTCTCGCCGAGCCAGGCGTCCTGCACGTCGTGCGACTCGCCGTTGACGGTGAGCCGGTAGATCTCCGGCGCGCTCATCGCGCAGCCCTCCTCAGCAGTCGGCCGGACAGCACACCCACCGCGTGCGCGCGGTAGGCCGCCGTGGAGCGGTGGTCGTCGATCGGGCGGGCATCGGCGGCCGCTCGCCGGCCGAACTCCCGGGCCAGCGCGTCGCTGACCACGGGGCGTTCGGCGGTGAGGTCGGTCTCGCCGGCCAGCCACTCCTCCGCGGCGCGGCACCGCACGACGGTCGGCGCGACGGCACCCAGCGCGAGGCCGACCGCCCCACGGTCGCGGTCGACCGCCAGGCAGGCCGAGGCGGTGGCGATGACCATCGCGTTGCGTACGCCCACCTTCGAGAAGCCCTGCCAGCCACGCAGCGCGGGCAGCGTCACGGCGGTGATCAGCTCGCCGGGGGCGAGCACGTTCTGCTTGACACCGGTGACGAACTCGGCGACCGGGACGTCGCGTTGCCCGTCGACGCTGCGCAGGTGCACGACCGCGTCCAGCGCGTAGAGAACCGGGAGGGCGTCGCCTGCCGGAGAGGCGGTGCCCAGGTTGCCGCCGAGCGTCCCGGCGGCGCGGATCTGCGGCGAACCGACCGTCCGGGCGGCCTCGGCCAGCGCGGGGAGCTGGTCGCGCAGGGGCGGACGCTCCATCACGGCGTACGGGAGGGCGGCACCGATGGTCACCGTCCCCGGGTGCATCGCCGGCAGCGGGCTGCTGCTGGAACCGGCGCAGCTCCTCGACGCGGCGCAGCGCCACGACGTCGTCGGGAGCCGGCCGGTGGGCCATGTTGATCTCGACCATCACGTCGGTGCCGCCGGACAGGACCAGCGAACCCGGCCGTGCGCCGAGATGCGTGAGCACGTCCTCGAGGGTGTCGGGCGCCAGGACGGACATGGGCCCGACCATACGGACTACGAGGGCCGGGCCGCGAGAAGCACCGCGCGTGCTGTCGGTGGCTCGACCTCTCCGCGCAGGAGCGGCATGATCCACCGGGTGTCCGAGCAGCCCGTACGTCCCGTCGACCTCGTGGTGAGCGGTGCGGAGCTGCTCGCGACCGTCGACGACCGGCGTCGCGAGATCTCCGGCGGCTGGGTGGCGGTCGACGACGGTGTCATCAGCGCGGTGGGCGGCCCCGACGACGCACCGCCCGCGGCCGCGCGGGTGCTCGACGCGGGCGGGTGCCTGGTGACACCAGGGCTCGTCAACACCCACCACCACCTGTACCAGAACCTCACCCGGGCCTATGCCCCCGCGTTGACCGGCGGCCTGTTCGAGTGGCTGGTCACGCTGTACCCGCTGTGGGCGCGGCTGGACGAGGAGGCCGCCTACGTCAGCGCGTACGTGGGGCTGACCGAGCTGGCACTCGGCGGTGCGACGACGTCGACCGACCACCTCTACGTTCACCCGCGCGGGGCAGGCGACCTGATCTCGGCCGAGATCCGGGCCGCCCAGGAGCTCGGGATGCGCTTCCACCCCACCCGAGGGTCGATGTCGCTGTCGGTCAAGGACGGCGGACTGCCGCCGGACTCGGTCGTGCAGGACGACGACGAGATCCTCGCCGACTCCGAACGACTGGTGGGGCTGCACCACGATCCCGCCGAGGACTCGATGCTGCGGATCGCCCTCGCGCCGTGCTCGCCCTTCTCGGTGTCCCCCGAGCTGATGACCGCCACGGCGGAGCTGGCCGAGCGGCTGGACGTGCGGCTGCACACGCACCTGTGCGAGACCGAGGACGAGAACGAGTTCTGTCTGCAGACGCTGGGCAGGCGACCCGTCGACTACTTCGAGGAGGCCGGCTGGGGGTCCGCCAGGTCGTGGATCGCGCACTGCGTGTGGCCCGACGCCGGCGAGGTGCGTCGGCTGGGGGAGTGGGGCACCGGGGTCGCGCACTGCCCGAGCAGCAACATGATCCTGGGCAGCGGCCTGGCCCCGGTCGCCGAGCTGCGCGCCGCCGGGGCGCCGGTCGGCCTCGGCTGCGACGGATCGGCCTCGGCCGACTCCGCGTCGCTGTGGCTGGAGGCTCGCACCGCCATGCTGCAGGGCAAGCTGCGCAACGGAGCCGCCGCGATGTCCGCGCGCGACGCGCTCGAGGTCGCCACCCGCGGCGGCGCGGGCTGCCTCGGCCGGACCGGCGAGATCGGCGAGCTGTCCGTCGGCGCCTGCGGTGACCTGGTGGTGTGGTCGCTCACCGGTCCCGCCTACGCCGGTGCCCTGAGCGATCCGATCGAGGCCTGGCTGCGCTGCGGACCCGGCGCCGCCCGGCACACCGTGGTCGCCGGTCGTCCGGTCGTCCTCGACGGTGCACCCGTCCACCCGGCGCTGCCCGAGGTGCTCGCCCGGCACCGGGTCGTCGCCGAACGGATGCAGGCGGCCCGCTGACCCCGCGGCTCAGACCGGGCCGAGGGTGGGCCGGCGGCACTGCAGGCCGTCGCCGGACGAGGTGCCGCGCAGCCGGCGGCCCATCCAGGGCAGCGCGAAGCCACGCAACCACGCGATCGTCGCCTCTCGCTGCTCACGGCGGGGCACGTGCGGGAGCGGCTCGAGCTCGGCTGCGATGAGGCCGTGGTCGATGCCGAGCGCGTCGAGCACGGCGATGGCCATCCGGGTGTGCCCACGCGGGGACATGTGGATCCGGTCGGTGTCCCACATCCGCGGGTCGCGGTACTCGCGCATCCGCCAGAAGTCGATCACCGTCGCCCGGTGGACGTCGGCCACCTCGCGCACCAGCTCGTTGTACGTCGCGAACCGGCCGCGCATCGTGCCGAGCACCGGAGCCCCGCCGGGGTCGTACGCGGTCCAGATGAGCAGCCGGGCGCCGGTGGCCGCCAACCGGGCCACACCGTCGGCGTAGTCGGCGACGAGCGCGTCGAGGTCGACCTTCGGCCGCATGATGTCGTTGGCACCGGCGTAGAGCGCGACCAGGTCGGGCTGCATCGCCAGCGCGGGCTCGAGCTGCTCGGCGAGGATCGGGCGCAGCGTCCGGCCGCGGATCGCCAGGTTGGCGTACCGCAGCTCGGGCTCCACCAGGGCGAGCACCTCGGCCACCCGGTCGGCCCAGCCACGCACGCCGTTGGGCAGCGCGGGCTCGACGTCACCGACGCCCTCGGCGAACGAGTCGCCGAGGGCGACGAAGCGCCGGTACGTCACGCCGACAGGTGGGTGCGCAGGAAGTCGACCCGCAGCAGCTCGAGGTTCTCGGCCACCGCCTCCTGTGCCGCCGACATGTGCGTGACGCCGGTGAGCGGCAGCACGGTGTGCGGCTTGCCGGCGGCAAGCAGCGCGGCGCTGAGCTGCAGGGTGTGCGCCACCACGACGTTGTCGTCGACCATGCCGTGGATGAGCATCAGCGGCCGCTCCAGCTGCGGTGCGAGGTGCAGCAGCGAGTTGCGCTCGTAGACCTCCGGCTGCTGGTCGGGCAGCCCGAAGTAGCGCTCGGTGTAGAAGGTGTCGTACAGCGCCTGGTCGGTCACCGGTGCTCCCGCCACCGCGCAGCCGAACACGTCCGGGCGCGCGAGCACCGCGTAGCCGGCCAGCTCGCCGCCGAACGACCAGCCGGTGATGCCCACCCGCGAGGTGTCGACGTCGTCGGGGTGCGCCTCGGCCACCGCGGCCAGCGCGTCGACCTGGTCCTGGAGCGCCACCGGCAGCACGTCGTCGCGGATCGCCCGGTCCCATGCCGCGCCCATGCCGGGGGTGCCGCGACCGTCGGCGACCACGACGCAGAAGCCCTGGTCGGCGAGCCACTGCGACTCCAGGAAGATCCGCGACGATGCGGCCACCCGCTGGCCGTGCGGGCCGCCGTAGGGGTCCATCAGCACCGGCAGTCGGCGTGAGCCGCGCTGGTGGTCTCGCGGGAACAGGACGGCCGTACGGATCCCGCGCTTGCCCGCCCGCATCAGCGTCACGCCGGGACGGAAGCCCGGGGAGACCTGGTGGTTGACCAGCTCGCCCACCTCGGCGCCGTCGCGGTGCACGCTCACCCGGACGCCGTCGGTGTCGAGCGCGGCTCGGACGAGCACGGTCGTGCCGTCGCTCGAGTCGCCGCCGCACGACGCCGCTCCGTCGGACAGCGCGGTGGTGGTGCCGTCCCACCCGAACCGGACCAGGTGCACGGCGGTGACGTCGTCGCTGGGGGTCGCCGACACCAGCACGCCCTCGTCGTCGACCGAGAGCACCGAGCGCACGTACCAGTGGTCGTCGCCCAGCGGCTCGCCGTCGACGACGACCCGGCGCACGTCGTCGACGTCCGCGTGCCAGACCGTCCGTCCCTCGGGCCCCCGGGCCGGGACTCCGACGACGGCGTCGACCCAGACGTCGTCGCGCTGCGCGTGCACCAGCGACGTCGCCCCGGTCCCCGGGTCGACCGACAGGATCTGCGCGGAGGCCTGGTCGCGACTCATCACCTGCAGCACCGGGTCGCCGTACGCGGACCACGAGGCCCGGGTGAGGTAGGGGAACGTCTCGCGGTCCCAGCCGACCTCGGTGCGGGAGCCGTCGAGGCCCAGCACCCAGAGCGTCACGTCGGCATTGGGGGTGCCGGCCGAGGGGTAGCGGTGCGCGGCCGGTTCGGTCGCCGGGTTCGCCGGGTCGGCGACGTACCAGACCTGCACCGGCGACTCGTCGTAACGCTCCACCAGCACCGACTCCCCATCGGGCGCCCACCAGTAGCCGCGGCGGCGGTCCATGTCCTCGGCCGCGACGAACTCGGCCTGCCCCCAGACGACGTTGTCGCCGTCAGGCTCGACCAGCGCCCGGTCGCCCTCGCCATCGGTCCCGACCACCCGCAGGGCGCCGTCGGAGGCGTAGGCGACGTGCCTCCCGGTCGGGTCGACCCGGGGGTCGATCACGGTGCCGGTCGCCGGCAGCTCCCGGCTGGTGCCGGCCGCCACGTCGGTCAGCCACAGCCGCCCGGACAGCGCGAACGTCGCCGTCGCGCCGGAGCGGTCGGTGGCGTAGGCGACCACGCCGGCGCCGGCCTCGCGGCTGCGCTCCCGTCGCGCCCGCTCCTCGGCCGACAACTCCTCGACCCCGCCCAGCAGCTGGTCGGGCTCGGCGAGCAGCCGTTCGCTGCGGTCGGTGACGTCGTAGGCCCACAGCGCGCCGGTTCGCGACGTGCCGGACGGGGTGCGGATGAACAGCACCCGGTCGCCGTCGGCCGTCACCGACAGGGCGCGGGGCACTCCGAGGGTGAACCGCTGGGTGCGGGCGTAGAGGCGCGGGAACGACGTGGTCTCGTGCAGTGCGTCGGCCATGGCCGCGATCCTGCCAGCCCACCGAGCGGGTCCGTCCGGGGCCGCCCGTAGCCTGATGCCGTGCCTGATGCGACCACCGCTGCCACAACGGCCGACCGGCGGCTCCTGCTCGTCCACGCCCATCCCGACGACGAGACGATCGGTCAGGGCGCGACGATGGCCAAGTACGTCGCCGACGGCGCGCACGTCACCCTGGTCACCTGCACGCTCGGCGAGATGGGCGAGGTGCTGGTGGCCGACCTCGAGCACCTGGCTTACGGCCAGGCCGGCGGCCTCGGTCACCACCGCGTCCAGGAGCTGGATGCGGCGATGAAGGTCCTCGGCGTCACCGACTACCGCTTCCTCGGCGGGGCGGGTCGCTACCACGACTCCGGCATGGTCTGGGACGAGCAGGGCGGCGCGACCATCGGACCCGACGTCCCCGAGGGGGCGTTCTGGCTGGCCGACCTCACCGAGGCGGCCGACCACCTGGTCGAGGTCGTCCGCGAGGTACGGCCGCAGGTGCTGGTGACCTACGACGAGCGCGGTGGTTACGGCCACCCCGACCACGTCCAGGCCCACCGGGTCGCCACCTACGGCGTGGCCCTGGCCGCCGTGCCCTCGTACAAGCCCGACCTGGGCGCGGCCTGGGACGTCCCGAAGGTCTACTGGGGGGCGACCCCCGAGAGCCAGCTGCGCGAGTGGCTGCGCGGGCTGCGCGCCTCGGGCGACACGACGACGTTCGAGGGTCTGGACCCCGACGGGCCGATGCCGCCGTTCGCGGTCGCCGACGAGTTCATCACCGCACGGATCGACGCCCGCGACCACACCGAGCAGAAGATGGACGCGCTGAAGGCGCACGCCACCCAGGTCGACCCCGAGGGAGCGTTCTTCGCCCTGGTCGACAGCCCGAACAACCGCGACTGGGGCATCGAGCACTACCGGCTGGTGAAGGGGACGCCCGGGCCGCGCGACCCCGAGACCGGCCTGGAGAGCGACCTGTTCGCCGGCCTGTCGTGACGTCCTGGCCGCCGGGTGTCCGCGCGGTGGCCGGGCTGCTGCTCGGGGCCGTCGTCGCGGTCCTCGTGCTGCTCACCCACCGCGACGCCTTCGACGTTGCCGGGGTGCGCGTCCCGTTCGGCCTGGTGCTCGCGGTGCTGGGATCGGCGCTCCCGAGCATGGCGCTGCGGCACCTCGGCGGCGAGTGGGCGGTGGGCGCGTACGGCGCGGGCTGGATCGTGGTCGTGCTGCTGATGGTGGGCGGCCGGCCCGAGGGCGACTACCTGATCGCGAGTGACTGGGTCGGGTGGACGTTCCTCGTGCTGTCCTCGCTCGTCGTGGTGGTCGTGACGGTTCGCGGCATGCTCGCCGACAAGCGGCCGAGCCCGGTCGGCGGCGATCCCGACGACCTGGCGGTACGGCGTCCGTAGACTGCGGCGGCGATGAGCCCGACCGAGTCCAGCACCGAGACCCGGCGCGACCGGCGCCGCACCTGGTGGGCGTTGCTCGGGTTGCTGGTGCTGCTGGGGGGTGCGTACGCCGGCGCGGTGGCGCTGAGCGGCGACACGATCGCCGCCGGCACCCGGGTGGGTGACGTGCGACTGGGTGGCCTCACCGTTGCCGAGGCCGAGGACCGGCTGCGCAGCCAGCTGCAGCCGCTGACCGACGACCCGATCGCGGTGGAGATCGGTGATCGGTCGCTGCAGCTCGATCCCCGCGAGGCCGGGCTGTCCCTGGACGTGGAGGCGACCGCCGAGCGGGCGTTCGGCGGGTCGCGCGCGGATCCGCGGGCGCTGTGGAACTCGTGGTTCGGCGGCACCCGGGTCGCGCCCGTCATCGACGTCGACCAGGACCGGCTGGTCGGTGCCGTGCACGCCCTGGCCGCCGAGGTCGACCGGCCGGCCGTCGAGCCGTCGGTCACCTTCGCCGCGGACGGGCCGCGACCGCACGCGCCCGTCGACGGGCAGCGCCTGGACACCCCCGCCGCGGTCGTCGCGATCCGCTCCGCGTGGCTGGTCGAGGACGACCCCGTGCCGCTGCCGGTCGAGGCGGTGCAGCCCGAGCTCGACCAGGAGGCGCTCGACGACGCCCTGGCCGACGTCGCCCGACCCGCGGTCTCCGCTCCGGTGCGACTGCGTGAGGGCGCGCAGAGCTGGACGGTCGAGCCACGCGACTTCGCCCCGGCGCTCACGCTGGAGGCCGTGGACGGCGAGCTCGGCCTGGTCGTCGACGGCGACCTGCTGGCCCGGCGGGTGCCGCAGCTGCTCGCGGCGGCCGGTGAGCGCCCCCGCGACGCGACAGTGCGCATCAAGGGCGACGCGCCGGTGGTCGTGCCGGCCCGGGCCGGCGTGCGGGCGGAGCCGGCCGACCTGACCGACGCCCTGCTGGCAGCCCTCGCGGCCGACAACCGAACCGCCCGGGTGCGCGGGACCCAGGTGCCGCCCGACGTGACCACCCGGGACGCGCGCGGCTGGAAGATCACCGAGCGGGTCAGCTCGTTCACGACGTTCTACCCGCACGAGGACTATCGCAACACCAACATCGGCCGCGCGGCCGAGCTGATCAACGGCAGCGTCCTGGAGCCGGGCGAGACGTTCAGCCTCAACGACACGGTGGGGGAGCGCACCGCCGAGAACGGGTTCACGATCGGCTACGTCATCGAGAACGGCGTGTTCGCCCAGGACTACGGCGGCGGGGTCTCGCAGGCGGCGACCACGACCTTCAACGCCGCCTTCTTCGCCGGTCTGAAGGACGTCGAGCACAAGACGCACAGCTTCTACATCGACCGCTACCCGATGGGCCGCGAGGCCACCGTCGCCTGGCCGAGCGTCGACCTGCGGTTCAAGAACACGACGCCCTACGGCGTGCTGATCGAGTCGTGGATCGTGCCGAGCACCGCCTCCGGCCGGAGCGGCGAGATGCACGTGCGGATGTGGAGCACCAAGTACTGGACCATCAAGGCGCGCTCGTCCGGGCCCTACGCCTACACCTCGCCGGGCACCCAGGTGATCAATGGCGACCCGGGCTGCGTCCCGACGACCGGCTACTCCGGCTTCGACATCGACGTCCACCGCGACTTCTTCCGCCACGGCGCCCGCCAGCGCACCGAGACCTTCCACACCACCTACATCCCCGCCGACACCGTCATCTGCCGCTGACGCGGCCCGGGGTTTCCCAAGTCCGCTTGGGAAACCGAAGGTTCCACCGCGTAGCGACACGGTGGAACCACTGGTTTCGCGGTGGAAGCGGAGCCGACCTGGCGCCTCGGCCCCACGAGGCCGTCCGGGTACGACCCCGCGCACCCACCTACGCTCGACGCGTGCCCGCCCCCCTCGACGACCGCGCGTTCCGCGCCGCGCTCGGCCGCTTCACCAGCGGCGTCACGGTCGTCAGCGCGGTGCACCAAGGGGTCGACCACGCCATCACCGCGAGTGCGTTCACCAGCGTCTCGCTCAACCCGCCGCTGGTGCTCGTCTGCGTCGACAGCCACAACCGCTTCCACGACCCGGTGCTCGCCGCCGGCCGGTGGGCGGTGTCCATCCTGGCCGACGAGGCGCAGGACGCGGCGTCCTGGCTGGCCACCCGCGGCCGCGACCTCGCCCACCAGCTCGACCCGGTCCCGCACCACCGCGGCGCCTTCACCGGGGCGGCGCTGCTCGACGACGCCCTCGCCTGGCTGGAGTGCCGAACCTGGCAGACCTATCCCGGCGCCGACCACACGATCGTGGTCGGCCAGGTCCAGTGGGCCGCTACGGCCGACGGGCGCGACGACCCGCTGCTCTACTACCGCTCGCACTACGGCTCGCTGGTACGCCGCCCGGTCAGCGAGCGAGGTCCGGACCTGCCCGGTCCGGTGCTGGAGCCAGGTAGCGGTACTGGTGATGGGTGACGAAGCCGTACGGCTCGTACAGCGCCAGCGCACCGACGTTGTCCGGCATCGTCTGCAGGTACGCCGAACGGGCGCCCTGCTCGGCGCCCCAGCCGAGCAGCGCGTCCACCACCCGGCGGGCCAGCCCCTCGCGCCGGCGTGACGGCAGCACCTCGACCGCCGACAACCCGAGCCAGTCGCCGGTGACCACACCACGACCGATCGCCACCGGGCCGTCGGCGCCTTCGGGGCCCACGGCCGCCAGCGCCACGGTGTCCGGCCCCGCGACCACGCCCGCCACGACGTCCGGAGGGATCCCCTCGGTGCGCCCGTAGAGCCGCATCCACCCAGCCGTCGGCTCGCCGAGCAGCTCGACGCCGTCGCCGTCGGTGCGACTGGTGCGCCGGGCCTGCGCCACCGACGCCACCTGCACGACTGCGCCCGCCTTGTGCCGCTTCACGCCCCAGCCGGCGTCCAGGAACAGCCGCTCCGCGTCCGAGCCGACCACCGCCTGCGCCATCGCCGGCAGCCCGTGCCCGGCGTAGAAGTCCTCCACGGCGGCCAAGCGCCTCGGCCACGGGCACACCCGGGTCGCCGCTCGGCAGCACCGAGTTGGCCCGCCCGGTGAAGCCGGCCGCCTCCCGCAGCAACCAGTCGCCGAGCGGCTGGACGCTCCGCGGCGGCCAGCCGGCCATCGCGATCCGCTCCAGCGTGTCGCTGGAGACCCGCAGCAGCGTCCGGACCCGTGGCGGCACCGGCTTGCCGGCCACCACCGCGCCCAGGGGCACCCGCACCTGGTCGCCCGCCTCGGTGACGACCAGCAGCCCGTCGGCGTCGTACGCCTCGAGAATGCCCAGAACGTCGGTCATCGTCGGTCCGCCCGGCTCGGGGTCGGCGAGGCGATGGCGCACGACCACCCGCTGCCCCACGTGCTCCGGTCGCAGCGGCACCCTGGGCGTCCTCTCGTGCGGTGCGTCTCACCCCACCGAGCCGGTAGGGGTGGGCCGGCGCGGAGATACTAGGCTCGGGTCAGTCGACCGACCGGAGGAGGACACTCGTGACGTACGTCATCGCGCAGCCTTGCGTGGACCTGAAGGACCGCGGGTGCGTCGACGAGTGCCCGGTGGACTGCATCTACGAGGGCAAGCGGATGCTCTACATCCACCCGGACGAGTGCGTCGACTGCGGAGCCTGCGAGCCGGTGTGCCCGGTGGAGGCCATCTACTACGAGGACGACACCCCGGATCAGTGGAAGGACTACTACAAGGCCAACGTCGAGTTCTTCGACGACCTCGGCTCCCCCGGTGGCGCCGCCAAGCTCGGTGAGATCGACAAGGACCACCCGCTGATCGCCGAGCTGCCCCCGCAGAACCAGGAGTGAGTCCCGGGCCTGCCGTGCGCTCGCCCGTCTCCGCTCGGCTGCCGGACTTCCCGTGGGACCGGCTGCTCGCCGCCCGCGCCCGGGCCGAGGCCCACCCCGACGGCATCGTCGACCTCTCGATCGGCACGCCCGTCGACCCCGTGCCCGCCCTCGTCCAGCAGGCGCTCGCCGACGGCGCCGACTCGCCCGGCTACCCCACGACCGTCGGCACGCCCGCCCTTCGCGAGGCGGCAGCGGCGTGGCTCGCCCGCCGCTTCGGCATCGCCGGGATCGGTCCGGACTCGGTGCTCCCGTCGATCGGCTCCAAGGAGCTGGTGGCCAGCCTGGCCCTGCACCTGGGCCTCGGCCCCGGCGACCTCGTCGTGGTGCCCGAGCTGGCCTACCCCACGTACGAGGTCGGCGCCCGGCTGGCCGGCTGTGACGTCGTCGCGTCCGACTCGGTCGTGGCCCTGGGTCCACGGCGTCCCGCCCTGGTCTGGGTGAACTCGCCCTCCAACCCGACCGGTCGGGTCCTGCCGCCCGCCCACCTGGCCAAGCTCGTGGCGTGGACCAGGGAGCACGGTGCACTGCTGGTCTCCGACGAGTGCTACCTCGAGCTGGGCTGGGACGCCGAGCCGGTCTCCGTGCTGCACCCCGACGTGTGCGGGGGCTCGCACGAGGGCCTGCTCGCGCTGCACTCCCTGTCGAAGCGGTCCAACCTCGCCGGCTACCGCGCCGGCCTCGTCGCGGGCGACCGCAAGGTGCTCGCCGAGCTGCTCGCGGTCCGCAAGAACCTCGGGCTGATGGTCCCCGGACCGGTCCAGCACGCGGCCACCGTCGCGCTCGGCGACGACACCCACGTCGGCGAGCAGCGCGCGCGGTACGCCGCTCGGCGCGACCTGCTGCGCACCGGGCTGGCGAACGCGGGCTTCCTGCTGGAGCACTCCGCCGGCGGGCTGTACCTGTGGGCGTCTCGCGGGCAGCCGTGCGCCCAGACTGTTGAGGCGCTCGCCGACGTGGGGGTCCTGGTGGCCCCCGGCGACTTCTACGGCCCGGCCGGTGCCCACCACGTACGGGTCGCGCTGACCGCCACCGACGAGCGCGTCGCCGCCGCCGTCAGCCGCCTGGCAGCCCTTCCCCGCTGAGCCCCAGGCGGGCGGAGAGCAGCCGCCGCTCGGCGGGGTTGCCGGTGAGCGCGAGCGCCCGGGCGTCTGACTCGCGGGCGGCGTCGGCGCGGCCGAGCCGGCGCAGCAGCTCGGCCCGCACGGCGTGGAACAGGTGGTAGCGGGCCAGCTCGCCGGCCAGCCGGTCGACCGACGCGAGCGCCGCCTCGGCTCCGTCCACCTGGGCGAGGGCCACCGCGCGGTTCAGGTGGGTGACCGGTGACGGGTCGAGTCGCACCAGCACGTCGTACAGGGTCAGGATCTGCAGCCAGTCGGTGCCCGACCAGCTCTGCGCCTCGGCGTGGCAGGCGGCGATCGCACCCATCAGCTGGAAGCGGCCGGTGCGGCGCAGCGCCCCCGCTCGCTCGAGGTGCGCGAGCCCGCGCGCGATCGCGGCCTGGTCCCAGCGGGAGCGGTCCTGGTCCTCCAGCAGCACCAGCCCGCCGTCGGGGTCGAAGCGGGCGGGCGTACGCGCCGCCTGCAGGGTGAGCAGGGCCAGCAGCCCCCACGCCTCGGCCTCGGCAGGCAGGGCCGTCGTGACCAGGGCGGCCAGCCAGAGCGCGTCGTCGGCCAGGTCGCGGTCGTACGGGGCGTCTCCGCCGGAGGCGAGGAAGCCCTCGTTGAACAGCACCTGCACGACGGTGAGCACGTCGTCGAGCCGCTCGGGCATGCTTGCCTCGTCGGGCACCACGAGCGGGATCCCGGCCGCGACGATCTTGCGCTTGGCGCGGACGATCCGCTGCGCAGCCGTGGCCTCCGGCACCAGGAACGCTCGGGCGATCTGCGGTGTCGTCAGGCCGAGGACGGCGCGCAGGGTGAGTGCCAGCCGCGCCTCCGGTCTCAGGGCCGGGTGACAGCACCCGAACAGCAGGGCGACCCGCTCGTCGGCATCGTCTGTCCCGGCGGCGCGGGCCGCCGTCCCGGGACCAGGTTCGTCGGGCCGTACGTCGATGAGCTGCTCGACCACCCGCTCGCGGCTGCCGCGGCGGCGGACCAGGTCGATCGCGTTGCGGCGCGCGGCCACCTGCAGCCACGCACCCGGACGCTCGGGGACACCGGTACGCCGCCAGCTGGTCAACGCCTCGACCACGGCCTCGGAGACCGCCTCCTCGGCAACGTCGAGGTCGCCGAGGCGGCGGTACAGCGAGGTCACGATCGCCGCGGTCTCCTCCCGGACGGCCCGGGCGAGCGCGGCGTCGGAGACCGGTTCAGTCGTCACCGTGGTCGACGATCGGCCGTACCTCGACGCTGACTCCCGGCATCCCCAGCGGCGGCCAGGTACGGGCGATGGCCAACGCGGCGTCGAGGTCGGACGCCTCGATGACGCTGAACCCGCCGACGACCTCCTTGGCCTCCGAGAACGGCCCGTCGACGACGACCGGGTCGCCACCGTCGGCCCCGCTGCGCACGGTCGTGGCGGTCGACGGTGGCTGCAGCTCGGCGCCGCCGTCGGCGATGTGACCGGCCGCGTGGTGCTCGCCGAACCACTCGTAGATCTGCGCGTACACCTGCTCGTTGCGCTCCGGCGGGATCGACGCCTGCAGGTCGGGGTTGTCGACGAACATGAACACGTACTTCACGATGTGCTCCCTCGGTCGGGATGAGACTGGCACTGACACCCGTACCGACGCAGCGGGACCACCCGGATCGACACCCTGAGCGAGACTTTCTTGCGGTCGCGGCACCTCAACCGACGTC
This sequence comes from uncultured Actinomycetota bacterium, assembly GCA_963785115.1. Classification (GTDB taxonomy): domain Bacteria; phylum Actinomycetota; class Actinomycetes; order Propionibacteriales; family Nocardioidaceae; genus JACCWP01. Next base: position 675,795 of record CAWATY010000006.1, read on the forward strand.
GACGTGCACGTGATCGAGATGCCGCTGCACCGGGTCGTCGCTGTCGACCTCGTAGTCCCGCCATCCCTCGTCGGAACGGGCCGCGGTCCAGATGCGGTCGTCGAAGATGACGGTCGCGACCTCGAGCCGGTCGGCGTTGGCGACCAGGTAGTGCGCCAGCGCCCATCCGGCCCGACGGTTGTCGGCGTCGACCGGCCGGAAGAAGTAGTCGACCGCCCGGCCGTCGTAGTGCGCAGACCCAGCGCTGTGCCCGGTGCGGACGCCCTCGGGGGAGAAGCCACCGTCCGGCAGCGGCCCGAACGTCTGCCGCACGTCCGCGCGCACCGCCTGGGCATTCGCGGTCAGGCCGTTCGGCCCCGGCTCCTGCCCGCTCTCGGCCGGCGCCTCGATTGCGCAGCTGAACGCGGCCGGGCTGTAGCCGGTCAGCGCCGAGGCGAGGGCGCGCGCGTCCGGCTCGTGCTGGGCGTACGCGCTGCCGTCGGCCGAGCGCTGCACCAGCTGGGCCGCCTCGGCGATGGGCAGGTCGGCGTAACCGTCGACCTGCTCGAGGGCCGCGTAGAAGGTGTTGGTCGCGTACCAGGGATCCATGATCTGCTCCGGCTTGCCCCACCCCTGGCTGGGCCGCTGCTGGAACAGCCCGAGCGAGTCGCGGTCGCCGTAGTCGAGGTTGCGGATCTTGGACTCCTGGTACGCGGTCGCGAGCGCGATCGACGCGGCTCGTGCCGGCAGCTCGCGGCGAACGCTGACCGCGCTGATCAGCGCCGCCTGCTCGGCCTGGTCCGCCTCCAGCGCGACCGTGCGGCCGTCGACCTCCGCGGTGCAGGCCGGGTCGCTGCCGAGCAGATCGTCGAGGCCGTCGCCGACGTGCCGGACAACCAGGACCGCGACGGTCCCGAGCACGGCGAGGGTCAGCAGGACGCCCACCAGGAGGCGCCCGCGACGGGTGACAGCGGCGGCAGACATCTGACCGTCAACCGTACGGGGGCGGCCGACGCGGCCCCAGCCGCAGGGGCGGAGCGCAGCTCGAGCGGACCGCGCGCGGTCAGTTGGAGTGCAGGTCGGCGTTGAGCGCGATCCGCTCGCCCTCGCGGTCGCGGGCCTCGACCGCCCCGGTCTGCGAGTTGCGCCACAGCAGCAGCCCGTTGCGGCCGGACAGCTCGCTGGCCTTGACCACGGTGCCGTCCGGCAGCGCCACCTTCGTGCCGGCCGTGACGTAGCAGCCGGCCTCCACCACGCAGTCGTCGCCGAGCGAGATCCCGATGCCGGCGTTGGCCCCGACCAGGGACCGGCGACCGATCGACACGATCTCGGACCCGCCGCCGGACAGCGTGCCCATGATCGACGCCCCACCGCCCACGTCGCTGCCCTCGCCGACCACGACGCCGGCCGAGACCCGGCCCTCGATCATGGCCGCGCCGAGCGTGCCCGCGTTGAAGTTGACGAACCCCTCGTGCATGACCGTCGTGCCCTCGGCGAGGTGCGCCCCGAGGCGTACCCGGTCGGCGTCGCCGATCCGCACGCCGGTCGGCACGACGTAGTCGGTCATCCGCGGGAACTTGTCCACGCTGGAGACACCCACCTGCAGCCCGGCCTCGCGGGCGCGGATCCGGGTGGCCTCGAAGTCGTCCACCGCGCACGGCCCGATCCCGGTCCAGACCACCGTCGCGAGCAGCGCGAACTGGCCCTCCAGGTCGACCTGGTGCGGGGCGACCAGCCGATGGGAGAGCAGGTGCAGGCGCAGGTAGACGTCGGCGGCGTCCTCGGGCGGGGTGGAGAGGTCGATCTCGGTACGCAGCACGGTGCGGCGTACCCGGCGGACGTCGTCGTCGACGGCGAGGCCGGCCAGCCGGCTCTCGTCGGCCGCTGCCGCCGACTCCACCAGCGGCCCGCGCGCCGGGCTCGGGTACCAGCAGTCGAGGACCGTGCCTCCCGCCGCGACCGTGGCCACGCCGACGCCCCAGGCCTGCGCCGCGGGGGTCTCGTCGGTCTGCTCGTCGTCGCTCATGCGCTGACCGTAGTGCCGTTGGCGGGGAGCGGCGTGGGAGAGGCGGCACCTAGCATGCGGCGCATGCCCCTCGTGCGCTTCAAGGACCTCGTGATCGACGCCTCCGACCCGCGGGTGGCGAGCCCGTTCTGGGCCGGCGCGGTCGGGCTCGAGGCGTCCTACCAGGACAACGGCGACGGCGTGCTGACCGGTGCGACGCCCGAGCATGGGATCTGGGTCAACGCGGTACCGGAACCGCGTACGGTCAAGCAGCGCGTGCACCTCGACGTCAACGCGCTGTCGGTCGACGACGTGCTGGCTCTCGGCGCGACGCGGCTGTCCGCCCCAGGCGAGTTCCGGTGGACGGTGATGGCCGATCCCGAGGGCGGAGAGCTGTGCGTCTTCGAGCGCGACGAGGTGGCCGACTACCGGCTGTTCGAGATCATCGTCGACTCCGCCGACCCGGTCGGCATCGCCGGCTGGTGGGCCGAGGCGTTCGGTGGGCGGATGGTGACCGAGCGTGGGCTCGTCTGGGTCGAGCAGATCCCCGGTGCTCCCTTCGAGACGATGGACTTCGTCCCCGTCCCGGAGCCCAAGACGGTGAAGAACCGCATCCACTGGGACGTCACTGCACCAGCCCTGCAGCCGGTGCTCGACGCGGGCGCCACCCTGCTCCGGGCCCGCGACGACGAGATCTTTTGGGACGTCGTTGCCGACCCCGAGGGCAACGAGTTCTGCGTCTTCACTAGCTGAGGGCTGCTGGCTGGTGTGTGCGGGTTTCGCAAGTCTGCTTGCGAAAGCCGCACTCGCCCCGCGTCATAACACGGGGCGACTGCGGACTTCGCGGGGCGAGTGACCGTGGGCGGGTGCGGGAATCCGGAGGGTTCGGCCTCCCGACACAATGGCACCATGGACCGCCTCGACCTGACCACCGACGTCGTCTCGCTCACCGCCGCGCTGGTGGACATCGAGTCGGTCAGCCGCGACGAGAAGCCCATCGCCGACGCCGTCGAGCAGGCGCTGCGCGCGTACTCGCACCTCTCGCTCGAGCGCGACGGCAACACGATCGTCGCCCGCACCGACCTGGGCCGCGCCGAGCGGGTCGTGGTCGCGGGGCATCTCGACACGGTGCCGGTCAACCACAACCTGCCGTCGCGGCTCGACGACGACCACCTGCACGGGCTCGGCTCCTGCGACATGAAGGGCGGCGTGGCCGTCGGGTTGCTGCTTGCCGCCGGGCTGCCGGAGCCGAACCGCGACGTGACGTACGTGTTCTACGAGTGCGAGGAGGTCGAGGCCACCGACAACGGGCTCGGCCGGCTCGCCGGCACCCGGCCCGAGCTGCTGGAGGCCGATTTCGCGATCCTGATGGAGCCCAGCAACGCCGCGGTCGAGGCCGGCTGCCAGGGGAGCATGCGGGTCGATGTCGTGGTCCCGGGCGAGCGGGCGCACAGCGCACGCGCCTGGATGGGCGTCAACGCGATCCACGCCGCGGCGCCGGTGCTGGAGCGGCTGGTCTCGTACCAGCCGCGGCAGCCGGAGATCGACGGGCTCACCTACCGCGAGGGGATGAACGCGATCGCGATCGAGGGCGGGGTGGCCGGCAACGTGCTGCCCGACCTGTGCCGGGTCGGGGTCAACTACCGGTTCGCACCCGACCGCAGCGTCGAGGAGGCGTACGCGCACCTGGTCGAGCTGTTCGAGGGGTTCGAGCTGGAGATCCGCGACCAGGTCGCCGGCGCGCTGCCCGGGCTGGACCGGCCGGCTGCCGCGGCGTTCGTCGAGGCCGTGGGCGGGGAGGTCCGGCCGAAGTTCGGGTGGACCGATGTCGCGCTGTTCACCGCGATCGGGGTGCCGGCCCTGAACTTCGGTCCCGGCGACCCCGCGCTGGCCCACTCCCGGGGCGAGCGGGTGCCGCTCGCGCACCTGCGGCACTGCGAGCAGGCGATGCGGTCCTGGCTGGGCTGACTAGCCTGGCCGCCATGGCGACGCAGCCCGAGCACCGACGTCCTCGGCGCGGACCGGAGCTGCAGCGCCGGTCCCGCGCGGTCCCCTCGACGACCGACCAGCGGCTGCTCGACTCCCGCGGCACGACCGACTGGGTCCACACCGACCCCTGGCGGGTGCTGCGCATCCAGTCGGAGTTCGTCGAGGGCTTCGGGATGCTGGCCGAGCTCGGTCCCGCCGTCTGCGTCTTCGGCAGCGCCCGGACCGCGCGCGACGACTGGGCGTACGAGACCGGCGAACGGCTCGGACGCGCGCTCGTCGAGGCGGGGTACGCGGTCATCACCGGCGGCGGCCCGGGCGTGATGGAGTCCGCGAACAAGGGCGCGTGCGACGCCGAGGGCGTGTCGGTGGGGCTGGGCATCGAGCTGCCGTTCGAGCAGCGGCTGAACGAGTGGGTCGACCTCGGCATCGACTTCCGCTACTTCTTCGCGCGCAAGACGATGTTCGTGAAGTACTCCCAGGGTTATGTCGTCCTGCCGGGCGGGTTCGGCACGCTGGACGAGCTGTTCGAGGCCATCACGCTGGCCCAGACCCGCAAGGTCACCCGGTTCCCGGTGGTGCTGATGGGCCGCGCCTACTGGCAGGGGTTGCTGGACTGGCTGCACGGCACCGTGGAGGCCGCCGGCAACGTGAGCCCGGCGGACTTCTCGATGCTGCACGTGACCGACGACGTCGACGAGGCGGTGACGATCCTCGTCGAGTCCGAGCGCGCCCGCGCCGACGAGACCGCCGGCAGCGACGACCGCCCCGAGTAACGCGCGTACAGGCGCTCAGAGGCCGCGCCGGGGAGCGGAGGGGGGCCGGTCGCCGCGGATGGAGGCCACCATGTCCAGCACCTCGCGGGTCTCGGCCACCTGGTGGGCGCGGAACACCCGGGCACCGTGCCAGGCGGCGACGGCGGTGGCGGCGAGGGTGCCGGTGAGGCGCCGGTCGACGGGCAGGTCGAGCGTCTCCCCGACGAAGTCCTTGTTGGACAGGGCGACCAGCACCGGCCACCCGGTGGCGACCAGCTCGTCGAGCCGGCGGGTCAGCTCCAGCGAGTGCTCGGTCGTCTTGCCGAAGTCGTGGGTGGGATCGAGCAGGATCCCGTCCGGCCGCACCCCCTCGGTCACCGCTCGCTCGGCCAGCGTCGTGGTCGCGTCGACCACCTCGGCCACCACGTCGGCGTAGCGCACCCGGTCGGGGTCCGTCCGCGGCGCCAGCCCGCCGGTGTGGCTGCACACCAGGCCGGCGCCGTGCCGGGCCGCGACCGCGGCCACCCCGCGGGTCGTGCCCCGCCCACGCGTCGTTGACGAGGTCGGCGCCCTCTCCGCACAACACGTCGGCCACGTCGGCCCGCCAGGTGTCGACGCTGATCACCAGGTCGGGGTGCCGGGCCCGTACGGCGCCGACGAGCGGCGCGGTCCGCCGCAGCTCCTCGGCGGCGTCGACCTCGTCGCCCGTCCCGGCCTTGACCCCGCCGATGTCGATGATCCGGGCGCCCTCGTCGACCACCTGGTCGACGCGGTCCAGTGCCTCGGCGAGCTCGTACGTCGCGCCCTTGTCGAAGAACGAGTCCGGGGTCCGGTTGACCACCGCCATCACGACCGGGTGACCCGGCGGGAAGGACGCGCTGCCGAGCCGCAGGCTCGTCGGCGTCGGGCTCACCCGTCCAGCATCCTCCGTGACACCATCGACGACGTGACCTGGGTGCTGTGGGCGCTGTGCGTGCTGGTGGTCGGCGGATGCGTGATCCTCGCGACGGGGCGCGGCGGCGCGATGCCCGACGTGCACGACGACCGACCCGACGTCCTGGTGCCCGGCGGGCGGCCGCTGCGCGGCGACGACCTGCGGGCGGTCGGCTTCACCACCGCCCTTCGCGGCTACCGGATGGCCGAGGTCGACGCGCTGCTGGCCCGCCTCGCCCTCGAGCTCGACGAGCGCGACGGTCACCGCGGCGACCACGGCGACCACGGCGCCGGCGACGGCACCCCCGACGTGACCGGCGATGGCACCGGCGATGGCCGGCGTGTGACCGGCGATGTGACCGGCGACGTGACCGGCGACGACCGTGCGGGCTGAGGTACGCCTGCAGACCACCGTCGACGCCCCGCCCGAGCTGCTGTGGCAGCTGGTCACGGACTGGGAGCGCCAGGGCGAGTGGCTGCCCTGCACGCGGGTCCGGCACGTCGACGGCCCGGACCTTGCCGTCGGCACCCGGCTGCTGGCCCGGACCGCTGTCGGCCGCGTCGGCTTCGATGACCCGATGACCGTCACGGCCGTCGACGTCCCGCAGTCCTACGAGGTCGTGCACACCGGCCGGGTGGTCAAGGGCGTCGGCGCCTTCGTGGTGGAGCCCGATGGCGGTGGCAGCCGCTTCACCTGGTGGGAACGCGTCGACGTGCCCGGTGGGCCGCTCGCCCCGGTGGTCTGGTGGGTGGGCGGTCCGCTGACCCGGCTGCTGTTCGGCTGGGCGCTTCGCCGGCTGCGCCGGCTGGCGGAGGCGGAGACCGAGGACGTGCGAGCGGCGGACTCCGCGTGAGCGGCGCCGTCGTCGGCGACGACGGGCGCGCCCGCTGCCCGTGGGGCGACGCGCCGGCGGACTATCGCGCCTACCACGACACCGAGTGGGGCCGACCCGTCACCAGTCGCAACGGCCTGTTCGAGCGGATCAGCCTCGAGGCCTTCCAGTCCGGCCTGTCCTGGCTGACGATCCTGCGCAAGCGCGAGGCGTTCCGGTCGGCCTTCGCCGGGTTCGACCCCGACCGGGTCGCGGAGTTCGGCGACGCCGACGTCGAGCGACTGCTGCTCGACGCGGGCATCGTCCGCAACCGCGCCAAGATCCTGGCCACCGTGTCCAACGCCAGGGCCGTGACGGCGCTCGACGTCTCGCTGCCCGACCTGCTGTGGGGGTTCGCCCCCGAGCCGCCGCGCCCGGCCCCGACCGGGCTCGGTGACGTACCGGCGGTCACCGCCGAGTCGACGGCGATGGCCAAGGAGCTGCGGCGGCGCGGGTTCCGCTTCGTCGGGCCCACCACGGCCTACGCGCTGATGCAGGCGGCGGGGCTCGTCAACGACCACCTGGCAGAGTGCTGGGTGCGCGGCGGCACCGCCGCCGGTCCGTGAAGGGGGCGACATGAGGCTTCGCACGACCTGGCCGGTCGCGGCCGCACTGCTGCTCGCCGTGACGCTGCTGCCCGCCGGCGCGGCACCCGCGACCTCGTCGACGGCTCACCAGGCGGCACCTCAGACGGCGCCGACGTCGAGCGACGGCTGGCGCGGCCGGCCCGCAGTGCTCGAGGCGCGGATCATCGGCCGCAGCGTCCACGACCGCCCGATCTACGCCTTCCACCTCGGTGACCCGGACGCGAGAAAGACCGTCGTGTTCATCGGCGCGATGCACGGCGACGAGCGGCAGTCCGACGACCCGCTCAAGCACCTGCGCGACCACCAACCGATCCGCGGCGTCGACCTGTGGGTCATCCCGGTCATGAACCCCGACGGCTACGCCCGCGGCGCGCGCAAGAACGGGCACGGCGTCGACCTCAACCGCAACTTCCCGGTCCACTGGCGCGACCTCGACGGCGTCTACGAGTCCGGGCCGCACCCGGCCTCGGAGCCGGAGACCAAGGCGGTGATGGCGTTCCTGCGCCGGATCGACCCCGACCACATGGTCTCGCTGCACCAACCGCTGCGCGGGATCGACCCCCGGACCAAGAACCCTGCCTTCGCCCGGCGGCTGGCCCGCAACATCTACCTGCCGCTGCACCGCATCGACTGCGGCGGCGTCTGCCACGGCACGATGACGCAGTGGTTCAACAAGCGACGCGCGGGTGACTCCATCACCGCCGAGCTGGCCGCCCACCCGCAGCGCCGCTACCTGAACAAGGTCTGCCCCAACGGCATGCTGCGCACGGTCTACGCCCGCCGCGGCTGACCGCAGCCGGGCGCTGAGCCGGTCAGCGCCCGCGGAACACCGGCGGCTGCTTGGCGACGAACGCGGCCACGGCGTCGCGGTGGTCCTGCGACGCCCCGGTGAGCGCCATCAGCCGTGCCTCGTGCGCCAGGCTGTCCGCGAGGTCGTGGCCGGCTGCGTACGCCAGCGCCTGGCGTACCGCGCCGTACGCCACCGTCGGGCCGGACGCGAGCTCGCGGGCCAACGTGGTCGCCTCGCCGAGCAGGTCACCGTCGGGCACGACCGACGTGGCCAGGCCGACCTCCAGGGCCTCGGCGGCGTCGACCGTCCGCGGCCGGTAGAGCAGGTCGAGCGCCCGGGCGTGACCGACCAGGCGCGGCAGCGTCCACGACGCCCCCGTGTCGCAGGACAGGGCGATGCCGGTGAAGGCCAGGTTGAACCCGGCACGGTCGGACAGCACCCGGTAGTCGCAGGCGAACGCGAGCGACGCACCGGCACCCGCCGCGATCCCGTTGACCCCGGCCACCACGGGCTTGGGCATCGTGGCCAGCGCCGTGGCGATGGGCGCGAAGTGCCGCTCCACCGTCGCCCACACCTCCTCGAGCGGCCGCTCGGCAAGGGCGGTGACGTGCTCCTTGAGGTCCTGGCCCACGCAGAACGCCCGGCCGGTGCCGGTCAGCAGCACCGCGCGCACCTCCGGGTCGCCCGTCGCCTGCTCGACCGCCTCCTTGAGCAAGTCCTTGGTGATGGCGTCCAGGGCGTTCATCGCCTCGGGGCGCTGCAGGGTGATGGTCGCCAGGCCGTCTTCGACCTGGTAGGCGACGGGCGCGACGCCGGGTTCGGCAGGCGTAATCGGGGTGGTCATCGGGGGTCTCCTCGTCGGGACAGGCAGGAGTCGACGAACCGGGCGGCGCCCGGTGCGAGCCGTTCGGCCTCGCGGTCGAAGAACGTGGCCGCAGCGTGGCCGGTCCAGCCGTCGGGCAGCAGCGGCGCGGGCAGCCCGGGGTCGCGGAACAGGAACTTGCGCCACTCGTGCACCAGCCGGCTGCGGACCGCGAACTGGTGCTCGTCGTCGGCGTCCTCTTCGACCTCGGCGACCCACCCCTCGGCCTCGCCCTGCCACCGCGCGTACGCGTCGGCCAGGGCGTCGAGGTCCCACGCCTCCCGGGCCAGGGCCACCGGGTCGCCGGCGGGCTCCGAGCGGAACCGCGTCACCGTCGCGCCCTCGGCGTCCAGGGTCGCCGCCAGGTCGGGCGCCGGCCGTGCCGCCACCCAGGTCCCCCCGTCGAGCAGGGCGTAGCCGTGGAAGCCCAGCGCCGCGCGCAGCCGGTCGCGGGCGCTGCGGGAGCGCACCGGGGCGAGCACCAGCAGGTCCCAGTGGCCGTCCCAGTCGTCGTCGCGGGTCCGGTAGATGCGGCGGGCGGCCTCGTCGAGGCGTACCTGCGCGCGCTCGGTGATCGCGTAGCCGGGTCCGGCGGCCGTGGGCACCGGGCACAGCCACCCCTGCCGCACCATCCGGGACACCGCGGTGCGTACGGCGGGGGCCGACACGTCGAGCGCCGCCAGCATCCGGACCAGAGCCGCGACCGGCGCCCGGCCGCCGCGCGGGCGTACGTGGTCGCCCAGCAGGTCGAACAGGGCCGAGCGCGCGTGCACGCGCCGAGTCTGCCGGTCGGCACCTGCGCGCGGGGTCGTCGGGGTACGGAATAATGGTCCCAGCGACGGCGCCGCGATGCTCGTGCCCCCACCTGGGGTGCGCGCGGCTGACGCGAGAGAAGGGGTACGCGCATGGCGGCCATGAAGCCGAGGACGGGCGACGGTCCGCTCGAGGTGACCAAGGAGGGCCGGGGCATCGTGATGCGGGTTCCTCTCGAGGGGGGCGGCCGGCTCGTGGTCGAGCTGAACGCCGCGGAGGCCGGCGAGCTGGGGGACGCACTCAAGGCCGTCGTGTCCTGACCGAACCCTGCCGAGGTCCCGGTGAGCGCGCTCCCGGGGCCTCGCGCATGCCCGGAGCCGTCGCACCCGGCGACCAGGGAGGAGCAGCCGAGCGTGTCCGTGCCGACGCAGACGTCGTGGATCCCGCGCGTCGAGGTGTCCAGCGAGCCGCTGAGCGCCGTCACCGACGTCGCGGTGGTCGCGCTGCCGGTGCTGGCCGCCCGCCCCGAGAGCGCGGGCCAGGGCCGCCTCGGCCCGGGTGCGGGTGACGTCGCAGCGGCGCACCGGCTCGACCTCGCTTCAGTGCTGGCCGACGCCTCGCACACCGGGGCGGCCGGCGAGACCCACGTGCACCCCCTGGACGGGCTCCGGCTGCTGCTGGTGGGCGTCGGCGGTGCGACGCCGGCGGACATGCGCCGCGCGGGCGCCGCGGTCGCCCGGCAGGCGCGGGGTCACGGTCCGGTGGCCACCTCGGTGGCGGCGGCCGCCGGCGAGGCGACGCGGGCCGACGGCGTCCAGGCGTTCGTCGAGGGCCTGCTGCTGGCGTCCTTCACCCTGACCTGGCGCCGGGGCGGACCCGAGCGCCCGCCCGTCGCCCCGGGTCGTGCTGTGCGGGGTCGACGACTCCCCGGCGGTGCAACGCGGCGTGGTCGTCGGCCGCGCGGGCTGGGCGGCGCGCGAGGTGGCGTCCTGGCCGTCGCGGGAGAAGACGCCACAGTGGGTGGCCGAGCGGGCCGAGCGGTTGGCGGCCGAGACCGGGCTGCGCTGCCGGGTGCGAGACGAGTCGGCGCTGGCAGCAGAGGGGTTCGGCGGCATCCTCGGCGTGGGCCAGGGCTCGGTGCACCCGCCACGGCTGATCGAGCTGGCGTACGCGCCCCGCGGCAGCGCACGCCGCCCGCACGTGGTGCTGGTGGGCAAGGGGATCACCTTCGACACCGGTGGCCTGTCGCTCAAGCGGAGCGACGGCATGGTGATGATGCGGCGCGACGTCACCGGTGGTGCCGTGGTGCTCGCCGTGCTGACCGCGCTGCGCGACCTGGACGTGCCGCTGCGCGTGACCGGGCTCATCTGCGCGGCCGAGAACGCCATCGGCGGCGGTGCGCAACGACCCGGTGACGTCATCCGCCACCACGGCGGCCGGACCTCCGAGGTGCTCAACACCGACGCCGAGGGCCGGCTGGTCCTCGCCGACGGGCTGGCCTACGCGGCGGCGTCGCTGCGCCCCGACGTGCTGGTCGACGTCTCGACGCTGACCCACGCCGTGACGATGACCCTGGGCCGGACCCTCGGCGGCATGTACAGCGACGACGACGCGCTGGCCGCGGCCCTGCTGGCGGCGGGTGAGCGGGCGGGTGAGCCGCTGTGGCGACTGCCGCTGGTCGACGACTACGAGGCCGACATCGCCTCCGACGTGGCCGACGCCCGCAACACCGGCGGCGCCATCGGCGGCGTGGGTGCGGGGTCGATCACGGCGGCCCTGTTCCTGCGGCCATTCGCGGCCGGAGTGCCGTGGGCGCACCTGGACCTGTCCAGCGCGGCGGAGTCGACCAAGGACGCCGACGTGTGGACCGAGGGGCCGACCGGGTTCGGCGCTCGGGCGCTGCTCGCCTGGCTGACCTCGCCCGACCCCTTGGCCGGCGTCCGCCGCGCCGGCTGATCCCTCACCCGGTCGGCACCCAGTAGCGCAGCTTCACCCCGCGCCGGTCCTCGAGCACCCCGCCGTTGGCCTCGATCACCCGGCGGGAGGCGACGTTGTCGTGGTCGCAGGTGATCAGCGTGGGATCGATGCCGAGGCCGTGGGCCACCGGCAGCGCGGCGGCGAGCATGGCGGTCGCGTGCCCCTGCCGGCGTGCCGACGGCCGGATCATGTAGCCGATGTGGCCGCCGACGTCGCGCAGCACCGGGGTCAGCCGGTGCCGGATCGAGATCCGGCCCAGCCAACGATCGCCGTCCACCCACCACAGCAGGGTGTCGGGCACGTACTCGGCGGGGCGGAGGGCGTCCTCGTCGGCGCAGCGCAGCTGGTGCTCGACGAACCGTCCGAACCCCTCCGGGTCGGTCAGCTCGGTCTGGGTCCAGACCACCGCCTCGGGCGACGGCCTGGTGAGCCCCAGCCAACGGTCGGCGTCGGGGGAGTCGGCGCGACACTCGGCCAACGCGTCCAGGAAGCCGGCGCGCAGCCTCGTGGTGGGACGGACGAGCTCGGCCACGGCGGCGTGCGGGTGCGAGTCAGGCGAGCTTCTGGGCGACGAGGAGCCCGTCGCCGACGGGGAGCAGCAGCGGCAGCAGGGTCTCGTCGTCGCGGACGGCCCGGCCGAGCTCGCGGATGGTGACCGTCTCCTCGTCGCGCTGGGACGGGTCGGCCACCCGGTCGTGCCACAGCGCGTTGTCGATCGCCACGATGCCGCCCGGGCGCAGCAGCCGCAGCGCCTCGCGCAGGTAGTCGGCGTACTCACCCTTGGCGGCGTCGCAGAGCACGAGGTCGTAGTGGCCGTCGGTGAGTCGCGGCAGCACGTCGAGCGCGGCGCCGGCGATCAGCCGGTAGCGCTGGGGGGCGATGCCCGCCTCGGTGAAGGTCTCCTTGGCCAGCCGCTGGTGCTCCGGCTCGAGGTCGACGCTGGTGAGCACCCCGTCGGGCGCCATCCCGCGCATCAGCCAGAGCCCGGACACCCCGGTGCCGGTGCCGATCTCGACCACGGCCTTGGCCTCGACCAGCGCGGCGAGGAATCGCAGGGTGGCTCCACCGCCGGCCCCGATCGGCGTCACGCCGACCTCCTCGGCCCGGCCGCGGGCACTGTGCAGCGCCTCGTCCTCGGGGACGAACTCGTCGGTGTATGCCCAGCTGCTGGGCGACATCGGTGTGCTGATGGCGCGCTCCTCGTCGGTGCGGTGGCGGTGCCCGTACGGGTGCTCGGCAGCCTAGTGCGTGGGCGGCCGGCCGGGCGGCAACGCGGGCGGTAACGAGGCGCCAGCGAGATGGGTGACGGACTTCGGCAACCGTCAGGGCTCTCTCACCGTCTTCTCAGGTGAGGGGGGAAGGCTCGAGCCACCGACGGCCGTGCCGTCGCCGCTCACTCCGTCCCGTCGGGACGGGGAGCCGGTGGGAGGAGCACGCCATGCCCGTCATCTCGCGGCGTGGGTCGCGCCGTCAGGCCGTTGACCAGAGTCCGGTGCCGGAGCCCGTGCTGGAGCCGTTGCCCGACGTCGGCTCGTGGGAGGAGATCGTCCGTGAGCACTCCGGACGCGTCTACCGGCTCGCCTACCGCCTCACCGGCAACCCGCACGACGCCGAGGACCTGACCCAGGAGGTCTTCGTGCGGGTCTTCCGGTCGCTGCACACCTACACCCCGGACAACTTCGCCGGGTGGCTGCACCGCATCACCACCAACCTCTTCCTGGACAAGGCGCGTCGGCGGGCCCGGCTGCGCTTCGACGCCCTCGGTGATGAGGCCGTCGAGCGGCTGGCGAGCAACGCCGCCGCTGCCGACCGGCCGCTGACCGAGAACATGTTCGACGCCGACGTCGAGCAGGCGCTGGCCGACCTCCCGGAGGAGTTCCGGGCCGCCGTGGTGCTCTGCGACGTCGAGGGCCTGTCGTACGAGGAGATCGCGGCGGTGCTCGACATCAAGCTCGGAACGGTCCGCTCCCGGATCCACCGCGGCCGCAAGCTGCTGCGGGCCGCGCTGGCCCACCGCGCGCCGCGTACCGGTCGCACCCGCTTCTCCGGCCCGCTCGACCCGGTTATCGTCGGCACGTGAGGTGTCCCGACAGCGCCACCGTGGTGGCGTGGGTCGACGGTGAGCTCGCCGGCGAGACCGCCGACGGGCTGGCCGGGCACGTCGACTCCTGCCGGCGCTGCCGCGCCGTCGAGCGCGCCCAGCGACAGGTGAAGCGGCGCACCTCCCAGCTCGGCGGTCCGCGGCCCAATGCCGCGCTGCTGTCCGCGCTGCTGACCCTGCCGCAGGTGGAGCACGACCGGGCGCTGCGCCGGGCGCACCGCCGAAGCTGCGGCGACCTCACCAGCCACGACCCCGCAGCCACCCGGTTCCGGCTGCTGGTCGCGGGCGTGGGCGCGGCCGCCTGGCTGGTGGCAGCCACCTGGACCGCACCGGCACCTGCCGAGCACGCCCCGGCCTCTCCGGCGCCCGCCGAACCCACCTCGGTGGCCGAGCCGGTGTCCGGCGAATCGGGCGGGATGCCGCTCAGTCGCTGGGACGCGATCCCCGCCTCGGCGGCCGTCGGCGCCGCCGCACGCTGATCGCCCGGTCAGGCCCCTTGGGCGCAGAAGGCGTCGTTTGTCGGCGTACGTCATGCTGGGGGGTGCACCAGACCACCCAGCCGGGGAGCCGCACCGCGTGACCGACCACGACCGCCCCGACGACACGACCAGCGACGCATCCACCCGGCCCGAGGCGCCGCCGGAGCCCGCAGACGACCCCGCAGGCGACACCGCGCCGCTGCGCGATGAGTCCGACCACTCGCTGTTCCGGCCCGCCGAACCCCCCGCCTACCCCGGTTACGGCCTGGGCTGGCCCGGTCAGCCGGGCGATCCCGGCGCTCGTCCACCGGGGGGCACCGCTCCGGCGGGCCAGCACGCGACCCCGGGCCCCTACGCCGGCCCGCCGCACGGCGGCTACGGCCCGTCGTACGGCCCGCCTCGCTCCACGCCGTGGACCGCCATCGTGGTCATCGCGGCCGTCGTGGGCGTCATCAGCGGCGTGCTCGCCGCCGTCGGCGTGATCATCGTCGACCGGGCCGACGATCCCGCTCCCTCGGAGACGTCGCAGGTCGAGCCGCTCGAGGAGGACGCGGCGCCGCTCCCCGGCGACAACGCGAACGTGACCCGGGTGGCCGATGCCGTGCTGCCCAGCGTGGTCCAGATCCAGGTACGTGACGGCGCTCGCGGCGGCACCGGATCGGGGTTCGTGCTCGACGAGGACGGGCGCATCGTCACCAACTCGCACGTGGTCCGGGCAGCAGGCGAGGACGGTCAGATCACGGTGGTCCTGCCGGACGGATCGCGGCGGAAGGCCGACCTCGTCGGCCAGTCCGAGTCCTACGACCTCGCCGTCGTGCAGGTCGACCCCGCCGATCTGGAACCGGCCCGGCTGGGCACCTCCGGCCGGCTTGCGGTCGGTCAGCAGGTGGTCGCGTTCGGCTCGCCGCTCGGACTCACCAGCACCGTCACGTCCGGCATCGTCAGCGCCCTCGAACGGCCGGTGACGGCGAGCGGGGCGAGCGACAACGAGCAGTCGTTCATCAACGCCATCCAGACCGACGCGGCCATCAACCCCGGCAACTCGGGCGGTCCGCTGGTCGACCTGCGCGGACGGGTGATCGGCGTGAACTCGGCGATCGCGACCGTCGGGGGCGCGATCGGCGGCGAGGCCGGAAACATCGGCGTGGGGTTCGCGATCCCGATCGACCAGGTACGGCTCACCGTCGAGCAGATCATCGAGACCGGGCGGGCCGTCTATCCGGTCATCGGCGTCAAGGTGGACACCCAGGCGCCCGAAGCCGCGATCACCGAGGTCACTCCCGGCGGCCCCGCGGAGGACGCGGGGCTGGAGGAGGGTGACGTGATCCGCGCCATCGACGGCGAGCCGGTGCTGGACGGCATCGAGCTGATCGTCAGCATCCGGGCGCACGTGCCGGGCGACACGATCGAGATCGAGTTCGACCGCGACGGGGAGCGCGACTCGGTCCAGCTGACCCTCGGCGAGCAGGAGGGCTGAGCCCGGGTCAGGTCGACTCGGGGTCGTACGGCGGTCGCTCGCCGTAGCGCAGCGGCCGCTTGCCGCTCGGCCCCTCGGGCTCGTCGGAGTCCATCGCGTCGATGACGTTGCGACGCACCAGCTCGCGCGGGTCGAGGTCGCGCAGGTTGAGGTCCTTGAACTCGGGACCGAGCTCCTCGGCGAGGTCGTTCTTGGCGTTGTCGACCATCTGCCGCACGGTCCGCAGGAACTTGCCGGCCTGCTTGGCCAGCTCGGGCAGCCGGTCGGGGCCGAAGACGAAGACCGCCACGACGCCGATGACCAGCAGCTCGGGCCACCCCATCCCCAACATCGCCGACGTCCTTCCCGGGCCTACCGGCCGACCGGGCTGAGCCCGAGCTGGAGGCCGGCCAGGCCGCGTCCGCGACCCACGAGGGTCCGGGCGACGCCCGCCAGCTCGACCGCAGCCGGCGCGTCGGGCTCGGACAGCAGCAGCGGGACCCCCGAGTCACCGCCGGCGCGCAGCCGCTCGTCGAGCGGCACCCGCGCGAGCACGGGCACGTCGTAGCCGAATCGCTGCGACAGGGTGGCCGCCACCCGGTCGCCGCCGCCGGACCCGAAGGGCTCGAGCCGCTGCTCGGGGTCACTGCCCGGAACCACCAGGTAGGACATGTTCTCGACGACGCCGGCGACCCGCTGGTGCATCATCGAGGCCATCGTCCCGGCCCGCTCGGCCACCTCGGCCGCTGCCTGTTGCGGCGTCGTGACCACGATGACCTCGGCGTTGGCCAGGTGCTGGCCCAGCGAGATCGCGACGTCGCCCGTGCCGGGCGGCAGGTCGAGCAGCAACGCGTCGAGGTCGCCCCAGTAGACGTCGGCGAGCATCTGCACCAGGGCCCGGTCCAGCATGGGTCCGCGCCAGGCGACGACCTGGTCGCGGCGGGGCTTGAGCATGCCGATGCTCATCACTCGCACGCCGTGCGCCTCGACCGGCATGATCATGTCGTCGACCTGGGTGGGTCGGCGGTCGCCGATCCCCAGCATGTCGGGGACGGAGTGGCCGTAGACGTCGGCGTCGACGATGCCCACCGACAGCCCCTGCCCGGCCATCGCCACCGCCAGGTTGACCGTCACCGACGACTTGCCGACCCCGCCCTTGCCGGAAGCGACCGCGATCACCCGGGTCAGCGATCCCGGCTGGGCGAACGGGATGTCGCGGCTGCCGGAGTCGCCGCGCAGCTGGGCTCGGAGCCCCTGCCGCTGCTCGTCGGTCATCACGCCGAGCGACACGTCGACGCTGTGGACGCCGTCGAGTGCCGCCACCGCCGCGCGGACGTCGCGGGTGAGGGTCTCCTTGAGCGGACAGGCCGCCACCGTGAGCAGGATCCGTACCGCCACCGTGCCGTCCGGGTGGACGGTGACCTCGTCGACCATGCCCAGCTCGGTGATCGGGCGCTTGATCTCGGGGTCCTGCACCGTCGCCAGCGCGGCCCGTACCCGGTCGTCGGTCGGTATCGACGTCTGCGTCAGGGGCGGAGTGGGCGGGGCCATGACCTCGATGCTACGGGCCGAACGGAAAGTGACACCGCTTGCCCGCCGGACCGCGGGGCCAGCCAGGCGACTCTGCAGATCCATCGTAGGCGAATGGCGCTTCACAATGATGGCGATCGGCGGCGCACCTTCGAATGCCAGGGCTTGGTCGAGCGCACAGCAGTCAGTTCCACTGAAAGGGAAGGGAGTCGTGGCACTGCGGACCGGCCAGGCGGAGCCGGCTCTGCGGCAGCCCGATCCCGATCTGGCGTACCCAGCGCTGGTTTGCAAAAGCCCTGCTCCGTCTTTCGGGCTGGAACGACCTTCGCACCGAGAATCCTCGAGCGGAGCAGAACCGGACGGCTGTCGCGAGGGGGACCCGAAGTACCGAGCGCCACCGCCTCGTGTTCGCAATCGTCGAACCGATGCCGACGACGACGTGAGGCCGCAGCCGGCGAGGACTGTCGGTGGCGGCATCTAGTGTTGCGTCCATGGGGGAACGGGGCAGGTGATGACATCGGACCGGGTGGCCGCGTTCGCCGAGGCCCTGCGTGCGCTCGGCGCTGGCGACCCCGACTCCGACGGCGAGCGGACCCGCTCGGCCGGTGGCGCTGCCATCGATGAGCTCCGGGCGTTGGAGGAGCTGAAGTCGGCCTGCGCGGCGGCGCAGGCGCGGGTGACGGCTCGGTTCGCGGCTGGGCAGCGAGCTCAGCAGCGTGCCAGCGGGGCGCGGTCCGCCGATGTCGGCAAGGGGATCGGGGCGCAGGTGGCGCTGGCACGGCGGGACAGCCCGGCCCGCGGTGCCCGGCACCTGGGGCTGGCCGAGGCATTGGTGCACGAGATGCCCTGCACGCTGGCGGCGCTCGAGGCCGGGGAGATCTCCGAGTGGCGCGCCACGCTGGTCGTCCGCGAGACGGCGTGCCTGTCGAAGGACGACCGGGGCCGCGTCGATGCCGAGCTGGCCGCCCGTGCGGGCGGGCTGGAGGCGCTGGGTGACGCGGCGACGGCGGCCGAGGCGCGGCGGATCGCGTACCGGCTGGACCCGCACGCCGTGACGGACCGCGCCCGGCGGGCCGAGACCCAGCGTCGGGTCACGCTGCGCCCGGCGCCCGACACCATGGCGATCCTGTCCGGGCTGCTCCCCGCCGCCCAGGGAGTGGCGGCGTGGGCGGCGCTGGGCAGCGCGGCCGACGCGGCTCGGGCCGCCGGCGACCCCCGCAGCCGCGGCCAGGTGATGGCCGACACCCTGGTCGAGCGGGTCACCGGGCAGAGTCGTGCCGACGCCGTGCCGGTGGAGGTCCACCTGCACGTCAGCGAGGCGACCGCGTTCGGAGCCGATGACGAGTCGGCCGAGCTGGCCGGGTACGGCCCCCTGCCCGCCCCCTACGCCCGGGCCTGGCTGCGCGGAGCCGACGACCCCACTGACGACACCGCAGACGCCGCAGACGGCACCGCAGACGGCACCGCAGACGGCACCGCCTCGGCGGCCCGGGTCTGGCTGCGCCGGCTGTACACCCGCCCGACGGACGGGGCGCTCGTCGCGATGGAGTCCCAGCGGCGGGAGTTCACCGGGCTGCTGCGCCGCTTCCTGATCGCCCGCGACCGCCGCTGCCGCACGCCGTGGTGCGGGGCACCGATCCGGCACGCCGACCACGTCCTGCCGGCCGGCGCGCACGGACCTACTCAGGCGGACAACGGGCAAGGTCTCTGCGAGGCATGCAACTACGCCAAGCAGGCCCCTGGCTGGCACAGCCGCGTCCTCGACGACGACACGGTGCTGACCATCACTCCCACCGGTCATCGCTACACCAGCCGACCGCCACCGACGCTCGGCCATTCACCGCCACGGGCCGGCTCGGTCGATGACGCACCCGCCCTCGCCGAGTCTCGGATCGAGATCGCGTTCCGCGACCTCGTCCTCGCCTGCTAGTCCTGCGTCCCGCGCTGCTCGAGCGGCTCCGGGTCATCGGCCGCGGCGCGCTCCTCGAGCTCGCCGAGCAGCGCCCGTAGCTCCGAGCGCAGGAAGTCGCGGGTCGCGACCTCGCCCAGGGCCATCCGCAGGCCGGCCACCTCGCGGGCCAGGAACTCCATGTCGGCGTGGGCGCGGGCGTTGGCCTCGCGGTCCTGCTCGAGGTTGACCCGGTCGCGGCCCTCCTGCCGGTTCTGCGCGAGCAGGATCAGCGGTGCCGCGTACGACGCCTGCAGCGACAGCATCAGGGTGAGGAAGATGAAGGGGTACTCGTCCCAGCGGGCCCGCTCCGGTCCGAGAGGGGTGTTCCAGAGCACCCACACCACGATGAGGACCGTCATGTACACGAGGAACCGCGCGGTCCCGATGAACCGCGCGATGCGCTCCGACCAGCGACCGAACGCCTCGGGGTCGTAGTCGGGTCGCCTCACCAGCGAGCGGCGAGCTTCGACGGGCGCGTCCAGGCGCGGCCGCCGGTCGTCACGCGCCACGGTCGACCTCCGTGCGCTCACCGGCGCCGCTGTGCTCGCGCCAGTCCTCAGGAAGCATGTGGTCGAGGACGTCGTCGATCGAGACCACGCCCAGCAGGTGCCCGCTGTCGTCGGTGACCGGGCTGGCCACCAGGTTGTAGGCGGCCAGCAGCCGCGCGACCTCGTCCAGCGGAGCGGTCGGCCGCAGCGGCTCGATGTCGTTGTCGACGACGGCGCTGACCAGCGTCGACGGAGGCTCCCGCAGCAGCCGCTGGAAGTGGCAGACACCGAGGAACTTGCCGGTCGGCGTCTCCAGCGGCGGCCGGCACACGTAGACCATCGCCGCGAGCGACGGCGTGAGCTCGGGGTGCCTCAGCAGGGCAAGGGCGTCGGCGCCGGTGGCATCGGGAGGCAGGATCACCGGTTCGGTGGTCATCAGCCCGCCGGCGGTGTGCTCCTCGTAGCTGAGCAGCCGACGGACGTCTTCCGCTTCATCGGGCTCCATCAGCTCCAGCAGGTGCTCGGCCGTCTCCGGCGGCAGCTCGGCGATGAGGTCGGCCGCGTCGTCGGGGGACATCTCCTCCAGCACGTCGGCGGCCCGCTCGGTGTCGAGCCTGCCGAGGATCTCCACCTGGGCCTCCTCGGGCAGCTCCTCGAGCACGTCGGCGAGGCGCTCGTCATCGAGGGCGGCGGCGATCTCGTGGCGACGCTTGGGTGACAGGTCGTGGAGCACGTCGGCCAGGTCCGCGGCGCGCAACGTGTCGAGGGTGGCCAGCAGATGGGTGGCCTCCTGCCCCTCCTCCTCGGCGATGAGCCCCTCGGCGTCGGCGATGTCGACGACGTGCTCCTGGCCCTTGCGCCCGAACCGGCTCGAGCGCTCCCGCACCGCGACCCGCACGAGGAACCAGTCGCGGTTGCGGTCCTGCTCCATCGCCATGTCGTAGACGGTGCCGGTGGCCTCCGTGCCGGGGATGCCGACCGTGCGGTCGAGCAGCTCGCCGAGGACCAGCTTCTCGCCGGGCCGCTGCTCGAAGCGGCGCATGTTCAGCAGCCCGGTGGTGATGACCTGACCGGTGTCGAACGAGGTCACCCTGCCGATCGGCAGGAAGACCTTGCGGCGGCCGAAGACCTCGAGGACAAGGCCCAGCACCCGCCGCCGCGCGGCGGCACCGCGCAACGACACGACGACGTCGCGCACCTTGCCCACTTGATCGCCCAGTGGGTCGAAGACCGGCAGCCCGGAAAGCCGGGCGACGTAGACCCGGGTCGGAGAGCCGCTCACGGTCGCTCAGGGTAGTCGCGCTCCGGCTGGCGAGACGGTTGCCGCTCCGGGGTGCGGACCGGGGCCCGAGGGGGGACGATGTCCGGTTATGACCGGAAATGGCTCCTCCGGGTCCGCGCGCCCCGGTACCTCGTGGCTCAGCCGTGAGCGCACCGTGGCCGAGCCCGGCTTCAACCGCTGGCTGATCCCGCCGGCCGCGCTGTGTGTCCACCTGTGCATCGGGCAGGCGTACGCGACCAGCGTCTACAAGAACTCACTGGCCGCCCACTTCGACACCGGCGCCACCGAGATCGGGTTCATCTTCTCCATCGCGATCGTGATGCTCGGGCTGTCCGCCGCCGTGTTCGGCCGGTGGGTCGACCACGGCGGTCCTCGGCGGGCGATGTTCACCGCGGCCTGCTTCTGGTCCGCAGGGTTCCTGGTCGGCGCGCTCGGCATCAGCACCGAGCAGCTGTGGCTGGTCTACCTCGGCTACGGCGTGATCGGCGGCATCGGTCTCGGCATCGGCTACATCTCGCCGGTGTCCACGCTGATCAAGTGGTTCCCGGACCGCCCGGGCCTCGCGACGGGCCTGGCGATCATGGGCTTCGGAGGTGGCGCGCTGATCGCCAGCCCGCTGTCCGGTCGGCTGCTGGCCCAGTTCGACTCCGACTTCGACCCCACCGACCCGACGTCGCTGGCCGACGGGAGCGCTGTCGCGTCGCTGTTCGTGACGCTGGGCATCGTCTATCTCGCCTTCATGCTGTACGGCGCCTTCACCGTGCGGGTGCCGGCCGACGACTGGCTGCCCGACGGCTTCGACCCCGCGAGCGTGCGGTCGCGGTCGCTCGTCACCACTGCCAGCGTGTCGGCCAAGAACGCGGTGCGGACGCCGCAGTTCTGGCTGCTCTGGGTGGTGCTGTTCTGCAACGTGACCGCGGGCATCGGGCTGCTCGAGCAGGCGTCGCCGATGGTGGAGGACTTCTTCCGCGACACCCAGGGCGGCACCTCGACGGTTGCCGCCGCGGCCGCCGGTGGTTTCGTCGGCGTGCTGTCGCTGTTCAACATGGGCGGCCGGTTCGCCTGGTCGTCGACGTCGGACCTGGTGGGGCGCAAGCCGATCTACATGTTCTACCTCGGCGGCGGGATGATCCTCTACTTCCTGGTCGCCACCGTGGGCGACACCTCGACAGCGGTCTTCGTGCTGCTGACAGCCATCATCATCAGCTTCTACGGCGGGGGCTTCGCCACCGTGCCGGCCTACCTGCGCGACCTGTTCGGCACGTACGAGGTCGGCGCCATCCACGGCCGGCTGCTCACCGCCTGGTCGGCGGCCGGTGTCGCGGGCCCGTACATCATCAACGGCTTCCTGGACGCCGAGGGCGAGCCCGGCACACTCACGTCGGCGGCCTACCAGCCCGCCTTCTTCACGATGGTGGGCGTGCTCGCCGTCGGCTTTGCCGCCAACCTGGCCATCCGACGCGTCGACGACCGCTTCCACGAACCCTCGAACCCCGAAGACAAGGTGGGTGCCGCATGACCGCACGACTGCTGCTGGCCTGGGCTCTCGTCGGCATCCCGCTGGCGTACGGCCTGTACGAGACGCTCAACAAGGCGGCCGACCTCTTCTCCTGACCGCCGACTACCGTCACGCGCATGGCAGACCTTGCATACGACGTCGTCGACGTCTTCTGCGACCGTGCGTTCGCCGGCAACCCCCTCGCGGTGGTGCACGGCGCCCACGACCTGACCACAGCTCAGATGCAGTCGCTGGCTCGCGAGTTCAACCTGTCGGAGACGACCTTCCCGGTGCCGCAGGACGACGCGGCGTACGAGGTGCGGATCTTCACGCCGGGCATGGAGATCCCGTTCGCCGGGCACCCGACCGTCGGCACCTCGTGGTTGCTCCGGCAGCGCGGCGAGCTGACCGGCGGGGCGGCCGTGCAGCACTGCGCGGCCGGTCCCGTGGACGTGCTCGTCGACGACGAGGGGGCAGAGCTCACCGCGCTGCCGCGCTACGTCACGGAACCCGGCGACGGCACAGCACTGGCCGAGGGCGTGGGCCTCAGCAGGTCCGATGTCGAGGCGGGCAGCAGGGTGGCGAGCTGTGGCCTCGGCTGGACCTTCCTGCGGGTGAGTGACGCGGGCGTCGTCCGCTCGGCGCCGCTCGGCGGCCTGGTCGTGCCCGAGGAGGGGGACGACCCGATGGGTGGGCTCTGCGTCTACGCGGTCGCGCCGGCCACGAACGGCGACGGGCTCGCGGTGCACTCGCGGGTCTACTGCCCCGAGCACGGCATCGTCGAGGACCCGGCCACCGGTTCGGCGGCGGCGGCGCTCGGACCGGTGCTGGTGGCCGACGGGCTGGCCGCCTCGGACGGGTCGACGCCGTACGTCATCTCCCAGGGCGCCGAGGCCGGGCGGCCCTCCACCCTTTACGCCACGGTCGACGCCTCTGGCGGCGAGGCGACGCACGTCCACGTCCGGGGACGGGTCAGCCACGTGGCCTCCGGGCAGATCGCGGTCCCGCCCGGCTGATCCCGCGCGGCGGCCCCGGACGACAATGGGCCGGTGCGGTGGGCGCTGGCGGCGGTTGGGGTGCTCGGCGTCTCGGCCTCCGGGCCGCTGATGGCGGGGATCGCTGCCTTACCGCTGGCGATCGCCTTCTGGCGCAACGCGATGGCCGCCGCCGTGCTGGCGCCGTTCGCCGCTGCCACCCGCCGCGAGGAGCTGCGTGGCCTCGGCCGGCGCGAGCTCGTCCTGCTGGTGGTGGCGGCGGTCGGGCTGGCGGCGCACTTCGCGACCTGGGTGTGGTCGCTCAAGCTGACGTCGGTCGCGTCTGCGACGTCGTTGGTGTCGGCGCAGGTGGGCTTTGTCGTGCTGATCGAGTGGCTGCGCGGGGAGCGGGTCTCCCGCCGGGTGCTGGTCGGCCTGCTGGTCGCGTTCGTGGGCGTGCTGGTCGTCTCGGGCGTCGACGTCACCGTGTCGGCGGAGGCGGTGCTGGGCGACGTGCTGGCCCTGCTCGGCGGGCTGCTCGCGACGGTCTACATCCTGGTCGGCGCCGAGCTGCGGCAGACGATGTCGACGACCGGGTACACGACCATCTGTTACGGCCTGTGTGCGGTGGTGCTGGTCCCCGCCGCGCTCGTGGCCGGCCACCCGCTCGGCGGCTACGCGCTCAGCACCTGGGCCGGGCTGGTGGCGGTCACGGTGTCCGCCCAGCTGCTCGGGCACTCCGCGTTCAACTACCTGCTGGCCACCATGAGCCCCACCGTGGTGTCGCTGGTGCTGCTGCTCGAGGTCCCCGGCGCGTCCCTGCTGGCCGCGGCGTTCCTCGGCCAGGCGCCGCCCTGGGGGACGTACGCCGGCCTCGTCCTGGTGCTGGCGGGTCTGGCGCTGGTGGTGTCGTCGCGCACGCCCGACGCCCATACCGTCGAGGCCGGGGCGTACTGACCGCGCACTAGGGTTCCGCCCATGCCGCTGCGCTCGCGACGTTCCTGCCTGGCCGTGCCCGGATCGAATCCCCGGTTCCTCGAGAAGGCCAAGGGTCTGGACGCCGACCAGGTGTTCCTCGACCTCGAGGACGCGGTCGCGCCGCTGGCCAAGCCCGAGGCCCGCGGCAACATCGTGGCCGCGCTCAACGAGGGCGGCTGGGGCGACAAGGTGCGGGTCGTGCGGATCAACGACTGGACGACGGAGTGGACCTACCGCGACGTCGTCGAGGTGGTCGAGGGCGCGGGCGCCGAGCTGGACTGCCTGATGCTGCCGAAGGTGCAGACGGCCGAGCACGTGGTGGCGCTCGACCTGCTGCTCAGCCAGGTCGAGAAGGCCAACGGCCTCGAGGAGGGCCGGATCGGGATCGAGGCACAGATCGAGAACGCCCTGGGCCTGATCAACGTCGACGCCATCGCGACCGCCAGCCCGCGGGTCGAGACGATCATCTTCGGCCCCGCCGACTTCATGGCCAGCATCAACATGAAGTCGCTGGTCGTCGGCGAGCAGCCTCCCGGCTACGACGTGGGAGACGCCTACCACTACATCCTGATGCGGATCCTGATGGCGGCCCGTGCTCACGACAAGCAGGCCATCGACGGCCCCTACCTGCAGATCCGCGACCTCGAGGGCTTCCAGCGGGTGGCGGGACGGTCGGCCGCGCTCGGGTTCGACGGCAAGTGGGTGCTGCACCCCGATCAGGTGGCGGCCGCCAACGAGGTCTACTCACCGCGGCAGGAGGACTACGACCACGCCGAGAACATCCTGGACGCCTACGAGTGGCACACGTCCGACGCCGGCGGCAAGAAGGGCTCGGCCATGCTGGACGACGAGATGATCGACGAGGCCAGCCGGAAGATGGCGCTGGTCGTGGCGGCCAAGGGCCGGGCGGCCGGCATGGAGCGCTCCGACACCTGGTCGCCGCCGGAGGAGCAGGGTGGCTGAGCGGGTCTTCCTGCACGTCGGTACGCCCAAGTCGGGCACGACGTTCCTGCAGACCGTCCTGTGGCAGAACCGCGAGCGGCTCGCCCGCGACGGGCTGCTGGTCCCGGGCGACCGGCTGTACGACCACAACCTCGCCGCCCAGGGCCTCCGCACCCGCAAGGGCGCCAAGCGTCCGCGGCCCATCGCCATGTGGCAGCGCTTCGTCGACGAGGCGCGCGACTGGTCCGGCGACGTGATCGTCACCAACGAGTGGCTGACCCTGGCCAACCCGCAGCAGGTCACCCGCGCAACGTCCGCGCTGGCACCCGCCGAGGTCCACGTCGTGGTGACCACCCGCGACTTCACCGCGCTGGTCCCCGCCGCCTGGCAGGAGTCGCTCAAGGTCGGCAACCCGGCGTCCCTGGCCGACTTCCTCACCGCCCTGGACACCGACGGCGATCGCTGGACCTGGGCCTCGCTCGACCCCGCGGAGGTGGTGGCCACCTGGACCGGCGACGTCCCGGCCGACCGCGTGCACGTGGTCACCGTCCCGCCGAGGGGAGCCGAGCCCGACCTGCTGTGGCGGCGGCTGGCCGCCGTGCTGGGACGGGACCCGGCGGCGTACGACACCGCGAGCAGCCGGGCCAACGAGTCGCTGGGTGCCGAGGCGGCGGCGCTGCTGCAGCGGGTGGGCCCGGGGCTGCGGGCGGCGGTCGCGCCCGAGGGCACCCACTGGGTGGAGCCGTACCGCTGGCTGCGCAACTACGTGAGCCACGAGCTGCTGGTGCCCCGCGGCGGCAGCCGGATCGCGCTGCGTCCCGCGGAGTGGGATGCGCTGCGGGCGCGCGCCACCCGGAGCCGGGAGCGGCTGGCCGAGGCGGGCCTCGACGTCGCCGGCGACCTCGCCGACCTCACCGCGGCCGAACCTGCGGCGGGCGGTGTGCACCCCGATGACGTGACCGCCGAGCAGATGCTGGAGGTCGCCGGGCCGCTGCTCGCCGACCTGCTGGCGCGGGTGCGTGCGGAGACCGAGCGGCGAGGCGGCGACTGAGCCCGACTATGCTCGCCGACCGATGCAGCCCACCACCGATCGCATCCACCTGCTGATGTTCCGCGCTGACGGCGCAGGTGGCGTGCCGCGTACCGTCCTCAACCTCGCGAACGCCTTCGCCGAGCGCTACGAGGTCGAGATCATCAGCCTGTATCGCGGCCGGGACGAGCCGCTGTACGCGATCGACCCCCGCATCACGGTCTCCTACCTGCTGGACGCGCGGCCCCAGACTCCCAAGGAGCGCACCCACCGCCGGCTGCACCTGACCCGCGACTCCCCGGACGCCGACCCCGAGCGCGCCGCGCTGGACAGCCGACCGAGCCGCACCTTCTCCTCGAAGATGGACCACACCGTCTCGGCGCTGACCGATCAGGTGCTGGGCGACAAGCTGGCGTCGCTGCCGCCGGGCGTGCTCATCTCCACCCGGCCTTCCCTGCACGCCGCCATGGCACACCTCGCGCCGCCCGAGCAGCTCACCATCGCGCAGGACCACATGAACTACGAGGCCCGGACCCGGGGCGCCAACCGGATGAGCTGGCTCAAGGAGGTCGGCGACCAGATCGACTGCCTGGCCCTGCTGACGGCGGGCGACGCCGCCGACTACACCCGCAGCGTGTCCGGCCCCCGCCCGCTCGTCGTCGACGTGCCGAACGCGCTGACCTGGCCGCTGGCCGAGCAGCCGGCGGCACTCACCAGCAAGACCGTGATCGCCGGCGGGAGGCTGGTGGAGCAGAAGGCGTTCGACCGACTGGTCTCCGCGTACGCACCGGTCGCCGCCGCCCACCCCGACTGGCGGCTCACCATCTACGGCATGGGCCGGTTGCAGAAGAAGCTGGAGCAGCAGATCGCCGAGCTCGGAGTGGGCGAACAGGTGCTGCTGCCCGGCTACTCCGACGACTTCGACGGCGAGCTGCACCGTGCCTCCGTCTACGCGATGACCTCGTTGTTCGAGGGCTTCCCGATGGTGCTGCTGGAGGCAATGAGCCGCGGGCTGCCGATCGTGAGCTACGACTGCCCGCGCGGCCCAGCCGAGATCATCGACGACGGCCGCAACGGGCGGCTCATCGACGACGGCGACACCGCGGCCTTCACCGCCGCGCTGCTGCAGCTGATCGAGGACGACGAGCTGCGCACCCGGATGGGTGCCGCGGCGTACGAGGACGCCCGCAGCTATGAGGTGGACCGGATCGTCGACCGCTGGGCAGAGCTCTTCGACCGGCTGGTCCGCCTCAGGGGGGTGGCGGCGTGAGCAAGCCGAAGGTCTACGTGCACGTGGGGTGTCGCAAGACCGGGACCTCGTACCTGCAGAAGGCGGTGTACTCGTCACAGGAGACGCTGGCCGAGCAGGGGATCGGGCTGCCGCTGCCGGACCGGGGGGCGCACTACCGGCTCGTGACGGCGCTGCGCGAGCTCGAGGGCGGGCCGGTGTCCGACGCGAACCAGGAGGTGCTGGACCACCTCACGCGCACCGTGCAGCAGATGACGACGAGCCGAGCGGTGATCACCCATGAGGCCCTGGCGCCCGCGACAGCCGTCCAGGTCGAGGCCCTGTTCGCCGCGCTGCGCGACTGCGAGGTGCACGTGGTCGTCACGGCGCGCGACCTCGCCCGCCAGATCCCGTCGGAGTGGCAGCAGACGGTCAAGGAGCGCGCCGTCGTGCCGTACGCCGACTTCTGCCAGGCGGTGATGGACGGCAAGCCCGAGGCCGGCATGTTCTGGGCCCGCCAGGATGTGGTCGACGTGACCGCGCGCTGGTCGGTCGGGCTGCCTCCCGAGCGGGTGCACGTGGTGCCGGTGCCCCCCTCGGGCTCGCCGCCGAGCCTGCTGCTCGGCCAGTTCTGCGGCCTGATCGGCTGCGACCCCGCGTCGCTGGTCACCCCGGGTGGGCAGAACCCGTCGCTGGGCGCCCAGCAGGCCGAGCTGCTGCGTCGGGTCAACGTCGCGCTCGGTGACAGGTTGAGCGACGTACGCGGGGGCTACCGCGACGTGGTCCGCGGAACGCTCGCCAAGCAGGTGCTCTCCCAGCAGCGCGGTGCGCCTCTGCTGCTGCCCGACCGGCTGCGCGAGTGGGCTCGCGAGGAGTCCCGGGTCCGGGTGGCGGAGCTCGAGGCCCGCGGCTACGACATCGTCGGGCGGCTCGAGGACCTGGTGCCGCCCGAGCTGGTCGCCGGAGCCGGAGAGAGCGCGCCCGAGGTCACCGACGCGGAGGTGGCCGAGGCCGCCGTGCAGGCCCTCGCGTCGCTGTCCGACCGCAAGAACACCGAGATGGAGCGCGAGCGCCAGGCCGCGGCCCGGGGACGCAGCCGGCGCAAGGCCGACGGGACCCGCCGGCAGAAGGCGGCGAAGCGCCCGCCTCCGCCTCCGCCCACCCTCTGGTGGCGGGCCCGGCGCCGGCTGGGCGGGCTGCGTCGCCGACTCGGGGGAGGCTGAGCATGGGCCGCCTCTGTCGGACCGAGGGTCTGACCGACGTCCAGGAGGAGATCGTCGCGACCGTGCGGTCCTTCGTGGACAAGGAGATCCTCCCGCACGCGACGCAGCTCGAGCACGACGACACCTACCCGACCGACATCGTCGAAGGCCTCAAGGAGCTCGGGCTGTTCGGGCTGATGATCCCCGAGGAGCACGGCGGGCTGGGTGAGTCGTTGCTGACGTACGCGTTGGCCGTGGAGGAGATCTCGCGCGGCTGGATGAGCGTGTCCGGCATCGTCAACACCCATTTCATCGTGGCGTACATGCTGATGCGGCACGGCACAGCGGAGCAGCAGCAGAAGTACCTCCCGCGGATGGCGACCGGCGAGGTGCGCGGGGCGTTCTCGATGTCGGAGCCGGGCTGCGGGTCCGACGTCAGCGCGATCACCACCAAGGCCGTGCGCCAGGACGACGGCGACTACGTCGTCGACGGCCAGAAGATGTGGATCACCAACGGGGGCACGTCGAACCTGGTGGCGGTGCTGGTCAAGACCGGCACCGGGTCGGCGCGGCCGCACCAGGACATGTCCTGTCTGCTGATCGACAAGGAGCCCGGCTTCGGCGAGGTCGCACCGGGGCTGAGCGTCCCCGGCAAGATCGACAAGATGGGCTACAAGGGCGTCGACTCGACCGAGCTGATCCTCGACGGCTACCGCCTCCCGGCCGGGCAGGTGCTCGGCGACGAGGAGGGTCGCGGCTTCTACCAGATGATGGACGGGGTCGAGGTGGGCCGGGTCAACGTCGCTGCGCGCGGCTGCGGCGTGGCGCTGCGCGCCTTCGAGCTGGGCATCGCCTACGCCCAGCAGCGGGAGACGTTCGGCAAGAAGATCGCCGAGCACCAGGCGGTGCTCTTCCGGCTCGCCGAGATGGCCACCAAGGTCGAGGCCGCGCACCAGATGATGGTGCGAGCGGCGCGCACCAAGGACTCCGGCGAGCGCAACGACCTCGAGGCCGGCATGGCCAAGTACCTCGCCAGCGAGTACTGCCACCAGGTGGTCGAGGACTCGTTCCGCATCCACGGGGCCTACGGCTACTCCAAGGAGTACGAGATCGAGCGGCTGTACCGCGAGGCGCCGATGCTGCTGATCGGTGAGGGCACCGCGGACATCCAGCGGATGATCATCGGCCGGCGGCTGCTGGAGGACTACGCCAGCCGCTGACCGGCTCGTCGCGGGTCGTCGCGCGGTGCCTACGATGTGGCCCGTGCCCGGACCTGACGAGCAACCCGACCGCGCCCCCGACGAGGCGTCGCGGCTGGTGCTGGTCGCGGGATCCGGACGCAGCGGGACCAGCACGGTCTCCGGTGCGCTGAAGTACCTCGGCCTGCACGTGCCACAGCCGGAGATCCCGCCGAGCAAGAGCAACCCGCGCGGCTTCTTCGAGCCGGAGTGGGTGATCGCGTTCCACAAGCGGCACCTGAACCGTGCGGGCGTGGTGCTGCGCGACGCGCGCCCCGACGCCGGCGACCGGGTCGCCGAGGTGACCCTGCGCGACCGGCCGCGGGCCGAGCTCACCGAATGGCTGTCGGGCCAGCTCGGCGAGGCCCCCGAGCTGCTGGTCAAGGACCCGCGGATCACCTGGTTCCTGCCGTTGTGGTCGCAGTGCGCGACCGCAGCCTCGGTACGGCCGGGCTTCCTCACCATGCTGCGGCACCCGGCCGAGGTGGTCGGCAGCAAGAGCACCTACTACGCCCACCCCGGAAAGCACGACAGCGACGCGCGGTACACGGCCGCGACGTTCACCGCGAACTGGATCGCGATGATGCTGGTGACCGAGCGGGACACCCGAGAGGCCGACCGGGCGTTCGTCCAGTACGCCGACCTGCTCACCGACTGGCGAGGCGCGCTCGGGCGCGCCGCAGAGTCGCTGCGGCTCTCGATGGCCGCCGGCATGGACCCTGCGGGGGTCGCCGAGGTCGATGGCTTCATCGACCCGAGCCTGCACCGGGTCAAGGTGACCTGGGACGAGGTCGACGCCCCCGCGGCGCTCAAGGACATCGCCGAGCAGGTGTGGCAGGAGATCATGCGCATCGTCGAGGCCGGCGGTCAGCGGCCGGAGTCGAGCGCCGCGCTGGACCAGCTGCGCGAGGCGTACGCCGACCTCTACCTGGCCGCCGAGGCCACCACGATCTCGACCGTCGACGCGGCACTGCGCGAGGCGCGCTTACCCGCTACCGGTCAGCGCGAGCGTGAGGGCCGGAAGGCGACGGCCAAGAAGACGGGCGCGAAGAAGACGGCCGCGAAGAAGACGGCCGCGAAGAAGACGGCCGCGAAGAAGACGGAGTCCCCGCCCGAACCGGCCGGCCTGGTCGGCCGCGCAGCGCGCTGGGCGCGCGGCCGGCTGCGGCGGTCCGGCTGACGCGGTCCGGCGGTCGTCAGACCTCGTCGTCGGCGTCGTCGCGGTCGTCGCCGTCCCCGCCGGACGGCGCGCCCATCGCGGGCAGCGACGGCGGCAGCACCGCCTCGTCGTAGCGGCAGCGCCAGGTGACCCGTTGACCGGACGTGTACTGGCGGATGGCCTGCGGCGGGACGTCACCGCCACCGGCCTCGGCCGCCAGCGCGGCCCAGTCCTGCTCCTCCTCGACGCCGTAGCCGTAGACCCGCAGCATCACCTTGAGGGCCTTCTTGGTGGGAGCCCCGACCAGCGTGCGGGTGCCGTAGGTGTAGTCGTCGCGGGCCGCGTGCGCCTCCCGGGCCACCTCGTCGGCGGTGACCCGGATGGTGCGGTCGTTGCCCTGCGACACCTTGGTGTCGAGCAGCAGGTGCTCGGCGCCCAGCTTGCGGATCTTGGCGAACAGCTCGGGGTAGCGCAGCGTGTGGTAGAGGAAGCCGAAGCACATCACCACGTCGACGTCGAGGTCCTCCCGCTCCAGCGCGGCGAAGATGTCCTGCGCCACGAAGCGGTACATCCCGTCCTCGACGCCGTAGTGCCGGAAGGTCTCCTCGGAGTGGGCCACGAGGTCGGGGCGCGCCTCGATCCCGGTGACGTGCGTGGCGCCGGCCCGCAGCGCCGCGAAGGCCCAGCGGCCGTCGTGGCTGGCGATGTCGAGGACCCGGGCGCCGTCGAGCACCTTGCGGTTGGCCTCGATCTGCGCCCGGTGCCGAAGGTTCAGCCGGCCGAGGTCGGTCGCCGTCTGGCTGGTCTCGCGGAACCTCGGGAAGTCGTCGAAGAAGCCGGGGATCGAGACGTCGCGCGGGCCGCGCGTGCCGCGCCTCTGCTTACGGTTCCCAGCAGGCATCTGCCCTCCTCCGTCGGTTCCCCACCACCAGGCCCGCCACCCTAGCCCGGAGCCTGGAGGTCCTTGACACGGGTTCAGGACTCCCTCAGCCGGCAGTGGGAGACTGGACCGCGATGACCGAGTGATCCGGAGAGCGGAGCGGGCGATGCCGAGGATGCAGCAGTTGCCGACCCCACCGACCGGTGTGCCCGTGGGGACCTACGAGACCTACGAGCAGGCCCAGCGGGCGGTCGACTTCCTGTCCGACGAGCACTTCCCGGTCCAGCACGTGACGATCGTCGGCAACGGGCTGCGGATGGTCGAGCGGGTGACGGGTCGGCTGACCCAGGGGCGGGCCGCCGCGACCGGAGCGGCCGGCGGGGCGTGGTGGGGGCTGTTCATCGGCGTGATGCTGATGATCTTCTCCACGTCGGAGTCCAACAGCGTGCTGGTGCTGCTGCTCACGCTGATCTCCGGGGCGGTATTCGGCGCGGTGTTCGGGATCATCGGCTACGCGATGACCGGCGGCAAGCGCGACTTCACCTCGCAGAGCTCGGTGGTGGCGACCTCCTACGACGTGCTGTGCACCTACCAGCACGCCGAGGACGCACGCGGGCTGCTCGCCCGGCTGTCCATGCAGCGCTGAGCCAGCCCCGGCCGACGTGGTCGACCCGCGCTCCGCGTTCGGCGACCAGGCCGAGGCGTGCGAACAGCTTGGCTCCCCCATGTACGCCGCGCTGCTGCGTCGGATGCGCGACGCCCTGGGCAGCAGTGAGCCGCTGGACCGGGTGCTCGTCGGTCATCACGACGACCCGGGGCCGTCCGCCCTCGCGCTGCGGCTGCTCGGCACCGTGCACCGGCTCGTCCTCGAGGACCGGGCCGGACCGCTGGCGGCCTGCTACCCCAGCGTCGGCGGGACCTGGGACCTCGAGCGGGCCTGGCCGCTGCTGCTCGACCTGCTCGACGGGCACGCCGACGAGGTCCGGGCGGGGCTCGGCAGGTCACCGCAGACCAACGAGGTCGGCCGTGCCGGTGCACTGGTGGGCGGCCTGCTGCGGCTGACCGCGCCGGCGCACCCCGTGCGGCTGGTCGAGCTCGGTGCCAGCGGCGGGCTCAACCTGCGCGCCGACCACTTCCACTACTCCGGCGTCGGCGGCGTCTGGGGTCCACGCGACAGCCCGGTCCGGCTGGTCGACACCTGGCAGGGTGTCGCGACTCCGACCGACCGCAGCCTGCAGATCGTGGGGCGGATCGGGTGCGACGTCGCACCTGTCGACCCGACGACGCCCGCCGGACGGGTGCTGCTGACGGCCTACGTCTGGCCGGACCAGGAGGCGCGGCTGGCGCGGCTCCGCGGTGCCCTGGACGTCGCCGCCGCCGTGCCCGCCGAGGTCACGGCACAGCCGGCGGGTGAGCTCGTCGCGGGGCTCGAGCTCGAGCCGGGGACCTGCACCGTGCTCTGGCACTCGGTGATGTGGCAGTACCTCGACCCGGCCGAGCAGACCGTCGTGCGCACGCACCTCGAGCGGCTCGGGGAGGCGGCCACCGCCGACGCGCCGTTCGTGCACCTCTACCTCGAGCCGATGCGCCGCCGACCCGACGCCGAGTTCCAGTTCCTCGTCGGCGCCGAGCAGTGGCCGCCGGAGCCGGGCGGCCGGAGCGAGGTGCTCGGCACCTCCGTCGGCCACGGCGTCCCGGTCACGTGGGAGCGTTAGGGTTCCGCGACCCACCGGAAGGACACGTCCCATGCAGTTCGGCCGCACGTACGAGGAGTTCGAGGTCGGAGCCGTCTACAAGCACTGGCCGGGCAAGACCGTCACCGAGTACGACGACCACCTGTTCTGCCTGCTCACCATGAACCACCACCCGCTGCACCTCGACGCGCACTACGCGGAGACGTCGACCCAGTTCGGACGCAACGTGGTGGTCGGCAACTACGTCTACTCCCTGGTGCTCGGCATGAGCGTGCCGGACGTCAGCGGCAAGGCGATCGCCAACCTCGAGGTCGAGTCGCTGCGGCACGTCGCGCCGACCTTCCACGGCGACACCCTCTACGCACAGACGACCGTGCTGGACAAGCGGGAGTCCAAGAGCAAGGACGACCGCGGCGTCGTGCAGGTCGAGACGATCGGGATGAACCAGGACGGCACGATCGTGTGCACGTTCCGGCGCACGGTGATGGTGCCCAAGCAGTCCTATCTGGACAGCCGTGGCGGCGAGCAGCCCGGCCGACCAGAACCCGTGGAGGGCTGAGCGGTGCCCACCGGCGACGGGAGCGACCTCGAGCGGCTCAAGACGCGGGTCGGACGGCTCGAGCAGGCGCGCGAGCTGACCGCGGCGCGTGCCCAGGCTCCGCCGGTCCTGCTGCTCGGGCTGCTGGTGCTGGTGTCGGAGCCGTTCCGGCCGGCCGTCGACGAGGACGACATCGACGCCGAGCGGCAACCGGCGCTCACCCTGGTCGGAGTGGCCCGACGCGGCTTCGACCACGACGCGCGGTTCGGTGGCTGGCTCACCGTGCTGCTGCTCGTCTCCCTGGCCACTGCCCTGGTCGCCCTCGTCGTGGCGCTGGACCAGGGCCGCCGGTCGCCGTACGTCGTGCACGCCGCCGCCGCGCTGGCGGTGGTCGCGCTGGGCGGAGTGATGGCGCTCGCGAACAACCCCGACGGCGGCGCGGTCGAGGGACTCGGCATCGAGCCGACCGCGCAGCTGTGGCTGCTCGGCGCCCTGCTGGTGTGGATCCATCTCCCCGCGCACGCGCTGCGCGAGACTCTCTGACGAGGAGCGGCGATGAGCGACGCCGAGGTGTGGCTGGTCCGGCACGGCGAGACCGAGTGGAGTCGCGACGGACAGCACACGTCGGTCACCGACCTGCCGCTCACCCCGAAGGGCGAGGACCAGGCCCGCGCGCTGCGCGACCGGCTGGCCGGTGAGCGGTTCGACCGGGTGGTCAGCAGCCCGCTCGGCAGGGCCGTCCGCACCGCCGAGCTGGCGGGTGTCGCTGTGGACGAGGTCGACGCCGACCTGCACGAGTGGCGCTACGGCGACTACGAGGGCATCAGCACGCCGCAGATCCGCGAGTCGGTGCCCGAGTGGTCGGTCTGGACGCACCCGACGCCGGGCGGGGAGTCCGGCGACGACGTGGCCGCCCGCTGCGATCGGGTGATCGCCCGGTGCCGCGACCATGGCGGACGCACCCTGCTGGTCGGGCACGGCCACCTGCACCGGGTGCTCGCCGCCCGCTGGGTGGGGGAGCCGTACGCCTTCGGCCGGCACCTGCTGCTGGACACCGCCACCGTCTCGGTGCTCGGCGACGACCGTGGCGCGCCCGTGCTGCGCCGCTGGAACGGCTGACCCTGCCTAGTCGGTGTCTAGTTGGTGGGGAGGGCTCCCCACCCGCGCAGGGTCTCGACCAGCCCGGGCGCACAGGTCAGCGCGGTGAGCTCGGCGGCCGACACCCAGCGGACGTCGGCCGCGTCGTCGCCGGCCCGCAGCTGGCCACCGGTGACCGTCCCGGCGTAGTCGTGGATCTCGTACGTCGCACCGCCCGGTGCGTCGCGGTCGACCGTGCCGACCAGCCGCCCGACGCTGACGTCGAGGCCGGTCTCCTCGCGCAGCTCGCGACGCACGGCTGCGTCGTCGGACTCGTCCGGTTCGACCCGGCCGCCTGGCAGCGACCAGGTGCCGACCGAGGGTGGTCGCGCCCGCAGCACGACCAGCAGCCGTCCCCGCTCGTCGTGCACGACTGCTCCGACGCATCGCACCCGCGCGTTCACGGGACCATCCTGACCCGGCGTGACCGGTGTGACGTCCTTGACGGGGCGCAACGGCTCGGCCACGGTCAGTGGATGCCGCCGTGGAGTCCGGAGTCGGTCTGGTGCCCGCGCTGCGGCCACCCGGTCGACCCGGACCTGGACGGTCCCACCGGCTGGGTCTGCGGGCTGCACGGCTCCGTCGCCGGGCTGCACGGATTCGCCGACCCCAGCGTGCACACGCTGCTGCGTCACGTCGCGGAGGGGAGCGACCCGACCTGGCTGCCGTGGCCGCTGCCCGCCGCCTGGTCCCTCGCCGGGACCGGCCGGGTCGTCGACCACGCGACGGTGGCGACGGTGCTGGCCCTCTCCGGACCGGACCCGATCGGTGGCCCGGGAGACATGGTGCTGGTGGCGGAGGAGCCGGGGGTGGGCCTCGGCGCGATGTACGCGGGGCTCAGCTCACCCGACCCCGGGGCGATCGTCACCACCCGCCCGGCCGACGCCCGGGTCGTCGTCGGCGGTCACCCCACGCCGCTGTGGTTCGTCGACTCCGACGACGACCGTCAGGTGTGCGTCGGCGAGGCGTCCGGGCGGTGGCTGTGGATCATCAGCTGGCCGCCGCTGGCGGGCGCAGCGGTGCTGCTCGACGCCTCGACGCTGGTCGACCTGCGTGACCTCGTCGGTGAGCTGGAGATGGTGCCGTTGACCGGGCTGTCCCTGCGCCTGGTGCCGCACTCGTCCTGAGCCCGGTCGCACGGGACGCGCGCCGTCCGTCGATACCCTCGCCCACGTGCGCGCGGACCTGCACACCCACTCCCACCGCTCTGATGGCACCGACAGCCCGGCGGCGTTGGTGCGCGCCGCGGCGGTGGCAGGCCTCGACGTCGTGGCACTCACCGACCACGACAGCGCGACCGGCTGGTCCGACGCGGCAGCTGCGGCTGCGGAGGTGGGCATCGGTTTCGTGCCCGGCATCGAGGTGTCCTGCAGCCACCGCGGCACCGGGGTGCACCTGCTGGCCTATGGCGTCGACCCCACCCACCCCGGCCTCGCTGCGCAGCTGCGTGACGTGCTGGAGGGCCGCAACCAGCGGCTGCCCGCCATCCTGGCCCGGCTGCGCGACCTCGGCGTCGAGGTCGACGAGGACGACGTGCGCCGCGTCGCCGGCGATGCCGCCGCGCTGGGCCGCCCGCACGTCGCCGACGCACTGGTGGCCAGGGGCGAGGTGCTGGACCGGCGCGAGGCCTTCGACCGCTACCTGTCGCCCGGCCGGCCGGCGTACGTGCTGCGCCGGGCGGCGCCGCTGACCGAGATGCTCGGACTGGTCGCCGCCGCCGGCGGCGTGGCAGTGCTCGCGCACCCCTGGGCCCGGGGCAGCCGCCGGGTGCTCACCGACGACACCGTGGCCGAGCTGGCCGCCGCCGGCCTGGTCGGGCTGGAGGCCTGGCACCAGGGCCAGACCGCCGAGGACTCCGCGCTGCTGGCGCGGCTGGCGGGTCGGCTCGGGCTGGTGGCCACGGGGTCGAGCGACTACCACGGCACCGGCAAGCTCGACCACGACCTGGGCTGTCACACCACGCCGCCCGACGAGCTCGAGGCGTTGCTCTCCGCCATGCGCGCTGCCGCCGAGGCGGCGCGGCGGGACGACCCCGCCGTGGACCCGGCGGCGGCGGTCGTGGGGTGAGCGACGTCGTCAACGGCACCCTGCTGGCGGAGTGCTTCATCACGCTGTTCGTGATCATGGACCCGCCCGGCACGGTGCCGATCTTCCTGGCCCTGACCAGCGGCCGGTCGCCGACGACGCGGCGCCGGGCCGCCCGGCAGGCCGTGACCGTGTCGTTCGCGGTGATCGTGCTGTTCGCGATCTTCGGCCGCCAGCTGCTGGCGTACCTGCACATCTCGCTGCCGGCGCTGCAGGGTGCCGGTGGTCTGCTGCTGCTCCTGGTGGCGCTGCAGCTGCTGACGGGGCAGGAGTCCGAGCCGCAGACCGGGCAGGACGTCAACGTGGCGATGGTGCCGCTCGGCACGCCGTTGCTGGCCGGTCCCGGCGCGATCGTCGCCACCATGGTGTTCGTCGAGCGGGTCGACGATGTCCCGGCGCTGGTCGCGGTTGCCGGCGGTGTCGTGGGCGTCCACGTCGTGCTGTGGCTGTCGATGCGCTACTCGGTGCTGATCCTGCGGGTGCTCGGTGACTCCGGCGTGACCCTGGTGACCCGCATCAGCGGGCTGCTGCTGTCCGCGATCGCCGTCCAGCTGGTGGCCGACTCGGTCCGCGCCTTCATCGCCGGCGAGGGGTGACGCGCCGGATCAGCGTCCGGGGCGCAGGCCGACGGCGTCCTGCTGCCAGAGGACGTCGGGGTAGACCAGCGCGCCGCGCATCCACGGCTCGTACGCCGGGAGCACCGCGACCTGGAAGGCGGCGTCGGGGATGCGGTCCGACGGTGGGGTGAAGCCCCGGACCCGACCGCGCTCGAAGCCCAACGGCGGGTAGTAGTCGGGCTCGCCCTCGAGGAAGACCAGCGGGGCACCGTCGGCCTCCGCGGCGGCGAGCACGGCACGGACCAGGGCCTTGCCGACACCGATCCCCTGGTGGTCGGGGTCGACGCCGAGCGGGCTCAGTACCGGGACCTCGACCAACCGCTCGCTGGCGTCCAGCCAGCCGCGGCACAGTTGCACGTACCCGACCAGCTGCCGCTCTCGCTCGGCGACCAGCGCGAGCCGGTGGGCGTCGGAGTCCAGCTGCGCGTACACCAGGTCGGCCACCCGTGGCCCGCCGAACGCGCGCGCGACCACGCTGTGCGCCGCCGGCCGGTCGGCGGGGAGCAGCTCGCGGACCTCGACCGTCATCCGAGCACCCGCCGGGCCACGTCGACGTGGAATCGCACGCCGCGCAACAGGTCGTCGACGTGTACCCGCTCGTCCTTGTTGTGCACCCCCTCCTCGACCACCGAGGGCGGGGTCGACCGGTACGGGCTGACGCCGTAGGCCACCGTGCCGAAGGCCCGCCGCAGGTGCACCGAGTCGGTGAAGCCCGTGGACAGCGACGGCAGCAGCGTCACCTCGGGGTCATCGGCGGCGAACCACTCCCGGCAGGCGTCCCAGAGCACGCCCGCGGGCGGCGACCCGCTCCCCGGCGTGATCGGTTCCGGGAAGGAGAGGTCGTACGGCAGGTCTGCGCCCAGCCGGGCGCGTACCTCCGCGACGACCTCGTCGGGCGTCGTGCCCGGGAGCACCCGGCAGTCCAGCTCGACGCCGGCCCGGGCGGGGAGCACGTTGCGGGCGGTCGACCCGGTGAGCAGCGTGGGCGCCATCGTGGTGCCGCAGACCGAGGGCAGGAAGTACTCCAGCTGCGGGCTCAGCGCCGTAGCCCGGGCGACGTCGGCTGCCAGGTCGTCGGTGCGGGCGCCGCCGAGGAGCACGTCGAGCATCGCGTCGACCGCGGGGTGCGGGCGCGGCACGGGCATGCCGGCACCGAGCCGGACCAGCAGCTCGCCCAGCAACGGCACGGCGTTGCGTCCCACCGACGGGGTCGACGCGTGTCCCGCCTCCCCGAGCGCTTCGACCAGCACCGGGCAGGTGCCCTTCTCGCCGACCTCCAGGTCGACCACGGTGCGGCCGTCGGCCAGCGGGTAGCGCAGTCCGCCGCCCTCGTTGAGCGCCAGGTCGCAGGACAGGTCGGGCCGGGCCTCGACCAACCACTCCATGCCGACCTTGGCGGACCCGTCCTCCTCGTCGGCGACCATCATCAGCAGCAGGTCACCCCGCGGGCGGAACCCCTCCCGGGCGAGCACCATCGCCGCGACCGTACGCATCGCGACCTCGTTCTTCATGTCGATCGCACCGCGCCCGTGCAGGAACCCGTCGTCGTCGACGACGCCGGCGAACGGTGGGTGCGTCCAGTCCCGCGCATCGGCGGGCACCACGTCGAGGTGGCCCACGTACGCCAGCGTCGGCCCGTCGCCGGTGCCGGGTATCCGGGCGACCAGGTTGGCCCGGGCCGGGTCACGGGCCACCAGCTCGGCCTCGATGCCCGCGCCGGCGAGCCGCTCACGGAGCAGCTCTGCCGCCGGTGTCTCGTTGCCGTTCGTCGTGTCGATGCGGATCAGGTCGCGGCAGAGCTCCACGACCTCGTCGTGCAGCGCCGTCTCGGTGGGAGTCACCGGCACAGCCTGGCACCCCCCGAGCTTGTCACCGGCAGGACGCCATGGATGGCGATCTGACGGTGACAGGTCAGCGGGAGCGGGCGTGCTCGGCGAGGGCTGCCAGGGCGGCGGGGAAGATCTCGGCCGGCGGGGTCACCAGCCCCGCTCCCACCTGGCCGACGCCGGCCTCGCGGCCGGCCATCCCAGTGTTGATCTGCGGCAGGATCTCGGTGCGGCAGACCCGGGAGACGTCGATGCCGGTGGGCGCGCCGGCGAAGTCGAGCACCGGGATCGTCCACCGCGGGTTGGCCGCGAGCGTGATCTCGCCCATCCGCCTCGTGGTCGCGAACGCGTCGGGGACGGTGCCGCCCACCAGCCGGACGATCGCCGGCGCCGTCGCCATCGAGAAGCCCCCGATGCCGGCGGTCTCGGTGATCGCGGAGTCGCCGATGTCGGGGTTGGCGTCGTCCGCGGTGAAGTCGCCGAGCAGCAGCCCCTCGATCTGCTGCGCGGGGCCGGTGAACCACGCGTCGCCGGTGCCGGCCACCTGGATCCCGAACTCGGTGCCGTTGCGGGCCATCGCCACGACCATCGTCGAGCCGTCGATGCCGCGGGCGGCGTCGAGCATCAGCTTGCAGGCCGGCATCGCGAGGTTGAGGAAGAAGTGGTCGTTGCCGCCGACGAACCGGATCGCGTCGGCCACGTCGTCGGCGGCGGTGCCCGACGCCACCATCGCCGGCGCGAGGTCGCGCAGCAGCATCAGCGTCCCGGCCCGGTTGCGGTTGTGCGCCTCGTCGCCCATCTGCAGCATCTGGGTGAGGATCCCGGTCACGTCGACCGGTCCGTGCGCCCGCACCGCGGCGGCGAGCAGCGGCCCGAGCACCGACGACATCCAGCGCAGCCGGTCGAGCACCTCCGGTGCGTACGCCCCGTAGCGCAGCACCTTGCCGAGCCCCTCGTTGAGCGAGCAGTACGTGCGCCGCCCGCTGGCGGGGTCCTCCAGCACCGACATCCACATCGAGGGCGTCACCACGCCGGCCATCGGCCCGACGGCGGCGTGGTGGTGGCACGGGTCGAGCGTGACGCCGTCGCCGCGCTCGAACAGTGCGGCGGCGTCCTGCGGGTCGTCGACCAGCCCCTCGAGCGCCGCGCCCCCGAGCAGCGCGCCGCGCATCGGCCCGGACGCCGCCTCCCAGGTGATCGGCGGGCCGGCGTGCAGGAAGTCGCCGCGGCCGAGACCGAGCAGGTCGCCCGCGGGGGCGACGTCGACGAGCATCGCCTGCACGCCGAGCACTGCCTCCACGGCGCGGGCATTGGCCGCGGCCCGCAGCGGGTCGGCGGCGACGGCTGCGAGGTCGTCGGAGGTGCCGTCCATCGGGGGGTGCCAGTCGACCCGGGTCACCTCGGCGGCCTGCGCGTCCAGTGCATCGGCGAGCAGCCCCGCCCCCACCGAGACGACGGACGGCTCGCTGGCCAGGTCGCTCACCGGCTCGCACCCCCTTCGGGCTCGGTGGCCACCGCCAGCAGCGAGACCGCCTGCCGTGCGGCGTGCGCGTTGGAGCAGAAGACCTGTGCGCCCGTGGCGGCCAGCGCCTCGGCCTGGCGGGACAGCACCTGCGGGTCGTCGTCGGTGCCGATGCAGCTGATCACGACGGGCAGGTCGTCGGGCAGGTCGTGCAGCACAGGCACCAGGTCTTGGGCTGGATCGGGCTGCGCGCCGTACCCGAGCACGACGTCGAGCAGCAGCACGCCGGTGGTCGGGTCGGCACCGGCGCGGGCGATC
This sequence comes from uncultured Actinomycetota bacterium, assembly GCA_963785115.1. GTDB lineage: Bacteria > Actinomycetota > Actinomycetes > Propionibacteriales > Nocardioidaceae > JACCWP01. Next base: position 717,387 of record CAWATY010000006.1, read on the forward strand.
GCCTCGAGCCGCAGCGTCGGATCGATCATCGGGTGCGGTCGACCGACGGTCATCGCGTCGTCGCCGAAGTCGACGGTCTCGTACGCGTCCTCCGGCAGCCGGTCAGCGGCGATGACCGCAGCTTCGCCACACAGCGTCCCGCCCACGAACAACCCGCGCAGCACGCCCTCCCGAACGCCCGTCCGATCGCTCTGGGCGGCGGTGCCCCAGCCAGCCCACGCGGGGACCGACCGACCCAGCGCTCCGAGCAGCTCCTCGACCGCCGCCGTGAGGTCGGGGCGGCCCGGGCCGAGCAGCGCCAGCTGCACCGGAGTCGCCAGCGTGTCGACGAACGCCGACAGCTCGTCGGCCACCTCGGCCGCAGGCGGCTTCGAGACGAGGACGACGTGCTCGGTCGCCGGGTCGTCGTCGAGCCGGCGCAGAGCGGTCCGGGTGGACAGCCCACCGACCTCGGCGGACAGGTCGCGACCACCGACGCCGAGGGCGGCGCTGGTGCCGACCCCGGCGGCGGCGAGCAGGCACATCACCTGCTGGCACCCGGTCCCCGACGCCGCGACGAGACCGACCGGTCCCGGCGGCACGGCGTTGGCGAAGCCGAGCCCGACACCGCCGACCATCGCCGTGCCGCAGTCGGGTCCCATCACCAGCACGCCCGCGTCGTCCGCGGCGCGCTTCAGCGCCACCTCCTGCTCGAGCGGGACGTTGTCGCTGAAGACCATCACGTCGGCACCGGCCTCGACTGCGTCCATGGCCTCGACCAGCGCGGCCGCACCGGGCACCGACACCAGCGCCAGGCCAGCCCCCGACCGGTCCAGCGCCGTCGCCGTCGTCCGCGGCGGCGCCACCTGCTCACCGTCCGAGCCACCACCGGTCCGTGCCCGGAGCGCGTCGTCGACCGCCGCGACCGCACCCTCCAACGCCCCGTCATCGTCGGCTTCGGTCCGCACGGCCACGACGAGGTCGTTCGGCGTCGCGGTCGGCACGTCGAAACCCATGCCCGCGAGCACCTCGAGGTTCAGCGGGGTGGCCATCGCCACCTGCGCGGCGGCCACACCGGGCCGGCCGGCCAGCTCGCGACTGAGCGCGAGCAGGGCGACCGAGTCGGCGTACGCGCCGGGGCGCACCTCCACGTGCGTCGTCATGCCGGCGCCCCCGTCAGGGCCAGGGCGACACCGACTGCCAGCCCGGCCCCGGACGAGTGACCGATCGCGAGCAGGTCGTCGAGCAGGGCTCTGATCCGGGCGGCCGGCGCGCCGGATGCCAGGCCGACCAGCAGGGCGCGCAGGGCCGGCACCGTCTCGCCGTCCGCGGCGCGGTCGAGCAACGTCGCCGAGAACGTGGTGGTGCGCCCGTGCGCCGCCCGTACGGTCCGGGCCAGCGCTGCCGAGCCGCTCAGGCCCGCCGCGCGCCGGGCGACCAGCCAGCCGGCCAGCACGTCGTCGCCCACGGGGGTGAGCCCGTCGCCGCGGCCGATCAGGTCGGCGACCGCCGCGGGTCGTCCTGCGGCCAGTGCCCACAGCGCGCCCGCGGGGAGCTGGTCGAGTGCGGCGTCGAACCGCGGCTCGGCGCCCGGCAGCGGCCAGCCGCAGACGGCTCCGGCGGAGTCCCGAAGCGCGGGCAGCGCCGGCACGGTCGCGGTGGAGATGCGGGCGACGGTGAAGGTGCTGCCGGCCAGCCGGACCGCCCGGTCGCCGACCACCGCGGTGTCGCCGGGCACCGTGTCGGGCAGCCGCGACAGCCGGGTGCGCAGGCCGAGCGGCACGGCGACGGCTCCGCTGGCCAGCACCCCCACGGCCACGCCGTGGTCGTCGACGTACACCGCCTGCGGCCCCGCGGCGAGGACCCGCGCAGGGCGCGGTGGCCCGGACAGCCGGTCGGCGAGCCAGGGCGTCGCCGCCGCCAGCACCGGGGGCGTCGCGGTGGGCGCGGCGACGGCGGGCAGGATCACCACCGGAGGCTATCGACCTCGTTCGTCTCGTGTTGTTCAGCCGCCGGTGTGACCGGGACCACTACTGTCGCGGCAGACCCAGCGCAGAGCGTCAGGAGGTCGTCATGTCAGTCGGCGGATGGAAGGTCGTCCACGGGGGCCGGACCCCGCCACCCGGAGAGGCGGTGGCGCCGGACGAACGGCTCTCCTGGGCGCGTACCGCGGGACTGGGTGCCCAGCACGTGGTGGCGATGTTCGGGGCGACGTTCGTCTTCCCGCTGATCATGGGGCTCAATCCCCAGCTCGCGATCATGATGAGCGGCGTCGCGACGATCGTCTTCCTGCTGATGGTGTCGGGCAAGGTGCCCAGCTACCTCGGCACGTCGGCGTCGTTCGTCGGCGGTGCCGCGGCGATCTACTCCCAGGGCGGCGACCCGGCCGACGTCACCGGTGCCGTTCTCATCGCGGGCGTCGTGCTCGCGCTGGTGGGCGTGCTGATCCACTTCCTCGGGTCGGGCGTGCTGCACGCGGTGCTGCCCCCGGTTGTCACCGGCGCCGTGGTGATGCTGATCGGTTTCAACCTGGCACCGGTCGTCGCCAACGTGTACTGGCCGCAGGACCAGTGGATCGCCCTGATCGTGATGGGCGCGGTGATCTTGATGGCGGTCGGCCTGCGCGGCTTCTTCGGCCGGATCGCGGTGTTCCTCGGGCTGGTGTTCGGCTACCTGCTGTCCTGGCTGGTCGACCAGGGCGGGCAGATCACCTCCGTGCTGCCCGGGCAGAACCTGCTGGACCAGAACGGTGAGCCGTGCAGCGCTGAGGGGCCCTACTGCGTGGCCACCGCGTTCGCCCACGACCGGGTGAGCTGGGCAGGCGTCAAGGCGGCGGACTGGGTCGGCTTCCCGCCGGCGAGCGACTTCGCCAACGGCGTCGTGGGCTACCACGCGCCGACGTTCAGCCTGGCGTTCGTGCTGCTGATGCTGCCCGCCGTGATCGCGCTGGTGGCCGAGAACACCGGGCACGTCAAGGCGGTCGCCGAGATGACCGAGCGGGACCTCGACCCGGTGATGGGCCGGGCCATCGCCGCCGACGGTGTCGGCACCGTGATCGCCTCGTCGGTCGGTGGCTCGCCCACGACCACGTACGCCGAGAACATCGGCGTGATGGCGGCGACCCGGATCTACTCGACCGCCGCCTACTTCGTCGCGGCGGGGGTGGCGATCATCTTCGGGCTGTCGCCGAAGTTCGGTGCCCTCGTGTCCGCGACGCCCGGCGGTGTCCTCGGCGGGATCACCGTGGTCCTCTACGGGATGATCGGCCTGCTCGGCGCGAAGATCTGGAAGGAGAACGGGGTGGACTTCGCCAACCCCGTCAACCTGGTGCCGGTGGCCGCCGGCATCATCATCGCGATCGGCGACACGTCGCTGGAGATCACCGACGACTTCGTGCTGTCGGGCATCGCGCTCGGCACGATCGTGACCCTCGTCGGCTACCACCTGGCCCGCGCCGTCGCACCGGCCAACCTCCGCGAGGGAGCGATCCTCGCCGTCGGCCGGCACGACGTGCACAAGCAGGAGGGGAGAGACTGACGGGGTGAAGCCGGCTCCGTTCGACTACCTGCGGCCGCAGACCGTGGCCGAGGCACTGGAGGCGCTGGCCGCGCACGCCGACGCCAAGGTACTCGCGGGCGGGCAGAGCCTGGTGCCGCTGCTGTCCATGCGGCTGGCCGCGCCGAGCACGCTGGTCGACGTCAACGGGCTCAGCGAGCTGGCCCACGTCAGCTGCGACAGCGCCGGCGTGCGCGTGGGCGCGCTGGCCCGGCACGCCGAGGTCGAGCGGGACCTGGATGTCCGGCGCGTGCAGCCGCTGGTGTCGGAGGCGCTGCGGTTCGTGGCGCACCCGACGATCCGCAACCGCGGCACAACGGTCGGATCGGTGGTGCACGCGGACGCAGCGGCGGAGATGCCGATGGTGATCACGCTGCTCGGCGGCCACGTGTCGGCGGCCTCGGTGCGTGGCACCCGGCAGGTCGCCGCGGCGGACCTTTTCGTCGGTCCGCTGGAGACGTCACTGGCGCACGACGAGCTGGTGACGGAGGCGTTCTTCCCCGCCCTCGCCGAGGGCGGCTCGGTCGCGTTCGAGGAGATCTCGCGGCGGCACGGCGACTATGCCCTGGTGGGGGTGGCAGCACTGGTGGAGCGCAGCGGGGGAGACGTGTCGCGGGTGAGCGTCGGCTACCTGTCGGTGGCCGACGTCCCGGTGGTGCTCGACCTGACCGAGACGCTCGCCGGCGCGGACGCCGATGGGGATGCGTACGCCCGCGCCGCCGACCGGGCCCGCGCCGAGCTTGACCCGGGCGCGGACATCCACGCGAGCGCCGACTTCCGACGGCACCTGGCGGGCGTGCTCACCGCACGGGTGCTGCGCCGCGCGGTCGAGGACGACCCGGCGAGCGGGCGACGGGGCGCCGCATGAGCGAGCCGCTGCACGACGTGCTGCTGCGGGTCAACGGGGCCACGCATGCGCTGCGGGTGCCCGCGCGGCGGCTGCTGAGCGACGCGCTGCGCCACGACTGCGGGCTCACCGGCACCCACGTGGGCTGCGAGCACGGGGTGTGCGGCGCGTGCACGGTGCTGCTCGACGGGACCCCGGTTCGGTCCTGCCTGCTGTTCGCGGTGTCGGTGCAGGGCCAGGAGATCACCACGGTTGAGGGGCTCACGGCCGACGACGGCACGCTCGGCCCGGTGCAGCAGGCCTTCCAGGACAGCCACGGCCTGCAGTGCGGCTTCTGCACCCCGGGGTTCCTCACCACGATCTCGGCCGGGTTGGAGGAGACGCCCGACCCCACGCCGGAGCAGGCGCGGGAGATGATCGGTGGCAACCTGTGCCGCTGCACGGGCTACCAGAACATCGTCCGGGCCGTGCTGCGCGCCGCCGAGCTCAGGCGGGAGGGCCGGCCGGGGTGACGACGAAGCTGTTCGGCGAGCGCGTCCCGCGGGTCGAGGACGACCGGATGCTGCGTGGCGAGGGGCGCTACACCGACGACCTGGGTGCCGACGCGCTGCACGTCGCGATGGTCCGTAGCCCACACGCGCACGCCCGGGTGGTCGACATCGACGTCGACGCGGTGCACGACGTCGAGGGCGTGGTCGCGGTCTACACCTACGACGACCTCAGCGGGCCGATGGCGGCGCCGCTGCCGCTGCTGATCCCGCACCCGACGCTGACGCACGGGCGCACCCAGTACGCGCTGGCCAAGGACGAGGTCAACTACGCCGGCGAGGCGGTGGCGATGGTCGTGGCCGTCGATCGCTATGTGGCCGAGGACGCCGCCGGGCGGATCCTGGTCTCGTACGAGTTCCTGCCGCCGGTGGTGGGACTCGAGGCCGCCCGTGCCGCCGACAACCTGGTGCACGACGACGTGCCGGGGAACGTCGCGGCGCGGATGGAGCAGGCCAACGGTGACCCCGAGCCGCTGATCGAGGCGGCGCCGCACCGGCTGTCGCTCGACCTCGAGATCGAGCGCAGCGCCAGCATGCCGCTGGAGGGCCGGGCGACCCTGGCCCGCTGGGGCGGCGACTCCGGCCGGATGCAGGTCTGGACCTCGACGCAGACCTCGACCGGCGTCCGCGCGGCCGTGGCCGCCAAGCTCGGCCTCGGCCTGGTCGACGTCGACGTGATCACCCCCGACGTGGGCGGCGGCTTCGGGGTCAAGATCAACCACCCCTGGCCCGAGGAGCTGCTGGTGCCGATGGCGGCCCGTGCGCTGGGCCGGCCGGTCAAGTTCGTCGAGGACCGGCGCGAGCACTTCATCTCGTCGGCGCACGAGCGCGGGCAGCTGCAGCACATCGACGTCGGCTTCGACGACGACGGCCGGGTGCTCGGGCTGTCGGTACGCATCTGGCACGACAACGGGGCGTACATCCCCTACGGCCTGATCGTGCCGATCGTGACGTCGACCCAGCTGCTCGGCCCGTACAAGCCCGGTGCCTACCGGGTGGTCTTCGACTCGCTCTACACCAACACCGTGATGGTCACGCCCTACCGCGGCGCCGGCAGGCCGCAGGGCTGCTTCGCCATGGAGCGCACGATGGACGCCATCGCGCAGGCGCTCGGCAAGGACCGCACCGAGGTGCGCGCGGCCAACTTCATCCAGCCCGACGAGTTCCCGTTCGACCAGGGGCTGATCTTCCAGGACGGCAAGCCGCTGGTGTACGACTCCGGCGACTACCCGGCCTCGCTGGACAAGATCAAGGCCCTGGTCGGCTGGGACGACTTCGAGGCCTACCGCGAGCAGGCCCGCGCCGAGGGCAGGCGGGTCGGGATCGGGCTCGCCTGCTACGTCGAGGGCACCGGCCCCGGTCCGTACGAGGGCGGTCACGTCCAGATCGAGACCAGCGGTCGGATCAAGGTGGCGACCGGCCTGACCACCCAGGGCCAGGGGCACCGGACGGTGTTCGCCCAGATCGTGGCCGACGAGCTCGGCGTGCCACTGGACATGGTCGACGTGGTCACCGGCGACACCCGGCGGTTCCCCTACGCGGTCGGCACGTTCGCCTCCCGCGGCGCGGTGATGAGCGGGTCGGCGATCGCGCTGGCCACTCGCAACGTCCGGGCCAAGGCGCTGCGGATCGCGGCCGACGCGCTGGAGGCCAACGAGGACGACCTCGAGATCACCGAGGGCATGGTGCGGGTCAAAGGGGCGCCGGAGTCGGCGGTCGGGCTGGGGACGCTGGCGGTGCTGTCGAACCCGCTGCGCTACGCGTTCGACGAGGCGTCCAAGGCGGCGACCCAGTTCGCGGTGGGCGACCCCGACAAGCCGCCGGTCGCCGAGGACGACGAGCCCGGCCTCGAGGGTCGCGACTACTACTCACCCACCCGCTCGACCTTCGCGAACGGCATGCACGCGGTCGTCGTCGAGACCGATCCCGACACCGCCGAGATCCGGGTGCTGCGCTACTGCGTCGTGCACGACTGCGGCCGGCTGGTCAACCCGATGATCGTCGAGGGGCAGATCCACGGCGGCGTCGCGCAGGGCGTCGGCGGCGCACTGTACGAGCGGATGGTCTACGACGAGCACGGGCAGCTGCAGAACGCGTCGTTCATGGACTTCCTGATGCCGTACGTCTCCGAGGTGCCCGAGCGGATCGAGATCGACCACCTGGAGACCCCCTCGCCGCTGAACCCGCTGGGCATCAAGGGCGCCGGCGAGGCCGGGGTGATCCCCTCGGCGGCCGTCTTCGCCGCCGCCATCGAGGACGCCGAGGGCATCCCCATCACCCGGATGCCGATCTCGCCGTCGGAGCTGTTCGAGCTCAGGCGCCAGCACGGCGCCGACACGAAGCCCGACCCGGAGGACACGGAGAAGGAGAGTGGGCGATGAAGGTCGCGGGCGAGGCGGTGCTGCACGCACCGGTCGACAAGGTGTGGGAGGCGTTGCTCGACCCCGCGGTGCTGGTCGCGACCATCCCTGGTTGCGAACGACTGGAGGCGACGGGCGACAACGCCTACGCGATGACCGTCACCGCGGGGGTCGCGTCGATCCGGGGCACCTATTCCGGCAGCTGCGAGCTGCGCGATCTGAAGCCGCACGAGTCGCTGCTGTTGAAGGCGTCCGGTTCCGGTGCTCCGGGCACTGTCGGGGCGGACGTGCGGGTCTCGTTCAGCGACCAGGGAGACGGCACCACTGCGGTGGGCTACGACGCCGACGCCGTCGTGGGCGGCATGGTCGGCGGTGTCGGTCAGCGGATGCTCACCAGCGTCAGCAAGCGGATGGCAGGTGAGTTCTTCGGTGCGGTCGACAAGGTGCTCACCGGAGAGGCTCCGACGGTGCCGGCCCAGGCGGGGGCGGCGCCCGGCGCCGAGGCGTCCGGTGTGTTCACGGCACCGGCCAAGGCCCGGGTCGGCGCTCCCGACGACTTCGTCAAGGGCGTGCTGGTCGGCGCCGCCCTGGTGGCACTCGGCGTGCTGCTCGGCCGCCGCCGGTCGTGAGCCTCGACCACTGGTCGTCCGCCCGGGCGATGGCGGCCTCCGTACGGGCCGGGGAGATCTCGGCCCGCGAGCTGCTCGAGCTGCACCTCGCCCGGATCGACCAGGTGAACGGACGGGTCAATGCGCTGGTCAGCATCGAGCCCGAGCGCGCCATGCGGCAGGCGACCGACGCCGACGAGCGGCTTGCCCGGGGTGACGCGGTGGGACCGCTGCACGGCCTGCCGTTCGCGGTGAAGGACACCCATCACGTGCAGGGCTGGCGCACCACCTTCGGGTCGCCGGTGATGACCGACCACGTGTCCGACCACGATGACCTGCTGGTCGAGCGCGTCCGGGCCGCGGGCGCCGTCGTCGTGGCGAAGTCCAACGTGCCGGAGTGGGCCGCTGGCTCGCACACCTTCAACCCGATCTTCGGGACCACGCTGAACCCGTACGCCCTCGACCGCTCCGCCGGCGGCTCCAGTGGCGGTGCGGCGGCGGCGCTGGCCACCGGCATGGTGCCGCTCGCCGACGGCAGCGACATGGGCGGCTCGCTGCGCAACCCGGCGTCGTTCTGCAACGTGGTCGGCCTGCGCCCGAGCACCGGCCGGGTGCCGGTGTGGCCCACCTGGAACCACTGGGAGACCGTGTCGGTGTCCGGTCCGCTGGCCCGCGACGTCGGCGACCTGGCGCTGCTGCTGTCGGTGCTCGCCGGCCCCGACCCGCGCTCGCCGACGGCGCTCGGCGACCCGGGCCGGCTGTTCGCCCCTGCGCTCGAGGGCTCGCTCGACGGCGTGCGGGTGGCGTGGGCACCAGACCTCGGCGGCACCATCGAGGTAGACCGCGAGGTGGCCGCGGTGGTCGCGGCACAGGCCGAGATGCTGGAGACGGCCGGCGCCCGGGTGGTGCCGGCGGCACCGGACCTGTCGGGCGCGGAGGAGACGTTCCGGACCCTGCGCGCCTGGTTGTTCGACTACACGCTGTCCGACCTGCTGGCCGAGCACCCCGACAAGTTCAAGGAGTCGCTCGCCGACAACATCCGCGCGGGGGCGCCACTGACCGGGCACGACATCTCCGTCGCGTACGCCGCCCGCACCGAGATCGGTGACCGGATGCGCGGCTTCTTCGCCGACCACGACGTGCTCGCCCTCCCGGTCAGCCAGGTGCCGCCATTCCCGGCCGACCAGGAGTACCCGTCCGACATCAACGGTCAGGCACAGCAGACCTACCTGGACTGGATGCGCTCGTGCTACCTGATCACCGTCACCGGCTGTCCGGCGATCTCGGTGCCGGCCGGCTTCACCGCCGGCGGCCTGCCGGTCGGGCTGCAGCTGGTCGCGCCGGTCGGCGGCGAGCGCCGCCTGCTCGAGATCGCCGCCGCGTACGAGCAGGCCAGCGGAGCCGGGCAGCGCCGCCCATGAACCCCCGCCTGCGCATCGGCATCGACACCGGCGGGACGTTCACCGACGTGGTCGCGTTCGACGAGACCACGGGCGATCTGGTGACCACCAAGACGCCGTCAACGCCGAGCGACCCCGCGGAGGGCTTCCTGGCCGGCATCGACAAGGTGCTCGGGCTGCTCGGCCTGCCGGCCGGGAACGGCGACGCCATCGTCGCGGTGAGCCACGGCACCACGGTGGCGACCAACCAGCTGCTCGAGGGCAAGGTCGACCGGGTCGGCTTCCTGACCACCGAGGGCTACGAGTTCGTGCTGGAGATCGCCCGGCAGTCGGTGCCGGACGGCTACGGCAACTCGTACTTCTGGGTGAAGCCCGACCGCATCGTTCCGCGCGACCTGGTGCGCACCGTCGGCGGCCGGCTCGCGTACACCGGGGAGGAGATCCGCCCGCTCGACGAGCCCGGCGTGCGCGACGTCGCCCGGTGGTTCCGCGACCAGGGTGTGCAGACCATCGGCATCTGTCTCATCCATGCCTATGCCAACCCCGCACACGAGCGGCGGGTCCGCGAGATCCTGCTCGAGGAGCACCCCGACGTTGTCGTGTCGGTGTCGCACGAGGTGCTGCGCGAGTACCGCGAGTACGAGCGGTCGATGACGACGCTGGTCGACGCGGCGGTGAAGCCGCGGGTGTCGCGCTACGTGCGGACCATCCAGCAGCGGCTGGACGACTTCACCGGCGACCGACCGGTGCCGTTCTACGTGATGAAGTCCAACGGCGGCGTGCTCTCGGCGGCGGAGGTCGTGCACCAGCCGATCACCACGGTGCTGTCCGGGCCGGCCGCAGGCGCGCTCGGTGCCGCACTGATCGCCCAGCGGGCAGGCTTCGACCGGGTGCTGACCTGTGACGGCGGCGGCACGTCGACCGACGTGTCGGTCGTGGTAGACGGCGAGCCGACCCTGACCACCGAGGGCACCGTCGGGGTCTATCCGAGCAAGATCCCGATGATCGACGTGGTGACCGTCGGCGCCGGGGGCGGCTCGATCGCCTCGCTCTCGCCCGAGGGCACGCTCAAGGTCGGACCGGCGTCGGCCGGCGCCGACCCCGGCCCGCTGTGCTACGCCAAGGGCGGCACCGACGTCACCATCACCGACGCGCACGTGGTGCTGGGGCGGATCCCGCCGCACCTGCTGGGGGGTGAGATCCCGCTCGACGTCGCCGCCGCCCGCAAGGGGCTCGAGCAGCTGGCTGCCGACCTGGGCATGGACGTCCCGCACGCGGCGGCAGGCGTGCTGGAGATCTCGGCGTGGAACCAGGCCAACGCGCTGCGCCAGGTCACGGTCAAGCGCGGCCTCGACGTCCGCGACTTCACGCTGACCACCTTCGGTGGCTCGGGGTCGCTGCTGCTCTGCCGGCTCGCCGACGTGCTGAGCCTTCCCGCCGTCCTGGTGCCGCCCGACCCCGGCAACGTCTCGGCGTTCGGGCTGCTCACCGTCGACGTCAAGAACGACTACGTGCAGACGTCCGTGCGGCTGCACGACGGTCTCGACCCGGCCGACATCGCTGGGATGTACGCCGATCTGACCGAGCGTGCCGCGCACGCTCTGGACGGCGAGGGCTTCGCCGCCGACCAGCACCGCTTCGTGCGCACGGCCGACCTGCGCTACTTCGGCCAGGCCTACGAGGTACGGGTGCCGGTGCCCGACGGCGAGGTCGACGCGGCGCTGCTCGACGGCGTCGCGACCGCCTTCCATGCCGAGCACCGCAGCCTGTACGGCTACGACTTCGCCGGCGACGACGACCAGCAGGTCGAGTGGGTCAACCTGCGGGTGTCCGGCATCGGGCCGATCCGCCGGCCGGAGATCCGCCGGCACGACGCCGGCCCGGGCGGAGCGCCGCAGCCGACGAGCACCCGCGACGTCTGCTTCGACCCGGCCGACGGATACGCGTCGACTCCCGTCCACGCACGGGCGGACCTGCGCCCCGGGCACGTGGTCGCTGGCCCGGCGGTCATCGAGGAGTTCGGCTCCACGGTGCCGCTGCACCCCGGGTTCAGCGCCCGGGTGGACCCCTACCTCAACCTCGTCGTCTCCCGGCAGGCCGCGGAAGGGGGTCAGCCGTGAGCGGGTCGCGCACGGCGCCGACGCAGTTCCCGTTCGGCGCGCTCACCGATGGTGCCGGAGCCGACGCCGACCCGGTGCTGGTCGAGATCGTGCAAGGCAGCCTGGCGTCGGTGGAGCGGGAGGTCGAGACCGCGATCGCTCGGACGTCCCGCTCGCCGATGATCCGCGACGCGCACGACTTCCGCGCCGGCATCCACGACCGGCTGCTGCGCAAGCTCACCGGCCGGTCGTACTCCGCGCTGGTGCACCCGGTGGCGCGCGACTTCCCGCTGGAGACCATGCGTCCCGGCGACGTGTTCTTCCACAACGACGTCTACCGCTCGGAGGGCGGCATCGGGCACCTGCCCGACCTCTGCGTCACCGTTCCCGTGTTCGCCGAGCGGAGCGAGGCGGACGATCAGCACAGCTGTGACGGCGAGGTGGTCGCGTTCGTGCAGGCGTTCGGGCACCACGACGACATCGGCGGGGCGGTGCCGGGATCGATGCCCAGCCACGCGACGTCGTGCTTCGAGGAGGGGCTGATGGTGCCCCCGATCAAGCTGTGGAGCGCCGGTGAGCCCAACCGGGCGGCGCTGGCGATCATGACCCGCAACTCGCGGATGCCCGAGTCGCTGGCCGCCGACCTCGACGCCGAGTGCTCGGCCTGCCTGATGGGCGCGCGCCGTCTCGGCGAGCTGTTCGCGAGGTACGGGCGGGACGTGGTGGAGTCGTGCTTCGACGCCGTCATCGACCGCACGACTCAGACCTACCGGCGCGAGATCCTGTCCCGCATCCCTGTCGGCAGCTGGGTGTGGGAGGACTACGCCGAGCACGACGGCGTCGACGAGCCGAAGCTGCACACCCAGCGGATCACGCTGACCCGTACGGCCGCCGACGACCCGGACGGCGAACGGCTCGTCATCGACTTCGACGGCACGTCACCGCAGGCGAAGGGCCCGATCAACCACTGCGGCGACTACTCCGACGGCGTGTTCCTGAAGAAGTGGCTGGCCCCGATCCTGCGCAACCTGGCGGAGACGCCGGAGCGGATGGCCGAGCTCGACGTCAACGAGGGCGTGGTGCCGCTGATCGAGATGCGGTTCCCGCCACCGGGCACGCTGCTCACCCCGGTGTTCCCGGCGCCGACCAACGCGCGGACCTTCGTGATCCTGCGGCTGCTCGGCGTCCTCGCCGGCGTGCTGGCCAAGGCCGTCGACGGCCGGATGCCGGCCGACCAGGAGACGATCCGCTACACCGGTGTCTACGGTGACGACATGGACGGCCGGTCGTACCTGATGCGCGAGGTGCTCGGCGGTGGCGCCGGCGGCCGCTACTACGCCGACGGCGAGGACACCATCCACGTCGTGCCCGACTCGCGCAACCTGCCGACGGAGTTCACCGAGTCGCGTTTCCCCTTCGTGGTCGAGCGTCTGGGCCTCGCCCTCGACTCGGGCGGCGCGGGGGAGTACCGCGGCGGCCTCGGCTACGAGAAGCACATCCGGATGCTCAAGGACGCCCACTTCATGTCGATCGCCGACCGGTCGATCCTCGCCTGCTGGGGAGTCAGAGGCGGCAAGGCGGGCACCCCGTTCCAGGTGGTCATCGACCCCGGCGGCCCGCACGAGCGCGAGGTCGACGCGTTGGCCGACGACGAGCCGGTACGGGCCGGTGAGGTGATCCGCATCCGCACCACCGGCGGCGGAGGGTGGGGTGACCCGCTCGACCGCGACCCCGACGCGGTGCTCCGTGACCTGCGCTGGACCAAGGTGTCGCCGGGGTCCGCCCACGACGACTACGGCGTCGTGGTGACCGGCTCTGCCGACGGCGGCGACCTGGCGTACGACGCCGACGCGACCCGGGCGCGGCGGGACGAGCTGCGGGCCGCGCGGGCCGACCGCGAGCCCTTCTTCGACCGAGGACCCGGCTATGCCCGGCTGGCGGGCGGTGCGACTGCTGCGGAGGTGGACTGGCGATGACCACGGACACGACTGACCTGCACCACGGGCTCGCACCCGTCCCCGACGAGGGCCGGGTCTCGACCCCCAGCCAGCAGTTCTGGATCTGGGCGGGCGCCAACATCGCGCCGATCAACTGGGTGCTCGGCGCGCTCGGCATCAACATCGGGCTCGGGCTGCGGGACACCGTGCTCGTGCTGGTGCTCGGCAACCTGGTGGGCATGGCCGTGTTCGGCCTGTTCGTGCTGATGGGTCAGCGCACCGGTGTCACCCAGATGGTGCTGACCCGTTCGGCGTTCGGTCGTCGCGGCGCCTACCTGCCCACCGTCATCCAGGGCGTGATGTCGGCCGGGTGGTGCGCGATCAACACCTGGATCGTGCTCGACCTGGTGATCGCGTTGCTCGGCGAGATCGGCTACACCGGCGGCACCGGCACCAAGCTGACGGTCGTCGCGGTGATCATGGTCCTGCAGGTGTGGATCGCCGCGAACGGCTACACCTGGATCGCCACCTTCGAGAAGTACACCGTGCCGGTCACGCTGGTCGTGCTGGTCGCGATGACGGCCGTCGCGTGGTCCAAGCTCGACATCGACTGGTCCTATCCCGGCGCCGGGCTGACCGGCACCGACCGGCTGTCGGCGATGTCGACGGTGATGACGGCGATCGGCATCGGCTGGGGCATCACCTGGTTCGCGTACGCCAGCGACTACTCGCGCTTCGTACCGCGGTCGGTGCCGCCCCGGCGGCTCTACGCCGCCTCGACGCTGGGCCAGTTCCTGCCGGTCGTGTGGCTCGGCGTGCTCGGCGCCAGCCTGGCCAGCGTCAACGGCGCGGTCGACCCCGGCGAGCTGATCGTCGAGTCGTTCGGCGCGCTGGCGATCCCGGTGCTGCTGCTGGTGCTGCACGGGCCGATCGCGACCAACATCCTGAACATCTACTCCTGCGCGGTGTGCGCGCTGGCGCTGGACCTGAAGCTGAGCCGGCGCACGGTCGTCTACGCGGTCGGCGTGTTCGCCAGCGTGTTCACCGTCGTGCTCGTCTACCAGACCGACTTCGCGCACGCGCTGGACGGCTGGCTGGCCAGCCTCGTCACCTGGGTGGCGCCGTGGGCCGCGATCATGCTGGTGCACTACTACTGGCTCAGCCGCGGACGGGTCGACGCCGAGGTGCTGCTCGACCCGCCGGGCGCCGGCCGGCTGGCCGACATCCGGTGGAGCGCGCTGATCGCGTTCGTGGTGGGCATGGTCGCCACCTGGGCGTTCGAGTTCGGCATCCCGACGTACCTGCAGGGTCCGGGCGCCAAGGCGCTCGGCAACGTCGACCTGTCCTGGCTGGCCGGTGCCCTGGTCGCCGGCGTGGTCTACGCCGTGTTGTCGACCACCGAGAAGGGCCAGGTACGTGCTCACTGACGACGACACGCGGTACCTCGCGCTGGCGATCGAGCAGGCCCGAGCCGGACGCGCGGAGGGTGGCATCCCGATCGGCGCCGCGCTGGTCGCCGACGGGGTCGTGCTCGGGGTAGGGCGCAACCAGCGGGTGCAGCTGGGCAGCGCGATCCGGCACGGCGAGACCGATGCCCTGGAGAACATCGGGAGGTTGCCGGCGTCGACCTACCGGCGGGCCACGATGTACACGACGCTGTCGCCCTGCCACATGTGCTCCGGCGCCATCTTGCTGTACGGGATCGGCCGGGTCGTGCTCGGCGAGAACCAGACGTTCATGGGTGCCGAGCCGCTGCTGCGCTCGTACGGGGTCGAGGTCGTCGACGCGGCCTCGCCGGAGTGTGTGCAGATGATGGCGGAATTCATCGCGGCCGAGCCGTCGCTGTGGAACGAGGACATCGGCGAGGAGGACGGCGGCTGACCACGATCGGCGGGCCAGGCCCGGCACCGTCTAGATTCGGCACATGCGGATCGTGGTGGCCCTGGGCGGCAACGCCATGGTCGGTGCCGACGGCACCGCCGGTCCGGACGACCAGCGCGCGGCGATCGCCACGGCGATGGAGAGCATCGCCGAGCTGATCAGCGGGGGCCACGAGGTGGTGCTCACCCACGGCAACGGCCCCCAGGTGGGCAACCTGCTGCTCAAGAACGAGCTCGCCGCCGAGGTGGTGCCACCGGTGCCGCTGGACTGGTGCGTCGCCCAGACGCAGGCGACGATCGGGATGCTGGTGCTCGACTCCCTCGACCAGGCGCTGGTCGTCCGCGGGCTGCCGGTGCCGGTGGCGGCGCTGGTCTCCCGCACCCTCGTGGACGAGGCGGACCCCGGCTTCTCCGACCCGACCAAGCCGATCGGCCGCTACGTCGGTGAGGACGAGGCGGCCGTCATGATCGAGCACGGCCAGCACTGGAAGCGCAGCGGTGAGCGCGGCTGGCGTCGCGTGGTCGCGTCACCCGAACCGCTGCGCTGCCTCGACTTCCCCGCCGCCAAGGCGCTGCTCACCGCCGGGTTCGTCGTGGTGTGCAGCGGTGGCGGCGGCAGCCCCACCGTGCGGCGCGAGGGTGAAGGCTACGTCGGCGTCGAGGCGGTCATCGACAAGGATCTGACCGCCGCGCTGCTCGCCGAGCAGGTCGCGGCCGACGTGCTCCTGATCGCGACCGACGTGGAGGCCGCGGTGGTGGGCTGGGGAACGCCGGACGCGCGTCCGATCGGTGAGGTGACCACCGACGAGCTTCGCGGCCTCGCGGCCAAGGGCGAGTTCGCGGCCGGGTCGATGGGACCCAAGATCGAGGCCGTGACACGCTTCGCCGAACGTACCCGCAACATCGGTGTGATCACGTCCCTGCCGCTGATCGCCGAGGCCGTCTCCGGCACGGTCGGCACCCGCGTGTATCCCGCCGCCCTCGTCAGCTGACCGACTCAGAAAGGCCACAGCGTCGTGCCCTCAGCCATCGAAGTACGCAAGGTGCCGATCCACTCCGTCGCCGACGCCAGCGAGCTGGCCACGCTCATCGACGACGGCGAGCTGGACGCCGACCGCGTCGTCGCGGTCATCGGCAAGACCGAGGGAAACGGGGGTGTCAACGACTACACCCGGATCATCGCCGACCGCGCCTTCCGCGAGGTGATCGCCAACAAGGGCACCCGGTCGACCGACGAGGTGGGCGAGATCCCCATCGTGTGGTCCGGCGGCACCGACGGCGTGATCAGTCCGCACGCGACGATCTTCGCGACGCTGCCGGACGATGCGGTTGAGGCGAGCGACGAGCTGCGGCTCACCGTGGGCTTCGCGATGAGCGACCAGCTGCTCCCCGAGGACATCGGCCGGGTGCCGATGATCGAGAAGGTGTCGGCCGCGGTGCGGGTGGCGATGGAGCGGGCCGGCATCACCGACCCCTCCGACGTGCACTACGTGCAGACCAAGACCCCGCTGCTGACCATCACCACGATCCGTGACGCCAAGAGCCGCGGTGAAACGGTCTGGACCGAGCACACCCACGAGTCGATGGACCTGTCCAACGGCTGTACGGCGCTCGGTGTCGCCGTCGGCCTCGGCGAGATCGAGATGCCGACCGACGCGGACGTGATGAACGACCGCGAGCTGTACTCGGCGGTGGCGTCGTGCTCGTCGGGCGTCGAGCTCGACCGCGCCCAGGTCGTGGTGGTCGGCAACGCCCGCGGCGTGGGCGGGCGGTACCGGATCGGGCACGCGGTGATGACGGACGCGTTGGACGCCGACGGCATCTGGTCGGCCATCCGCGACGCCGGCCTCGAGCTGCCCGAGCGCCCGCACCCGTCCGACCTGGACGGCCGGCTGGTCAACGTCTTCCTCAAGTGCGAGGCCAGCCAGGACGGCACCGTGCGTGGCCGGCGCAACGCCATGCTCGACGACTCCGACGTGCACTGGCACCGTCAGATCAAGGCCTGCGTCGGCGGGGTCACCGCCGCGGTGACCGGCGACCCGGCCGTGTTCGTGTCGGTGTCCGCCGCGCACCAGGGCCCCGAGGGCGGCGGCCCGGTGGCCGCGATCGTCGACCTCGGCTGACGCCGAGCGGTTTTCGCAGCCTGGGCTGGGAAAACACCGCTTACCCAGCGCTACATCCCTGGGGAAGCGACATCGTCGCAGGCTGGGCTGCGAAAACGCGGGCCGCGTCAGCGGCCGCGGCGGCCGGCCCGCTCGGCGAGGCCGGCGGGGGCGATGCGGGCCAGCCGGGCGAGCACCCGGTAGCGCTTCGACGGCACCGAGACGGCTGCTCCGCGGGCGAGGTCGCCGAGGGCGTCGCGCACCAGCCGGTCGGCGTCCAGCCACATCCAGCCCGGGACGCCGCTCATGTCGGCCTCCATCCGCTGGTGGAACTCGGTGCGGACGAAGCCCGGGCACAGCGCCATCACCTGCACGCCTGTGCCGCGCAGGGTGACCGCGAGCCAGCGGCTGAAGCTGATCAGCCAGGCCTTGCTGGCGCCGTACGTCCCGCGGGGCATGAAGCCGGCCACGCTCGCGACGTTGATCACCGCGCCGCGGCGCCGCTCGACCATGCCGGGGAGCGCCGCGTGGCACAGCCGCATGGGTGCCCGGACGAGGACGTCCAACGAGCGCTCCTCGTCGACCAGCGAGCTGTCGAGGAACCAGGTCCGCAGCCCGAAGCCGGCGTTGTTCACCAGCAGGTCGACGGGCGCGTCTGAGTCGCGGAGCACCTCGGCGACTGCGTTAGTGCCGGCGTCGGTCGACAGGTCAGCGGACAGCACCCGGGCCGCCACCCGGTGCCGGGCCGCCAGCTCGTCGGCGACCGCGCGCAGCCGGGCCCCGTCCCGTGCGACCAGCACCAGGTCGTACCCGCGTGCCGCCAACGCCCGGGCGAAGGCCAGGCCGATCCCCGCCGTCGCGCCCGTGACGAGTGCGGTACGGACGGGTGGCGGCATCGCGACAGCATCCCAGATGCTGCGGCCGTCGGGCATGATGGCGAGGTGACCACCGTGCTTGCCGTCGCCAACCAGAAGGGTGGCGTGGCGAAGACGACGACGGTGGCGTCGCTCGGCGCCGCGCTGGTCGAGCTCGGCCAACGGGTCCTGCTCGTCGACCTCGACCCGCAGGCCTGCCTGACCTTCTCGCTGGGCATCGACCCCGAGGACCTCGAGCACTCGGTCCACGAGGTGCTGCTCGGAGACGACAAGGTCGACAACGTCCTGGTCACGGTCGAGGAGGGTCCGGACCTGCTGCCGGCCACCATCGACCTGGCGGCCGCCGAGGCCGCCCTGCTCACCCGCACCGGTCGCGAGCACGTGCTGCGGGTGGCGCTGGAGGACGTCGTCGCGCACTACGACTGGGTGCTCATCGACTGCCCGCCGACGTTGGGCGTCCTCACCGTTGCGGCGCTCTCGGCGGCCGATCAGGTGCTGATCCCCTTGCAGTGCGAGACGTTGTCGCACCGAGGCGTCGGCCAGCTGCTCGACACCGTGCACGACGTGCGCCGGTTCACCAACCGCGGGCTCACCGTCCTCGGCGTGCTGCCGACGCTGTTCGACGGCCGTACGCAGCACGCCCGGGCGGTGCTCGACGCGGTCTCCACGACGTACGACCTCGACGTGCTCGAGCCACCGGTGCCGAAGACCATCCGGTTCGCGGAGGCTCCGGCGGTGGGCCGCTCCATCCTCTCGACGGCTCGTCGCCACCGCGGTGCCGAGGCCTACCGCGAGCTGGCCCGCGGTCTGGTCGCCCGGAGTGCCGCGGGCTGACCGCTCGCCTTACCACGCGACGCAGGCAACGCTCGCGGTGGCGTGCCCGGTTCGTGCCCGTTGTCGGGACTAGAGTGTGCGCCGATGAGCCGACATCGTGACGACTCCGTCCGGGTGCGCCCGGTGCGCGCAGTGGCGTTCGTCCTCGCGGTGAGCCTCACCGTGACGGCAGCGGTCGCCGCGTTCGGCATGCTGCCGCACCCGTCCACGGCGTCCGCGAACGCCATGGGCCCCGGCGAGTCCGACTCGTCGGCCCTGCTGGCGCTTTCCGAGCTGACCGCGGCCGCCGAGCAGATCGCCGACCACTCCGCGGTTGTCGACGACGACGACGTGGCCACACCGCCGTCGCAGCCCACGGAGCAGACCCCGGAGCAGACCCCCACGCAGCAGCAGCTGGACCGGACACCACCCGCGGGATCGGGCCTCGGTCGCCGGGTCGTGCTCGACCTGTCCGCGCAGCAGGTCTGGCTGGTCCGCGACACCGGGTCGCTGCTGCGGACCTACCTCGTGTCAGGGAGCGTCTACGACAACGTCGAGCCGGGCCGCTACGAGGTCTACTCGCGCTCGGAGACGGCCACGTCCTACGACTACTCGAGCACCATGCGCTGGATGGTCCGCTTCACCGAGGGTGCCCGTGCCGCGATCGGCTTCCACAGCATCCCGCGCACTGCCGACGGCGAGCCGGTGCAGACGGTGCAGCAGCTGGGCACGCCGCTCTCGCACGGCTGCATCCGGCAACGCCCGCGCGACGCCCGCCTGATGTGGGACTTCGCGCCGATCGGCACGCCGGTCGTCGTGACCGCCTGACGCACAGCCCGGCGCGACCCGTCAGTCGGTGGTGGCGTCCTGTCCCTCGGTCTGCTGGCCCTCGGTCTGGCCGCCCTGACCCTCGGTCTGGCCGCCGCGCCTGCGGCGTCGCCGCCGGCGGGTGCCACTCGCCGAGGGGTCCGCGGTGTCGGTGGCGACCGCCGACTGCGTGTCGCCGCCGGCGGGAGCGTCCGCGTCGACCGGCTGGCCGCCGCGGGTCCGCTGCCGCTGGCGTGAGCGTCGCGGCCGGTCGGACGAACGCTCCGACGAACGCTCCGACGAACGCTCCGACGAACGCTCGCCCGAGCGCTCGGAGGAACCGGACCGGTCCCGGGATCGCGAGTCGCCGCGGCCCGCGGGCCGCTGTCGCGGCTCCTGGGGCGCGGCCGGCACCAGCCGCCCGGTGACGTCGTGCGGGATGCCGAGGTCGTGGTAGATGTGCTCCGACGTCGAGTACGTCTCCTGCGGCTCGGGGAACGGCAGGTCGAGCTCGCGGTTGATCACGCCCCACCGAGCCAGGTCAGGCCAGTCGACGAACGTGACCGCGATCCCGGTCGCTCCGGCGCGGCCGGTACGGCCGATCCGGTGCAGGTAGGTCTTGTGGTCGTCCGGGCAGTGGTAGTTGATGACGTGCGAGACGCCCCCGACGTCGATGCCGCGTGCAGCGACGTCGGTGGCGACCACGATCTCGACCCGGCCGTCGCGGAACCGGGCCATGACCTTCTCCCGGGCCACCTGCGCCATGTCGCCGTGCAGCGGTGCCGCGGGGAACCCGCGTTCGGTCAGGTCGTCGGCCACCCGCTGGGCGGCCCGCTTGGTCCGGGCGAAGACGAGCACCTTGCCGCGGTCCTCGGCCTGCAGGATGCGCGCCACCACCTCGGGCTTGTCGAGGTCGTGCGCGCGGTAGACGAACTGGGCGGTGGCGGGCACCGTCTGGCTGTCGCTCGACGACTCGGCGCGGATGTTGACCGGGTGCCGCATGTGGGTGCGCGCCAGCCCGACGATCTCGCCCGGCATCGTGGCTGAGAACAACATGGTCTGGCGCATCTCGGGCGTCTTGGCGATGAGCTTCTCGACGTCGGGCAGGAACCCGAGGTCGAGCATCTCATCGGCCTCGTCGAGCACCAGCACCTTGACGTGGCTGAGGTCGAGGGAGCCGCGGTTGGCCAGGTCGAGCAGCCGGCCCGGCGTACCGACGACGACCTCGACGCCAGCCTGCAGTGCGTCGAGCTGCGGCTCGTACGGAACCCCGCCGTAGATCGTCATGCACCGCGAGCCGCGGTGCCGAGCGGCCGTCGTCACGTCGTTGGCGACCTGCAGTGCGAGCTCACGGGTGGGCGCGATCACCAGGGCCTGGGGCTTGCCCGGAGCGGCCAGCTCGTCGTAGTCGCTGTCGTGGCGCGCCACCGTGCGCTGCAGGACGGGAATGCCGAAGGCCAGGGTCTTGCCGGTCCCGGTGCGGGCCTGGCCGATCATGTCGGTGCCCAACAGGGCGATCGGGAGCGTCATCTCCTGGATCGGGAACGGCTCGGTGATGCCGACCTCGTCCAGGGCCTTGGTGATCTCGGCGCTGACGCCGAGATCGGAGAAGCTGGTCAGGATGGTCCTCGTCTCGGGGTGTCTGGCAGCGGCGCCACGGCTGCTGTGCCTGCCCAGCGCCGCAGGTCGCGGCGCGGGCCGCACGGGGGCGTCCGCTGCTCGTCCGCCCAGCAGTCTACGCGGAGCGGCCCTCGGGCCCGTCGGTACGCTGCGGCCATGCCCGACCCGAGCACCGACGGTGCCGCCGAGGAGCCCGCCCCCGGGGCGCTGCCGGCAGCCTTCGACGACCCGGCCTACCGCGAGGCGGTGGTCGACCTGCTCGGGGCCCTGGCCTACGGCGAGCTGACCGCCTTCGACCGGATGGCGGAGGACTCGACGACCGCGCCGGACACCCCCGCCAAGGTCGAGCTCGCCGCGATGGCGTGCGCGGAGTTCGCTCACTTCACGCGGCTCCGCGACGAGCTGCACAGCCTCGGCGCCGACCCGTACGAGGCAATGGACCCGTTCCGGGGCACCTTCGACCGGTTCCACGCCAACACCGCACCGCGCAACTGGCTGGAGAGCCTGGTCAAGGCCTACGTGGGCGACGGCCTGGCCAGTGACTTCTACCGCGAGGTGGCGGCCTACCTCGACGAGCGCACCCGGACCCTGATCCTCGAGGTCCTCGACGACTCCGGGCACTCGGCGTTCGCCGTCGACCGGGTCCGTGCCGCGATCGACAAGGACGCCCGGGTGGGGGGCCGGCTGGCGCTGTGGGGGCGGCGGCTGGTCGGCGAGGCGCTCAGCCAGGCGCAGTCGGTGGCCGCCGAGCGGGACGCCCTGACCGCGCTGCTGGCGGGCGGCGTCGACCGGCCGGGGATGGACCTGGCCGCGATCGGCCGGATGTTCGCGCGGCTCACCGAGAACCACGCCAAGCGGATGGCCTCGCTCGGGTTGTCGTCCTGAGCCCTGGACGGAACCTCGGGCGTGGCGTCCGGGTCAGCCGGTGGCGCCGAAGCCCACCTTGCGCGCGGTGCCCTCGCTGATGTCCACGTAGGCCAGCGTCTCGGTCGGCACCACGACCCGGCGGCCGCTCTTGTCGGCGAGGACCAGGGTGCCGGACTTGCCGGTGAGCGCCTTCTCGACCGCCGACGCCACGTCGTCGCCGGACTGGTCGGAGTCGAGCACCAGCTCGCGGGCGACGTTCTGCACGCCGATCCTGACCTCCACGGCAACTCCTCGCTCGATCTGCTCGCCCGGTGCTCGCCCGATGGGGGGCACCTCGTCGTGCTCGACTGTAGCCAGCCCCTTCAATCGGCGGTGTCGTCGGTACGCGGGTAGCCGCTGATGCCTCGCCAGGCGAGGGTGGAGACGAGCCGTACCGCCTCGGCCGGGTCGACCGGATGGTCGGTCGAGACCAGGTAGCGCGCGCTCACCTGGGCCATCCCCACCAGGCTCACCGCCAACAGCTCGGACTGGGCGGCCGGCAGCCCGGTGTCCTCGCGGATGACCGCGGCGATCGCGGCGGCGTTCTGGGCGGTGACCCGCTCCACCCGCTCCCGCACGGCGGGCTCGCTGGTGAGGTCGGACTCGAAGACCAGCCGGAACGCCGCCTGGTCGTCGGCGACGTAGGTGTAGAAGGCCTGCATGGTCGCGGCGACCCGCTCCTTGTTGTCCTCGGTCGAGGCCAGCGCGGCGCGCACGGCATCGACGACCGCCTCGCAGGACGCGTCGAGCAGCGCGAGGTAGAGCTCGAGCTTGCCGGGGAAGTGCTGGTAGAGCACCGGCTTGGAGACCCCCGCCCGGTCGGCGATGTCGTCCATCGCGGCCGCGTGGTAGCCCTGCGCGACGAAGACGTCGAGCGCGGCCTCCAGCAGCTGGACGCGTCGCGCGTCGCGCGGCATGCGTCCCCGGCGGGTGGGGGTCGCAGGGGCGGGCTCGGTCACGCGGGGATGGTACCGACGGGTGGGACGCGCGCCTGGTCAGCGGGCCGCGGGGGGATGATCGGGGAACAGCGGGCGGGCCCGAGCGGTTGAGCCAGGGGCACGCCGTACCCGTACGAGGAGGACCTTCCCGGTGAGCGACGCAGGGAACACTGCAGGGAACACCGCAGGGAACACCGCAGGCAGCACCGTCAGCACGCTGCCCCCGCTGCCCCCGCTGGTGGAGCCGGCCGACGAGCTGACCGCCGACGAGGTCCGCCGCTACAGCCGGCACCTGATCATCCCCGACGTGGGCATGACCGGGCAGAAGCGGCTCAAGAACGCCAAGGTGCTGGTGATCGGGGCCGGCGGCCTCGGCAGCCCCGCGCTGCTGTACCTCGCGGCCGCGGGCGTTGGCACCCTGGGGATAGTCGAGTTCGACGAGGTCGACGAGTCCAACCTGCAGCGCCAGATCATCCACGGGCAGAGCGACATCGGGAAGTCCAAGGCCCTGTCGGCCAAGGAGTCCGTCGCCGAGATCAACCCGTACGTCAACGTGGTGCTGCACGACGAGCGGCTCGAGAACGACAATGTTCTCGACATCTTCCGCGGCTACGACCTGATCGTCGACGGCACCGACAACTTCGCCACCCGCTACCTGGTCAACGACGCGGCCGTGCTGCTCGGCAAGCCCTACGTGTGGGGCTCGATCTTCCGCTTCGACGGACAGGTGTCGGTGTTCTGGGACGAGCACGGGCCCAACTACCGCGACCTCTACCCCGAGCCGCCGCCGCCCGGCATGGTGCCGTCGTGCGCCGAGGGCGGGGTGCTCGGCGTCCTGTGCGCGTCGATCGGGTCGATCATGGTGACCGAGGCGATCAAGCTCATCACCGGGATCGGCGAGCCGCTGATCGGGCGGCTGATGGTCTACGACGCCCTGGAGATGCGCTACACGACGCTCAAGGTGCAGAAGGACCCGAACGCAAAGCCGATCACCGAGCTGATCGACTACGAGGCGTTCTGTGGTGCGCTCAGCGACGAGGCTGCCGAGGCCGCCGCGGGGTCGACCATCTCGGTGACCCAGCTGGCCTCGATGCTCAAGGAGCGCGACGAGGGCAGCCGGTCGTTCACCCTGGTCGACGTGCGCGAGCCCAACGAGTACGAGATCAACAAGATCCCGGGCTCGGTGCTGATCCCGAAGGGCGACTTCCTCAACGGCGAGGCACTGGGCCAGCTGCCCCAGGACCAGCCGGTGGTGCTGCACTGCAAGTCCGGCCAGCGCTCGGCCGAGGCCCTCGCCGTGCTCAAGGGCGCCGGCTTCTCCGACGCCGTGCACGTCGGCGGCGGCGTGGTCGCCTGGGTCAACCAGATCGACCCCTCCCAGCCTTCCTACTGACCGGGTCTGACCGACCCCGGGTTTCCCACGTTCGCTTGGGAAACCCAAGGTTCGCCCGTGTTGTGACACGGGCGAACCTCTGGTTACTCGGTAGAAGCTGCCCGCCTGCCAGTTGCGCAGTAGAAGCTGTCCCTGCCAGTTGCGCGGTGGAAGCTGCCCGCCTGCCAGGCTGACGACGTGGACGAGGCGTACGTCGAGGCGGTGCTCCGCATCGTCGAGGCGGTCCCGCCGGGATGCGTGACGACGTACGGGCTGATCGGAGAGGCCGTCGGCAGCGGCCCGCGGCTCGTGGGCCGGGTGATGTCGCAGCTCGGCGGCGGGGTGCCCTGGTGGCGCGTGGTCCGCGCCGACGGGAGCACGCAGGACTTCCTGGTGCGGGAGGCCTCCGCCCACTGGCGGGACGAGGGCACGCCGCTGCGCGAGCGTGACGGACGTCACCCACGGGTCGACCTGCGGGCCGCGCTGCATGTCCCGCCGCCCGCTCCTCACCGAGCGTGACGTTTCGCCGTACGGCGCGTTGGGAATCGTCGAAGGCTGAATCCCCCGACGAAAGGTGTCCCGATGCTCCGCCGTGGCAGCGTCTCTCTCCGGGTCGCATCCGTGGCAGTCGGCCTGCTGGCCGCCTCCGCCATCGCCGCGCAGTCCCCCGCGACCGCGCAGGCCCCCACCGTCCCTGCCGCGGCGTACGCGCCCGCTGCCACCGCCACCATCCACCCCGGCGTGATGATGTACACCGCCGGAGCCCAGTGCACCGCCAACTTCGTCTACACCGACGCGAGCGGCGCCACCTACGTCGGCTACGCGGCGCACTGCGCCGGCCAGGGCGCGGCCACCGACACCAACGGCTGCGACACCGCCTCCCTCCCGCTCGGCACCAAGGTGAACTTCGTCGAGGGCGGCAGCCTGGTCAGCGAGGGGACGACCGTCGGCACCGGCACGCTTGCCTACAGCTCGTGGCTCACCATGCAGCGGACCGGTGAGACCAACGCCGACGCGTGCGCCTACAACGACCTCGCGCTGGTCAAGGTCGATGCCGGCTCGGTCGCCGACGTGAACCCGAGCGTGCCGTTCTTCGGCGGGCCCACCGGTCTCGACACCGACGGCACCGCCGCCGGCGACACCGTCTACAGCTACGGCAACTCCTCGCTGCGCGGCGGCGTCGAGCAGCTGTCGCCCAAGCACGGTGCCAGCCTCGGCGACGAGGGCAACGGCTGGAGCCACACGGCCTACACCGTCACGCCCGGCATCCCCGGTGACTCCGGCAGCGGCTTCATGACCGCCGGTGGCAAGGCCGTGGGCGTGCTGTCCACGGTGGCCATCGCCCCGCTCCCGGCCTCCAACGGCGTGGGCGACCTCGCCAAGGAGCTCGCGTACGCCCGCACCGTGGGCGGCGTCTCCGGCCTGGCACTGGTGCCCGGCACCGAGCCGTTCTCGTCGGTGCTCTGACACCGCACCGCTCACCGGCCCTGACGGCCCCGTCCTCCTCGAGGGCGGGGCCGTCGCCATGTCCCGCTCCGGGTCAGCAGCCGTGTCCGTCACGTCTGGTCTGATGGGTCGGGTGACGGTCCGGTACGTGCTCGAGCGCCCCAGCCGCGGGCCGACCGGAGCGCCAGACCTCGACACCGACCAGCAGGCGGTCGTCGACCACGACGGCGGCCCGGTCCTGGTGCTGGCCGGCCCCGGCACCGGCAAGACGACGACGCTCGTCGAGTCGGTCGTCGACCGGGTCGAGCACCGCGGACTGCGCCCCGACCAGGTGCTGGTGCTGACGTTCAGCCGCAAGGCGGCCGACGAGCTGCGGACCCGGATCACGGCCCGGCTCGGCCGCACCACCCGCGGCGCGGTCGCGATGACGTTCCACTCGTTCTGCTACGCGCTGGTGCGCCGGTTCTCGCTCGGCGACCCTGGCCCGCTCGACGAGGTCGACGAGGCCGCCGGCGACCAGCTGGCCCTGCCACTCGGCCTCGGCGGCGGCGCACCGGCCGAGCCGTCGACGTGGCGCCCGCCGACCCTGGTGTCCGCGCCCGAGCAGGACGTCCGCATCCGCGAGCTGCTGCTGGGATCGGCACCAGCGGTCTCGGTGTCGCGAGACGTCAGCACCGCGATCGGCTGGCCGCGCGGCCTGTACCCCGCCCTGCGCACGCGGGGCATGGCCCGCGAGCTGCAGGCCGTGCTCGCCCGCGCCCGGGTGCTCGGCCTCGACCCCGACGAGCTGGCGGCGATCGGCCGGCGTGACGGGCAGCCGGCGTGGACGGCAGCCGCGGAGTTCTTCGCCGACTACCTCGAGGTCTTCGACGCCCAGGGTCTGCTCGACTACGGCGAGCTGGTGCACCGCGCGCTGCTGGTCGCTCGCGATCCCGAGCACCAGGCGGTGCTCCGCGACGAGTTCCGCTACGTCGTCGTCGACGAGTACCAGGACACCGACCCCGCCCAGGTGGCGCTGCTGCAGGCGTTGGCCGGTGGCGGGCGCGACCTGCTGGTCGTCGGCGACCCGGACCAGTCCATCTACGCGTTCCGCGGTGCAGACGTGCGCGGGGTGCTGCGCTTCCCGCACGAGTTCACCCGCCGCGACGGGCGCCCGGCCGAGGTCCGGGCGCTGCGGTCGACGCGCCGGTTCGGCCCGGTGATCCTGGCGGCCGCCCGCGGGGTGGGTGCCCGGCTGCCGGTCCCCGCGATCGCCGACCCCGAGGAGTTCGCCCGCTTCCGCGACCCCTCGTCGGTCGACCCGCCGTACGGCGACGGCGACGTCCAGGTCCGGTTGTTCACGTCGGCGGCCGCCGAGGCCGAGCAGGTCGCCGACCTGCTCCGCCGGGCACACCTCGAGCAGGCGCTGCCGTGGTCGGAGATGGCGGTGCTCGTCCGGTCGGGGCGGGCGTCGATCCCCCGTCTGCGCCGGGCGCTGGGGGCGGCCGGGGTGCCGGTCGAGGTCGCCGGTGACGAGGTGCCGCTGCGCTCCGAGCCCGCGGTGCAGGTGCTGCTGCAGGCGCTGCGCGTCATCGACCGCCTGCACCGCGCCGAGCCGGGCACGGAGTCCGACGACGACGGCATCTTCGGAGGGGATCGGCCGACGCTCGTACGGCCCGACGAGGCCGAGGCGCTACTGGTCTCGCCGCTGGGCGGGCTCGACCCGGGAGCGGTGCGCCGGCTGGCCCGGCGACTGCGCCAGCGCGACCGGGACGACCACGCCGACGTCCGGCTGCCGCGGCCGTCCGCACAGCTGCTCGCCGAGGCGCTGGCCGACCCCCGGCTGCTGGCAACGCTGCCCGGCGCCGAGGCCCCGCGCGCGCGTCGGCTCGGCACCCTGCTGGCCGACGGGGCCGTGCTGCTCGGCGACGGCGCCTCGGCCGAGAGCGTGCTGTGGCACGTGTGGGACGGCACCCGCTGGCCGGCCCGGCTGCGGGAAGCCGCCGAGTCGTCGGGCTGGTCGGCGTCGCAGTCACGCTCGGCGCACCGCGACCTCGACGCCGTGGTGGCGTTGTTCGACCTGGCGGCGCGGGCAGAGGAGCGCCAGCGCGGACTCGGGCTGCAGGCGTTCCTGGACGAGATCGACGAGCAGCAGATCCCCGCCGACTCGTTGTCCGAGCGTGGGGTCCGCGGCGACGGCGTGCGGCTGCTCACCGCGCACCGCGCGAAGGGTCTGCAGTGGCGGCTGGTCGTGGTCGCCGGGGTGCAGGACGGCGCGTGGCCCGACCTTCGCCGGCGCGGCTCGCTGCTGCAGGCCGACCGCATCGACCCGGCCGGCGTCGGGTCGTTGCCGTCCCGGTCGGCGCTGCTCGCCGACGAGCGGCGATTGTTCTACGTGGCGGTGACGCGAGCCCGCGAGCGGCTGGTCGTCACCGCGGTCGCGAGCCCGAGCGAGGGCGGAGACCAGCCCTCCCGCTTCGTGCACGAGCTGGGAGTGCCGGTCCCCGCCGCCGAGGGCCGGCCGCGACGGCCGCTGTCGCTGCGCGGGCTGCTGGGCGAGCTGCGCGAGATGGCCGAGGCGACCGACGACGACGACGTACGCCGCGCGGCGGCCGACCGGATTGCGCGGCTGGTCGGCGCCGTTCCCGCCGCCGACCCCGACCGATGGTGGGGCGTGCACCGGGCCACGCAGGCAGACGTTCCGGTGCGGCCCGGCGACGAGCCGTTGGCCCTGTCCGGCAGCGCCGTCGACGGGTTGATGGCCTGCCCGCTGCGCTGGTTCCTGGCGCGGGAGGCGGGCGGCAAGACCGCCAGCACCGTTGCGCAGGGCTTCGGCTCGCTGGTGCACGGGCTGGCCGAGGCGGTCGTGCGCGGCGAGGTCGAGGCCGACGTCGACGCGATGGTGGCGCACCTCGACGAGGTCTGGGACCAGCTCGACTTCGCGGTGCCCTGGGCGAGCGTGGCCGAGCGGCGCGAGGCCGAGGCGGCGATCGCGCGGCTGGTGGCGTGGCACAACGCCGACCGCGGGCGGGAGGTGCTCGCGGTCGAGCACGAGTTCTCGGTGGGCCTCACCGTCGGCGGTGACGAGGTGGTGCTGCGCGGCTACATGGACCGGATCGAGCGCGACGCCGACGGCCGGGTGGTCGTCGTCGACTTCAAGACCGGCAAGGGCACGCCCCGGGACAAGGACGTCGCCGCCCACCCGCAGCTCGGCGTCTACCAGCTCGCGGTACGCGCCGGGGCCGCCGTCGAGCTGGCCGGCCCGGATGCCGGGCCAGGCGGAGCCGAGCTCGTGCACCTGCGCAAGGACGTGCGCGGCACGGTCAAGGTCCAGCATCAGCCCCCGCCGACCGCCGACGAGCCGTGGTTCGCCGACGAGCAGCTCGGGCAGGCGGTGCGCACCGTGCGCGATGAGGAATTCGTGGCCACGCCTGGCCGGGTCTGCGACTACTGCGAGTTCCGCGCCTGCTGCCCGGCCCAGCCCGAGGGCGCCACCATCGTGTCGGCCCCGGTGTCGGCCCCGGTGTCGGCGTCGCTGTCGGAACCCGTGACGGACCCGGTCTCGACAGTGGAGCCGAGCCCGTGAGCGCCGTCGCCGTGAGCGGCGTGACGGCCCCGCCGGTGCGGCTGCGCGACGAGCGCCACCTGGTCGAGGTGCTCGGCACCGACTTGAGCGACGAACAGCTGCGGGCCGTGACCGCCCCGCTCGAGCCGTCGGTGGTCGTCGCCGGCGCCGGGTCGGGCAAGACCACGGTGATGTGCGCCCGCGTGGTGTGGCTGGTCGGGCGCGGGCTGGTGGCCCCCGATCAGGTGCTGGGCCTCACGTTCAGCCGCAAGGCCGCGGCCGAGCTGGCCGGACGGATCCGCGTGGCGTTGGCCAGGCTTGGCCCTCGGCCCGGCGACGACCCGTCCGACGAGGGCGAGCCGACCGTGTCGACGTACCACGCCTATGCCGGGAGCCTGATCACCGAGCACGGCCTGCGGCTCGGCATCGAGCCCGACCTGCGGGTGGTGGCCGACGCGACCCGCTACCAGCTGGCCGCCCGTGTCGTCGCCGGGGCGCCGGCGTCGGGGACCACGCTGTCGCACCACCTGCCGACGGTGGTCGAGTACGTCCTCGAGCTCGACGCCCAGCTGCAGGACCACCTGGTGAGCCCCGAGCGGGTGCGCCAGCAGGGCCGAGCGCTGCGTGCCCTGCTCGCGGTCGAGGAGCAGGCAGCCGGCGTGGTCAAGGCGGTCGACGTCAGCCGGGCACGCGACGACCTGCTCGGCCTGGTCGCGGCCTACCGGCGGGCCAAGGACGACGCCGGGATCTCCGAGTTCGCCGACCAGATGGCGGGCGGCGCCCGGCTGGCGATCGAGTGCCCCGAGGTCGGCGAGACCGAGCGGGAGCGGTTCCGGGTGGTGCTGCTCGACGAGTACCAGGACACCTCGGTGTCCCAGCGGCGGATGCTGCAGGGGTTGTTCGGCGGCGACCACGGGCGCGGCCACCCGGTGACCGCCGTGGGCGACCCGTGCCAGGCGATCTACGGCTGGCGCGGTGCGTCGGCCGACAACATCGACGCCTTCCCGCAGCACTTCCCCCGAGCCGACGGGACCGCCGCGGCGCGCCACCACCTCACCGTCAACCGCCGCTGCGCCGGCCGGGTCCTCGACCTGGCGAACGTCCTCGCCGGTCCGCTGTACGAGGCGCACGCGTCGGGCGAACCGCTGGTGGCCGATTCGGCGGCCCCGCCGGGCACCGTGCGCGCCGCCCTGCACCCGACCGTCGCCGACGAGGTCGAGTGGGTGGCCGACGAGATCGTGCGGCTGCACGCCGAGCACGTCGCCGAGGACGGCGCCGCGGCGGGAGCCGAGCCGCCGTGGTCGCAGATCGCGGTGCTGGTGCGCGACCGCAGCGAGGTCGCCGAGCTGGCCCGCGCGCTGCGGCACCGGCACGTGCCGGTCGAGGTGGTCGGGCTGGCCGGCCTGCTGTCACAGCCCGAGGTCGCCGACGTGATCGCCACCCTGCGGGTGGCGCACGACCTGACCGCCAACGCCGCGCTGCTGCGGCTGCTCAGCGGGCCGCGGTGGCGGATCGGCGTCCGCGACCTCGCGCTGCTCGGCGAGCGGGCGGGCGACCTGGTGTCCGCCGAGCGGCGCGACGCAGGTGGCCTGCAGGCCCGGCTCGACGACGCCGTACGCGGCGCCGACCCGACCGAGGTGGTGGCGCTGGCCGACGCGCTGGCCGATCCCGGCGACAAGCCCTACTCGCCGGACGCGCGCGACCGGTTCGCGCGGCTGGCGGGCGAGCTCGAGACACTGCGGTCGCACGCCGGCGATCCCCTGGTCGACCTGGTGCGGCGCACGATCGACGTGCTCGGGCTCGAGGTCGAGCTCGCCGCGGCGCCGGGCCCGGACTCCGAGCAGGCCCGGGACAACCTCGCGCTGCTCGTCGACGCCGTCGCCGACTTCGCCGGCTCCGACACCGGTGCTTCGCTGCCCGGCTTGCTCGCCTACCTCGACGCCGAGGCCCGCTACGAGCGCGGCATGTCCGTCGCCGAGCCGGCGCTGACCAATGCCGTCACGCTGCTGACCGTGCACTCGGCCAAGGGACTCGAGTGGCGCTCGGTCCTGGTGCCGTTCGTTGCCCGCGGTGCGTTCCCGTCCGTGCGCGGCCGACCCCGGTGGCCGACGGTGTCGTCGCAGGTGCCGTGGCCGCTGCGCGGCGACGCCGAGGCCCTGCCCGAGATCAGCAGCTGGACGCCCGCCGGTCTGGAGGCGTACGTCGAGGGCTGCCGCGAGGCCGACCTGCTGGAGGAGCGCCGGCTGGTCTACGTCGCCGTCACCAGGGCGGCGCGTGACGTGGTGCTCAGTGGCCACTGGTGGGGACGCACCCAGGAGCGGCCGCGCGGCCCGTCGCCGTTCCTCACCGAGGCCCGAGAACACCTCGCCGTCGGAGCGAGCAGTGCGGCGCCCTGGCACCCCGAGGAGCCTGAGACCGGCAGCGCGAACCCGCTGGTGGCCGGTCGGCCGCCGGTTCCTTTCCCCGGCGGCCTCGACGACGCCCTGCTGCAGCGGCGGTGTGCCGCGGCCGCCGCCGTCCGCGCCGCGCTGGACGGCACTGCGGGGTCAGCCGATGCCGTCGGGAACGCCTCGTCCCCTCGCCCGGGACCACGCGACCCCGCCGAGCAGGACCGCCTCGACCGGCTGGCCGAGCTCGACCCCGAGCTTGACGCCCTGCTCGACGAGGCGCAGGCGGCACGTACCGGTGACGTCGCGGTCCCGTTGCCCGGCACCGTCTCGGCGACGCTGCTGATGCGACTGCGCGACGACGCCGACGCGCTGGCCCGTGACCTCGCCCGTCCGATGCCGCGCCCGCCGTCGGGCGCCGCGCGGTTCGGATCCCGCTTCCACGCCTGGGTCGAGGGTCACGTCGGGCAGCCGGCGCTGCTCGATCCCACCGAGATCCCGGGCCGGGCCGAGGACGACATCGACGACGACGCCGAGCTCGCCGAGCTGGTGGAGCGCTTCCGCGCCGGTCGCTACGGCGAGCGAGTGCCGACGGCCGTCGAGACGCCCTTCCACCTGGTGCTGCGCGGGCAGGTCGTGGTCGGGCGCATCGACGCCGTCTACCGCAGCGCCGACGGCACGTACGAGGTCGTCGACTGGAAGACGAACCGCCGTCAGGACGCCGAACCGACCCAGCTCGCGCTGTACCGCCTGGCGTGGGCCGAGCTCACCGGCGTGCCGCTGGAACAGGTCCGTGCGGTCTTCTACTACGTCCGCACCGACACCGTGGTCGAGCCGCCCGACCTGCCCGACCGTCCCGCCCTCGAGTCCCTGCTCGCCCCCGCCTGACCAGGCGAGTGCGGAATCAGGGCAGCGGGGTGGCGAGCATGGCCTCGAGGGAGATCTCGACCATGTCGCCGAAGGTCTGCTCGCGCTCCTGGGCGGTGGTCTCCTCGCCGGTCTTGATGTGGTCCGAGACCGTGCAGACGGCGAGGGCGCTGCGCCCGAACGACGCGGCGAGCGTGTACAGCGCGCTCGCCTCCATCTCGACGGCCAGCACCCCGTGCTCGACGAGGATGTCGGTGAGCTCGGGCCGCGGGTGGTAGAAGCAGTCCGTCGTGTACACCTGACCGACCACCGGGTTGTCGCCCTTGGCCACCGTCGCGTCGTACGCCGCGCGCAGCAGCGCGAAGTCGGCCGTGGCAGAGAAGTCGTAGCCGTGGAAGCGGTGCGTGTTCATCGCGGAGTCGGTGGCCGCGCTGATCGCCAGGACGACGTCGCGCACCTTCAGGTCGAGGCTCAGCGCGCCGCAGGAGCCGACCCGCACCAGCTGCTGCACCTCGTAGTCACGGAACAGCTCGTTGGCGTAGATCGCCAGCGAGGGCTGGCCCATGCCGGAGCCCTGCACGCTGATCGGCTCACCCCGGAAGGTGCCGGTGTAGCCGAGCATGTTGCGGACCTCGGAGTAGCAGGTGGCGTCGTCGAGGAAGTTGTCCGCGATCCAGCGGGCGCGCAGCGGGTCGCCCGGCATCAGGACACGGGGTGCGATCTGGCCGGGCTCGGCGGCGATGTGGATGCTCATGGCGGAGCAGGCTAATCGGCTCGCCCGTAGGGTCGTCACGTGCATCCACCCGTCGCCCCCGGCACCGGGCGAGGCCCCGCCTTCGCGGTCACCGGCCACGACCGTCGTGCGGAGTGGCGGGCGGCCGACGACTGGTGGGACCGCTTGACCGCCGATCCCGCGGCCCGGGTGCTCGTCGTGGGCCACGGCCGGGTCGCCACGCAGGACGGCCGGGTACGCGCCGTGCCGCCGGGTGAGGCTGCCGGGTGGGTGGTCCGCGAGCCGGGGGCGACCAGGTTGCTGCTGGGCCAGGCGCCCGACGGTCCGGTCGCGGCGATCGGTGTCCCCGAGGTGCCCGAGGAGCTCGAGCCCCAACCTGCCCGCGCGCTGATGCTGCATCTCGATCAGGTCGAGGGGGGCCTGGTCCTGCACGCGCTCGGGCTGGCCAACTGGCACCGCACCCATCCGTGCTGCGCCCGCTGTGGTGCTCCGACCGAGGTGGTGCAGGCAGGGCACGCGCGGCGCTGCCCGGTGTGCTCGGCGCAGCACTTCCCGCGTACCGACCCGGCCGTCATCATGCTGATCACCGATGACGACGACCGCGCCCTGCTCGGGCACTCACCGGCCTGGCCCGACGACCGCTACTCGACGCTGGCCGGCTTCGTCGAGCCGGGGGAGTCGCTGGAGGACGCGGTTCGCCGGGAGGTGGCCGAGGAGTGCGGGGTGCAGGTCGGCGAGGTCACGTACGCCGCCAGTCAGCCCTGGCCGTTCCCGTCCAGCCTGATGCTGGGCTTCTTCGGCCGGGCAACGTCGACGCAGATCGAGGTCGACGGCGAGGAGGTCACGGCGGCGCGGTGGTTCACCCGCGAACAGCTGACCGCGCTGACCGCAGCGGGCGAGGTGGTCGCGCCCGCCGGCGTCTCCATCTCGCGCTGGCTGATCGAGTCCTGGCACGGGGGAGAGCTGACCGGCTCCTGGGGGTGAGGGTCAGGCGGCGAGCTTGGCCTTGACGTCGGCGAGCGACGGATTGGTCATCGCGGTGCCGTCGGAGAAGACCAGGGTGGGGACGGTCTGGTTGCCCCGGTTGACCTCGCGCACCACGTCGGCTGCGGCGGGGTCCTGCTCGATGTCGACGACGTCGAAGCCGATGCCCTCGCGCTGCAGCTGCCCCGCCAGGCGGTGGCAGTAGCCACACCAGGGGGTGGAGTACATCGTGAGCTGACTCGGCACCTGCTGTCCCTTCCCGCACCTACAGTGGCCAACGAGTCAACAACCCTGTCCGCTACGCCGCTATTCCCCCGGTCCGCCCCCTACCCCACGCCCTGCCGTGAGGAGGCCCCCACAGGTGCCCGAGCCAGCGCCCGCCGAACCCCACACCGGCTCGCCGGAGTCCCTGCTCGAGGTGCTCGACCCCGAGCAGCGCGAGGTGGCGACCACCCTGGCCGGTCCGGTCTGCGTGGTGGCCGGGGCGGGCACCGGCAAGACCCGCGCCATCACCCACCGGATCGCCTATGGCGTGGCCACCGGCACCTACGACCCGGCCGAGGTGCTGGCGGTCACGTTCACCACCCGGGCGGCCGGCGAGATGCGGTCCCGGTTGGCCGCGCTCGGCGCGCCCGGTGTGCAGGCGCGTACCTTCCACTCCGCCGCGCTGCGCCAGGCTCGCTACTTCTGGCCCAAGGTCTTCGGCGGCGAGCTCCCCGAGCTGTCGGTCTCGAAGCTGCCGTTCCTCGGCGAGGCGGCCCGCCGCACCCGCGTCGGCACCGAGCAGGCGCTGCTGCGTGACCTGGCCGGCGAGATCGAGTGGGCCAAGGTCAGCAACGTCCGCCCCGACGACTACCCGCGGCTCGCGCCGCCAGCCAAGCGGGTCGTGGCCGGGCTCGACGCCACGACCGTCGGCCATGTGTTCGCGGCCTACGAAGAGGTCAAGCGCGAGCGCGTCCGCTTCGACATGGAGGACCTGCTGCTCGCCGCGGTGGCGCTGCTCGACGAGGACGAGCGGGTGGCCGCGCAGGTACGCCGCCAGTACCGCTGGTTCACCGTCGACGAGTACCAGGACGTCAGCCCGGTCCAGGTCGCGCTGCTGACCCGCTGGCTCGGCGCGCGCGACGACCTGTGCGTGGTCGGTGACCCCTGGCAGACGATCTACACCTTCGCCGGTGCCAGCACGACGCACCTGGCCGAGTTCGGCCGTCGCTTCGACGGCGCCCGCCGGATCGAGCTGGTCCGCAACTACCGCTCCACCCCGCAGGTCGTCCTGCTGGCCAACGCGGTCGCGACCACCCGGGGTCGACCCCGCGACGGCGTCGTGCTCCGGGCGCAGCGGCCCGACGGGCCGCCCGTCACCATGCAGGGTCACCCCGACGAGGTCGCCGAGGCGGAGTGGATCGCGGCCGAGCTGCACCGTCGGCAGCAGGCCGGCACCGCGCTGCGCGAGATGGCCGTGCTGGTCCGCATCAACGCCCAGACCCGTGCCCTCGAGGAGGCCTTCGGTGCGCGCGGGCTGGCGTACACCCTGCGCGGCGCCGACCGGTTCTTCGACCGCCCGGAGGTGCGCCAGGCGGTGACCCTGCTGCGCGGCGCGGCCCGGGCCGGCGACGAGCAGCCGGGGCTGGTCGCCTCCACGCTGGCGGTGCTCGCGACCATGAACCACTCGGCGGAGGCGCCGGCGGGCGCCGGGCAGGTCCGCGACCGCTGGGAGTCGCTGCACGCACTGGTCACCACCGCCGAGGAGCTGGTTGCCGCCGACCCGGCGGCCACGCTGGCCGACCTCGTCGCCGAGCTGGACCGGCGGGCGCACGTGCAGGACGCGCCCGTCGCCGAGGGCGTCACGCTCGCTACCCTGCACGCCGCCAAGGGCCTCGAGTGGGAGGTCGTGGTGCTCGCCGGCATGCACGAGGGAGCGATGCCGATCGTGCACGCCGACACGCCTGCAGCCGTCGAGGAGGAGCGGCGGCTGTTCTACGTCGGCGTCACCCGGGCCCGCCGCGACCTGCTCGTCTCGTGGGCCGCCACCCGGTCGCCCGGCGGCCGCGGGTCGCGCGGCCCGACCCGCTTCCTCGACGCCGTCCTCGAGCGGCCGGCTCCGTCGGCGCAGGGCGCGTCGGG
This sequence comes from uncultured Actinomycetota bacterium, assembly GCA_963785115.1. Taxonomy (GTDB): domain Bacteria; phylum Actinomycetota; class Actinomycetes; order Propionibacteriales; family Nocardioidaceae; genus JACCWP01. Next base: position 754,118 of record CAWATY010000006.1, read on the forward strand.
GTCCGGGTCGCGGCGCCGCACGCGGACCGTGGGCCGCTGCCGTGGTTGCGACCGGCCGCTGCGCGGTGGCGCCCAGCTCAAGCTCGGTCGCTGCGACGACTGCCCGCCGACCTACGACGAGACGTTGTTCGAGCGGCTCCGCGAGTGGCGGCGCGGCCAGGCGGGTGAGCAGAAGGTCCCGGCCTACTGCGTGCTCACCGACGCGACGTTGACGGCGATCGCCGAGGAGTGCCCGCGCGACACCGCCGGGCTGGCGCGCATTCCGGGCGTCGGCCGGGTCAAGCTGGACCGCTACGGCGACGACCTGCTCGGGTTGGTCGGGGAGTCTGCCAAGACTGCCCGTTAATTCCGTTGCGCACCGACCCTCGCGCTGCGTACCCTCTCAAGTCCCGGCACACCGCCGGATTGTCAAGCTCCCGAAGGAGGTGGCCCCAGTGATCAGCACCGACATCCGCTCGACGATCGTCCCGACCGTCGAGCCCGCACGCGTCCGGGCCACCACCCTCCGCACGTGCCCGATGCCGCCCGCTGTCGAGGGGACCCGTGTGTCCTCGGCCGCCGGCCTCAAGGGCCTCGTGTCGAGCGGCGCCTTCGGCCCGTACGTCGTGGGTTCACCTGCCTGGAGTCCACCGGTTTGACACCATCAGACCGGCACCTCCAGGCCGCGGAATCCACTTCGGATTCCGCGGCCTTTTCCTTTGCCCGGGGTCGACCACCCCGGATTGATCGGAACCACTGGTCACAGGAGGTGACTGATGAGCACCAACGTCCTCGAACCGTTCGCGCCCGTCGCGTCCGGCGAGGTCGACGAGAACACCCTGCCCTGCCGTCGCAATGACCCCGAGCTGTTCTTCGCGGAGACCCCGCAGGACGTCGAGGTCGCCAAGGCCCTGTGCGTGGACTGCCCGGTGCGCGCGGAGTGCCTGAGCGGGGCACTGGACCGTCGCGAGCCCTGGGGAGTCTGGGGCGGCGAGCTGTTCCTGCAGGGCGTCGTGATCCCGCGCAAGCGTCCGAGGGGGCGTCCGCGCAAGAACGAGGTCGCGGCCTGAGGCCGACCCCACCACCGACGAGAGACGACCACCACCCATGAACCAGACCTACGCGCTGAGGAGCACCGAGATGAATCTCTTGCACGAAGACCTGGCGCGCGCTCATAGTCGCGCGCTGCTCGCCGACTCCAGCCTGAACCGCAGGGGTCGCGAGCTCGCGCTGGCTCGCAAGCTGGCGCGACGGGCGGAGCGGAACGCGCTGCGTGCGCGGCTCCACCTCGCCCGCCTGGTCTGACCGTGGCACCGCCGGTGTCACCGTGACGACCGTCGACGCGCCCCGGCGCCTCCCAGAGGCGCCGGGGCGTTGTCCTGTCCGGGCCGGGCATCGGTGGTAGGACGGAGCCGTGGACGGAGCCGTGGACGGAGCCGACGAACCGACCGCCACCCACGAGCGAGCCGTGTGCTCCCTGTGTGGCCTGGTGGCGCCGGGAGCAGCCGGGGCGCGGCCGCCGCTCACCTGGGCCACCGGCGTGGAGAACGGGCGCCCGGTGCTGCACTGCGAGCGGTGCGCGCGTGAGCACGTCCGCGCCATCGAGTCCAAGCTGGACAGCGCCTGGTGGTGAGGGCCCTGCGCGGTGGATTCAGGGGTGGATTCAGGGGTGGATTCAGGGGCGGGGTCAGTCGGCGAAGCCCGGCAGCGACCGCTCCAGCAGGCTGCGGAAGTCGGTCTCGACGCCGAGCTGGCACAGCACCCCGATGCCGCCGATCCAGACCCGGTGGATCAGCAGATAGCTCGGCGGCAGGTTGATCCGGGTGGCGGTGGCGAAGTCCTCGCGCCGCGGGTTGGCGATCCGCTGGGCCTGCGCCCGCATCCACTCCCGGTTGAACGCGAAGGTGGGGACCATCGCCGGCTCCACGAACGGCGTCAGGTAGTCGCGCAGCACCTCGACGTCCAGGTCGACGTCGGGCTTGACGAAGCCCTCGTCGCGCAGCCCGTCCAGCACCACCGGCCAGTCGTCGTCGACGGCGGCGCGCAGCAGCCGGCCCATGGCGGGGGGCAGGCCACCCTCGGGCAGCCGTGCCACGGCGCCGTAGTCGACGACGCCGAGCCGGCCGTCGGCGAGCATCCGGAAGTTGCCCGGGTGCGGGTCGGCGTGCAGCAAGCCGGCCCGGGCTGGCCCGGAGAACAGGAACCGGACGTACAGCGTGCCGAAGTGGTTGCGCGCCTCCTGGTCGCCCTCGGCCACCAACCGGGCCAGCGACCCCTCGCTGTCCATCCAGGTCGTGACGAGCACTCGCTCGGTGGCGTGCACCACGGCGGGGACGACCACCTCGTCGTCGTCGGCGAAGGCCTCGTGGAAGCGCTGCTGGGCGTCGGCCTCGAGCCGGTAGTCCAGCTCTTCGTCGACACGGTCGCGCAGCTCACGCACCAGCGGCTGCACGTCGATGTCGGGGAACAGGCCGCCGAACAGTCTCGCCGCCCGGGCGATCTGGCGAAGGTCGGCGTGGATGGCCTCGCCCGCCCCGGGGTACTGCACCTTGACCGCGACCTCGCGGCCGTCGTGCCAGACCGCGCGGTGCACCTGCCCGATGGAGGCGGCTGCTGCCGGGTCGTCGTCGAAGGAGCCGAACTGCTGGCGCCACCTCGTCCCGAGCTCGCGGGCGAGCATCCGGTGCACCGCCGCGCGGTCCATCGGTGGCGCCGAGTCCTGCAGCCGGGTGAGCGTCTCGCGGTACGGCCCCGCCAGCTCGTCGGGCAGCGCAGCCTCGAAGATCGACAGCGCCTGGCCGAACTTCATCGCGCCGCCCTTGAGCTCACCGAGCACCCGGAACAGCTGCTCGGCCGTCCGGGCCTGCACCTCGGTGAGCACGGTGTCCGCCGGGCGACCCACCAGCCGCTTGCCCAGACCCATCGTGGTGCGGCCCGCCAGTCCCAGCGGCAGGCTGGCCAGCCGAGCGGTCCGCGCCACAGCCCGCCGCGGCAGCGGCCGCCAGGGTCGGTCTGCGTCGGTGTCGCTCACGGCACCATTGTCCCTGGTGCCGCTCAGCTCAACAGGGCGCACCCGCAGCGGGGGTGCAGCGGCCAGCTGTGCCGGGCCTGCTCCACCAGGTCGTCGTCGAAGCGCAGGCTCGCGCCGTAGGTCACCACGTGGCCGTGCGCGAGGTGGGCGAGCACCTCACGCGCCGACCAGGCGGCCAGGGCGCTCTCCAGCACCGGGCTGCGTGGAGCAGGCAGGCCGTGCGTGCGCGGCCGCTGGGAGCCGACCTGGGTGCCGACCTGGGAGCCGACCTGGGAGAGCAGCACCGGCCAGGCCGGGTCGCGGTCGGTACGGACGGCGTCGAGGCAGCGCAGGCAGCCGGTGCGGCCGGGCAGGACGAACGGTCCGAGCACGGCGGTGCCGTCGACGACGGCCACGGTGAGGTGCGGCACTCCGGCCGTCACCAGCTCGTCGGTACGCGCCGACGCTGCGGCCTCGCCGACCAGCACTGCGGCATCCAGCCGGTCGTGGGCCGCGGTGGGCCGGGCGGCCCCGTCGGGGTCGGGTCGTACCAGGGCGCCGACGCCGGCTCCGGCCAGCAGCCGGGCCACGGCGTCGGCCAGGGCACCACCCAGGGCGCCGGCACCCTCGACCGACACCCGCGCGGCGGCGCGGTCGGCCGCCCGCGCCGCCGCGGTCGCGGGGTGCTCGCCCCGGGCCAGCTGGTGTGCCACCTCGGCGGGGGCCAGCGCGGCCCGGACCGGCTCCGCGTCGACCACGACGCCGGCCACCGTCAGCGCGTCGAGGACAGCCCGGATCGCGGCCACGTCGTGTCCGTCGGCAGCGACTTCGGCCACCACGTCGTCGACGTCGCGCACCCCGTCGAGCACGCGCACCACCGCACGCAACCGAGGGGAGTCGCGCAGCACGACCGCCCGGCCCGGCTCGGTGCCCACCTGCAGGTGGGCCCGGTCGCGGCGCAGCAGGGTGGCTCCCGGACGCAGGACCGGACGCATGAGAGCTCCCCCGATCGTCGGACGTCACGCGCGGCAGCGCGACAGGGAGATCCTGCCCGGTTCGTCCGGGCATATCCGTGTCGTCCACAGTTGGAGGGCGTTGTCCACAGCGGGGGCGGGGCCGCGGGACGCCCGAGACCCCCGACGGTGGCCGGGGGTCTCACCCGACAGGTGCGCCGGGGTGGGGGTTGCTCAGGCCTTGCCGAGGATCCGGTTCAGGTTCGTGCTGCAGACCGGGCAGGTGGCCTTCGCCATCCGGGTGCCCTTGTCGTTGACGCGGACCTCGCCGCTGGCCTCGCGCTTGGCCTTGCACTTCACGCAGTAGAACTCGCCACTGTACGTCTCCGCCATGACGTTCTCCTTCGCTCGCACCGCCCGCGAGGGACTCCACAGACGGGCGCCGGACGGGGTCGCCCGAGCGCGGCAAACATAGTCCAGCACTGCCGGAAATCCGGGCTGGACACGCTCACCGGCCCCCGGAGCCGTGGCCACCCGCCTTCCCCAGCAGATGACCGGGCACCGGGGGCCGGTCGTCGGCCAGGCTAGGAAGCCCGCGCGGGGCGGGTCAACGCGATAGCCGATCCCGCCGTCCACGCCTGTGGATAAACCTGTGGGCAACGTGTGACCGGCCGCCCCTCGGCCTGTGGACGAAGGACGGACATTGCGGGGATGACGTTGGGGACGAGCCGCCGGACTCGTGCACAGCACCGCTGCTGACCTGGGTCGATGGCGTCCCCAGCGTGTGGACGGCACAAACCTCACTCGCTGCCGCGCTTCGCCGCCACCGAAGGGGGCTGTCCGGCTACCGTGATCCGGTGGCCTCCCGCTCCGCCGCACCCGACGTGTCGCCCCGGGTCGACGTGCGCCGCAGCCGCAAGCGCCGCCGGACCGTCTCGGCCTACCGCGACGGCGACACCGTGGTCGTGCTCATCCCCGCCCGGTTCAGCAAGCGGGAGGAGGCCGAGTGGGTCGAGACCATGCTCGGACGCCTCGACCGCCGCGACCGGCGCCGCAGGCCCAGCGACAAGGGCCTCGCCGACCGCGCCCAGGAGCTGTCTCGCCGCTACCTCGACGGCGCCGCTGGGCCGACGTCGGTGCGCTGGGTCGACAACCAGAACGAGCGCTGGGGCTCGTGCACGGTCGAGGACCGCACGATCCGGCTCAGCCACCGGCTGCGCGGCATGCCGAGCTGGGTCATCGACTACGTCTTGCTGCACGAGCTGGTGCACCTGCAGATCCCCGGCCACGGCCCCGACTTCTGGGCGCTGGTCGACCGCTACCCCCGCACCGAACGGGCCCGCGGCTACCTCGAGGGCATCTCCGAGGCCGCCGGGCTGCCCTGGACCGACGACGTCTGACGCCGGCCCGCCGCGGCCACCAGCGCCCGGACGCTGTCGTCGGTCTCCTCGGGCAGCGCGTCGACGGGGAACCACGCCAGCGCCGCCGACTCGGCGCTGATCACCGCCTGTGACCCGGCGGGGGCGCGGGCGAGGAACTGGACGTCGAGATGGTGGACGTCGCCCTGCGGACCGCGGCCGACCGGGTGGCGGTCCAGCCGCAGCGGATCGGGATCGAGCCGCAGCGTCTCGATGCCGCTCTCCTCGGCGGCTTCACGCCGGGCCGCGGCAGCCAGGTTCGGGTCTCCCGGTTCGCAGTGCCCACCGGTCTGCAGCCAGCGCCGGTGCCGGCGGTGCAGGGTCAGCAGCACCCGCTCACCGGTGGCGTCGACCACCAGCGCGCTCGCGGTCAGGTGGTCGGGCGAGCAGCTGCGCCACATCGCGTCCGGGTACGCGGCGAGGTGCTGGAGGTATCGGCGGCGCAGGTCGTCCTGCCCGTCGTCGGGCGCGTGCCAGGCCGACAGCACGGCGACCGCGTCAGCGTGCAACCGATCGGGAGCCTGGTCAGGAGTCGGCACGCGGCTCGTCGTCGCCGTCGTCACCGGTCTCGTCGCCCCTGCCGCCCTTGTCGCCCTTGTCGCCCTCGCCGTCGAGCAGCTCGCGCAGGGCAGCGTCCATGTCCTCGGTCGCGGCCGTCGCGTCGCCCGGCCGGAAGCCGAGCGGGTCGTCGAGATCGGCGGGCGTCGGGATCAGATCGGGGTGCGCCCACACCGCGTCGCGCGCGGCGACACCGTCGCGGTCGCGAAGCGCGCCCCACAAGGTGGCGGCGTCGCGCAGCCGGCGCGGCCGGAGCTCCAGCCCGACGAGCGAGGCGAAGGTCTGCTCGGCGGGCCCCCCCGCCGCGCGGCGCCGGCGGAAGGCCTCGCGCAGCGCCGGGGCACTGGGCATCCGCTCGGCGGTGGCCTGGCCGACGACCTCGTCCACCCAGCCCTCGACCAGCGCGAGCACGGTCTCCAACCGGACCAGCGCCGCCTGCTGCTCCGGGGTGCTCCGCGGCTCGAACATGCCGCCGGACAGCGCCTCCTGCATCGCACCCGGGTCGCTCGGGTCGAGCCCGCGGACGGCCTCCTCGATCGCCGACAGGTCGATCCGGGTCCCCCGCGCGTACGCCTCGACCGCCCCAAGCAGGTGGGGGGCGAGCCACGGCACGTGCACGAACAGGCGTTGGTGGGCGCACTCCCGCAGCGCGGCGTAGAGCATGAGGTCGGCCGGGCTCTGGTCCAGCCCGTCACCGAAGGCCGCGATGTTGGTCGGCAGCAGGACCGCGGTGCCAGCGGGTGCGAGCGGCAGGCCGACGTCGGTGCCGGACAGCACCTCACCGGCCAGTGCGCCGAGGCCCTGCCCGAGCTGCTGACCGAACATGGCGCTGCCGGCCTGGCCGAGCAACCCGACCAGAGGGCCTGCCATGGTGCGGACCTCCTCGGGCATCGCCTGCCCGACAGCGGTCACGACGTGCTCGGCGACCGGCTCGACCAGGCGGGTCCAGACCGGCCGGGTGGACTCGATCCACTGGGCCCGGCTCCACGCCTCCGTCATGCCGACGCCGCTCGGCAGGTCCGTCGCGGTGTCGAGCCAGAGGTCGGCGAGCCGCACGGCGTCGGCCACCGCCGACTGCTGCCCGGCGCTCGGGGTCGGATCGGGCTGCTGGGCGACGACCTGGCGGGCGACCTGCATGGACAGGTCCCAGTTGACCGACCCCTCGTGCGGGGCGAACCACTGCTGCATCTGGCCGAGCAGTGCGGAGATGTCGAACCCGCCTCCGGCCTGGTTCCCGAGCAGCTGCTCGAGCGGGGTTCCCGCGAACGGGTTCGCCGGCTGCTCCGGGGGCTGCTGCCCCTCCTCACGACCGTCGTCGGCCGGCTCGTCGGGCTTGTCGGGGTCCGTCGCCATGCGCTCCAACGTACTCGTACGCTGCGCGCCATGACCGTTCCTGGCAGAGCGGAGCCGGTGGTCCGGCTGGTCGAGCTCAGCGACCAGCCGCTCGACGTCGAGGGCGTGCGCGCCGCCGTCGCCGACCCGGCGTCGGGCGGGCTCGCACTGTTCGTCGGCACCGTGCGGGACCACGACGGCGGTCGGCCGGTCCGTGGCCTCGGCTACTCGGCGCACCCCACCGCCCTAGCGCGGATGCGCGAGCTGGCGGAGGCGGTGGCGGCGCGCCACGACGCCGGGGCGGTAGCGGTCGTGCACCGCGTCGGTGACCTGGTCGTGGGCGACCTCGCCGTCGTCGTGGCCGTGTCCACCCGGCACCGCGGCGCGGCGTTCACGGCCTGCCACGAGCTGATCGACGAGCTGAAGGCCACGGTGCCGATCTGGAAGCACCAGCTGTTCGCCGACGGCAGCGACGAGTGGGTCGGCACGCCCTGACCAGGCACCCGCTCCGACACGCGCACCGTGGCGGCAGACGTCACGGCCGCGGCCCGGGTGCCCGCCTAGGCTGACCCGCGTGGAGGTCCTGCTCTGGCTCGCGCCCGCCGGCGGGGCCACCGTCGTCGCCGCCGCGTGGGCGGCGTGGGCCGGTCACCGGCAGCGGGTCGAGGCGACCGACGACCGTCGTCGTTCGGCCACCGACGACGCCGCGGCAAGGGCCCGGCTCGGCGCGGCGCTCGCCAAGCCGCTGCCCCGCCGCGCGACGCACGTCGCCGAGCAGCGGGTCCAACCGGCCACCGGCGTCGCCGTTCGGCGCCGGTGAGAAACTGACCCGGTGACCCGCCGCACGACCACCCTGACGACGGCTGCCGTCGTGCTGGCCGTCCTGGTGTGCGTGGCGTTCCTGCTCCCCGTGCCGTACGTGACCATGCGGCCGGGCCCCACCCAGAACGTGCTCGCCAGTTCCGACGGCGGCGCGCCCATCGTCGAGATCCGCGGCCACAAGACCTATCCCACCGACGGCTCGCTGTCGCTGACCACCGTGTCGGTGACGTCCGCGGGCCAGCAGATCAACCTGGTCGAGGCGTTCCAGACCTGGTTCTCCTCCGACGACGCGCTGGTGCCGCGAGACGTCATCTACGACCCGGACCAGAGCGTCCAGGAGGCCGAGGCGGAGTCGGCGACCCAGATGGCCGACTCCCAGGAGGTGGCTGCCGTCGCGGCCCTGCGGCTGCTCGGCGACCACGTCCGCGAGATCGACTCGGTGGGCGAGGTCCAGTCCGGTGGACCCGCGGACGGTGAGCTGGAGGAGGGCGACGTCTTCGTCAGCGTCGACGGCCAGCGGGAGAGCGACAGTCAGGCGTTCATCGCCGCGATCCGTGACCGCGAGCCCGGCGACGACGTCGACCTTCAGGTCCGCCGCGACGGCGAACGGGTGGACGTCACTCTCACCACGCAACCCAGCCCGGACGACCCGGACGTGCCGGTGATCGGCGTGGGTGTGACGGTCGACTTCGACCTGCCGTTCGACGTGGCCATCAACCTCGGTGGCGGCATCGGCGGGCCGAGCGCCGGCACCGTGTTCGCCCTGGCGATCTACGACAAGCTGACGCCGGACAGCCTGACCGGCGGCCACGACATCGCGGGCACCGGCTCGATCACGCCCGACGGCTTGGTCGGCCCGATCGGTGGTATCCAGCAGAAGATCGCCGGTGCCGAGGAGCAGGGGATCTCGGTGTTCCTCGTGCCCGAGGCCAACTGTGAGGAGGCGCTGGGTGCCGACGTCGATGTCGACGCCATCACCCTGGTCGAGGTCAAGGACCTTGGTGACGCGGTCGACGCGTTGACGGCACTCGCCGACGACGAGGACGCGGACGTGCCGACGTGCGGGTGAGGGAGTCGGGGCTGCGCCGCGCCGCCCTGGAGATCGACGCCACGCTCGCGGGGACCGGCTGGGACCTGCCCGCCCGGCTGTACGCGCTGGTCGAGACCTCTCGGCTGCTCGCCGAACAGCCCTCCCTGGCGTCGACCCTCGGGCTGTCGGCCGAGGACGGCTTCACCGCCGTCGAGCAGGACCCGCTCGGCGTCGACGAGTCGCTGGAGGAGGTGCTGGTCGGTATCGAGTGGCCTCCCGAGGTGGCCGGTTGCGCCGCCGCCGTCGAGCGGCTGGTGCTCCCCCCGTCCGCCGAGGGCGCGCTCCCGGACGACTCCGCAGAGCTGCGCGCGTACGCCGCCGAGCACCCCGAGCGGCAGGAGGTGCGCATCGTGGCGGCGGTGCTGCGCGACGGCTCCGCGCACTGCGCCCTACGGGTGCGCGGCCATGACGAGCCGCGTGACGTCGTGGAGGGTCCGGACCTCGTCCCGGGGCTCGTCCATCTGCTCGCCGAGACCCTGGACGTAGGGTTGCGGGACTGAACGGGGACGGCGGAGGAGCAGCGTGAGCGACGACATGTCCGGCGGGACGGGTGCCGCCGACGCGCCGAGCGCGGCACGACCACCCTCGGGATCCCGACGATCGGTGCTGCTCCCCACCCTGGTGACCCTCGGCGTGCTGCTGCTGCTGCTCGCGGTCTTCACCGGGGTGTGGACCGATCGGCTGTGGTTCCAGTCGGTCGACTACTCCTCGGTGTTCAGCAAGGTGCTGCTGACCCGGGCCGGGCTGTTCGTCGCCGGCGCCCTCGTGCTCGCCGGCGCGGTGGCGGGCAACGTGGTCATCGCCTACCGCGCCCGCCCGTTCGTCCGGGCGGCCGCGGCCAACAACGAGGCCCTCAGCCGCTGGCGCTCGTCGATCGAGCCGGTGCGGGGCCGGGTGCTGATCGTGCTCAGCGCGGTGCTGGCGGTGCTGGCGGGCAGCGTCACGTCCGGTCAGTGGCAGACGTTCCTGCTGTGGCGGCACGGCGGCGAGTGGAACCAGGACGACGTCTACTTCCACAAGGACCTCGGGTTCTTCGTCTTCGACTACCCGTGGCTGCGGTTCATCACGTCGTTCGGCTTCGTCACGTTGGCCGTGTGCATCATCGCCGTCGCCGTCACCCACTACCTCTACGGCGGCATCGACCTCCAGCAGCGACGTGGCCGGCTCACCGCCGAGGCGCAGACGCACTTGTCGATCCTGCTCGGGCTGTTCGTCGCACTGAAGGCGTGGGCGTACTGGCTCGACCGGTTCGGCTACGCGATCGCCGACGGTGGCCGGTTCACCGGTATCCAGTACACCGACGCCAACGCCCGCATCCCGGCCAAGAACATCCTCATCGTCATCGCGATCATCTGTGCACTGCTGTTGTTCGCGAGTGCGTTCCGGCGCACGTGGTTGCTGCCCGGCATCGGTCTCGGGCTGCTCGCGCTCAGCTCGATCCTGCTGTCCGGTGTGTGGCCGGCGATCATGCAGAGCGTCCAGGTGAAGCCGTCGGAGGCCGACAAGGAGAGCCCGTACATCCAGCTGAGCATCGACGCCACCCGTGACGCGTACGGCGTGAAGGACGTCCAGGAGACGGAGTACGACGCGACCACGGACGTCAGTCCCGGCGACCTGGAGTCGCAGAACACCGCGTTGCCCAACACCCGGTTGCTCGACCCCACGCTGGTGTCGCCGGCCTTCACCCAGCTGCAGCAGGTGCGTGGCTTCTACTCGGTGCCCGAGACGCTCGACGTCGACCGCTACTCGTTCCTCGACCAGGAGAGCACCTCCCCGCAGGACATGATCGTCGCCGCTCGCGAGATCAATCTCGACGGCCTCGACGAGCAGCAGCGGAACTGGACCAACGACCACACCGTCTACACCCACGGCTTCGGCATGATCGCGGCGTACGGAGACCGCCGCGGGCCGGAGGGGCAGCCGCAGTGGGCCGAGTCGTCCATCCCCCCGCAGGGCGAGATCAGCGACCTGGCCACCGAGGAGGGCAGCGGCGACTCGTACCAGCCGCGGATCTACTTCGGTGAGGACACCCCCGAGTACTCCATCGTCGGCGGACCGGAGGGATCTCCCGTCGAGGTCGACTTCCCGACCTCGGAGTCCAGCTCGTCGGAGCCCACGCTGACGACGTACGAGGGCGACGGCGGGGTGCCGGTCGGCGGACTGCTCAACCAGACCCTGTACGCGCTGAAGTTCGGCGAGCCGAACATCGTGCTGTCCGGCCGGGTCAACGACGAGTCGCAGATCCTCTACGACCGCGACCCGCGGGAGCGGGTCGAGAAGGTCGCCCCGTGGCTGACCGTCGACGGCAACGCCTACCCGGCCGTGGTCGGTGACCAGATGGTCTGGATCGTCGACGGCTACACGACCACCAACTCCTACCCCATGTCGGACCGGGTCGACCTCGACTCCGCGACCTCGGACACCAACACCGAGGTCGGGTCGACGGCTGCGCTGCCCAGCGACCAGATCACCTACATGCGCAACTCCGTCAAGGCCACGGTCGACGCCTACACCGGCGACGTGACGCTCTACCAGTGGGACGAGGAGGACCCGATCCTGGATGCGTGGATGAGCGCGTTCCCGGACGTGGTGCAGCCGAAGAGCGAGATCTCCGACGACCTGCTCGACCACCTGCGCTACCCCGAGGACATGTTCAAGGTGCAGCGTGAGGTGCTGCAGACCTACCACGTCGACGACCCGATCACGTTCTTCTCGGGCTCGGAGCGCTGGGAGGTCCCCACCGACCCGTCCGACCAGGCTGACAACACCCTGCAGCCGCCCTACTACCTGTCGGTGCAGATGCCCACCGTGACCGATGACGGGAGTGTCGACCTCGACGCGGCGCCGCAGGACCCGATCTTCTCGCTCACCAGCGTGTACGTGCCGGTCGGTAGACAGAACCTTGCGTCGTTCGTGTCGGTCGACTCCGACCCGAACAGCGACGCCTACGGGCAGCTGACCTTGCTGGTGGCGCCACCCGACCGGATCTCGGGACCACAGCAGATCGCCACCGAGTTCCAGAGCGACGAGTCGGTCGCCGATGCACTGCTGTCGTTCCGGCAGGCCGGCGTCACCGAGCTCTACGGAAACCTGCTCACGGTGCCGGCGGGCCGCGGGCTGCTGTACGTGCAGCCGATCTACACCCAGCGGGAGAGCACGTCGGGCACCGGCGCGTACCCGCAGCTGCAGTTCGTGCTGGCGTCGTTCGGCTCCGACGTGGGGATCGGGCAGGACCTCCAGGGGGCGCTCGCCGACGCCCTCGGTACGGCCGAGCCGGACGTGCCTCCCGACGGTGGTGGCGAGGAGCCGCCGCCCAACCAACCGCCGAACCCCTCCGACGACGTCGCCGAGCTGCTCACGCAGGCCGCGGACAAGTACGAACAGGCCCAGGCGGCGCTCCAGGCTCGCGATCTCGGTGAGTACCAGGACCTGATCGAGGAGTACAACGCGCTGGTCCAGCGGGCCACCGAGCTGCTGGAGAACCCGCCCGAGGACGGTGGGGACTCGGGTGGCGACACCGGCGGCGACACCGGTGGTGACACGGGCGGGTCAGGCGCCCGCACCGCCGGACTGGGCGGGCCCCTGATTTGAACCTGCGTCGCCGCGGGCTCTATGCTGGTGGGTGCCGACGCGGGGTGGAGCAGCTCGGTAGCTCGCTGGGCTCATAACCCAGAGGTCGCAGGTTCAAATCCTGCCCCCGCTACAAAGTTCAGGCGTGGGATCCAGTCGGATCCCACGCCTGACAGCATGTGATTTGATCCACCTTCCACGAACCCTCGATTGTGGGTGCGCGGAGCTCACTCTCCGCCTCGTCTGGATGATCGAGCCCCGACTGCTGCCGGTCGTTCCCGATGCCAGCGGTGTCGTCAACGCACCTCATGTGCATGAGCACCCATCACCTCGAAGGCCTCGAACAGCTCATCAGCATCGACGAGCTCTCCGAGTACCTCGGCGTTCCCGTCAAGACGATCTACGACTGGCGGCTGACGGGCCACGGTCCCTGAGTGATCCGGGCCGGCCGGCATCTGACGTACACGATCTCGGACGTTCGCGAGTGGTTGGCCACCCAGCGCGAGAGTGTGCCGGGGCAGGCTGCAAGGTTCTGATGACCTCGAGATCGGCCAGACGAGCGACTGGCACGAAGCGCTCGCGAACTGGATGGACGAGGCGTCCGTCGTCGCTCACCCGTCGAGGGACGGTCACGCGCATGCATTGACGCGCGCCGATCTACAGGACAACGTCAGTATGCAAACGAATGCCGGTCGGACCGGCCACCTCAGAAAGAAGAAAGCCCATGAAAGCGATCGTCCAGGACACCTACGGAAAAGCGGATGTTCTCGAACTCCGGGACATCGACAAGCCCGTGCAGGACACGTACGGCTCCGCCGATGTCCAGACCACTACGGGAGGCACACGATGAGGGTCTGCATCGTCGGAGCGTCCGGCAAACTCGGGCAGTACATGGTGCAGCACGCGTTGGATCGAGGCTACGAGGTGGTCGGCGTGTGCCGGCAGGAAAGCGTGGGGAAACTCGACCGGTTCAAGGGGCGTATCACCGTGATCCCGGGAGCAACGGACGACCCCGAGGTCATCAAGCGCGCGGTCGCGGGGTGCGACGGGGTGCTCGTCGTGATGACCCCGGTTGGCGTCAACGGGTACTCGACGGGAACGACCCAGGCAGTGCTCGACTACGCACCTCCGGGCGCGCGCCTTGTGTTCTCGTGCGGGTGGCACATCACCCGCGACGGCCAGGACGTGTACTCGTGGAAGCTCAAGGTGATGGTGAACGTCTTCGGCCGGCTTGCGCGACTCGCTCGAAAGGTCGACCTCGACGACCAGGTGGAGGCATGCCGGCGGGTGTTTGCCAGCGACACCCGGTGGACAGTCGTGCGCGGCAGCGACCTCGAGGAGGGCGAAAGCCAGGGCCTGCCCGTGTGGAGCGAGCACGTAGGCGATCCAATCCTGGCGAGCAACCTCACGCGTCGAGTGGACTTTGCCCTGTTCATGGTGGAGGCCCTCGAGAACGACGAGCTCGTCCACGAGGCCCCGGCGATCGTCGGCCGCGAGACGCCCTCGGCACTCGCCCACGCCGCCAGAGAATGAACTCTTCAGTGCGCGAGGGTTCTCCAAAGCGAAAGACCCCGGGCCGCTCTTCCAAAGGCACGCTGAGAACATGACCAACGAGCCCAGCACGTTCCCACACCACATCGCCATCCTGCTATTCGACGGCGTCGAAGAGCTCGACGCCGTAGGCCCGTGGGAGGTACTGGCCCACTGGACCCGCAACCACCCAGACGACGGCTGGGCCGTGTCCTGCATGTCCCAGGACGGTCTGCCGGTGACCGCATCCAAGGGCCTGGTTCTGGGCGCACACCACGCCATCGCGGACGCACCACCCCTGCAGGTGCTCATATACCCAGGCGGCGACGGCACCCGGGGGCTTCTGCGCGACCCCAAACACCTCGAGTGGGTCCGCGCCCAACGCGCGACCGTCCCGTTGATGACCAGTGTCTGCACCGGCGCTCTGGTCTACGCTGCTGCCGGGCTGCTCCGCGAGCGGCCGGCGACGACCTACTGGGCTGCGATGGACGAGCTGCGCGGGCTTGACCCCACCGTGCAGGTCCGCCCAGCCGACCGCTGGGTCGACGACGGCGACCTCATCACCTCTGCCGGCGTCAGCGCCGGTATCGACATGGCACTGCACCTGGTCACTCGCCTCGCCGGCCCCGAACGGGCCTGGCAAGTCCGGCGCGGCATCCAGTACGACCCCCAGCCACCCATCTGACAAGGAAGACGTCATGCGTTGCGTCGGCGCCAGCACCGACGCGGGAGAAAGCCAGGAGGAGTCCGATCATGCCGAACGACAGTGACCGCACTCAGACTGAGAATCGCGGAAACTTCCCCACCGACATACGTGACCTCCCAGACTCTCGACCATCCGAGGTCGTCGTTCTCGCAGACGGGGAGGAGTTCGACCTGTGTATTGCCCCGATGGTCAAACGGCTAGGCGATGCGACCGTGCGCATGCTTGCCTACAACGGGTCGGTGCCCGGGCCCACCTTGCGAGTCCAGCAGGGTTCGGAAGTGGTCATCAACGTGACCAACGAGGCTGACACCGAGGCCACCGTGCACTGGCACGGGCTGCGGTTGCAGAACGCCTATGACGGGACACACGAGACCCAGACACCAATGCAGGTGGGTCAGAGCTTCAGCTATCGACTGCAGTTCCACGATCCCGGCCTGTACTGGTACCACCCGCACATCCGCGAAGACTACGGCCAGGAGATGGGCCTGTACGGCAACATCGTGGTCGTCCCGTCGGACCCGGACTATTGGCCCACGGTGAACCGGGAGGAGCTGCTCACCCTCGATGATGTGTTGCTCGAGAACGGTCAGATCGCGTCTTTCAGCCGCACCGAGACGACCTACGTGGCGATGGGGAGGTTCGGCAACACCATGCTCATCGGCGGTGACGTCGCCGCTGAACTGTCGGCCGACCTCGGGGAGTTGGCGCGCTTCTACTTGACCAACACCGCCAACACGCGGGTCTTCAATGTGGGCTTCGACAAGGCCCGCATGAAGCTGGTCGGTGGTGACAGCGGCCGGGTCGAGCACGAGGCCTTCGTGACTGAGGTGATGCTCGCGCCGTCGGAGCGGATCGTCGTCGACGTCCTGTTCGACCAGCCTGGGCTCGTGACCCTCGAGCACCGGCATCCAGAGCGCAGCTACCCCCTGGCATCAGTCACCGTTGGCGAAGTCCCTGCCGAGCCGGAGTTGAGCGGGCAGTTCGAGGTACTTCGCACCAACGCCGATATGACAGCCGAACGGTATCGGCTGGACCGGTACCGCGATGTGGCACCGGACAAGACGCTCGCGTTTGTCGCTGAGATGGACATGGGCGTACCCGACGGCCCCATCGTCTACTCCTGCCCGATGCACTCCGAAGTCATCACCGCCGAGCAAGGCCGATGTCCGTACTGCGGCATGAAGCTGGTTGCCGTTGCCGCCACCTACACCTGCCCGATGCACCCCGATGTGGTGAGCCACTCACCCGACCGCTGCCCCGAATGCGGGATGAAACTCATGCCGTCGCAACTCGTCAACCAGACCTACGAACACCACGGCGACGAACCCACCCACGCCCAGCACCACGCGACCGACCAGCAGCACGGCCACGCAGACGGTCACAACCATGCGGCAACTGGTGGCATCGAGTGGGAAGACGACATGGTCGACGTCAACCGGATCACCACACGAGACAACATGCGCTGGAAGCTGGTCGACCGCAGCACAGGTGGGGAGAACCATGCGATCGACTGGCACTTCAAGGTCGGCGATCAGGTGAAGATTCGGCTGGTCAACGAAATGGACTCCGACCATCCAATGCACCACCCCTTCCACATCCACGGCGCGGGCCGCTTCCTTGTCATGAGCCGCGACGACACCGCCGAGCCCAACCTCGTCTGGAAAGACACCGTTCTCGTGCGCACCGGCGAAACCGTCGACATCCTCCTCGATGTGACCAACCCCGGTCTCTGGATGGCGCACTGCCACATCGCCGAACACCACGAGAGCGGAATGATGTTCAGCTTCAGCGTCGACCCCTAGCTAGCTAGTACCGACCGAATCCCCACACCCCTGGCTACACCTGCCAGGAGAGACCTGATCAGGTGTCCACTCAGCGCTCGGTTGACCGACACAAGCCGCGGGCTCGCATGGGTGCCGGTCGGCCGAGTGCGCGGGGCCTGGCGCGACGCGCCGCAGCGAAGATCGGACGTCGGCAGACGGGAACCAAATCGCGTGGTCGCTGCGACAAGGAGATCATGAGTACCACCCCGATCGTGACCGACGCGGCGCTGGTCGCGGCGGTCGCGGACGGGGACGATGGCGCGCTGCGGGAGCTGTACGAGCGACACGGCGCCTGGCTGCACGGCTGGCTCATACGCCGCTGCAACGATCCTGACGTATCTCCTACCCATCCGCGCCCATGAGGGCGGTCTTGGAGCCCTATGCCTTCCCCGCCTTGGGTGCTCTAGGCGGGCTGGCCTGGGGTTGTGGGTTGCGCGGGTTCATGACCCAGGTGACCAAGGACCCGTCGGTTGTCACGTGGAGTGGCACCTTCGCCTGGATCCTCGCTCCCAGCGTGGTCACTGGTCTGCTGCTGGGTTTGGCCGAGCACCTCCGGCGTACATCGTCCGCGTCGAGATGGCGATGGTTGGTGCTCTCGCCGTTCGTCTTTGCCTCAGTGCTTGTGGTCGACGTTTTTCGTCACGGCGCCACCCTCCAGGGTGGGGTCGGTGGCGGGACGGTCGGGGTGCCAGCATTCGGCGTGATCGGTGCCTACGCCATCGCTGGGCGTCGGCCCTGGTTGCGGGCTACCTGCGGACTCATCGCAATTGCGGTGGTCCCGATCTGGGGCCTTACTGCCACGGGGATCGGCGGTCCATCTCTGGGGCTGGACCAACCCGAGGGGTTGTGGGTGGCGCTGTACTACTGGACGTTCTTGGCGGTGCTGATGATCGCGTGCGCGATCCCACTGCGAATAGGCCCAACGCCGCCGGGGGTTCCAGACATGCTCGAACAGGGCGACAGGTTCCAGAAGCGGTGATGGACCTCGCCGTCATCCGCGGCGGGGGCTCGCTGCTTGGCTAGGCACGTCCCCACGAGTTTTGATGTCGGCAGACGGGAACCAAACCGCGGGGTCGCTGCGACAGTGAGGTCGTGGACACCACCCCGACCGTGACCGACGCGGCGCTGGTCGCCGCGGTCGCGGACGGCGACCTGAGCGCGCTCCGGGAGCTGTACGCGCGTCATGGCGGGTGGCTGCACGCCCGGTTGCTCCGACGCTGCAACGACCCCGACGTCGTCGTCGACGTCGTGCAGGACACGTTCGTCGCGCTCTGGAAGGACGCGCGCCGGTTCCGTCACGAGGGTGAGGTCGGCGCGTGGCTGTGGGGCATCGCGTTCCGGCGGATGGTGTCGCGGCTGCGCCGCCGCAAGGACGTGGTGCTCGTCCCCGACTGGGACGTGTCGCCGGTGCGGCAGCAGGTGTTGCCGTCCGCCGAGGACCAGGTGCTCCTGGGAGTCGAGTTCGGCGATCTCGCCGCGGCTCTGCGGCGCCTGTCGCCAGAGTTCCGCTCGGTGGTGCAGGCGGTCGTGCTCGACGGCCTGACCACGAAGGAGGCTGGGCGCCTGCTCGGCGTCCGCGAGAACACCGTGAAGACGCGGCTCCACCGCGCCAAGGCACAGCTGAGGACCGCGCTCACCGAGCCGCAGGAGGGATGACGATGACCAATGGGACCCAGGCTTGGCACGCCGACCGGGCGCTGCTCGCGAGCTATCTCGCCGGCGACCTCGATGCCATCACCGGCGCCTCGGTCGAGCAGCACGTGAGCCAGTGCGAGACCTGCCGGGCGGCGGTGGGCCACCTGCTCGAGCCGCAGCTGGTGGAGCGCACGTGGGCCGGCATCCGCGACGCCGTGGAGCGTCCGCCCCTGCCGTACCCCCTGCGGCTCGCCCGGCGGTGCGGGCTCCCGGAGCCGACCGCGGTGCTGCTCGCCGGCGCGGCCTCGCTGCGCGGTGCCTGGCTGGTCGGTGCGTTCCTGTCGTTGTCGTTCGCCACGTTGGCCGCCTACGCGTCAGGAGGAACGGCGCTCGCACCGTTCCTCCTCGCGGCGCCCCTGGCGCCGGTGCTCGGCGTCGCCGCCGCCTACGGCCCGCGCCAGGACCCACTCGAGGCGCTGCTGGCCACCGCGCCTTACGGACGCACCAGGCTGATCCTGCTGCGCACGATCGCGGTTCTGGTGTCGGTGCTGCCGGTCACCGTGCTGCTCGGGCTTGCCGTGCCCGGGCCGCCGTGGCTCGCCGGCGCGTGGCTCGGCCCGGCCCTGGCGCTGGTGCCGGTGCTGCTCGCGCTGGCCGCCTTCGTCGGGCCCCGGACCGCGGCGACCGTCGTGGCGCTCGTCTGGTCCGGCGTCGTGCTCGGCTCCACGCGTGCCTTCGCGCCCACCTGGCCGGTCGAGGCGGCACAGCAGGGCGTCTACCTCGGGCTGGCCGTGGCCGCCTGTGCCGTCATTGCGATTCGAGCCGGCACCGACCGGCAGCCGGGGGTGGCGTTGTGAGCGCCGGCACGAGCACCGTCGAGCTGACCGGCGTCGGCAAGCGGTACGGCCGCACCCGCGCCCTCGCAGACGTCGACCTCTCCTTCGGCCGAGGCGTCACCGGTCTGCTCGGCCCCAACGGCGCCGGCAAGACGACCCTGCTGCGCATCGTCGCCACGTCGATCGGTGCGGACAGCGGCGAGGTAGGGCTGCTTGGGCGTGATCCGAGCCGCTCCCACGACGTGACCGCCGTGCGACGCCAGCTCGGCTACCTGCCGCAGGAGCTCGGCTACCCCTCGGACATGACCGCCTTCGGCTTCATCGAGTACGTGGCCGTCCTCAAGGAGTGGAACGACCGCCGGGCCCGGTCCCAGGAGGTACGCCGCGTGCTCGGCGCAGTCGGGCTCGCCGACCAGGCCACGGTCCGGGTCAGTCGGCTCTCCGGTGGGCAACGCCGACGGGTCGGGCTGGCGCAGGCGCTGCTCGGGGACCCGCGGCTGGTCGTGCTCGACGAGCCCACGACCGGACTCGACCCGGCGCAGCGCGCCGACCTGCGGCGTACGTTGTCCGCCCTGGGCCACCGCTCCACGGTGCTGCTGTCCACCCACCAGACCGAGGACGTCGCGGCACTCTGCGAGCGCGTTGTGGTGCTCGCGGGCGGAACCGTCCGCTTCGACGGTGCCGTCACCGACCTGGTCGCCACCGCGGTCGGCCAGGTCTGGCTCGCCGACGAGCCCGGCGACGACGCCATGGTCAGCTGGCGGACCGGCACCGGCCGCCACCACGTCGTCGGCGGCAGGCCGCCGGTCGGCGCGGACCCTGCCGAGCCGACCCTCGAGGACGCCTACCTGCTGATGCTCGGGCCCGACGCACACCGGGTCCACACACCCTCGTGACGCCGTCCGAACCACATCTGGAGCGACCGATGAGCATTCTTTCCGTGCCCGCGTCCGGCATCGCCGGTTACCGCGCGATGGCAGCCATCGAGGCCCGCCGGATGGCCCGCCACCCCATCTTCGTGCTGGGCGTCGCTCTTGGCTTCGTCGTGCTGGGGCTGTACGTCGTCCTCGTCGACGTCGGCACTGGGGTCCCGGTTGTGCTCACGCTTCCGTTGCTCGGCGCGTTCTACATCGGCCTCGCCAGCGTGATCGCCGCCGCGCTGCTCACCCGGTCCACCGAGGTCGCCGTCGAGGCCGTCGCCACGGCACCCGGCACCGAGGCCCGCCGGACGCTCGCGCTGGCCGCAGCGGGCATCCCACCGCTCGTGGCCGGGCTGGTGTTCTCGGTCGCCCTCGTCGTCCTCGCGAGGGTGATCGGCGTGGCTCCGCAGGAGTGGTGGTTCGACACCCTGCCCGACTGGCAGGTGTGGAGCATCGTGCTCATGTGCCCGGTGGCCTGCCTCGACGGAGCCCTGCTGGGCGTGCTGGCCGGCCGCTGGCTCCGGTTCCGTGGCGCTTCGGGCATGGTCGTGGTCGCCCTCATCGTGGTGAGCCTGCTCGGACAAGTGCCCCTCCTCGACACCGGCAGATCCGAGTGGCGGCTCTGGGTGCCGTGGGCCATCTTCCACACCGGGGACAACGCGGACGGCACCCAGACGCTGATCGCCGGTAACCCCGCTGCCTACCTCGGCTACCTGCTGGCTCTCGGCGCCCTCGCCGTCCTCGGGGCGATGTGGCACGACCGCGCCGCCAGGACGCCCAGGTTCCGCGTCCTCGTGGCGGCCGTCGCCGCGTCCGCGGTGGTCCTCTTCTGCCTCGCGGCCACGACCGGCAACCATGACAATCGGGACTCCGACCCGATCCCGTCCAGGGTCACGGCTTGAGCACTCGGCTCTGGTACCTCCGGCGCGGGGTCGCCTGGCTGCCGCTGCTCGGGGCCTGTGTTGCAGCCGCAGTCACCGCGGTCCTCCTCGCGCGGTGGCCGGACGACGCCTTCCTGCTCGCACCGGCACTGCTCGCCTGCTGCGCATCCGCCGCGGCGTTCGCCTACGACGAGGACGCCCTTCCCATGGTGGCCGTGACCCCGCGCGGGGCGGGCTGGCGGCGCGCAAACCGGCTCGGCGTGACACTGGTGCCGCTGTCGGTGTGGTCCCTGGTGGTGACCCTGCGACCCGGCGACGTCCCCCTCTGGCGGCCGGGCTGGTGGCTGCTGGGCGGCGCCACCGTCCTGCTCGTCACCGGCTCGACGGCGCTGGCCTCCCGTCGACTCGTGCCGACGCCCGGCGCGATGTTCGCGCCGGTGGTGGCGGTGGCTGCGGTGGCGCCGGTGACCCTGTCGGGGATGTTCAGCTGGGGCACCCTCTACCCGATCGGCAACTTCCCAGACGCGGTGCTCACGGTGTGGCTGGGCGTGGCTCTCAGCGGCCTCGTGGTGTGCGCCGTGGCACTACGTCCGGGCGTGCGGCCGTGAGGGCCTGGGCGTTGCGTCTCGCGGGCTTCAACGCCTTGGTGAACGCCCTGGGCTTCGGAGCCTTCGATGTCGGCGCCATCTGGCACCTCGCTCACCACCACGAGGTCTGGAACGCGGCCGGCAACCCGACCTACGGCTACGGCCCGTTCTACGACCACGGGATCACCACCACCGTCCCGCTCCTGTTGGCGTTCCTCGGCGCGTGCATCGTGCTTGCGATCGGCGGTGGCCTGCTGCTGGTTCGACGCCCGATCGGGGTCGTCAGCACTTTGGCCGGCATCGTCATGTGTGCGCCGTTCTGGTGGGGCTTCGACCTGCCTCTAGCGTGGATCAACGCGCTGATCGTGCTGCTCTTCCTTGCATTGGCGTGGGGCGCAAAAATGAGCACTCGAACTGGACCTGCCTCGCACCGCGGCCCGGATCCCGTTGCTTGCCCGACGTCCGACCCCTGACACACGACCGGCGTCCTCGCGGGGGGCAGACCGCTACCTCGCGTCATGTCAACGACAGCACGGGCGGGGGCGGTGCTTATACGCTCCTTTC